>JBGFRO010000049.1:0-142211 GCA_041695085.1 Bacteroidota bacterium | reverse complement strand
CATGACCTTTCGTTTTTGAGAGACAAAAATTTGGTGTACATGTTCAACACTATAAGGATGAAGTAACCTTATGGAACAAGGTACAGTGAAGTGGTTCAATAATGCCAAAGGATACGGCTTCATCAAGCGTAGTACGGGTGAGGACGTGTTCGTGCATTATAAGTCCATCAACGGCGACGGCTACAAGACGCTGAAAGAAGGCGAGACTGTAGAATTCGAAGTTGAACAGGGCGCCAAAGGCTTGCAAGCTGTGAACGTCAGCAAAAAAGCCTAATTTGAACTCTCAAAAAACAAACCGCCCGTTCCAGAATCCGGAACGGGCGGTTTGTTTTGTACACCTCCCTTCTTCTCTACGTCGCCTGCAACTCCTTCCTATGATCCTTTGCCCATCGCTTAATATACTCCACAATCTCGAGCGTCGATGCACCGGGAGTAAAAAGCTCACCCACCCCCATCTCCTTCAGCTGCCGTATATCGCTTTCCGGAATGATGCCGCCACCAAACAGGAGCACGTCGTGCAATCCCTTCTCCTTCATCAGCTGTAACACTTTCGGAAAGATCGTCATATGTGCCCCGCTCAGGAGACTGATGCCGATCGCATCAACGTCCTCCTGCAATGCAGCTTCGACGATCATCTCCGGAGTCTTCCGGAGCCCTGTATAGATCACTTCCATACCCGCATCGCGCAGGGCCGCCGCTACAACTTTCGCTCCACGATCATGACCATCAAGACCGGCTTTCGCAATTAAGATTCGAAGTTTTCGTTCCATGAGACACCGAACCTCAACGATGATGGTGATTCGTTTCCTTCAGGAATTGCTGAAGCACGACATAAAACCGCGTGAGGGGGAATCCGACCACATTATAGAAACAACCCTCAACTCGCTCCACAAAAAGCGCACCATAGTCGTCTTGAATGCCGTACGCACCGGCTTTGTCCATCGGCGAGCCGGATGCGACATATTCCTCAATTTCACTCTCGGCGATGGGTCGAAATCGCACCAGCGTTTTCTCACTTTCCACGACGTACTTGCGCGTCGCTGCATCCACTAGTGCAAATCCTGTGAAGACCGTATGTTGGTGTCCGCTCAACGAGCGGAGCATCGATCGCGCCTCGCTTTGCGAGCGCGGTTTCCCAAGAATCTTTCCCTTCAACACCACAATCGTGTCTGCACCGATCACAATACCGTTTCGAATCTTTCCCGCGACGGCAAGCGCCTTTTCCAGAGCGATGCGCCGTGCATTCTCGCGAGGCGAGTACCGCGCCGAGAAGCGCTCCTCAAGGTTACTCGGTTGAACGGTGAATCTGAATCCAACCCGCCGCAACAACGACCGACGTCTTGGCGATTCAGATGCCAGAATGAGTTTTGGATACGTCACATTCTCTCACAAACAAAAAAAGCGATACACGTATCGCTTTTTCTTCCTGGATCGTTCGCGTTTACATCAACGGAAAAGGGCTTTGATACTTCCCCACGTGCGCTTCGCCGCCGAGGCAAGGTGCGACACTGTTACGATCTCGGTCTCCGGTGCGGGAGTTTCGCCATTGATGACGCGAATCTTATACTGATAAAGACCTGCCGACGACTTAAAGACAGATTTATCGACGTATTCGTACGTCGAGTTATTCCCTTTGAGTTGGTCAATCGTGCCGATGATGAAGAAGTCTCCCGACATTCCTGAACGCCGAAGTACTTCAAATTTCTGGACACCGGTCTCATCCACCGTCACCCACCGCACAATGATGTCTGTCCCGTTACTCTGTGCGGTCGGACGCTCTTTGATGATCACGCCTGCCACGAGCGCGGCCGAGATCGCCATCAGCATCACGAAAACCAGAATTCCTCTCGAAATCTTCTTCATAACGCCACAAATTTAGGTCTTCGGGAATTAAGACACAAGGACTTTTTTTCTTTTCTTCAACTGTTTCCAGAACCCAAACTGACCCCGTGCCATTATGAACGTCCTACGGTGTGCGGTTCATCACACACCCTCCGATAACTTGCTACGCTGGTGAAAGTTCGGAAACAAGCAATCCTGCCACGATCAATCCTCCACCAAGGAGGCCCACCGTCCCAAGAATCTCTCCCAACAAGACATAGGCAAAGATGGCTGCAAAAACGGGTTCAAGGGAAAAGATGATCGCACTCCGGGTGGGGGTGGTATCTTTTTGGTAGCGGGTCTGTATGTAGATGGCGATCACAGTGGCAAAAATGGCGAGGTATCCAATCGCCGCAAGGAACTCGAGATTCGGCTCGAAATATGACTGCTCGAACAACAAGCTCGCCACCATACCGAAAAGAGTGGCGGCAACAAACTGCATCAGCGTCAGCTGCGCCGGTTCATCCAGTTTGCCGAATATGTCGAGGTAGACGATGTAGATCGCGAAGAGAAGCGCACAGAGGAGCGTAAGTCCATCCCCTACATTGAACTCGGATCCTTCAGGAGAGGTGAGAAAGTATAGTCCGATCATCACCAGCCCAACACCAATGATGTTGCCGAGCTTCGGGGGCCGACGTTCGATGATGAACTGACAGATGGGCGTGAAAACGACAAGCATGCCAGTGATGAAGGCAGATTTGGAGGCCGTCGTGTATTGCAATCCAACTGTCTGCAACGCGAAACCAACCGCAAGAATCAAACCGAGAATGGTGCCGTTCTTCACGGCCCGAGGATGAAAGCCGCGGAATTGACGGGAAAAGACAAGTAACAGCAACAACGACGCGAGACCAAAGCGGAGAGCGATGTAGAGAAACGGAGAGATACCGTCAAGAAGGTATTTCGTCGTTACGAAGGTGCTTCCCCAAATGAAAGTGATGAAGAAGAGATACAATTCAGCGCGTGTTCGCAGGGTCATGAATGCACGATGCCTACGGTTTCATTCGATAAAGAGTGCGGGGTGGGAACCGCTGCAAGCGTCTCACGCTGCTGCGTCAACCGGCGGATAGTTTCGGAAGAGCTTCCCCCACTGAGACTTCTTGAGCCACTGTTTGAAGACGCGGCGGTCTCTCAACGGCCAGCGATAGTAGTCGTGGTATGCTTCCGAACCAAAAATGAAGAAGTTCACCAACGGCGTGCGGAAGAACAGATTTTGAAAGCGTTTGAGCGGACTGAACCATAGCAAGTCTCCCACCAGACTCGCTCCATTGTCGCCGACCGAAAATTTCCAGTTTTCGTTGGAGATATCCTCACCCACCACAGAAATCTCGCGCGGATCACCACAGCCGAGCCCACGACGATGGGCAAAGTCGATGTAGCGTATGCTCAGCGGATCAAATCCCATCAACTTGGCGGCTACAGCATCGATCGCCACCTGGTCGGCACTTGCGAGGATGACGTTCTTTTCTTCGGGAAACATGGTGCGGGGACCGGGACCGTTTCCTGCCGTCGTTCCATCCATCACGGCAAAGATACCGGTGTGAATCTCCTTTTGGATAGCCAGGAGATCAACAAGCGTCTCGTGAATCCACGAATGGGTGTAGTGCCGGTGCGTATTCAAGAGACCGCCAAAGGCATTCTTCATTGCGCCGGTCGTGGTTGTGTAGATGTGACATTTCACCGTCGGGAGATGGAGGATATTCTTGCCGAGGAAGAAATCAGGAACGCGAATACCGTCCGGGTAGATTTGATCGAGCACAAGAAGTGAAGTCCGCGGCTTGAACTCGATCCACGCCATATCCTCTTCTTTGAAATTGAACCTCACCGGTACGCCATACTTCTGAAAGAGCGGAACGTATTTGTTCAGGTCTTCTCCTTTGAACGCGTCCGTCACCACCGTCTGATTTTGGACACAGACGAGATCGTTATAACCTGCTCGTCGCAGTCCGAGGATCGTTCCTTCGAGTTGCCATGGTGTCGTATTTGCGCCGGGAAATGGAAAATGCCAGGAGATATTATCTTTCAAGATTGTCGTGCTGCGCGGATCGAGCGCCGAACGGACTCCCGCCATTTCCATGGCGCGCTCAATATCGTCGAGCACCGTCGCCGGTGAGGTTTTCACAACCGCCACAATCGGTTGCGGTCGGGCAAGCCCGGAAATGCGAGTCGGCGCTTTGGGTTCAGGGAGTTTCATAGAACATCAAAACCAAACTTTGATTTCCTGATAATAGATAATTGCAATGCATGTAAGAAACCACCCCGCGACATTCAACAGCATGACTGGATCGGTCGCGAGCAGATGCGTCGGATTGTCGTCCGTCTTTTTGACACGGACAAGATAAAGATATCGAAAGATGCCGAACAAGACAAATACGGTCGTGAAGATGAGATTCTCGGTTCCAAAGACCATCACCGTCCGTTCGGCAACCGTATAGAGAGCGTACGAGATCGCCATGCCGGAGGCAGTGACCGTCATCAATTGATCGATGAAATTCAAGTCGTACTCGCGTAACACGGCTCTTCCTTCAAATCCTTCCGTACTTTGCGCGAGGAGGAGCTCTCCCCTCCGTTTCGAGATAGCCAGAAAGAGGGAAACAAAGAGCGTGCACAGCACCAGCCAATGCGAGACCTGAACATTGATCACGAATGCCCCCCCAAGAACCCGAAGCATAAAACCGGACGCGATGATGAAGACATCCACCAAAATGACTTTCTTGAGAAAGAAGGAATAGGCGAGATTCAGCACAAAATACAGTCCTGCTGCAATTTGAAACTTGGGGTTTAAGGGGGCTGCTAGCGCAGCGGTGAGTGCCAACAGAAGAGCAGCAAAGAGAACACCCTGCGCAATGCTGATGACACCTGCGGCAATTGGGCGAAATCTTTTGACGGGATGGAGGCGATCAGACTCGCGGTCAGCAATATCGTTAATAATGTAAACCGCACTCGAGAGAAACGAAAAAACGAAGAAAGCACTCACCGTGGTGAGGAAAAATCCCTCCTCAAACAGATGCTTCGAGAAGATCAGGGGTGCGAAGATGAAGAAGTTCTTCAGCCATTGCGGGAGCCTCAAAAGACGCAGGAGCGATTTCATCAGGGTCCGGTGGTCGGTTGTGGAGAACGGGATTTAGAAGACCGCCGGCTCCTCGTACACTCCAAACACTTCAGCGAGCGTGCTGCACATTTCACCCAGGGTAACATACGACCTTGTGCATTGCAGGAGTGCCGGCATCATGTTGTTCCCGTCGCGTGCTGCTTGCCGGAGTGCAGCCAGCGACTCCTCCACTGCCACCGGATTTCTGCTCTGCCTCAGATCGGCCAGTCGTTTCCTCTGTTTTATCTCCACTTCCGGCGAAATCACGAGAATGGGGATATCAAGCTTTTCCTCCCCCTCCACGAATTCATTCACACCGACGATGATCTTTTCCTTCAAGTCAAGTTCGCGTTGATAACGATACGCGGCATCCGCAATCTCGCGTTGGAAGAATCCTGCCTCAATTGCCGGTATGACTCCCCCGAACGTATCGATCTTTTCAAAGTACTGCTCGGCTCTTTCCTCCATCTTCGTTGTGAGGGCTTCAATGAAGTAGCTGCCTGCAAGCGGATCGATGGTGTTCGGCACACCTGTCTCATAAGCAATGATTTGTTGCGTACGAAGGGCGATCTTCACAGCTTTTTCGGACGGTAGTGCCAGTGTTTCGTCCATGGAGTTGGTGTGGAGTGATTGTGTACCTCCCAACACACCGGCAAGCGCCTCAAAAGCTGTCCGGACGATGTTGTTCTCCGGCTGTTGGGCGGTGAGCGAACATCCGGCCGTCTGCGTGTGGAAACGAAGCATCCACGAACGGGGATTTTTCGCGCCGTACGTGTTTCGCAGACGCTTGGCCCAGATCCGACGTGCCGCTCGAAACTTCGCGATCTCTTCAAAGAAGTCGATGTGAGAATTGAAGAAGAAAGAGATGCGCGGAACGAAATCGTCGACGTTCAGTCCCCGTGCGATGCCCGCCTCCACGTACGCAAAACCGTCGGCAAGCGTGAAGGCAAGTTCCTGTACCGCCGTGGAACCGGCTTCCCGAATATGATAGCCGCTTACGGAGATAGGATTCCACTGCGGCACCTCCTTGTTCATAAACTCGAACATGTCGATGATCAACCGCATGGAGGGCTCGGGTGGATAGATCCACTCTTTCTGGGCGATGTATTCCTTGAGGATATCCGCTTGAATCGTACCACGCAACTTCTTCAGATCAACCCCTTCCTTCTCCGCGACGACAAGATAGAAGGCCATCATCATCGCAGCCGGCGCGTTGATCGTCATCGAGGTCGAGATCTCACCTAAATTGATTCCCTTGAACAAGATTTCCATGTCCGCCAGCGAACTGACAGAGACACCGCAGATGCCTACCTCCCCTTCCGACAGAGGATCATCGGCGTCGCGTCCCATTAAGGTCGGCAGATCGAATGCCACAGAGAGTCCGGTTTGACCATGGTCGAGTAAGTAATGGTAACGTGCGTTAGTATCCTCCGGCGTTCCGAAGCCGGCAAATTGACGCATCGTCCACAACTTCCCCCGATAGCCGGTCGCGTGGATTCCGCGCGTGTATGGGAACTCTCCGGGAAATCCAATGTCGCGGAGATAGTCGATGCCTTGCACATTCTCCGGATCATACAGCATCTCGATCGGTTCCCCGCTCACGGTCGTGAATTTCACGGGTCGAACCTTCCCCGTCGCGCGCACCGATTCCTCCCACCGCAGGCGCGCGGCTTTGATTTGATCAAGGTTGTTGTTCATCGCACAATCCTTCCCATTGTGTAACGATCGTGGTGTAGTGGAGAAGCTTGAACATCGATGTCCAATTTACAAAGTCGTCAACTTGATCCTCGACGTTGAGCAGTCGATCGAGACCTCTTTGACATCTACCGTATCGAGATGAAAATCAACTGCCGTTCATTATGTACGACCAAAGCGGCGATCCAACTCTTCCACTGGAATCTTCACCATGACCGGCCGCCCGTGAGGACAAACATAGGGCATCTGGGTGGCGAAGAGTTGGTCGATTAAAACGAGCATCTCCGCCGAGGTGAGCTTATCCCCCGCCTTGACAGCCGCTTTACAGGCAAATGACTTTGCGAGCTTATCGCGTGCATCGATCATCTGATGATGCTCATCGTTTTTGAACTCATCGAGCACATCTTGCAGGATTCTCGCTTCACTCCCGACACGCACATCAGCCGGAATTCCTTCAATGACCACTGTGTTCTTGCCGAACAACTTCAAGTCGAATCCGATCTTCGCAAGGTCGTCTTTCAATTCCATCACGAGACTATAATCACTCGCGCTCATTTGGACGGTATGGGGAAAAAGCAATTGCTGCGTAGAGGGCAGGGTGTTCTGAAACTGGCTCAACACTTTTTCATAAAGGATGCGCTCGTGAGCTACGTGTTGATCGATGATGAGCAAGCCACTCTTGACCTGCGAAAGAATGTATTTGTTTTGAATCTGCCAGATCGCTCGCGCTTCGCCCCCCTCTGCCTCCCCGGTACCGGTTGATTGCGCCGTGTGCTGGACAATCCGCTCACGAGGAACGTCCTTTTCAGTTCCCAGATCGGCTGGATACGTCGCCTCACCATCCCGCTCAACCCGCCCTTCCTCGAGCCGTTGTTCCACTCGTCCGAAAAGCTTCGAAAGATCGAATTGGGTTGAGCCGGGAGGCACCGATACCGGCGAGCGGGGAATTTGGGTGCGTGACTGCCACGTATTGGCAAATCGCAGGCGGTCTGCCGATGTACCCGAAATTTCCTGCTCCACGAATGCCATCTCAGGCGCGCTGTCGCTTGCCCCCAGTACTTTCCGGACCGCCGTCAGCACCATACGGTAGACTGCAGACTCATTCTCGAACTTTACTTCCATCTTGGAAGGATGCACATTGACATCCACTTTTCGGGGATCGAGTTCGATGTTCAGCGTGTAGAAGGGAAACTGTCCTTTGATGAGGAGATGTTCGTACGCCTGAAAGACAGCATGATTGATCGCCCGATTGACAACAAACCGATGATTGATAAACAGAAATTGGTCGACCCGACTCTTCCGAGCGAAATGAGGCTTTCCGACGTAGCCATCGATCTTCAAGTACTCATTTGCAGACTCAACGCGCAAGAGCGCCTCGAATTGTCTCTCTCCAAACAGATCCTTCAAGCGATCTTCGCGCGACGCGGGGCGCAAATCGAGCAACACTTCATCATCACTCTCATAGCGCCACGCGAGGGAGGGATACGCAACCGCCATTCGGGTCACGGCATCGGTGATATTTTTCAACTCCGTGTTGCGGGTTTTGAGAAAATTCCGCCGCGCCGGCGTGTTGTAGAAAAGATGGCGCACGGCAATGAAAGTCCCTGGTTCCATCCCTATCCCGGATTGCTCCTTCAGCTCACTCCCTTCGATCCGAATCAACGTCCCCATCGCATCGATCCGTCGACGTGTTCGAAGTTCCACATGCGCGACGGCTGCGATCGAGGCCAACGCTTCACCTCGAAATCCCAACGTGCGGATCGCTTCGAGGTCCTCCGGAGCAGCGATCTTGCTCGTGGCGTGTCGTTCGAAGGCAAGCAGGGCGTCCTCTTGCGACATTCCTTCTCCGTCATCGACAACCTGAATGAGTGAACGACCGGCATCTTTCACGATAATGGTGATGGAGGTGGCACCGGCGTCAATCGAGTTTTCGATCAGTTCTTTCACAACCGATGCCGGCCGTTGGACCACTTCTCCTGCCGCGATCTTGTTTGCCAGCTCCGGCTCCAATATGTGAATCTTCGCTCCCACGTTAACGACCAACTCCGGATAAATAGATATAAGCATAAACCACAAGGAAGAGAATCACTCCCCAAACAATCACCGGCCGCGACTTTCGCCGGGCTTTCATTCGTTCCCGACGCATCTGCTCCTTGAAGCGCACCTTCTTGTCCAGCTGCGGCTTGTAATAGCGGGGCGAATAATCGAATCGGCGATATGTGGGACGCTTTAACAGCATCGCCTTACATGAGGCACGTCGCGCCAAGTCACGCTTTCTTGATGACACCGATGCCGGGTCGATCGAGCAAGATAAGTCGGCCCTGCTCGATTCGTACGCCGTCGAACGGATCGTTCGTCGTCAGAATGGCACCATCGAGATCGGCATAATTGAGCAACGGTGTCAACTGGGCCGCTGCAGAAATCGCCACGGATGTCTCGATCATGCATCCAATCATGATTTTCATCTTGCATGCGAGTGCGGTGTGCACCATACGGAGTCCTTCCCGTAAACCTGTGCACTTCATCAGCTTGATATTGATCCCATCGAAGGCGTTTTGCAGCTGGGGGACATCATGAAGCCGCAATGAATTTTCATCGGCAACGAGCGGAAGGTTGACCCGCTCGCGCACCCACGCCGTTCCTGCAAGGTCCTCAGCAGGCATCGGCTGTTCGACGAACTCAACTCCCTCCTGCTCCAGCCATTTGATTTTTTCAACAGCCACCTCTTTCGTCTTCCAACCTTCGTTGGCATCGACACGCAGCGTCTTGGAGGTCACCTTGCGGATGGTCCGAATGATTTCCTCGTCATTCGACCCACCCAATTTGATTTTGAGGATTGGAAACTCCTCCGCCTCATGCACTTTCCGTTCGATCATCTCTGGCGTATCGATGCCGATGGTGAAAGAGGTAAGGGGGGCTTTCGAGGGATCGAGCCCCCAGTATTTCCAGAGTGGCAGCCCGACCTTCTTTCCAAGCCAATCGTGCAGTGCGATATCGACCGCCGCTTTGGCCGAGTAGTTTGCTTCTTCAACGTCGTTTACGTAGTGAAGGATCGATTCAATCTGGAAGCCGTCGGGAAATCGTCCCAGATCGAGTCGAGAAAGAAAAGCTTGTACCGTCTCCACCGTCTCCCCATAGCGGCGCGATGGAGCAGCCTCTCCGTACCCAATGATGCCGTCGTGTTCGAGTTCCACCAGGACGACCGGCGAGACATCTCGCGAACTTCGAGAGATGGTGAATGTGTGACGAAGCTTGAGTTCATACAGCGAGTAGGTTAATTTCATACAGGATTCGCACCAAGGAATGTGCGCAAGTTAAGTACGTTGAACGAGTTGTCCCCCTTCAAAGAGAGCCTGTACAAAGGCGTGGCGATCGAATACCTGAAGATCATCGATTTTCTCCCCCACCCCGATAAACTTCACCGGAATACTCAACTCATTACTGATCGCCAGAACAATCCCTCCTTTTGCCGTGCCGTCGAGCTTCGTCAAGACGAGTCCCGTCACGTCGACGGCATGGGTGAAGTGTCGTACTTGTTGAAGAGCATTTTGTCCGGTGCTTGCATCGAGCACAAGGAGAACTTCGTGCGGAGCGCCGGGAAGTCGTTTACCGAGCACGCGGCGGATCTTTTTCAGCTCCTCCATAAGATTGACTTTTGTATGGAGTCGCCCTGCTGTATCGATGATCACAACATCCGCTTTCTGTGCAAGAGCGGAATCGAGCGCGTCAAACGCCACGGCCCCCGGATCGGCTCCTTGAGCCTGTTGAACGATCGGAACACCGGCGCGGGAAGCCCAGATTTCAAGCTGCTCATTTGCAGCGGCCCGGAATGTATCAGCCGCTCCCACCACAACTTTGTATCCGGCCAACCGATAATTGTAAGCAAGTTTGCCGATCGTTGTTGTCTTCCCCACTCCATTCACGCCTACAATCATCATCACATACGGGCGTGGAGACTCGGGCAGCGTCAATTCCTGCTGCGTCACCGTACCATTGAGATGCAGGAGCGCGGCGATCTCTTGCTGCACGAGATGCAGCAATTTCTCCGATGTGTCGAATCCCTCCCGCTTCGCACGTTCCTTCAGTCGCTCCACAATCATCTGCGTCGTCTTCACTCCCACATCTGCAGAAATCAGAATCTCTTCCAATTTCTCGAGGAAGTCATCGTCAACGCTCGTCTTCGTACTGACAAGCTGAACCACTTTTTGAACGAAGGACTCACGTGTTTTCGTCAGGCCTTCGGTGAATTTCCGCAGTCGATCGATCAAACCCATTTAAAGCTTCACCTTGTTCCCACCCGGGTAGCCAATGAACAGACGTTGGAGATAACTGACAAGTGATACAACCATAGCAACGACGCTCAACCAGAGCACTGCCTCACGAACCGACGCGAGCGACTTTATGTTGAGTGCAGAGAGCAGAAGGACGAGAGCGATGAGACTCACCGCCACTTTTCCCGGCCAGTTTGACTGGGCAACGATGTTCTTCTTCCACTTGATATACAAACCGCCGGTGACAATGAGGATATCTCGAGCTATCACGACAATCACGTACCAGAGCGGCAGATCTCCCGTCCACGTCATCAACACGGCAGCGCCACCGACGGCAATCTTATCCGCCAGAGGATCGATCACCTTTCCTAGTTCCGTCACTTCGTGCCGACGACGCGCAAGGTATCCATCCAAAAAATCTGTTGCCGTTGCAACCACGATGATCGCAGCGATCCACCACCTCCTCTCCGGTTGGTCGTCCAACAAAAAATGCGCGAGCGGCAAAAGGAGTAGGATGCGACTCGCGCTGAGAATGTTGGAGACCGTCCAAATCCGAGCGGTTGTCATACATCGTTCGCGTCTTTCTTAACGGGAGCTTCAATGGGTACGGGATAGTACCCACTGAAACAGGCCGTACAATAGTTTACGCCCCCGTTCGGAGCAGCTTCGAGCAATTTCTCCATCGAAAGATAGGCAAGACTATCGACACCAAGCTCCTGTGCGATCTTGCCGACGTCACTGTCGCAGCGGTTCGCGATCAACTCGTCGCGACTGGGAAAATCCATGCCATAGTAGCACGGATGCTTGATGGGGGGGGAAGTAACTCGAAAGTGAATCTCTTTCGGCTCCGCCTCGCGAATCAACTTCACCAATAACTTCGATGTTGTCCCACGAACAATCGAATCATCGACGATGACAACCTTCCGCCCCTTGATAACGCCTTTCACGGTGTTGAACTTGGTCTTGACCTTGAATTCACGGCTGTTTTGATCGGGGAGAATGAAGGTCCTCCCCACATAATGACTTCTGATCAGACCGATCTCCAGGCGAACGTCATCCCCAAGCTTGTTTGCTTCCGTGACAAAACCGAGGGTGGCGGTGTTGCTCGAGTCGGGAACACTGATCACAACGACGCGATCGTCATCTTCCGCCGGGCGGACCGGGGCTTCGGCGGCCAGCATCTTCCCGAGCTTTCTGCGAACTTTGTCAACGTTCTCACCAAAGATCTTGCTATCAGGTCGCGAGAAATAGATGTACTCAAAAATGCAGTGATGGGGAGTGGGGGATTTCTTGGAGACGTGGTACGATTTGAGCGTTCCCGTTTGGACACCTTCCCGATCGATCACAAGGATTTCCCCCCGTTCCACTTCACCGATGTACTCCGCACCGATCAGATCAAACGCACAGGTCTCCGAAGCGACAACATAGGCGTCGCCAAGTTCACTGGCATTCTTGATTCGACCCAGACACAGAGGGCGAATGCCATATGGGTCACGCGCCGCTATCAGACTCGTATCGGTCAGGATGACAAGAGAGTAAGCCCCCTCCACTGCATCGAGCGCCTCCCGGATTTGGTGGACTTGGTTCTCGAACTTGCTCCTTGCCACAAGGTGAAGAATAATCTCGCTGTCGGAAGTCGATTGGAAGATCGTTCCCTCCGCCTGCAGTTTCGACCGAAGAGCTTGAAAGTTGGTAAGATTTCCATTGTGACCGAGGGCGAGGTTGCCGCCTTTGTAGTTCACAACAAACGGCTGGATATTCGATTTATTCGCGGCGGAACCGGTGGTGGAGTAACGATTATGCCCAATAGCCGAATGGCCCTTTAAGTGATCGGTCAGAATGGCCGGGTCCTTGAATACATCGGCCACGAGGCCTCCACCCTTATGGGCATGGAACCGTGATCGGTTCTCCTCCGGAAAGAACTCACTGGAGATAATGCCGGTCGCTTCCTGACCCCTGTGCTGCAGCGCGTGGAGACCGTAGTAGGTCATCACGGACGCTTCGGGGTGATTGAAGATACCGAAGATGCCGCAATGGCATCGAGGCTTTCCTTCAAGGTGTGCAACGGGATTCACGTTGCAAAAGTAAGAAAAAATTGAGGAGGACACAAGGCACGGTACAGAAACAAAAAAGGGAGATAACATATCGTTATCTCCCGCACGCAAGAAAAAAGCTTCTTACGCGAGCGACGAACAAACTCGCGTAGGATTCTCTTTCGAAAGAACGCGTCGGATCTTTTCAGCGAGAATGCCTCCGACGCTCAGCAGAAAGCGTCAGCAGAGCAACGCAGCAGCTTTTTGACTCTCAGAAACAAGGCCCACGGAACTGCAATGAAAAAATCAATCTTCTGCGACTAAGAATTCAAACTTCCCAAGTTCTTTGTCTTCGATGAAGACACGCGTCTGATAGGAACAGGAAACGTTAACCTGCCCGGGCGTACCAGTGGTTGTATGAGCGGTTCGGTAACCGCTGATCTTTGCTCGTTTCCCGCGATAGGAACCGTTTTTCTCGAAATTGTCGCTAAAAAGGCCAAAGGATTCCTCAACAACAGCAGAGTCGTTGAGGCTACAGCAGTCCGAGTACGGGAAAGAGCTTCACTGGTCACTCCTTGTAGCTATTTGTATTTGATGATATCGCCTTCAATAATGCTTACCCTGGTGTTGTAAATGCCACCGACGAGGATGCCAATAAGCACGTCAACAAAGTCATGCTTGGTTTCAATTTTCAGATTGATAACAGCATCCCCTCCGGCGGCCTTGAGCTCGTTTGAGACAATCTCATTGACATTCGTGTGTCCGGATGGGATGAGGCCAATAATAAACCATCCAGATCGGTCGGTAACGGAGAAATGTTTGATTACGGAGTATTCTTTTTTCTCAGCAATTGCACCACTCATCATTGTGGGCTTATCAACGGAACCAGCAACGTATTGCTGAGCAAAACATCCGCTAAGTATCAATACGAATAAGCAAATGAGAAAAGTTGATGATAGTAGCTGTTTCATAAATCCTCCGGTGATTAGTAATGGTGGGTGTGATGGTTGTGCCACATAACGGCGAGCATATGCAACCGCGAATGAATCGAAGTCGCGTCAGCCAGCCTTCACGTACCTCCCCTCTTAGCTTATCGGCGTTCTTCGCGTGACAGATAACAAACTCCTCTAAACTAAGAAACCGTTACGCAATGTGCAATGTTCGGCCGAGACCTTGATTCCGACATAGAGGCGTGTTCTGTCGGAGGTTCGCAGAACTACATCCGTTCGAAATGAACGCACGCCATCGCTTTCCAACCCGCGTGCCGTGATTTCGACATCCTCCCGGCTTGCTCCACCTAAGTTGTAACGACTCTCTAAATCGGATTTAAGGCGAGATATGTGCCTGTCGTTACACCTTCTGAAGCTTCAAGACCTCGTCCAGATGCGTTACGAGTCGATCACATTGTTCTTTGGAAATGATGTAAGGGGGTAGAAATCGCAGCACGTTGGTGTTGGTGCAATTGACTAGAAAACCTCGCTGTAGCAACTCATCAACGATCGGTTGACCTTCGCGTGTCAATTCTATCCCCAAGATGCATCCGAATCCACGAACCTCTTTGATGAGGTGCGAATGAGTTGACTGCAATGAAATGAATTTTGATTTCAGATATTCTCCGATCTCACCCGCCCGCTTCATCAAACCACCTTGAATCAACTCATCCATCACGGCGCATCCTGCTGCACATGCGACCGGATTTCCACCGAAGGTGGTGCCATGCACACCGTAGGTAAACGTCTCGGCAACCCGCTCGTTCCCGAGAAATGCCCCAAGCGGTAGGCCACCTCCAATCGCTTTTGCCAGAACGGCGATATCCGGACGCCCACCGAATTGCTCAAACCCAAAAAATTTACCCGTTCGTCCCATACCAGCTTGGATTTCGTCCGCAATGATGAGAAAGCCGTACTTCTCTCGCAGCGCATTCAACTCGGCTGCGTATTCCGGCGAGAAGACGTAGATCCCCCCTTCCCCTTGAATGAACTCTACGACCACAGCGAGAGTTGTCTCGCTGACGTTCTCGCGAAGCTCCACGACATCGTTATAAGGAAGATGACCGATATTAGGGAGAAACGGCTCATAGCCATCGCGATATTTTGGTCGCTCGGTCAACGAAAGCGCTCCCATCGTGCGCCCGTGAAAGGAATTCGACAGTCCGAAGATCTGTGATTTGCCTTCCTTCACCCCCCATTTGCGGGCAAGTTTCAGCGCTCCCTCGATCGCTTCCGTTCCACTGTTCGTGAAAAAGAGTCGCTGATAGCCCGTGACCTGCATCAGCCTTTCCGCCAGCTGGACTTGTGGTTCCTGGACGAAGAAATTCGAAAGATGAATGTAGCGTTCCACCTGTTCGATGATCGCTCGTTTGACGCGTGGGTGATTATAACCGAGAGCATTCACGGCAAGTCCACCGAAGAAGTCGATGTACTCTTCGCCGTCTCTGGCATACAGTACGCAACCGTCGCCACGGACGATATCCAGGGGAAGTCGCTTATAGGTCCGGAAAAAGTATTGCTGTTCCTTTTCGAACAAAGATGAGTTCACGATGAACGTTCTCCTGCTAATCGAAGAAAGAGACGATAGAGAAACTCGACCGCCCGTTCCAGCGACTCGATGCTTCCATCGTTGCGGATGACATAATCCGCTGCTGCTTTTTTCTTTGCTGTGCTCCATTGAGCCTTCATCCTGCGCCGGATGTGAGCTTCCGGAAGACCGTCCCGGGCAGCAATCCTCGGGATGCGCGTGGCCTCATCAGCATCAACGACGAGGACGGCATCCAATGTTTTTTCCAAGCCCGCCTCATAAATGAGCGCGGCTTCGACAAGCGCGAACGGCGTTTGCGGGGAGAGATCGTTGACCCATCGTTCAAGCTCCCTCTCTACGGCCGGATGAACGAGCTCTTCGATCTTTTTCTGGAGAGCCTTGTTGGAGAAGAGTCGAGACGCTACGAAGTTTCGATTCAGTGTCCCGTCTGAGAGGTAAGCATCGGAGCCCAATAACCGAATGAGACCGTTCCGGAGGGATTCATCTTCGACCATTTGTTGCTTCGCAACGTTGTCCGCGTCAAAGACCGGCACACCCCGTTTCCCGAACATGGCGCAGACCGACGACTTACCGCTCCCGATGCCGCCGGTGACGCCGATGAGCATCGGTCTTTTTGCTCGACTTTTCTCGAGGCGTCTGCGTGTGCTCACCGTACGCCGTTATTTTGCGTAAGCTACTGAGCGAACTTCGCGAATGACCGTGACCTTAATCTGTCCCGGGTATTCCATTTCTTGCTGGATCTTGTTCGCGATGTCGTGTGAGAGCTGGTCGGCGGCTGCGTCGTCCAGAATGTCATGATTCGCGATAACACGTACTTCGCGGCCCGCTTGGATTGCGTATGTATTCAAAACGCCATTGAACGATTTCGCGAGCGATTCGAGTTTCTCCAGACGCTTGACGTAGCCTTCGACCGATTCACGGCGTGCTCCGGGGCGCGCTCCGCTGATGGCATCCGCAGCCTGCACGAGAGCTGCAATCGGGTGCTCCATAGGAATATCCTCGTGATGGGCACCGACGGCGTTCGACACAATCGCGTGCTCGTTATACTTCTTACACAGCTCGTAGCCGATAAGAGCATGCGGTCCTTCAATGTTCTTATCCACCGTCTTTCCAATGTCGTGCAGCAATCCACCCCGCTTCGCAAGGTTCGCATCCAATCGGAGCTCCGAGGCCATGATGCCGGCAAGGAAGGCAGTCTCGATGGAATGTTGAAGAAGGTTCTGACCATAGCTCGACCGATACTTCATCTTGCCGATGTGTTTCACTATCTCCGGATGTGCACCGTGGAGGCCGACTTCAAGAAGGGCATTTTCGCCAGTGCGTTTTACTTCTTCCTCGAGTTCCTGCTTCACCTTCTCCACCACTTCTTCAATACGGGCGGGATGAATCCTTCCGTCGGCGATCAGGCGTTCGAGTGCAATGCGTGCGACCTCTCGTCGAAACGGATCGAAGCCCGAAAGAATCACTGCTTCGGGTGTGTCGTCAACAATCACATCCACGCCCGTCGCCGCTTCGAAGGCACGGATGTTCCGCCCCTCCCGACCAATAATCCTCCCTTTTAACTCATCGCTTTCGAGGTTGAGAACGCTCACCGTGGTTTCAACCGTATGATCGGCGGCGGTGCGCTGGATAGCCTGGACAATAATCTTTTGCGCTTCGCGCCTTGCCTCCTCCTTTGTCTTATCGCGAATCTCCTTGAGCATTTGTGCGGATTCAGTCTTGACCGTTTCGATCAAGTTTTCCACCAAGTGCTTTTTCGCCTCATCTTTGGAAAATCCGGAAATACGTTCAAGTCTACTGTTCTCTTCATCGACCAATCGGTCCAATTCCTTTTCCCGTTCATCAAGCCGTTTTCGTCGTTCATTCAGCTCACGGTCGACGGTTTGGAGACTTGACTCCTTTTTGCTCAACAGGTCCAGTTTACGGTCGACATTTTCCTCACGGGAAATCAGTTGTTTTTCAAAAGCCTGGAGCTTGTTTCGTTTCGACTGAACCTCGGACTCGAACTCTTTCTTTTTCTTATACCATTCATCTTTCGCTTCAAGGAGCTTCTCTTTCTTAAGATTATTCGCCTCTTTTTCGGCGTCTTCGATAATGCGGCGCGCCCGTTCTTCGGCGCTGGCGATCTTGTTCTGGCCGGACCGGGCGTTCAGAAACCAGCCGGCAAAGAAAGAAATTCCGCCGATGATCGCTACCGCAATGATGAGCAGAATCGTTTCCATAGGATGTTCCCCTTCTTCATGTCACAATGGGGACGAACAATAAAAAACCGCACTCGTCAGCCCACAATCAAGGTTGTATTGAAAGAACCTCAGATTTCAACACGGTGGGTGCTTGCCTAAGCATTTCACACTTCCACTACCCGCTCGTCCGCCAGAGGCGGAGTCATCGCTTGGCATTCCCCGCCTATAACGGAGAAGGTGGCATGCGCTCCACGCTTATGAGTCAAGCTCCCTATTAAAGGAACTGTCAGGTTCTTTAATAGTTTTGATCGCGGCAACGGTGCGGTTACACAATTGAACCATAATCCGCCCGCCTAAGTGTAAAAGAACAATTCAAACAATGAGTTATGAGCGGGGTGATGCTTCAACCCCAACATCAAGGCAATTATCGAGATAGTTCGACAGCTTGGTGATTTCCGTTTCGAGATGCGTCATCGCTAGTTGATTCCGCTCTCGCTCTTTCATCAGATCCTCGGTAATGTTCAACGCAGAAAGAACCGCCACCGTCAACGGCGGTTGTTCGGGAATTTTTTCGTGGATGGACGAAATCATATGATCCACGTACCCCGCTATCTTTTTCGTAAAGTCCTCGTTCTCACCGCGTAGAGGATATTCCGACCCGAAGATTTTTACTTTGATGCTCTTCCCATTCATACTGGTAAACAATCAGTGCGTGGTGTGCTCCCTCATGTTTGAGTGTTGGTGCTGACCGCGATCAGTGTGTCAATTCCTACAACCGAGCATTGATCTTGGCGATGAGTTCCTTGATGCGCGCCTTGATCGCCTCCCGCTCCTCTTTGGTAAACGCCTCAGAACCATTCATCTGAAGCCTTTGAACGTCGTGCCGCAGTCGATCGACCTCCTTCTCCTTCGCCTCTAATGCAGTCCTCATCTCCTGTTCCCGTTCTTCTAGCTCCGCAACTTTCACCCGCAGTTGTTGATTCGATTCCTTTAACTGAAGAATCACCTCCGAAACGCGGCGTGCCTTCTCCCAAAGTAGTTGAAGCGAAGCTTCTAAGCTCCGTAAGTCTTTCGGCTGTGTCACCTCAGGTTCCACTTGCTGTTCAGGCAAGATTGGACTCCTTTAGGGTCTGCTGGAATCTCGAATTGCAGGATTTATTCACTTCGAAGTCGTGCACCACACCCTTCTTCCACAGCCCTCACAATTTTCTTGACCAACGCATCAGCCTCGGCATCCGTCATCGTTTTTTCATAGGGCTGGAACTTCAACGCGTAGGCGAGACTCTTTTTGCCCGGCCCAACCTGCTCCCCGACATACAAATCGAATAACAACAGTTCCGAAATAAATCCTTCACCTGCAGCCCGGATCGCAGATTCGATTCGTTCATGTGAGATGGATGAGTCAACAACGAATGCCAAATCGCGCTTCACGCTCGGGAATCTCGGCAACGCTCGATACTTCTTCTCCCTTTGATGGGCCTGCTCGATCAATTCTAAATTCAACTCGCTGACGAAAACCTCATCCTCAATATCAAACCTTTCGGCAACCGACTTGGCGAGCTTTCCGAGCAACCCTGCGTAAGTACCATTGATTTCAACCGCTAGAGCGCTTTCAATTAAAGCTGTGGCGCTATCATAAGAAATAAAACGATATTTGTCAAGGTTAAACTTGGAGAGTAAAGCCTCAATCTCACCCTTCAGATCGAAAAGATCAACCTCACGACTACCTGCATTGAATTGAGGCTTCGCTGTTCTGCCACTCAACAAGATCAGGAGACGCTCTTCCTCAGCGTAACTTTCGAGCTCCTCGTCCTTGTCGCCATTCGATCCATTACGCCGGGAGAAGACTGTGCCTATTTCATACAACCTCAGATCCCTTTCGCCGTGAGCCCAATTGTGCTTTGCGACAGGCAGTGCGCTGTGGAGCAAACTTGTCCGGAGCACCGCCGCCTCCGACGTTACAGGGTTCAGAACCTCAACTGCCCGGATTGACGGGAAATCAACCTTTGGTGGCGGGATGAGACTGAACCCCAGAATCTCTTGAAATCCAGCCCCGGAGAGGTAAGTACGAATTTCATCGTGAACCGTCCGAGTCACAATCGGTTTTGAGAATTCAATCGTCGTTCTTGTCTCCGTTTCAATGTTGTTGTAACCGTACACACGAGCCAATTCTTCGATGAGGTCGATCTCTTCTTCGAGGTCCAGCCGATACGTCGGAACCTCGAACTCCAGCAGGTTCTTGGACCTTTTCGTCAATCGCAAATTAAGTCGCCTAAGGAAACGAACCATTTGCTGATCTGAGATCCGGGTTCCCAACAATTCATTGGCGCGTGAAGGCCGCAAGGTAATTATAGCCTGCTTCAGTTTTCGCGGATAGAAATCGATAACGCCCTTTAACACTTCCCCCCCAGCGATCTCCATAAGCAACTGTGCTACGCGATCCGCTGCATACGGTGCCATCTCGATATCGACTCCGCGCTCGAATCTCTGTGAGGCGTCGGTCGACATACCGAGATACTTCGATGTACGGCGGATATTGCTCGGTTCGAAGTTCGCACTTTCGATGAGCACGTTTGTCGTTTCCGCACTGATCTCTGAATTGGCACCTCCCATGACGCCGGCAATCGCCACATGCTTTTCGGCGTCGCAAATCATCAGAATATCCGACCGCAGGATCCTCTGCTTTCCATCGAGCGTGACAAATGTCTCTCCCTCGTCCGCGCATCGCACACGAATCGTCCTCCCGGCCAGTTGGTCGTAGTCGAACGCATGAACCGGTTGTCCGGTCTCCATCATAACATAGTTCGTGATATCGACGACGTTGTTGATGGATCGGATGCCGATAGCAGAAAGCCGATTTTGGAGCCAGATGGGAGATGGACCAACACGAATTCCTCTGACGACTCTCGCCGCATATCTCCTGCACCGCTTGGGATCCAAGATGTGGACCTTCGCTTGCGATGCAGTGGTAATGCGGCTTTCTTTGAGTCGGATCTTCGGTAATGCCGCCCTCCTGCCGGTCAACACCTGCATTTCCCGTGCGACGCCGATATGGCTCAACCAATCGCCTCGGTTTGCAGTAATCTCCACCTCGTACTGAACGTCGTTGAGTCCCAGGTGATCTGCAAGCTTGCGCCCGACCTTCGCCTTTTCATCGAGGATCAAGATGCCATCCCGATCGTCTCCCAAGTCGAGTTCATATTCCGAGCAGATCATCCCTTGTGATTCTACCCCTCGTATTGCTGTTCGTTGAAGCACAAAGGGGCGTCCTTGCGGGTCGTGCTGATCTCTTGGTACCGTCGCACCGGGTAGTCCAACAGCAACCTTCTGTCCGGCAGCGACATTAGGTGCTCCACAGACGATCTGCAGTACTTCAGCACCCACGTCCACTCGGCAGACCGAGAGGCGGTCGGCATGTGGGTGTTTTGATCGCTCGAGGACATGACCGACGACGAACTTCTCATATTTCGCGCCGCTGTTTTCGTAACGCTCCACTTCGAGACCGAGCATGGAGAGTCTCGCTGCAAGCTGAGGCGGTGAGAGAGAAAACCGAATATATTCTTTCAGCCAGCTGTGTGAAATCTTCATACCAAATGCTTCGTCAGAATTGTCGGAGAAATCTCACGTCGTTCTCATAGAACATTCGAATATCATCCACCCCATATCGGAGCGAAGCGATTCGCTCAATCCCCATCCCAAACGCAAAACCTGAATACTTTTCGGGATCGTAGCCGACGTATTTGAACACATGCGGATGCACCATACCGGCACCGAGAATTTCGAGCCATCCGCCATACTTGCACATACGACAACCCTTCCCTTTGCAGAGAAAGCACGAGATATGCATATCCGCACTCGGCTCGGTAAACGGGAAGAACGTCGGTCGGAACCGATACTGCACATCCTTGCCGTAAAATTGGTGCGCGAACGCCACCAGCGTTCCTTTGAGTTCGCTGAAGGTAACGCCGCGATCAACATACAACCCCTCAATCTGATGAAAGCTCACGAGACTGCGAGCGCTCACAGCTTCATTGCGATAGACTCGACCGGGCATGATTTCACGCACGGGCGGACGCTGACGTTCCATCGTACGAATCTGAACCGGCGATGTGTGCGTGCGGAGCAGAACCTTCTTGCCTTTTGACAAAAAGAATGTGTCCTGCATGTCGCGCGCGGGATGATCGGGGGGAAAATTCAGAGCTTCGAAGTTGTAATAATCGCTCTCGATCTCTGGACCGTATGCAATCGAGAAACCCATGCTGGCGAAGATCTGTCGTATCTCATCGATGGTTTGTGTAATGGGATGTCGCGTTCCGATGGGACGTGGGCGTCCCGGGAGAGTAAGATCGACTTCCTTCCCCACGTCGCCTGGCGGCCGCTCAAGAGTCCGTTTCTTTTCATGGAACCGTTCGAGGGTCCGCGCTTTCAGAATATTGAGAGCTTTGCCGACCGACGGTTTTTCCTCGCTTGGGATCTCTTTTAACTGCTCGAAGAGTTGTGCCACCAGCCCATGTCGGCTCAGAAACCGGATTCGCACACGTTCGAGCTCGTCCCGATCGTTCGCTTGCGCAAGTGCCTCATCAAACTCACGCTGGATTTGGTCAGATTTTTCGAGAAGTGCATTCATCGACGTGGCGTAAAAAAGAAAATCTTCTCACCACCCCGTTGGATGTTCGATGACTTGAACATCTCATTCGCACGAACGGTCGATGAGAAGATTTCCAATTATGCGGCAGCAAACTTGACAACTTCGGCGAAAGCCTGTGGATTGCTCACGGCCAGATCGGCCAACACTTTACGGTTGATGGTGATGGACTTCTTATCGAGTCCCGCGAGAAGCTTCGAGTAGGTTGTGCCGTGTGCGCGTGCTGCGGCGTTGATGCGTGCTATCCATAAACCGCGGAAGAGACGCTTCTTGGCACGCCGGTCTTTATAAGCATGCGTCAAAGCTTTTTCGACATGGTGCTTCGCGATGGTGTAGACTTTACTGCGAGCACCCCAATAACCTTTGGCTTGTTCGAGCACCTTCTTGCGACGTCGGTGCGAGGCGACTTTGTTCTGTGAACGTGGCATGGATTTTCTCCTTTCCTCTTACGCTAAAAGGAATCGCTTCACTTTGTAGGCTTCGGCGCTGGACACGAGTGTCGGTTTGCGCAAATGCCGCTTCCGCTTGCTGGACTTCGACGTCAGGATGTGGCTGCGGAACGCCTTTCGACGTTTGATTTTTCCGGTGGCAGTAACTTTGTAGGTCTTCAACGCTCGCCGGCGACTCTTCATCTTGGGCATCGTTCAACTCCGTTCTGTGGATTCTTTGTTTTGTTTCGTACTTTCAGCTGCCTTCTTTTTCGACTTGTCAGCTACATAGTAGGCTATCATCTGTCTCCCTTCCATCTTTGCTGCCGCATCGACCTTTGCGATATCCGAAAGCTTTTCCGTCAGGCGATCCAGCAAGCTGCGACCCTGATCCTGATACGTAATTTCGCGTCCCTTGAAGACGACCGTTGCTTTTACCTTATGTCCCTCTTCAATGAACGCCCGCGCATGACGCACCTTGAACTCAAAGTCATGCGTATCCGTATTCGGATGGAACCGGATCTCCTTTACCTGCGTCACATGCTGGTGCTTCTTCTGAAGCTTTTCCTTCTTGGAGAGCTCGTACTTGTACTTCCCGAAGTCCATGATCTTGCATACTGGTGGATCGGCATTCGGAACAATCTCGATCAGATCCAACCCGCGGTCGGAAGCCATCTTCAGCGCTTCCTTCGTCCCCAGCACTCCCACCTGATGCCCTTCTTCGTCAATGAGCCGGACTTTCGGAGCTTTGATTTCTGTGTTGATGCGCGCGCGTTGTTGCTTGATGGGGGATTCTCCTAGATTGTGAGTGACTTGTTCTGTATGGCCTCGATGACTTTTGCAAGAAACGCCTCCCTCGTCATGGAGCCAAGGTCGCCTTTCTTATGCTGACGAACAGAAACTGTGTTGGCCTGCTTCTCCTTCTCCCCCACAATCAGCATAAAGGGGACTTTCTTCGTTTCCCAATCACGAATCTTATAACCGATCTTCTCGTTGCGCTCATCGAGTTCAGACCGAAGATCGGCCTGCTGCAGCTGCCGATGGACCTGCTCTGCATACTCTCGATGCGCATCCGTGATCGGAAGCACGGCAACCTGAATCGGCGATAACCACAACGGAAATTCACCCGCGAAGTGTTCGATGAGAATACCAACGAACCGCTCCATCGAACCGAACGGTGCGCGATGGATGATCACCGGACGGTGTTTCTGTCCATCGCTGCCGGTGTATTCGAGCTGAAATCGCTCCGGCATCACATAATCCACCTGCACAGTTCCTAATTGCCACGTACGACCAAGGACATCTTTCACCATGAAGTCGATCTTCGGTCCATAGAAGGATGCCTCACCGATACCGATGAAATAATCGAGCCCCATTTCATCCGCTGCTTCTTTGATCTCCTTCTGGGCGCGCTCCCAAAACGCCGCCTCTCCACCGTACTTCTCGACGTTCTTGTCATCCCGGTACGAAAGCCTCGTGCGTACCTCCATCCCAAAGGTTTGAAAAACGAGCTGCGTCAGTTCAACCGTACGCTTGATTTCATCTTTGAGTTGGTCGTGGCGACAATAGATGTGGGCATCGTCTTGAGTAAAGCCACGAACGCGCGTAAGCCCATTCATTTCGCCCGATTGCTCGTACCGGTAGACCGTCCCGAATTCCGCAAGCCGGATCGGCAGGTCGCGGTATGAACGGGGCCTTGCCATATAGATCTGGTGATGGTGGGGGCAATTCATCGGTTTGAGCAAGAACTCTTCGCCATTTTCCAGACTGATCGGTGGAAACTGGGAATCTTTGTAGTACGGATAATGTCCCGAGGTTCGATACAACTCCAGATTGCCAATATGCGGCGTTACGACCGAAACGTATCCTCGTTTCCGCTGCTCATGTTTCAGGAATTCAATCAACGTCTCGCGAACGATCGTTCCCTTCGGCAGCCAGAGCGGTAACCCACTCCCCACCGCAGGTGTCAGATGAAACAACTCAAGTTCCTGTCCCAATTTCCGATGGTCTCGCCGCTTCGCCTCCTCAAGCCGGAAGAGATGTTCATCCAATTCCTGCTTCGTCGGAAACGTCACCCCATAGATACGCTGGAGCATCTTGTTCTTTTCGTTTCCACGCCAGTACGCTCCAGCGACATTCAGAAGTTTGATCGCCTTAATTCTGCCGGTAGAGGGAATGTGCGGTCCATAGCAGAGGTCGGTGAAATTTCCCTGGTGATAGAAACTTATAGTCTCTCCCCGAAGCTCCTCAAGAAGTTCGAGTTTGTATGGATCTCCTTTTTTCTTGAAATAGGCAACCGCCTCCTCCCACGATTTTTCTTCCCGAACATAGGGAACATCCCGCGCAGCCAATTCATACATCTTCGCCTCGATCTTTTCGAGGTCGTCGCCCGTCAGTGCATGGTCCCCCATATCAATGTCATAGTAGAAACCGGTCTCGATGGGAGGTCCGATGCCGAATTTCGTCCCCGGATAGAGAGCCTCGACCGCCTCAGCCATCAAATGGGCGGAGCTATGCCAGAATGCATACTTTCCGCCGTCATCACCCCATTTCAAGATGCGGACAGCCGCATCCGTATAGATTGGACGTTCGAGATCCCACACCTCGCCATTTACCTCAACAGCCAGCGCTTCGCGAGCAAGTCCCTTGCTGATGCTTTCCGCGATTTGCCGACCGGTAGAACCCTGCTCAAACTCCTTGACCGTTCCGTCGGGAAATGTAATCCTGATTGATGGCATCGTCTTGAGATAAAAAAAATCGGAGACAATCTCCGATTCGGAACTCCACCCCCCTCCACATCAAAACCAACTGCTGTGGGCTCTATAGGACTCGAACCTATGACCTCTACCATGTCAAGGTAGCGCTCTAGCCAGCTGAGCTAAGAGCCCTGCGCTGTCATAATAAATGCGGCGCTATGATAGCACTTTTTTGAAGGAAAATCAAGAAAGTTGTTGCGGGGCAATGACTTGAGGCGATATTCGCTCACACCATTTTTAGTGATAGAAATTCCTCAGCCACTGGTGATTCTTCAGTTCATCGAGAAGTTCTTTCGACAATCCACGTCCGTTCGAGACGGCTACATTCATTTCAACGTGCTCAAGTGTCCGCATCCCCGGGATAACTGTCGACACTGCATTATGAGAGAGACAGAACCTCAAGGCCAATTCGGGAAGGGTAGCAGCCTCCTTTCCCAATAATTGCTCGAGACGCTTCGCGCGTTCATACACCTGAACCTTGCGCTCCCCGCGAAAATAACGCGCCCGAAAATCTCCTTCCGGAAAACTCGTTTCCGGTGTGATCTGGCCTGTGAGTCCCCCCTCATCAAACGGAACACGAACGATCACTCCTACTTCGCGCTCAAGGCAGAGAGGGAGAAGCTGCTCAGCAGGTGATTGATCGAAGATATTGTAGATAACTTGAACGGTTTCAATTTTGCCGGAATCTGTAATGCGTATCGCATTTTGCGGCTCATGATCGTTCACGGAAACTCCGAAGAAACGAATCTTCCCCTCCTCTTTGAGGGTACAGATCATATCGTACCATTCAGCATCATCGGTCCATTCGTCGTCCCAAACGTGAAATTGTTGGAGATCGATGACGTCAACCTTCAAATTCCGCAAGCTCGATTCCGTACATTCTCGGATGTATTGAGCCGGAAAAGTCTCCCTCAGCGGCGTCCCCTTGTGTGCAGGCCACCGGCGGTTGCGAGGGGGAATTTTCGTCGCAACGTAGATCGCCTCCCTCCGCTGCTTGACAACCTGTCCCACAAGACGCTCACTATGCCCTTGGCCGTAGGCAAGGGCGGTGTCGATGAAGTTGATACCAAGGTCGATCGCTCGATGGAGAGCTTTCATCGACTGTTCATCGTTGCTGCCTTGCCAGAGTCCTCCGCCGATGCCCCATGCTCCATATCCGATTTCGGAAACGAGCAGGTTTGTCTTTCCGAATCGACGATAATTCACGTACTCACCCCCGCGCACAGAAGGTCAAGGTTTTCGTTGCGAGGTAAGCTTGTTCCACAATTCCTCCAGATCTTGCTTTGACCGATGGGGTAAGAATTTATCATGCAGGGCCTGAAGCTTCTGCACTGCGAGACTATCGAGCTCTTCGTCGTCTTTCTCCCGTTTACGCAGCATATCAAACAACTCCTGTTCCTCACGATTCATCTTGACGGTGTACGACTCCAGATCTTTGATGAGTCGTTGCTGATCGGTCTTCCGCATAGATGTCTCCATAAATGAAAAATCCCGCTTCGGTGGAACGAAACGGGATGATGAATCTCTCGTGTTCAATAATACTCGCGTTCATTGAACGAGGGGAGAATGATCCCACCGCGTTAGGGACTCGGCCTTCGAGCCGTGCCGAGGGCGGGACTTGAACCCGCACGAGGATTGCTCCTCACAGGATTTTAAGTCCTGTGCGTCTACCAATTCCGCCACCCCGGCGGGAATTTCGGATTGCGAAGTACAGATTGCGGAATGAATCAAATTCCTCATTTATTCCGAAATCAACAATCCGCATTCCGCAATCGATTGAGGCGCCGGGCGGATTCGAACCGCCGCATAAAGGTTTTGCAGACCTCTCCCTTACCACTTGGGTACGGCGCCGGAGTTTCTTGCATTTGAATCGTTCGATTCAAAGACGACTCACACGCCAATCGGAAATTCAGACTCAGACCCTCAGAGAACAAAAACCCCGTTGCCTGGTGGGAGTTTGTGGCAACGGGGTAAGTTCATAGAGGAAGTGAGTCCGCCAATTCTATTGCTCGAAGAACTGACGGATGTCCCTTTCCCCTCCAGGGGTTTGGGACAGAGCGGGAAACGGGACTCGAACCCGCGACATCAACCTTGGCAAGGTTGCGCTCTACCAACTGAGCTATTCCCGCAGAGAATGGACAAATATAAGAAAAACCCCTTGCCAGCGCAAGAACTTTTTCCGTCACCCTGCGGGCCTCCTTCCAAAACGAGGCGTGAAAAATATAGACCGACTGAATGAGAAAGTCAAGCCCCCTTCATTCTTATTTTTTCCGACGCGCGAGGAGATCCTCGTATGATCCTGCAATAGTTTTTCGAGTATCAACTCCGAATGCACGGCAGAGCTCCGCCATCAGTTGCTGCGCTTGACTTTTCCCGTTTGTGACAACGACTTCGAATTCAAGAAAACTTCCCAGTCCCTTCACCGAATCCAGATGAATCCGAGCGTTCCTCAAGAGATATAGCCTTCTCACTTTTTCCACTACGCATCGCACCTTGAAGAGATATCTGAGACCTCGGATCGCCGGAGCGGCCTGTCGAATTGGTATGACTTCGTAAGCGGAATAGCGCTTTCCCTTTCGATTCTCACGACGATACGATATGAGCTCTGCAGGACTCCCCTTGATTTCACGAACTTTGAGTCGGCCAACCGGCACATCGAAGTACGTATCTCGCTGTATCAAATTGCCTTTGTCTGTCGCTCCGAGTCTCTTACAAATTCGAGCTGCCTCGGAAAGCGAACGAAGAGGAACTTTCAGTTCGAGATTCTCAGCCATTCTGGGGTCCGCTTTCAACACAAAGGCGAAGATCATCGACCCTCGCCTTTCATCCGCAGGGCACATCTCAAATGTTAACGTCTGATTTCGAGGATGTTGTACTCGAGGAAACCAGCTGGGACCTTGATCTTCACGGTCTCTCCTTTCCGCTTACCCATCAATCCCTTACCAATGGGAGAGGTCACTGAAATCTTATTCTTGTCGAAATCCGCTTCCTCCGGTGAGACGAGACGATACTCGATTACCTCGCCGTTCTTGAGATCTTTCAATGTCACAACCGAGAGAATATAGACCTTGTCATTCGGAAGGTCGGCGCTCTCGATAATACGTGCTCGTGCGAGTGTTTCCTCCAACTTCGCGATGCGGATTTCCAGATGTTCTTGCGCCTCCTTTGCGGCGTCATATTCCGCGTTCTCGCTCAGGTCGCCGTAACTGCGCGCATCAGCGATCTTTTGTGCAATCTCGGCGCGACCGTTGATCTTCAGCTCGCGGAGCTCCGCCTCCAGTTCAACCACGCGTTCGCGGGTCAGGTACACGTGACCGTTATTCTTCTCTCCCATAACACCTCCATAAGACCTTGCCACATAGGGTAAAAAGAAAAGCCAACATCCCGACTGACGATGAGATGGTGGCTAGTTGTACGTCGGTTTGAAAGTAGATGAAAAACGAGTCAGACGCAAGCGGAAAGTTCAGATCCCTTTCGATTCCGTCCGTGAACGCGGTTCCACAAGAATAAGATGTCCGAGCTTATCCCGTTTCGTCTTGAGATATCGCTCATTAAAGAAGTTTGGATCGACCTCGAGGGGAACGCGCTCCACGATTTCGAGACCGTATCCGTGTAGTCCTACAATCTTCTTCGGATTATTCGTCATCAGGCGCATCTTCCCGATGCCGAGATCGCGAAGAATCTGGGCACCGATTCCATAGTCACGCAGATCGGGACGGAATCCGAGTTTTTCATTTGCCTCCACGGTATCCATCCCCTCATCCTGAAGCTTGTATGCCTTCAGTTTGTTGAGCAGACCGATTCCGCGCCCCTCTTGCCGCATGTAGAGGATGACCCCCTTGCCTTCTTTTTCGACGGTCTGTAACGCGGCAACGAGTTGATCATTGCAATCGCAACGCAACGAGCCAAACACATCACCGGTGAGGCATTCCGAATGGACCCGTACCAGTGTCGGTTCGTCGGGACGAATGTCGCCTTTTACAAGTGCAAGGTGCTCTTTCTCATCCGTCTGGCTTCGGTACAGATGCACATCGAAGTCCCCGTAGCGAGAAGGGATGCGAGTTGTTACGACACGCTGCACCAGCTTCTCGCGCCGCATGCGATACTCAATGAGACTCCGCACTGTGATCATTTTCAGCCCAAACTTGCGTGCGATCTGCTGCAATTGAGGAACGCGCGCCATCGAACCGTCATCGTTCAAGATCTCACAGAGAACGCCGGCCGGGTAGAGTCCCGCAAGTCGACACAGATCGATCACCGCCTCCGTGTGTCCGGCCCGTCGTAGTACTCCCCCTTCGGCAGCTCTCAGAGGAAAGATATGGCCGGGACGCGCCAGATCGCTCGGTTTGGTTCTGGGATGGATGAGCGCTCTCACGGTCGCTGCACGATCTGCGGCAGAGACACCCGTCGTTGTACCGTGAATGTAATCAACTGAGACGGTGAAGGACGTTTCGTGCAGAGATGTGTTTGCTTCGACCATGGATTCCAATCTGAGCTCGGCAGCGCGTTCCGAAGTGAGCGGCGCGCAGACGACACCGCGTCCCTCTTTCACAAGGAAGTTGATCACTTCCGCCGATACCGCTTCGGCTGCGATGACGAAATCACCTTCGTTCTCCCGATCCTCATCATCAACGACGATGAGCATCCTGCCGGAGCGAAAGTCTTCAATCGCTTCCTCAATCGTGTGGAATCCCGTTGCTCGCTTTGTTGTCATGTCGGCACCCTCTGTTCGGATTACTTCGTCTCCGGCTCTGCTTCCTTCGCAACAGTGGAAATCGAACCGCGCTCCACCTTCACCTTCAGGTTGTCTGCAATCTGGACGAGGACGGTTCTCTCCTCTAATCCAACAATGGTTCCGTGAATGCCGCCGGCCGTTATGACCTTGTCTCCCTTCTTCAGCGCATCCAGCATCTTCTGACGTTCCTTCTGTCGCTTCTGTTGAGGACGGATTATCATAAAATAGAAGATAACAAAGATCAGTCCGAACAGGATGATGGACTGCATAAATCCTGACCCGGCGTCTTGTCCGCCTTGTGGTGTCATCAAGAGTATATAATTTCCGATCAAGAGTGCCTCCTCTGTATGATATTCAAGAGTACGTGATTGAGTAATTAGGACTCGATACCGACTCCCTGCGCCATTCTTTCCAGAACCGATCGCTTCCAGGGCATGTACCGCTTTTGCACAATGGCCTCACGCGCCTCGCGCATCAGCCATAGGTAAAATGTGAGATTATGGATCGTCGCCAGCTGGTAGGCTAGTATCTCTTTTACAACAAACAGGTGACGCAGATACGCGCGCGAGAAGTTTGAACAAAGATAACACGAGCATTCCGAATCGACCGGTGTAAAGTCTGATTTGTAAGCAGCGTTTCTGAGATTGAGAGTACCGCGACGCGTAAAAAGGTTTGCATTCCTCCCGTTCCTTGTCGGCAAAACGCAATCAAACATATCCATTCCGCGTTCGATCGCTTCCAACAGGTTCTCCGGCGTTCCAACGCCCATTAAGTAACGAGGTTTTTCGGACGGAAGCAACGGTTCACACGTCTCGATCATTTCATACATCACTTGCGCCGGTTCACCAACTGCAAGGCCACCGAGTGCATACCCATCGAATCCCAGGTCTGTCAATCCTCTCGCGCATGATTTCCGAATGTCCGGGAACACACTTCCCTGCACAATGCCAAAAAGGAGTTGCTCGTACCCGTAGAGAGGAGCGGCCGCGTCAAAAGCCTCCCTGCATCGCTGCGCCCAACGGAGGGTCAACTCGTTCGATTGCCGCGCATACGATTCATCGCACGGATAGGGGGTGCATTCATCCAGCACCATCACGATGTCCGCTCCGAGCTCTCGTTGGATGCGCATCACCGATTCAGGAGTAAAGACGTGTTCCGATCCGTCGAGATGCGAGCGGAATGTCACACCTGTCTCCTCAATTTCCCGGAGATCCGTCAGGCTGAACAGCTGGTAACCACCGCTGTCGGTGAGAATTGGTCGATTCCAACCGATAAACTTATGCAACCCTCCCGCAGCTCTCACAATATCTGTTCCGGGACGCAGGTAGAGATGATACGTGTTGCCAAGAATGATCTGCGCACCCGCCTCAATCAACTCACGCTGCTCGATCGCCTTCACGCTGCCTTGGGTCCCAACAGGCATGAAAACGGGCGTCTCGATGGTTCCATGATCTGTCTCCAGGAGACCAGCGCGGACGGCATGGTCGGTCGCAACAAGCGTGAATTTCAAGAAGAATCGACGGGATCGTTGATCGAACAAACAAGTATCAACAAAAATCCGCCGAGAAATCCCTCTCACGGCGGATTCAACAGACTTGACGGTTGAGACAACCTATTTTTGCAAACGAAAACGGATCGGAATCGACATCCGTACCTTCACTGGCTTGCCACGCTGTTTCCCCGGTTTGAACTTCGCCTTCATCACAGCTGCGGCGGCCGCTTCATCGCATCCGGCTCCAATCCCTTTCTTGACCTCGGTGCGCGTCACGTTCCCGTTTTCATCCACGAACGCCTCTATGTACACCGTTCCCTCCACACCTGCTCTGCGCGCGATCTCAGGATACACGACAAGCGCTTGAATAGCGGCAATCCCACCGATCGGTTCCGGTAGTTCTTCGACCGCGATGAAGTAGGTTTCTTCGTCCGAATCATCTTGCCTGGGCGGCGGCGGTGCCACTTCCTTTGTGATGTCCACTTCCGTGCTCTGGATTGTGACATCATCCAATGCTTCGTCGCTTGGGGCTTCGATCGGGATCAACGGCCTTGGCGGTGGGGGTGGTCGGTTCTCTTGTTTCGTGACGTCGATGTCTTCCACATCAACTACTTCCTGCGTCGCCTGAATGATCATCTTCGGCCCTTCGACCTTCGGAAAGAATTTAAACGCGACGATGACCAACGCAAGAGCTATGATGAGGCCGATCTCGAATGTCTTCTGATACTTCAAACGAAGATCGACTTCTGGATTCTTGCGTACCATAGGAGAACTCCCTCCTTTATGTTGGAAAATCTGCTGGCAAAATATAACCAGAAAAAGAGGCCTTGTCAAACATCTTTTTTTGCGAGGCGCTCCTGCCGTCGATTGCGCGTCAGGACAATGATCACGAAGAGGAAGGCGCCGGCAAAATCTGCGACAACATCACCAAAATCGGAAGTTCGGCTTGGGACATAGATTTGATAGTATTCATCTGCTACACCGATCAATGTCGTCACCACTAAGGCCCCCCATAGATTATGACGCTTCAACCAGGGTAAACGTTGCTGATAGAAAAATGCGCGCCGAGTGAGGAGACAGAGAACAAACCAGAGAACAAGATGGGTCAGTTTGTCAAAACCCGTTGGCGTTTTGAGATTTCCTAACGCACTCCATGAGGAAATCAAGAAAATGAATCCAAGCCAAAGAATAGGCGGGAACTGATATTTCAGGAAGGATTTCAAACCTCTCCCCCCTTTTCCACCCTGCGGAGGCTTGCCGACAAGCAATCAAGAATATCTCCTGCCACAATACTCCGCACGCCGAATCGATCTGCGGCCAAATCCCCTGCCAATCCGTGCAAATACACACCGGAAAACGCAGCATCGTCCCCCTTCATCCCTTGAGCCCACAATCCACCAATCAGACCGGCAAGCACGTCGCCGGAACCAACAGTCGCCATTCCCGGATTACCTGTTGAATTGATCAACACTTTTCCTTCCAGAACGCCCGTCACGGTCGGTCCACCTTTCAGAATCAGTGTACATCTTCCGGCACGTGCGATTTTCCTCGCCCATGAGATCCTTTCCTGTTCAATCTGATCAGCAGACATCTTTACTATTCGTCCCAGCTCGCCAGTGTGTGGTGTGAGAATCCATTCGCTCTTTGTTCGAGCGAGTCTCCGAAGGCCAATCTCTGCTACAGCCCGAAGCGCGTCTGCATCAACTACGTAATTTGCCGGCGTTTCGAGGAGAAGTGAGCGCACGAGTGCCCGCGTTTCTGCATTCGACGAGAGACCCGGTCCGATAACAACGACATCCGCCCACCGGATCTTTTCACGAATGCCCGGCAATGCTCCCAGGCTCATCGTTCCCTCATCCGTTGAAGGGAGAGGTGTAACGATCGGCTCAGAGAGCTTACGCGCGAGAATGGGATAAACTGCTTCGGGCGTCCCAAGAATGACGGCGCCTGCACCCGACCTCAGGGTGGCTTCTGCACACAAAGCTGCCGCGCCAGTATAACCTCTGGAGCCGGCAAGGATAAATACTTTGCCAACGGCATACTTATGCACTGTCGATGCCCGACCAGGCAGACATCGCCGGACGTCTTCTCTCTCTACGAGAAATGTTCTCAAGCGTGGGGAGCGAGAAACAGCCGGAGGAATTCCGATATCGACAAGATGCACGTTGCCGGAATAGTCCTGTCCTTGGCCCACTAACAGTCCCGTTTTGATCAATCCGAAGGTGACGGTGTGGTGGGCATAAACTGCAAGAGTTTCAACTGCTCCATTCGTTCCATTGACTCCGGAGGGAATGTCGACTGAAACGACGGGTACCCGCTGTCGATTGATCCACTCGACGGCGTCACGATATTTTCCCTCCACCCTTCCTGCAAATCCCGTTCCAAAGATCGCATCGATGATGAAATCCGGGGATGGAATGTTCGTTAACCGCCGCGACGAGAATTCCTCAATGCGAAGTGTGGAATCTGACGAACGCGCTAGCCGCCTCACGATCAAGTAATTTGACTTCGCGTCTCCGCTGAGTTGACGCGCCGATGGAAGAAGGAACACAGTTGTCATTGCTCCAATCGAATGAAGGGAGCGCGCAATGACAAATCCATCGCCTCCATTATTACCTTTTCCGCAGAAGATGTAGACGGTCTTTCCTTGAAGACGACCATATTCTCGTTGCATGACTTCAGCAACGCTCCGGCCGGCATTTTCCATAAGAAGCATGCCGGCAATGCCGTATGTCTCGATGGTTGTTCGATCACACCATCGCATCTCGTCAGCGGAGACGACAGGTTGCATGGAGAGGGGGTCAGATATTCAAGAAACTTTTCGCCAGGTCGACAATGAGGGACGGGTACACGCCGAACAAAACGACGAGGGTGGCTGCACAGGTAACGGTAAGCAGCGACGCCTGCGCGGGGCGCTGTTCGACAGTGGCGTCCCCTTGTTGAAAATACATCATCATCACCAAACGGAGGTAATAATAAACGGAGACCACACTTGTCAGCACACCGATAATTGCTAACCAGGTAAGATCGGCCTTTACCGCTGCAAGGAATACATAGTACTTGCCAAAAAATCCGGCGAACGGTGGTATGCCTGCAAGTGAGAAGAGAAATATCGAAAGCAATGCTGCGAGGAAGGGTTGTTGTGCACTGAAGCCGGCGTAATCGTCGAACGTCAGCTTTGTGTCGTCCTTCTGCTCGACCCACGATAAAATGCCGAACGCACCGAGGTTCATCAAGGTATAGGCCGCAAGATAGAAAAGAATGCCTGCCTCCCCTTCACGATTTGCCGCAGCGATCCCACTGAGCATATAACCTGCGTGGGCGATGCTTGAATAGGCGAGCATTCGTTTTAAATTCGATTGAGCGATGGCGGTTACATTACCAATGATCATCGAAGCTGCTGCCACCAGCGCAACGACTTCGCTCAAGTTGCTTCCAGCGATCTGGAAGGTCCGTAGGAACACTCCCACAAATGCAGCAAATGCCGCCGCTTTTGCGCCGGTGGACATGAACGCTGTAATGGGTGTTGGCGCGCCCTCATAGACGTCGGGAGCCCACATGTGAAAGGGGACGGCCGCAACCTTGAACGAAAAGGCAATGACCAACATCGCAGCGCCCAGCAGAAACAAGGGTTGATTGGACACAGCCGGAAATGCCGCGCTAATCGCTCGAAGGTTTGTCGAACCGACTGTGCCGTAGATGAGAGCAATTCCATACAGCAAAAATCCAGTCGTGAAAGCGCCCAAGAGAAAGTACTTCAGTGCCGATTCGTTCGCTGTCAGTTTTGTGCGTAGAAATCCGGCTAAGACATAGAGACAAACCGACATTAATTCAATACCAAGAAAGAGCACAATGAGATCGAGGGCCGATGCCATCAACATCATCCCGATTGCTGCAAAAATGATCAAAACATAGAACTCCCCTCGCTCGGTGTGAAGCCGTCGGAGGTACGACCTCGAAAGAATGAGCGTCGCAAAGGCTGAGGCTGTAAAGATCAGGCCGAAGAATCCTGCATATCCCCCTTGCAGGATCATTTCATTAAATGCTGCCTCTTCCCTCTTCAATGAAAGAAACGAGAGAACAAACGAAGCTACCGTTCCCAACAGCGATATCCAGTAAACGGCTGTGGCCCGACTTTTGCCAGATCCCTCCACCAGAAGTGCGATGAGGCCGACGAGCGTCAGAAGAACGAGAGGCGCGCTGCGCCAGATGTCTTCAACGAGTGTTTCCATATGAGATTGTCAGATCAAACGAGTAGACAACTACCCGCGAAAGAACAAGAACCACACCACAGCGAAAAGCGGCAGCAGGATTGGAATTGTGTATTTCACTACGTAGCCGAAAAATGACGGCATCTCAATCTTTGCCTGTTCCGCGATCGACTTCACCATGAAATTTGGACCGTTGCCGATGTAGGTGCAAGCGCCGAAGAATACCGCAGCTACGGAGATCGCCTGCACGTATTTCCATGATTCCGCAGTAATTGGCATGGCACCTGGGACGAGTGGATTGGAGAGACCGAGCGCTTCCGGCGTGGCGAGTCCCAAGATCGCCTCCATATGCTGGATATTACTGAGGTGGGCACCGTGGATCCCGAATGCAGCACTCAGAAAGTTCAGATAGGTCGGCGCATTATCAAGGAAGCTGGAGAGGACTCCCGTCCCCCAGAAATATTGAGACGGACTAACGATGCCGAGCGTCTTCGAGTTCAATTCAAGCCAATCGAGTGCCGGAATCATTGTTGCAAAAATTCCGATGAACAAAATTGCCACTTCCTTGATCGGTATAAAATTGAATTCGTTTTTCTCGTGGATATCCCTCTTCGTTGTATAGTAAGACGCCAACGCAGCCGCCCCCATGATCAACTCGCGAACCATGATTGGATGCGAGATGAAGAACGATGTGAGTATGATGACCAGGAAAAAAATGTTGTGTGTACCCGCGAACTCCGGTTGATCGGGCTCCATGGCCTCCATCTGCTGTTTCTTGGTTGCCTGCTTAAAATAGTACGAGTCAACGACATAGAAGAGAGCGAGAAGAAAGATGACCGCGATCGCCCAGATATGCCACACGCGCGTCACAACCCAGAAGAACGGTACGCCCTTCAGATAGCCCAAGAACAGCGGCGGGTCGCCGATAGGAGTTAACGCCCCACCAATGTTGCTGACGATAAAGATGAAGAAAACAATGTGATACGGCCGAATTCGGAACTTATTGACGCGTAAGTATGGCCGTATCAAGAGCATCGACGCTCCCGTCGTTCCCAAGAAATTGGAAATGACCGCGCCCACAGCAAGAAGCACCACGTTCTCCCACGGGGCAGACTTCCCGCGAATCTTCAGATGAATCCCTCCTGAAACGACGAAGAGTGAACCGATCAGCGCAATGAAGCTGACGTATTCATGGAACGTCAACAGCAATCGCGGGACGTTATCCAGGATGATGATATAGTACAGAACGACCAGTGCTCCGAGGGCATACGACACCTTCGGATAATGGTGTTCCCACCAATGGCGGTTGATGAACGGCGCAACGGCAATCGATCCCAACAAAAGGACAAATGGTATAATGGTCCAGAGTTCAACCGGTTTGATAATGGCATGTTCGAATGAATGTTCGGTCAGCGTGAAGAGGAGAAACAACGCAAGTCCGATGCCACCAAAAACCAGCAGGCTGCGTTTGAAGTCGGTGCGCATAGATATGGTGAGTGGATGTGATAGGTTGAGTGAGCATAACTAAGGTTGGGGAACGTCGGCAACGCGCGTGTGCCCTCCCTGCCGCGCGCTTTCCATTGATTGTACAAGCTGTTTCGCAACGGGGGCTGTCTTACTCAGCAACGTGTTCGGATAGACCCCGATCCAAACCACGAACAGAACGATCGGAACCAGCACAACAATTTCACGACGCGTGAGGTCGCTCACTTTGTGCCCCCCATACAGACCGTCCGACCTGACAGGCCCCAGCATCACTCGCTGATACATCCACAACATGTAAACGGCGGCGAAGATCACCCCCGTCGCAGCAAACACAGTATACCAATAGCTGGCGAGAAATCCCGACTTGAAACTTCCGAGAAGAATGAGAAATTCACCCACAAATCCGTTCAGACCCGGAAGTCCAATAGAAGAGAGAGTGATAATCATGAAGAACGTTGCGTACACGGGCATCACCTTCGCCAGACCGCCGAAATCCGATATCATCCTCGTATGAGCCCGGTCGTAGATCATGCCAACGAGCAGGAAGAGCGCCCCTGTCGAAAGGCCGTGATTCACCATCTGGATGATCGCTCCCTGAATTCCCTCCTCCGTCATAGCGAATGTTCCCAAGACGACAAATCCAAGATGCGAGACGGATGAATATGCAACGAGCTTCTTGATATCGGTCTGGACCATCGCAACGAGTGCACCGTAGATGATGCCAATGACAGCCAACACACTTAATAGCGGTGTGAACTTAAATGAAGCATCAGGGAACAGCGGCAAACAAAACCGGATCAAACCGTACGTGCCCATCTTGAGCAAAACGCCGGCAAGGATCACGCTCCCCGCCGTGGGGGCCTGGACGTGTGCATCGGGAAGCCACGTGTGGAGCGGAAAGAGAGGCACTTTGATCGCAAAGCTGAGCGCGAAGGCGAGAAACATCCAGGTCTGAACACTGAGGGCGAGTCGCGGACCGACGTCATAGAGAGCAAGCAAATCGGTCGTAAACATCCCACCCGGCATCGTTGAAGCATAGTATCCGAGAGCAAGGATGGCGACAAGCATTAGTAGACTGCCGAAGAGCGTAAAGAGGAAAAACTTCACTGCCGCATAGATGCGCTCCTGTCCTCCCCAAATGCCGATGATGAAATACATTGGTATCAGCATCGCTTCCCAAAAGATGTAGAACAGGAAGAGATCAAGTGCAGCGAAGACCCCAACCATTCCCACCTCCAGAACCAACATCATCATCATATACTCTTTCAAGCGGTGGGAGATGGAATCCCACGTTCCGAGCAATGCGAGGGGCGTGAGGAAGGTCGTCAGCACGATTAACAGCAGCGACAGCCCATCAATGCCCACAAAATAGCTGATGTTCAGTTGTTCGATCCACATCGCCTTCTCGCGGAACTGAAACTCGGTCACGCTCGGATCGAATCCGAAGTACAGGGCAAGCGACAGGAGGAAGGTGAGGAGACTTGTACCAAATCCGATCCACTTGATCGCAGTAACGCTGTCCTTCTTCACAGCGAGGAGTGCACCCACGCCGACGAGAGGGAAAAAGATGGTAAGGGAAAGTATGTTGGAAGTGAGCATGAGAAACGAGTCGTCGTCTACTTATTTGATCATCAACCAGAACAGAATGACGACAATGCCGCCAACAAGAACCGTGGCGTACATTTGTGCCACACCGGTTTGAACGCGCCTGACCCAGAACGCACACCACGCCACAGCGGTCGCAGTGCCATTCACCATCCAGTCGATCACGGCTACGTCCACTCCCTTCCAGAGGAGACTATTCGAGAGACGAAGTGTCGGTCGAACGAAGAGCGCATCGTACACCTCATCGAGGTAATATTTGTTCCATAGGATATTGTAGATGCGAGCGTACTTCTGTTGCCAGAGAGCAGAAAGTTCTTGCCGTCGCAGATACACCAGCCGTGCGCCGTAGATGCCGGCGAGTGCAATTCCTACCGAAAGAACCATCAAAATGTACTCGGTGACCTCAACGTGATGAGGCATCACGCGCAATTTCGACAGGGCGGGTGCAAAAATAGGTTCAAGCCATTGCTCCAGAGCGTTTCCTCCCATCAGGCTTTGCGGAATGCCGATAAATCCACCTACAATGGATAATCCTGCAAGTACGATAAGCGGAATGGTCATCGTCCGCGGAGCTTCGTGCGGATGAATGTGCCGATGATCGAATCGCTCCTCGCCCTCGAAGGTAAGGATGGTCAACCGGAACATGTAAAACGCCGTGATTCCTGCTCCGAGCACTCCGATGGCCCAGAGGAGAACTGAGCCGTAGTCGCTGCTGAATGCTTTCCAAAGGATCTCATCTTTGCTAAAGAATCCGGCAAATGGCGGAATGCCGGCAATGGCAATGGCCCCGATAAGGAATGTCTTGTACGTCGTCGGCATGTACTTCTTCAGCCCTCCCATTTTCTGAATATCCTGCTCTTCATGCATCGCGTGAATAACTGCGCCGGATCCGAGAAAGAGGAGCGCTTTGAAAAAGGCGTGTGTCGTAACGTGAAAGATTCCCGCACCGAACGCGGCCACCCCCATCGCCAGAAACATATAACCAAGCTGACTTACCGTTGAGTAAGCGAGAACCTTTTTAATGTCGTTTTGCACCAACCCGATGGTGGCAGCCATAATCGCCGTCAGCGCGCCGATGACGGCGATGATCTGCAAAGTGGTTGGCGCGAGTGCGAAGAGAATTGAACAACGGGCAACCATATAGACTCCTGCCGTCACCATCGTCGCAGCGTGAATCAATGCGCTGACGGGCGTCGGTCCCGCCATGGCATCCGGTAACCAGACGAAGAGCGGGATTTGTGCCGACTTGCCGGTTGCACCGATGAACAGAAGCAGGGTCATCCACGTCATCACTTCTCCACCCACGTTCACAACGGCGGCTCGGCCGAACACCGTATCGAAATTCAGACTCTCGAATTGCACGTAGATGAGGAACATTCCGAGAAGAAAACCGAAATCGCCTATTCTGTTGATGATGAAGGCTTTCTTCGCGGCATCCCCCGTGTACGCCGTTCCCGGTTTGTATCCCCCCGTTTCGAATTTGCGATCGTACCAAAACCCGATGAGGAGATAGGAACAGAGTCCTACTCCCTCCCAACCGAGGAACATCAAGAGAAAGTTGTCGGCCAGGACGAGGTTCAGCATCGCGAAGATGAAAAGGTTGAGATACGTGAAGAAGCGCCAGAAGCCGGGGTCTCCATGCATGTAGCCGATCGAGTAGACGTGGATCAGAAAACCGACGCCTGTGACGATCAGCGTCATCAAGATCGAAAGCTGATCGATTTGATAGCCGACGGACACACTCAGCGACGTGCTTGTGCCGGTGAAGGTTCCGATCCATGCAAACAGTTGGACAATTTCCTTACGCTGCTCGGGCGGCAGACCGAGCATCTCGATAAAGATGGCCGTCGCAACAAGGAACGAAAGCCCTACCGTTCCGCTTCCAACGATGCCAATGAGCCGCTCATTGTTCAGTCGCGATCCGAACAATCCGAGGAAAAGAAATCCGAGGAGAGGAAAGAGAACGATAGCCGGTGCAAGAGAGAACATACTTTAAAGGTCGGGGTGAACTTTCGAGTGTTGGTGATTCAACGAGTTACCATTTCAGGATGTTGATATCGTCGAGATTCACCGTCTGCTTGTTGCGGAAAAGCGCTATGATGATCGCTAGTCCGATAGCCGCTTCTGCCGCGGCCACCGTCATCACGAAGAACACCAGCATTTGACCGGTGACATCTCCCAGGTAGGCAGAGAAGGCAACCAACGTGAGGTTCACCGAGTTTAACATCAACTCGATCGACATAAAGACGATAATGGCGTTCCTGCGCGCAAGAACTCCAACAACACCGATGATAAAAGTGACAGCGCTCAGCAAGAGGTACGTCTGAAGTTCCATGGGTCAGTCCAATCTCTTCTTCGCCAATACGACTGCTCCGACGATCGCAGCGAGGAGAAGAAGAGAGGTCACCTCAAAGGGGAACAGGAATTTCGTGAAAAGTTGTTTGCCGATGGTTTCGACGGTACCGATTTCGATCGATCGATCGGCCTGAAGCGTCGGAAGCTCCGTCTCGCGATAGACAAAGATGTACAACAACTCCAACAACAGCACGATGCTGAGTCCCGCCGCCACGATCTTCTTGAAGGACATTGCCTCGCTCAACCGACGCTCATCCGCCAAATTCAACAGCATGATCACAAAAACAAACAGCACCATGATGGCGCCGGCATAAACGAGGATTTGAATGACGGCAATGAACTGTGCGTGGAGCGTCAGATAGATGCCGGCGAGACAGAAAAAATTGAGAATAAGATAGAGAGCAGCGATGACGGGATTTCTCCGCGTTACCATCATCAATGCTGAACCGACAAACACCGCTCCAAGCAAATAGAAGAAGATCGTTTCAACGTTCACAAGAGATTCTCATATTTCAGGAGGTTCTTCGTCGCATGCTCACGCCGCCCGCACCCACCGCCAGAGCTCGGCTAACGTTGGCCGTTTGCCATAAACAAGAATGGCGACACGAAAGATCTTTCCCGCCACCCACATCATCGCGATGCTCGACACAATCAAGACACCAATCGTCGCAAGAATCTCCCACGTTGGGGGCATTTGAATGGGAATGCGCATCACCATAAACGCCGGGGTCAGCACCGGGATGAAGGATAGGATTTTCACGAGCAAGGAATCCGGATTTTGCATGACCGGCATCGCCAGAACAATGGGAAAGACGAGGAACAAACTTACATAGCTGGTAATCTGTTGCGCTTCCTGCTCCGTGGTGACAGGCGAACCGGCTGCGACAAAGATGCCCGCATACAACAGATAACCGAAGAGAAAATAAACGAGCGAGAGAAGAAGATTCTCTACCCCGAAGAGGTTCGTGCCGGTCTTCCAGGCGAAACCGAGACCGATGGCGGCCCAGAGCAACACTTGCAAAATTCCAAGTCCGCTTAAACCGAGAATCTTTCCCATCATCAAATCGCGCGCGGAACAGGAAGAAAGCAAGACCTCAATGACCCGATTCGATTTCTCTTCAACGACACTCCGGATAAGCAGCTGGCCGGAGGTCAGTACCAAGAACAGCAACATCATGATGACCACGTAGGCGCTAAAGAAGGTCTCGAGGAACCCCGATTCCTTCTCCTCGCCTTTCTTGGACGTTTTGATGGAACGCGTCTTGACATCTGCCATCAACTTCCTCACGCGCGTCGCGTCGAGCCCCTCCGCGGCAAGCCGCTGTTCGACGATAATCTCTTCGATCGTACGTGAGAAGCGTTCAACGACACGTATGTTGCCGACATTTTCCGCACGATATTCAACGACGCCGCCTTCTGCGACGTCGCGAGGTATGTAGAAGAATCCCTCAATGACGCCCTGCGCCATCAACTCAATTCCAACATTCTTCGCCTTGGTGAAATCTCCTTCGGATGTGAGGTCGCGCAAGACATAGTTCGGCCTGCCATCCGGCAGACGGTATTTCTCCTCGAGTCGTTTCGCCAGCGCCGCTGCATACGTGCCCGGTTCATCGTACAATCCCACGACGACCGTTTCCTCATCGGGTTTGGTTGCGAGAAGTCCCGGCAACACCCCGAAGGCGACCATAATGATGGGCATTAACACGAGAGAGATGATGAAGGCTTTCGATTTAACCTTCTCGAGAAATTCCCATTTCGCCACTTCAATAAACTTCATTCGTTCGCCCCCCGCTGTTGAGCGTTGGACTTAGCTCGCAAGAACTGAAACACCGACATTCCAACCGCCGCGAGGAAAACGACCGGTATGACCCACGACGGCTCTTCAGCTGTTATTTCCTTGACGACGAAAACAAACAACATGACACAGGAGAAAACGAGCAAGAAAAGCGCCTTCTTTATCTCGGCAGTCATCGGCCGCTTGGCGGAGGCGGCAGACTGAACTACCGGCGCCTCCTTCCCGGAGGTCTGGGCGGGCAATCCCACAACGTTCACAAAGATGGAGTGGAGCGACGGCTCGAGGATCTCAAACTTGCGAAGAGTCAATTTGTTGTCAAGATGGTTCAGAAGCTCCCTACTCCTCCCCACATCCACCACTTCCAGCTCGGCGTAGTTCTGATAGACATCAGCCCGCTTCACCATCGGCAGCGTTTTCAAGAACGATCCATCCCCATCGAACTCCAGACGAATCGAGTTGGTACCATACTGCTTTTTGATCTCTCTCAGTCCGCCGCTCAGCACAATCTTTCCTTTGTTAATCAGACAGATGTTATCGCACATCTTTTCCACCTGCTCCATTTGATGGGTGGAAAAGATGATTGCAATGTTCTGTTGTCGAAGTTCAAGGAGGATGTCCTTCAGGAGAATTTGATTGACGGGGTCAAGTCCAGAAAACGGTTCATCGAGGATGAGCAACTGTGGCTTATGCAGGATCGAGCAGATGATCTGGACTTTCTGTTGATTCCCTTTGGAGAGTTCCTCCACCTTGCGGTGGCCGACATCCTTCAAATCGAACCGCTCGAGCCAATACAGCGCCGCAGGTCGGGCTTGATCGGCCGAAAGTCCTTTCAGCGACGCGAAGTAGAGGATGGTGTTGAGGATCTTGCTCTTGCGGTAGAGACCCCGTTCTTCCGGCAAGTAGCCGATGATATTCCACATCTCCTCGGTGAACGGGCGCCCATCGAAGGTAATCTCTCCTGCATCGGGTTGGATAATGTTCAGAATGGTGCGAATCGTGGTCGTCTTCCCGGCCCCGTTCGGACCGAGAAGTCCAAACAACTCTCCCCGCTGCACCTTCAACGAGATGCCGTCGACGGCGACAAGTCCGTCGTACTCTTTGCGGAGATGAGAGACGGTAAGCATCTTAGGGTGTGAGACGGTAGATCATGCGTGGGAAGGGGATCGTTTCACGCACATGGTCCAATCCACATATCCACGCAACGGTGCGTTCGATGCCAAGTCCAAAACCCGCGTGCGGAACGGTACCGTACCGCCGAAGATCGAGATACCATTCAAAGGCCTCTTGCGGAAGATTATGCTCCTGAATCCGACGAAGGAGCGTGTCGAGATCGTCTTCACGTTGACTGCCACCAATGATTTCGCCGTATCCCTCGGGAGCTAAGACGTCAACGGCCAGGGCAAGGTTGGGGGTTTCCGGATCACGCTTCATGTAGAAGGCCTTCACGTGAGCCGGATAACGATGCACCATCACCGGTCGGTCGAATTGCTCGGAAATGATCGTTTCATCGGTGCCGCCGAAATCGTTCCCCCACTCAAATGCCACCCCTTTTCTTTTGAGAATCTCAACTGCCTCGTCATAGGTAATGCGAGGAAGCGGACGTTTGACGTTCTGCAAAAAAGTCGTGTTCCGCTCAAGAACTTTCAACTCTTGTTCGCGATCTCTCAAGACCGTCTGGACAATGTACTCAAGGAACTCTTCCGCAAGCTCCATGTCGTCATTCAGGTCAGCAAAGGCAACTTCCGGCTCGACCATCCAGAATTCAGAAAGATGGCGGCGAGTCTTCGACTTCTCAGCACGAAACGTCGGTCCAAAGCAATACACCTTTCCGAACGCCATCGCCCCCGCCTCTGCGTAAAGTTGGCCGGATTGCGTCAAATACGCCTTGCCGAGGTCGAAATACTCCGTTTCGAACAATGACGTCGTTCCTTCACACGCCGCCGGCGTCAGAATGGGGGAATCGAGTAGTGTAAATCCACGTTCGTCGAAGAAATCGCGTATGGCTTTGATGATGCGATGGCGTACGCGCATGATCGCGTGCTGCCGGGATGAGCGCAACCAGAGGTGGCGACGATCGGCGAGAAACTCGACGCCATGCTCTTTGGGCGTGATAGGGTAGTCTTGGGCGATGGAGTAGATTACAACGTCGCTCACTTCCAGCTCGTAGCCGCCGGGGGCGCGATCTTCCTTCCGCACCTTCCCTTTCAGCCCGAAGGCGGATTCTTGCGTGAGTGCATCGAACCGCTCAAAGACCTCATCCGGCACGACTCCTTTCACCATCACCCCCTGCACAATGCCGGTTCCATCGCGCATGAGCAGGAAGCGGATCTTTCCGCTCGACCGTTTGTTGTAGAGCCACCCGCGAAGCTGTACTACTTCACCAACGTGCGCACCTAAGTTCTCAACGTACACTCGATTCATCAAGCTCACTGTTCGTTCCGATTCAAAAAATTCGCCGTCAATATAGCAAAGTTCAGGGTTATCTTCAAACAGTTTTCTGGTGAGAACAGCTCACACGCACAACGAGAAGAGAAGGAAAAGAGATGAGCGGCGCGTTCCGACGTGAGAAGCGGAACGATAAGTGGTGGTTCAAGAATTACTTCTTGTCCGTAAGGTCTTCGAACTCGGCGTCTTGCACATCGCTGAGATCAAGACTCTGCTTCGCTTGGGATGCGTTCTGTTGAGGAGGAACTTTTCCACGACTTTTGCCGGATTTGACAATCGATCTGAGGAATGCCTGGATGCCGCGCACAAGCAGATAGAGAAGAGCGCCAAAGACGAGATATCGCAATAAACGGAATAACACGTTACGGCCTCCTGACAGGATTGTAATACTCCACCGGCGCGCGATTCGGACGCAGGATCTGTTCCAGCAAGTCTTGAAAGTCCGACTGATTGTTCACAAAATCGATCTCGGTTGCTTTCACGATGAGTAACGGCGTCGCTTTATAACGGAAGAAGAAATAGTTGTACGCCTCGTTGAGATCGCGTATGTATTCTTCGGACATGTTCTCTTCCATCTTCCTTCCTCTCTTCCGGATGTTCGCCATCAAACGATCAACGCTCGATTGAAGATAGACGACCAGATCAGGTGTCGGAATGTTCTTTTCAATCGCATTGAGAAGTGTTTCATACAATTTTAACTCCTCATCTTGAAGCGTGAGGTAGGCGAAGATCTTGTCCTTCTCAAAAATGTAGTCCGTGATGACAAAGTTATGAAAGAGATCTGCCTGAAACAGCTCCTGCTGTTGTCTGTATCGGCTGAGGAGGAAAAAAATTTGTGTCTGGAACGCGTAGTGCTCCGGATCCTCGTAGAACTTCGGGAGGAAGGGATTCTCTTCAAACCGCTCGAGCACAAGCCGCGCGCCGAGGCGTTCAGACAGCATTCGGGCCAACGACGTCTTGCCAGCGCCAATGACTCCTTCAATCGCTATATGGCGGATTTCACGTAGTGGAGCCTGCAATCATCTCTCCGAGAGCCCCCGGGGGGTGTGCCGCCGGTTGAATGGAAAAGGCAGTTTTTGCAATCAAACTCTGATCTCGACACGATGCGAGGAGCTGAGCCATTGTCATCTTTCGTATCGGATCGACAAACCGGCCGGCGATTTCCGAAAGTCCGACTAAGACGAATCGACGGTGGACGATTTCCGGATGGGGCACCGTCAGCTCCGGTGACTCAAACCGGAGATCACCCACATAAAGGAGATCGATGTCGATCTCTCGTGGCCCCCAACGCTCCCTGATTGTGCGACCGACTTTCGTCTCGATCAATTTGCATGCTTTGTGGATTGTCAGGAGCTCGAGCCCCGACCGTAATTCTACTACAGCATTGAGAAAATCCGATTGATCTTTTTTCCCGACCGGTTCGGTTTCGTAAACGGAGGATGCACCAACGACCTCTGTATCGGGCAGTGAAGATAGATGCTGAACTGCAGCACGGAGAAATGCGAGCCGGTCTCCCACATTGGATCCGAGACCCACGAATACGCGTTGCTTCATGTTCGCTTTCTTGTAATCTCGACCTCTACGTAATCGATGACGCCCTTCACGGGCGCACCTGGTTTCCGGACACGCACCGTCACCGATTGTACCTGGCGGAATCTCTTCAACAATCCCGCCGCGATCGTATGAGCAAGAGCTTCAATGAGGAAATACTTCTTCCCCAACACGAGGTTCTTGATCGCATCGTATACGCGCTCGTAATCGACCGTTTGTTTCAGACTGTCGCTTCGCGCCGCTCGGGAAAGATTGCACGCGAGATCCACATCCACCTCGAACTTGCCCCCCAGATTCTGTTCGTCCGAAAGCACGCCGTGATAGGCATAGAAGACTGCATTGTGAAGGCGAATGATGTCTAAGGAGGACGCGGGTCGTTTGGACACGTGTGATGGTCGGTCGAGTGCGTAGAATATGCGTGGCGAAAATATAGACAACCTCTCTCCAAAAGGCAACAACTCGGCTGAAGATGCGACTTACGACTTCTCGATCTTCGCCCACGTGTCTCGCAACGTGACGGTGCGATTGAACACAAGATGATCGGGAGCAGAATCGTGATCGACGCAGAAATATCCCATCCGTTCAAATTGAAACCGATTTTGGACTTGGGCTGAAGCAAGACTCGGTTCGACCTTACAGTCGCGTAACACCTCGAGTGAGTTGGGATTGATGAATGACCTCCAATCGTCACCCGACGGATCCTCCACCGTAAACAGTCGGTCATACAATCGCACTTCCGCATCGATAGCATGTGGAGCCGAAACCCAGTGGATCGTTCCTTTCACCCGGCGCGAGCTTTGGGGCGATCCACTGCGCGTTTCGGGATCGTACGTGCATCGGAGCTCAACAATCTCTCCCGTTTTCTCATCCTTCACAACGCCCGTGCATTTGATGATATAGGCATACCGCAATCGCACTTCAGCCCCGGGGGAAAGCCGGAAATACTTCTTCGGCGGGTCTTCGCGAAAATCATCCCGCTCGATGTAAATGACCTTTGAAAAGGGGACCTTGCGCGTGCCCATCGAGGCATCTTCCGGATTGTTTACGGCATCTAATTCCTCCACCATTCCATCGGGATAATTCTCAATCACAACCTTCAGAGGCCGGAGAACAGCCATCACTCGCTGTGCCCGTTTGTTCAAATCATCCCGTAGACAATCTTCCAACAGAGCCATATCCACCGTACTCTCGCTTCGCGCCACACCAATGCGCTCCGCAAACTCCCGAATTGACTCGGGCGTATATCCCCTCCGGCGAAGACCCGAGATCGTCGGCATCCTCGGATCATCCCAACCCTGGACGTGACTTTCTTCAACGAGCTGGAGAAGTTTACGCTTGCTCATCACCGTATAAGTGAGATTCAGGCGCGCAAACTCGATCTGTTGCGGATGATAGATGCCCAGCTCGTCGAGGAACCAATCGTAGAGCGGGCGATGGTCGGCAAACTCCAACGTGCAGATGGAATGAGTAATGCCCTCGATCGAGTCGCTTTGTCCATGCGCCCAATCGTATGTTGGATAGATGCACCATGTGTTGCCGGTCCGATGATGTGTGGCATGAAGGATGCGATACATCACGGGATCGCGCAGATTGAGATTGGGTGAACTCATATCGATGCGTGCTCGCAACGTACGCGCACCGTTGGGAAACTCCCCTGCCCGCATGCGCCGGAAGAGGTCGAGATTCTCCTCGACGGAGCGGTTTCTGTAGGGACTTTCCTTTCCCGGTTCGGTCAGGGTACCGCGGTACTCTCTGATCTCATCGGCACTTAAATCGCAAACGTACGCCTTCCCCTTTTTGATGAGTTGGACCGCATACTCGTACAACTGCTCGAAGTAATCGGATGCGTAGTAGAGTCGATCCTCCCAGTCGAACCCGAGCCAGCGTACATCTTGCTGGATCGATTCGACATACTCCATTTCCTCTTTTGTCGGATTGGTATCATCAAAACGAAGATTGCAGAGTCCACCATATTCTTTTGCGAGGCCAAAATTGAGGCAGATGGACTTCGCATGTCCGATGTGCAGATAGCCGTTCGGTTCCGGCGGGAAACGGGTATGCACGCGTCCACCGAACTTTCCCGTTCGGAGGTCTTCATCGATGATGTCGCGAAGAAAATGACGTCGCTCCGGTACGGTCCCCGACTTTGCAGCTCCGCCTGAATTCGATTCAGATTTCATCTTCCTTCACTTTTTCGATTGCAGTGTGTATCCTCTTCAACACCTCTTCTTTTCCGAGGATTGCCAGAATTTCATACAGACCCGGACCCGCCCCCATTCCGGAAACCGCAAGTCGCAGCGGATGGATCAACTCACTGGCTTTGATCTTCAACTCCTCTGCCGCTCTTTTCAAAGCCACCTCGAAATCACTCTCCGTCGGTTGTTCGAGACGAGCAAACTCTTGAGCGAGACGACGAAGATGTGAACGGCTTTCCCCCCTCCAACGTTTCTTCACCACCTCAGGATCGTAGTGAGTCGGTGCCTGATAGAAGTAGGGACACTTTTCGACAAAGTCGCGAACGAAATTGGCCCGTTCGCGCATCGAAGCAATGACGCGCAAGAGATAAGCATCGTCAGGAATGGCCGATGCAAACGGCGAGCGAGCTAATTCCTCTTTGAGCAAAGCAAGAACTTCTTCCGCCGATTTTCTTCGCAAATGCTCAAAGTTAAGCCAGTTCAACTTCTCAACATTGAAAACCGCTCCAGACTTCCCAACACGTTCAAGTGAAAACTCGCGTATCAATTCCTCCATGGTAAAGATTTCACGCTCATCGCCGGGATTCCACCCCAACAACGCTACAAAATTGACGATTGCCTCTTTCAAATATCCTTTGGCACGATAGTCCTCAACCGCGACATCACCTTGCCTCTTGCTGAGCTTACTCTTATCGGGATTAAGCAAAAGAGGCAGATGGGCGAACTTCGGCACCTCCCAATCAAAATAGCGATACAGGAGAATGTGCTTCGGAGTGCTCGGCAACCATTCCTCGCCCCGAATGACATGGCTAATCTGCATCAAATGATCATCCGCAACCACCGCGAGGTGATATGTGGGAAATCCATCCGATTTCAGAATGACCTGATCATCGAGAATCGAATAGCTGATGGTCACATCACCGCGAATGAGATCGTTAAATGTCAATTCTCCCTCAAGCGGGATTTTCATACGCACAACGTGTCGTTCTCCCGCCTCCGCCCGCGCCGCGGCCTCGTTCTGCGGAAGGGTCCGGCATCGTCGGTCGTACGACGAGGTCAACTTGGCGGCGGCCTGCTGACGACGAAGCCCCTCGAGACGTTCAGGAGTGCAGAAGCAGTAATAGGCATTTCCCGAGTCGATCAGCCGGCGTGCATGGGCGCGGTAAATTTCAAGTCTCTCCGATTGGACGTAGGGACCATATGGACCGGGGCGATCAATCCCTTCGTCATACTCGATACCGGTCCATTTGAGCGTCGAGACCAGATTCTCAACAGCTCCCTCCACCTTGCGAGACTGGTCAGTGTCTTCGATGCGAAGTACGAATTTGCCTCCGTTGTGCCTGGCAAAGAGAAAATTGTACAGGGCGGTGCGTAGCCCTCCAACGTGCAGGTAACCGGTGGGACTTGGAGCAAAACGAACTCGAACAGGGGAAGTCATTCAGTCACGCTCAACATAAAAAAAGCGACCGTTGGTCGCTTGAACCGTGCTCAAGATAGCAAATTGGTTATGGAATTGCAAAACGAGCGTTCAATCAGGTGCTCAGAGAAGCCACGATTGGCACCGGGTAAGGATGATCAGGAGTATCGAGACAAAAGAGATCAAAATCGAAAGGAAGAAATCCATTGAACAGCGCCGCAAATCTTCTTATCTTGGGGACAGTCTTTTGAGGACACTTGATTTGGTTTTTTGGAGAGCTGGCAGAATGGCTCTTGCATCCCGCTTCTGCCGCTGAATGATTCTTACTGGAGGGTTGGCAGAATGGCTATTGCACCGGTCTTGAAAACCGGCGGGAGCAATCCCTTGGGGGTTCGAGTCCCTCACCCTCCGCCTCTCTCTTCTGAAGACTACAGCGGGACGTCCGAAGGGACTTGGGGGTTCGTCCGTCTCAGCTTACGCTGATCTGCGATCATGTCCCGACGAAGACGGGACGGAAATCCCTCGCTCTCCGCAAGAAAAGTGGTGACGAAGAGAGAGGTTGAGAATCTGAGTACGAGTAAACAAGAAGTACTCCGAGATTATCCATCAGAAGAATTTTCAAACGGAGAGGTGGCCGAGTGGCTGAAGGCGGCGGTTTGCTAAACCGTTATAGGGGTAAAACTCTATCGGGGGTTCGAATCCCCCCCTCTCCGCCAAAGTACGACCCGCCACACGATGGTGGGATGTCGTTGAGTCTACATTCCTTCCCGATGTAGTACGCATCCGATTTCCCTCCAGCATACTTATCCCCCTCCCTATCGACATTTGTTGTGATGGGAAAAGGAAATCCAATTCCGTTAGAGCTTGCACATCGTTTCCTGCCGCGCGCCGTTTCGACAAGTACAACGGCTGGAGTCAGAGCAACGGTGAGCCACCCGATCAGGGGCGTAAGCAGGAGTGAGAAAAGAAAGCCAAGCCAAAATCCATTGCGTATATTTTGCGCAACGATTGCAGCGCAGATATCCCGTTGATGCTCTCCTTCATGTTCTCCGCGAAACTCAAGGAACTCGAACCCTGGCGCAAAAACCTCTACATCATCTGGGGAGCGCAATTCATCGCGATGATTGGGATGAGTCTCGTCGTTCCCTTCCTCCCTTTTTACATCCAAGCCTTAGGCGTGACACACCCCTCCAGCGTTGCACAATGGAGCGGATTGGTGTTTGCCGGACCATTCCTTCCTGCCTTCTTCCTAACCCCGGTGTGGGGTTATTTAGGCGACCGGTACGGGCGCAAACTTATGGTGGTGCGTGCAATTTTCGGACTCGCGCTCTCGCAAATCCTTATCGGATTCGCCCCCAACGTGGAGATGCTCTTCTTCTTCCGGATGATTCAAGGCGCCATCAGCGGCTTTCTCGCTGCCGCGCTCGCTTTAGTGTCTGCTACCACGCCTCGTGAACAATCGGGTTACGCTATCGGATTGCTGCAAACGGCGACTTCGAGCGGCAACGTGATCGGTCCGCTCGTTGGCGGTTCGCTTGCAGATGCATTTGGTTACCGCCCCATCTTCTTTATCGTCGGGGGACTTTGCACGCTGACCGGCTTTATCGTTGTTAGGTTCGTGGTGGAAAAGAGAGAGACCGGTCGTTTCACGCGGCCAAAACACACACTGATGAGCAATTACGGCTACGCACTTCAGTCGGTGCCTATCCGAACAGCCTTGTTTGTCATTCTGATCTCACAAGTTGCTGTCTTCATTGTCCAACCTATTTTTGCCTTGTTCGTGGACTCCCTTCTACAGTCGGAACGATATGTGGCGACTGCGGCAGGAGCGATCTTTTCTGTCGCAGGGGTTTTTACGGTACTTTCCGCACCGTGGTGGGGGAGAAGAAACGATGCAAAGAGTTACAAAACGAACTTGGTCATCGCGTTCACGGGGGCCTCCGTAGCGTACGCACTTCACGCTCTCGCCACAAACGGCCTGCAACTCATTCTCCTACGCTCCATTCTCGGATTCTGTCTCGGCGGAATGCTCCCGGCACTCTACTCCTACGTCAATAAGCATACTTCCCTTGACCGGAGGGGGGGCATTATGGGAATTGGTACAAGCTTCAACGTGCTTGCAAACCTTATCGGTCCACCGCTCGGTGGAATGATGGCGGGTTGGCTCGGTCTCCGTTCCGTCTTCCTCTTTTCAGCCGCTACGCTGATTGTGGCAGTGATTGTTGTTCGAGTCTACTTCCTTGATGTCACACGGGGATCTTCTGCCGAAGCACTGAAGCCCGTTGCCCCAACGGCTGAGGAGTCAGGGTCATGACGCAGTTGGAGCTGATATTCCTCATCCTCGTCACCCTGCTCGTGAGTACGCTCACCCTTCTCACCGGCTTTGGAGTCGGAACGATTCTCACCCCCGCGTTTGCGCTCATGTACGATGTGAAGACGGCGGTCATGCTCGTTTCCGTCATCCATCTGCTGAATAATCTCCTGAAGCTCGGTATGTTCTATCGATCGATCAAAGCGAAGGTTTTTTGGCGATTCGGTCTCATCAGCATCTTCGGAGCATTCATTGGGTCGTCGTTGCAGGGGACAGCTGCCACGGACACCGTCCAGCTGACGCTCGCGGTGTTTCTTTTGATAATCGGTGCGGCCGAGTTCGCTCCGAAGTCGTGGTCGCTTCGTCTCCCCCGCAACATTGACATCCTGGGGGGATTCTTCTCCGGGTTCACGGGCGGACTGATCGGCAATCAAGGAGCTATCCGGAGTGCGTATCTCCTTAACTACGATTTGAAAAAGGAGGAGTTCATCGGAACGGCAACGGCGATCGCTGTGGTCATTGATTTAACCCGCATTCCGGTATACATTGTCGATCAATTCCAGGAAATTCAGGCCGCGTGGCCACCGTTGCTTGTCATCTCGGTCGCCGCTTTCGGAGGCACGCTTGTGGGAAAGCGTCTGCTTTCGAAAATCTCGCTTGAGCGATTTCGCTCCATCGTCGCGCTCTTTGTCATCGCCTTTGGCGGTTATCTTCTCTTTCGACTTTTCTGACACCATGCCAACCCCTCAACGATTGTTTCTCATTGACGGCAGCGCCATTGCCTACCGCTCGTACTACGCCTTTATCCAGCGTCCGCTCATTAATTCTAAAGGACAAAACACGAGCGCGATCTACGGATTTGTGACGTTCCTCAACAGTATCCTGCAGAAAGAGAAACCCGACTACATTGCAGTTGTCTTCGACACAGCCGCTCCCACATTTCGACACGAAACGTACAAGGAATACAAGGCAACACGTCAGAAGATGCCGGAGGATCTGGTTCCTCAAATCGGCACCATTAAAGAAGTGGTACGCGCCTACAATATTCCCGTGCTCGAACTTGATGGATTCGAAGCGGACGATATCATGGGCACACTTGCACGCCGCGCCGAACGTGAAGGAGTGGAAACATATCTTGTTACCTCCGACAAAGATTTTATGCAGCTTGTCTCAAAGAAGATCAGGATGTATAAGCCGGGCCGCTCCGGTGATGAAGTGGAAGTGATCGATACGGAAGGGGTGAAGAAAAAGTTTGGAGTCGCACCCGATCGGGTGATCGACGTCCTCAGTTTGATTGGCGACAGTTCCGATAATGTCCCGGGCGTTCCCGGAGTTGGAGAGAAGACCGCCATTCCACTCATTCAGCGGTTCGGAACGATCGAGGCACTCTATGAACAAATCGACAAGATTGAACAAAAAGGCGTGCGTCAAAAGCTTGAGTCAAATCGAGAGAAGGCCTTTCTTTCCAAGCAGTTGGTTACCATCGACACGAATGCGCCTATAGAGATTGATTTTCATCGACTCAAAGCGGGGCCGAAAGACCTTCATCGACTGCGCACGTGGTTTCGGGAACTCGAATTCAAATCGCTCCTCTCATCACTCGAAAAGGAACTCCCGACTCAACCGATTGAACTATTACCGAATCTTCCTTCACCGAGCCTCTCTCAGGCAAAGGACATTCGCTCTGATCAGCACACGTACAAGTTGATCACCACCGGCAACGAACTGGCGCAACTCATATCCATATTGAAGAAAGCAAAGGAAATTGTGATCGATACGGAGACCACATCGACAGATGCAATGCGTGCGGATTTGGTAGGAATTTCATTTTCTCCCAGGCCAACCGAGGCCTTTTTTGTTTCCATCAAAGCCCCGACGAAGAGTGAGAGTCGGGAGCTTTTCGGAGATTCGGCAGCGGCCCACGGCGAGATTCGTGGAATCGACCTTCCGGTGGCACTCGAGAAGCTCCGCCCCATTCTGGAAGATCGTTCGATTCAAAAGATTGGACACAACATCAAATACGATCTGCTCGTGCTGGCTCAACACGGTGTATGGGTGGAAGGAATTGGATTCGACACAATGATAGCGAGCTACATTCTTCGAGCCGACGGCAGGCACAGTCTCGATGCTGCTGCACTGGAACATCTCAACTACAAAATGGTGTCGTATACCGAATTGACAGGAACGGGGAAACAACAAAAGTCCCTCCGTGAGGTACGCTTAGAAGATCTCGCGGATTACTCCTGCGAGGATGCCGACATGACCTTTCGGTTGTACGAAGCAATCGTCCCCAGATTGCGCGAGCTCAATCTGCTCACATTGTGTGAGGAAATGGAATTTCCCTTAATCGATGTGCTTGCCCGCATGGAGCATACGGGCGTCTGCATCGACACAGCCTATTTGCAGGAGATGTCCAAGGAACTCGAGCGCATGCTCGACACGCTGGTTCGCGACATCCATAACTTCGCGGGCACACCATTTAACATCAACTCGACTCAGCAACTGGGCGATGTGTTGTTCAACAAACTCAAACTCAGAACCGTGAAGAAAACCAAGACCGGATATTCGACCGACGTGAGCGTGCTGGAAGAACTACGACACGAACATCCCATCGTTGAAAAGCTGCTCGAATACCGACAGCTTGCAAAGCTCAAATCGACCTACGTGGATGCGCTGCCGGCGCTGATTCACCCTCGCACCGGCCGGGTGCACACGTCGTACAATCAGACCATCGCGGCGACGGGACGTTTATCGAGCAGCGATCCCAATCTTCAGAACATTCCAATTCGAACCGAGTTAGGCCGGTCTATCCGGCGAGCGTTCATCCCGGGCTCTTCCGACCACCTGATCCTCTCCGCAGACTACTCGCAAATAGAGTTGCGCGTGATGGCACACATCTCCGGGGACGAAGGATTAGCGGAAGCGTTTCGTCAAGGAGAAGATGTGCATGCCACGACGGCGGCAAAGATCTTCGGCGTAGCGCCCATGGATGTGACAAAGGACATGCGTCGGAAAGCGAAGGAGGTCAACTTCGGGATCATGTACGGAATTGGGCCGTTCGGCCTCGCAAACCGGCTTGAGATCTCTCAAACCGAAGCGAAAGAGATCATCGCGAAGTACTTTGACCGGTTCCCGAAAGTACGGCAGTACATTCACGATACGATTGAGACAGCAAGGGAGCGAGGATACGTCGAAACGCTCTGCGGACGCCGTCGTTACCTGCCCGATCTTCAGAGTCGGAATCAAACACTCCGAGCCAATGCCGAACGGCAGGCGATCAACATGCCGATTCAGGGAACGGCGGCCGATATGATCAAGCTTGCAATGATACGCATCGACAAGGCGCTCCGGTCACAAAAGCTCAACTCATCGATGATCCTGCAGGTCCACGACGAACTGGTTTTTGAAATGAGGAAGTCGGAGGAGAAATCGGTTCGGACTCTCGTCTCAGAAAACATGCGCGAAGCGCTTCCACTTTCCGTGCCGATAGTCGTGGAGATGGGAGTAGGAAAGAATTGGCTTGAAGCGCACTAGTGTTCGAACATTCAGCACTCCATCAGATGCTTTCGTGATGTAAAGAGACGAAGCGCCGAAAAGCGAAATCCCGACCTCAAGTCGGGATTTCTTGTTAGCTCGGATACGAACGATGGAATCTCACCGATAGGCGGCAGGTGCGGCAACGTTCAGACTTCCATGATTTCTTTCTCTTTCAGAGCAAGAAGATGGTCGATTTCCTTTACGTACTTGTCCGTGAGCTTTTGCACTTCCTCTTCCCCGCGCTTTCGTTCGTCCTCCGAGAAGTGTTCCTGCTTTTCGGATTTTTTGAGATGCTCGATGGCATCCCGTCGTATATTGCGCACGGCGATCTTTCCCTCTTCACCGAATTTCTTCACGAGTTTCACTAGCTCGCGTCGTCGTTCCTCATTCAGAGGAGGGATCGGCACACGAAGAACGTTCCCGTCGTTGATCGGGTTCAGGCCGAGGTTGGCGTTCAGGATCGCCTTCTCGATCGGTCCGATCATGCTTTTCTCCCACGGCTGAACGGAGATGGTATGCACGTCGGGCGTGCTGACATTCGCGGTTTGGTTCAAGGGAACCATCGAGCCGTAGTATTCGACCTTAATGCCGTCGAGCAGAGCGGTAGTCGCCTTGCCCGTCCGCACTTTCACCAGCTCATCCCGCACAACCTCAACCGCCTTCTTCATTCTGTCTTCCGCATGTTTCAGGATCTCTTTGACCATGATTGCGCGCCTCGTTGTGAGAGGGTGACGTTAGAGGTGAAGTTCAGGTGATTTGATTCCAATGCGACTGACAACTTTCGACCCGACAGATTCCCCGAGAATCACACGTCGCAAATTACCGGGGATGTTCATGTTGAAGACGATCAGCGGCAGTTCGTTTTCCTTCGAGAGCGTAATGGCTGTCAGATCCATGACGCGGAGATCACGCTTGAGAACATCTGCATAGGTGATTTCCGGAAAACGGATAGCCTCCGTGTTCTTCTCCGGGTCGCTGTCGTATACACCGTCCACGCGCGTCCCTTTTAGAATCGCATCCGCTTCGATTTCGATCGCGCGCAGCACAGCTGCCGTGTCGGTTGTGAAATATGGATTCCCAGTGCCTGCTGCGAAGATCACGATACGTCCTTTTTCAAGGTGACGTATTGCGCGACGACGAATAAACGGCTCGGCGATCTTCTCCATGTTGATGGCCGTCAGACAACGAGTGAACATCCCATGATGTTCCAGTGCACTCTGCAAAGCAAGTGCGTTGATGACCGTGGCCAGCATCCCCATGTGGTCGCCGGTGACCTTGTCGATGCCGTCGCTGGAGTTCTCAACGCCGCGATAGATGTTCCCGCCGCCAATGACAATACCGACCTCAACGCCCAGCTCATGCACCGACTTAATCTCTTCGGCGTAAAGTTTCAGAACCTTGTCATCGATGCCATACTCCTTTTCGCCCATCAATGATTCGCCGCTGAGTTTGAGCAGGATACGCTTGTAGGTCGGAGATGCCATAGGATCGTCTGGACGAAAAAAATCCCGAACGAATTCGGGATGGATGGGCTTTAAGCTTGATTGTTCGTGTACTCGCCGAGATGATAGCGTTGGAAGCGACGGATGCTGATTTTCTCACCGACCTTCCCGGTCGCTTCGTCGAGCAAGTCGCGAATCGTCTTGCCGGAATCCTTGATGAAGCTTTGCTCCATCAAACAGAATTCCTGATAGTACTTCTCGACACGGCCTTGAGCGATCTTTTCTGCGATGTGTGCCGGCTTCCCCTCGTTTACCGCCTGTTGTTTATAAATCTCGATCTCTTTGTTCAAGACCTCAGTCGGCACATCCTCTTTACGGATATAGATGGGATTCATCGCAGCAATTTGCATCGCGATATCGTGCGCCAATTGTTTGAAATCAGGCGTCTTCGCAACGAAATCCGTCTCACAATTCAATTCCACCATTGAACCGATGCGTCCGCCGGCGTGGATGTACGCCTCGATAACGCCTTGGTTGGTTTCCCGATCAGCACGCTTGGCCGCCGTGGCTGCCCCCTTCTTTCGGAGGTAGTCAATGGCAGCCTCCATATCGCCATCCGTCTCTTCCAAAGCACGTTTGCAATCCATCATGCCCGCGCCGGTCTTCTCACGCAGTTGTTTCACTAAACCAGTAGTAATCACCGCCATAGCCACTGTTAACTCCTATTCTCGCTTTTGGTCTCTTCCGTTACTTTTTCCAACTCTTCTTTCTTCTCCGCCCCTTCCATCATAGCTTGTTCCGCCCGCAGTGCCGCTGCCCGCTGATTACCCTCGAGTACGGCGTCAGCGATGGTGCGAGTAATCAGCTGTACGGCTTTGAGGGCGTCGTCATTCGCAGGAATGGGGAAATCGACAAGGTCCGGGTCCGCATTTGTATCCACGATCGCCACGACAGGTATACCGAGCCGATGCGCCTCCTTCACCGCAATCGCCTCCTTCTTGATATCGACCACATACAACAATCCGGGAAGTCGCGACATCTCCACAACCCCCATCAACACGTTGTTCAACTTTTCCCGCTCACGATCAAGGAAGAGCCGTTCCTTTTTTGTGATCTTTTCGAACGTACCGTCGGTTTCCATTTTCTCGATGTTCGTGAGCCGCTTGACGCTCTTGCGGATCGTCGAGAAGTTGGTCAGCATGCCACCGAGCCACCGTTCGGTCACGTAATAAGCACCACACCGCCTTGCTTCTTCCCGCACCACGTCTTTCGCCTGCTGTTTGGTAGCGACGAACAGCGGTTTCCGTCCCTGCGCGACGATGTTGGAGACAGCATTGCATGCGGCATCCAACAACTCTTGAGTCTTCTTGAGATCGATGATGTGAATCCCATTCCGTTCCATGAAGATGTACGGCTTCATTTTGGGATTCCAGCGGCGGGTAATGTGCCCGAAATGGGCACCGGCTTGCAGAAGGGCTTCTAAATCAACACGTGGCATAACAACTCCTTTGAGTTAGTCTGCTACTCCCGTCGTCTCCTCCCGGATCCCCTGTGCATACGCGACAGAGGACACTCCCGTTCGGATCGGAGAGTATGATTGATGGTACTGATGAACTGCAACGTGGTTTACCGCTTGGAGAACTGGAACCGCTTGCGGGCCTTTTTCTGTCCGTACTTCTTCCGCTCGACCATCCGCGGATCACGCGTCAACAAACCCGAGTTGCGTAGGGGGGAACGGAGATCTTCGTCCAAGGCTACCAGGGAACGCGCGATCCCGAGCTTGATGGCTCCGGCTTGTCCCGTAGGCCCGCCTCCCTGCACACGAACCTTCGCGTCATAGCGTCCCGTCGTGGAGGTCACTTCGAAAGGCTTCAACACCTCTTCGCGTAACACGCTCACAGGGAAGTACTTATCCAGCTCTTTGTTATTGATGGTGATCTTGCCGGATCCTTCCATGATCTTTACTCGAGCAATGGCAGTCTTCCGGCGTCCAATGGTTATTTGAAGAGGCATGCAGATTCCCTATCAGTGTTCGAACGACAACGTTTCCGGCTTCTGAGCTTTGTGGGGATGTTCGTTCCCCGCGTACACCTTCAACTTCTTGAACATCTTGCGTCCGAGGCGATTGTGTGGGAGCATTCCCCGAACCGCGTGTTCGATGACGGCCGTCGGGCGCCGCTGAATCAGTTCCTGGAACGACTCAAATCGCGCGCCGCCGGGATAGAGAGTGTTGTGGTAATACTCCTTCATCTCTTCCCGGTTACCGGTAACGACCACCTTTTCGGCGTTGATGACTACCACGAAGTCTCCGAGGTCACGATTCGGTGTGAAGGTCGCTTTGTGCTTGCCCCTGATAATGTGAGCAATGCGGGACGCGACGCGCCCAAGCGTCTTTCCAGAGGCGTCCACCACATACCACTTTGAGGAGACCTCTTCCGGTTTGAAGAACTTGGTTTTCGGCGATGTTTCCACTCTCTCAACCTCCAAAATGCGGCTCAGCGTAAGATCCGTTTTTTAAAAGCTGATAAATATAGTGCGCAAATGCTCCAAAGTCAACCACTTTTTCCGCCACCCCTTCTTTGACTCCCGGTTTCAGCCTTCACCATTTTTGTGAAACGAACTCAGATCGCGCCGGGCTTTAATTCCGAATGCGATCCACAACCGCTTGCCCCATCTCAACTGTCGAAACAATATTCCCCGTGCTTCCCGTTGCGATGTCAGCGGTTCGATAGCCTTCCATCAACACATCGTTCACTGCCCGTTCAACTGCATCCGCCTCCCGCTCAAGCTGAAATGAATAGCGCAACATCATCGCCACAGACAGAATCGTCGCGAGGGGATTCGCTTTGGACTGTCCGGCGATGTCTGGTGCCGAGCCGTGCACAGGCTCATACATGGCCACTTTCCCACCCAGGCTTGCCGAAGGAAGCATCCCGATGGAACCCGTCAGCATCGCGGCCTCATCGCTTAGGATATCTCCAAAGAGATTCTCTGTCACAATGACATCAAAAGCCCATGGATGGCGGATCAACTGCATTGCGCAGTTGTCGACATACATATGTGTCAACTCAACATCCTGATACCTCTCGGCTACCTCCTTCACCACGCTACGCCAGAGCTGTGAAGTCTCCAGCACATTCGCCTTATCGACGGAACAGACGTTACGCCGACGCTTGCGCGCCGCTTCGAATGCTACAACAGCAATGCGTTCCACCTCCGATTCGGAGTAGATGAGAGTATTGATTCCCTTTCGCTCCCCATCGATTATCCGAAGTCCCCGGGGCTCACCAAAATAAAGTCCACCCGTCAACTCGCGAACCACGAGAAGATCAACATCGCGTACAATCTCCGGTTTCAGTGTGGATGCTTCCACGAGGGGGGGGAAGACTTTTGCGGGACGGAGGTTGGCGTATAAGCCAAGTGCGCGACGGAGACCAAGAAGGGCCTGCTCCGGTTTCAACTCAGGCGGATTATGATCCCACCGCGGGCCGCCTACGGCTCCGAGCAGCACGGCATGGGAACCTTTGCAGAGGGCCAGCGTCTCATCCGGGAGGGGACGTCCCACGTGATCAAGCGCGGCACCACCAGCAAGACCTTCCCGAAACTCGAAAGTGTGACCGAAGAGGGTGCCAACCTTTGTTAATACATTGAGAGCTTCTTCGATGACCTCAGGTCCGATTCCATCACCTCGGAGGACCGCTATGTTGAATGTTGACATGATCCCTTCCAGAAATGGGAAGGTCGGCATGGCGCCGACCTTCCTTCGATTTCATCATGACCGATGACTACGCTCTGCTGATGATCTTGCTTAACTCCTCCGATCGTTTCGTTGCCGTTGCCACGGCGTTAATCAGCATCGAGCGCAAGCCGTGCGACTCCAACTCGTGAATCGCGTTAATCGCCGTCCCGCCGGGAGTGGTGACCTGATCCCGAAGGATCGCTGGATGCAGTTGCGACTCCTTCACAAGTTTAGCGGAACCGAGCACGGTTTGAATAGCTAACTTCATCGCCACTTCTCGGGAAAGACCCATCTTCACACCGCCATCGACCAGTGCTTCGATTACCATGTAAACGTAGGCGGGACCGCTCCCGCTCAACCCGGTCACGGCATCGAGCTGCTCTTCCTGCACAACGACCACCTCTCCCACTGCCTCGAAAATCGAGATGGCAATACGCTGCTGTTCTTCAGAAACGAACGATCCAAATGCCACCGCCGTTGCGCCTTCGTCCACGGTTGATGCGATGTTGGGCATGGAGCGAACAATGGCAACCTCTTTTCCGAGCGCCTGCTGAATAAACGAAATCTTTACTCCCGCTGCAATGGAGATCAAGAGCTGGTTCTGTTGTACCGAGTTTCTTATTTCATTCAATACCTTCGGAAGCGTTTGAGGTTTGACGCAGAGAAGTATGATCTCCGATGATTGGACGGCATCAACGAGGTTCAGCGTGTGACGAACGTTCCATTGCTCGCTCAGTTTCTGAAGTTTGTCGAGATGAACTCCGCAGGCTGTAATCTTTTGAGAGGGAGTGAGACCAGCATGGATGATACCCTTCAGCAGTGCACTCCCCATATTACCAGCACCAAGGATTGCGATGGCACGATCGATGAAGTGTTGATGGAGGGAATTCTCGACCTTTTTATCGTTCGATCTAACTTGCATGATAGGATGCCCTGTTAATGAGTCGCTTCAAAATGTTCGATTTGTTTCAGAAACTTCAACAAGTATCCCAGCTCATCCACCCTATGGATCAGACAATATTTGGAAAAGGGATCGACAGGAAATACCTCACTCAATCCATCCCCGAAAGTGATTTCTTGTTCATCTAAGTCGACATGCACCTCGAATCGCGGATTCTGTTCCACCCCCTTCCTGAGAGACGCATGGACGTCGGCAGATACTTGAATGGGGAGAAGACCGTTCTTGAGAGCATTATTTTTGAAGATATCTGCAAACGATGTACTGATGATCGCCCGAAATCCGTACGCCTTCAACGCCCAGGCCGCGTGCTCGCGGGAAGATCCACATCCAAAATTATCCCCCGCCAACAGAATCTCCGCTCCGCGATAGACCTCTCGATTGAGCGGGAAGGTTGGATTCGGACCTCCGTCTGCCTGATATCGCCAATCGGCGAATAGATGCTCACCCATTCCCAACTTGTCCGTTGCTTTGAGAAATCTCGCAGGTATGATCTGGTCGGTATCGATATCGTTCACGAGGAGCGGTGCAAGCCGAGATGTGAACTTGTAGGGGTGTGTCATATTGATCAATCCTTCAGAAGTGCTCTGACGTCGGTAATGACTCCCGTAACGGCAGCGGCAGCCGCTGTGAGCGGCGAGGCAAGGAACGTCCGCCCTCCTTTCCCTTGCCGCCCTTCGAAGTTCCGATTGCTCGTGGAGACGGCGTATTGACCGGGAGATAATTGGTCGCCGTTCATCGCGATGCACATGGAGCAACCGGACTCGCGCCATTCGGCTCCCGCTTCTTGAAAGATCGTATGCAGACCTTCAGCTTCAGCCTGTCGCTTGACCTCTTGCGAGCCGGGAACAACCAGCATCCGTACATGGGGAGCAACCTTCCGTCCTTTCATCAATGTTGCCGCCACGCGAAGGTCACTCAGACGAGAATTCGTACAACTGCCGATGAACACGACGTCGATTTGCTTCCCGAGCAACGATTGACCGGGTTGCAAACCCATATAGCGCAAGGCCTTTTCAAGAGCAAGCTTTTGGGAGGGATCTCCAACACCTTCCGGATCTGGCACACGCGACGTGATCGGCATGCCCATGCCGGGATTTGTTCCAAAGGTGATCATCGGCTGGAGCGCCGAGGCATCGAGAGAGATCGACTGATCGTAATGTGCGCCTTCGTCGGTTGCAAGGGCTTTCCAACGCTGCACACTTTCATCCCAGGCCTTGCCCTTCGGGGCGAACTCGCGACCGGAGAGATATTCGAACGTGTGGTCGTCGGGAGCAATCATCCCTGCACGCGCGCCCCCTTCAATGGACATGTTGCAGATCGTCATTCGTTCTTCCATCGACAAGGCTCGGATGGCGCCTCCCGTGTATTCAAAAACGTGACCAGTCCCACCTCCCACCCCAATCTTTGCAAGCAGCGCAAGGATGATGTCTTTTGCAGTTACGCCGGGAGACAAGCGGCCATCGATTCGAACTTCGTACGTCTTCGGTTTTCGTTGAAGGAGACACTGCGTCGCCAACACGTGTTCTACTTCACTTGTGCCGATACCGAACGCCAACGCGCCAAGCGCACCATGTGTGGAGGTGTGACTGTCACCGCAAACGATTGTCATCCCCGGTTGCGTCAGGCCAAGCTCGGGTCCGATGACATGCACGATGCCACGGTTGGGGCTCTCCATCCCATACAATCTCAGTCCAAATTCCGCTGCATTCTTCTCAAGCTGAGCGATTTGTCGGGCGGCTTGGGCATCGGCAATCGGCAATGAGGGGTCATGAGTCGGAATGCTGTGATCCATCGTGGCGACCGTTTTATCCGGTCGTCTCACCCTCAAACCACGTTGACGAAGTCCCTCAAACGCCTGAGGTGAAGTTACTTCGTGAATGAGATGGAGATCGATGTACAGGACAGCCGGACAGTCCGGTTCCTGCACAACCACATGTGCATCCCACACTTTGTCGATAATCGTTCGCGGCTTTGTCATTCCGTTCGCTTACTTAACTTTATTACCTTGTTCCACTTCGGCGCTGATCACCATGAGTACCGTACAGCTATACCGCCACAGAAGCTTCCTTCAACTCCTCTTTTTGTTGAAACGATTTGCGCTTCTTGGCTGCAAGGAAGCGATTAAGCGCTTCGAGGTACGCTTTGGCGCTGCCTGTAATGATGTCGGTACTCACCGCCCGACCGTTGAACAGCAGTCCATCAAATTCCGCCCTCACAAAGACCTCACCGATTGCATCGCGACCGAGGCTAACGGACTTGATGGAGTACTCAGTCAACTTACCGACGACGTTGGTAATACGCTCGATGGCCTTGTACGCAGCATCGACCGGGCCGTCGCCGGTCGCCGAGTCCACAAATCGCTGATCGCCCAATCTCAATTCAATCGTTGCGGTCGGTCGGATGTTCGTTCCGCTGCTCACCTGTATATTCTCAAGTTGATAGTAATCATCCACATCGCCCACTCGGTCTTCGATGATGGCAATCAAATCTTCATCGAAGATTTCTTTCTTTTGATCTGCGATAGAACAAAATACCTGATAGGCCCGTTCAAGCTCTTCGCCGCTCAACTCATATCCCAACTCCGTGTACCGTTGCCTGAGCGCATGCCGACCCGAATGCTTCCCCAGGACAAGCGTGCTGTGCCGAATTCCTACGGATTGCGGCGTCATGATCTCATAGGTGATGGGACTTTTCAACAATCCATCCTGATGAATCCCGGCCTCGTGTGCAAACGCGTTGGCTCCCACCACGGCTTTGTTCCGCTGAACCAGCATACCCGTCAGACTACTCAGGAGTTTACTCGATTTGTAGATCTCTTCCGTGTTAACGTTGGTGATGACACCAAGTTTTTCTTTGCGCGTCTTGAGTGCCATCACGATTTCTTCGAGAGCTGCGTTCCCTGCTCGTTCACCGATGCCGTTGATGGTGCATTCGACCTGGCGCGCACCATTCTGGATGGCGGCGAGGGAGTTGGCGACGGCAAGACCAAGATCATTATGACAATGCGCGCTCAGCACAACGGATGACGCTTGCGAAACCCGCTCCCTAATTACCCGAAATATCAAGCCGTACTCGTCCGGAACGGCGTACCCAACCGTATCGGGAAGGTTGATAATGCAAGCCCCCGCGTCGATGGCAGCAGCGACGATCTGACAGAGAAAATCAAGGTCGCTTCGCGAGGCATCTTCGCAGGAGAATTCAACCTCCTCGCAGAGCGAGCGTGCGTACTTCACCGCCGCAACAGCGTCGGCGAGAACCTGTTCACGCGTTTTTTTCAATTTGTGCGTGAGATGAATATCCGACGTTGCGATAAAGGTGTGAATGCGCGGCTTCTTCGCGTACTGAATGGCATCCCACGCACGGTCAATGTCCGCCGTAACAGCTCGTGCGAGCGCCGCCACCGTTGAATGCTCGACGGTCTTTGCAATGAACCGCACCGCCTCGTAATCCCCAGCCGATGCAATCGGAAACCCTGCCTCGATCACATCCACCTGCAGTTGCTCAAGCTGGCGGGCCATCCGAACCTTCTCCTCAAGGTTCATACTGCATCCCGGTGACTGCTCGCCATCCCTGAGCGTCGTGTCAAAAATGAAAACGCGTTGCTCCATGTCGATTGCTCTCCTTACAATTGTTTTCCTTCAATCTCAACAAGTTTTCGGATCCAGTCCATCATCGTTTCAAACTGTTCGGGCAAAAGCGATTGCGCCCCATCGGAGAACGCCTCTTCGGGATTTGGGTGCACTTCGACGATGAGCCCGTCCGCACCAACAACCACGGCTGCTTTGGCGATCGGCGTCACGAGACTTCGCACGCCTGTTCCGTGGCTTGGATCCACAATAACGGGAAGATGACTCAGTTCCTTCAATGCAGGCACCGCAGAAAGGTCGCATGTGTTTCGCGTATAGTCCTCAAACGTGCGAATTCCGCGTTCACAAAGGATCACTTCATAGTTGCCTTGTGACATGATGTATTCAGCCGACATCAACAGTTCTTTAAGGGTATTCGACATTCCCCGCTTGAGCAACACAGGTTTCCGAACCTTGCCCACTTCCTTCAGAAGCGCGAAGTTCTGCATGTTGCGCGCACCAATCTGGAGGATATCCGCATACTGTGCTACGAGACCAACATCGGACGGCGTGATCACTTCGGTGATGATGAAGAGTCCCGTCTGCTGGCGCGCCTCGGCAAGTAGTTTCAATCCCTCTTCTTCCAATCCCTGAAAGCTATACGGCGAAGTGCGCGGTTTGAACGCACCGCCGCGCAGCACGGTTGCCCCCGCTTTCCGAACCTGTCGCGCACTTAACAAAATCTGCTCGCGACTCTCCACCGAACAGGGTCCTGCCATCACGACGAAGTGGTTGTTGCCGATCGTCAAGGTTTGCCCGCCGCTGCCCGTAAGGTGTATTTCGGTCTTCGCCTGCTTCCATTCCCTGCTTGCGAGCTTAAACGGCTTGAGGATCGGGACGACGCTTTCAACGCCGTCGAGCGAATCGAGAGCCTGCAGCCGCGATTTGCCCCGTTCATCCCCTACACACGCAATGACGGTGCGTAATTCGCCGTAGATGGGATGCACCTGAAAACCGAGCTCGCGAACCTTCTCAAAAACATGTTCGATTTGTCGCTGGGATGCCCCAGATTTCATGACAATAATCATAGAGCGATGGAATGAGTCCTGTCTGTTCTCTGATAGATCGTAACTTCGCTGCCCTATGGGTTTCGCGCGACCACTGATACTGTGGGGAACGGAACCTCACCAGAACATTGCATTGATCTGTGTCGTGATTTCTTTCTGCGACTTCAACTCATTCATACGCGACTCGAGCTCGGCAACAGAGCGGGCGCGCAGATCGGCCAACGTCCTCAGCAGCGATTGAAGATACGGGTCAGCGATCCCCATTGCTTTCGATTTGTAGGATTCGATCGCCTCCCATTCTTCCTGAATCAGTCGCGTCAACGTCTCGGTTGAATCTTTTTGTTGAGAATCAAAATTCATCATACGATCACCTTAAAGGAATAAAGAATGATTTCTGAAAATTGAACATACCTAACGAGTGACAGCTGCCTCGGCTTTACCGACACCACTCCGGGAGAGGTGGTAGTAGATGCTATCGACGAGCGCTTTCCAGCTTGCCTCGATGATATCGGTAGAGACACCTACCGTGTTCCAAGACGCATCGCCGCTGCGTGATGTGATGAGCACGCGCACTTTCGCTCCCGTCCCATCCTGTCCATCCAAGACGCGCACCTTGTAATCGGCAAGATGCATTTCTTTGAGTTGCGGGTAGAACTTTTCGAGGGCCTTGCGCAGCGCATGGTCCAGAGCATTGACCGGACCGTTCCCTTCCGCCGCCGTGTGCTCACATTCCTCTCCCACCCGTACTTTGATAAGCGCTTCGGAGACCGGTTCTTCTTCCTTTGACTCCTTATGTATAATCACTTTGAATCCTTCGAGATCAAAGAACTCCCGCCAATCGTTCAACCGCCGGCGAATGAGCAATTCCAGCGAACCATCGGCCTCTTCATACCGGTACCCCTCGAACTCCTTCTGCTTGATATCCTCAACAATTTCCTGTAAACGATCGCCTGCGCGTTCGATATCGATGCCCAACTCAGCCGATTTATAGCTGATGTTGCTTCTGCCGGAAAGGTCGGATACCAGGACGCGTCGCTGATTGCCGATCTGTTCAGGATCGATATGCTCGTAGGTCGCCGGTGTTTTCATCACCGCGCTCACGTGCACACCCCCTTTGTGTGCAAATGCACTTTGACCCACGAACGGCAGATGCTTGCGATGAGAGAGATTGGCCAGTTCGCTGACAAAATGAGAAAGCTCCGTGAGACGCCTCAATTGCTCCCCCTCAATACACGTGAATCCAAGTTTGAGTTGAAGGTTGGGGATAATGGAGCAGAGATTCGCGTTACCGCATCGCTCACCGTACCCGTTGATCGTTCCTTGCACGTGAACGGCTCCTGCCTGAACCGCCGCGAGTGTATTGGCGACAGCAAGCTCGCAGTCGTTATGCGTGTGAATGCCGATCTTCTTCCGGATGCGTTTCTTTACTTCACGCACGATCTCAGCCAACTCGTCCGTCAGCGTACCACCGTTCGTGTCGCACAGGACGAGAAGCTCCGCCCCCGCCGTCTCCGCAGTCTTGAGTGTCTGCAACGCGTAGAAAGGATCGCTCTTAAATCCGTCAAAGAAGTGCTCCGCATCGTAAATGACCTCCTTGCCTTGTGACTTGAGGTAGGCAACGGAGTCCGAAATGATCTCCAGATTCTCCTCCTCCGAGATCTGGAGAGCCTGCTTCACGTGCAGAATCCACGATTTGCCGAAGATGGTAACCACCGGTGTCCCGGCATCGAGAAGAGCGAGAATGTTCGGATCGTCCTCAACCTTGTTCTTAGGTCGACGCGTGCTGCCGAACGCGGCAAGTTTCGCGTGATGAAGTTTCAACTGACGAGCGCGCCGGAAGAACTCGAGATCACGCGGATTCGAACCGGGCCATCCCCCTTCAATATAATCCAGGCCGAACGTATCAAGCCGTTGCGCAATGCGGAGCTTGTCTTCGACGGAGAAACTGACGTCTTCTCCCTGCGTACCATCCCGCAGCGTTGTGTCGTAGAGTTGGATTCGTTTCATCAGAAATCCCGAGAGTGTGTTCGATCGCTTTTCCAAACGTTGCGCATTCGGTCAGTCCTGTCCCTTCTTCCAATTTTCGGGACGCAGCGCCCGCACCGCAGCGCCGGCTTTCCACATTTCCGAATTTCGCCACTCGTCCAATTCTTTCTCGAGTTGATCGCGATAATCCGGGGCACTACAACTTTCGAGAACGCGCTTGGTCTCGATTCCCTCCTGCACATCCCGGTACAACAGCTCGAATAACGGCTTCACGGCTATTTCAAAGCGTTTCGACCAATCGAGCGCGCCCCGCTGGGCCGTTGTGCTGCACGACGCAAACATCCAATCCATTCCATTCTTTCCGATGAGTGGATACAAACTCTGCGTTGCCTCCTCAACGGTTTCATTGAACGCCTCGCTCGGTGAGTGCCCCATAGCACGCAGCGTGTCGTACTGAGCCTTCATAATCCCGGCAATTGCACCCATCAAGACCCCGCGCTCTCCTGTCAAGTCGCTGAAAACTTCCTTCTCGAAGGTAGTGGGAAACAGATACCCCGATCCAACTGCAATCCCCAAGGCGATAGCGCGTTCGCGCGCCCGCCCCGTCGCGTCCTGATACACGGCGAAACTTGAGTTGATGCCGCTCCCCGCAAGAAAGTTTGAGCGAACAGTACGACCGGCCCCTTTTGGAGCAACAAGAAGTACATCGACGTCCGGTGGGGGAAGAACCCCCGTCTGTTCCTTGTAGACAATGGAGAAACCGTGGGAGAAGCAGAGAGCCTGGCCTTTGCGGAGATTTCGCTTGACCAACGACCACTGAGCCTTTTGTCCTGCGTCGGAGAGCAAGTATTGAACGACCGTCGCCCTGCGAATTGTCTCTTCGAGATCCGAGAAGAGATCCTTTCCTTCGACCCAACCATCCCGTACTGCATCATCCCATCCCTTCCCTCCTTTTCTTTGACCGATGATCACGTCAATGCCGTTATCGCGGAGATTCAGCGACTGACCGTGTCCTTGCGGCCCGTAGCCCAGGATTGCAACGACTTCGTCCTGAAGCGTTTGCTGTGCTTTTGAGAGCGGATACTCTTCTCTCGTAACAACCTCTTCTTTGACCCCACCAAAATCAATGACCGCCATTGTTGTTTGATCTCCTTTGAGTGAATGATCCAAATGATGATGGGCGCGATACTGATTAAACTTTTGCGGCGGTCTCACCGCTTGCACGGCGCGCTCGATGAGATTTCTTTTCTTCGATCATCGGCTGAACCGCCGGCGTAATTCGCCAGAACAGGGATCCAAACGTCCCCCAATTCATGAGCACCTCCTGTGCCCGCACACTGCCGGTTAACTCCATGTGACGATGAATGAGAGATTGCAGCAACCGCGTTTCCTCGCCATCCTCAACGCGACGGATGGTAATGGAATCCCGATTGTATCGCTTTTGGAAATCGCCTAGCAGATCGAGGACAAATGCGATCCCACCCGTCATCCCGGCACCAAAATTGCGTCCCGTCGTTCCAAGAATGACGACTGTTCCGTTCGTCATATATTCGCAGGCGTGGTCTCCGGCTCCTTCCACGACGGCGAGAGCTCCGCTGTTCCGCACACACAACCGCTCGCCGGCTCTCCCGCTCGCAAAAAGGGCTCCTGCTGTTGCGCCGTAAAGAACAGTGTTGCCGATAATCACTTCCTGAGCAGAGTTCACGCGATTCGTTGGAGGGGCGATGATGATCTCGCCGCCGCTTAAACCTTTCCCCACGTAGTCATTCGCTTCACCCACCAAGACCATTCGCACACCGGCAACGAGAAACGCGCCGAAACTTTGGCCGGCGCTTCCCGTAAAGCGCAACTGGATGGAATGTTCGGGCAAGCCGCGATCTCCGTACAGATATGCGATTTCACCCGAAAGTTTCGTGCCGACCGAACGGTTGGTATTGCGAATTTTGTAAGACCGGGTCATCGGACTGCCGTTGCGGATCGCTTCTTTCACATCTTGCAGAATGATGTCGTCGAGCGGCTGCCCCGGCTTATCGTTTCTGTGCCACACGCGGAGTCGTTGATCGCGTTCATAGTCGCGCCGCGCAAGCAGCTTGGAAAGATCGACGGTGTTCGCTTTTGCGTGATCGACGATGACGCGCTGCTTCAGAAGGTCGGTACGTCCGATGACCTCTTGCAGCGAGCGAAATCCCAATTCCGCCAGAATGGAACGCACGTCCGATGCGACCGCATTGAAGTAGTTGATGATCATCTCCGGCGTTCCGTCGAACCGTCCGCGCAATTCTTCGTCCTGCGTTGCGATGCCGACGGGACAGGTGTTCAGGTGGCATTGTCGGACGTAGCGGCAGCCGAGCGCGATGAGCGCGGCTGTTCCAAAATTGTATTCTTCAGCCCCCAAGAGCGCTGCGATAACGATATCTCTCCCCGTCTTTAATCCGCCATCGACACGGAGGGTCACGCGTTCGCGCAATCCGTTGAGCACGAGCACTTGTTGGGCCTCGGCAATACCTAACTCCCACGGCGCACCGGCGTTCTTAATGGAACTCAACGGCGAGGCGCCTGTGCCTCCTTCGTGGCCGCTGATGAGGATGACGTCTGCATACGCCTTCGCAACACCGGCGGCAATCGTTCCCACTCCTGCTTCGGATACGAGTTTGACGCAGACACGCGCACGGGGATTTGCCTGCTTCAGATCGTAGATAAGCTGGGCAAGGTCTTCGATGCTGTAAATATCGTGATGTGGTGGAGGCGAAATGAGCGAAATGCCCGGCACGGCTTTCCGCAATCGTGCGATGAGCGGAGAGACTTTGTTGGCCGGAATCTGTCCCCCTTCGCCGGGCTTCGAACCCTGCGCCATCTTGATTTCAAGTTCCTTTGCGCTCGCGAGGTATTCTATCGTCACGCCGAAACGCGCTGAGGCAACTTGTTTGATGGCGCTATTGGCGGAATCGCCATTCGGCAATGGACGAAAGCGCGCGGGGTCTTCTCCCCCTTCACCGCTATTGCTCTTCCCTCCGATCCGATTCATCGCAACGGCAAGGGCCTCGTGCGCCTCAGGGGATAAGGCGCCAAGAGACATTGCGGCCGTGGTAAATCGCTTTCGTATCTCCTCAATTGATTCCACCTCATCCAGTGAGATGGGGGAACGCACCTTCCTGAATTCGAGCAAATCCTTGATGCCGATGGGGGCGGTGTCATCGAGCGCTTTCTGAAGATGCCGGATCTCGATCTGATCTGCCGACGTTCTGAACCATTGCACGGCGCGTAATGCCTCAGGGGACCACGCGTGGCGCTCACCGTTCTTCCGGAATCGATACACTCCTTCGTCGCTCAATTCCGGAACCGGCGATTGAAACGCGCGGGCATGTCGCGCGAGAGCTTCCTGTGCGATTTCGCGCAAACCGATCCCGCCAATGCGTGTGGGAGTCCCTGTGAAGTACCGCTCCACAACCTCTTCGGAGATGCCGAGCGCCTCGAAAATCTGAGCGCCGCGATACGAGCCGAGGAGTGAAATTCCCATCTTCGACATTACTTTGAGGATTCCCGCCTCAACCGATTTTGCAAAATTCTCGCACGCTTGCTCCGCCGCCAAACCATCCGGTCGCGCTGCAATCATTGCTTTAATAGAAGCAAACGCGAGATACGGACAAACAGCGTTTGCTCCGTAGCCGATGAGCGTCGCGAAATGGTGAACATCGCGAGGTTCACCTGTCTCAGCAACGACGCTCACCTTTAACCGTTTGTTGACCCGCAGCAAATGGTTGTGCACGGCGCCGACGGCAAGCAGAATGGGAATCGGCGCCCTTGTGGCGTCAATACCACGGTCGGATAAGACCAAAAGAAATCTTCCCTCATCAGCTCCACGTTCCGCAGCAAAACAGAGTGCGTGAAGCGCCTGCTCCAGACCCGTTGCGCCTTGGCTCGGATCAAAGAGAGCAGACAGAACCACCGGCTGTAAGTCTCGTTCTTCAAAACTGCATAACTCGTGAAGCTGACGATCAGTGATGATGGGACTTTCCAACTCCACTTGTCTTGCATGTTCCGGCGTTTCGGCAAACCAGTTCTTCCGATATCCCAATTTACTCGTCAACGACATCACCAACCGTTCACGAATCGGGTCGATAGGCGGATTGGTCACTTGAGCAAATTGCTGGCGAAAATAGGACGGAAGAAGTTTTGGAAGTTTGGAAAGAACAGCAATCGGCGCATCGTCACCCATTGAACCGACCGCTTCCTTTCCATCTTCTGCCATCGGCTTCATCAACATCGAAATCTCATCGGCAGTATAGCCGAAACAGAGTTGAGATCGGATCAATTGTTCTGTGGAGAGGCCGATGTCCGATGAAAAATCATCGGGTCTTCGCGAAGCGATCTTTCGGAGTTGTGACTGAACCCAGGCAGGATACGGTTTTCTTCGCGCCACCGCATTCTTGATCTCAAGGTCTCTCAGCAAGGTTCCTTCCGCACAATCAACAACGATCATCTGGCCGGGTCCCAAACGTCCTTTCTCCACGACAAGAGCCTCATCAAGTTCGAATGCACCCACTTCGGATCCGAGTACCACGTATCCATCCGACGTGATCTTGTAACGCGCCGGTCGGAGTCCGTTGCGATCGAGCGTGGCGCCAACGAAGTTTCCATCACTGAACACCACGGCAGCCGGCCCATCCCACGGCTCGCTAAAGCATTCGTTATACTCATAAAATGTTTGAACTTGCTCGTCGATATCATCTCTTGCCCGCCACGCCTCAGGAATCAACATCATCATCGAGTGGAGGATGCTTCGACCTGAAAGCGTCAACGCCTCCAGCGCATTATCGAGGTGAGCGGAGTCGCTCCCTCCCGGCTGCAAGAGCGGTTTGAGGTGCTTGATGTTCTCGCCCCAGCAATCGGCTCCCATTTCAGCCTCACGCGCCTGCGTCCAGACTCTGTTCCCTTGAATCGTGTTGATTTCACCGTTGTGGGCCAGCATGCGGAACGGTTGAGCCAACCCCCACGTGGGAAACGTATTTGTGCTGTAGCGCTGATGATAGATTGTGAATGCCGATTCGAACGCTTCATTCTTCAAATCCGAGAAGAATCGATCCAACTCCGTCGCAATCATCAGCCCTTTGTAGACGATCGTCCGGCTGGAGAAGGAGCAAATGTAGAACCCCCGAACGTTTGTCTTCAGACTGTGTTTTTCTATTTCCTTTCTGGTCAGATACAGCGTGCGTTCAAATTCCGCTTCACTGAAATGTTTCGGTTTTTTGACAAAAACCTGCTGAATGCGCGGAGCAGTAAGTGCGGAGCTATCGCCAATCACCGACTGATCGACCGGCACGTCGCGCCATCCCAACAGCCCCAGCCCTTTTGTCGTGATGACGTACTCAATGAGCGCGCGACAGAGAGCATAAGCATCTTCGTCACCTCGCGGCATAAAGAGCATTCCGACGCCGAGTTCCGATTCATGATCGAGTCGCCATCCGAGTCGCGGTTCTTCCAACAGGAAAAACCTGCGCGGCAGCTGCGTGAGGATTCCCGCTCCATCCCCTGTCTGCGTGTCGCCGCCCACCGCCCCGCGATGAGTCAGATTACAGACCGATTGGATGCCCATGCGGACGGTCTTATGGCTTCGCTTGCCTGAGGTGTGCGCCACGAATCCGACGCCGCACGCGTCGTGCTCGAAGCGTGCATCGTAGAGTGGATAGGTGAGATGTGGAATCATTGGATTTCCCGCGAGGACGTTTGGTTAGACCTCTCCCTGGAATTCTCGCCTGATTGCAACTCGGCCCGTCCGGGCCATCTCCTTGATGACGAACGGCTTCAGCATTTTGATAATGGCGTCGACTTTTTGTTGACTTCCGGTTGCCTCCAGCGTCAAGGTCTTGGGACTGATATCGACAACCTTCGCACGGAAAATCTCTGCAATCTGCATGATTTCCGAGCGCGTCTCGGGAGTTGACTGGACCTTCACCAAAACCAGTTCGCGCTCCACAAAACTCTCGAATGTCAGATCGACAACTTTGATGGTGTCGATGAGCTTGTTCAGCTGTTTGATGATTTGTTCGATGACCTGGTCGTCTCCCCGCGTGACAATGGTCATGCGGGAAACGTCTTCTTCCTCCGTTGGTCCCACCGTCAGGCTGTCAATATTATAACCTTTGGCTGCGAAGAGTCCGGCGATGCGCGTAAAAGCTCCGAACTTGTTTTCAACAAGAATGGAAATAGTGTGCTTCTTGATCTGTTCTCCCGCGCCGTTGCGCGGGATGGTCGATTCAGCGACTTGAGGCATATGACTTACCTATCTGGATGGAGTGCTTTGTAATTTGTGGCGATGTGGGCAGCGGCACTGCCGAAACTCAATGAATGAGAATGATTCGCAGGCGTGCGCACCTTGGATCCTGCTTCTATCCTTTCACAAGCAGAAGCAAATCTTCTGTCTTTTCACCCTCTGATTCGACGGGCTCCGGGGTATCAAGCATCTCTTTCACCGTTTGGCCGGCAGGGATCATCGGATACACATTGTCCTCTTTGGCAACAGCAAACTCAATGAAAATGGGCCCTTGATGATATTCCATCGCATGTGCAATCGCTCCCTCCACTTCCTCAGGCTTCGTAACCCGAGAAGCGGGGCAGCCGTATGCTTCCGCCAGCTTCACAAAGTCCGGATTGTAAAGCTCAACATGGGAATACCGCCGGCGCCAGAACAGCTCCTGCCACTGACGCACCATTCCGAGGAATCCGTTGTTGATGATGAAAATTTTCATCGGGAGTTTGTGTTCGACAATGGTGGCAAGCTCCTGCGCGTTCATCTGGAAACCGCCGTCGCCGCTGATGGAAACCACGGGAAGATCGTTGCGACCGAAGGCTGCTCCCATCGCCGCCGGAAGCGAAAAGCCCATCGTTCCTAAACCACCCGAGGTAATGTGCGAACGCGGATGTATCCATTTGAAGAACTGCGCGGTCCACATCTGATGTTGTCCCACATCCGTCACCACGATGGCGTTGCCTTTCGTGATCTCCCCCAATTTGTGAATCACGTACTGGGCTCGAAGCGATTCACCCACCTTATACCGCAAGGGATGCTCACGCTTCCATTGGTCGATTGTCTTCAACCAATCATCCGTCTTCAGCGGCTGCACGAGATCGAGCAACTTCTTGAGCACACGTTTGACATCCCCCACTAACGGGACATCCACCTTCACGTTCTTGCTGATCGCCGCGGGATCGATGTCGATGTGCACTTTCTTTGCCTCGGGCGCGAAGGCCTCGACCTTGCCGGTCACGCGATCGTCAAATCGCGCCCCCACGGCAATCAACACGTCACAGTAATTGACGGCGATGTTGGAGTACCACGTTCCGTGCATGCCCAACATCCCCATCGAAAGCGGATTCGTTTCCGGAAAGGCACCCAAGCCATGAAGAGTGGTGGTGACCGGGCACCGGAGCTTTTCGGCAAGTGCGGTGAGCTCACCCGCGGCATTCGATTGGATGACGCCGCCCCCCACATACAGGACAGGACGACGGGCTGCGTTGATCAAGTCCGCCGCCTTCTTGATCTGCTTCATGTGCCCTTCCACCGTCGGATTGTAACTGCGCAGATGGATCGTCTTGGGATATTCAAACGAGGCCTTCTGCGCCATCACGTCCTTTGGTAAATCCACAAGCACGGGACCTGGCCGACCTGTTGTGGCGATGTAAAATGCCTCTTTGATGATTCGTGCCAGGTCGCGCACATCTTTCACGAGATAGTTGTGCTTGGTGATCGGTCGCGTGATCCCAACGATGTCCGCTTCTTGGAACGCATCATTGCCGATCAACTTGAGCGGAACCTGACCCGTGAAAACAACGATGGGGATCGAATCCATGAACGCATCCGCAATGCCCGTGACCGTGTTCGTCGCACCGGGGCCGGAGGTGACAAGAACGACTCCGGGCTTGCCGGTCGCTTTCGCATATCCTTCGGCGGCATGGGTTGCGCCTTGCTCGTGTCGCACGAGGACGTGCTTGATGTCGGAGAGATCAACGAGAGCGTCATAGATGCCGATCGTTGCGCCTCCGGGGTAACCGAAAACAACCTCTACGCCTTCTTCAATGAGACATCTGACAAAAATTTCCGAACCGGTCATCACTTTGCCATAGTGGTTCTGATTTGGATTTTGCGATTTATGGTGCGGCATAGAACCGTCCTTTTTGTTAGGCACGAGAAACTTGCTCGCGCTTGCGTGTGACACTTGGTGCGTGGATTGTCGTTACGATGCGACTGACTGATTTCTCACTCCTGATTCTTTTCATTGCGAGTCGAGGCTGTGCAAAAAGTTCAATCGACGTGATGTGCGAGTTCGAGATTTGAGGAATTCAGATGGTTTTCGCGACACCAACGTGGGCGAGAAGACTTCTCGCCCTACATTTTGCACAGCCTCTGGTTTCCCGCCGTCGCAAAAGGGTTGCTTTGCTCGGGAAAGGAAACTTGTGTCGCAATGATGTCGTGGGTTAGCTTGATCCATTGAGGTGCAAATCTGTTACGGCTCCAAGGCTGCTGCTCGAAACAAGTCGGGCATATTTTGCAAGAACACCGCGGGTGTAGCGCGATTTGGGCGAATGCCATAATGTTTTCCTCCGTTCGAGAACATCAGCCGGTACGTTGAGATGTAACACGCCTTGATCGGCATCAATTGTAATCTCATCTCCCTCTTCTACCAGCGCAAGCGGACCACCGACGGCGGCCTCGGGAGCCACGTGACCGACGACCATCCCGTACGTTCCGCCGGAAAACCGTCCATCTGTTATCAGCCCGACCGAATCCCCCAAGCCTGCCCCGATGATGGCGGATGTCGGCGCAAGCATCTCTCGCATTCCCGGTCCCCCCTTCGGTCCTTCATACCGAATGACAATGACATCTCCCTCCCGGATCACACTATCAAGAATTGCTTTGAGACAAGATTCTTCAGAGTTGAACACTCTTGCCGGACCCGTCATCCGATGGTTCTTCACGCCGGTAATCTTGGCAACCGCCCCTTCCGGCGCGAGATTGCCTTTTAAGATCACAAGATGTCCGGTCGGATAGAGCGGACGGTCCCACGGACGAATGACTTCTTGATCAGAAGCTGGAGTGTTGGGTACGCCCGCGAGTACTTCTGAGATCGTTTGACCGGTGATCGTTCGTGCATCCCCATGCAGCAGACGATGGTTGAGCAACATCTTCATCACTTGCGGCACGCCGCCCGCCCGATGAAAATCGGTGGTAACAAATCTGCCGGATGGTTTCAAGTCGCACAGCACTGGGGTGCGTGCACGAATCGTTTCGAAATCGTCCAGCGAAAGCCGTACGCCGGCTGCGTGAGCAAGGGCGAGGAGATGAAGCACGGCGTTGGTGGAGCCGCCGATCGTGTTGACGACGGTGATGGCATTTTCAAAAGCTTTGCGGGTAAGGATATGGCTGGGAAGGATTTGTTGGCGTACAGCGTTGGCAAGGACGCGGGCAGATTCTGCCGTGCTCTCTGCCTTTTCATCATCCTCCGCTGCCATCGTGGAAGAGTAGACCAGACTCAATCCCATCGCCTCGATAGCTGACGACATCGTATTGGCAGTATACATCCCACCGCACGATCCGGCTCCCGGACAAGCGTGGCGTTCTACCTCGAGCAGCTCCTGCTCCGTGATTTTCTTCGCGCTGTATTGCCCAACGGCCTCAAACGCGCTGACAATGGTCAGATCGCGACCATTCCAATGACCGGGCTTCATCGTACCCCCGTAGACAAAGATGGAGGGAATGTTCAGTCGAGCGATAGCAATCATCGCGCCGGGCATATTTTTATCGCACCCGCCGAGCGCAAGCAGTCCATCGAACGATTGTGCATTGCAGACGGCTTCGATCGAGTCGGCGATGATTTCGCGGGAGACAAGCGAATACTTCATGCCTTCTGTCCCCATCGAGATCCCATCGCTCACGGTGATCGTTCCGAACACCTGCGGCATCGTGCCGGCGTCGCGGAGTGCCTCCATCGCCGCTTCGGCCAGGTCGCCGAGTCCAACGTTGCACGGCGTGATGGTGCTGTAACCGTTCGCAACACCAATGATCGGTTTGTTGAAATCTTCATCCGTAAATCCCACAGCACGTAACATCGCGCGGTTAGGGGTCCGCTCGGTGCCGCGGGTAATAATGTGACTACGCATAGATCTCCTGTTGGCAAAACGTTACACTTCTCCGCCAGAGGCGAACTTTGCGTTACCGTTACTTATTTGTTGCTTGGGGTGTTAGTTGGTGTGCACTAGTTAGCCTCTGGCGTTCCGATCAGGCAATAATAAGAAGCCCTAGGACGACGAGGATAACTAGCAAAATAGGGAGAAGAATGGACGGAAGTACAAACAACGGTCGAATGCCGAGAAGGGCCTTGGCCGCAAAGAAGCTGTTGATATGGTTCGTACTTGAGTCCACTGTTCTGAAGTAAAGCGTTGACTTAAATATACGAATGTTTAGCCCGTTGTCAAGTGGCAAAACAAGAATTGCGTTAATTTTCTTTAAGCTTGATGGAGGAGTTCCTGGAGCATTTCTGAGCGCGGAAGACGTTCGCGAATGCGAGCCGGCCCGAGGCACCCTACCTCGCAGATCACACCGCTGATATCTTCAAGTGGCGTAACATCGAACAACTCCTCGGAGTACGTTGGAAGCGGAAGTCCTACTGGAAAAAACTTCGTCGAGCCCGTGACGACATACAGTGGAATTCTGAAACTTCGTGCGGATAATGCGAGCCGGCTCGTACCCTTCTTGTTGATAACGCCCGATTCGGAAACCGTATCGGCCCCCACAAGCACGACGTCTGCGCGTCTTAGCTGCCAATCCAGATCGTCGTCCCGAAAAAGCTCCGCATCAATCTCGTACTTCCTTAATTCGTCCACCAATCTGACACCCTCTCCTCCTGGTAGCGACTCTGCACAAAGAACGCGAAACACTCTGCCTTGCGTATGAATCCACCTGAACGAATCCAGAAGCGTTGAACTGCGAGAGATTGTGAGCACCACGTTTCCTCCCTGAACAACGGCGAGAAGGTGATATGCAATCAGAAGTGCTTCCCTATCAATTCGCTGAATGAACTCCTTCGAGGCGTCTTGAACCGCTGCTCGAAATTCCTCAGCAGATTTTGCGGCCTTGGCCCGAGGCAATACATCCGCGGCGAGATGGAGAAGCGAAGTCATTGCCGGCTGTGACGCAATCAGCCCGCGCAGAACGGATCGAAGGCCTACGTCAAGCTGTGAAGGTTCCCCGGCCGGAGAGAGTTGAGCAAACAGCACCAAGGCTTCGGCTGCAGAACGGGCGATTTCCGCAGCTCCTCGCTCGCGATCTTGTCCGATTGCTTCAAGAAGTTGACTTACTTGCGGAGGAACCGCGGAAACATCTAAGGTCATTCGTGGAGAGAGAATGAGAAGAGTATCCTTTAGCGTCCTACGCGCCTTCGTGGTTTTTCTTTTTCAACAACCTGTGAGAGCTTACAAGGCTCGTTCTGCATGGTAGGAACTGCGGACAAGCGGACCCGACTCCACGTGCGCGAAGCCCATATCTAATCCTACTTCTTTTAGCATGCGGAATTCATCTGGATGCACATATCGATCAATGGGGAGATGTTCCTTCGTTGGCTGAAGGTATTGGCCGAGCGTGAGAATATCACAATCCGATTGTGCGCGTATATCCTTAATGACTTCGATCACCTCTTCTGTCTTCTCGCCGATGCCGAGCATTAACCCCGTTTTTGTCTTGAAACCCCGGCGCTTGGCTCGAGCCAACAGTTGAAGCGACTGTTCATAGTTTGCTTGCGGCCGCACACGTCGATAGAGACGAGGAACTGTTTCCAGATTGTGATTCAGGATGTCAGGTTGTGCATCAAGCACCATGTTGAGCGCCGTTTCATTCCCTTTGAAGTCCGGTATAAGGACCTCTACCGTAACGCCTGGAAGTTCTTCGTGAATCAGCCGCAGCGTCTCTGCAAAGATCGGCGCACCGCCATCCGGACGCTCGTCGCGGTTCACGGAAGTAATGACGGCGTGATTCACTCCCATCAATTTGATGGCATCGACCACGCGACGCGGCTCGTCCCAATCGAGACCGGGAGCGGGGCGACCAGTCTTCACGGCACAGAAGCCGCATGAGCGCGTGCAAATATCCCCAAGAATCATAAATGTCGCCGTTCCTGCCGCCCAGCATTCTCCCATGTTCGGACAACGAGCTTCCTCGCAAACGGTATGGAGTCGATGCGAATCGATCAGACTCTTGAGGCGCGCGTAGTTCTCACCACCAGGGATCTTCGCTTTGAGCCATTCCGGCCGCCGCTTGGGAGGTTCGGCGTGTGCGACAGCTATTTCTTGTATGACAAATGACACGTCAGAAGGTCCTGGAAAAATCAAAGCGTTCGAGGTTCTCGACAACAGCCGAGATAAATTGTCCACCGATTGCACCATCGAGAATGCGATGATCGAACGAAAGGGTCAAGTAGACCATCGACCGTATGGCGATGGAGTCATTCCCTGCCTCATCCGTCAACACAACCGGACGTTTCTTGATCGCCCCAACCCCAAGGATCGCAACCTGGGGCTGATTGATGATCGGAATGCCGATGATGTTGCCGAAGATGCCGTAGTTCGTGATCGTAAAGGTTCCACCTTGAACATCGTCCGGAGTGAGTTTCTTGTTGCGCGTGCGTACAGCCAGATCATTGATGGCGCGTGCAAGACCGAGAAAGCTCTTCTCCTCTGCATTTTTGATGACCGGTACAATCAGGCCATTCGGAGCGGCAACCGCCATGCCGAAGTTGATGAACTTCTTTATGACGATCACATCACCTTCGAGTGAGCTGTTCATGAGCGGAAATTGTTTCAGCGCACGGATCGTCGCATCGATGAAGAAGGGGGTGTACGTGAGCTTGAAGCCCTCCTGCTTTTCAAAGCGATCGGCATTCTTCGCTCGAAAATCCACAATTCGACTGACATCGCATTCTGAAATCGCCTGCACGTGAGGTGATGTATGAACACTCTTGACCATGTGCTCGGCCATCTTCCTCTGCACGTTATCCAACTGTCGGAGCTCGTACAACGGTGCAGGATACTTCTTTTGTAACTCCTTTACGTCCGCGCGAACCAACCTGACATCTGCACCGACGGTGACTTGAGGCTTGGCGACGCGGGTGCGCAGATAGTTCAACACATCGTTCTTTGTGACACGCCCGTTCAAGCCTGAACCGCTGATCTGATCAAGCTCCTCCAGTGCAATTCCCTCTTTTTTGGCGATCGTCTTTACGAGCGGTGAGTAGAATCTGTCGCCATCCTTTTGACGCGCTGGAACCGCGATGTTGAACGTCTCGGAATATACTGCGGGGGCGGCGTGGTGGGACTCAGGAGTCGCTTTCGCTGAGGAGGAAGGAGATGTGTCAACTTTCGCGCTGGTTGCATCCGTTTCGATCATTCCGATGACGGTGCCCACATCGACGGTCTCCCCTTCGGGTACAATAATCTTCGTCAACACCCCTGCGGCAGGAGAAGGGATTTCCGAATCAACCTTGTCGGTGCTGATCTCAAGGATCGACTCGTCCTTCTCGATCGTGTCGCCGGGCTTCTTCATCCAGCGAAGGATCTTCCCCTCTTGAATGCTCTCGCCCATCTTGGGCATGACGACGTCAACCTGCATGGTAGAGTTCCTCCCGTGCAATTAATCTGCTACTGTCTCAAAGGCGATTCGTAAAAGTATTTCCTTTGCGGTCATAGTAGACTTTCACTTGTTCCATACTTGTTCTCTCTTTTTGATTGAATCTGTAGGATATGCCGTTACCAAAAATCCCAATCCGTTTGCCTTCTTGACAACCGCACATAACCAGCGCTTCGGTTGTTCAAGACGATAGAAAAGAAAAATACTTGGGCCTTTTTTTACTCCTCCGAATCTCGTCCGGATCTTCCAATACACTTCTCACGTTTGTTTCTTTGGCTTTCAGAATAGGATGCTTGATCGTTGAAATGATCTCCCAATAAATCTTAGAGATTCTAACGATAAAACTTAATTTTGTCGGCACCTCAAACAGTAGGTCGTCGGGCATCGATTCAGCTAATCAGTACGCCGCCAGCTCTTCCAGCGCGTCGAGAATTTTTCGCTCGTTCGGGAGCATAGCATCTTCCAACGGCGGACTATACGGCACGGGCGTGTCAAGAGCGCCGACCCTCATGATGGGTGCATCAAGATACTCGAAGCAGTTCCGGACGATCCGGGCGGCAATTTCGGCACCAAATCCCGCCGTGATCGTATCTTCATGTGCCACCAATACTTTTCCCGTTTTCTTGACAGACTCGAAGATCGCGTCATCATCAAGTGGATTGATTGTTCGCAAGTCGATCACCTCAACACTCACACCTTTCCCTTCAAGCTTCCGGGCGGCTTCGAGTGATTTCTGTACCAAGGCACCATAGGTGATGATGCTGATGTCGGTTCCTTCTCTACGCTTTGCCGCAATGCCAAATGGCAACACGTAGTCTGCATCAGGTTCCGGTGTCGCGGCATATCCTTGACGATACAAACCCTTATGCTCCATAAAGATCACGGGATCATCTCCACGGATGGCCGCTTTGAGGAGACCTTTTGCATCGGCTGCATTGGAGGGAAAGGCAAGCCGGATTCCGGGAATGTGCGCCATGATCCCTTCGATGCATTGGCTGTGATAATGACCACCATGAATGTAGCCACCCACTGGAACGCGAATCACCATCGGGCAACTCCAGGTTCCATTCGATCGATAGCGGAACATTGCCATCTCATCACGGATCTGCATGAACGCCGGCCAGATGTAATCGCCAAATTGGATCTCCGGAACCGGCGCCCACCCTTTGAGAGCCATACCTATTGCCACCCCCACGATGCTTGCCTCTGCGAGCGGCGAGTTAAATGCGCGCTCCGTTCCGAACTTGGTCGAAATCCCTTTCGTTGCGGTGAAGACCCCCCCTTTTCCATCGGCAATATCTTCACCGAAGATCACCATTTTCGGATTTCGTTCCATTTCCTCCTTCAGTGCGTGATTGATGGCATCGACCATCACGACTCGCGGCCCTGAATGCTGCGGTTCGACAAAATCTTTTGGCGGGCTTGCATGCGAAACACCATAGACGTGTTGCTCCACTGTCGATGGATCGGGAAGGGGTCGCGATTCCGCCCAATCGGCCGCTTCATCGATTTCGCGCTTGACTTCAGCCTGGAGATCGTTCGCTTCCTTGTCTGTGATAAATCCTTCCTCGATCAGAAAGTGGGTCATCATAGGGATGGGATCACGCGCTTTATCGCGCTCAATCTCTTCCTTCGTACGATACTTGAATTGATCATCCGACGACGAGTGAGGAAGGAGACGCACGACATTCGCGCGAATGAGACTCGGTCCTCCTCCCTTTCGGGCACGCTCAACGGCCTTGACCATTGCGGCGTGCACATCGAAAAAGTTCGATCCATCCAAATCATAGCGGTCCAGCCCTTTGAAGCCCGCAGTCGCTTCGTAAATCGAGGCCCCGGCAGTCTGCTGCGTCACGGGAACGGAGATAGCAAACTTGTTATCCTGAATGAAAAAGATGACGGGATAGGCCTCCCGCGCTGCCCAATTGATCGCTTCAAAAAACTCACCTTCGCTCGTGGCGCCTTCGCCCGAGGAAACGTAGACCACTTCTTGCGACCGTTCCTTCTTTGCAGCCATTGCCACGCCGACCGCTTGCAGATATTGGGTTCCGGTGGGACTTGATTGGGTAGGCATGCGGAGATCCGCTCGGCCGTAGTGCCCCTGTGGTTGGCGCCCTCCTGTCGCAGGATCTTCAGCGCGGTGGAGAGCAATCAGCAGCACATCTTTCGGCGTCATGCCCATATGCAGGGCAAACGCCATGTCGCGATAATACGGAAAAGACCAATCGTGCTTTGGCCGAAGTGCTGCAGCGGCCGCAACTTGCGCCGCTTCGTGACCCGAACCGCCAATGTGGAAGAACGCTTTTCCTTGTTTGAGCAGGATCAGAATCTTCTCGTCGATCCGCCGGGCGGTAAGCATCGTCCGATAGGCCCGGAGCAATTCCTCCTTCGAGAGTGCATGCGTTTTCAATTGCTGTGGGACCACGGTCGCGTTGGTTGCCATCGTGGAACGTCTCCTTTTATTCGTTCAAACGATTAAGCGATGGTTATCGTTCTCTTGTTCTGTTACTCCTGATCGCGCGAGAATTCGTTCACTTTTGCCGGCGGCGCTACGTCGACCCGTAGCGACCGAATGCGTTGCGTCAACACCTCGGGGGAGATTCGAGAGGGTTGACAGCCGAACACCACGCAGAACGCCTGTTGCAGTTTTTCTTCGACGGAAAAGAGTGGCACCTCGTGACCGAGCAGCTTCCGCATGGAGGTCACACCTTTGTGAAAGATGCCGCAGGGAATGATGCGATCGAACATCGTAAGATCGCTGTTCACGTTGAGCGCGAAGCCATGCATCGTCACCCACTTACTGACACGGACACCGATGGCGGCAATTTTCTCACCCCGCACCCACACTCCGGTCATTCCTTCCTCGCGGTCGGCGTGCATGCCGAATTCCTCCAGCGCTAAAATGATCACTTCCTCCAAACATCGGAGATAGCGATGGATATCGCAGAAGTAACGGCTGAGATCGATGATAGGGTAACCGACGACTTGTCCAGGACCGTGATAGGTAATGTCTCCGCCCCGATCGATGCGAAACAGGTCGATCCCTTTTTCCTTCAATTCTTGTTCCGAGGCAAGGAGATGGTTGTCGTCTCCCCCTTTGCCAATGGTGTAGACGTGTTCGTGTTCGGTGAAGAGGAGAAGATCATCCACCATTCCATAGTGGCGAAGTTCGAATAATCGATGCTGAAGCTCCCATGCATCAGCATACCGCGTTCTGCCAAGATGTGAAACGAAGAGTCGGTTCAAAGGGATAGAGAGGATTTATGTTCGTGGTGGAGAATCGATTCCTCCGCTATGATGGCAGCTTTCACTGCTCTTGAAGACCAAACTGAAACGCCTTTTGTACAGGGAGACCGTCCCGCCGACCAAGCTCCTGCGAAAATAACTTGAATTGCAGCATTCTCAAGCCGGCACAGGCGAATGGTTTATCTTTACTGTACCGTCTCAGCTCAATTCTCTCTCAAATGACGAACGACTCTAGATGTTGACCGCCACACCCCATGCATCCCCAGCCGCCTCCATAATTGCCTCGGCAAGCGTCGGATGCGCATGCATCGTTCGGTGAATTTCTTCGTTCGTGGTTTCGAGTGCGCGCGCGAGAACAAGCTCCGCAATGAGCTCCGTTGCTTCCGCTCCAACAATGTGGGCACCAAGCAACTCGCCGTACTTTTCGTCAAACACCAGTTTCACCGTACCTTCCGATTCACCGATGGCCATCGCTTTGCCAAGAGGCCGGTAAGGGAAACGCCCCACTTTAACCTTGTATCCCGCGGCAATTGCATCCTCCTCCGTCATCCCGACGCTTGCCACTTGCGGTTGACAGTACGTGCAGCTCGGTATGTTGTTTCGGTCGAATCCATGATGCGCCTTACCGGCAAGATGCTCTGCGGCAATAATGCCTTGGCTTGATGCAGAGTGTGCAAGCCATGGTGCCCCGGTCACATCACCGATGGCATAAAGAGCGTCAATGTTTGTCTTACCATAGTCATCCACAACGATCGAGCCTCGTTCGACTTTGACGCCGAGTGATTCGAGGCCCAGGTTCTCCACATTTCCTTGCACACCGACAGCCATCAGGGCGACATCCCCCCTCAATTCCTTCGTCCCCTCTTTGCCGCCGACTTTCACCGAGACGTCGTTACCGACGGTGATCGATTCCACTTTCGTATTTGTGAGAATCTCCATTCCCTGCTTTTTTAAGCTCGATTCCAGAATCTTGGTGATTTCCTTGTCTTCCTTCGGCAGAAGCGAGGGCATCATTTCGATGACCGTGACTTTTGTTCCGAAGGCATTATAGAAATAGGCGAACTCGACTCCGATGGCACCACCGCCGATCACGAGCATCGACTTCGGTTGCTCCGGCAAAGTCATCGCCTCGGTGCTGGTGATAACTTTTTTTCGATCGATGTTCACACCCGGTATCGACCGTGGGCGGCCTCCGGTGGCAAGGATGGTGAACTTGGTTTTGATGGTGTCCGTTACTTTGCCCTCTTTGCTCACCTCAATCGAGTTCTTCCCAGTCAACTTCGCGGTTCCCCACACAACTTCGATCTTGTTTTTCTTCATCAGGTATTCGACACCCTTGGAAATACGGTCAGCTACTCCTCGACTTCGTTTAATGATTTTCGAGAAATCGTATCCCAGTTCTTTATAGGTGATGCCGAATTCGTCCGCTTTTTTGAACGCTTGATAGAGTTCAGCGCTCTTGAGAAGAGCTTTGGAAGGAATACACCCCCAGTTCAGGCAAATCCCCCCCAACCGATCCCGCTCAATGATACCAACCTTCATGCCTAGCTGTGCGGCGCGAATGGCCGCCACATAGCCTCCCGGACCGCTTCCAATAACCGTTACGTCAAACTGTCGTTCTGCCATGGAGAACCTTTCCGCGTGATGACTGCGCAACCGAGGTGATATCGTTCCGCTTGCCGGAGGATGGAAAAATGCCGCGGCAATATAGGCAGAAACGCAAAAAAAGGCAACCAACCATTCAGAGGACTCGATGCAGTTTCGACGATGCGTAAGGCGTCGGAAAAACAATTGTCACTGGTCTAGAGGCAAAGAGCCGGAAGGATGAAATCGCTTCAACGCGCGCACGCACGAAAGGCCGACGAAGTTGTGTGAAGGAATTTTGATTTGATTCTTTTTCACTTTTCACGTACCATTATGCCAAAATTTTTCGCAGGATGGCCGAAGAGCACACGCGAGTCGTCGTCTCAAACCGAAAAGCGCGTCACGACTACCACATCTTAGAGCGGATCGAGGCCGGTATTGTTCTGAAGGGGACCGAAGTCAAGTCGCTCCGGAAAGGGAACGCCAATCTGCAAGACAGTTACGCCGTGGTGAAGAACGGAGAGGTATGGCTTCTGGGGATGCATATCAGCCCGTACGAGCAAGGCAACATCAATAACCACGATCCCCTCCGCACACGCAAACTCCTTCTGCAGAAAAAAGAGATCCGCAAGCTGCTGACAAAGGTCGAGGAAAAGGGATTGACACTCGTTCCGCTGGCCGTCTATTTTAAGGGACCGCATGCAAAGATCGAGCTGGCGGTTGCTCAAGGCAAGAAGAGTTACGACAAGCGTGAGGCCATCAAGCAGCGCGAAGCAAAACGTGAGATAAGCAAGCATCTCAAGAGATCGATTTCACTATCGTAAGGATCAGCACCTCGAAATTGTTTCCCACCCTGAACGAACAGATGGATGTCATCAAGCGTGGAGTCTCGGAGATTATTCCCGAAGACGACCTTGTGCGGAAGATTGAGCGATCCATCAAATCCAACAAACCACTGCATGTAAAGCTCGGTTGTGATCCGAGCCGACCCGATCTCCACCTCGGTCACTCTGTCGTTCTCAGAAAACTGCGCCAATTTCAAGACTTAGGACACCAGGCTATCCTGATCATCGGTGATTTCACCGGCATGATCGGCGATCCGTCTGGGAAAAGCAAAACCCGTCCCACGTTGACGCTCGAAGAAACCCGCCGAAACGGACAATCGTACTTTGAGCAAGCGACACGCATCCTTTCCACAACGAACATCCGCATGCAATACAACTCCGAGTGGCTCGGTAAAATGAGTTTCGCCGATGTCATCGTGCTCGCCGGCAAGTATACCGTCGCTCGTATGCTCGAACGTGATGATTTCACGGAGCGCTACAAAGCGGGCGAGTCAATCGGAATCCACGAGTTCCTCTACCCTCTCGCTCAGGCGATGGACTCTGTAGCCATCGAAGCGGACATCGAGCTTGGAGGGACCGATCAGAAATTCAATCTGCTTGTGGGGCGGGATATTCAGCGCGAGTACGGTCTGGAACCGCAGGTGATCCTCACGATGCCGATTCTCGTCGGCACCGACGGGGCAGAAAAGATGAGCAAGTCGCTCGACAACTACATCGGCATCAGCGAGCCGCCAAAGGAAATGTACGGCAAGACGCTTCGCATTCCCGATGAATTGATCTACACGTACTTCGAGCTGGCAACGGACATCTCTAACAAGGAACTCGCCGAAATAAAGCAGCGGCTCTCCGACCGCTCGGTAAACCCTCGCGATCTCAAGCGAAAGTTAGCCCGAACGTTGGTGACGATGTACCACCATGCTGAAGCTGCGCGAAAGGCGGAGGAGGAATTCGACCGGATTTTCGTTCAGAAGGAGGTGCCGGAAGAGATGGAGGAGTTTCCGTTACGAATTCAAAACGGTGGCACGCAACTCATCAACTTGCTGACGGAAGCTCGGCTTGTTTCCTCTCGAAGCGAAGCGCGCCGGCTGATCGATCAGGGAGGCGTTTCAATCGACGGCGAGAAAGTCACCCATGCAAACGCTCCGCTCCCTTCAAAGAAGGAATTCATCCTGAAAGTCGGGAAACGTAAGTTTCTCAAAGTCGTACGACCATAACCATTCCAACCATTGAACTAGGGAGATGACGCAGTGTTTGTCCCAACGAAAATGTTCTTCACGAAAGGCGTCGGAAGGCACAAAGATTATTTGCAGTCATTCGAGCTTGCACTGCGCGACGCAGGCATTGAAAAGTGCAACATCGTAACGGTTTCGAGCATCTACCCGCCGAACTGCAAACGCATTACGCGGGAGGAAGGACTCAAGTTGCTTCAGCCGGGAGCGATTACATTCTGCGTCATGGCTCGGAACGCGACGAATGAGCCGAACCGTCTCATTGCCGCCTCGATTGGGGTAGCTCAGCCGTCGGACGCAAACCAGTACGGCTATCTGTCCGAACATCATCCGTATGGGGAAACCGACGAGAAGGCGGGAGAGTACTCGGAGGATCTGGCAGCGACGATGCTGGCAACCACGCTGGGTGTGGAGTTCGACCCGAACACTGCTTGGGACGAACGAGAAAAGTTGTTCAAAATGTCAGGTAAAATTGTACGCACCTTCAACATCACACAATCTGCGGAGGGAGATAAAAACGGTCTGTGGACCACCGTCATCGCTACGGCGGTGTTGTTTCCGTAAACCTGTAGCATGTACGCGTTTTCTCGAAGGAACCCTCTTGGTCACTAAGCCCAGAGGGTTTTTTCTTTGCTGCTGTTTCTGCTCGGTGCGCTCGTGTTCGCGGTGGACTTTTTCCTGGAAGAGCCGGACTTGCTGTGCTGTGTTGAGCGAATCGCTCCGTGTGAGATGGCGTTTGGCGTTGTCAAGATGATGTTCCAATTCGTTCACGAAGTTCTTGTCGCCAAGCCAGCCTAAGGCGAAGACCTGGTGTTTGTAGGAGATGAGCGTGTCGAGCAGGACGAAAAGAGGGTTGATGACAATCCGTTCACGAATGACGGTTTGGGCAAGGCAAGGTGTGATGGCAAGGAGCAGGAATATGAAGCGGCGGAAGCTCGGAAGCAGACGATGCATCCTCCCCCCAGAGGACGAATTGCGAACGTATCATTACTCTTCATCTCGCACTCCCCTCAATCACCACCACAAATTCTCCTTTCCGCTCTTCCTTCGAAAACTGCTCATAAAGCTTGGGAGCCGTGCCATAGAAGATCTTCTCCGTGGGTAAGGTGAGATCGAATGCAACGCAGAGCCGACGCGTCGAGCCAAATACCTCCGCAATGTCTCGCACCAACTGCGTTAGTCTGTACGGAGCTTCCATCAAAACGATGGTTCGGTGTTCTCTTCGCAAATCCTGTAGCTCCACCACTCGCCGTTGCCGCTTCGGCGAAAGAAATCCATGGAAAACAAACTGATCAATGGGAAACCCGGAAACGATGAGGGCAGGCAGCAGCGACGATGCCCCCGGAATGGGGACGATGCGAATCCCCGCCTTGATTGCTTTTTGCACGAGAAGCTGTCCGGGATCTGAAAACACCGGCGTACCGGCATCGGAGATCACCGCAACGGATTTTCCCTCCCGTAATTTCTCAAGGATCACTTGCGATGCGGCAGGCTCGTTGTGCTCGTTTAAACTTTCAACCGGCTTTTCGATGCCGAAGTGTTTCAGGAGCCGCGCTCCCTCCTTTCGCTCTTCGTACACGACAAGATCGACTTCTTTCAACACACGAAGAGCTCGAAAGGTCATATCTTCGAGATTGCCGATGGGTGTGGCAACGAGATACAGAGAACCGGACATAGGGACTTACTCGGTGGGCGTCGAATGATATTCTTCAAGGGTCATACCTCGGCGCCGAGCCTCCCACTCTCGCACGAACAACACGACGAGAGCGGTTACGGGCACGGCAACAAGCAGACCGATGAAGCCGATGAAATGGAAGAAGACGAGAATAGAAAAAATAATCAACAACGGATGGAGTCCTACTTTGTTTCCAACAATCCGCGGCGCAAGATACATGGTTTCAAAAATGCGAAGCACTTCGATGGAACCGAGAGCGAAAAGCACCTTCGGTAAGACGGGGGGATCGCTAAACGACGCAACGATGCCCGCCAGAACCATCGTGATGATCAGGCCAAAGTACGGAACCAGATCGAGTGCCGCAGCGATAACACCGAGCACGAGTGCGTATTTGATTCCAACGAGTGAAAACAAAAGAAACACCATCACCCCCTGGAGGAACGCTACCGTGAGTATGCCTCTCAGATACAATCCGATGACTTGATCGGCAAGCCGTCCATACTCTTCCACCCTGGCGCGAACGGAGGTCGGAAACAAACGCAAAACGGCGGCAACGATCCTCGGAAAATCCGTCAGGAGGTAGAATGTCAAGAAAGGAAGCAACACGATGTAGAAGATCTGGGTGACGATACTACTCAGGCTGCTCAACAGCGCGAGCATCCAGCGGAGCAAGTTCTTCAGGATATCTTCAATTCTCGGCGTGAAGTATGTCTGGAGGGTCTTTTTGACCTCGTCTGAGGTGATGCCGTACTTCTCCAGCGTGGTGAGGATCCCGCTTCTGACAATCCAATTGTTGAAGTCGTTGAAAACGACGGAGATTGAATTGAGAATTCCTTCAAACTGTGCAAGGGCTACAGGCAAGACAAAGAAGAGCACTAAACTGACGAGAGCAATGAGAAGCAAAATAATAAACAGCGATGTCAACCAGCGCGGGATTCTCCATTGCTCGGCTTTATTGACGATGGGGTTCAGAATGTAGGCGAGGATGAGCGAAACGACAAAGGGGGCTAAAATCGAGCCGATGTTGGAGAAAAACCAGATCGCGAACAAGATGACGCTGAGCCACATCGTTTTCTTCGCCAAATCGTACGTGCGCAACGGATAGAGCAAGAAGAGAATGGCGCCAAGAATGACAAACGGCGAGAGGACCGATTGAATCGAATAGATCAATACGAGAAGCAGCAAAAAAGCCCCCACCAACAGAACGACGTCAATTCTTCCCAAAGAACGAAAGAGCGCATCCCAGCGTTCTTCGGTGCGGTCTGCAGATGGACGGTTTCTTGGTTCTTGGCGTTTGCTGCCCTTGGCGGCCGGCATGTTATGTCCCCTTCGTGAGCGACGTTCCGGTGTGACCGAATCCCCCTTCCCCTCTGCGCGTGTCGGAGAGCTCTTGGACTTCAATCCACTCCACCCGCGCGTAGCGATGAATCACCATTTGTGCGATGCGGTCACCTCGATGAATGGTGAACGGCTCCGCACCAAAATTGGTGAGAATCACTTTAATTTCACCTCGATAGTCCGAATCGATCGTACCCGGAGCATTCAGAATGCCGATTCGGTGTTTGATGGCGAGTCCGCTTCGTGGACGGATTTGCGCTTCGAAACCCTCGGGGAGTTCCATGACGAGGCCGGTCGGCACGAGTTGCGTTTCTCCAGCGGCCAGCACAACCGGACTTTCCACCGCGGCGCAGAGATCCATTCCCGCAGAACCATCCGTGGCGTATCGCGGCAACGGAAGATCGCCATGCTGGAGGCCGACGCGCGCAATTTTAACTCGAATATGTTCCGACACGGAAGCAGGAGGTGAGCTGATGAATGCAGCGGCAATATAGCGAAGGGGAGAGGGAAATGCAATGAAAGACTCAAAACGACGCAACCCCGACCGCATGGCCGGGGTTGCATTTGACTTACCCGTGAGCTTACGCATCAATGCTGTTCAATACGGACGCGGGGTCTTCTCTTTTCTCTAGCTTCCTGCAGTTCGTTTTCATAGATCAGCTTCATCAACGAATCGAAGCTGATCTTCCCGGTGTGGAACTCTTCCATCACGCTGTTGATGTGAACGGAATCGGGTATGAAACCTTTGCGCAGGCGTTGTTCAAGAAAGCGTTGCTCGAACTCGCGCAGGCGTCGCGGATCAGGAACGGGATTTTCCAGGAAGCGCATCATCAAACTATCGACTTCCAACTCGAATGACATTGCCGAGTCATTTCGATAGAATCGATAATTGAACAACCGAGAGCGCGGCGCTTGACCAACGTAGACCGATGGTTCCGGCAGACGCGGCTGTACCATCATGACCCGACGCCCACCGGCTGAGGATTCTCCTCGTTCAATGTGAATGCTGAAGAACTCCGGAGCCCCGAACACACGAACGCGATCTTTATTCATACGCAACTTGATCCCTCTCCTCAGTTCATCTCCGCGGTCGGCCAGCTTGCGGATCAGCACATCGACGTTGGCATGGACCTCGCGTTGACGTTTATGCAGTTGGTGGGCCGCATGTTGCATCTGTTCAATGCTCAGCGGCAAATGAGTGAAGAGGAATGTATCGGGCGTGACAACAATAAATCGATCGGCGCGCGGGGCCAGATGAAGTTCGCGGATGATTTGTTCCGGCTCCTTGGGAGGCAGTGCGTGCGTCGCAGCGATCTTATAAGGAGCGTTATGAATCCGTAAGAAGCGCTCGAACCGACTCCGTTGCGACGGCTCCAGAGCCGAGGCAATGCTCGTCAGAATGGCACGGTTGAATTTCGGCAGGTCTGGATCGATGGCCATCCCTTTGTCCTCCGCGATAAAGACGGAGGATTCGATTTTCGCTTTGCTGATATCCAACAGCGAATCGATCACCCGTGCTTGCATGGGGGTCGGTTTGAGCTCTCGAAAAAGCTCATTCACCGTCACCGGCGGGATCGGTGACTTGGCAGTTCTTCCGACATCGATACGGTATCCCTTCTCCGCCTCCTCATCCACACGCAACGCCGTCTCTGCCTTCGCATCAAGCGGCAACGTTCCGAACAGTGCAAACTGGAGGACTTGATTCTTATCGATGTTGGAGAAGAGCGGCAAAATAGATGACCCGAGTAAATTCTCTTCCACTGCCTTTTGAACCTGCTCAGCTTGCTGGTTCACATATTCTATGACGGACTCTTGCTCCTCGAACAGAAGGAAACCAATTGTAGCAACAAGGACGATAGCGGCAAAGGAAACGTACGGTAAGAGCTTTCGAGGGAACGGCAGAAGATTATCTTCCTCACGTTCACGACGGGCGAGTTCCGTCGAGAGCCTCGTCCAGAATCCGAGCTGTTGAGGCAACGGTTTCTTTTGAGCAAGGAGAGCTTTCATACGGCGGAGCTCCTGCACGCGGGCATCCAGCTCCGGCTTTTCGCGGATGAGTCGCTCCACTTCTGCGACCTCGGCGACGGAGAGTTCCCCGTCGACGTACGCGGAAAGGAGTTCTTCAATCTTCTCTTGTCTCAATGTGTCCATACTTACATCTCCTTCAGGTACGGCTTCAACGCTTCCCGTAGCAGTGCGCGGGCCCGAGAGAGCCGCGACTTCACCGTTCCGATTTCACACTCCATCACCTCCGCCATTTCTTCGTAGGAAAGTCCATCCACGTCTTTGAGAATGATCGGAAGACGGAATTTCTCCGGAAGCGCCTGAAGACCACGAGCGATCAACTGTTGAAGCTCCGAATCATCCGGCTGCACCTTCAGGGTCTCATCGACCTCATGCTCGCGGGCTTCCATCATCGCTTGAAGAGAGATCAGGCGACGTACTCTGCGCTTTCTCAACTCATCCCGACTCTTGTTCACTGCAATACGGTACAGCCACGTGTAAAAAGATGACTGAAACCGAAAATGCGGTAGTGACTGATACGCCTTGATAAACACTTCCTGCGCCAGATCGTCGATGATGTCCGGCTCATGAAAGATGGAATAGATCAGGTTCTTGATGCGCGCGTGGTAGCGTTCGACAAGAACGCGAAAAGCATCCCGCTCCCCTTGCTGGAAGAGGGTAATAAGCATCTCATCGCTCTTCTCATCGAGAGCAACCCCTGTTGCTTGCGCAAGTACTTCCATCTGGTTCGATTGATCCCGTGCACCACGGATGGAACCCCGATCGGTTTGGGGTGGATCGTGTGAGTCAGCTATATAGACGTGTGCAGCGCTTTTCATGTTCCCTCTTCATCTCTCGATAACAAGCTGTTGTGCTCTACGGCCTTAGTATACAGCAACGGCTGAGAGATGTTTCAAGACTCTACCTCGATGTAGAAAAAATGCTGCACAAAATGAAAAGACTCGTATAAGTTTGATCTTATACGAGTCCTCTCACACTTTCACCCGTTGCTCTGCGCCTCACGCCGAAACTGCTTCCACCGCCGGGATCGTGCGATGAACGACGCGTCGTTCGAACTCGTCTCGGAACCGACGAATCATCGATTGAACGGGCCAGGCTGCAGCATCTCCCAACGCGCAGATCGTGTTCCCTTCGATGTTATTGGCAACTTCCATCAGAAGGTCGATATCTTTCATCGTCCCCTGTCCGGCCACAAACCGATCAAGGATCTTATGAAGCCAGCCAGTCCCTTCCCGACAGGGTGTGCATTGACCGCACGACTCATGATGGTAGAACTTTGATATGCGAGCGATGACTTGAATGAGGTCCGTCTCCTCGTCCATCACAATCAGGCCTGCGGTGCCGACCGCCGAGCCGGCAGCTTTCATCGAATCGGCATCCATGCAGACACCTTCGAGTTGGTCGCCGCGAAGAATCGGCGTCGACGATCCACCGGGGATGACCGCCTTGATCGCCTTGTTACCGGGGATGCCCCCTGCGTATTTATAAATAATTTCAAGAAGAGGGACGCCGGTCGGCATCTCATACACACCCGGCTTATTCACATGTCCGCTGACCCCGACGAGAATCGGACCCGGATGCTTCGGCGCGCCGATCTTCGAATACCATTCCCATCCTCGATTGATGATGATCGGCACGTTCGAGATCGTTTCAACATTGTTGATGGTCGTGGGACATCCCCACAATCCGTATTGAGCCGGGAATGGCGGTTTGACGCGTGGATAGCCCCGCTCTCCTTCGATCGAGTTCATCAACGCCGACTCCTCACCGCAGATGTACGCTCCGGCCCCTTTATGAATGACAAGCTCGGTGGAAAAATCGGTTCCAAGAATGTTCTTGCCGATGTATCCCTTCGCGTACGCGTCGTCAACCGCCTTCTGCATCATGCGAATCCACTTGCCGTACTCGCCGCGGATATAAAGATACGCCGTCGTACTGCCCATCGCGTAACAGGCAATGATTGTCCCCTCGATCAAAAGATGCGGATTGAACTCGAAAATCTGCCGATCCTTGAAGGTGCCGGGCTCGGATTCATCGCCGTTGACGCATAAGTATTTCGGCTTGTTTGTTTGCTTGGGCATGAAGGTCCATTTCAGCCCCGTGGGAAAGCACGCACCGCCTCGGCCACGCAAATTGGATTTCTTTACCTGGTCCGTCACCTCTTCAGGTTTCAAGCTGAGTGCCTTACGAAGGGCCGAGTATCCGCCGTGCGTTTCGTACACCTCCAGCTTATGTACATCCTTGATGTCGGGAAGAATCAGTTTTTCCATTCTAACCTTACTTAGGCCGCCACCTTCACCGTGGTGAAAATGGGATTTCCTTTTCCTCTATCATGACGATTGGATACTTCAACATTTCTAACTTTTCAGGAGCTCGATTTGAGCGTGTCGAAAAATGTTTCGAAGAGTATTCAGAGGAATTATCTCTTTGTACCCGTGCTGTCCTAAATAGATTTCAAGAACTGCAAGATTGTTGTATTTCAACTTCTTTTGGAGGAGATTGTACACGTTCCGCGAATGAGTCCTCCTGTCTGCTGTCATCAAGCCGGGAAGCGAAGAACAAACATTTCTGAAGTATTACCTCCACCTCTCTCCCCCTCAGTGAGGGGGACATCTGGTGCGCATCTGAGGTTGTGCAAAATGTAGGGCGAGAAGCCTTCTCGCCCACGTTGGTGTTGCGAAAACAATCTGAATTCCTCAAGTCACGAACTCGCACATCACGTCGATTGAACTTTTTGCACAACCACCAAGGGGGAGGATTTGGAAATTGATTTCGGCCTCCGAGAGCGCTGCAACTGATTGTGAGGAGTGGACTTGGCCGAAATCAAAACGCACGAGTGAAGGCCCTCCCACCGCTCCGCCGACGATTTCGGGGGCCTTCGCACCTCAGACAATAGCACTGTGCTCTTCGTCGAGTTGTAAGGCCGTTCTTCACCGAATGCTTGAAGTAGAAGTGACTTCCCCTCAATCCTAGGAACCAACTGTCGCTTTTCAAGATCCGAATGACCTCGCGGCCAGTGAGGTTTTTCCTCTTCACGCGCGACTGTCGATAATCTTATCCACCTTTTCTGGTGTCAGATTCTCGTAATACTCCTCACCGATTGCCAGCATCGGAGCCGTGCCGCATGAGCCCATACATTCTACTTCTGAGAGCGTCCATTGCATGTCTCGCGACGTCTGGCCACACTTGATACCGAGCCGTTGTTCGAGATGCTCCACAATGCGCCCGGATCCTCGTAGCATACACGAAACATTCGTGCAGACTTCGATATGGTGTTTGCCGATGGGACGACTATGAAACATCGTGTAAAATGTCACCACTCCGAGGACGTGGCCGTACGGGACATTCAAAAGATCGGCCACGTATTTCATAGCCTCAGTCGAAATATACCCATGTTCTTCCTGCACCATCCACAATACGGGGAGCGTGAGTGCCTGAGAAGTGGGATACATTTTCCTGAGTTGATCGACTTTTTTGAGATTCTCTTCTGAAAGCATGAGGTCAAGTGGAGGTGAGATCAGCATTCATCGTTCTGCGTTCACTTATCGGCTTCTCCCATCACGGGATCGAGGCTGCCGATGATGGCAACGACGTCGGAAATCATCGCGCCTTTGAGCATCGTCGGCAGCGATTGTAAGTTGACAAAAGACGGAGATCGTATTTTCAGCCGCCATGGATACCCTTCACCATGACTATAAATATAGAATCCAAGCTCTCCCTTCGGTGCTTCCACGGCGTGATAGACTTCACCCACGGGAGGCTCGACACCGAAATTGACAATCATGAAATCGTGTATTAATTCCTCCATCTTCGTGTACACCCGTTCCTTGCTGGGCAGCACTTTTTTCGGCTTGAATGCCTGCACCTCACCTGCCGGCATCTTCTGAAGCACCTGTTTCACAATCTTCGTGCTTTCTTTCATCTCTGCGTTGCGTTGGTAGTAGCGGGCAAGCGTGTCACCCCCCTCGTACGTCGGCACGTTAAAGTCGAGCTCATGATAGACCAGGTAGGGATTCGCACGACGCAGGTCGTGTTCCACACCGCACGCTCGCAAACAAGGTCCTGTGACGCCGAGGTCGATTGCTTGTTCGCGCGTGATGACACCGACGCCGTCACAGCGCTCGACAAAGATCCGGTTCCGGTTCAACAGGCGTTCGCATTCGTCAAGTTTGTCAGGGAAGTCGTCAATGAAGCGTTGGATCATCGCGAGCGACTCAGGTGAGACATCGTGCGATAAGCCGCCGATACGCGTAAAGCTCGTCGTAAACCGAGCACCGACGAGATGTTCGAAGATGTCGTACAGTTTTTCCCGTTCCCGGAACGTCCACATAAACACCGTCAACGCACCGACATCCATTCCCATTGTTCCCAGCCACAACAGATGAGAAGAGATGCGTGCCAGCTCCGAAATAAGCACACGCAGGTATTGTGCCCGCGGCGGCGCCTCGATGCCGAGCAGCTTTTCAACAGCAAGAACGTAGGCGGTGTTGTTGGAAAGGGGAGAGAGATAATCGAGTCGATCCGTGTGTGGAATATACTCGTGGTAGGTCGAATTCTCCGCGAGCTTCTCGTACCCGCGGTGGAGGTAACCAAGTTCCGGTACGCATCCAATGACGGTCTCTCCATCCAACCGCACCAGCAAGCGCAGCACTCCATGTGTTGCGGGATGCTGAGGACCCATATTGAGAATCATATCATTCTCAAGCGGATCGTCGAACGTTACACTCGTATTCTGGTCTTCCAGCGCTTCGAGGATTTTCGACTTGCGGGAGACGTCTTCTATGTGAGGTTGCATGCTTACTTTTTGGGGAGAGGAAGTGAACCGGGGATGCCCATCAGCGGAAAGTCTTTGCGAAGCGGAAAATACTCGAATTCATCAGGGAGATACATGCGGCGCAGATCGGGGTGTCCTTCAAACAAGATGCCGAACATGTCGTACGCCTCACGTTCATGCCAATTTGCCGTGCGCCAGACACTCGTCACCGTGGGAACCTTCGGATCTTCCTCTTCCGTGAAGGTCTTCAGACGGATGCGATGCTTGTTCTTCAAAGAATAAAGATTGTAGATCACCCCAAACCGTTTCATCGGCGTGTACATATCAATCCCGCATAAATCTGCCAGCAGATCGAATTGCAGATCAACATCTTCTTTGAGGAATCGGCAGACTTCAACGATCTTCTCCTTCGGAACGACGACCGTCAGTTCACCTCGAAACTCGCTCGTCTCAAAAGTCTGTTCACCGAAGCGAGCAGAAAGCTTTTGCACGACTTGTTCGTTCATAGCTTATCCAGCGACAACCGGCAGGGGTTGTGGCTTGTTCGTCGTGAAGTCGCCCATGATGGCAGTCGAGCTGCCACGGCTCTCCCCGCGCGAGACTTTCTCCTGAAGCACCATCAGCGCGTGGATCAGGTTGTCAGGGCGTGGTGGACAACCCGCCACGTAAACGTCCACGGGCAGGAACAGGTCGATCCCCTGCACAACGGAGTACGTGCGATACATACCGCCGGACGAGGTGCAGGCACCCATCGCGATCACCCACTTTGGATCCGGCATTTGATCATAAATCTTCCGCACCACCTTCGCCATCTTGTACGTGGTGGTGCCCGCGACGATCATGACATCTGACTGGCGAGGCGAGAATCGAAACACTTCGGAACCGAACCTTGACACGTCGAACTTTGGTCCCGCAAACGCCATCATTTCGATGGCACAGCACGAGATCCCCATGGGCATTGGAAAGAGGGAGTTCTTGCGACACCAGTTGATAGCTGCCTCCAACTTGGTCGTCAGAAAGCTATCGCCTAACGCATGTTCTAATCCCATTCTAACGCTCCTTTTCTCCAAACGTAATAGAGGCCGATCAACAAGACCAAGATGAACGCGGTCATGCTCACGAAGCCAAGTATTCCCAACTCACGAAACGCCACGGCCCACGGATACATGAAGACCACCTCGATGTCAAACAGAATAAAGAGAACCGCGACCATGTAGAACTTGACGGAGAACCGTTCACGCGCTGTTCGCACCGGCTCCATCCCGCTCTCATACGTCGTCAGCTTCTCCTCCGTCGGGCGACGGGGTCCCAACCATTCGTTCAATTTCACCATGACGATCCCGAAGAGGACGCCTCCCAAGATCATCATAAAAATGGGTAGATAGTTTTCGAGCATGACCTCATTGATGATGTGAGTTCAGCAGGTACAACCCTGCTCGACCTCAAAAAAACTGTTCAAATGTTAGGCAAAAATGGACTCAAAGTCAACGAACCTCTCGATCCTTGATTCCGACATAGAGGCGTGTTCTGTCGTAGGTTCGCAGAACTACATCCATTAGAAATGGACACACTCTTCCTTCACCGCAGAGGTGAACATCATAACCCGCAACGCGAGAATCCGCTCGAGGCTATGCAAAAAGTTCAATCGACGTGATGTGCGAGTTCGAGCTTTGAGGAATTCAGACAGTTTTCGCAACACCACTGTGGGCGAGAAGGCTTCTCGCCCTCCATTGTGCATAGCCTCACAAAAGAAAACGTGCCGAAATCAAACGCACGCGATGGCTCTTCCTCCACACCACCCAGAATTCTTGGCGCATTTGCGGAAGAAGGTCATAGACGTGAGACGGGAGTGCGCCAAGAATTGAACGCACGCCATCGCTTTCCAACCCGCGCGCCGTGATTTCGACCTACTCCCGCTTGCTCCACTTCAGTTGTAACGACTCTCTAAATCGGATTTGAGGTCGATTGGATCAAGCTCAGTGAGACGAGTGTCAGACACACCGACAAAAAATCCTGACAGTTGTCGATCATCTCAACTCCAAGAGAATTCCCTCCAACGGCCATCGTGCGCGCAGACGCAGCGTGTCTCGATACTGCACAAACCGTTCCGAAGTTTGGAACGGATACGGTAGCCCGGCATCGTACCTCATATTCCCATTTCGGTCACGAAACACTTCGAGGATGTAACGCCCCTCCTCAAGATGATTGAACAGAAACGGTCCGGAGGAAGACAAAACGAGCTGCGAAGGTGGTGCTTCCTTCTTTTCGACATTGAGCGCCGTAAGTATCAGACTTCCGCTTGTATCAGTTGGGTGTGTATCGACGACTCGACCTTCTATTGCACTCAACGCTTCCGGATCGAGCGTCTCGAAGGTTATCACAAAAGTCGTGTCTCTTCCCCGTCTCGAAAAAAGATCCTTCAAAGAAGAGAGATCGATTTCGAGTCGATAAAACGTCCTCCCTGCAAGTTCTTCACGAGGTTGCAGCACAGTGATTGCTCCACCAATCCATCGAACATTCAAAGGAACTGCATTCTTCTTGGGATCAACAAGCCGGATGCCCCTTTCTGCCTCTTCTCTTAACAAGGGAGTCGAGAATCCAACGTGGAGTTCCGGACGCAGAACAATTCCCCTCGCACTATCGGCGACCGACACTCCAATCACCTTCACATCGAGAGAATCTCGCTCATCTGTGACAGTGAAGGGAAGCGAATTGGCAAGAGGATTCATTTGATTCCCCGCGAGGTCGCGCGCGTCGGTTATGCGAATTCGATAGGGCCTTTCCCTTTCCAACGTATCGGTCGCCACCATAAAAGAGGCGGGCTTTGAGTAAAGCTGAGCAATGGCTTTCACCCTCACTTCCTGATTCGAGAGCGTATCCACCACCAAGACACCTTGCGGGAAGAATGTCCCTTGGTGCATGGCCTCGGAGAATTCGAGCAGGACCTGCGTACGACTCTGGACGGTCACTTTGAGCAATCGGGGAGCGGTTGTGTCCTGTTTGGACAATCGGATTCGGATTCCGACAGCAATCGAATCCTGTTCTGTCAACACAATATCGCTCGATGGCACACCGTACTCATCGGCTTCCGGATCGTAGAGAAGATTTTTATATGCGTCGCGCACCGCAAGAATCCGATAGGTTCCCAGCGCAAGATGTTGCAGAGTGAACTCGCCCCCCTTACCCGTTTGGGTGATGTAGGAAGGAGCTACGTGAACGGGATTCAGCGTATCGCTTGCGCTGTTGACCAGCTGGTATGCGAAGACCATAACACCTTCGGATGGATCAGCGGGTTTCTGTGTGTAGACCTTCCCCTCGATGACGCCATGATCGATGGTCTCTCCCGTTGAGAAGGCAAGTGAGAATGCGCGCGCCATTTTGTTGCGATTGCGGAGATCAGCCACATCGGTACCGATGGTAACGACATACGTGGTGTTCTTACGAAGTTCTTCCTCAAAGCGAACCTCCACTTCCGTACCGCTCCACTCGAATTCAACCCGACCGATCGCTGGCGAAATGAAGATCGATTCTTCGAACGTACGACGCTCCACATACTCATTGAACTCAAAAACGAGTCGCCGTTCGTTAAAACGAGTCGTATTAGGTGCAGGATATGTTGAAATGATTTGCGGAGGCTCGGTATCGACGGGTCCCCCTTGCGGAGCCTGCTGTCCCGCGCACGAACAGAGAAGCAGAAGAAGCAGATGGGAAAACGAAAGGATGTTGCGGTTCGTCATGAGTTGCTTCAAACAATGAAGAATGGCAGGAATGTAGGGAAAGGATGCTGAAGAAGGAAGGGGATTTCCGACATCATCAGCCGCTCGGGTTGGGAAGAGCCTGTTGCTGTGCCTCGCGTCGAATCCGGCGCCACTCTCTGACTGCACGCTGATGTTCGGCGTACGTGCGAGAGAAGCGATGTCCCCCATTTCCATCTGCCACGAAGAAGAGGTAAGCATGTTGTTCCGGATAGAGCGCGGCGAGAATGGACTTTCTTCCCGGACTTCCAATGGGCGAAGGGGGGAGACCATAATTGCGGTAGGTGTTGAAAGGAGACTCGATGCGAAGGTCGGAATAGAAGAGTCGTCTGGGTCCATCCGGAATGATGTATTGAATGGTTGGATCCGCTTCGAGACGCATTCGTTTCTTTAGACGGTTGTGATAGACACCCGCGATGGTTGCCCGTTCGCTGTCCAGGCTCGTTTCGCCTTCGACGATTGAGGCAAGTGTGAGCACCTCGTTGAGAGACATCTTCAATTCCTCCTGGCGCCGTACGAGCGAATCGACGTAGAACGCTTTGAAGGCGTTCACCATTGTCTCAATGATCTCCTCTTCTTCCGTTTGCCAGAAAAACCGGTAGGTATCGGGCATGAGGTAGCCCTCGAGCGTTTCGCTGTCGATGCCGAGCGATCTCGTGAACCGCTCACTGCGGCACAGGTTGATAAAGCGCTCGGTGTCGATGCCAAGCACTTGCGTGTACCGAATGGCGATTCGTTCAATGCGCCACCCTTCCGGCACGAGAACGTTCAACTTCACCCGAGAGGTGCCTTCCGAGAGGTCTCTCAGAATCTGGACGTTTGAGAGGCCACGAGGAAATTGGTATTTCCCCACTTTGATCTCCCGCGTTAATCCGAGAATCCGGCCTGCGAGATCGAACGTCCATCGGCTCTTTAATATGCCGCTCGATTCAAGTGAATCAGCAACCGAGGTGAAGCTTACACCACGCGGCACAGTGACCATCCGATCGGGCGATGCGGCGGAAGTATTCGGCGCCCAGAAAATCCAATAGATGAAAAAAAACAGAAGGATGAGAAATCCGAGTACAGAGGAGAGAACAGGATGTATCTTAAGAACGTTTAGCACGTGGTGTGATCAGAAAGTTGTCGGTATGCTCGAAGAAGTATTCTTGCAAACTTGTCAAGGCTATGGCTTCAGCTTCCTTATCCGCTGCCGTTCAACCATGAAGAGGCGCTCGACGGCGCGCGATTCATCGATGATCCGCTCGAAGAGACGTCTCATCGCCTGTTGAGAAAGTGGTCCCGGGTTGTTCAGAGTTACGTTCCTCATGACTTCCTCTTCTCGTTCAGGCGAATAGGCATCGAGGCCGAGTTCGAGTTTGATTTTTCCAATCTCTTCAGCGCAACGCGCGCGTTCGTTCAGTAACTTCACCAGTTGCAGATCGATTTCATCAATCTTTTTGCGCCACTCGTCGAGTGCTTGCATAGCCAGCTCTTGCCTTATGCGGTTGGACGGAGAGAACGGAGAAATTGTTTCGCTTCAGAGGCGGCCTCTTCGACAGTTTTGGCGCTGGCGATCTTCGAGATCAAGGCCGAACCGACAACAGCCCCATCGGCATGCTTCCAGACCGATGCGACGTCTTCGTTTGTCGAAATGCCGAATCCCACCACAAATCGCTTCCTCACGTTGGAACGCACGGTCGTGAGAAAACGCTCGAACGCTCCATTCTGAAGGTGACGAGCACGAACGCCGGTCACACCGGTCACCGAAACACAGTACGAAAAGTGCGTCGAGAGTGCATCGATCTGCCGGATTCGCTCCGGTGGAGTCGTCGGCGCAATGAGGAACACATTGCTGATGCCGTTTGATCGACTGAGTCGAATGACCTCGTCTGCCTCCTCAGGTGGGAGATCCGGAATGATCACTCCGTCAACTCCATTCGACCCACAGTCGGAAAAAAAATCTTCCAATCCGTACCGCAGAATCGGATTGATGTAACCCATCAGGAGCATGGGTACGTCGCTCCTCGCTCGAAACTGACGAACCTTCTCCAGAATGAATCGGATGTTCACTCCGTTCCGCAATGCAATTTCGGATGAATGCTGTATTGTCTCACCATCCGCAAGAGGATCGGAAAATGGAATTCCCACTTCGATCAGGTCTGCGCCTCCTTCTACCAGCGAATCGAGCAAGGGGCCTGTTGATCCTCGAAGGGGAAACTCGGGTGTGATGTAAGGAATCAGCGCTCGCTTCCCTTCGGAGGTGAGCATTTCAAATGTCGTAGCGATGCGATTCATTGTTGAGCGGATAGCGGTTTAATCGACAGTTCGTGCAAGCGATAGACTGGGTTCGGCGGTAAGTTCGAGGCTTGAAGTCTTCCCTACTTTCATTTTCCAAAAGCCCACCATTGCCACCATCGCACCATTGTCGGTGCAGTATTCGAGTTTCGGGATAAAGAGACGATATCCACGATTCAACACCTCTTCACGCATTCTTCTTCGCAACTCGCTATTGGCTGCAACACCACCAGCAATCGCGATGTCACGCGCTCCGGTTCGCTCCGCCGCCCACAGCGTCTTCCTGACAAGCACATCGACCACGGCTGCCTGGAAGCTTGCACACACATTGGCAAGAAACCTGTCATCCCACCGTTGTTCTGCAATCCCATCGGTTTGTTTCGTCCCCGTTTGCTTTCTCAAGTAATAGAGGAGGGACGTTTTCAATCCGCTGAAACTAAACTCCAACGATCCATCCTTCAGATACGATCGAGGAAAGCTTACAAAGTTTGGATCACCGTGGGCGGCCAGCTTGTCGATAAGAGGACCACCCGGATAGCCGATGCCCAACATCTTCGCCACCTTGTCGAACGCCTCGCCCGCCGCATCATCTTTGGTCTCACCAAGCACCGTGTAATCAAAAGGTGCCTTGATGTAAACCAATTGAGTGTGTCCACCTGAAACGGTCAGATTGATGAACGGGAAGGAGGGCATCGGCTCCTCGATGAGGTTCGAAAACACGTGTGCCTCCATGTGATTCACCCCCACGAATGGGATATCGAGTCCCACAGCCATTGCTTTCCCGAAACTGAGACCGACGAGAAGAGAGCCGACGAGACCGGGGCCATACACGGCGGCAACTGCATCCAGCTCCGATTTCGGGAGACCCGCCCGTTCCAGCGCCTCGGCAACGACAGGGACAATGCGTTGTTGATGCGCTCTTGAGGCCAGCTCCGGTACCACGCCGCCAAATCTTGAATGAAAGAGCTGCGTAGCGGTGACGTTGGACCGGAGCACGCCATCCACGACAACAGCGGCTGAAGTTTCATCGCATGATGTTTCGATGCCGAGGATGGTCATTGACCTGTTTTCTGTCTTAAGATGATCTCAGGCGTTTTTCGCCCGCGATCAGTACGATCAAAGTCTGCATCGAAACTGACGATGATAAGGTTGTGTTTCACCGCGATCCCGTACTGGTACGCGTCATCGAAGTCGAGTGCGAATTGTTCGGCGACGTCGATGATCGATCCCATCTGCTCATTTGTTAACCCGATCATCGCCAAGTTCGAATCGACAAGGAGGTCATCTAAAAACTCCCGAAACGCTTCCTTCTGCTTCCGTCGAAAGAGCAACAATCCTATTGAGTGGACAGAGAAGTCAGAAATGAAGAGTTGATGTTGGTCTGTCTGCATGAGAAGGCTCCGTACGTCGTCGGCTCTTTCCTGTCCCAGAATGAGTTCCAGAACAATATTCGTATCAAGAAGAATCCTCATCGTTCTCCGATCCGCCACTCAGCGATCTTATGCTGGAGTTCTACCGAGGTATATTGACCTCGCAAATCCTTGAGCGCGCCTGCCCATCGAAATTCGGGTTTCCTCCGCCGTTTCCTTCCACTTTTCTCCGCAAGAGAATCAATAAACTCTTCTACCTCCTTCTGTAATTCAGGAGGCAGTTTTCTGATTTTTTCCTCTAAGGGGGACATGCGATCTCCTTTCCTGCGTTTAGACACCAATTCCCTAATAAACTCGCAACGTTTCAAACTCCGAGCCCGATTTCTTTTGCAGGGTTATGATAACCAAAAAAAGAGGCTTGCGCAAATTCGCATGGTTCTTGAATTTCATCGTTCCATTTGGTAAACTCTTTCCGGTTTCCTCCCGACCTTTAACGCGACATGCATCCACCTAAAGATCTTCGCGAGCTTCTCGTCAAAGCGGCGAACGGATCAATTCGCGAACAGGAACTCGCGCGCCTCATTCAAATTTGTCGCGTGGTGTCCGAAACCTACGTCCTCCACTATCGCTCATCGCTTCTTGCCCTGCTTTCGTTCCACGGTATGACGCAGTCGGATCTGGCATACGATTGTATCGCGGAGATGTTTGCGCGCGATGAGGCAGGACAATTCTATCGACTGCAAAGGTTGCTTTCCAAACTATCAGAGCCAAGCGACACAATTGACGACCTTTCCCTCTTTCTCGCATTTCGAACTCTGGTCACCAAGGTCGCGAACGCACAGCTTTCGCGAACCTACGCGCAATGCGATCCAACCGGCGCAAAGATCATGCGAAATATTCGAGATCATCTCAAATGTTCTCGCGCGTTGATGCTGGTTGAGGACTTTCGTGGAAAGGTTCTACGGCCTCGGGAGTGCGATCCGCTGGATCACCTTCAAGCGTTTCCGCTGGAGCTGCTCGAGATGGAGCTTTCCGAGAACGGATTGCTCCTTCAGCCGACTCCGCACATTCTCAAAGAAGTCGATCGTCTGCTAAGAGAACAAGATCAGTTCCGTCGTTCGATCCCGCTCTTCGACCTCGTACGTTTGATTCGGGAAACCTACGGACACAAAGCCCCTACAAGTCGGGACGCCGAGTATCAGATCGATCTTGAAGGACTTGACGAGGATGAACTTCGCTCCTTACATCAGCGCGTTGTCCAATCCCTCAATGAGAAGATTCTCGTTACTTATTATCTTAAGAAGAAACTCAACGACGTGGAGGCACGTCAGCTCTCTGCTATCATGACAAAAATTGTATCCGACTGGTTTGCAGGGGATGCCATAACAGACTCCTACTATCAACACGCTCAATCAGTCCTGCTGCTCAGTAAAGAGGAATACGAGTCCCATTGGCGGCAAAGGATCGAATACCTGGCAAAGGTAGCGAAGGAAATCATTGCGAACGATCTTGAAAATGGACTTTAGGCTCTCCATCTTTCTGCAAAAATGTCAGACGGTGAAATACTTCTTTAGGAGACGAAGCCCGCATCATCGAACGAAGGACGTTCAGATCATGAGTGTAAATGTCGGTGATCGAAGGTGATGCGGAGAAATCGGCACGTACGCTGATCTCTCTCTTTGCTCAACCAGCAAGAAGGAGCTACGACCATTCATCATATCGATGAAATAAAATTAGAGGAATTTGTAGCACGTCCTGACCGGTTCGCGGAAGCCGAGCAGAGCGAAATTCTCCAGCATCTGCATGCGTGCGCTTTGTGCCGGGAATATGTCGAGCGCGTCCGAAGCTTTCAACGCGATGTTGAACAACAGCTCACACACTCCCCTTCCGCTCTGGATCAAGAAAAGGCAAAGCTGTTGTCTCGGCAAGCGCATCGCGCGTCGCTCCCTTCCTCATCTTCGGAGAAACTCCTCGGGGATTTCTCTCGACTCTTCCATCCAAGCCAGTTATCGTACGCACGCATCGTTCACTACGTACGACAGCATCCGCTCAAATCCACCACCTATACGGCAGGACTCGCTGCCCTTCTCGTTGGGTTACTGCTCGTCATCAACCGGTGGCCCGACAAGAATCCATCCTACGCCGTGGTTCAAAACCACACACTGTTCGTCTACAACCAAAGCAACGAAGTCATTTGGACGAAAAATGTGGAGGGCTTCCCCGACTTTCCAAAATTACCACCCTCCTCCGACCGGAAACCGGTTTGGCTGTATGATGCTTCTTATTATTTGAAATTGGACGATGGTGATCGTGCCGTCCCCGTCAAAGTGTTCGACATCGATGGCGACCAAAAGAACGAGGTATTGATCTCAAGTGGAGTCATCGCGGGATATTCTGTGGTTCTTTCTCCCGACTCCTTGTACTGCTTCAACGCCGATGGCACACTCCGTTGGATTTACGCTCCGGACCGACGAGGAATCAAGTTCGGTGCTGCCGACTTTTCTCAGCCAAGCAATTGGCACATTCGGCGATTCATAAGGATTCAGAAAACAGCGAACAAGAATGTTCAACTCTTCGTCCTCTCCACTCACTTGCCCTCTTGGCCAACGCGAGTTGCGGAGCTTGATCCGCCCTCTGGCAAAGAACTCCGAACCTATTGGCACACCGGCGGCCTCACGACCGCCGTCGTAACCGATCTTGAAGGAGATGGAACGAGCGAGCTCGTTCTTGCCGGAATTAACAACGCGTTCAACAAAGTTTGTATCGCGGTATTCGATCCCGATGAGTTCGGAGGCGTTGGTCCTACATCTGACCTTTGGAAGCCAGTGAATCTCCCAGCGGCGAAAGAAAAGTACTACGTCCTCTTGCCAAAGGTCGAAGGATTGCCAAGCAGTATACCCTACAACGTCGTTGCGTATATACAAGCACCTGACGCGGGAGGCTTGTTCATCAGCACGAATGAAGCAATCTTCGATTCCTGGAAGGATCAAAGCCACTTTGGAGGGATCGTCTACACGTTCGGACCTCGGATGGAGGTTACGAATGTGATTGCCGGCAGTCCCTTCGAGAAAAGTCTTGAACGGGCAAAACGCGAGGGATTTGCAGAAAACCTTGTGTTGGATGAACAGTTTTACTCACGACTAAAACAAAGCGTGATGTATTGGGATAAGCAGCGCTCACAATTCGTTCCGCACGATGAATTCCACAAACTACGTCCCCTTCCTTAATCGCGAAAAAATCAGCGCTTGCCTCCTCACCGCAGAACGACAACGTGAACACACACCCGCCTGAAGAATACTTTGTACGGTGGCTCTCGGATGCTCGAGAAATTGCATCACTCCCTTCTCAAGAGATTCAAGATCATTTGGACGGGTGCGCTCTCTGTCGCGAACATGTTGAGGCGCTGCGTGCTTCGTTTGGCTCGCTCGACACCGAGCTTTCTTCTGCACCAAACAGGTGGGACGTCGACTACGCGCGAAAGCTCCTCGTACCACGACGGTTATCACTCCCCTCTGCCGAACTCGATTTCTTGAAACGTGAGGAACCGAATCTCGCCGGATTTGTCAAAACGCTTGCTGCTTCCAACGAACGCCTCATTCGTCGCGGTATGGCGATGATGCAACGGAATCCGGGCCGGACAACCGTCATCGGAACTGCATTCGCTTTGTTCATCGGGGTATTGAGCTTCCTGTACTCGCGTCCTGACAGACTCGAACTCCACTACCTCGAACCTCGAATTCTCGTCGGCAACAACGCGGCCGATACGTTGACGGTCCGCGGCAGAGGTTTTCGAAAGGGGACGCAGGTAGTGGTCTCGATCATCGAACCGGACCAACGAACGTTCGTTCGTCGCCCCACGATCATTTCGAACGAGGAACTTAAGGTACCGTTGCGTGTGGGGACTGACCCGAGCGCGTGGGTAGTGCAGGTGATGAACCCAGACAGCACTTTCTCCGACACGCTTCAATTTCGTGTCATCGCACCCCGACCCGAAACGCCTTGGCTCATCCCAAAAAGCACGAAGGCAGGGGGTGAAGACTTTACACTTTCGATCGCGGGGACAACCTTCACCTCATTCTCTGTCGTGCAGTGGAACGGCGAGAACAGACCCACGACTCCCCTTGTGAGCAGGGGCGGTTTGGTTGTTGGGTTGACCGCAACGATCTTCTCCTCAGATATCGCACAGCCGGGCAAGGCGGAGGTGAGGGTGTTCACGCCTGGACCGGGAGGAGGAATCTCCAATGCTGCGACATTTGAAATCCTCAAGTAAGCCTTCTCAAAATGCCTCTCCCCGACACGTCACGTCGAGAACATTCCCTTCTCGTCTCCGCACGACCTTCTGTTGGTCGGCAGACAACCGAATGATCTTCATCCACACCGTTGTGATCGAACGGAACTTTGTCTATCTTGCGCTAGAAAAACGAAAGGGCGAGACAATGCAACCGAAACGCTATCTTGTGTGGTCGACGAGCAACATTGAGTTGAGTGATCCATTCCAGCGATTATGGTATCTGCGACAAGTCTTGACACACGGAAGATCGGAGGACATTGCAGCGTGCGACTGGGAGGAAGTCCGACGTTCGTTGCTGCATCTGAACCTGCCTGCGGACGTTCAACGACTTTGGGAGAACTACTTTGCCGCTCAAGGGTAAAGGAATTATCACAAAGCTCCAGCGAGAGCTACTCCTGCTCATATCTTCCCTGCCCGACTCCCAGCACTTCCACTTAACCGGGGGCACGGCGCTTGCAGAGTACTACTTAGGCCATCGCAGATCATTCGATCTTGATCTGTTCACTTGGGAGAAAGATATCGTTCTCCCTTTTGGCAGGGTGGCTGAAGAGAGACTGAAGAAAGAGTTCCCGCTGACGGTCGTCAGGCGGTTCGAATCATTCGCCGAGTTTGAAGTCGGCCCGACTGGCGAAAGCACCAGACTCCAGCTGGCGTACGATTCGCCAGTAAGGTTCGAGGAGCCGATCGATTCAGACACCGGCATCCGGGTGAATGCTTACACGGACCTCATCACCGATAAGCTTCTGGCGTTTTTTGGAAGAGCGGAGCCGCGCGACGCCGTTGATCTCTTCTTCATTCTCAAAACCCAAGACTTCTGGGAACTGACCGCGCTCGCCTCGAAGAAGGATCCGGGATTTGACCTCTACTGGCTTGCTGTTTCGCTGAACAAGACTCTGGAGTTCCCGGATGAACTCGAACGCTGGCCTGTAGAGATGCTCCTTCCATTGGATACCACCGAACTGAAGTCGACCTTCAGGAGCTTGTCACAGCAAATTATGGAGAGGATTAGAGAAAGGCCACGTTAGCCCTCCCACATTTGATTTCCCCTTGGTGGTTTGTTATACCTGAGCATGCAAGAAGCGCAACAATATCTTGAAAATGACGAAGAGATAAATCTCGAAATGGCTAAAGGACGACAGGCCCGGTGAAAAGATAACCATGAAAGAATCTCTTCGATATCTTGAGAATGCAAAAGAGTTGCTCAGCAAGTCTCCGATTGATGGCGACACCTATCTTGACCTCAAGTACGTCCAGGAAGCTTGCGGGACAGCCTACCTTGCGGTGCTCAAGGCGCTTGATGAGCACCTGATAAGCAAAGGAGTCGATCAAAAAGACTTGCCTCAATCAGTTGAAGGGTACAGGGATGCAATTCAGAAATACCTTGCCCCGTATAATGGACGGCTTACAAGAGATTTTGAGAAACTCTATAAGGCGCTGCACATTGCCGGATACTACCGGGGTCTTCTCGATGATGTCAACGCCCTCAAAGACTATTTCAAGGTAGCAAAGGGCTTCATCGAAAAAGTGAGCCCGTAAAGCACTCCATCCCCTGAAAACCTTAAAGCCCCCGCTGTCTGAAACACGATGGCGGGGGTTTCGCTTTTTTTGTGTTCCGCTCCACTGCTGTCCAAAATAGCGCGAGAGATACGACAAATGATCTCTCTGCGCGCAAAAGAGGCAGAATCGCTTACAGCTCGAGAGCTGAGCCCCCCACCATTCACCCATTTGTTACTTTCTTTCCGAGAAAGAAAGTAGCCAAAGTCCCGCGGAGCAGGATCTGTTTTGTGGAGAGCAGAAAGGGTGGAGATGTCGAGGTGCACGATCAAAGCATGAGCTTTGACCGAACCCACGAATTACACGCCCGCGCAATGCAGATGCGGGTGGGCGAGGCCTCCACCTTGATCACAGGCGATCCCGTTCTTCCGCTTCCCGATCTTGCACCTTTTTCAGTACACTTGCAAAGCGTTCCTTGCTCCCTTTCTTCGCCCGCTCCTGAAGATACTCTTCGGCGGTTAGTGCGGAGATTTTTTCTGCCAGGGCTGAAGAGACGAGTTGGTTGATGGAGGTCTGTTCTTTTTTCGCCAGGTCTCTTGCCTTTTTGTGTAATGAGCGAGGAAGTCGGATGCTGATGGTACTCATGGAAGTTCTCCTATGATCTTCAAGAGTTCTTTGGGGGTAACAGCCTCAATCCCGAATTGATTGACGCCTTTAAAATCAGCTTTGTTAAACGTAACGATAAATTCACTATACGATTCGACAGCAAGCTCAAGTAGCATATCGTCTTCTGGATCCTTCAAGAACGGCCTCCAGAGATAAAAGATGGTCTTGTGTTCTGCAATTGCACACAGAAAGTCGAGCACATCTTCGATATCAGTTTTTGTCAAGCGTAGCTTTTTCTGCTCTCGTCTGAGGATCTCTTCATACTCTATGACCAAAGGAACGGACACAGAGAGCTTCAACCTCTGGTCATCAATGATCGAAAGGAGCTTAAAGGACGCGCCGTTTCTTGACCGAAGCCCGGCAACAATGACATTCGTATCAAGGACGATTCTGCGCGGATTCACTGTGGTATTATATGTAATACCAGGTTGAATAACAACAAGAAATTAGAGGCACCAAGCCAAGAACCCTCGCTGAAAAGGTCGGCGGGGGTTTCGTGTTTTTGTGTCCCGCCGTTTTCTGGCGGGATGGCGGGAAGGCGGAATTGGCGGGATAATTTTTTCAGGAATTGACTAACACGTGCCAATATAGATAACAATTTGATTCCCCCTTGGTGTTTTGTTATACTTGGGCAAGCAAGAAGCGCAACAATATCTTGAAAATGACGAAGAGATAAATCTCGAAATGGCTCAAGGACGACAGGCCCGGTGAAAAGATAACCATGAAAGAATCTCTTCGATATCTTGAGAATGCAAAAGAGTTGCTCAGCAAGTCTCCGATTGAGGGCGATACCTATCTTGATCTCAAGTACGTCCAGGAGGCTTGCGGGACAGCCTACCTCGCCGTGCTCAAGGCGCTTGATGAGCACCTGATAAGCAAAGGAGTCGATCAAAAAGACTTGCCTCAATCAGTTGAAGGGTACAGGGATGCAATTCAGAAATACCTCGCCCCGTATAATGGACGGCTTACAAGAGATTTTGAGAAACTCTATAAGGCGCTGCATATAGCTGGTTACTATAGAGGACTTTTAGAGGACGTCGATATGGTAAGAGACGCTTTCAAAAAGGCGAAAGGGTTTATTGAAAAAGTGAGCCCGTAGGCCATTTCAGCCCCAATGGGCATGCCGACCCCCGCTGTCTGAAACACGATGGCGGGGGTTTCGCTTTTTTTGTGTTCCGCCGTTTTCTGGCGGGATGGCGGGATGTGTGTTTTCGGGAGGAGATGAAAACGGGGAAATAGGAAATATCACCAGCCTCGCACCCGCAAATCGATTACTTGCATTTCTAGCGCCGATTCTTTACACTAAAAGGTGCAAGGAAGAAATTCTCTTGGACTGAGGGTAAAAAACAATGACAAAATCGTACATCATCGATGATCAGGGAAATCCTACTGCTGTTGTGATCGATTACGAGAGCTACACCAAGATCGAGAATCTCCTGCTCGATTACGGGCTTGGCAAAGCAATGGAAGAGGTTGAAAGTGATGAAGAGTTCGACCTCGAAGAGGCAAAAAGTATATCAGGCTTCGGACAGCAGAAAAATGAATAATGCAAGTCGTTTTCAAGAAGACTTTTCTAAAGGATCTTGAAAGGCTTCCGCCGGACGTCAAAGCAAAAGTCCAACAACTAGGAAGTCTCTAACTAAGACCCCTGTCATTCGCACGAAATGGCAGGGGTTTTCTGTTTTTTTCTGGAGAGAAGGGAAACGTGAAAATAACACTATCGTAGGATTACTCACTGATGTTATGCAAACAGCCCTTTTCGATGTTTTCAGGGTTCCTTTTGGATGTTACTTTCTTTGATGCCAAAGAAAGTAACCAAAGAAATCCTCTCAAAATCGTAACGCACGATTCACGCGCCACCCTGCGTGCCATAAGTTTCGGTAGAGGAACAAACTCTTCGTCCCGACGCGGTCCACATCTTCACCGAAACTTAACCCCTTCGCGTGAATCTTGCCTCCGCACACCGCTGACGATTTTGAGGATGCTGGTTTTAGCGTCTCGTTTTGGACAAGAGTATGTCCCGCCGTTTTCTGACTTGATCACAGGCGGTCTTGTCCCTCCACCTCCCGATCCTGCACCTTCTTCAGCACACGAATAAAGCGTTCCTTGCTCCCCTTCTTCGCCCGCTCCTGAAGATACTCTTCGGCGGTTAGTGTGGAGATTTTTTCTGCCAGGGCTGAAGTAATTTTGTAGTGCGAGACGCTGTCTCGCAAATCCGGAGTCAGATACTGATGGTACTCATGGAAGTAATTTTGTAGTGCGAGACGCTGTCTCGCAAATCTGGAGTCGGATGCTGATGGTACTCTTGGAAGTAATTTTGTAGTGCGAGACGCTGTCTCGCAAATCTGGAGTCGGATGCTGATGGTACTCTTGGAAGTAATTTTGTAGTGCGAGACGCTGTCTCGCAAATCCGGAGTCAGATACTGATGGTACTCTTGGAAGTTCTCCTATGATCTTCGCATCGAGCAAAGCTTCGTCTTAAACCGGCGAGAACCGATTTCGGCTATATCCGTAAGAATACTGGCCACCCGCGAAGGTAATGCTTTCGACAGTATTGTCACTTTCTTTGCTTGTCCAAAGAAAGTGACCAAAGAAAGGACGCCGAAATCGCAACGCCACGAATCAGCCCACACACTGGCCATAATTTCGGTGCGTTAGAGGTCGCCTATTCGATATCGTGAATGATCCTGCACCGAAATTAAACACACTCCTCACGTTGCCACCGCACAGCTGCCTGCGGGCAGGAAGGCCGCCAGCGATTTCGGTCGCCTACGCACTCTGGAGTTGAGGCACAACCCATCGTTCCAAAGGAGAAGTTACAATCTGAGCCACAACCCTCGCCCGAAGCCTTAGCCGCTCACCCCGTCTCAGCATCATTAAAATGAGCCTTGGCTGCTCATTACCCGCCGATTACCGCTCACGAATCACCATTTAACCAACCTGACGGAGGTTATTTTTTGGGGGGATTTTCTGGAAAGACTGTTCTCGGGTAAATAACAGAGAATGGGTAATCTAAAGTCGACACGCTGAAATCGATAAGATAGGATTTTCGTTGTTACGTGGGAAAGAGTTCGGCTGGCGGGAAAATCAATCCAAAAACTAAAGTGAGGAGCAAACACAATGAAAACACATCTTCTTACTATGCTGCTACTCATCATCCTTGTGAGTGTCTCAAGCGCAAGGCAGGGACAAGACCAGAGCCAAGCATGGAATAAATATCAAGCAGAAAAGAAAAGTGAGCTAACCGCTGGCGTTCTTGAGTTCCTGATTCCAGTGGTAGGCCACGCATACGCAGGGAACGCGGGTAAAGGGGTTGTTCCGGCAGTCGTGAGTGTAGGAGGACTCGTCGTAGCAATTGTTGGAGCAGGAAACTTGGACTATACGATAGCCTTGCTGGGATATTTAGGGTATTTAGGCGGACGAATTTGGGGTATTGTGAGCGCTGTGCAAACTGCTGATGATTATAACATGAACTTAAAACGAAAGCTCAATCTCTCTTTTCAGCCTAACTACCAGAACGGGAAGCTGGGGATGGGAATGACCTTGACGCTTAATTTCTGATTCGAACGACATGTTTCGTGTCGAGGGCGTCAAATCAAGCAAGTTCTCTCAGTCAGGAAGGTGAAATCGGTAAAGATGCAGTTACAGAAAACTGAGAAGGGATGGGAAGGGGAAGATGGGAGGATATGCTAATGTTATGCAACTGCGTTCCATATACAATGAACAGAAAGGAGAATCCACAATGACACACTTCATCCTGTGATGTTTGGTTCCTTTGGAACAACTCAGGCGACATGAGAGTAGGTGATGTGAGTTGTTGATTGTTGTTTCTGTTTCCATTCTTCGATGACTTCCAAGGGCGTTCGGTATCCCAACGTCTGGTGAATGCGCTCGGTGTTGTAAAACAACCGGAACGCTTCGGTGCGCTCTTTGGCGACCAAGGGATTCTCATACATCGCTCCCCAGACTTCCTCGTACTTGAGCGTCTGATGGAAGCGTTCGATGCAGCCGATCGTCTCCGGATGATGATTCCTGGTTCGCAGGTGCACAAAGCAACTGCCGGCGATGTAGGTGCGGAAACGCTTGGACGTCATCGCCGAGCCATTGTCCGTCAAGAGCTTGATCTTCTCCGGTTGAAGTTCAAATGACAATCAAACAACTTCCCCAGGGAGACTGTTATGATAGTGCTCAATTTCTTTAAACCTGTCCTTGATGCTCTCAGCGATGGTAAGATCATCCGCTCCTCCATTTCGCTAGTGCTTCAGATTCTGGGGGTACTCTCATTAGTAGGCGGAGTATACCTTTTAGTTGAGATGCTCAAAGCGTCGTTCGATCTTCCCACAGAAGGTACCATCGGCGGCCTTCTTCTCTCAATCATCTTCATAGCCGCCGTACTTTCGGTTGCCCAAATTCTTTTCTACCGAGCAACGAACATCCTTGAGTTAGGTGAGTCGCAGTTCACCGTCATCCCGATCTTCTCAATTTTGTTCAGATGCTTTGGTGAAATCTATGCTACCCTTGGAGTTTCCATCGGTATCGGTGGATGCCTGTTCATCTGGCTCTCCAAATATAATCCATTGTACCTCTTCGGCGGTATCGGGCAGTTCTTCCCATCGCTCTCTCCAGAAGGTACTTTTCTCGGTGGCGTGTTCTTTCTGGTGTACTTTGCATTGCTCTCGTTTGTCATTATTGTGGTTTTCTATTTTCTCGCTGAGTTAACGGTAGTTCTGGTGGATATCGCCAAGAACATCCGCCAGTCGCTTCAAAGAGGAAGTGAACGGTAAACTCATATCAGGCAGTGATACGTTACGCACCAACAGATAGGAGAACAGATCATGAAACCACCTGTAATCACAATTGCTATCGCCATACTTGGAGTTACTCTGCTCGCTGGATGTTCCTCCACGCCATCAGCGTCCGAAGGCCGGGACGTTCTCGAGAAGCAGATTCAAGAGCAATCCAAGGGAATGATCAAACTCCTCGACTTCAGAAAAACAGACGGCCAGGCAGGCGAACTGATGGGGGTGCGAGTCTATGCCATGGACTTCGAGGCCGAGGTCGAGTTCCAAGAAGATTGCTACTGGGGTGGACCGTTTGGAGGATTTGAGGTGATGACCGGTGAGCCGGGACCGTTCAACGCCTTCATGTTCATGGGAAAAAGAAAAGCTCGGGCTGGAGAGCGCGCCACCATCTCGGGCAAATTACAGTTTCAGAAAACGGAGAAGGGATGGCAAGGGAAAATCGCATCCACGCAAGTTCAATCTGCTTCATCCGCTGAGGCCGACCAGATAACTGAATCCAGGAACTCGAAACGCGATGCCGCAATCAATGATCTTAACGATTTAGCGGCCAGAGCATACCAATTCCGCCTTCGCCCAAAGCAAATGCGTGGTGGCGGCGGAAGTTACGAGGGTTTCGATATTCCTGAAGGATGGCCCGCAGGGGTAAGGATCGTTCGTGTTTCAGCCGACGAAATCGTGTTTGAAAAAGACGGCGTCCAAGCTTTTGTTGATGCTGATGGAAACGCGACATTCAAATAATCCCAAAGCAATCACACCTCATCAGACACAATCATACGAGGAAGGATATGCAAACGTCTAACTTCTCACCCACTCGTTCGACGAGGAGAATCATCTATGAAAAGACACGTACTGTTTCGATTCATATTGCTCACTGCGGTATTGACCGGCTCTGACGCTGCGTTTGCTCAGGCAGGACAGTCAGGTTGGTTCTGGTAAAACCCCCTGCCGCAGGGAAATGCTCTCGAGGGCGTCTCCTTCACAGACGCCAACACGGGAACGGCAGTGGGAGGGAATGGCACAATTCTTCGCACGAACAGCGGAGGGGTTACGGCTGTGAAGGAATCCCACCTTGCGGAACTCCCGTCAGATTTCTCGTTGATGCAGAACTACCCAAATCCGTTTAACCCGAGTACTACCATAGAGTATGCCGTACCGAAGTCAGGATCGGTCTCCCTTGTGGTGTATGATCTGTTAGGTCGAGTGGTTGCCGTCCTGGTTGAGGGAGAAAGACCGGCAGGCAGACACAGGGTGGTGTGGGACGCCGCAGCACAAGCGAGCGGCGTGTCCTCCGGAGGCGGATACGCCTCTGGCGTATACTTCTACCGACTCCAGGCTAACGGCTTCATTGAGACCAAGAAAATGATCTTGCAAAAGTAGTGACGAGAAATCCCAAGCTGACCAAAAAGAAAGCATCACATCGCTCGCTCGGTGTACAGATCACTGCCGCAAGCGTCGTTTTCATCTCGTTGATTGCGATGTTCCTGGTGCTACTGTCGATTCAGAGGAATGTGAGGATGATCAAAGAGACATCCAGTTCCGGTAGTTCAAAAACAACTTAGGCACTCGCCGACTCGCACACCGCTTCATGGATTAGTCGTCGTTCCGATTAGGCGTGAGGCTCAGGTACGCGTAGAAGTGAAAACAGAAACTGCCGTTCAGAAGAGGTTCACCCGGAACAAACGAGATCGACTGAACAAGATATCCTATCCTCGCATTCGGACGTGGTGCGTATCCACCACGACGAGTTTCCCCCGCAGCGACGAGCGGCTTCGATCTTGTAGAAAATCAAGCAGCAACCGGTGAACCCGCGTTTGGTTGGAAGCAGTGATCTTGAGGACGACGATTCCGCCGTATCGTTCGGGTGGGTAGAGAAGAATGTTGCCGAATTCCCGGTCGGAGGTTACAAGAACAGCGGTCTCCTTTTAGGCAAGTTGCAGAACGATTTCATCTGGTGAAGACGCATGATTGAGTTCCTTCAGGGTGAGTACCTCATGCCCCTGTTCGCGCAGAAGACGAATCGTCTTGCCAAATACGCAGTGATCAGCAAGAAGCTTCATCGTTTGCCAAGTTCTTCAAAGAAAAGTATCTCTTCGTTCTTCACATACTGGTTGGCAAAAGCGACGCAGGCATAGATGTCTTCGAGCGTAAGGTCAGGATAGTAATCCTCGGAGATGATTTTTTCAGGAGTAATGCCTGCCGCAAGAAGGTCTAAGATCATATAGACAGGGATTCTCGTTCCTTTCACGCACGGCTTTCCGTGCATAATTTTCGGGTCAATCGAGATGCGTTCAATCATAGAAAACCTCCTTGACACTTGCAGAATATACTTCAAACGGTGTGCAAAATCAAACACCGGTCAGACCGACGGCAGCGCGGCATTGGAAATCCGGTGTGAGTGTTTGGGTTGGGAGTGACACTGGGGTATGCGTGGAAGTGAACTGTGTCCTTGTCGACAGGAGTAACACGATGTGACCCAAGCGTTATCTCGTCTGGTCAAAAAACGAAATCGATCTGAGCTACCCATTCCAGAGGCAGTGTCCCGAGGCTGCAAAATGTAGGGCGAGAAGCCTTCTCGCCCACGTTGGTGTCGCGAGAACCATCTGAATTCCTCAAATCTCCAACTCGCACATCACGTCGATTGAACTTTTTGCGCAGCCTCTTGACCCAAGGGAGGGCCGAAGACATTGCCCAACTCGATTGGGAAGAAATGAGGTCGCTTCTTCCCCCAACCTCCTCCCGACATCCACCGATTAATAGGTTGTGCTCGTTCGTCTTACTATTGCCACGACGTAGATTGTCTTGCGGTTCACATCGAGATCGTAGGGGAGAGACTTTTCTTAGCTTAGCGCTTTTTGCGACGAGGAGGTGCCAGCTCATGAACCAGGGTATCGAGGGGGATGTATTCGCCTAGACGAATATTACGGCGACCGCGTTCGAGCGCCTTTCGTTCGGAGGGAGTTAATTTGGAAACGGGGATTACCTTTTGGCGTTTAAGCAATTGCTCGTAATCCTGTCGGGGTATCACTACGAGATCCCCTTTTTTCATCAAGTCTTTTGGGATGGTAACCATTTTCATGGGAGCAAATTGGCAATTTCAGGCCTCAGAGTCAATCATTGGATAGCACATCCCAAAGGGCTTTAACATGTGTTGAAAAAGAAAACCGCGAAGACGCGAAGGATGTCACGGTGAACAAAACACTGCCTTTGATGCGGGCAGGTCTTTGCGGTTCGTCTTTCATCCATAAGGGTTTTTCGCTTTTTTGGCGTCCCGCCGTTTTGTGGCGGGATCTGTTTTTTCTGGAGGAGACGAAAACGGGGAAATAAGATAAAAGGTGCGTTAGAAGTTTCTCACAGAACATCGGAGGAATTATGAACTCATCACGCCGTTTTCTCCTCACCTTATCAAGCCGCGAAAAGGTCTACTGGCAGATAGTGCTCTTGGCTTTCTTTCTTTGGCCCCTCACAGCGCTTGCTCAGACTTCGCCACCCTCAATCACCAGCGTCAGGCCGAACCCGGCGACGGGGTCGAACAGTGCACAGACGATGACCATTAGTGGTAGCGGCTTCGTTTCGGGAGCTACTGTCACGTGGCGCGACCTGACGTTCAACCAGACTTATTCAAACCGAACACCCAGTTCTGTCACCAGCACCCAAATTATTATCAGTGCGACGTTCGGGACTGACCCGTCTAACTGGTCGGCACAGGTCATCAACCCTGATGGCCGTTCCTCCAGCCAAGCCAATTTCAGTGTCAACGCTCCGTTTCCCGTCATCACCTCACTCAGCCCCAGCAGTGCAACAGCAGGCGGACTAGCCTTCAGGCTGACGGTCAACGGCAGCACGTTTCACCGATCTTCGGTGGTGCGTTGGAACGGGTCAAGCCGCACAACGACACCTGTCCTGGATGCCGTAGGAAGAACCACAGCACTTCAAGCATCGATCTCGGCATCCGATATCGCCTCTGCAGGTACGGCTTCTGTAACCGTTTATAGCCCCGGACCCGGTGGCGGGACATCATCGGCTGCAAGCTTCACGATCTCTCAGGGAGGTCCCACCATCACCAGTGTGAGTCCGAACCCGGCGACGGGGTCGAACAGTGCACAGACGATGACCATTAGTGGTAGCGGCTTCGTTTCGGGAGCTACTGTCACGTGGCGCGACCTGACGTTCAACCAGACTTATTCAAACCGAACACCCAGTTCTGTCACCAGCACCCAAATTATTATCAGTGCGACGTTCGGGACTGACCCGTCTAACTGGTCGGCACAGGTCATCAACCCTGATGGCCGTTCCTCCAGCCAAGCCAATTTCAGTGTCAACGCTCCGTTTCCCGTCATCACCTCACTCAGCCCCAGCAGTGCAACAGCAGGCGGACTAGCCTTCAGGCTGACGGTCAACGGCAGCACGTTTCACCGATCTTCGGTGGTGCGTTGGAACGGGTCAAGCCGCACAACGACACCTGTCCTGGATGCCGTAGGAAGAACCACAGCACTTCAAGCATCGATCTCGGCATCCGATATCGCCTCTGCAGGTACGGCTTCTGTAACCGTTTATAGCCCCGGACCCGGTGGCGGAACATCCAGCGCTGCAACCTTTACGATCGATCAATCTCGGGGATCGGCCCGCATTTCACAAGGTCTTACAATCACTCCTGCCCCGGTCGTTGTTGGACAGAATTTCCAAGGCTCGTTTACTCTGACAGAAGTCCAAGGAGCCCGGATCACATTTGAAAGGATAACTATCGCCATTCTGCGTACTGATAATAGCCATGTGGTAGACATGGATTACAGGACGAACGTCTCCATTGCAGCGTACGGCACGTACCAGTACTCATCGACACGTCAGTGGAGAACGACAGATCCAGCAGGCAACTACAGAGCGGTAGCGCGTGGTAAGCTCCAAGGTGGAAACTGGGAAAACTTCGGCGTCACAGGAAACGGTTTCAACAACGTCCCATTTATAGTTGCGCAAGACGGTGAGGTCATTTCAACGCCATCAACACCAACTGGCCCGACAAGTGGAACTCCCGGTACCAGTTACACTTTTTCTACTGGAGGCGCTTCGTCAAATCAGAACCACCCAATTCAGTACCAGTTTGATTGGGGAGATGGAACGAATTCTGATTGGCTGCCAGTGGGGACAACGAGTGCGCCGAAATCGTGGTCCTCCAGTAATACCTATACCGTTAGAGCCCAAGCCCGGTGCGCGACTCACACCTTGATTGTATCCAATTCTTCTTCAGGTTTACCTGTAAATATAGGACCACCTCAGCCCTTTTCCTTGTTTTTTCCACTGCAAGGAAAAACCCCTTACACAGCTGAAATCACCGCGGTCTTCGATCATGCCATGCCTAATGGACGTTACCAACCAGGCGGAGGAATTATTGCTTACACCGACGAAAGGGGTACTGTCGTAGATCCAAATGAGCCTCCTGTAAATTTGGGAGGCACTCTACTGTACAGCTACAAGAAAGCCGACGGTTCGGCTTTTCGCGTAAACGGTGCATATGTCGGCACTAGCAGAACTGGGGCAACAACATTGAATTATGATGGCCACCCCGGTTATGATTATCCAGTTCCTGTCGGAACAGATGTATTCGCGGCCGCAGATGGGACCGTTATTGTCGCGGATGCCTCGAACAGAACGGTCGCTGGCAATTACGTGCGCATCCAGCATGGAACTTCTGGCTATCAGTCGCAATATCTTCATCTAAGTCAACTATTGGTTAGTCTTGGGGCACAGGTTAGTAGAGGACAACTGATTGGAAAATCTGGAAATACTGCTGGTCCGGGGAGCAGTGTCGGTCCCCATTTGCACTTTGAAGTTAAAAAGGGTACGGGAGACAACGCGATTTCCGTCGATCCATATGGCTGGCAAGGAATCGAAACCGATCCTTACACTATTACAACAGGAGTCACGAACATAAACCTTTGGAGTTCCCAACCTCCGCCGCCAATCACCGACGAGCAATACCGGACTCTTTCCGTGTGGCTCTTTGGCCACGAAAGGGCAGTGACGGGCAAGTGGGGAGCGGAATCTTGGCCTATTACTGGCCGTCATACGGGGGTTGACTACGGGGCACCTGTTGGCACAGCTGTGTTTGCCGGAACAGACGGCCGAGTCATCCGTGTTGAGCGTGGGGCACCATGCCAAGAGCTAGCTTGCCTCAGCACCCTTTCGATCTATCACGAGACAACGGACATCACGTTCATATACCTACATATGGAGACGATAGCTGTCAATGATGGCGCGACGGTGCGAGTCGGAGATCGGTTGGGAACAGTTGGCCAGAGAGGCCCTGCTACTGGTCCGCATCTACACTTTGAGGCGAGAAAGGGACAGCGTACTCATGCGGCCTCAACATTTGACCATACAGTGGTGAATCCCTATCAGACCGCTAAGCACGCCAGAGATAAGGGCGTTGATGAAAATGATATGAAGTGGCTCAGAGTGCCAAATGGCCAGTTGACGTTCGATTTAGAAGGGACGGACCCTTTAAGTCTAACGATACATTGGCCCGGCGGGAACTCGGGCGTGACAATCGGACGCGGATATGACATAGGAAAGCGAACTAGGACACAAGCAATCGCCGACTTTACAGTTGCCGGCATACCACCGACTAATGCCGAAAATTTAGCTAATGCCGCTGGGCTTTCCGGGAACCAGGCGGCGATGTTTGTTCAAACACATAAAACCACAACCTGGGCAACAATCACCAGGAAACAGCAGCACGATTTGTTTAACATTGTTTACCCATTATTCGTCGACGCAGCAAGGCAAGGTGTAAACAATGCTAGACGCTGGGGTATCCGTTTCGAAGACGGCAGAGTTAAAATGTATCCGTCCGATAGTCGGAGGTTGTTCAACGACCTACCATCTGGAGTCCAGGATGTGGCCTCTGATATGGCTTACAACGTTGGGGAAGGAGAATTCAGTTCTAAGAACTGGGGAGGCATTTTCCAGATGGACACTTGGTCTGAAATGGCGGATTACATAGAAGGGAAAATTCGGGGTGACATTCTCAATTCTGAGGGCAATCCCACTGGAGGACGGGCAGAATCTATATTGGAAAGGTGGCGTAATCAGGTAAAAAGAAGGGCTGACACGCTTGTTGCAGTTCTCCGGTCTGAAGGACGCCCAACCATCACCCAAACCTACACTCTCTCCCAAGGTTTAAACCTTGTCTCTTTCCCGTTCACTCCGAAGCCCTCACGGTTCTCTGATCTCCTTGCTCAGTTGGGAAGCGATCTCTTCCCATATGTTTTCTTTATAAACGATTTCGGAAATGTTGATTACCGTACAACTCAAGACCTAAATGCAGAGGCAAAGAAGGGATATTTTCTGTTTCTGCAAAATCCGAAGTCCATTACAGTTTCGGGCGATTTGGTAAGTAAACATATTACGCTGCGTCGAGGATTGAACCTCATTGGAGTTACGGAGCAAGTGGTCCCGGCAAATAATGCAAACATTTATCCTTACGCTTTTTTCCTTGAGTCCGGCTTACCCAAGTTCACAAGATTATTTGTGGATGGATTAAAGGCCGGTATAGGATATTTTGTTTTTTCTCAAGCTGATGGCGTGACTCTGATCCCTACCGGCACCTCCAGCTCAATCGCTCTTGCTGGGGATAATATTTCCCAGCCTTCCCAGTATGTTATCGAGTCTTTAGAATTCAAGAATGAGGCTTCAGTGGATGACTTTACAGCCGAGATTAAAGCAGAGCAACAAAATGCACCGAATTCGGTTGTATTAAAGTTTGGTATTAAAACAAACGCCACCGATGGTTTTGACAGTGGAGTTGACGAACTTCGCGACATTCCCCTCCCCGGGTATTTGGTTGCATACTTTGACGAGAGTTTTGGCCTCAAGCAAAGTTATAAATCGATCGGAAGCGTCAAGGAATGGCCTGTCGTGATTTCATCCCAAACTACGGCGATTGGTCAGAGCGATAACCTTAATCCTGTACGATTGTCATGGACGATCCCCACTATCGGCCCACTGCCAGCCGGTGCAAACTTCCAACTACTGGATGCGAATGGTAACGTGGTGATCGCTGATATGAAATCAACAACAACTACCACATTTAGTGTCAGCGGTCCAGGAACTCAAAAGCGCTACTTAATTAGAATGTCGATCGGACCTTCCGCAGGTACACTCTCAGTGACCCCACCTGATGGCTTCAGTTCCTCAGGCAACCAAGGTGGTCCGTTCTCCCCATCGAATAAAACTTACACGCTTACAAATACTGGTGGAAGCACGATTAACTGGACGGCGACGAAATCACAGACGTGGGTAACTCTCTCCTCAACAAATGGAACGCTTGCAGCAGGAGCCAGTACCACAGTAACGGTTTCTATCAACAGCAACGCGAACAGCTTGTCGCCCGGTTCATACTCCGACAATGTAAGCTTCACGAACACCACGAACAGAAATGGAAACACGAGCAGAGCAGTTAGTCTGAGTGTTGGCTCTCAACAAGCCACTATCATCACCTTGGCTCAAGGGTTGAATAGACCGTGGAATTTGACGGTCGATGCAAATTCTGTGTACTGGGTTGAAAATGATGCACGGAATGGTGCTGTGAAAAAGGTTCCTATAAATGGAGGCGCGGTGACAACACTGTCAAGCGGACTCGTTGAACCTTCCGCAATTGCAGTTGACAACTCATTCGTATACTGGATCGAACGAAATAATGGCAGCAACGGATCAATCAAAAAAATTCCTCTTGGAGGTGGATCCCCTACCACTCTGGCTACAGGACTTAATAACGCACAGAACCATATGGCTCTGGATGCATCTTTCATTTACTTCGGAGATGGCATTTCGGGCGGGGGCGGTGCGATACGCAAGGTTTCCAAATCTGGTGGAGCGGTCACTACGTTGGTCAGCACGGGGATACTGAATCTGAGAACAGCCATAGCCGTTGATCTATCATATGTCTATTTCACAGATGACCTTAACAACATAAAACGAGTGCCTGTCAATGGGGGCACTGTAACAACCATCGGATCGGGAAATCCAAGCGCTATGACGCTGTACGGTAACGACCTTTATTGGGTGGAATACTCTTCTGGAACGGTAAAGAAAATGCCAAAGAACGGTGGTACAGTAACCACCTTGGCTTCTGGTTCGAATAGTCCGGCAGGCATTACAACTGATGGCAGCAACGTTTTCTGGATTGAATTCACTTGGCCAGGGTCAGTCAAGAAAGTTCCGATCAACGGTGGCAGTGTTACCACAATCGTGAACGAAGCTAACTCAATCGGAATCGCTGCCGATAGTCAAAGTCCATATTGGGCTGTAAATGTATTAACAAATCAAGGCAAAATCCAAAAGCTTGGCAACATAGCCATCACAGCCATCACAGTTCAGCCCGCTGCAATCGACTTTGGCAACGTAATCGTAGGTCAATCGTCCAACCAGAATGTTGTTGTAACAAATCAGTCAACTTCGGGCGGGACTTTAAGCGGCAACATCACCATCTCTGGCTCCGATTTCTCGATCGTCAGCGGGGGCGGTTCTTACAGCCTGTCGCCAGGACTGTCCCGAACAGTCACCGTCCGTTTTTCTCCATCGGCAGCAACAACACGAACCGGAACATTGAGCATTTCGCATAATGCAACTAATCAAACAAGTCCAACAAATGTGTCTCTGAGTGGCGCAGGAGCCGGACCCACCATCACAGTCTCCACCACCTCGCTCCCCAGCTTCGGCAACGTCGCTATCAACACAAGCTCAACTCCGCAATCGTACACTGTCTCGGGAAGTAACTTGACCGCCAACATTGTCATCACCGCTCCAACGGGTTTTCAAGTATCGAGAAATCAGACCTCAGGATTTACGACGAGTTCGATAACTTTGGAGCAGTCTGGGGGAAGTGTTGACTCGACGTCCATCTGGGCACGGTTCAGTCCCACCGAAGCACGTTCTTACTCGGACACGATCAGACACACAAGCACGGGTGCGACAACACAGAATGTGGCTGTGAGCGGGACGGGGACGCCACCACCTCAAATGGTGCAGGTGAGTTTGCCTGATACCAGTGTAGCGCGCAACTCAAACGTTGAAATACCAGTCAGAGTAACCGATCTTACGGGGAAGAATGTAATAGCTTATCAACTGGCGGTTACATTTTCCGGCAACGTGCTGAAGGCAAAAGGAATCTCGACGAGTGGCAGTTTGAGCGCGGCCAGCGGATGGACCGTCCTGTCGAATACGAACACGAGCGGACAAATCACGGTTGTTGGATCTGGAATCACCCCGCTCAGCGGGTCGGGGACTCTCGTGAAGCTTCAATTTGAGATAGTTGGTTCACCGGGAGATTCGTCGGCTCTCGCATTTGCGACGTGTCTGTTGAACGAGGGAAATCCCGCAGCATCTTCCTCCAACGGACGTGTTAGAGTCTCACGGGTTGGACTTTGCGGCGATGTGAGCGAAAACGGAGTAGTGAGTGCGTACGATGCCTCGCTCACGCTGCAATATTCGGTAGGAATGATCACATTGTCTCCACAGGCTCTCCTCAATGCTGATGTGAGCCTTAACGGCATTGTAACGCCGTACGATGCCTCTCTCATACTGCAATATGTGAGCACTGGTCAGCCACCACAAGGAGTCACTACCTGCTTCGGAAGTTCTGGAATCACCTCAGTAGCCTTCACTCCTCAACCGGAAGTCGGTTTCGAGCTTGCCGAAGAAATTAGAAGTGCTCAGCACGGAGATGCCTTGCTCAAGATGAAAGGGTTAAGAGCAGAGAATCGGGTCTATGCTGTGTCTTTCGAGATTCGATTGCCTGACATCAATAAGGTAGTAGACAAGATTGAAACGGTGGCTTTGCCAAATGGCTATGAGACGGCCATGAACCGGCTCAGCTCCAACCATTGGAGGATTGCAGTCATAAATCCCGCCGGTATTGATTCTAAAGATCTCATACTGAGGATTGTGTCAAGGGGAGGTGCGTTTGCCAAAGCGATTTCCGTTCAGAACATAATGCTGAACGAGGTGTCCATCGAAAATTCAACAAATCTAGCACCACTCCTTATCTCAGAGCCTCAAACGAGCAGGTTTCAATTGAGTGATGCTTACCCCAACCCCTTCAATCCGGCGACCGTTATTCGCTATCAGCTTCCTGTGGGAAGCAGAGTGAGGCTCGGAGTCTACAATCTCCTCGGAGAACAAGTCGAGGAGTTGGTCAACACCGAACAAAGCGCCGGCCACCATCAAATCGAATGGCAGCCAATGAACGCGGCTTCGGGACTGTATTTCTATCGCCTCGAAGCAGCGGCGTTGGATAACTCAAGGCAAAGGTTTGTGGAGACGAGGAAGATGATCCTCCTTCGATAAGGACAAGCGATGATGAAAGGAACCAAAGGGAAAGAGCCGTCAGGGGGGAAATGAATCCATTATGTTCGTCCGGAGATCCATTCCCGTCGGGGAGACAGACTATTTGAACAAACTCACAAACTCCGTCGGCGATACGATCCGCGTCCCCATAAAGCTACGAAAAGGAAAATGACGCTTGTTGCCCGTTATGAGGTATCGGGCTCGAGTAACGACGGCGAGTTCAAGGAACTTGTCATCATTGGGGTCAGGACAAGTGCGAATCGTGATCCTTGGTTCCGCAAACCGGGCGATGCTTTGTAGAGTTCTTAGCGTGGAGGATGCAAAAGCGGCAAAGTCGGAGTATTGTGCGAACTTTGGACGTTGTAAAACATTGACATATTCGGCAAGAATTGAAGCGCTGAGGCAGAGAGAAACTCTCTCTGAAAAGATAGTCTCGAGAACTCTTCGTGGATTGCCTTTGCCGATGAGTGCTGACACGAGAACGTTCGTATCAACGACGACGCAATCCATTGCGTGCTGTCTTGATTTCTCCGTCGATATCTCTGCTCGTCATTCTTGTGAGACCAACCTGCGCGGCAGCGCGATTCGCTGCCCGCAGAAACTGCAGTCCTTCAGCAGCAAGGATGCGCCGCCGGAGTTCTTCGAATTCAATTTCCTTGCTGTGCAATCTATACTTGCGCTGCGAATTCTTGTCAACTTTGACTGTGACTGTGGTCATATATTCTCGGGGTTATATGCATTACGATAGCGCTTAGTCTCACTGGTCTATTCTAAGTAATCGTTGAATAAGATGCAACTGATGCACACAACGTCAATGTCGGCGGCGCTAGATGCTGTAATCGCTCGTGAGTATCGGTTCTACCTAGATCACCCTCGCCCCTTCAACCCGGCAACCAACATTTCCTACGCACTTCCGACGAAAAGTATCGTCAAGCTTCAAATCTTCAACCTGCTTGGCCAGCGCGTGACTGAGTTGGTTAATACAGAACAAGAAGCTGGCTATCATCGAGTCGAGTGGCTGCCAACTGGGTTTGCTACAGGAGTGTACTTCTATCGCCTCGAAGCAGCGGCGTTAGATAACTCAGGAAGGCACCCTTCGGCAGGCTCAGGGCAGAGGTTTGTGGAGACGAGGAAATTATTGTTTCTCAAGTGATGCCGCTTTTGGGCATCATCCCGCTGCCGCTTGGCGGGAATGCTGTTGTTACGCTAACGCTTCGGAGAATAAATGTTGCTGCAATGATTTTGCCCACCAACATTTCGTTAACAGTAGCATTCTTTCTTGTTTTCACAATCACTGCGGTAGCACAATCCGCGATACCTATACCCCTTTCACCGCCCTGTGGTTCAATATTCATAGTTCCAGCCACTGCCCCCTATACCACAACTTTTCGTTGGGCAGGCTCCATGAACACACGCGAATATCGTCTGCAAGTATCAAAGACGGCAGATTTTGGTTTCCCAATAATCGATCTTAGAACGACGAGTACTTTCGCAGGACCTTTCTCCTTCACATGGGCTATAGTAGGCTCAACATACTATTGGCGCGTAAACGCTAGTGACAGCCTGGGAACTAGCGTTTGGTCAACACTCTGCTACTTCCGCGTGTTACATGGTGATCTACCCACGAGTCTTCAGGCTATCCTGCGAACAGATAAACCATCATACGTGCAGGGAGAAGCAGTGAATCTCATACTATCAGTTTTTAACATAGGAAGCGATACAATCCGCCTGAATTATCCCACGACGCAACAGTACGATTTTACCGCGTCCGCTTCCGGTATTCCGGTCTGGAGGTGGTCACAGGGAATGGTTTTCGCTCCAGTCCTGACTGGACGTTCTATTGCACCGCGAGAGACAGTGATCTATCGATCGAGTTGGAACCAGAAATCAAACTCCGGTTTCCAGGCCCCACCAGGGTCTTATGTTATGCAAGGCATTTTGACTAACACACCGCCACCAATGGTTCCTTCAGCGAGCACAACAATTACAATATCCCCTCCAACTGATGTGCATGATGAAAAGCTCCCCCCTCGAAAATTTATTCTCCACCAGAACCACCCCAACCCCTTCAACCCGGCGACCGTTATTCGTTATCAGTTGCCCGTTACAAGCCATGTAACACTCAGAATCTTTGACGTACTCGGACAAGAAGTCACTGAGCTTATCAACAGCGAACAACAACCCGGCTACCATCAAATCGAATGGCAGCCGAGTAACTCAGCTTCAGGAGTGTATTTCTATCGCATCGAAGCAACAGCAACGGACGACTCAGGCAAACGTTTTGCTGAAACAAAGAAAATGCTTTTGCTCCGGTGAACAGACATGCTTCGGGGGGAACATCGTTCGGGGAGGAATTTCTATTCAACGTCCTCAGGGGTCTGGGCAAGTCAGGAAGGAATGCCTAGAACAAACATCTTCGTCAAGACTGATACAACACAATTCCGCGTTCCAGAACCTCATCCAACAGGATGGAAGTCTTCGCTCTCTTAAATTCTTTCGGCGTGTAACCCAGTGCTTCAATAGGTTCCATCAGCTCTTTGCGCGCAAGAGATAAGAATTCCAGACGTTTCAAAGGGGGAATGCGAGCGAAATCGGGTGAGATGATGACCAGATCAATATCGCTTCCTTCGTGCGGCGTCCCGTAGGCGTACGAGCCGTACAGAATAACCTGATGTACGCGAATAGTCTCCTCTAAAATCCGTCGATATCGATCAACAGTCCGTCTTATCTTAGATAATTTTTTTTGAGCCATGAAACCACCCTCGAGGTATCTCGTAGGTACTTCGACGCAAACTCTCTCGTGTAATATTTCCTGAACTTCGCAATCTCCTCTGGGTATCGCGTGCCCAAATAATGTGGTGAGAGCCGCAAGAGAATATCTTGAATCTCTTCAGGAAACTCTACTCCCGCTTGGCGCATAAGCAATGCAAAGTCATGCGTGAACCTTGGAATTTCATCTGTCTTTTCTTGCACCAGAGCTTTGAGAAACTTCTCAGTTGTCTGATGACATAAGAAGACTGACTGGAGATAATGTTTCTTGAGAAACAAACTCTCTGCCGCAGCAAAATCCGATTCTGCGACTTCGACCCAGGCTTTTGTCTTTCGTTTCATCTCTGCTGAGTATAGAGATTTTTACAGCGAAGGTCAACCGCACTGTGAAAGTACTCGCTGAGGTTGATATGGTAGGAAGTAACCCGAAACCGTCATCCGTTACCGGGCGTAAGGATACGTCATGACGTACACCTACGGGTTTTCAACATCCTTGGAGAGCTGGGAACCGAGTTGGCCAACACCGAACAACAACCCGGCTACCATCAAATCGAGTGGCGGCCGAGGAACGCGGCTTCGGGATTGTATTTGTATTTCGAACAAGTGGGTGTCCCACTTACAAACAACAAAGCCGATCCCAATTATTTGGGTCGGCTTGTTGCATTGCAAATCGACGTTTGTTAATGAGAATCTATCCCTATCCTATATCTTTCGTTGTCGCGATCGTTCCTCAAGCCATTTCTTGAACGATTGCGAGCTTTCTCCAGAGCGCCGTCCTGCTAAGAGGCCTGAGACACTCAAATCCTCGTCAAGCTCTGGCCAGTGTATCAATGCGCCTCCGCCTGTGACTGGAAATTTGCTTCGCTCCTCAGGAGTTCCATGCCATAAGCGCGGGTACCACGCGAGCGGCACGATAATTGTACGTCCATCGACGAGGTCAACAACTAACGAGTCCTCCGTCACTGTAACGTTCTGCGCACGTTCTTCTTGAACTTCAAACGTTGAAGAATTCATTCCATGTCTTCAAATGGAAACGAAAAAGAATCTGTACGGTCCGCTTCTGAGAACTGTTGGCATCCTGACCCATTTCGTAGAATAAGTTAGCGATTTCGTTATTGAGAATCAAACACTACATGAAAAGCTACCAAGACAGCAAGTCAAGCAATAACCAACAAATGAATCAGCTTTAGGCATTTATTTCTATCGCTTCGAGGTAGAGGGGTTGGATAACTCAGGCAAACGATTTGCAGAAACGAAGAAAATGCTGTTGTTGCGCTAACTCCCAATCTATTGCTTCTAAAGGGGCAGGGCCGACCGGATGAATCTCCGCGATCTCGTGTCTGAATAAAGTCCTCGTTGACACCAATATTCTAGCAAAGCTTCGCCTTAAACCGACAAGGAAATCTACACCCAAGCCTGCGTTAAGCTCTGTGCCCATTTTCTTTTTGCTCGTCCAAAAAGAAAATGGGCGAAAAGAAAAAGGACGCCGAAATCGCAACGCACGTGCTGAGTCGCCCAAGGCGCTTGCCGTCATTTCGGTGCGTGGAGTGGTGTCGATTCGACATCAGGCGTGCGCCTGCACCGAAATGAAACCCGCCGATAATGCTGCCACCGCACACCGCCAGCGATTTCGGTTGCCTGCCCACAGGTAAAGATGAGGCACTACCCGTCATCCGAAGAGCGTCAGTGGAAAACATCGCGCATTATGTGACAAGCACTTACGGGAAAAACTTGCCTCATTTGTCAACATCTTGGCTTATGAAGACTTCCTAGTCTACGCGTTGGACAGCGATTCAATCTTTCATATCGACAGCGCCGCGTTAATGGTAGAAATTTCGCCGTCTTATTTCCCTCCGATGAAAGCATACGCCGCTTCGAAGAATTGCTGCTAAAATACAAACCCACCGGCAATGCTGTCTTCGATCTGGAGATCGTTTCGATTATGCTTGCCAACGACATTAGAGAGATCGCAACAAAAAATCTCGCGGACTTTGAGCATATTGAAGAGATCCAGTTGTTCAAGTTTGGTGAGTAACGTGTAGACGCGTATCCAAAACGACCCCAACCCCTTCTCCGCCGGAGGCGGATGCGCCTATGGCGCAAATCCTGCAACCGTTATCCGTTATCAGTTACCCTTTACAAGTCATGTAACACTCAGGATCTTTGACGTACTCGGACAAGAAGTCGCTGAGCTTACCAACAGCGAACAACAACCTGGCTACCATCAAATCCAGTGGCAGCCAACGAACGCGGCTTCGGGAGTGTACTTCTATCGCCTCGAAGCAGCGGCTGTGGAAAATCCTCGAACTCGGTTTGTGGAGACCAAGAAAATGCTTTTGCTTCGATAGTGCCTGTAAGAAATTTATAGGCCGTTCCACTCGTCATCAGAAAGCGGACGACCGATACCTTGCTCTACCTGTTTCAAGAGGCGCTTAAGGAGGGGAACGGAGTATTCACTAACGTTGGGCAGTCTCTGGCGGTAAGAACCGTAACGCATAAAGGCATGTTTAGCACCCGGCTGGACTTCACCAAAACCTAATTGTTTGAGCTTGCGGATAAAGTCTCTACGCTTGATCGGTTAAAGGGGCATGAGCCTCGTGGCGATTGAGATCGATCTCAGCAATGATGGGAAGAGGGATATCATCGTGAAGGTTTTGGAGAACCCATTCCTCAAGCACCTCACGGAGCTCTTCCTGACATTCGCTGAGGGTACGGCCCTGGGCATTTGTCCCGGGACAGATCGGTACCTCCCCCCAATAGGTGCCGTCTTCAAGTTTCTCGTAGACGGCTTGTTTCATCGCTTCCTCAAGGTATCGTGTAAGCATAGAGTTTTTCTCTTGTAAACACCCTTTCGTGTATAAACAAACATTTTTCTACCAAAAAAGCAAACAACTCGTTATTCCAAACAGCATCAAACAGGAAATTATGTCGAAAGCCCACTCATCGTCGGCTTTTGGTGTCGTCACTTATCTCCCATCATCATTACTTCCATACATCCTCAGCTTGGAACCGCAAATCAGGAAAAATCGTCGACCTCACTTCTTCACTCCCGGCATATTTGCCGAAGCGTTCAAAACCTTTCTGCCCTAACGTGTAGACCTCCAGGACTTTGCTTGTCGGATCAACGATCCAGTATTCCTTGATCCCTTCTTCCGCATAGCGTTTGAACTTGAATCCGCGGTCATGTTTCTCTGTCGAGGCAGAAACGATTTCAACGACCAAGTCCGGCGCACCGTTGACCTTCTGCTCATCAATAATGTAAAGCCTGTCTTTTGAAACAAAGAGGATATCAGGCTCCACAACTGTTTCTTCGTCAAAGTACACATCGAACGGCGCCGAATACAGTTCGCCAAGCTTCCCCTCGGCTACATAGTTAGCAATAATGCGAAAGAGGTTTGAGTGAGCCTGTTGATGCGCGCGACTTGGTGCTGGAGTCATAATCAGCTCTCCCTCAAAGATTTCATACCGGTGGCGGTCATTGGGAGCCGTTAGCAAATCTTGATACGTGTACTTCACTTCAACGTTCATTGTGCTGCTCCATGGTTGTTGCTCGAGCATTCATTGAAGAAACTATCGCTTTCTTGGTCGGCGCGATCTCGCCTTCATCACGTGGAGACGTGTCTGTTTTCCTCACGCGCCCTTTCTCTGATCCGCCGGGGTGTCTCCGTTTACGCGCCCCTTCCCCGAAGTGCTTTCGATGGCTTTGAGCGCCATCTCTTGCACCTGCTTCGTTGCCGCTTGCAGCTGTTTCGTCAGATCCGCGATCTGCGTCTGCTGCTTGGCAACGATCTCTTCGAGTGATGCAATCCGCAGGGCATTGACACGCCGTTCTGTTTCAATATCCTTCGCTGCAAGTTTGTTTTCAAAGTCGAACTGCTGCTGCAGCGCCTGACGCACTGCTGCCTCCGCCTTCTTCACAGCCGCCTCCAGTTCCTTCGGGAATCCCTCGACGCGTTTCCGTAACTCCACGAGTTCTCCTTCCTGCGCAGCAAGGACCTTCCGGCGTTCCGTTATTTCCTCTTCGAACTTCTTCTTCTCGTCCGCCAGCTGCCGTTCCAATTCGGCTCTACGAGCCGCGTGTTCCGCCGCCTCCTTCTTCCGCTCCAGGGCAATCATAAAGCGATACTCTTCCTCTTCCCGCTCCCGCTGTTTTTTCGCCACGCTGTCGCGTTCTTTGACGCTTTGTTCATACAACTGTTGCTCCCGTTTCCATGCATCGCGTTTCATCAGCATCTCGGCTTCGAATTGCTCCCGTTGTGCCGCCATCTCTTTCTCGAAAGCAGACTTCCGTTCAGCTTGAGCTTCGATGAGGGCTGCAAGTGAATGGACGTGAAACTCGATTTCGTGAACTTGCCTGAGCCGCGCTCGTTCCCTCTCAATTGTCTTTCGGATCTCTTCAAGCTTCCCCGATTCTGCGATCATCTTCTCCAGCAAATCTTTCAATGCCTTGTTGAACATCACCTGCAGATCGTTTACAGCTTTGATGACCTCTTCGTCGGTGAAGAGAAGGCGTGGCTCGGTTTCTGCTTCCGGAACCGGAGCCTTCCCGCCGGAGGAAGCCTCTTCCAATTTCTGAAGTGCAAGTTGATACGCCTTCAGGAGTTCGGCCCGTGTGCTCTTCGAGGTAACTTTCGGGAGTTCTGCTGTTACGTGATCTGTCGACATTTTGATTTCCTTTCGCAAGTAGAGGATGTGCAGGTCAACTGCACCAAAGCCGGGCTCCCCTCCACACTTCGGACAACGGTTATGGGTGGGCTCATGATAACCAAAATAACAGGCTTGCGCAATCACACTGTATTTTTCACCTTGCCTCTCGCACCGAATCTCTGTATATTGGTGCCGTTCAATTTTGATTAACCGGGAGTTTTTGAGATGGCAAGAATGTGTGAAGTCTGTGGTAAGAAACCGATGGCCGGCAATCACGTTAGTCACGCTCATAACCGCGTTCCGCGACGCTTCCTGCCGAACTTGCAGCGCGTTCGGGCGGTGGTGGACGGCTCCGTCAAACGCGTTCTCGTGTGCACCAATTGCATCAAATCGGGGCGACTTCAAAAGGCAGCTTGATCCCCTCTGTAGCAAGTTCCGTGTCATCCCGTCCGCCCTCCGGTGGACGGGATTTTTTATTCCTCTGAATCTGCAAACATCAGCGCCATGCCGTTTACGTTCTCTCCCCCCAACCAACTGACGTTTCTGCGCATTCTGCTGACGCCCGTCTTCATCGCGTTCTTTTTGTCCGATGATCCTACACTCCGGCAAGTCTCGCTCCCCGTTTTCATCGTCGCTCTTCTCACCGATTGGTATGACGGCTATGTTGCACGCCGCTGGGGCTACGTGACACGGTGGGGAACGTTCCTCGATCCGCTTGCCGACAAGGTCGTTACCTCTTCCGCTCTCATTGCGTTTGTGTATCTCGATCTCGTCGCCGCGTGGACTGTTTGGGCCATCGTCATTCGCGATATCCTCATTACCTTTCTCCGATCCTATTCGGAGTTCAAGGGTCGCATATTCGATACAAGCCGTTTTGCAAAGACGAAGACCTTTCTTCAGTTCATCGTGATTTTCTATATCATGGTGTTGTCCATCACCAAAGAATTGGAATTTGTCAAGCTGCATTACACACACCAAATTGAAATGCTGCTGGCCCCATCCCTCATTGACCCATTGATGAGCATCGTGGCGGTCATAACGGTGTCGACCGGCGTCATGTATCTCAAACAGAATTGGAAAACCGTGCGCGAATTGTATGACTTCTCCGACCGAATCACCGAATCCCGTTAATCCCTCGACCGACTTTGTTCCCCCAAAGCCGTTGTGGTTTGTGCGCGCCTTCGCATCCGGATTGTTCTCGGGTTATTCCCCTATTGCTACCGGAACCGTTGGTTCCGCCGTTGGACTGCTTATCTATTTTCTACCCGGCTTCGAGCATCCGTACGTCATCATGCCCGCATGTTTCGCTGTACTGCTGCTCGGCATCGTCGCGGCAGATCAAATGGAGAAAATCTACGGCCACGACCCCGCGGAAGTTACCATCGACGAAATCCTTGGCATGTGGATCTCCCTCCTTTTTCTTCCGAAGAGTCTTCTTATCGCCATCACCGCCTTCATCATCTTCCGCCTCATGGACATTATGAAACCCTTTCCTGCACGAAGATTCGATGCGGCTCGTGGGGGATTTGGAATTATGTTCGACGACGTCGTTGCAGGAACTTACGCAAACCTCCTGACACACTTACTTCTCGCCCTTGGCCTCGTCTCGTAACCATGCAAGCAGAGATCATTTCCGTCGGCAATGAGCTTTTGATCGGTCAGGTGATCAACACCAATCAAGCCTTCATCGCGCAACAGCTGCAGACGGTGGGAATCGAAATTCACCGAATGGTAACAGTAGGAGACGACGAAAAGTCAATCCTCACTGCGTTGGATGAGGCCCTCAACCGAGCTGATGTCGTGACCGTAACGGGCGGATTGGGGCCGACACACGACGATGTGACGCGCAGTGCGATCTGTAAGTTCTTCAAGACCGATCTCGTTTTAGATGAGGAAGCCCTGCACCGCATACGGACTTTTTTCGAGCGTCGAGGTCTTCCGATGATCAAACTCAATGAGGAGCAGGCGCTCGTTCCGCGTGGCTGCACCGTAATTCAGAATAGTCGAGGCACGGCTCCCGGCTACTTCTTTGAACGCGATGGTAAATATGTGGTTGTAATGCCCGGCGTTCCTTTCGAAATGGAAGGAATGATGAAGGAATTTGTACTCCCCTCCTTCCGCCGTCGAACAACCGGCAAGGTCATTCTGCACCGAACCCTCAAAACGACAGGAATTGGCGAATCGTTCCTCGCCCAGGAAATTGGTGATGTTCAGACTCTCTTTTCTCCGATGGAGGGGATCTCACTCGCGTTTCTTCCAAGTCCAATGGGTGTTCGTCTTCGTATCACGGCGTATGGTTCACATGAAGAAGAAGTGAAACAAAAAATCGCGCGGGTGGAGACACAACTACGTGCGAAAGTGGAAAAGTACATCTATGCAACAGACGATGAAGAGTTAGAAGCAATCGTGGGAAAACTGCTTGCCGAGCGGAAGCTGACAATTGCTGTTGCAGAATCGTGCACCGGCGGACTCATCGCCGATCGGATAACGAATGTCCCCGGCAGTTCTGCATATTTTGAACGTGGAATGATTGTCTACAGCAACGAATCGAAGATCGCAGAACTCGGTGTACCGATTGCGCTCATGACAACGCACGGCGCGGTGAGCAGAGAAGTCGCTGAGACGATGGCGTTCGGTATTCGAACGAAAGCAAACGTCGACATTGGTCTGTCGACGACGGGGATCGCCGGACCCACGGGAGGGACATCCGAGAAGCCGGTCGGACTTGTCTGGATCGGCTACTCTGATCGGCATGAGACGCTGGCGCTGAAATTCAATTTCGGAGATGACCGCCGACGGACGAAAGAACGAGCCGCACAAGCAGCGTTGGAACTGGTAAGACGGCGAGTACTGAAAATGTACGAATCTTGATTTTAGTTGGTGAGCTTCATAACTTTCGTTGCATTAATGGAGGATTGCGCATTGCTCTCGGAATACATTCGCCTCGCGATAGAGATGGCTCGTTACGAGATCATCGAAGAAGACAAGTCATATTTTGGAGAGATACCCGGATTCGATGGCTTATGGGCAAGTGGAAAAACCCTTGAGGAATGTCGAAAAGAACTCCAAGAAACACTCGAGGATTGGCTTCTGATCAGTCTTCGGCTGAACAAGCCCGTGCCATCGGTTAATGGTATCGATTTATCAATCAAGGATGTTAAGGAAATTGCGTAGACCGCGTCGATGAAGCCGGTTTCTCGACGTGAGCTGATCCACCGCCTTCGCAAGCTGGGATTTGAGGGACCCATTGCAGGAGGCAGGCATTCCATAATGATTCGAGGCAATATTCGCCTGCCAATACCAAACCCGCACCATAACGATGTGTCCGTCGGCGCCTGCTGAAAAGAATTCTCAGAAAGGCGTTCATATCCGAAGACGAGTGGAATGCGCACCAATAATGCGATGCCCCCCATCCGCACCTTCATCTCCCTCCCTCTGCCATCGGACGTTCAGGCAAAGATGGCCGGTATCCAGCAAACGCTCAAAACAAGCAATGCCGATGTGAAATGGGAAGTGGCTGAGAAACTTCATCTTACGCTCAAGTTCCTTGGAAATGTTGAGGGTGGCCGGTTACAGAAGCTGACCCAAATCCTCAAAGCATCGCTTCAAACTGCTTCTGCATTCGATCTTGTCTTTCAATCACTTGGATGTTTCCCATCGCTTGCTTCACCTCGCATTGTCTGGATTGGCTCCGAAATGAAACCGGAACTTCGCGATCTCTCTACTCGTATCGAAGACGCATGTCATCAACTCGGTTTCGAGCGAGAGGATCGCCCCTTTCATCCGCACGTCACCTTAGGTCGCGTGAAGGGTTCGCGCAACATCCGTCGCTTGACTGAATCTCTAAAATCTCTTACTTTGGAGCCGTTTCAAGTCCGCTGCCGCGAAGTGTGCATCATGCGGAGCGATTTGCATCCAACCGGATCAACGTACACTCTCTTGACTTCCATTCCCCTTCAATTGCAACCGGAGTAGTTCATGACCGACCAAACAACGAAAGACGCACGACTGCAAGCTCTCAAAATCGCGATCGATCAGATCGAAAAGCAGCACGGCAAGGGCTCCATTATGCGCCTCACCGAAGGCCCGATTGCGAAAATTGATGCGATCTCAACAGGATCGATCTCGCTCGATGCAGCGCTTGGGATCGGCGGCGTACCGCGTGGACGCGTGATCGAAATCTTCGGTCCAGAATCTTCCGGGAAAACCACAATTTGTCTCCATGTGATCGCCGAGGCGCAGCGACAGGGGGGCGTAGCCGCTTTTATCGATGCCGAGCATGCCCTCGATATCGCCTACGCGAAAAAACTCGGCGTCGACGTCAACAACCTCCTTCTCTCCCAACCGGAGTTTGGAGAACAGGCATTGGAGATTGTTGAAACGCTGGTACGGAGCGGCGCGTTGGACGTGATCGTGATCGATTCTGTTGCAGCCTTGACGCCACGAGCAGAGATTGAAGGTGAAATGGGCGACCCCTCCATGGGCGTACAGGCGCGTCTGATGTCGCAAGCTTTAAGAAAGCTGACCGCCGCCATCAGCAAATCCAAGACAAGCGTCATTTTCACCAATCAGCTTCGTCAAAAGATCGGCGTGATGTTCGGCAATCCTGAAACGACAACGGGGGGCAATGCGCTCAAATTTTACGCATCGGTCCGACTCGACGTTCGCCGTATCGAGGCCATTAAAGATGGACAAAACGTCGTCGGCAATCGTACCCGCGTGAAGGTTGTGAAGAACAAGGTAGCTCCCCCCTTCAAGGAAGCGCAGTTCGACATTCTCTATAATGAAGGCATATCCCGTCTCGGCGATCTGATCGACACCGCTGTTGAACAAAACATCATCGCCAAAAGCGGCTCATGGTTCTCTTATAAAGACGAACGTATCGGACAAGGGCGGGATGCCGTGAAGGCGTTCTTGCAAGGAAATGCCGGACTCGTGAAAGAGATCGATCTCGTCCTCCGAAAGAAACTTGGTCTGATCTCTGAAAACGGAGCCCCTC
>JBGFRO010000041.1:0-143168 GCA_041695085.1 Bacteroidota bacterium | reverse complement strand
GTGGTGTCGGTCCTGCGGCGGCGACTCGCAACGTATCTAACGTATCTCTTGCGGTTACCGTAAAGCCGTTACTCATCGTTCCGGCTGTTATGATCTCGCGAAATCTTGCCACGCCCGAGTTATACGATACGCGAAAATCGAAGGCGATAATCCCGAGGCCGGTGACGTTTTCTAAGAAAAGAGGAATTTCCAAAGAGTCGGCGACGGCAACGGAGGTGTCGGGCAGGCTTGCGCGAATATCGTTGATTACGATAGAGCCGCTCGTCGCGGAAAAACCCAATGCGTCCACAACACGCACGGCGGTAGTTCCGCGAGCGACTGCCGTCAATGTGCCCGTCGAGGGATCGATGGTTGCAATGGCGGGGTGGAGTGTCGACCATGTGTAGGGGGGCGTTCCACCGCTTGTCACTGTAAATGTTTGTGTCTGTCCGCGCGTGAGGATCGCCGTGTTGGGTGAGAGGACAAGCGTGGGAGCTGAAAGAGCCGTAAACGTTGCTGCGACATTGTTGGCATGAATCGACTCATTGAAGAGAACGTTGGAGATATTGATGGTCGTTGAACCCGATGCGGTTGCACCGACGCGAAATCGAACGAAGACGAGAATACCGGCGCCACTCAGTGGTTGAGATCCAGCAAGGGCTACATCGATTCTTCCTCCCGAAATGCTAAATGCAGGCGTCAACCAGGAAGACGTCTTCGAACCTGCTTGTATGACGTCGACCGCCTGAAGAATGCTGCTCGAATAGGTGAGTGTAAATTGACTGGAAATGATCCCGAGCGACGTGACGTCGGTGATGTAGAGAGGGAGATCGAAGGTGAGCGTCTGCCGGAATGCTGTGTCGCGAAGCGAGAGGGTAAGGCTCCGGAGCGATGGGGAGTTCACAGCGAAGAGGTTTGTCGAATCCCGCAGACCCGCTGCATCTTGGACGAGTACCTTCAGTTGTCCCACAGCGTGCGTCCGGAGCACTCCGGTGGTTGTCATCGTACCCACCGCCGCATCTGACGTAGACCAACTGAGCGGAGGATGAACGTCGCCTGAAGCAGAGAACGGAAGCGTGTCACCAACAACCAGTGTCACGCTCGGCGTCTTCGGGGCAACCGTGATGCTCAGAAACCGAAACCGTCCGTTGTCGATGACGGTTGCCGGGGATCCTTCGTTGAAGAGAGCAGAGGTGATCTTGATAGAATCACTCATTGTCGACGGCGCTGCAAATGTCGCGACCTTCAGACGAACAAGCACACCTGATCCCGTTAAGGGCTGGTGAGTTGCAAAGGCCAATTGGCGCGTCGTTGCGTTGAATTGTACGATCGGGCCATTCTGGAGCAGTGTTCCCGCGGTTTCGATGCCAGAGACAAACATCATCCCACTGTTGTACGAGAGAACGAGTTTTCCCGCGAAAACATTCTGTCCGGTGAGCGAAGATGCATACACCGGCACGAGCAGTGTATCTCCGCGTTGCGCGGTGGTATCGGGCACCGTCAGCTGTACGCTCTGACCAATCAGAGGGTGCGTCACCAAGACGGTAAGTGTGAGAAGGAGCACGACACGAAGAACGCGCCGCGTTCGTTGCATCTTCTCAGAGTTGAAGATGTGGGGAGGGGAACCCATCGCTTTGTGAAGGATTGTGAGCATGTCGTGATGCTTCCTTTACCCCCTCACTTCAACAAAAGCATGCGCTTTGTTTGGATAAAGGCCGATGTCTCCTTGCTGATCGCTTCAAGACGGTAGAGATATACTCCGCTGGCGAGTGGCTCCCCTGAGTGTGAGCGCCCGTCCCATGCAACTGTATAGAACCCCGCCTTCTGTTCTTCAAACACAAGCGTCCGCACTTCACGTCCGAGCAAATCGTAAATCTTCAGTTGAACGCTGCTCGTTGTGGGAAGCTGATATGAAATCCGTGTGACGGGATTGAATGGATTGGGGAAGTTCTGATCAAGTGCGAACGTAGTGGGAGTGGTCCGTTCCGGATTGGTTCCCGCTTGTCTGATTTCCCGCGTGAGGTCCATTTCGTTCAAGATGAGTTTCACGATATCAAACGGAGTCGACCCTCTCGCTTTGCCTTCTTCGGAGAGCCGGAAGGCGATACGAAGCACCTCCCCTTCATCGGTGATGGCAGCAGCGCCTGCCATCGCGATGCGAATGGTATCGTCCTCGATCTTCGACTCAAGTATCATGCCGTCAGAAAGAGAGGTCTTGGAAATGAGGAGCGGTGTCATCCAGCGGCTCTTGAACGCAATGGTCATTTCAGTTGCATAGATGGGAACGCTCTTTCGGAGGTTGAGAGCGATCTCGATCTCTCCATCACGAGGCCGATCCGTGCGAATATCGAACGCTGTGACGATGAGGGGATCGATGCTCTGCTTGCCGGCTCCGGGGAATCCTGTGATGCTGCCTACCATGTATCGTAGTATCAGCGAGGCATCAAACGCGCTTACTGAACCATCTCCACTCACATCAGCTGCAGCACGCTGTGATGGGCCGAGCGCGATGATGCCGACCAGATGTTGGAGAATGAGCGCCGCATCGTACGCGCTGATCGTGCCATTTTCACTGACATCACCGAGGAGGATGCCGGAACGTGAAGTGAGGAAAGGACGGTAGCTCACCGCTCCGGGATTGAGAAGGATGCGGTTACCTGTCCCCGTCAGATTCTGGTCGGCTCCCTGATTCACGAAAGGTCCACTTGACGCGCCCCAGTAGTTATTGACCGCGTTAATCGTATTGTTGGTATTGTTGTTCAAACCGTACGTTGAATTATCTCGGATGTTGTTCCGGAAGATTGTCGGATTGGAAGAGCCCTGCAAAAGAATGCCGGTGTGATTGTTGTGAATTTCATTTGATGTGATCGAAGGTGACGCGTTGTTCATGTAGAGGCCATAGTTGCTCGAGAATGAGGAGAAGCTTGAGTCCATTGGCGCCGTGTTGTTATCCCAACGAATATTGCCGTTGCCGGAAAGCCCGCCGTAGCGCACGATTGTTTGAAAGATCTTCGAAGAGTTGTTTTGGGATCCATTGAGGTACATCATATCCCAGTTGCCCGGCGCTGGAACCGAAGCCGTTGTGTCGCGATTCGAATCGCCTCCGAACGAATCATCTCTCCAGGATGTGAAGACGATTTTGTTGGTGGACGTGCCTTCGGAGAGAAGAATGCCGTCGACCCTGAACCGTCCATCGCCGCCGGCTACCCCACCGATGTACTCACGAGGAAACTTGATGATCGTTCCGGGTGCAATGCGCAGCGTCGTTCCGCCCGGCACCAACAATGTGCCGCGCACCGCAACCACCTTTGTATATCCCGGCGGGAAGGAAGCACCCAGAAGGCCAAAGACAGACTCCTCGGTTACCAGGATATCATTGTACAAATTGCCGGTAATGACATTGCCTTGATACACGTTGCCGTTCGCCGTGCCGGTGCTCGCAAGGGAGATTTGGCCCACGACCCCGATAGGGTACCTGTTACCGGTGATGGAATCCTCCACAACGTACGCGCGCGAAGAGAAGAGTCCCGTCAACTGATTGTTTCGGATCGCGTTGTTGGCGATCATGAGTAGCGTGTCGAGGGCATCATTGCGGGCAATCAAATAGAGCCCGTGCTCCGCATTGTTGTTGATTCGATTGCTGATGACGGAAAGAGGAAGGGTATTGTTTTCCGTCACCGCACCGTTCGCTCTATTAAAGGAAATGTCACAATTGGAAATGGTGGAGATATTAGCCTGATTTTGAGCTAGGATGCCATGCGATCCGTTTGCCACAATCCTGCTGTGGCGAAGAGTGAGGTTGCCGCTTACCCGGTCGTAGAGCCGGATTCCGTACGAGCCGCAACTGTCGACCGTCGTACTGTCGATAACGATGGGGGAGTTGTCGATCACGATGCCCGCGCTGCTTGATCTCCTGACGAGGTTGTTCGCGAACTTCATCGTACCGTGGTTCCGGTAAATGTAGACAGTCATATCGTGGTGCCTCCCCCCGAACTTAAAGTGCGTCCAACGCACTCTTGAGTTCTCGCTTCCGTCTCGAAATGCAATGAACTCCCAATCGCCGGGCGCAGGGGGGACGAAATCATTTGGTGCCGTTGTCTTCCCTCCTGCAGTGCTGTCACGCCAGGAGGTGAAGACGATCGGATTGGCTTGCGTTCCTTCGGAGATCAGCGTTCCGTGCACATCGAACCGTTGCCAGTTGTTGGTTGGAATCTGTTGAAACTTGATGCGAACGCCCGGTTCGATTACGAGCGTTTTACCCGTGTTCACCTGAATGTCATAAATCGCCACGTACGTGCGGGAGGTGATGGCTTGCGGGAACGTGGCCTTCAACGTGTCAAAAATTTCCCCCTCCCAGATGGCGATCGCATTGTTGTAGACGTTGTTTGCGATGATGTTGCCGTCGACGCCGTTATTGTCGGTATAGATATTTCCGAGTGCACGCCAGACGGCGAGAGGATACCGATTGCGTTCGAACCGGTTGTCGATAAAACGGGCGCGCGTACTCAGTACCCCCTCGTTCGGATGATCAGTGATGGTGTTGCCTATGATGAGAAGACTGTTTGCTGAGAGGGTTGGACTGTTGTTCCAGATTCCTCCTGCGCCATTATGCGTAATGGTGTTGCCGCTATATGTTTGAGGGATCGTACCGTTGTCAACGCCGATACCCCAACTCCCATTCCTTCGAATGAGACAGTTCAAGACCTCGGAAAAGGCCGATTGATCGGCACACCGAAGACCCTGACCCGTACCATTATCCTGAACCGTACTATTCCGAATTGCCACGTTGGAAGGACGGTTCCCCTCCACATACATCCCGTGCGTTCCATTGCTATCGATCGTCGCATTCTCAAATGTCATCACGCCGTCTCCTACACGAATGCCGATATTGCTCGATCGTCTGCTGACGACATTTCGCACCGGTGTCCCAAGAGTGATCGTCGCATCAAACCACAAATTGCCCCATCCGTCCATCCCACCGAACTTCAACACGACGTTATTCAGAATCGTACTGTTCGCAGAGCTTGTTCGAATGCGGATGTACCGCCAATCTCCCGGGGAAGGGGGAGCGTTGTCCGTCCCCAGATTCGTTTTCCCGCCGTAACTTCCGTCCCTGTAAGACGTGAAGACGACCGGATTTCCCCCGCTTGCGTTTGCAATGAGCGTCCCCTCCATTCGGAGGTACATACCTGGATCCATCTTGATGACAACACCCGGCTGAATCACCAACGTTTGGCCGCTCACCAGTCCCCATCCGGGATTGTTCTCGATGACAACGTAGTTCCCCGGCACCATTCCCGCCGGAACGGTCGCTTTGAGTGTGTCCGAGAAGCTCTCCTCCCACCGATTGATCCGCAGGGCCATCACGTTGTTGTATGTGTTGCCTGTAATTGTATTGTTGCTGTAGGTCGAATTGACACGTCCTTGCAGCGCAATCGGATAGCGATTTCCATTGATGACGTTGTTCCGGATGATTGCTTTCGAGGTGATGATCCCTTCCCGGCCGTTGTTCATGATGGAATTGTTCTCAATCGTCACAAGACCATCCACGTTGTAACACCACAAGCCCTCGCCGCCGTTGTTGGCAATCCGGTTATGACCGAAATATTGCGGCCCCTTCCCGTACCACAGATAAAGTCCACTGTGAACGTTGTTGGAGATGTCCGAGCTATCTAGGGAGACAAGGGTCGCCCCTGAAGAGCCGGCATCCGCAACGATGCCGTGGCTGTTCCCCGTAAACACAGATTTCCGAACGTTGAAGGAAATCGAGCCGCTATTAGCGAGTATCCCATGGCGGCCGTTCCCGACTGCTTTGACGTTGTAGAATCTCGGACTTGAGTTCTGAATCAGTACTCCATCAAGACTATTCGATCCAAATGTGCAATGTGCGATCGAGTCGTGGGCACCACCTGCGAGGTACAGACCGTAGTTCGAGCTTTGAGTGAATGTACTGTTGAAGATCGCCCGCGTGCGTCCGTCTACACGGACGTTACCATTACCTGAAGATCCTCCGAACCGGAACACACAGTGCTTCAAGACACTCGAGTCGTTTCCTCCTCCAGACAACCAGACCATATCCCAATTCCCGCGAGCGGGGATTGTAGTTCCGCCATCTCCATTCGTATCCCCACCATACGGATCGTCCCGCTCAGATGTGAAGATGATGAGGCTGTCCGCCTTCCCGTTGGCGATAATGGTACCGCTGACGGTGAGTCGGGCGTTGATTGCAAACTTTACGATCACCCCTGGACGTATCGTAAGTGTTTGGCCAGGTGCGACGCTGACGCTGTTCTTAATCCAGAAGACACCGGTTTCCCAGACCGGACTTCCGGAGATGGTGGTTACTGGCGTGACCAGCAATGGAGGAGCAAGGATTGTCCACGGTTGAAAGTCGACGTTGTTGCTGACCTTCTCACCAAGGCCTGTCGGGTTGAGTCCGGGGTGATACGGACCGAGATCGCTTCCCCAGTAGTTGTTTCTTGCCAGCACGGTGGTGGATATACTGGTATTGAGGAATCCCCACGTCGTGTTGCCCGTAATCGTGTTGAGAGAAATCGTCGGCTGTGTCGTCCCGACTCCAGCAAACTGAATTCCGATGTTGTTCTTGCGAATGTTATTCCGTTGGACCGTTGGAGAGGAGCTGTTGTCGATGAAGATACCGATACCGTTGGAATCAACATCACAATAGGTGACGGTCGGTGAAGAATTGATGGGAATACGGATCCCTCCATGGACGTTACTGTTGATGATGGAAGAATCGATGATCACCGATGTGACGAGGTCACTATAGATACCGTATCCGTTGTTGGAGCGGATGATAGAGGCGGAGATGCGGGGAGAGGAAGACCGAACGTTGATGCCATGGCCGCCGCTCAACCAAACCGTCGTGTGGGCGATGCGGATGGCGGGAGCTCCGGTCGCGTAAAAGATCGTGGATCCATTTGTCCCGCTGCCCCCATACTCGAAGAGGCAGTATGCTACTACAGAGCTCACGTCGGCAGATCCAAGGAATGTCAGGTTGCGCCAACTTCCCGGCAACGGGGAAGTGAGAGAGGAGGTGAAACGAATCCGGTTCGTTGCTGTTCCTGCCGCAACAAGTTTCCCCGCGATGACAAGTGTCGTACCCGAGTTGAACCTCACAACAACTCCGGGTTCGATCGTGAGCGTTTTCCCGAGCGTCACCGTCACGGAATCAAGTATGACGACCGGACTTCCGCTCAGCGTCCACGTCGTGTCGGAAGTGATTGCACCGGAAACGTCACCCGCCCGTGCGTCCGGTGTTAGAAAGAGGGATGTGGTCAAAAGGACAAAGAGTGAAACGGCTCGGTACGTGCAGCGCATAACAACCTCCATGATTGAGGGAGATCGCAAAGAGAAACCTTGAAGCTCGGATAACTCCAAAATGAAAGTGCCTTCCCTTTCCTCGCAGTAGATGATGGAAGCGAGTCGTGCAACGCAAGAGGGAGTATGCTTTACGGCCGCGAAAGCGTTGAGATCAAACGGAGGAGCTCATGTTCTCTCGTCCAGCTCCCCCCTGACGAGAACACGACAGCGCATAAAGCGGGAATCAACTTCGTGAGTTACTGACCGCAATGGATCGTTCGTCCATCACGGACAGATACGTGCGACAACGATTGTCCTTCGAGAAGGAACGCGGCGTGCTGGTTACGATGAGGCGGTGCGCACGTCGTGACGACGCGTCGGGAAAAGGCAGGGTTTCTGAGACGCCAGTAACCATGGATGGATCATCCACCCATTCCTGACATTTCGATGGTAGAAAAAACGGGATCAAGAGTCAAGTGAAGTTTTCGTTAAAAATCTATTGGAAAGAGTTTACGATATCCCCTCGATGAGCGTTGTGATTCCCTGGCCCACACCAATACACATTGTCGCTATTCCGTAGCGGGACTTGCGTCGTTTCATTTCATAAACGAGCGACGTAAGGATGCGTGCACCGCTGCAACCGAGAGGATGGCCAAGCGCGATCGCGCCGCCGTTGACATTCACAAGGTCGGGATCGACGCCCAACTCCCGAATACAGGCGAGCGACTGTGCTGCGAATGCCTCATTCAACTCCATCAGATCGATTTGAGTCATTTGAAGACCTGCGCGCTTGAGCGCCATTTCGGTTGCCGGAACAGGACCGATCCCCATGCACCGGGGATCGACCCCCGCAATTCCTGTTGAGACGACTCGCGCCAACGGAGTGAGGTTCAGTGCCTTTGCGCGAGGCTCGGACATGAGTATGATTCCCGCTGCGCCGTCGTTGAGAGACGAGGAATTGCCGGCGGTAACGCTCCCTCCCTGCCGAAACGCGGGAGGAAGTTTCGAGAGCTTTTCAAACGATGTATCGGGTCGCGGTCCTTCATCGTGTCGCACAAGAATCGGTTCCCCCCTTTTTTGAGGCACTTCGACCGGAAGTATTTCATCATTCCACCTTCCTTCTTGTTGGGCCTGAACGGCGAGTTGATGACTGCGCAGCGCGAAGAGATCTTGCTCTTCGCGGCTGATGGAGTACAACGTCGCTACGTTTTCTGCTGTCTCCCCCATCGATTCGAGAGGAATGATCTTCTCCATCGCCGGGTTCGGAAAGCGCCAACCGAGAGCCGTGTCATACGCCGTGAGATTGCCATAGAGAGCCTGGCCGGAGACATTCTTCGGGATCGCATAGGGGGCGCGCGTCATGCTTTCTACACCCCCCGCAAGAATGAGTTCGTATTCCCCTGCCCATATGGCGCGAGCAGCTTGATTGATCGCCTCCAGACTTGATCCACAGAGCCTGTTCACTGTGGCTGCTGGAACGGAAAAAGGAAATCCGGCCAGGATCGTTGCCATCCGACCTACGTTTCTGTTGTCTTCTCCGGCTTGATTGGCGCATCCCCAGAGAACGTCATCTACTTCTTCGGGATCGAGCTTGTTTCGTTCGACGAGCGCTTTGAGAACGAAGGCACTGAGATCGTCGGGGCGAACGTCTTTGAGCACGCCACCATATTTGCCGATGGGGGTACGGAGAGCGTCGACGATGACAGCTTCAGTACGTGTTGACATGGTGATTAAAAGAACGTGGTGAAAGGAGAAGACCGAGCGGACTCCAGCGGCATTTCGTAGTTAGCTCGGGCGTCCCCCTGCGGTATGTTGAAGATACGATACAACAGTAAATCTCGCATTTTTCGCGAGGAACACAAACAGGATCAACAGAAAGAGAGAGACATTTTCAGCAACTTTCATCCAACCAATCTTCTCCGCGGAGGGGTCTTGTGTGAAACATCCACACGTGATGTCGAGCCCGCGCAGAAGGGCAGTCACAATGGCAACGGTGAAGATGAAGAGCATGCCGGTAAGCAGGAGAGCGCTTCCTCGTACGAAGAGTCCCGCCAAGAGCGAAAGTCCGCAAAGGAGTTCAAGCCATGGAAGGATTGTTGCAATGACCTCAAGGCTCCATTGTGGCAGGAGCCGATAATTACCGATTGAAGTTGCAAAGCTCGCGGGATCAGCGATCTTGTCAATGCTGATGACAACAAATAATCCTCCAACAAACGCTCGCGCAAGGAGCGACAAATGATCGTTTTGAAGGAGTACTTTCATAATGTTTGTTGTAAACAAAGAGATGTTCGGATCATCTAATCAGATTTATTTGTCGGAAGGCCACTTCCCTCCCACTCACGCCATCCACCGAAGAAGATCTTCACGTTGGTGAATCCGGCAGCATAGAGCTTTGCTGCCAGTTCGATGCTCGAATTACATTCCGCACCATCACAATAGACCACAAAAGGATGATCTTTCGATAGGCTTTCGAGCCGATGTTTTGCGTTCTCCCACTCTTTGAGCGGAATGTTCATTGCCCCTTTGATGTGGCCCCGGTCATAGTCGTACGCATTGCGTGAGTCGAGAAAGAGCGCCGATCCCGTCTCGAAAAGGCGTTGAGCTTCCTGAAGATGGATCATGGAGGGAGCAACAGTACGGGGGAGGGAATTGCCTGTTGGCGAAGCAGGAAAGGTGCGGTCTGCGAAGAGTCCCTTACCGGTTACAGCCGTGTACGCCAAACCTAGAAGAGTGGCTATGAGGAAAAGGATTCCCGCTTCTCGGATGGCTTCACGCATGGTCAGCTGGACTTCATTCCAATGAATGTGACGCGCATCGGGACGAGAGATTGCTTCTTGCTGTCCGTTTGGATCATGATCTGTTCGTTCTGGAAATCAGCCTTCTCCGGCTTTACCTTCACCACAACGTAGATTGTGTCCGCCGGCTTGACCGCTTTACTTTCGAATTTCACCGACACGTTCGGCGTAGATGATGTATATCCTTTCAGGGTCACTACTTGAGCCGAGACGTTTTTGAAACCGACCTTATGTTCCACTTCTTTTCCGACGGGCAGACTGCCTAACCAGACGGCCGACGAGTTGTTGATGGGAACCAGTTCCTCGATCACATCTGTGAGCAGTGTCACAGTCACGGCGGGATGAGCTGGATCATTTGTTTGAATGGTCACCGTCTTGGATACCTTGCCTCGAAAGCCGGTGGAATTGAACTCAACTTCGAGATGGTCGGATTCACCCGGTTTGAGCTCATTCTTCGGATGTTTCACCGCTGTACACCCGCACGAGGTCTGGATGTCCAACACCTTCAGAACGACTTTGCCGGTATTTTTCAAGACAATGCTGGCTTTACGTGTCTGCCCGTTGTATATGACACCAAGGTCGATCGTTGACTTTTCCACCGACACCCGTGGTTGTGAAAGGGCGGAGATCGTGGCGAAGAAAAGGAGGGCCGCCATGGCGCTCCATCGTTCGATCTGTCTGTTCGAATTGCGAGTGTGCATCGTTCTTTCTCCTTTAACGACGAAAGAGCTCTTGTTCATTCTCTACCTTTTGAAAACCACGCGGGATGCGGAACACCGACTCGGGAACCGCCCTGCGCGTTACCTTAAGAATTTCCCAACGGCCCGTCTCGTAACCGCTGGCGTCTTTCCACACCATGCGCGTGATGGTGTAGCCTTGCTGGCGCAAGTGTTGCTGCCACGTCAGGTTTTTTGTGGGTCGATTCGGATTCCCGATACTGGCAAGCGCACCTAACGTTTTGGTCGCCCATACTTCTATTTCGGCTTCGTCCGATCGTACGATGAACAGATCCGAAGGAAGCCCTGCGATCGTCTCTCGTTCCTCTGTTGCTTTGATGTCTGGCATCTCCTCCGTGACGGTGGGAGCGGAGGGAGTATACGGTCTCTCGAGGTATTTTTCCGTTGCAGTCACAAACGTAATCAACTTTCCCCCGCCGAAGTCCCAGATGAAGGTCGGTCTTGCGTCATTTCTTGCATGCGACTGCATCATCATTCTGTCACCTTTCACAAAGAGATCGAATATCACGACCTCCATCAAATCTTGCATCTTGAATTCGATAATTCCTTCGAACGGATGCTGGGAGGTGGGCGACTGGCCGTAGATCAAAGAAACGGAGACCAGGCCAGGCAGTGCTATTCGAGCGATGTGTTTCATACGAAGCCTCATTGAGATATGGTCAATTCTTCCCGCCACCACTCGCCGGTGAGGGCGAGTTGTTTCAACAGGGGAGCAATGCGATACCGGTCTTCCAGTAAATCGTCGTGCATAGCTTGGAGGATGTGATAAACGTTCCGTATTCCGATCTTGTTGCCCCACTCGATTGGCCCCAGCGGATAGTTTGTGCCGAGCTTCATCGCTATATCCACATCTTGAGGGGTCGCAACGTCTTCCTGTAACGCAAATGCCGCCTCGTTGATGATCTGACAAAGGATACGGGGGAGCACCATCCCGACACGGTCTTGCACGAGGACAATCTCCTTCCCGATCGATGCGAAGAAATGCTGTACGACTGTCAGCGTCTCGCGAGGGGAGAAGACTGTCGGGGCCACCTCGACCAGTGGACGATCGGCAAGTGTGGGCATCGCGCAAAATCCCACCAACCGATGACGGTGACGCATCCATTGTGACTGTTCCGCGGCTGTGATGGTGACCGACGATGAGAGGATGGGAGTGGTCGCAGGCAATGTTGCGTCGAGTTTCGTCAAATTCTTCTGCTTGAAGGCGCGATCGTTGTTCGTGAGCTCCAACGCGACTGAAGTAGAGGCCGGGATGACGGATGTTTGTTGTACGCGGACTCGATCAAGCTCGATGTCTGCCGGTCGGCGGTTGTTCCACTGCACACATACTTCGTACTCTTTCTCCGCGATAATCTGGGCATATTGCTCGACGAGGGGGGGCTCGCCTATGAGATACACCCTCGGGCGATCCGGCTCCCTTGAGTCGTGAGCTGCCGGAGTGTGCGCTGTTGACATCGTGCGCTTTTTCTTCTTGGACATGCTCACTGTTCCTCGTACGAATAAAATCCGCGCTTTGTCTTGCGGCCAAGAAGTCCGGACTCCACCATTTGCTTCTGGATGGGATGTGGCCGGTAACGCGGATCGCCGAAATACTGCTCGTACACCGATTGTGTGACGGCAAGATTGACATCGAGCCCGATCAAATCCATCAGCTCGAAAGGACCCATCGGAAAACCTCCTTCCAGCTTGACGATCTTGTCGATCTGCTCGATGTCGGCGACACCCTCGCCGAGGAGTCTTAACGCCTCGCCATAGAATGGACGAGCAACCCTGTTGACGATGAAGCCGGGACGATCTTTTGAGACGACAGCCGTTTTCGACAGCTGGCCTACAATTTCGATTGTCCGGCGCATTACCTCCTCGGAGGTGCGATGACCGCGAACGACCTCAACGAGTTTCATCACGTGGGGTGGATTGAAGAAGTGCATGCCGATAACCCGTTCGGGGCGTTTGACTGCCGAAGCGATCGATGTAATTGAAAAGGATGAAGTATTGGATGCGAGGATCGCTGAGGGGCGCGTATCCGCTTCGAGGTGTTTGAATAGGTCTTTCTTGACGCGCAGGTCTTCGATAACGGCTTCAATCACGAGTTCGCTGTGACGTAAGTCCGCGAGATGTGTTCGGGGATGAATTCGATCCAGGGCGGCTTCTATTTGGTCTTTTGTTAGTTTTCCCTTCTCAATCCCCTTCTTCAGATCGGCTTTGATCCGTTCGAACGCCTGCCGAAGGACCGTGTCGTTGATATCGTAGAGGGCGACTTCAATATTGGCCAGTGCGGCAACTTGAGCGATGCCCGCTCCCATCGTGCCCGCGCCGACGACGCCGAGATGTTTGATCATTGAATCGAGTGCGGAGAGCTGTTGAAAATGTGCGAGAACTTACAGAAATGAGGGGTGAAAAACAATACTCGGTGAGATTGTCACCAAAAATGTGTAGAAGCACCAGCTTGTTGAAGAAATGAGGAGGAGATGTTCCCCGAACGACGTGATTTGGAACAATGGAGAGGGGAGAAACCTTGGACAAGTCTTTACATCATCGTCCTCTGAATTGTGCAGCTCGTTTTTCAAGGAAAGCATTGACACCTTCCTTGTGATCTTCTGTAAGGGAAGCGATCTCCTGTATCATCGCTTCATAATCGAGGAGAGAATCGAGATCCGAGACAAGGGCCTTGTTGAGTGTGCGTTTGATGAGCCCGATGGACTTCGTCGGGCCTTGGGATAGACGTCGAGCAAGATCCATCGTTGTTGATTCAAGCTCAGAGGCGGGGACGACCTTGTTGACCAATCCCACGCGCTCCGCTTCTTCGGCCGCGATATCATCTCCCAGCGCGGCGTATTCAAAAGCCTTGGCGATCCCAACTAAACGCGGCAAGAACCAATGTGAGCCCGAATCGGGCACGAGCGCGATGCGGATGAACACTTCGATGAGTTTCGCGTGCTCAGCCATCGTACGCATGTCGCATGCGAGAGCGATGCTTAATCCAGCCCCCGCGGCGACACCGTTGATCATACCGATGACCGGTTTTTCGATTGAGCGAATTTTCCGAATGAGGGGATTGTAGCTCTTGTCCAACGACTCCTTCAACGAGCGGCGTTCCGACCTACCTGCATGTTCTTTGAGGTCTTGACCCGAACAGAACGCTTTCTCGCCGGCACCACGGAGAACGATGCATCGGACGCTTGCGTCCCTCTCTGCTTCCTTAAACGCGTCGTTCAATTCTTTCTTCATCTGCTCGTTCAAGGCATTGTAGACCTCCGGTCGATGAAGGGTGATGGTCAGGACGGCGTCGGTAAGTGAGAGGCGTACTGCTTGGTAGTCAGCCATCGTCTTCAAGAAGTTAATTCCTGTGATCTATTGCCCCTTCCACTCCGGTTTCCTCTTCTCGATGAACGCCTTCATTCCTTCCTTCTGATCCTCGCTTGCGAAGAGTAAATAGAAATTCTTTCGTTCGAACTCCAATCCCCCCTCGATCGTTGTATCGAATGATTTGAGGACAGACTCTTTGGCAAGCTTGACGGCCATCGGAGCTTTGGAGGCGATCTCCTTCGCGAGCTCTTTGGCTTCTTGCAGATAATATTCAACCGGCACAACCTTGTTGACCAATCCCCACTGCAACGCTTCTTGGGCCGAGATGGGTTTTCCTGTCAACACCATTTCCATTGCTTTTACTTTGCCGACCGCACGCGTCAGGCGTTGTGTTCCTCCCGCTCCGGGCATCACGCCGATGTTGATTTCCGGTTGACCGATCTTCGCCGTTTCGGAAGCAATAACCATATCGCACGTCATCATCAACTCGCATCCTCCTCCAAGCGCAAAACCACTGACGGCGGCGATGAGCGGCTTTTTGATCTTTCGGATTCTATCCCACCGGGCAAATTGATCGCGCTGCAGCATTTCCATGGCGGAGGCATCTGCCATCTCTTTGATGTCTGCTCCCGCTGCAAAGGCTTTCTCGTTGCCGGTGAGAATGACGCAGCGGACTTCGGGATCTTTGTCCAACTCCTCCAGCGCGTCCACGAGTTCTGACATCAATTTGATATTGAGCGCGTTGAGCACCTCGGGACGGTTGAATTGGATGAGCGCATACCCCGATTCCTTTGTGATCAGCAAGTGTTCGTAAGCCATACGTTGAAGGGAAGGTAGAAGGTGTACGAAGGTTTTAATGCGAGCGCGTCCGTTTGAGTCGTTTGGTCTTTCCGAATTGCGGTCGCGCTGAACCGGCCTCTGCCATTTGGCGTCGAATCTTCTCGTAATCGATTGGGCGCTTTTCGTTGAAGGCGTTGATTCCTTCTACAATTTCCGGCGCAGCAGTGTGAACGGTCAACCAATCCTTGACGTGACCGATCGTCATATGCCATGAAAACTCTCGCCAGAAATTGAGCTGTTGCTTTGTATACCGTGTGCACTCGGGTAACTTCCTGATGAGTTTCTTGCACATGCGCTCGACGGCTGCGTCCAGCTCTTTGCGAGGTACAACTTCATTGACCAATCCCCACTCCAGGGCTTTTCGTGCGGAAATCTGCTCGCATAAAAAGAGGATCTCCCGTGCGCGCCGATCGCCCACGATGAGGGGGAGCCATTGTGCTGCACCAGCCGCCGGAACGGAACCATGCTCTGTTCCCACATGGCGGATAGACACATCCTCTGCGGCAATGGCGAGGTCGCACGACATTTGCAGTTCGTTCCCGCCGCCCACGGCCATGCCGTTCAATCGCGCAATCGTCGGCTTCCCGATGTTCCGCAGTCGCTCGAACGTTTCAATGAACGCTCCCATCCATTTATAAAAGTCGTTTGGCCGGGGGAGAAAATCTTCCTTCCATTCCTTCAAATCTGCCCCCGTACAGAACGCTTTGTCGCCAGCGCCGGTCACGACGACAACTGCCATCTCGTCATCCCACGATGCATCGAGGAAGGCTTCACCCAATTCACGAAGCGTCTCGAGGTTCAGGCAATTATGGACGCGCGGCCGGTTGATGGTGACAGTCGCAATCCACTCTCTCTTTTCATAGAGAATACTTTTGAAGCGGAAACTGCTCGAAGGTCGGCCGGAGTACTTTTCCATGGTCATGTTCCGGTGGGTAGAACGTGAGCGGTGAATTGATTGATGCGAATTTGTGTGGCGGATGATCCCGCACGGCACGTGATGCCGGTTCCCTTAATCTTGAAATGTCGTTGTCGCCGACTCCTCGTTTACCTCGGCGTAGAACATCGTGATGAGGTTTCCCGCGAATTCCATCACATCCCGTGCGGCTGCTTTGCCTTCGGGCGATGCGAGCGCTCGCTGCATGGCTTCAGCATTGTCAAAGTACATTTCAGCGATCAGATAGTGCTTCGGCTCGCCGATCGGAGCGCCGGTGATCTTTGCGATTTCAAGCTTGCGAAGGCCCGGCCATTTTTTGACAAGCGGCGTGTGGATGCCAAAATAATGTTCGTCGAATGCTTTTGGGTCGGGAGGCGTTTTGTAAAGTGCAATGAGTTTGACCATAAGGATCGATCGCTCCGGAAGCGTGGTGGACGGTTCAAGGACGGACAAATATAGAGCATCACGTGAAGAGAAGCAAGGTGGAGGGAAGTCCTTAATTCCGACATAGAGGCGTGTTCTGTCGTAGGTTCGCAGAACTACATCCGTTCGAAATGGACACACTCTTCTTCACCGCAGAGGTGAACGTCAGAACCCGCAACGCGAGAATCCTCTCGCCACTTTTCTTTTCGGAAAAGAAAAGTGGCACAAAAGAAAACGTGCCGAAATCAAACGCACGCGATGGCTCTTCCTCCGCACCACCCACAATTCTTGGCGCATCTGCGGAAGAAGGTGATGGACGTGACACGGGAGTGCGCCAAGAATTGAACGCACGCCATCGCTTTTCAGCCCGCGTGCCGTGATTTCGACATCCTCCCGCTTGCTCTACCTAAGTTCTCACGACTCTCTAAATCGGATTTAAGCGAAGTCAGTTCAGCACGGAATCTCATCTCGTTTTTTGCTATAATTGCCTTCGCATGGCATCTACGGAAGAATTCCACTCACTCGACTCTTCACTCGAAGCCCTTTATCAAAGACTCGGCGTGTTGGCAGCGGAAGCTTCGTTGTCGCCGCGCGCAGTGGTAAACCAGGTCCGACGTGTTCTGCGCACCACGCCACATCCCCGCCGCGGACTTGTTAACCTGCATCGCTATTTGGCGGCCGGATTTGCGTCGGCTACGTTGAGAGAGTTCCTCGCCCATCCCTTCCTGCTTGACACGGCAGCACAGATTTTTTCCCAATCCCAATTTCTCGCGGATATTCTCGTCCGACATCCTGAACTTCTTACGTGGCTCACTTCCCCGGATGTGTTGCGAAGGGCGAAATCGAAAGAAGAATTGACTCGTGATGCTCTGGATGCCGTAATAGTGTTTCAACGCCTGGAACGGAAACTTGACAGTCTGAAGCGGCTTCAGCGGCGGGAATTGCTTCGCATCGGCACGAGGGCGATTCTAGGAGAGGCAAACGTGCAGCAGACGTCGTCCGAGTTGGCTGCGCTGGCAGACGTTATCGTTGGGACGGTTCTGGAGCTGGGTGAGCGATACTTTTACGAAACCGTTGGAATTGAACGACGCGGTGAATTCACAGTCATCGGATTGGGAAAATTAGGAGGTGGAGAGTTGAATTTCAGTTCCGATATCGACCTCATGTTTGTCTACGATCGCGATGAAGAGTGGAGCACGAACTTTGGAAGGATCGGTTCATCGTTTGAGTACTATAACCGGTTGGCGGAATTTGTGATAAGAAGACTCAGTGAGCACACGAATGAGGGGCATTTGTACAGGGTCGATATGAGATTGCGGCCGGAGGGAAAATCCGGTCCGCTCGCGCTCCCGATTAGCGGATATCTTTCCTACTACGAAACGCGGGGAGAGCTGTGGGAGCGACAAATGCTCCTCAAAGCACGCATCGTTGCGGGTAATGAAGAAGTGGGGGAGCGTTGGCTCCGTACTCTGGAGCCCTTCATCTATCCGAAAAGTCTGATGGGAAGTCCCTTCGAAGAAATCGCGCGCATCAAGGCAAAGATTGAAGATTATCTCCGCGGGGAAGAGAACGTAAAGCTGGGGAGTGGGGGGATTCGTGACATAGAATTCATCGTTCAGGCGCTTCAGATGGCTCACGCCGGATCGCGTCACGAACTCCGTCAGCAATCAACGCTGTCCGGCATCTCGACGCTCGCCGCTGCAGGAATCCTCAACGACGAGGAGGATCGGTTGCTTGCTTCAGCATACAGGTTTCTTCGCACCGTAGAAGACCGACTGCAGCTCCTTCACGGTCTTCAAAAACACTCGTTGCCGGAATCGGCAGAGGAGAAAGCCGTGCTTGCGCGCCAGCTCGGATTCAGTTCCGCCAAGACATTCGAACGGACGCTGCAAAAACATCGGTGTGGAGTGCGGCAACTCTTTGATGTATTGTTCCACGGTGGTTCGGATCGAGGGGACAAAAAAGACGTATCTGTTGAATCGACAGAACAACTGCTCTCTCCTCCTGCCCTACGTCGTCTGGGTTTCAAAGAACCGGAGCAGACCGCAGAGGCACTCGTCTCGATCGCACGGGAGCTTGAAGAGCTCCGTGTTTCGAAGCGACTCCGTTCTTTTGTTGAGCTCTGCCGACAGTTTGGTGCCGGCGATTGGGCTGTGCGTAACTTTCTTCATCTTGCCACCTCCACACCGATCAGAAGAACACTTGCCCAATCGGTCCGGCACGCCAAACTGCTGGAGTTATTGATTGTGATCTGTTCTCGATCGTCGAAATTGTCGGAACTTCTTGCGCAGGAGCCCCTTCTTTTTGAGACGCTTGTTGGTCGAACCGAGGAAGTTCTCGCTCCGCCGCGTGGATGGGAATTCTTTCAAGAGAACGATCTTCTTCGATTACGAAAGTATAACGAATTCAAATACATTCTGCGCTGGTTGATGGGATTGGACGACCTGCCAACGATGCTCGCGAATCTTTCATCTTTGGCCGAATATGTCGTGAAGCGATCAGGAGAATCAATCGATGAGGAGGTGGGTCTTACTCAAAAAGGTGTTCTTTTTGCGTTCGTGGCCCTCGGTAAGTTCGGGGGAAGGGAAATAACCATTGGTTCCGATCTTGATCTGATCTTCGTGTATGAAGGAAGGGGGGATGAATCTGCCAAACGGTCGAACAGAGCGGTTCAGAGATTTATCGATCAGGTAGGCGGAGTGTACGAAGTCGATTTCCGTCTCCGGCCCGAAGGCAAGAGTTCACCTCTGGCGACAGATTTCATCTATTATAGAGACTACCTTCGATCACGAGCATCGTTGTGGGAACTTCAATCGCTCCAAAAAGCCCGCATGGTCGGCGGTGATTCAGGATTTGGCCGACGCATACTTCAAATGTTTCGAGACGAAATCGTCCGGAGAGGCTTACCAGATGGCTGGACGCGTGAAATTCGTCAGATGAAAAAGAAGATAGAGAAGGAACGGAGCGGCGAGCGGACCCGGTCGAATCTGAAGACTTCGCGTGGAGGGCTCATCGACATCGAGTTCGCCCTTCAATCCATAGCGTTGTGGAAATGCGCTCGCGGCGCGGATGAATTCCCGCCGAATAGTTTTGAACAGCTCGACGAGTTCAACCGTCTCCGACTTCTCACCCAAGCGGAGGTTCGGGATCTTCGAAGGCGGCTGACGGTGTTTCGGTCGCTCGAGACGTTGATCCGCATCAATGCCGAGTCCAACGAGTTTGTGGTTCCTGCCGATTCGCTGCGCGCTCAGGCAATTGCTGCAGGTTTGGGATTGGGATCGGCGAAGCGGTTGAAAGAACTTGTTCGACGATTTCAGAAAGAGAATCGCGCATTTCTTCTTAAGACATTGCGACGGCTCAAGTCTTCTTCACAATGAAAAGAATCAGGGAGTTCCTTCTTCAAGAAAACGTCGTAGCGTTTCTCTGTGGGCTCATCCTCCTCACGATCTATCTGACGACGATGTGCCCCACCGTTTCCTTCATCGATAGCGGAGAACTTGCCGCAGTGGCTGGGACGCTGGGGGTTGCTCATCCGACCGGTTATCCCCTCTTTTCCATAGTCGGTCGCATCGTCACAATGCTGCCGGTGGGAGGGGAGGAGATCATTAGGCTCAATACGTTCGCTGCGATGTTAACCGGGAGCGGGATGGTATTCTTCTTCAAGACGATCTTGCTGTTACTGAGAAACGCGAATCCACGCATTACTCGAAAATCTTCCGACTCAATTTCTGACGATCTTCGTTCGAAGCTTGCCGCCGTTACAGGTACTCTCGCACTCGGTTTCTCAACGACGGTCTGGATGCAGTCAACCTCCATCGAAGTCTATGCGCTGCACTTGATGCTGTTGTCGATTATACTGTATGCAGCGTTGCGAGGGGTTCTCGAGACTCTCGAAACCCCGCAACAGTTCTCACCTTTCCTCTTCTTAGCGGCATTTGTTCTTGGCCTTTCTTTCGCAAATCATCTCACAACGCTGCTCATCCTACCGGCTCTGACATTATTGTTCTTCCGAGCGTTCCGAGATACGAAGGAGCGACTATACCTTGGTTCGAGACTGGCATTGTTCTTCTCGCTTGGGCTCTCGGTGTATCTGCTTCTTCCCCTCAGAGCTGTTCAACGGCCACCTCTTAACTGGGGGTATGCAACAGATCTCGAGCGGTTCCTCTGGCATGTTTCGGGTAAACAGTATCGAAGTTGGATCTTCTCCGGCTTCGAGAGTGCTTCCCGACAGCTTTCCTACTTCGTACAGAATCTTCATAATGAGATTCATTGGTTGGGACTCGCTTTGGCCTTGATCGGTGTCGCAGCGCTGTGGGTGAGGAACCGTGAGATGTTGTACTTCTGGGGAATCGCTTTCGTCGGATGTCTTCTCTACTCAATCAACTACGATATTCACGACATCGACTCTTACTTCCTGCTTGCGTATGTCTCGCTTGGGGTCTTCGTATCGTTTGGAATTTTCTGGCTGGTCGACCTTGGAGCGAAACGGCGTTGGTTGTGGCTGCCCGCTTTGGCTCTGCCGTTCGTGCAGCTAGCGCAAAACTTCTCGTCGGTCGATGAGTCGGATAACACGTTGGTACGGGACTACACGCTCAATATTCTTGAAAATCTCGACAGCAATGCGGTCGTCTTGAGTTATCAGTGGGATTATTTCGTCTCACCAGCTCTCTATTTCCAGACCATGCGGAATATCCGGCGAGATGTTGTTGTCATCGACAAAGAACTCTTTCGGCGATCGTGGTATCTTCGCTACTTAGGGGATTACCAAAGATGGCTCATAGATCTGGCACGACCTCAGGTTGAGGCGTTTTTAGTGCAGTTAGCTAAATTTGAGAAAGACGAGCCGTATGATCCACGCATTATTGAAGCACGTTTCGTTGAGATGATGAGAGCGTTCATCAAGGAAGCGTCCAAAATGAGGCCGGTTTATGTTGGACCTGAGATTGAGCCGGAATTCCTCGTTGATTTTAAGAGGATACCGGCCGGATTGGTGTTCCGGCTGGCCGGGCCGAATGATACAGTCTCCCTTGAAAAACCCAAAATTCAATTCAAAAATGCCAAAAAAATGAGCAAGGACGTAAAAGGAATCAAGAGCCAGTACTCCCAGATGCTCAGCTACACTGCCCTTGCCCTTCGGGATCAAGGAAAAATCGACGAAGCCCTCGAGATGCTTGAACTCGTTACGACCATTGATCCTGAGTTTCTGCCAGGGAGACAGTTGCGCGAGCGATTAGTGCAAGAGCGCGTTTCCAATTGATCGTCCCTTCCTGAGTGATTCCGCTCTGAGATTTTCCAAAGATTTTTTGACGTTTGGGTTGACTCTGTACTAATTTTTGTTAAATTGTGAAGCTCAAAAGTCCGGTCTCGGAGCGAAATTCCCTCAATCCTTAGGAAATCTCAAGGCTGCGAATGGCGAAGGAGAAAAAGATGGGCTGAACCAATTCGCGGTGGGGAATATTTCTCTGTACTTGTGGAAGGAAACCCAATCTCAAGCAGTCATGGTTAAACAGGTGGTGGAGTTTTATCAGACCTCTGATGTGCGCGTATTGATTGCTGAAGTAGCTCAACGGTAGAGCAGCTGATTTGTAATCAGCAGGTTGTGGGTTCAAATCCCACCTTCAGCTCGAATGTGCAAGAGAGGGATCGGGGAGTTTGCGGCGTTCTCACGAACTGAGTGGATGATGGGCAGGTAGCGAAGCGGTCAAACGCATCAGACTGTAAATCTGACGGCTTATGCCTTCGGAGGTTCGAATCCTTCCCTGCCCACGAGCGGGAAATGAGGATTGGTGAATTGTGGAATTGAGGAAGTGTGAAGTCGATTTATTCTAGCGAACGATTTCATTCTCTCTATCAATTTCTCATTTCACCAATTTCACATTTCCACATTTCTCTCACGCGGGAGTAACTCAGTTGGTAGAGTCACAGCCTTCCAAGCTGTTGGTCGCGGGTTCGAGTCCCGTCTCCCGCTCGAGTCAATGAAAAATGAAAAAAGGTGAGGCGGCGGAGGAGGTAGAAGAGTGGATGAAGTTGTTCTGCGTCCAACCGGTTTTGATTTTTCGTTTTGAATTTCTACTTGACGCGCTTGCGTAGCTCAGTTGGTAGAGCACGTCCTTGGTAAGGACGAGGTCACCGGTTCAATCCCGGTCGCAAGCTCAACCGAGAAGAGTTGTAAACCTTATAAACGGAGAAGAGAGTCGTGCGCGACATTATCACCCTCGAATGTTCTACGTGCAAACGCCGCAACTATAGCACAACCAAAAACAAGAAGAAACAATCCGGACGCGTCGAGTATAAGAAGTACTGTCCATGGTGCAACAAGCGCACTCCCCACAAGGAGACGAAGTAGTCGAAGAACGCGCGGTGCGGTAAGAGGGGAGGCGAACCCCACCGGAAGCATCCCTACGTCAGTAGCTCAATTGGTAGAGCAGCGGTCTCCAAAACCGCAGGTTGGGGGTTCGAGTCCCTCCTGACGTGCGAGAAACGAAGACCGGCGTGGGCGGTCGAGGAGTACTTCCGGACATAGTCGATTGGCTCGCGAGAATGATCCGGTTGACCCAAGCAAAAGCAGACTTCTCATGAAAGAAAAGATCATCAATTTCTTCAACGACGTCGTAAAAGAAATGGGAAAGGTCACGTGGCCTTCGCGCGAAGAGCTCGTCGAGTCCACGAAGATCGTTATCATCGTCTCGTTAATCATTTCCATTTTCACGTGGGGAATCGATACCATCCTGAGTGAATTGTTGAAGGCCATCCTGTAATCTCAGAGAAAGAACCAAGTTGGACAAGCGTTGGTACGTGGTTCGGACCTATTCGGGTCACGAATCGAAGGTAAAAGCATACATCGAGCAAGAGGCGGCGCGAGCTGGTCTCTCGGATAAGATTTCGAGTGTGATGATTCCGTCCGAAAAAGTGATCGAGGTGAAGGACGGCAAGAAGAAAGCCAAGGTGAAGAACTTTTTCCCGGGGTACGTCCTCGTTGAAGCGGTGCTCGATAAGGAAACAATTCACCTCATCCTCGAAGCTCCTTCGGTGTTGGGATTTGTGCCCGATAAGAACAATCCTGCACCTCTCCAGCCCGATGAGGTTCGCCGCCTCGTGGGCAAGATGGAGGAGAAGCAAGACGTTGAGCTTGTCGAGATTCCGTTTAAGGTAGGCGATCCGGTGAAGGTCATCGAAGGACCGTTCAACAATTTCTCCGGCTTTGTTCAGGAAGTGAATCCTGAGAAACTGAAAGTGAAAGTAATGGTGAGCATCTTCGGCCGGAAGACGCCGGTCGAGTTGGATTTCGTTCAAGTCGAGCTGGAAAAATAATCCGCAAAGGCACGCATCATGGCAAAGAAAATTACAGGCTACATCAAGCTGCAGATTCCCGCCGGTCAGGCGAATCCTGCCCCGCCGGTCGGTCCCGCCCTCGGTCAGAAGGGCGTCAACATCATGGAGTTCTGCAAACAGTTCAACGCCCGGACCAAAGATCAGCAGGGATTGATCATTCCTGTCATTATCACGGTCTATAGTGACAAGTCGTTCACCTTCATCACCAAGACGCCTCCTGCTGCGACGTTGTTACTCCGGGCTGCAAAGATTCCGAAAGGCTCCGGCGAACCGAATCGAAATAAAGTCGGGAAGGTGACGAAGGCGCAGGTAAAGGAGATTGCCGAGTTGAAGATGCCGGACCTGAACGCCTCGAGCATTGAGGCGGCGATGAGTATGGTTGCCGGCACGGCACGCAGCATGGGTATTACCGTCGAAGAATAATCTCTCCATTCTAATTCTGCGAGTGTGTTCGTATGAAAACGAGAAGCAAACGTTACAAAGCCATTGCAACGAAAGTTGAGAAGAAAGACTACACGATCGAGGAAGCAGTTCAGAAAGTGAAAGAGACCGCGACAGCCAAGTTTGCAGAGGCGGTAGACATTGCGGTCCGACTCGGTGTCGATCCGAAGAAGGCCGACCAGGCCATTCGAGGCACGGTCGCCCTGCCGCATGGTATCGGCAAAGAAGTGCGCGTGCTCGTCATCGCCAAGCCGCCGAAGGATGAGGAGGCTCGTGCTGCTGGTGCCGACCACGTTGGCTTTCAAGACTATCTTGAAAAAATTCAGCAAGGATGGGCGGACGTTGATGTGATCATCGCGACACCGGATGTGATGGGAGAGTTGGGAAAACTCGGACGCATTCTCGGTCCACGCGGTTTGATGCCCAATCCCAAGAGCGGCACCGTAACGACGGAAGTCGGTAAGGCCGTTAAAGAAGTGAAGGCAGGGAAGATCGAATTTCGCGTCGACAAAGCCGGCATCGTTCACGCCACCGTCGGGAAAGCGAGCTTTGAGAAGGAGAAGCTGGTGGAGAACATCCATTCGTTCCTGACGACGGTGATGCGTCTCAAGCCCCCAACGGCGAAAGGGACGTATGTGAAGAGCATCGCACTCTCCACAACCATGGGTCCCGGTGTGCATATCGACACGCGCGAAGCGGTTGCTCATTAGGGCATCTTACGATTCATCGCGAGTTGTTGGATGGCTTCATCCAACGAAAAGACATTACGCACTCAAATAGATCAACGCTCACGTTCCCCAATGCCCGCAAGGGGCTTCTCATTGAGGAACACCAACTCGTCCTGCGGTAGTGCAGGAGGAGAAATCGTCAAAGGGTACAACAATGAACCGATCGGAGAAAGAGGCGATCGTAGCTGAAGTTGCGGAGAAGGTCTCCCGCGCGACTGCGCTCTATTTTGCCGACTTCACCGGATTGACCGTCGAGGAAGAAACCGAGCTTCGGCGCGAGTTCCGGAAGGCGGGGGTGGAGTATCGCGTGGTGAAAAACACACTCGCGCGTAAGGCGTTGGAGCAGGTGACGGGCTATGATCGTGTATTCGATAAACTGGTTGGGCCCACCGGCATTGCATTCAGTTACGAAGACGCGGTCCTGCCGGCGAAGATCATCAAGAAGTTCAAAGAGAAGTCGGGCAAGCTGACGCTGAAAGCTGCCGTGCTGGAGAAGCAGGTGTTCGACGGCTCGCAGCTCGATACTCTCTCAAACCTTCCCTCCAAGAAGGATTTGTTGGCGGGTATCGTCGGAAGCTTACAGTCGCCGATCTCAGGCATCGTCGGTGCCATCGGCGCCGTTCTGCGCGACCTCGTGAACGTCATGGATGCCATCGAAAAGAAGAAGGCGGCCTAACCCGAACAAAGTGTGAACAACATCATATACAAAGGAGAACAAGCAATGTCAGCAGTAGCAGAGATCGTCGAAAAAATTGAGAAGCTCACGCTTCTCGAAGCAGCAGAACTCAAGAAGGCCCTCGAAGACAAGTTCGGTGTCACTGCCGCGGCCCCCGTTGTGGTGGCGGGCGGAGCCGTTCCAGCCGCAGGTGGTGCAGCGCCTCCTGCGGAGGAGAAGACTGAATTCAGCGTCGAGCTCAAGGACGCCGGCGCGCAGAAGATCAATGTGATCAAGGTCGTGCGGGCGGCGACCGGACTTGGACTGAAAGAAGCGAAAGATTTGGTGGACGGCGCTCCGAAGGTCGTCAAGGAAGGCTTGAGTAAGGACGAAGCTGAGAAGCTCAAGAAAGAATTGGAAGAAGCAGGAGCGAAAGTCGAACTGAAGTAACTGTTTGAAGAAAAATTCCGACTGTCACGCAAGCTGACTGAGGTTGGATAGGCGTTCATAAGCATTTTTCATCATCATAAAGGAGCGGTTGACTTGAGAAACCAATCCAACGGGACCAACGGCCGGATTTCTTTCGGCCGCATCCCCTCTGTCATCGACACCCCCGATCTGTTGAACGTGCAGATCGATTCGTTTAACAAGTTTCTGCAGGCGGAAGTAGCGCCGCACCGTCGCAAGAAGCTCGGACTCCAACAGGTGTTCGAGATGAACTTCCCGATTACCGACGCGCGAGAGAACTTCCTTCTCGAGTTTGTAGAGTATTACGTGGAGAAGCCGAAGTACTCCGTTGTCGAATGTCAGGAGCGGGGTCTTACCTACTCGGTTCCCCTGAAGGCCAAGCTGCGTCTCTCCTCCAAGAAGGAGGGGAGTGACGAGTTCACCGATACGATTGAGCAGGAGGTGTATCTCGGCAACCTGCCGGCGATGACGCAACGCGGAACGTTCATCATTAACGGCGCCGAACGGGTAGTGGTAAGCCAATTGCATCGTTCGCCGGGCGTCTTCTTTGGAGAGTCGGTGCATCCGAATGGGACGATGATGTATTCCGCTCGCATCATCCCCTTCCGTGGGTCGTGGGTTGAGTTTTCGACGGACATCAACAACGTGATGTACGCCTACATCGACCGGAAGAAGAAGTTTCCCGTCACCACGCTTCTCCGTGCGCTGGGATACTCATCGGATGATGAGATTCTGGATCTATTCGAACTCGTCGAAGAAGTCGATGTGAGCAAAGTCAATTTGCGGCAGTATGTCGGCCGGACGATCTGTAGCGATGTGTTCGACCGCAAGACGGGGGAGATCTTCATCAATAAAGATGCGAAACTCACCGAAGATCACATCAAGCAAATCAAGAAATCGGATATCAAAAAGATTCGCTTTCTGAAGAACGAGGCTACGGAGGAAAGCTCCGTTATCGCCAATACGATTCTGCGCGACGTGGCTCGTTCCGAAGAAGACGCCTTGGAGACGATCTATTCTCAGCTCCGTTCGGGTGAGGCGCCGGACCTCGATACGGCGAAGAACCTGATCGACCGCCTCTTCTTCAATCCGAAGCGGTACGATCTTGGTGATGTGGGCCGACATCGCATGAACGCAAAGCTCGGACTCTCCATCAAAGAAGATGTCACGACGCTGACCCGCGAGGACATCGTCGCCATCGTCAAGTATCTGATCGACCTGCAACAGGGGAAGAAGACGGTGGATGACATTGATCACCTTGGCAATCGGCGGGTACGGACGGTGGGCGAGCAGCTCGCACAGCAGTTCAACGTCGGCTTGTCGAGAATGACCCGCACCATTCGCGAGCGCATGAACCTGCGCGATAGTGAGACCATCACGCCGCAAGATCTTGTGAACGCCCGTACGATCACGAGCGTCATCAACGCCTTTTTCGGGACGAACCAGCTCTCGCAGTTTATGGATCAAACCAATCCGCTGGCGGAAATGACGCACAAGCGTCGCGTTTCGGCTCTGGGTCCGGGCGGGTTGACGCGTGAACGCGCCGGCTTCGAAGTGCGTGACGTGCACTATACTCACTACGGTCGGCTTTGCCCGATCGAAACGCCGGAAGGACCGAACATCGGACTTATCTCCTCGCTCTGTATTCACGCGCGCATTAACGATTTTGGATTCATCGAAACCCCTTACCGCAAGGTGAAGAACGGCAAGGTGTCGGAGGAGATCGAATTCCTCACCGCTGAAAAGGAGGATGGGGTCACGATCGCCCAGGCGAACGCGCCGATCGACGATAAAGGACGGTTCGTAGAGGATCGTGTGAAGGCTCGGTATCAGAGCGATTATCCGGTCGTCGAACCGGAAAAAGTGCAGTATATGGATGTCGCTCCGAACCAGATCGTGAGCGCGGCAGCGGCGTTGATTCCGTTCCTTGAGCACGACGACGCCAACCGTGCGTTGATGGGCTCGAACATGCAGCGCCAGGCCGTCCCGCTGCTCGTCCCGAAAGCTCCTCTCGTCGGAACGGGACTGGAAGAAAAACTGGCCCGTGACTCGCGCACGGTGATCGTCGCCGAACGCAACGGCATCGTCGAATCCGTTTCAGCCGATAGCATCGTTGTTCAGTACGACATCGATGAAAACAGCACGGAAGCGATCATCAGTTTCGACGACAAACGCCGTGTTGAATATCGTTTGACGAAATTCTTCCGCACCAACCAGGATACCTGCATCAACCAGAAGCCGATTGTGTCGGAAGGTCAACGGATCAAGAAAGGAGACGTTCTCGCCGATGGCTGTGCGACGGACGACGGAGAACTCGCACTCGGCCGCAACGTACTGGTGGCCTTCATGCCGTGGCGAGGGTACAACTTCGAGGATGCCATCATCGTGAGCGAGCGGATCGTTGCAGAAGACGTCTTCACGTCGATCCATATTGAGGAGTTCGAGCTCCAGGTTCGTGACACCAAGCGCGGCGAAGAGGAACTGACGCGTGAAATCCCGAACGTAAGCGAAGAAGCGACGAAAGACCTCGATGAGAACGGTATCATTCGCGTCGGAGCAGAAGTGAATGAAGGAGATATTCTCATCGGCAAAATCACTCCGAAGGGTGAAACAGACCCGACGCCGGAAGAAAAGTTGTTGAAAGCGATCTTCGGTGAGAAGGCCGGCGATGTGAAAGATGCTTCGCTCAAAGCTCCTCCGGGTATGAAGGGTGTCGTGATCGCAACGAAATTGTTCAGCCGAAAGAAGAAGGATACGGAAAGCAAGAAGGAGGATAAGAAGCGGCTTGAGGCTCTGGAGCGCGCGCGAAAAAGGGACATGAAGGAACTGCAGGAAAAACTCGCGAAGAAGCTGGGGCAACTCCTTGCCGGTGAAAAGTCGGTGGGCATGCGCGATGTTGATGGCAATGTCATCCTCCGAAGTGGTGCTGCCATCAAAGAAGACACGTTCCTCGAGATGGGAAACCTCGACTCGATCGAACTCAATCAGGAATGGGTCGAAGATAAACGAAAGAACAATCTGGTCTCAAAGCTCCTGGAGAATTACAAGCAGAAGCTGAGTGAGATTGAGGAGCTCTACCGACACGAGAAGAACAAAGTTCAATTGGGCGATGAGCTTGCACCCGGCATCGTTCAATTGGCGAAAGTGTACGTCGCGAAAAAACGGAAGCTTTCGGTAGGCGATAAAATGGCCGGACGTCACGGGAACAAAGGTGTTGTTTCCACAATTGTCCCGGTGGAGGATATGCCCTTTCTGCCGGACGGCACGCCGGTGGATCTTGTTCTCAATCCGTTGGGCGTTCCTTCCCGTATGAACCTTGGTCAGTTGTTTGAGTTGGCTCTTGGTTGGGCCGGTTACAGGCTCGACAAGAAGTACGCATCCCCCATCTTCGATGGGGCGACATGGGAAGACGTACAATCCGAACTCAAGAAAGCGGGCTTGAATGAGAATTCAAAGACCGTGCTGATGGATGGACGTACCGGCGAGTCGTTCGATCAGGAGGTGACCGTCGGTCAATTGTATATGATGAAGCTTTCGCACTTGGTAGATGATAAGATCCACGCTCGCTCCATCGGACCGTATTCGCTCATCACGCAGCAACCTCTCGGCGGCAAAGCACAATTCGGCGGTCAGCGGTTTGGGGAGATGGAAGTATGGGCGCTCGAAGGGTATGGCGCGTCGCATGTGTTGCAGGAGATCCTCACCGTCAAATCGGATGACGTAGTAGGTCGTGCGAAAGTCTACGAAGCGATTGTCAAGGGAGAGAATTTACCCGAGCCGAACGTGCCGGAATCGTTCAACGTACTCGTTCGGGAGTTGCAAGGACTCGGATTGGAAGTGAAGATCGAGTAACATTCGATCGACCCCATCTGTTGTCCTTGAACACACTGTCATTGGAGGAATTCCATGCCATTCTCAATGTCTGAACCTGTAGCAAAGAAAAACTTCTCAAAGATCACGATCAGTCTGGCTTCGCCGGATATGATCCTCTCGCGATCTCATGGAGAGGTGACGAAACCTGAGACGATCAACTATCGATCGTTCCGGCCGGAGAAAGATGGGTTGTTTTGCGAAAAAATCTTCGGGCCGGTGCGCGACTGGGAGTGCCATTGCGGCAAATACAAGCGCATTCGATACAAAGGCATTACGTGCGATCGTTGCGGTGTAGAAGTCACGCAAAAGAGTGTCCGGCGTGAGCGTATGGGACACATCGCTCTGGCCGTCCCTGTGGTACATATCTGGTATTTCCGTTCGCTGCCGAGTAAGATTGGCTACGTGCTGGGGCTCTCGAGCAAAGAGCTTGAGAAGATCATCTACTACGAATCGTACGTTGTCATCAATCCCGGCACCACGGGCCTCCAGAAGCAGGATCTCATTACGGAAGATCAGTATCTCGAGATCATGGCTTCGCTGCCGGAGAACAACAATGACCTCGATGACGGCGACCCGAAGAAGTTCATCGCAAAAATGGGGGGTGAAGCGGTGAAAGATCTTCTGCGTCGGGTCAACATTGCAGAACTGGCGAACGAACTGCGCACGGAAGTAAAGACGGAGACTTCGCAGCAAAAGAAGAACGAAGCACTGAAGCGATTGCGCGTTGTGGAGTCGTTCCGTAAGAGTGAGGAGACGGCGGCAAATCGTCCCGAATGGATGGTACTGGATGTCATTCCGGTCATCCCGCCGGAATTGCGTCCCCTTGTTCCTTTGGAGGGGGGCCGCTTTGCGACATCCGACTTGAACGACCTATACCGCCGCGTCATCATCCGGAACAACCGTTTGAAGAGATTGATCGAAATCAAGGCGCCGGAGGTTATCCTTCGCAACGAGAAACGCATGCTTCAGGAGGCGGTCGATTCGTTGCTCGATAATTCGCGGCGTGTCAACGCAGTACGAAGTGACAACAATCGGGCTCTCAAGTCGCTCTCCGATATGTTGAAGGGGAAACAAGGTCGCTTCCGTCAGAATCTGCTCGGAAAGCGCGTTGATTACTCGGGGCGTTCCGTTATCGTTGTGGGGCCCGAACTGAAACTGCACGAGTGCGGTTTGCCAAAGGACATGGCGGTCGAGCTTTTCAAGCCGCAAATCATCCGCAAGCTGATCGAGCGCGGATTGGTTAAAACGGTGAAGAGCGCGAAAAAGATGGTCGACAAAAAGGGTCCTGAGGTGTGGGACATCCTCGACCACATTATCGACGGGCATCCGGTGTTGCTCAACCGCGCCCCAACACTTCATCGTCTTGGTATTCAGGCGTTCCAACCGGTGTTGGTGGAAGGAAAAGCAATCCGCATTCATCCAATGGTGTGCACTGCGTTTAATGCTGACTTCGACGGCGATCAGATGGCCGTCCACGTTCCGCTCTCGTACGAGGCGCAGCTCGAAGCGCGGTTACTGATGCTTTCCAGTCACAACATCCTGTCGCCGGCCAACGGGGCACCGATTGTCACACCCACGCAGGATCAGGTTCTTGGTTGCTATTACCTGACCAAGTCGAAAGTCGGTGACAAGGGCGAAGGGAAATTCTTCTCTTCACCGAACGAGGTGATCATCGCTCACGACCAGGGTGTGCTTGGTCTCCATGCGCGCATGAAGGTTCGGGTGGATGGCAAATTGATCGAAACTACAACCGGTCGGGTGATCTTCAATCAAATCCTCCCCCCCAATGTCCCGTTCATCAACGAGCTTTTGAACAAACGCCGGCTGGTTCAGATCATCGGCATGGTGTTCCGGCGTTGCGGGAATCTGGAGACTGCTCAATTTCTCGATAAGCTGAAGACTCTCGGCTTCACGTATGCGACAAAAGGTGGGCTTTCGGTTTCGATTGGCGACGTGATAATCCCCAAGGAGAAATACGAGATCGTCGCGAAGGCGCAGAAAGATGTGGAGAGCGTTGAGAATCAGTACTACCGCGGTTTCATCACGAACGGCGAGCGATATAACAAAGTCATTGACATCTGGACGCGAGCAACCAACCGGATTGCAGAGCGGCTTTTTGAGTCCCTGCAGCACTCCAAAGACGGCTTCAATTCTCTCTTTATGATGGTCGATTCAGGAGCCCGAGGTTCGAAGGAGCAGGTGCGTCAGCTTGCGGGTATGCGCGGTTTGATGGCGAAACCGCAAAAGAGCCTCTCTGGCGCCACAGGGGAGTTGATCGAGAACCCCATCACAGCGAACTTCCGGGAAGGGTTGTCGATTCTCGAGTACTTTATTTCTACCCACGGTGCACGTAAAGGGCTGGCAGATACCGCTCTCAAAACTGCCGACGCAGGATACCTCACGCGTCGCCTGATCGACGTCGCGCAAGATGCGATCGTTTCGGAGGAAGACTGTGGAACGATTCGCGGTGTGTTGACGAGCGCGTTGAAAGAGGGGGAAGACGTGAAGGAGCCGTTGGCCGAGCGTATTCTTGGACGCGTTTCCGTTCATGACGTCACGGACCCGTTGACCGGAGAAGTCATCGTTCACGCCGGTGAAATCGTAGACGAGGACAAGGCCCAGCAGATCTCCGAAACGTCGATTGAAATGGTTGAAATCCGTTCCGCGTTGACGTGCAATTCGCGTCGAGGCATTTGCGCAAAATGCTATGGACGCGATCTCACGACCGCGAAATTGGTGGAGCCGGGAACGGCGGTCGGTGTCATCGCGGCGCAATCGATTGGCGAGCCGGGCACGCAGCTGACGCTCCGCACATTCCACACAGGCGGAACGGCAAGTCTCATCGCCGCTCAATCCCAAATCACCTCGAAATTCGAAGGGAAAGTGAAGTTCGAAGGTGTGAAGACGATCGAGATCTTCACCGACACCGGAAAGCAATGGATCGCCTCCGGCCGCAGCGGCGTCATCAACATTGTGGATGCAGATCATCGCGTCTTGACGAAGTACGACGTCCCCTATGGCGCTCTTCTCATGGTCTCGGATGGTGCAACGGTTCAGAAAGGGGAGATGATCTACGAGTGGGATCCGTACAATGCGGTGATCATTTCGGAGCACAAGGGCACCGTGAAGTACGTCGACCTGAAGGAGAACGTCACGTACCGCGAAGAGCCTGATGAGCAGACCGGTCATATTCAGAAAGTGGTCATTGATAGTCGCGAAAAGAGTCTGATTCCGTCGATCACGATCGTCGGCTCGAAGGGTCAAAAGCTTGCGTCGTATTCGATCCCAACGAGGGCACACCTCATCGTGGAAGACGGAGAAGAGATCAGCGCCGGCACGGTGTTGGTGAAGATTCCTCGCGACATCGGCAAAACGCGCGACATCACTGGCGGTTTGCCTCGGGTGACTGAACTCTTCGAAGGACGTCATCCGAACGATCCGGCGGTTGTGACCGAGATCGACGGCGTTGTGACTATTGGCCAGCCGAAGCGTGGCGCGCGCGAGGTGTTTGTTACAAGCCACGATGGGAAGGATAAGCGCACCTACCTGGTTCCGCTCGGCAAACACATCCTTGTGCAGGATAACGATGTGGTGCGGGCCGGTGAGCGGTTGTCGGCAGGAGCAATTGATCCGCACGACATTCTCAGGATCAAGGGCACAACCGCCGTGCAGGAGTACCTCGTCAATGAGATTCAGGAAGTCTACAGGATGCAGGGTGTGAAGATCAACGATAAGCATATCGAGGTTATTGTTCGCATGATGATGCAGAAAGAGCGGATTGTCGATCCGGGGGATACAAAGTATCTCGAAGGCGACAATGTGGATAAGGCTCGATTGCTTGACGAGAATGAGTCCTTGGAAGGGAAGGTTGTCGTTTTGAGCAAAGGGGATTCGAAGCTGAAAAACGGTCAGATTGTACCCAAGAAGATGGTGCGAGAAATTAATACCGATCTGAAGAAGAAGGGGAAGAAGGTGGTCGAATTCCGCGATGCAGAACCTGCAACGTCGGAACCGATTCTCCTCGGCATAACGCAAGCTTCGTTGACAACGGACAGCTTCTTCTCCGCAGCATCATTCCAGGAAACGACGAAGGTACTAACTGATGCTGCAATCGAAGGGAAAGTGGATCATTTGTTGGGGCTCAAGGAAAACGTCATCATCGGTAACCTCATTCCGGCCGGCACGGGACAGAAGCGGTTTAGGAACATCCTTGTGACTGTGAAGGAGGAGGTACCCTCCTCGAGGGGGGTGACGGAAGAAGTTGGGGGAGAAGAGGTGGAGGTGGTTGAAGGTCCGCGTGAACGCAAGCGTAAGACGAAGATTGCCTCATAAGAATCACCTCAAGTCCGATTTTGAGAGAGTCGTTACAACTTAAGTGGAGCAAGCGGGAGGATCTCGAAATCACGGCGCGCGGGTTGGAAAGCGATGGCGTGCGTTCAATTCTTGGCGCACTCCCGTATCACGTCTATGACCTCCTTCCGTAGATGCGCCAAGAATCGTGGGTGGTGTGGAGGAAGAGCGAATCAAAAAGATGTTGACAATGCTATTCGAATCCATTATATTTGTAGGCTTTTTTCATAAGGATTAAAGGAGCATTGCTGCTTGCCCACGATAAATCAGCTGGTCCGTAACAGTCGAGAAAAAGTCTTCTGGAAGAGCAAATCGCCCGCTCTTCAGTCAAGCCCCCAGAAGCGGGGGGTTTGCACGAGGGTGTACACGACGACGCCAAAGAAACCTAACTCGGCTCTCCGGAAAGTGGCGCGCGTTCGCCTGTCGAATGGAATCGAAGTGACCGCTTATATCCCCGGTGAGGGGCACAATCTCCAGGAGCACTCCATTGTCTTGATCCGTGGTGGAAGAGTGAAGGATCTTCCCGGCGTTCGCTATCACATCATCCGTGGCACGCTGGACACGCAGGGAGTTCAGGATCGCAAGCAGGGGAGATCGAAGTACGGAGCCAAGAGACCTAAGGCGTAAACGCCTGTATCGCAGATGAGAAAGAAACGAGCATCGAAGCGCATCATTACCCCCGACCCGAAATTCCAGGATATTCTGGTGGCGCGGTTTGTCAATTCCCTTCTCAAGCGTGGGAAGAAACATACGGCGCGTCGGATTCTGTATGGGGCGTTTGATTTGATCGAAGAGCGAACGAAGAACAGGCCGCTGGAGGTCTTCAAGAAAGCGGTGAACAATGTCTCGCCCTTGATTGAAGTTCGTGCGCGCAGAGTTGGTGGTGCTACCTATCAAGTTCCCACAGAAGTTCGCCCCGAGCGGCGAACCGCTCTTGCAATCCGTTGGCTGATCAGCTACGCCAAAGAACGCTCGGATAAATCGATGGCGCACAAGCTTGCCGCTGAATTGATTGCTGCCGCTGCCGGCGAAGGCGGGGCGATCAAGAAGAAAGATGACGTCCATCGTATGGCCGAGGCCAACAAGGCCTTCGCCCATTTTAAGTGGTAGTCGGTTTTCGTTTCGCCTCAAATCAATAACTGTCCATTGTTTCCGCATCGGAGAGGTGTCCGCGGCGGTTTGGTGATCTACGTATGCCCAGAGAATATTCTTTAGAGAAGACGAGAAACATCGGCATCATGGCGCACATCGATGCCGGTAAGACGACGACGACCGAGCGCATCCTCTTCTACACCGGTGTGCTCCATCGGATGGGGGAGGTCCATGACGGTGCTGCAACGATGGACTGGATGGAGCAGGAGAAGGAGCGCGGCATTACGATTACAAGTGCCGCAACTACCTGCTTTTGGAATAACCACCGTATTAATATCATCGATACGCCGGGGCACGTTGACTTCACGATTGAAGTGGAGCGCTCGCTGCGCGTGCTGGACGGCGCTGTTGCGCTGTTTTGTTCCGTCGGAGGCGTGGAGCCGCAATCCGAGACGGTTTGGCGTCAGGCGGACAAGTATGGGGTCCCTCGTATCGCTTTTGTGAACAAAATGGATCGCGCGGGCGCAGACTTTCTTGGCGTGGTTGATATGATAAAGCAGCGGCTCGGTGCAAATGCTGTTCCGGTCCAGCTCCCCGTTGGTCAAGGGGATATGTTCGCGGGCATCATCGATCTCATTACGATGAAGGCGCGAATGTACCACGAAGGGACGCAGGGAACGTCGTGGGATGATATCGACATCCCGGAAAGCCTCAAAGCGAGAGCCAACGAGTATCGTATCAAAATGCTCGAGGCCGTTGCAGACGAAGACGACACCCTTCTCGAAAAGTATCTTGAAGGGAAAGAGATCTCCCCGGCGGAGATCCGGGCCGTGTTGCGGCGTGCTGCGTTGAAGGTGAGTATTATTCCCGTGCTGTGCGGTTCTTCGTTCAAGAACAAGGGTGTTCAGCTTCTTCTCGACGCGGTCGTTGACTTCCTGCCGTCACCGTTGGATATCAATAATGGCGAAATTCATGGCCATCACCCGCACCGTTCGGATGACGTGGTGCGGAAGGTGAGCGATAATGAAAAGTTTACAGCTCTCGCATTCAAGATTATGACCGATCCCTTCGTCGGTCGGTTGACGTATTTCCGCATTTACTCGGGTTCCTTGTCGTCTGGCTCCTATGTTTACAATGCGACCAGCGACCGCAAAGAGCGCGTCGCCCGTATTCTCCGCATGCACGCGAACCATCGTGAGGAGGTGACGGAGGCGTATGCCGGAGAGATCGTCGCTGCAATCGGTTTGAAGAATACGAGAACCGGAGACACGCTCACCGTTGAAGAAGATCCGATTATCCTTGAGAAGATGGAATTCCCGGATCCCGTGATCGACGTCGCGATTGAACCGAAGACAAAAGCGGATCAGGAGAAGTTAAGCGAGGCGCTTCAGAAACTGGCGGAGGAGGATCCGACGTTCCGGGTTTCAAGTAATGAAGAGACAGGGCAGACAATCATCAGCGGTATGGGTGAGCTTCATCTCGAAATTATCGTTGACCGGATGAAGCGTGAGTTCAAAGTTGAAGCCAATGTCGGCAAGCCGCAGGTCGCTTATAAGGAAACCATCACGAAGAAAGTCACTGCCGAAGGCAAGTTCGTGCGGCAGAGCGGCGGCCGCGGCCAATACGGTCATGTGGTCATCGAAATCGAGCCCAATGAAAAAGGAAAGGGCTTCGAGTTCGAGAACGCGATCGTGGGCGGCGTGGTACCGAAGGAGTACATTAAGCCGATAGAAGAAGGGATCATCGAGGCGATGCGGAACGGTGTCCTGGCGGGTTATCCTGTGGAAGACGTAAAGGTGAAACTCTTTGATGGTTCGTTCCACCCTGTCGATTCTTCTGAGATGGCCTTCAAAGTTGCCGGCTCCATGGCGTTCAAAGAGGCTGCCCGGAAAGCGGGGCCGATCATTCTCGAACCAGTCATGGCGGTCGAGGTGGTGACGCCTGAAGAGTATCTCGGCGATGTGATGGGCGACTTGAATTCGCGTCGCGGGAAGATCGAAGGCATGATTCCGCGCAAGGATGCGCAGGTGATCAAGGCGATGGTTCCGCTTTCCGAAATGTTCGGATATGCGACGATCCTTCGGTCGATGACGCAAGGGCGTGCGCTCTACACGATGCAGTTTGCCCATTATGAGCAAGCTCCCAAGTCCATCTCGGATCAAATTATCGAGAAAGTCAAAGGCAAGGAAAGCGTTCCTGCCTAACAAGTGTAACGCATTACTAGACCAACGACACAACAAAAGGAGATCAATCCAATGGCAAAGGGAAAATTTGATCGCAGCAAGCCGCACGTGAACGTCGGCACGATTGGTCACGTCGACCACGGCAAGACCACGCTGACCGCGGCGATTACCATGGTCTTGGCGAAGAAGGGCTTGTCGGAGGTTCGCACGTTTGATTCGATCGACAACGCCCCCGAAGAGAAGGCGCGCGGTATCACCATTGCAACGGCGCACGTGGAATATTCGACGGAGAACCGTCACTACGCACACGTGGACTGTCCCGGCCACGCTGACTACGTTAAGAACATGATCACGGGTGCCGCGCAGATGGACGGAGCCATCCTCGTCGTTGCAGCTACCGATGGACCGATGCCGCAAACGCGCGAGCACATCCTGCTCGCCCGCCAGGTCGGTGTGCCCCGCATCGTTGTCTTCATGAATAAGGTCGATGCCGTGGATGATCCTGAGTTGCTCGATCTGGTCGAGCTCGAGTTGCGTGACTTGTTAAAGAAATATGAGTACCCCGGTGACGAGATTCCCATTATCCGCGGATCGGCGCTGAAGGCGATGGAAGCGGCGCTGCGTCCGGATAGCTCGCCGGATGATCCTGCATTCAAGTGCATCTATGATTTGATGGCGGCAGTTGACTCCTACATTCCTATCCCGAAACGCGACATCGACAAGCCGTTCTTGATGCCGGTGGAAGACGTATTTTCGATTACCGGTCGCGGGACGGTCGGAACCGGACGGGTTGAGCGCGGCCGTGCAAAAGTCGGCGATGAGGTTGAAATCGTCGGTCTGGGTGCACACAAGAAGACCGTCATCACCGGTGCTGAGATGTTCCGCAAGGAATTGGACGAAGTTCAGGCGGGCGACAATGCCGGATTGCTTCTCCGCGGCGTCGAGAAGAACGAATTGGAGCGTGGTATGGTTATCGCCAAGCCGGGTTCGATTACGCCCCATAAGAAGTTCACGGCACAAGTGTACGTCCTGAAGAAGGAAGAAGGCGGACGCCACACGCCGTTCTTGAATGGATATCGTCCACAGTTCTATTTCCGGACGACGGACGTCACGGGCGTCGTTACTCTCCCCCCGGGTGTCGAAATGGTGATGCCCGGTGACAACCTGGACGCGATCAACGTGGAGTTGATCTCCGAGATCGCAATGGAAGAAGGGCTTCGCTTCGCTATTCGCGAAGGCGGTCGCACCGTTGGCGCTGGCGTCGTTACCAAGATCATCGAGTAACGTTTTCCGGGTTCCGGCTTCGGTTGGAACCCGTTGCTTTTTCTCACGTGTCAATCAGCGAGGATTAGTCGTTGGCTGGTCAAAAGATTCGTATCAAGTTGAAGTCGTACGATCACAACCTGATCGATAAATCGGCGGAGAAGATCATCAAAACCGTGAAGTCGACCGGTGCCGTTGTGTCTGGTCCCATCCCTTTGCCGACCAAACGGTCGCTCTTCGTGGTGAACCGGTCCCCTCACGTCGACAAAAAATCGCGCGAGCAATTTGAAACACGTTCGCATAAGCGACTGATCGACATTCTCAACTCCACGAGCAAGACGGTCGATTCCCTGATGAAACTCGAATTGCCCGCTGGTGTGGATGTTGAGATCAAGGTGTAGCGAAGGCTTCACACGTATTGACCAATGTGTATCCCCGGCCCGACACAACGGAGTGATTCGGAGGGGGAGATGACTCAGGAGCAGAACAGTGAGCGGCATCTTAGGTAAAAAGCTTGGTATGACAAGCATCTTTGATGAGAATGGGCAGATGATCCCATGCACCATCATCGAGGCGGGTCCATGCTACGTCACCCAGATTAAGACCAAGGAAAAAGATGGGTACGACGCAGTGCAGCTCGGTTTCGATGAGATCAAAGAGCGCCTCGTTAACAAACCGACAAAGGGGCATTTCAAAAAATCCGGCGTCAAGCCGCTTCGCCTCCTCTCGGAGTTCCGCAACTTCAACGGTATGAAGCTGGAATTGGGTGCGGAAGTGAAAGTCGATCTCTTCCATCAAGGAGACACGGTAGACGTGACCGGACGATCGAAGGGTCGCGGCTTCCAAGGCGTCGTCAAGCGCCATCACTTCGGCGGCGTCGGCATGACGACACACGGTCAGTCTGATCGTGTCCGTGCCCCCGGATCGATCGGTGGAAGCTCATTCCCCTCGCGCGTGTTCAAAGGAATGCGGATGGCGGGTCGCATGGGCGGGGATCGTGTTACCGTCAAGAATCTGAAAGTGTTAAAGGTGATTGCCGATTCGAACATCCTGATTGTGAAAGGTTCGGTCCCCGGGGCAATTAATAGTTATCTCGAAATTGTAAAGCAAGGCTGAGCCTTGTTCTGAGGAAGCTGAATGATGGAACTCGAAGTCTATAAGAAAGACGGAACGAAGAGCGGCGAGAAGGTAAAGCTGGCGCCGGAGATCTTTGAGATCACCCCGAACGACCACGCGATCTATCAGGCCATTCGTTCCATTCAGGCGAATCAACGCCAGGGCACGCATAAGGTGAAACCGCGGAATGAAGTACGCGGCGGCGGCAAAAAGCCATATCGGCAGAAGAAAACCGGACGAGCGCGTGCCGGAACGATCCGATCCCCCCTCTGGGTCGGTGGCGGATCGATTTTCGGCCCTCAACCGCACGACTACGTCGTGAAACTCCCGGCAAGGGTCAAAACGCTCGCACGCAAATCCGCACTCAGCTACAAGGCGAAAGACCAGGCGATTCTCGTCGTGGAGGATTTCACGATCGATGCTCCCAAGACCAGAGAGATGGCATCTGTATTAAAAGCGTTGTCCCTGAGCGGTAAGAAGACGTTGTTCCTGACGCCGAAGACTGATCAAGCGATCTTCAAATCCGGCCGGAATATCGCTCACCTGAACATCCGCGAAGCGGATAAGGCTTCGACGTTCGATATTCTCAATAATCAGGTGCTCCTCATCCAGAAGAGCGCCGTTGAAGTGTTACAGAACTCGTTGAAGAATTGAGTCAATCCTATGTCCGGAATCCTAACACGTCCCATTGTAACAGAGAAGATTACCCGCTTGCAGGGTCAGCGGCAATACGCTTTTGAAGTGTTGAAGGATGCAAACAAGATCGAGATCGCAAAAGCGGTTGAGGCGAAGTTCAAAGTGAGGGTAACCGGTGTTCGCACCGTGGTCGTCAAAGGAAAGCGAAAAGCGCAGATGACGCGCCGCGGACGATTCGAGGGGCGAACCGCTACGTGGAAGAAAGCGATCGTCACCCTCAAAGAAGGGGACAAGATCGATTACTTTGAGAATGTTTGATTGAAGGAACGGCAGGCACGTTATGGCAATCCGAAAACTACGACCAATGACGCCGGCCACTCGGTTCTACTCGATCTCAACGTTCGAGGAGATCACCAAGACCGAGCCGGAGAAATCGCTCCTTCGTCCGCTGAAAAAGAGTGGAGGGCGTAACAACCTCGGCCGCATCACCTCGCGCCATCGCGGCGGCGGTCACAAGCGCCGCTACCGGCTCATCGACTTCAAGCGTGATAAGCGAGGCGTCGATGCAAAGGTGGCTGCGATTGAGTACGATCCGAACCGCTCCGCCCGTATCGCGCTCTTGCATTATGTGGATGGCGAGAAACGCTACATCATCGCGCCGGATGGATTGAAAGTCGGCCAGACCGTGCAAGCCGGGTCCGGTGTCGAAGTGCAAACAGGGAACGCGTTACCGCTTGGTGAGATTCCGGTCGGAACCTTCGTGCACAACGTGGAACTTCGCCCGGGCAAGGGAGGGCAGGTCGGTCGGAGTGCTGGCAACTCGATTCAGCTCATGGCGAAAGAGGGAGAGTTCGCCACGCTGAAACTCCCTTCAGGCGAAGTTCGCAAAGTGCGAATCGATTGCTATGCCACCATCGGCATGGTGAGCAACGCCGACCACGAGAATATCAGTCTCGGAAAAGCAGGGCGCTCGCGTTGGCTTGGAATTCGTCCTCAAACCCGTGGTATGGCCATGAACCCGGTCGATCACCCGATGGGGGGTGGTGAGGGTCGCTCAAAGAGTGGCGGTGGCTGGCAACACCCCGAATCGCCATGGGGGAAATACGCAAAGGGTTTGAAGACGCGCAAAAAGAAGAATCCATCGAACAAGTACATCGTCAAACGCCGCAAGTAAACCTAACGAGAATCGAAAGCAATGAGCCGTTCCTTAAAAAAGGGTCCATACGTTGACCCGAAATTGCAGAAGAAAGTCGAAGCTCTCAACAAGTCGAATCAAAAAAGGGTCATCAAGACATGGGCGAGGGATTGCACCATCATCCCGGACTTCGTGGGGCATACCTTCGCGGTGCACAACGGCAATAAGTTCATTCCCGTCTACATTCAGGAAGCAATGGTGGGACACAAGCTGGGAGAGTTTGCCCCGACACGTATCTTCCGGGCACATCCCGGCATCAAGAGTGAAAAGACAACGTCTCCCGCATAATAACAGAGAGATATCGCGGTTGACGTCGTCGACCGTGTGGTAAAAGGAAGATCTATGGAAGCACGAGCAATTAACAGATTTGTCGGAACGTCGCCGAGGAAGATGCGACTGGTAATCGATCTCATCAGAGGGCGAGGTGTGGAGGAGGCTCTCTCCATTCTGCACTTCTCGCCGAAGCATGCCTCGAAAACAGCGGAGAAGGTTCTGCGTTCCGCGATCTCCAATCTTCAGAACAAAGATGAGAGCGGTCGGATCGATCCGACACACGTGTTTGTGAAGGAAGCGTTCGTCGATGGCGGACCGACGATGAAGCGCATCATGCCGGCACCGATGGGGCGGGCCTACCGCATACGGAAGCGATCACATCATTTGACGATTGTCGTTGCCCGCAGGCCGGAGAAAGTCCATGTTGCGCCTCGAGCGAAAGCAACCGAGGCGGCTCCCAAAGCAGAAGCGGCAGAAACAGCAAAGAAGAAGACGATACGGTCGAAGAAGTCGGCCGCAACGAAGACCGTCACGAAAGAATCGTAATCAGGAGGATCTCTTGGGTCAAAAAACCAATCCGGTAGGATTTCGGCTCGGCATCACCAAAACATGGGATGCCAACTGGTATGATGAGAAGGGATTCGCGGGGAAGTTGCAGGAAGACTTGATGGTGCGGAATTACGTCCGTAACCGGTTGAAGAAAGCAGGCATCTCCCGGATTCAGATCGACAGAACGCCGAAACGCGCCGTTATCACGATCCACACCTCCCGCCCCGGTATTGTCATTGGTAAGAGTGGGAAAGAGATCGCTCAATTGGAAGAAGAGTTAAAGAAGGTGACTTCAAAAGAGGTGAAGATTCTGATCCACGAGATCAAGCGTCCTGAGCTCGATGCAGCGCTCGTTGCGGAGAATATCGCCTCGCAAATTGAGGGCCGTATCTCCTTCCGTCGCGCAATGAAGCAGGCGATCACGGCGGCGATGCGGATGGGAGCTGAGGGAATTCGCGTGATGTGCGGAGGACGGCTGGGCGGAGCCGAGATTGCCCGCAGCGAGCAATACAAAGAGGGGCGTATTCCGCTTCACACCATTCGAGCCGATATTGATTACGCCACCGCAACGGCTCGCACCATCTATGGCGCCATCGGCGTCAAGGTGTGGATCTGCAAGGGGGAGATCCTCGGTCCTGCAACGCGATAATCCGGGCGTGTGCATCCGACGGGACTGCATCGCAGAATGAACAAGGAGTCTGGTAACCTATGTTGATGCCCAAGAGAGTCAAGTTTCGAAAAGCCCAACGGGGTCGTCGTCGCGGTAAAGCGACTCGGGGAAACACGATCGCATTTGGCGATTTTGGATTGAAGGCGCTCGAACCGGGTTGGATTACACAGCGACAAATCGAGGCCTCGCGCGTTGCCCTGACCCGCATGATGAAGCGCGAAGGGAAAGTCTGGATTCGCATCTTTCCGGATAAGCCAGTCACGAAGAAGCCGTTGGAGACTCGTATGGGAAGTGGGAAGGGCATACCGGAATTCTGGGTTGCTGTAGTAAAGCCGGGCCGGGTGCTGTTTGAGCTTGGCGGAGTAACGCGCGCGGTGGCGGAAGAGGCTTTTCATCTCGCGAAGCACAAGCTCCCCATCAAGACGAAGGTTGTCACTCGTTTAGATTACGAAGGACACTAAGAGACCAGAAAGCGTATGAAAGCATTTGAATTTCGACAGTTGTCCGATGCTGAATTGATCAAGCGTATCCAGGAAGAAGAGGAGAGCCTGGCCAACCTTCGGTTTCAGAAGGTCATCAATCAGCTTGAGAATCCAATGAAGCTGAAGCTCATTCGCAGAGATATTGCGCGGATGAAGACGGTGCTGCGTGAGCGGCACATCAAGCCGTCGGCAACTCCGCAACCGGTAACCACCGAACAAGAGAAGAAGGTGTAAAGGATGAGTACTGAAGCAACAACCTCCGCCTCGCAACGTAACCGGCGGAAAGTTCGTATCGGCAAGGTGATCAGCAATAAAATGCAGAAGAGCATCGTGGTCTCCTTGGAGCGTAGGGTTCCTCATCCTTTGTACAAGAAGTACTACAAACAAACCTCCACGCTCATGGCTCATGACGAAAAGCAGGAGGCGGGAATTGGTGATGTGGTGAAAGTGATGGAGACGCGGCCGCTCAGCAAGCGGAAGCGATGGCGCCTGGTGGAGATCTTGGAGAAAGCAAAGTAATTCCTCACTGCAGGTTTCTGACCTCATGCCGGAGCGACGATCATGATTCAAGAAGAAACGAACTTAGTAGTTGCGGATAACTCAGGCGCCAAGAAGGTGCGCTGCATTCGCGTCCTCGGTGGACACGACAAGCGTTACGCCTCCTTGGGCGATCTCGTAGTCGTGTCGGTGAAAAGCGCCATTCCCGGAGCCCCTGTGAAGAAGGGGGATGTCTCGCGAGCGGTCGTCGTGCGCACCAAGAAGGAAGTGGGACGCAAAGACGGCTCGTACATTCGCTTCGATGAGAATGCGGTTGTGTTATTGAATCAGCAAGGAGAGCCCCGCGGAACACGTATTTTTGGACCTGTCGCACGCGAACTGCGTGAGCGGCAGTACATGAAGATCGTCTCGCTCGCACCTGAGGTCTTGTAAGAAAAAAAGGAACGGAGTATGCACGTTCATAAGAACGATACGGTTATGGTGATCGCCGGTAACTTCAAAGGCAAGCAAGGAAAAGTGTTGAAGGTGTTTCCGGAAAAGAACCGGGTCATCGTCGAAGGGGTGAATGTGGTAAAACGCCATACGCGCCCCTCGCAGAAGAATCGCCAAGGGGGGATTATGCAAAAAGAAGCTCCCATCCACGCTTCGAACGTCATGGTAATCGACCCGAAGACGAACGAGCCGACGCGCATCGGCTACAAACATGTCACAGACCCAACCACAGGGAAACGGAAAGCAATGCGTATTTCTCGAAAATCGGGCGAAATGTTTTAAGTGGATGCACCTCTAAGGAGGTAGGTACGATTTATGGCAAAAGACAAAGAACAAAAAGAACAAAAAGAGAAGAAGGGCTCGAAGCCTGAAAGACCGGTGGGAGAAGGCGGCGGGAAGAAACAGGGGGGTGTGCGCGAGAAGGGCGTTCCTCCTCGCCTGTTCCTGCAGTATAAGAAGGACGTCATTCCCTACATGATGAAGCGCTTCAACTACAAGAATGTCATGCAGGTGCCGCGTCTGGAGAAGATCTCCGTCAACATGGGTGTCGGAAGCGCAACGCAGGACCCGAAGATTCTCGACACGGCGGTAAAGGAGTTAGAGCTCATTACGGGTCAAAAAGTGGCCGTGACGAAATCCAAGAAAGCAATTTCGAATTTCAAGTTACGAGAAGGACTCCCCATCGGCTGCAGAGTGACACTCCGACGGGCGACGATGTATGAGTTTCTGGATCGCCTCATCAACATCGCTCTTCCGCGCGTGCGCGACTTCCGAGGGGTTTCGGATCGATCATTCGATGGGCACGGGAACTATACGCTGGGTGTCAAAGAACAAATCATCTTCCCGGAGATCGATGTCGACAAGGTGTCGCGGATCAGCGGGATGGACATCACCTTTGTCACCACCGCAAAGACGGACGAAGAAGCCTATGAGCTGTTGAAGGCGTTGGGACTTCCGTTCGTAAAAAGACAGGAAGTGTTGCAGACTGCGACGGCAGCATAACGATTCAGAAAAGGAGCAGCTTTGGCACGTTTAGCAATGAGGGTTAAGGCGAAGAAGACGCCGAAGTACAAGGTTCGCCAACATAACCGGTGTAACATCTGCGGACGCCCGCGTGCGTTCTACAGGAAGTTCGGCATCTGCCGCATCTGCTTGCGCAATCTCGCGCTGGAAGGAAAAATCCCTGGCCTGCGCAAGGCAAGCTGGTAACGACCTTCGCTCAGATTTTTATTCAGGAGAAGTAATTCAATGTCCATGACCGATCCCGTTTCGGATTTCCTCACGAGAATCCGGAACGCAGCGAAAGCGAAACACAAACGAGTCGACGTTCCCGCCTCGAACCTCAAGAAGGCAATTGCGCAGATTCTGCTTGAGGAGAAGTTCATCGCGGGCTACACCGTTCTTGAAGATGGGAAGCAAGGCGTCCTCCGCATTCAGATGAAGTACAACAACGGGCGTCCTGTGATTTCGGGGCTTCGACGGGTGAGCCGACCCGGCATCCGCCTCTATCGCCCCGTATCGGAATTGCCTCGCGTCCTTGGAGGATTGGGCGTTGCGATTGTCTCGACTTCAAAAGGGGTGATGGCGGATCACAAAGCGCGCAAAGAACATGTCGGCGGCGAAGTGCTCGCTTACATCTGGTAATTCGAGGAGAGGTTACCGTGTCACGTATTGGGCGTAAGCCAATTCAAATTCCAAAAGGCGTCAGCATCGCACAGAAGGACGGCCACATCGTTGTGAGAGGGCCGAAAGGGGAGTTAAACGCGAAGCTCCATCCGGCGGTCAGCGTCGAAACGACTCCATCGGAAGTGCACGTGAAGCGTGCCTCCGATGAAAAGGAACACCGTGCTCTCCACGGCTTGTGGCGTGCACTTATTCAGAACATGATCGACGGCGTCACAAAAGGATTTCAGAAGAAGCTGGAGATCGTTGGAGTGGGATATCGTGCCGAGATGAAAGGGAAGAAACTCCAGTTGCTCCTCGGCTATTCACATCCTATCGTCTTCGGAGCACCGGAAGGAATCTCGCTGGAGACGCCGACCCAAACGAACATCGTCGTCAGCGGCATCGACAAGCAGCTCGTTGGTCTCGTGGCAGCGAAGATTCGATCCTTCCGTCCCCCCGAGCCGTACAAAGGAAAGGGTGTGAAGTACGAAGGTGAATACATCCGCCGCAAGGCAGGGAAAGCCGCTGCCACGGCCGGTAAGTAATCGACCCTGATAAGTGTTTAGCACGAAGGTGTATGGCATATGATCACATCCAATAGAAGAGAACGCCGGCTGCGAAAGAAGATCAGCATCCGGAAGAAGATCTCCGGCACGCGGGAACGCCCGCGCCTCACGATCTATCGAAGCGGTCGGCACATCTACGCACAAATCATCGACGACACGTCGGGAAGGACGCTGGTATCCGCCTCCACGCTTTCGAAGGATTTGAAAGAGGAATTGCAGAAGGTCAAAAATCCGAAGGATGTGGCCAAAATGGTCGGCCTCTTCACAGCGAAAAAGGCTCTCGACAAGAACATCCAGACGGTGGTGTACGATCGCAACGGCTACCTGTATCACGGTCGCGTCAAAGCCCTTGCCGATGGTGCGCGTGAAGGCGGACTCAAATTCTAACGACTCAACTGAGGTAAATTTCTTTCATGTCTAAGATTAAAGCAGGCGAAATCGAACTCAAGGAACGATTGGTCCACATCAACCGCGTCGCGAAAGTCGTGAAGGGGGGACGCCGGTTTAGCTTCAACGCTATTGTCGTCGTAGGCGACGGCAACGGCCATGTGGGGATCGGTCTCGGCAAAGCGAACGAGGTGGCGGATGCGATCTCCAAAGGGGTCGACGATGCGAAAAAGAACGTCGTCAAGGTTCCCATCGTGAAGGGAACGATCGCACACGAGGTGATCGGTAAGTTCGGAGCCGGGAAAGTCCTGCTGAAGCCTGCCTCTCCCGGAACGGGATTAATTGCGGGGGGTGGTGTGCGAGCTGTGCTGGAGTCCGCGGGCGTGAAGGATGTCCTAACGAAACAAATGGGTTCTTCGAATCCCCACAACGTTGTCAAAGCAACGATGAAGGCGCTCTTGAGTCTCTCGGATGCGCGAAGCGTGGCTGAACGGCGGGGAATAACATTGCAGGAATTATTCCATCAGAATTAAGTTATCGGACTTCAGAACGTGTACGTACGACGGGTGTGAGCATGCCGGAAACGAAGAAAATCAAAATTATCCAGACTCGGAGCATCATCGACGAACTCGAGAATCACAAGCGGACGATGAAGGCGCTCGGACTCGGGCGACCGAACTATTTTGTGATCAAGAACGACACGCCACAGATACGCGGAATGATTCGTGTCGTCCGTCATCTGGTTCGGGTCGAGGAAGTGCAGTAAGATTGGTCTCTGAGCGTACCGGCGGAGATCGTCTGGTTATCGCACGGAAGAAGGATTAAGAAATGGCAAAAGATATTCTCAGTCATCTCACTCCAGCGAAGGGTTCACGCAAGAAAGTAAAGCGCATTGGGCGTGGACAGGGCTCCGGTCATGGTGGAACGGCCACGAAGGGGCATAAAGGTGCGAAGGCTCGGTCGGGCCACAAGTTCAAGTTGTGGTTTGAAGGGGGTCAAATGCCGCTGACGCGCCGCATTCCCAAGTTCGGATTCAAGCCGCGCAATCGGGTCGAATACCAGGCCGTGAACGTTGAGAGGCTTGAGACTGCGGTCGCAGCAAAAAAGTTGAGCGGAAGCACTATTACGCCTCAAGCGATGTACGACGCTGGCGTCATTTCCAAGAAAAACGAACCGGTGAAAATACTAGGCAACGGTGAGCTCAAGACGAAACTGGAAATAACGGCGCACGCATTCAGCAAATCTGCCGTTGCGAAGATTGAGGCTGCAGGCGGAAAGGCAACCGTCCTTGTGAAAGAGCACACGAAGGAATGAGCAAACTCTCAGAAACCTTTACCAACATCTTTAAGATTCAGGAACTACGGGATCGGTTGCTCTTCACGGCAGCCCTCCTCATCGTTGTTCGTATCGGTTCTCATATAACGCTTCCCGGAGTCGATGCCAGTCTGCTGGCGGACACAATTCGTCGTTCGTCGGAAGGCACGCTCTTCGGATTGTACGATTTGTTTGTCGGTGGGGCGTTCAGCAACGCGGCGATCTTTGCGCTGGGCATCATGCCGTACATCAGCGCCTCGATCGTAATTCAACTGTTGGGAGCAGTGGTGCCGTACTTCCAGAAACTCCAGAAAGAAGGAGAAGACGGACGGAAGAAGATCACCCAGTACACGCGCTACGGCACCGTGCTGATTTCGATGCTGCAAGCAAGCGGTGTGGTGGTGAAGCTCCAGAGCACAACGACCCAAGCCGGACCGATCGTGCCTGAGGCGGTTCAAGGCCTCGGATTTGCGATCAGTACGATTATCATCCTGACCGCCGGCACGGTCTTCATGATGTGGTTGGGGGAGCAGATCACCGAGCGCGGCATCGGCAACGGTATTTCACTCATTATCTTCATTGGTATCGTCGCGGCGTTCCCAGCGGCAGTTCTGGATGAATACCAGCTGGTGCTGGCCGGGAGGAACATCATCATCGAGCTCGTCATTTTGGTGCTGATGGGCTTCATCGTCGCAGGTGTGGTCTTAGTAACACAAGGGACTCGCCGCATTCCCGTTCAGTATGCGAAACGCGTGATTGGCCGAAAAGTCTACGGTGGGGTAACGCAATACATCCCGCTTCGCGTCAATACAGCAGGGGTGATGCCTATTATCTTCGCGCAAGCGATCATGTTTGTGCCGCAGATCATCTTTTCCTTTTTTCCAGAAGACGAGTTCGTTCAAACTCTCTCGTCCGATTGGTTTAGTTACGATAGCTGGACGTACTCGATCGTGTACGGCCTGATGATCGTCTTCTTCACGTACTTCTACACTGCGATCGCCTTCAACCCGAAGGATGTGGCGGACAATATGAAGAAGCAAGGCGGCTTCATCCCGGGCATTCGACCCGGCGCCCACACGGCGGAGTACGTCGATAACATTTTGACGAAGATTACACTGCCGGGATCGATCTTCCTCGCCATCATCGCGATTCTCCCGACGGTCATGATCAAGATGGGGGTTGCCCCTTCCTTTGCATCGTTCTTCGGAGGAACGAGCCTGCTTATCGTCGTCGGTGTGGCGCTTGACACGCTGCAGCAGATTGAATCGCATCTTCTGATGCGGCACTATGATGGCTTTATGAAGAGCGGGAAGCTGAAAGGTCGGAGAGGTTAATCTCTCACTTCAATGGTGCGCTTGAAGACGAAACGAGAGATTGAACTGATCCGGGAAAGTTCGAAGATCGTCGCCGATGTCCTGAAGTTGATTGGAGCCCACGCTAAGCCGGGCGTGACGACGTTGCAGTTGGATCGCTTGGCGGAAGATTATATCCGGTCGATGGGAGGTGTGCCGGCGTTCAAAGGATATCGTCACTCCAAGTCGAATCCCTTTCCGGGGACGCTGTGCACCTCAGTCAATGACGAGGTCGTGCACGGCATACCGAGCAAGCGGATTCTCCGCGATGGCGATCTCCTCTCGATCGATGTGGGCGTGAAGAAGGACGGGTGGTATGGCGATGGTGCTCACTCGTTCGCCATCGGGGAGATTTCTGAGGAGCTGCAACGTTTGATGGAAGCCACCGAAGAGGCGCTCTATGCGGGGATTGCACAGGCAAAAGTCGGGAACAGAGTGCACGATATATCGGCGGCTATTCAGCGACACGTTGAGGAACACGGCTTCTCGGTAGTGCGGGACCTCGTCGGGCACGGAGTAGGAGCTGCACTTCATGAAGAGCCGGCTGTTCCGAACTTCGGAAAGCCGGGCACCGGCATGAAGTTGAAGGAGGGAATGACATTGGCCATCGAACCGATGGTCAATGCGGGGGGATGGGAAGTGCGAATTGATGCTGATGGCTGGACGGTGCGGACGCTGGATGGGTCTGTGTCTGCACACTATGAACACACCATCGCGATCCTCAACGGCAAAGCGGAGATTCTGACGCAGTAAACAATGGCAAAGCAAGGTCCGATCAAAGTAGACGGCGTCATCACGGAAACGCTGCCCAACGCGACGTTTCGTGTGAAGTTGGACAATGGGGTCGAGATCCTTGCGCACATTTCGGGTAAGATGCGGATGCACTTCATCAAAATTCTGGTGGGTGACCGTGTGACAGTGGAAATGTCGCCATACGACCTCAGCAAGGGTCGCATTACGTATCGATACAAATGACACGGAAGGCCGGAGCATCCGACCGGCTGGAGGAAGCACAATGAAAGTTCGATCATCCGTCAAGAAAATTTGTGATAACTGCAAGATCATCCGTCGCAAAGGCGTTGTGCAGGTGATCTGCAAAAACCCGAAACACAAGCAGCGTCAAGGGTAGGGTCAATTGAAAATTCAAAATGAAAAATTAAAAATTAAGAATTGAGAAAGGCGAAACTCCGATTTTCTTTTTTCGTTTTGAATTTTTCATTTTTCATTGAAAGGATCACGCGTGGCTCGTATAGCTGGAGTTGATTTACCCAAAAATAAGCCGGTCGAGATTGGACTGACCTACATCTACGGAATTGGCCGATCGACCTCGAGGGAGATCCTCGCCAAGGCGAAGGTGGATCTCCACAAACGCGTTGCGCAGCTGAACGACGAAGAGGTGGCAGCCATTCGGTCCGTCATCCAATCGGACTACAAAGTGGAAGGTGCGCTCCGCAGCGAAGTGCAAATGAATATCAAACGCTTGATGGATATTGGCAGCTATCGCGGATTGCGGCACCGCAAGGGACTCCCCGTCCGCGGTCAACGCACACGAACCAATGCACGCACGCGCAAAGGAAAGAGAAAGACGGTAGCCGGAAAGAAGAAGGCAGCTGAGAAGAAGTAAGGAAGAGCCCGAGCTCCACTGGCCCGGGTTTGAAGCGAACGTTCAAAAGGAGATTGAGTCTTGGCAAAACAACAAGCAGCCCCGGTAACGAAGAAGAAAAAGAAGGTCCACGTCGATACCAACGGGAAAGCGTACATCAAAGCAACGTTCAATAATGTACTGGTGACGCTGACCGATCCGTACGGCAACGTCATTGCGTGGTCGTCGGCAGGCCGCAACGGCTTCAAAGGGTCGCGGAAGAATACGCCGTTTGCGGCTCAGGTCTCTGCCGAAGCGGCTGCGAAAGAGGCCTATGACCTCGGTTTGCGACGTGTGGAAGTTTTCATCAAAGGTCCGGGGGCCGGACGCGAAGCGGCGGTGCGATCGTTGCAATCTGCCGGTTTGGAGATTACGATGATCCGCGACATCACTCCCATTCCCCATAATGGGTGCCGCCCGCCGAAACGGCGACGAGTGTAATCGAATCTCGACCGGCGGAGTAGCGAAGAGTCCCGCCCGGTTGAATATGCTCAATTCATCAGGAGAGATATGGCAAGGTACATAGATGCCAGTTGCAAGCTGTGCCGTCGAGAACGTCAGAAGTTGTTTTTGAAGGGCACGAAGTGCTATACGGAAAAATGTCCCATCGAAAAACGCAGCTATCCGCCGGGACAGCATGGACAGAGTCGTCGGCAGAAGATTTCCGAATATGGCGTGCAGTTGCGAGAAAAGCAAAAGATCAAGCGCTCATACGGATTGCTGGAGCGTCAATTCCGGAACTACTTCGAGCGCGCACTCAAACAGACTGGCCGCACGGGCGAGACGTTGGTGAAGATCCTCGAGCGTCGGTTGGATAACGTTGTCTATCGGATGGGACTTGCGCCTTCGCGCAAAGCGGCGAGGCAGCTGATCCTGCATCGTCATTTCCTGGTGAACAACCAGATTGTGGACATCCCGTCCTATCTTCTTAATCCGGGCGACGTCGTTCAGGTGCGGGAGAAGAGCAAAAAGCTGGCTCTCATTCACTCGGCGATGAAACGGGTGAAGGATACCGCCATGTTGCCGTGGTTAAGTCTCGATAAGGCAACGCTCACGGGAACGTTCCTGCAGATACCAGAGCGGGCGGATGTTCCGCTCAATGCCAATGAACAACTCATCGTCGAGTTGTACTCGAAGTAAGACCTTCTATTTCTTTTATTCACCTTGAAGTCGATGTACCGACTTCGTGTTACCAATCGCCCTACGGTGGGTAGGGGGAAAGAGTACGTATGAGCAACGCGTTAGTTCAAATGCCGGAAAAGATCGAGCTGGACGACAGCAGCTACACTGCGACGTTCGGACGCTTCACTGTGCAGCCTTTGGAAAAGGGATTTGGCGTGACCATCGGCAATTCGTTTCGCCGGGTGCTCTTGTCGTCGCTTCCGGGCACGGCGATCACCGCCATCCGTGTGGAGGGGATTCAGCATGAATTCTCCACCATCAAAGGCGTGGTGGAGGATGTCGCCGAGCTGATCCTGAACCTGAAGCAAGTGCGCATCAAACCAATCAACAAGAAGCTGACGAAAATTGTCGTTCCGTTGAAGGGACCGGGCGTGTTTAAGGCTGCAGACATCCAAAAGGCCTCAGCGGAAATCGAGATTTTGAATCCCGACCTGCATCTTGCCACGCTCAATAAAGAAGCGAACTTTGAGCTGGAGTTGCGACTGGGCCGCGGCAAGGGATATCTCCCCGCCGAAGAAAACAAGACGGCCGATCAACCGCTCGGGATGATTGCCATCGACTCAATCTTTACGCCAATCCGGAATGTTCGGTACTTCGTCGAGCCGACGCGCGTCGGCGGTCAGACAGACTTTGAAAAGCTGATCCTTGAGATCGAAACAGACGGTTCCATTACGCCGGAAGATGCGTTGACGCATGCGGGAAAGATTCTCCGCGATCATATCCAACTCTTCATCAACTTCGATATGGAGCCGGAGGCGGAAAAGGTCGAAACGGAACAGGATGTCGAATTCCAGCGCGTTCGCAAAGTGCTCAAGATGTCGGTCGACGAACTTGAACTGTCGGTGCGTTCGCACAACTGTCTCCGCTCGGCCAACATCAAGACGCTGGCCGACCTCGTGCGTCGTGATGAAGCAGAGTTGCTCAAGTTCCGCAACTTCGGACGAAAATCACTTGCAGAACTTGCCGAAATCGTGGAGCAACATGGGTTGACGTTCGGGATGGACGTTGACAAATATCTGAAGGACGGCAACGACTCACGATGATGTCCCCGGCTCAGGGAAGGATACTTGAACAAGGAACCAACGTATGCGACATCTAAAATCTGGGAGGAAATTAGGGAGGACACGGAGCCATCGGAAGGCGACCCTTTCCGCGTTGAGCGTGTCGCTCATTCAGCATAAACGCATCCGGACCACGACTGCGAAGGCGAAGGAAGCGCGTACAGTGGTGGAGAAGCTTATCACACGCGCCAAACGCGCGGTGCTCAAAGAAGCCGACGGCAAGCCGAAGGATGTGCACGCCCGACGTCAAGTTTTTGCGTTCTTGCGTGATCGCTCGGCCGTCTCGACACTCTTCAACGATATCGCTCCGAAAGTAAACTCCCGTCCAGGTGGATATACCCGCGTGGTGAAGTTGGGCCAACGGCATGGCGATGGGGCGGAGGTGGCGATTCTTGAACTGGTTGACTTCAACACAGGCCAAGAGAAAAGCGCAACAAAAGCAAAATCGAAAGCAACAACGACCCGGAAGAAGACGGAGAAGAAACAAAAAAGCGAGACAGCAACGACCGGCGCGAGTGAATCGGCCCCGCCCAAAGCCGAAGCCGATTCATCCTCAACACACAGTGTTGCCAAGTCCGGGGAAGAGAAGAAGGAGTCAGAATCCAACAAGGAGAGCGCCTGACGCTCGACATTGTTCCTCAGTGGGAACGTCCCCTGAGGCATCCGATTCACTAAGGGAGAGAGGTACACGTTATGCTGAAGATCACTTCTGCTGAATTTCTGCAAGGTGTGTCCGACCTCCGGCAACTGCCGAAGAACGAGTTAAAAGAGATTCTCTTCATCGGCCGCTCGAATGTCGGAAAGTCGTCGCTGCTGAATAAGATATGCAACAGGAAGAACCTTGCACGTTCGAGTTCGACGCCGGGAAAGACGCGTGAGATCAACTACTACATCATCAACAACGCCTTTTACTTTGTCGACCTGCCCGGCTACGGCTACGCCAAAGTGCCGGAGCAGATGCGTGCAGGATGGAAACGGTTGATCGAAGATTTTCTCAAGCGTGGCGGCCCGATCGCCCTCGCCATGCAGTTGATCGACTCCCGTCAGGAACCCACCCCGCTCGATCTGATGATGATGGACTGGCTCGATTACTACGAAGTTCCGTACCTCCTCGTCCTGACAAAGTCGGATAAACTCCCCGTCAGTAAGCTGAAGAAGCAAGTCGATGCGTATAAAGTCCGCTTCCAAACGCAACTGACCGAAGGATGTTGCCGCGGCATCGTCCCCTTTTCCGTCGTGTCGGGAGATGGTAAAGCGGAACTTCTGAAACTCATCGAGCAGCATCTCGAGGAGAAGCCGAGACAGAAAAAAGAAGCTGTCTGAGCAAGTGAAAGAGCTCCAGCGTATCAAAACCCCGAACACGTTCGGGGTTTTGTCTTTAGTAATAATCGGAATCTGTTTCATCCACGCTCGAGACGTGGACGAGGACCCCTGTTACCACGAATCGACGCGCGGAAATTGAACCCGTCAGCAGTCTGTTCTCTGCGGCAGCGTTTCTTGCATCTCCCTCATCGTTGTGTTATTTTCTTACCGAAACAATGCACCCATCTCATCGACAACAAAGGACCTCAATTGAAAAAGCGCTTGTTTACCCCCGGGCCTACACCTGTGCCCGAATCGATCATGCTCAAGATGGCGGAACCCATCATCCATCATCGCCATCCCGAATTTACGGAACTCTTCACCCGCGTGAACGAAAACCTTCGATACCTTTTCCAGACCACACAACCGGTACTCACACTGGCAAGCTCCGGCACCGGGGGCGTCGAAGCGACGTTCGTCAATCTCTTCTCGCCGGGGGACACCGTTATCTCCGTCAACGGCGGAAAGTTCGGTGAGCGATGGGTGAACATGCCGCGCGCGTTTGGTTTGAATGTAGTCGAAATCAAAACAGAATGGGGTAAAGCTCCAACCGCCGAACAGATTCTTTCTGCTCTCCGAGAGCACCCGGAGGCGAAAGCCGTCTATCTCGTCCACAGCGAAACATCGACCGGCACGGCGACAGATGTGAAGTCATTAGCAAAGCGTATCCGTGAAAACTCGAACGCATTGGTGTGCGTTGATGGCATCACGGCAATCGGAGCACACGAGTTCCGGTTTGATGAGTGGGGGATCGATGCGTGCGTCACCGGCTCGCAAAAAGGACTGATGATTCCTCCCGGCCTGGCCTTTGTGGCTGTGAGCGAACGGGCGATCCGGGCGATGCAGACGTCGAGGCTTCCCAAATTTTATTTCGATCTCCGCAGGGCCCTTAAGTCATACGAGAAAAACGACACGCCGTGGACACCCGCCATCTCGCTCATCATCGGTGTCGACACCGCTTTGCAGATGATTCGGGTGGAGGGAATCGAGAACATCTGGAGGCGACACGAACGGTTAGCCACCTCTTTGCGTGAGGGGATCAAAGCGCTTGGATTGCGGCTTTTTTCAGACTCCCCCTCCTACGCCGTTACGCCTGTTTGGGTACCGGAAGGTGTGGAATGGAAGCAATTCAACAAGATCCTCAAAGGGAAGTACGGCATTACCATCGCAGGCGGACAGGACGGCTACACAGGCAAAATCTTCCGTATTTCCCATCTCGGTTATTATGACGAACTGGACATGGTTTCGATGCTCTCGGCCTTGGAGATGACCCTGAAGGAATGCGGTTATGCATTCGAATTAGGTGTTGGGATGAGCGCTGCGCAACGGGCCTTTGTCGGTTGAGAGTATTCGAAACACCATATCACGACCCTGCACGGGCTGAGTGCCTGAGCATAAGACAATGAATCAGACCTGTCCTAAATAACTCTCGCGGAAATTGTAAGAGAACAGATCTTCCAAATCCTCCCCCTTGGTCCCCCTCGTGGAGGGGGAGAGATGCGCGCGAGATGTCCCCCCCACTGAGGGGGAGAGAGGGGGAGGCAATCCTTCAGAAATGAGGGATTCACTTTGAATAGCAAGCTCTGAATAATCCAACGACAATCTGACCGATCCATCGAACCAATGAAAATCCTCATTAGTGATCCGCTCGAACAAATCTGCGCAGACATATTGAAAAGCGAAGGCTTTGAGGTTGATGCCCGACCGAACGTCCCGGCCGACCAGCTCAAAGAAATCATCGGTGGGTACGACGGTCTGGTTATCCGAAGCGGCACGAAGGTGACCGCGGATGTCATCTCGGCTGCGAAAAACCTGAAGGTCATCGGACGTGCGGGTGCAGGTGTAGACAACGTCGACGTCGATGCTGCGACGCGGCGCGGCATCATTGTGATGAACACTCCCGGTGGTAACACCATTTCGACCGCCGAACATACGATGTGCATGATCCTCTCGCTTTCCCGGAACATTCCTCAGGCCACCGAATCGCTGCGACAGGGGAGATGGGATCGCAAGAAGTACACGGGAACGGAACTTCTTGGCAAAACGATCGGAATTGTCGGACTCGGCAAAATTGGCCGCGAGGTTGCCGTGCGGTGCCAGGCCTTCGGCATGGTGACGATCGGGTACGATCCTGTCATGTCAAGAGAAGTTGCCGCGAAGTTGAACATCGAACTTGTTTCACTTGATGAGCTGTTCAGGAGATCCGATTTCATCACAGTTCACACGCCGCTCACAGACGAAACCCGAGGGCTCCTCAACGACCGCACCATTGCGCAATGCAAGGAGGGGGTTCGCATCATCAACTGTGCGCGCGGCGGTATTGTGGATGAAGATGCTCTTCTGCGGGGACTCGAATCGGGGAAGGTGGCAGGAGCTGCGCTCGATGTGTTTGTGAAAGAGCCTCCCGGTGATCATCCGTTGCTGCGACATCCGCGCGTGATCGCAACTCCGCATCTGGGTGCATCGACCGAAGAGGCACAGGAAAAGGTTGCCAGGCAAATCGCACATCAGATTGCGGACGCGCTGAAGGAACGAGGCATATCGGGGGCCGTGAACGCCGAGGCGCTCCAAATGGCGCTCAAGAAGGAACTGAGGCCCTTCGTTCATCTTGCGGAAAAACTCGGAAGCTTACAGGCGCAAATCATGTCGGGACAATTACGTCGCATCTCGGTAGCATGCACCGGCACATTCCTGACAAGCTCCATGGAACTTATCACGGCAGCGATTCTCAAAGGCATCTTTTCTTACTTGATGACCGAACCCGTTAACCTCGTCAATGCCCCGGCTATTGCACGGGAACTCGGCCTGATCATCGACGAAGAGCGAGAAAGTGATAACGAGGCGTATGCGCACCTTGTTACGTTGAAGTATGAGACGACAAACGAATCGCGTCGCTTTGCAGGAACGGTTTTCGGCAATTCCCATGCACGTATTGTCCGCATCGACGACTATCACTTCGAAGTGAATCCCGAAGGGCACTTGCTGATCTACTCCAACATTGACCGACCCGGTATGCTGGCAAGCGTTGGTACCATGCTGGCCGCGGAGAATATCAACATTGCAGGCCTTTCGTTGGGGCGCGACAAACCGGGACAAAAGGCCCTCACGATTATCAACGTCGATAGCCCCATATCATCTGATCTCCTGAAGAAGCTCGAACAAATTGACGGCGTGTTTGAAGTGAAGGCAGTCAAACTCTAGCAGGATGTTGAAAAAACTTTATGAATGAAAGTTCAACCGCTAAGACGCCAAGAGCGCGAAGGAATTTTGTTGAAATCTAAAAGAAATAAGACCTGTCTGTTCACCGTGGCGTCCTTCGCGTCTTGGCGGTTTCCTTTTTCAACAACTGGTAGCGGTTAGCGAACACGATCTTTGAAAAGATCGACAATCTGCTTCTGAGTGGGTGTGCGATGCGCGGGTGGCAGACTTAGAATCTCGGCGAGATAGACGGTGCCATAGACACCGAGGACGTTATCCGAGCGCCGTGCGTGTTCATTCAACAGATTGACTACTTTCTCGTTCCTGAGTCGCCGGTCGAGAAGAAGATATTCACGTCCCGACGGTTCATCTCCCTCTAACAAGAACGACGCTTCCGGTTCATACGGCATCGTTCCAAGATGACATCCCACACATTGTGTGGGTGCAGCGTAAGGGGTCGGTGGAGAGACCGTTCTTGATGTACGCTGTCCGTCGTCACCATAGACTCCAAAATCCCAGAATCCATCTTCTCGTTTTCTCTTCGCAGTTACTTCCACAGTCTTTCCCCTTTCGTCTTTATGATAAGCGATGATCGTCGTACCGGGGGGATAGATCAGCTTTTCCCCGCGATCCCAGTAGTAGAGAAGAGCATCCTCCAACGACTTTCGCGGGACCTGAATGTCGCGCCGATAGGTGGTCATAGCACCATATACCGAAAGTACGAAGGGAGTGTTCGTCCCATTGTCTGAATTTTCCGATTCAATGAGCGCGTCGAGTGAAGGGGGGAGAGAATTCCAACGCTTGTCGATCTCGACCGCGAATTCATTCCACGACTCCTTCGCCAGAGAATCGTCCTGCCGCAGCCGATCCAACAGCTCGCCAAGTTCCGGTGCAGCGTCGGAGACGATGGAACGCCGAAGTTGGACTCCCTTCTCGTCAAGCCTCAGCGCGTGATGAGGTTGAACGCCGGGGATCATCCCAAGGTAGAACGAAGCAGTCTTCTTCCCCTGTGCACCTTCGAGCGGTAGGCGGATGGTGTCGGGCGGCTTTGAACAACCGGAGACAAGGGTGATGAAAGTAGCAACAAAAAGAAGTCGTTTCATCGGCCGAGGAACGTGAGGGCCTTGCGGGCCTGTGAGTGGTCCGGTTGCAGAGCGAGAATTTGTTGAGCCACTTCGCGAGCCTCCCGCCGTCGCTGAAGATTGATGAGGCAAACGAGGACGTTGTTCAACGCGCCGACGTGCCGGGGGTCTTTCTTGAGCACCTGATCGAAGAATATGATCGCCTCCTCCCATCGCTTCTCCTGCATCAGCAACGCCCCGATGTTGATGAGTGCGGTTCGATGATCTGGATTGCGTTGGAGCGTTTGAATGTAATATCCGCGCGCTTCCATTGTGTTCCCGCGCGCCTCTTCGATACGTCCCAGAAGAACGAACGCGTCGGGATATGAAAGTGAGTCGAGCCGGATTGCTTCTTGTGCATGCCGGAATGCCTCGTTCAGGTCGCCGCGTTGCAGCAACGCCTCTGCAAGCCCTAAGTGGTTTTCGATCAGGAGTGGTTGGGCATGGATCCCTTCCGAGAAAGCGGAGACGGCCCCATCAATCGCTCCGGTGGCTAGCAGTGTTCGTCCTAACATCTGATGAGCCCGAGCATGTTGTGGATTCTGGACGATGGCGCCCTTGAATTTCCGTTCCGCTTCGGTAAAGTTCCCTTTGAGAAAGTAGGCATTGCCGAGGGCATATAGATCTTCACCGTCTCTACGCGCTGGTTTCTGTCGAAGCACCCGTTCGAGATAATGGATCGTGCTGTCGAGAAATCGCAGATCAGATTGATGGTTCTGAAAATAATCGAAGTAAGCGAGCCCAAGAGCCCTCTTTTGCTCGACCGTGTCGTCGCTCGTGAGCACTGGAATGAGTTGTGTAGGTTGCTTCTTCTCTGTTTTGGGGGTTCTCTCCTCCCGCCGAATCGATCGTCGAATGTAATGGTCGGTAAAGGAAACGTGCGGAATATCGCTCGTCTCTCCTACGTTCATGTGGCAAGAAATACAGTCGGAGTTGTTTGCCACCGACGCGTTCGGCAGCGAACAAAGCGTATGTGCCATTGCATCGGAATGGCATGAGTTACACGTGACGTTGAATGCCTCGCGGCCCTGCAATTCCGGTGGCCGGTGAGGATCGTGACACGTCGTGCAAGTCATCACGTCACTTTTTTGATAGCAGAGGCTCTTCCTTAATCGGCCTGCTTGTGCCGCAATAGCAAATTCCGATTCGCTCTCCAGGGCAGTGCTTGCTGCGAAGACCTGTTTGTAAGTAACAAGCGGTCGTGCAACCTCTACCATATGCGGCTCGATACTATCATTCCATACCGCTATACCCTCCAAATGGCACGTTTGACAGATATCCATTTGAATGGTACGATCAAGTCGGTCTGGCGATACGATGGCGAGGTTGTCGCGTTGCCACTTCGTGATTCTTCCCTCCAAAGCGAGTGCGACGTGTTCACCCCCCGGGCCGTGACAGTTTTCGCAGCCGATACCAAACGGGACATTTGTGAAGTGATTCTCTGTCTCGGCAGTTCGCACCGTGGGCGAATTATGGCAATTCATGCATGAGGAGGAGATGGGCCGGTCAAATCGCCAGTTGTGAAATTCATAACCCGGACTCAAGTCCCAGATCCGCTTGTTTGTATACCACGTGAGCGGCATCTCAAAGAGGTAGCCGTTCACCTCTTCGATGAAGCTGACGGTTTGGTTCCCGCTGCCCACCTGATAGCGAGCATAACGGGTTTGCTCAAACACGACTTCTCCCGCCTCTATTCTATATTCCCGGAGGCCGATTCTTCCTTCCCTTTCGAAAACCTCATAAAAGAAGTCTGTTTTGGGATCATACACAGGCTTTGCATGTTTCAAGGCCGACTCGAGGCTTGTTGCGTTGATAGGGGAGAGACTGCGTCCCATTCCTGTCTGTCGGAACGTCCGGTAGATCTCCGCGTGACACGATGCGCACGATTCACTCCCGGCAAAGTTGCCCCTCTCGTTGGAAGACGATCCTTGCCGGTTGGTCTCCCTTTGCCCACAGCCGGGAAGGAAGATGAGGAGCAGAAGAGAAAGGAGTACAATAGAATCTGAAACGACAAGCCGTCGTAGTTTCATGCAGATATGATTGTGGTGAGAGGACGGAAAAATCTACACCAAATGAGCAGCAAATGCAAGGTGTCGAAGTTGACCTTGATTCCGACATAGAGGCGTGTTCTGTCGTAGGTTCCCAGAACTACATCCGTTCGAAATGGACACACTCTTCTTCACCGCAGAGGTGAACGTCATAACCCGCAACGCGAGAATCCGCTCGAGGCTATGCAAAAAGTTCAATCGACGTGATGTGCGAGTTCGAGCTTTGAGGAATTCAGACAGTTTTCGGAATTCAGACAGTTTTCGCAACACCACTGTGGGCGAGAAGGCTTCTCGCCCTCCATTGTGCATAGCCTCACAAAAGAAAACGTGCCGAAATCAAACGCACGCGATGGCCGTTCCTCCACACCACCCACAATTCTTGGCGCATCTGCGGAAGGAGGTGATGGACGTGAGACGGGAGTGCGCCAAGAATTGAACGCACGCCATCGCTTTCCAACCCGCGCGCCGTGATTTCGACCTCCTCCCGCTTGCTCAAGTTAAGTTCTCAAGTTGACCGCTTTTGGGTAAGGGGTTGAAACCCCTGAAATTATTGTTTGAAATTTTTATCCACCTCCTAAAGGACGTGGCTATAGCCCCGACCTTTAGGTCGGGGATACGGAAAGCCCAATAAAACTCCTGGGGCTTTAGCCCCTCACACGATCAGACGGTTAACTTGAGTTAAGTTGTAACGGCTCTCTAAATCGGATTTAAGGAGTTGACATTCAATCACACATTTATTAGGTTGCCTTCACCTCAGAGTGGGAGGTGGAGGTGATCGAACGATGATGAAGATAACTCTTCTCGCGATGCTGTTGACTCTTGCGCTGTTGATCGGGTGTATGCGCGATGAGGCTTCTTCGAAGTTGATTCCCGTTGGTGTCACGCTCCTGAGTCTCGATCCTCCTTCCTTGATTGGTCCGAACGACGGAAAGTTTTTATGGAGCAGCAACAGCGTTCTTGCGCGATGGCGAGCCGTCCCCGGCGCTCAGCGATATCAATTTGAGCTTTCCGAAGATTCCACATTTGTGCGGGTGCGAGAAGTGCATGTTCTTGACAGTACCTCCGTTCGGTCACAGGCGCTCCCATCGGGCAAGTATTATTGGCACGTTCGGGCCATAGCGGGCAATCTTCAGAGCAAATGGAGCGAGCGAAGATCGTTCTGGCGGAAGGATCGTGAGTAGTGTTGTTGCGAGAGAGGTTTTACATATGAAAAGGGTGCCGGGTACCTACTTCTCCTTATTGATTTCCCATTACAAAAAAGGGTTTCCAGCAATTGGGGCTTGAGAGATATGGAAAATGTCACGAGTCGCTGAAAAAGTACTTGACAAACGAGAGGCCAACTTCTATATTAGGCCGTCCTCAGCCACATAACCGAACGCCAACCTGAAGAAGGAGGTGCCCCGTTCGCTGGTCGGTGAGATACCGAGTCTCGCCGGCGTTGCGTTTCATATCCCGAAATTCTCTTCGTTTATCCAACATCATTCAATCATCCGCGTTAGCATCTCGACTTTAAAGGAGGTGACATGCTAATTCGAGCGAAGATGTTCTGTTGGCAGTCCGCTCGAACAATTCAATTTGCGACGACTTCTCAATTAAGCCCTCGGCTCCTCAGCATGGTTTGCAAGGGGCTACTCGTTTCATACCTTCATTTCACCTTTCTCCACACCTAGAAGGAGGTATCATATGTACCGTAAGCTACTCGTAGCTTTCCTCGCTCTGTTTCTGCTTCCGGTGATGGTGCTCGCGCAGGATGGAAAGTTGCGCGGTATCGTAACCGATAGGGAATCGGGCGAGCCGCTCATCGGTGCGAACGTGGTCATCGAAGGGACGAATCTGGGTGCGTCGACCGACATCAACGGTGAGTACGTCATCCTTTCGGTTCCTCCGGGAGTCTACACGGTGCGCGTGTCGTACATCGGATACGCACCTGTGTCGATCTCGAACATCCGCGTGAGCTCCAACATCACAACCACGCAGGACTTTAAACTTTCCAGCACGGCCATCCAGGTGCAGGCGGTAGAAGTCGTTGCCGACCGTCCGCTCATCCAGCGCAACACAACCAACACGGTTCGCATCAGCACGCAGGAGGAGATTCGGACGATTCCCGTTCGCGGACTGCAAAACATGTTGGCCTACAACGCGGGCGTCGTTCAGCAAGACGGAACATTGTACATCCGCGGTGGTCGAGCCGGTGAAGTTGCATACTTCATTGACGGCGCGAATACCACCAACCCACTCTTCCGAAGCGAAGCTGTAAGCCCCATTCAAGAAGCCATCGAGGAGTTTCAGCTTCAGTCCGGCGGTTACACGGCAGAGTTTGGTGGAGCAAACTCCGGTATCGTCCGAACGACCTTACGGACGGGAGGACCACAGTTCAAGGCATCGGTTGACTATCAGACGGATGACTTTGCTGGACCCGGTAAGGAATTTCTTGGAACGACCGCCAGAGGTTATCGCAATGCCGTTGTGACGTTGAGTGGTCCAATTGTTTCCAACCTACGTTACTTCGTCGCAGGTCAGCATAACTACCTGCGCAATCGCAGCAACGTCCGTCTTGAGCCGTTCGTGTTCGAGAATATGGTGACGGATGCGTTCGGAACACGGCCCGCGGGGACACCGCTTCCGGGTCCGATCGAGATCAAGAAAAACTACATGTACAAGAACTGGCGGAACGACAACTCCGTCCAGGGAACGTTGCTGTACGATATGAACCCGATTAAGATTCGCTTCACGGGCAACTATGGTGAAGTGGATCTTCCAACGGGTCGTAACTGGCCGGTCGGACTCCAGAATCTCTTCTGGCAGCGTGATTACCGCCAGGAAACGAAGAACACGCTTGCCAACCTCCGCCTCACACACGTTCTCGGCCCCAAGACCTTCTACGAAGTTGGTGTCTCGTACTACAATCGTGACTTCCGTGCCTACGATCCTGATTACGGCGATGACTGGAAGCTCTATAGCGATAGTGTCGCTGCACGGGAAAAAGGGTATATCACGGAAAAGGGATCGACGGAGTTCCTGACTCGCTACAACGGTCCTCCGGGCTACTCTGTGATCTTCGGCTTCGGTTTTGCCCATCCGTTCGCCGTGAACAACTCCTACCAGCTCAACAGTCAGCAATCGATAGGTTTGACGGTCGACTTTACCTCGCAGATTAATCCTCAGTGGGAGTTGAAAGCGGGTGGTAAGATCGACTCGTGGACGATGCGGCTCTTCTCCGTCGGCAACATTGCGGCCTACAACAACTTCATTGCCCAGTCGGGTGATAAGTACACCCCAGCCAAACTCGCTGCCGATCCGAATCTGCGCAAGGAATATGACATTTTTGTTCAGCGGGCTGGCGGGATGAATTTGTATGGATACGATGTGAATGGAAATAAAATCGATGAGGGTTTTGACGGACCCCGCAAGCCTTTGTTGGCTTCAGCGTACGTGCAAAACAAGTTCGAGTTCAGCGATCTCGTGTTGAACCTCGGCGTGCGCTATGAGCTGTTCGACATGAAAAACGTGGCCCCTGTGGATTACATTAATCCTGAATGGGATACACAACTCAACTACTTCCGAAGCGACGCTGCATTGAAGGAAACCGACCCTGTGAGTCTGCTGCTGCCACGAGTGAGCTTCTCGTTCCCTGTGACCGACCGAACCGTGTTCTATGCAATGTACGGCAAATACGCTCAGCTTCCGGAGCTGAATCGCCTGTATGATGGCGTTCGCTTTCTTGCTGCGCGTATCAGCCCCATCACGCGTGTTGGTTATTCGTTGGGCGTTCAGCCTGCAGGGACCGGCTTCCTCGTAAAGCCTGAGCGCACCACGCAGTACGAAGTCGGTATTCGTCAGACGCTCACCGACAACTTTGCGTTTACGGTGACCGGATTCTACAAGGATCTGAAAGACCAAATTCAATTGAATCGTATTTTAAACGACGTTGGTGTCCCCATCTTCGTTGCCTACGGCAACTCCGACTTTGGAACGGTGAAGGGGCTTGAGTTGACACTTGAACTGCGCAGGACGAAACGTCTGCAAGCGAAAGTCAACTATACCTTGTCCGATGCTCGCGGCACAGCTTCGAACCCATCTTCCTCCCGCAACGCGGTCTCCGACCAATCGGATGTGCGTTTCCCCTCCTTCATTAACCCGCTCGACTACAACCAGACACATCGTGGTTCGTTGATGCTGGACTATCGTTGGGGGAAGGGAGACGGTGGGCCGATCCTCGAAGGTCTCGGAGCGAACTTCATTTTCACCTTCAACAGCGGTCATGCCTTCACCAAGATTCTTGAGCCGCAGAACCTCGGCCAGGCGGACGTGTGGAGAATTGGCGTCCAACCGTTAGCTGATCCACGGACTCGCAATCCAGTGGAACCGATCAATTCTTCCTCCACACCGTGGGTCTTCAACGTGGATCTGAACGCGAGTAAAGTATTCTACTTCGAAGGATTCACGGCAGAACTGTACGTGAACGTGCTGAATCTATTCGACAGCAAGCAGATCGTCAACGTCTTCCCGAACACGGGCACGGCGTATGATGACGGTTGGCTGCGCAGTCACCTCGCCGCTCCCTACGTGGCGATTCCGAATTATGTCGATTTCTACCGCGCGGTCAATATCAAGAACCGTTGGGCGTATATGGCTGTCACGGGCAACGACATCTTCGGTCCCCCGCGGCAGATCCGAGTCGGCCTGAAGCTGGAAATGTAATGACGTGCGTTCACACTCGTCCCGAGGTTCTGCAAATTGTAGGGCGAGAAGCCTTCTCGCCCACGTTGGTGATGCGAAAGCAATCTGGATACTTCACATCTCGAACTCGCACATCACGTCGATTGAACTTCTTGCACAGCCTCGGGAGAGTTAGTAACGAATATTTGTTGAACCAACCTCATCAATGTAAGGAGGTACGTGTATGAATCGACTCTTGCAAAGAGTTTCGCTCGCGGCGCTGCTTGCCTGCTTTGTGGCCGGACTCGTTTCGGTCCGGGCGGAAGATCCGGACAAGCCGCGCGGCAAGCAGGTTAATGCACTACAGAAGGGGGCAGGCACTCCCCGCTATAGCGCATTGAACATCAACAACCTCTGGACGTGGCATCGTTCGGATGGACTTTCCAACCACTCTCCCGCATCCGATAACGGGTTGTACTATCCGAAGTTTACCTCTTGGGCAATTTATCAGGACGGTATGATGTGGGGAGGCAAGGTATATCGAGATGCAAACTTCACGCAGCCGGCGCCGTTCCAACAGCTGATTCGCGTCGGTGGAGCGCACTATTCCACAGGAACGCAGGCAGGACGCGTGATTGGATTCGGTGCGAACGCGGTCGCGCAGAATCCAGATGATGCCGATGTGCGGATGTACCGTATTCGCCGCGACTATGCGCAGATGTCAGAGGAAGAGCTTCGCGCGGATGCTGCCATCATGAACGAGATTCCCATCGCTCAGGTAACGGATGCACAGATGCAGGCGGTCAAGGATCAGTATGAGAAGGATTGGAAGGAGTGGCCGGTTCAGTACGGCGCTCCGTATATCGACCGAAATCGAAACGGTCGTTATGATCCTCCGCCTCCGTTCAGCGCTACGTTCACGGCAGATAGTTTGATCTCGCAAAACCGTGACGAGCCGGGTGTTGCCGGTGCTGATCCAAATTCTCCAGCAGATCAGGTCTTGTGGTGCGTGTTTAATGATCTGAACCGCGCATTGACGACCGGTCTGGTGCGCGTGCGATCGGAACCTATCGGGCTTGAGATTCAGAAGACTCTCTGGGGTTACAAGCGCACGGATGCAATGGGGAATCTTTACTTCCAGCGCTACAAGATCATCAACAAGGGGGGTGTCGACGTTGATGGTCAGGGGACGAAAGGTGCATTCTACATCGACAGTATGTATGTGACGCAGTGGTCTGATCCCGATCTTGGCGGCGCGGGGGACGACGTGATCGGTTGCGACACGGTGTTGAGCCTCGGTTTTGTCTACAACGGCGTTGCCATTGACCTCGAGTATCAGAAGTATAACCTCCCACCTCCCTCTGCTGGCTACGACTTCCTTGCGGGCCCGATTGTTCCGGCTCCGGGACAGACCGCGGTGTTCGATCTGAAGTATCGTCCGGGGTACAGAAACTTGCCGATGACGGGTTTCTCTTACTTCTCGGCTGGCAGTCAATTCTCCGATCCCCCGGACAACTACCAGCAGGGAACCATTCGCTGGTATAAGATGATGCGCGGATTTGTGCCGTTAGATGGTCCAGACGCTTTCTATCCGCATCCTCCCGGTGTCACTCCTGGTCGATTCCCCTTTGCCGGCGATCCGGTGCGTGGTACGGGGCACCTTGACGGACAAGGGACGTTATGGTCCTTCAGCCCTGGTGACCGTCGCATCCTGCTCAACACAGGACCGTTTCGTATGGCTCCGGGTGACACACAGGAGGTAACGACCGGTATCATCGTCGGACTCGGCTCGGATCGTATCTCATCGGTTGCTGTTATGAAGTTCAATGACCGATTTGCGCAGAACACGTATAACGCGCTCTTTGCCGTGCCGAAAGCTCCCCTCGAGCCCGATGTGAAAGTTGTCGAGCTGGATGAGGTCGTTGTGCTTGAATGGGGCTCGAATCGTCAGCGCGTTGCCGATATCGAGGACCGGGTGAACAATCCAGGCCAATACACGTTCGAGGGTTACAACGTGTATCAACTTCCGAGTCGCGGCGCCTCATTAAAGGATGCAAGGCGTCTTGCGACGTTCGATTTGCCGACTGACCCGGCGGTGGTTCTTGATGAGCAATTTGACCAGGCCTCCGGTCTTGTTCTCTTCAAGCCAGTTCAATTCGGCAGCAATAGTGGTATTCAACGGACGTATCGGTTCACCCGCGATTACATTCGCGACATCGAAAAGCTCTATAACGGTCAGGAATACTATCTTGCCGTAACTGCGTATGCCATTGCCAAACAGGAAGGATACTTGCCTGCAGTTCTGGAATCGACTCCGACGGTCTATACAGTCCGACCTCAGGTTCCCTTTGGCAAGGTTCTTTCGGTGACTGCAGGGGATACGTTGAGAGTCACACAGAGTGTGAGTGGCAATGTTCCCCGTAGTGATGGAATCATTCGACCGATCGTTATCAATCCGCTCCTCGGTACGGGGCATACCTATCGAATCAATTTCCAAGAAACGCCTGGTGGAACGACCTGGAGCTTGACAAACGTGACTCAAAACCGTGTTGTAATGTCGGGTCAGAAAGAAGCGACTATTGAAGCGAACGGTGAGGCGGCAAGGATGGCGGCGACGTATAAGCCCGTCGAAGGCGGCGTCTACCTCCAGGTTGATGGACCCCCGCCGGGAATGAAGGGTTGGGAGATCCCAAGTGGGGCCCGTCGGTTCACGTGGGCTGATGGTTGGGCGATCTTTGAAGGATTTGAGGGGACAATCGGCTGGGCTGACCCCGCGTGGGTTTTCGGCCTCAGTCCAACGCGCGGCACGAAAGCAAGCGATTTGAAGAAGACGTTGTTGAAGCTTGCAGCAGCAAAGTCTGGAACACAAAGAAATCCGAATGCAGGGAACAATCCCTACGGAGGATGGGATGAGAATAACCCAGGGCCCGATCCGAACTTCTCCTATGGCTACCGGTACTTGCGTGCAGCTACTGCGGCTCCCGCACGTCCTGAGTTTGCGCCGTACCGTGTGAATCCAGCGCCGGGTTATGCATATCAAGATTACAAACGCGGCGTTCCTCTCTCCGCTTGGAATATGGATGCGAACCCGCCGGTCCGCCTCGCTGTCGGCCATCTTGAGAACAACGTGGCCGCAGGTCTCGTTGACGGTAAGTGGTGGCCGGGTGCCAATGGTACTGGACCTTCTGGCTCCTCCGTAACCGTCCGTGAGTGGCTCTTTATCTTCGATAGACCCTACACGGCTGCCACACCGGTTGCGGAATTGCAAAGGGATATCCTCAATAACTCTCTGCCGGTGATGTGGTTCCTGGCCGTGCAGCGGCGCGGTGGAACGGACTTCTTCGCAGGTGACGAGTTCCTGATCATCCCGAACTACGTCAATACACCCGCTCACAGCTTCACTTACTCGGTGCCCGCTCCTGAAAGCGGTGCCGAGGTAGAGAAACGATCGGCTGAGAAGGTCAACGTCTATCCGAACCCCTACTACGGCTTCAATCCGGCGGAGACGAGCCGATTTGCACGGTTCGTTACGTTCAACAATCTGCCGCGGAAGGCTACCATCCGTATCTTCAACCTGGCCGGACAACTCGTCCGCACGCTGGAGAAGGATGATGACAGTCAGTTCTTCCGCTGGAACCTGATGAACCAATATAACTTCCCGGTGGCAAGCGGTATGTATATCGCTCACGTCGATATGCCGGACTTGAGCATGACGAAGACGTTGAAACTCGCAGTCATCCAAGAGCAAGAAGTGCTCGATGTCTACTAAACCAAGGATGAAGGCTGTGCAAAATGTAGGGCGAGAAGCCATGTTGGTGTTGCGAAGACTGTCTGAATTCCCTAAATCTGGAACTCGCACATCACGTCGATTGAACTTTTTGCACAGCCACTTCAACTTGCGACTCACAAGAGTATGACAACTGAACAAGGAGACTATTTTATGAAACAGAGAGTATTGATCCTGACTGTTGTCGCCTGCTTGCTGGCGTTGAGCATCGAGACACTCTTTGCTCAAAACAAGCGAGTAGGAACAGCGGCAGCGACGGAGCTCCTGATCCCCATCGGGGGTCGGGACTTTGCGATGGGTGGTTCGACCATCGCAAATTCGAAAGGCATTGAAGCCATTCACTGGAATCCCGCCGGCCTCGGACATCTCGATGGCTCGGCCGAGGTGATGTTCTCCTCCATGACGTACATCGCCGATATCGGTGTCAGCTACGGAGGTGTCGGTGCCAAGATGGGGGATTTCGGAAATCTCGCGCTCACCGTCAAGGCGCTTGATTTCGGTGAGATTCCACTTACGACGAACGACGATCCGGATGGACGCGGCGGACGCTTTTACTCACCGACCTTCGTTACCGTTGGTCTAAGCTACGCGCGCAGTCTGACGGATGCCATTTCCGTGGGAACGACCCTGAAGGTTATCTCCGAGCAGATTGACCGGGTGAGCGCCAGCGGTGTTGCTCTTGATTTCGGCGTACAGTACAACGGCTTGGGCGGCATCAAAGGCCTCCAATTGGGTGTCGCGGTGAAGAATATCGGACCCCAACTGAGGTACGACGGTCCAGGTTTGTACCAAAAAGGAACCGCGAGCGGTGGACGGCGACCGGAGCAGAACTACAAGATCGACGGTGCAGCATTCGAGCTGCCGTCGCTTGTGGAGATCGGCCTTGCTTACGGTGGATCATTCCAAGACAATATGCAGTGGATGGTCAACGGCTCGTTCACCAACAATAACCTGTACCTCGATGAATACAGAGTTGGCGGTCAAGTAGGTGTTAAGGTCGAAGGAATCCAGCTATTCGGCCGGGCTGGCATCGCTATGGTGCCGCAGGTTGAAAAAAGCCAGGATAACATCTTCGGCTCGACCTTTGGAGCCGGATTATCGTGGATGGGTGCTGGCATCGGCATTACGGTTGACTATGCCTACCGCACCACGGAGTTCTTCGACGGTAATCAAGTCATCTCCGTGAAGCTCGGCTTCTAAGTCAGGTAGGAGGTCGCCTTCCGAAGGTTCGTTATGCTTCTTCTTGACCTTCGGATGGTTCTCTGAGTTTGAGCTGACCTTCGCTGCAAGATTCAAGTGAAAGGGCTGTTCTGCGCGAGCGGAACAGCCCTTTTTTCTTCTCACCTACCAAGGTTCGATATGCTTTATCTTGACCTTCGTTGGTTGATAGTCTGATGGAAACCAATCACGATTTGACTCCCTCCGCGTAGTTTTTGTATCTTTGCACAGAGCAAAGGGAAGACATTATGAATTTCCGGATTGAATTTGAACAAGAAGAAGACGGCAGATGGATAGCCGAGGTGGTTGATATTCCGGGCGTCCACGTCTACGGCAAGACCAAAGATGAAGCTATGCTAAAGGCCCAATCACTCGCCTTGCGCGTTCTCGCCGAAAGGATTGACTTCGGCGAGATCTCTTCCATGCCTTTGACGATCTCCTTCCTCGCTGCATGACCTAGTGGTCTTCTCAGAAAGCCCGTCGGGTACTTGCTGCTCTCCTTGGTATTGGCTGGGCGATCAAACGTGAAACGCCAGGCTCCCACAAATGCTGTAGCATACGGCTTGACGAGTCAGGTTACACTAACCCAACGTGGTCAAGCCACAACCAAAAATAGAACGCTGAAACATCCAGATTGAGCGGATGAACGCTGATGAAAAAGATAAAATTGAACTATCTCAGGGCAACCCAGATTGAAGTTGGTCTCTTGTTGAACTTCGGGAAAAAACCTGAATTCAAACGAAAAGCTTTTTCAAACTTGAACAAACGATCCGCGGTTATCAAATAAATCCGATTTTTTCAGCGTCCTGTTCTTTCAGAAATCTTTGCTTTTTGTACACAGATTTGACTCTTAAGACACTGCAGATTCCTGTTTCTCCTTTAGGAAATATTGCGTAAACTTGCACCCGGTTGCAGGCGACGTTGCATGCTCCAATCGAACGTCGCCTGTTTCATTCTTAGCTTGTGTGTCCGATTTCTCATCACCTGTCTTGGAAGAAGCAACGCTCTTCCAAAGCGGAGCGAAATTCTGACGACACTCACAAGCTCTGGTTCGAGAACGCCATGCACAGCACGGAAATCATCGAGGAGGTTTTTTCGGAATGCGACGAGCGCTCCTTCCCCTTTTAATGTTGCTACCATTTCAAGAACTCCACCCGCGATCCCAGCAACAACGGGGGGATCTGATTCATCAATACTCACTCGAATTGGCCAGCCGGCTCAACGTGTTCATGATATCACTCCAGCCGGGGTTCGAAGATCTGGCAACGCTCTCGTATTTCCGCTACGGCAAAGGGGCGAAAGTGCTCAGTGCGTACGTGACGAACGGGGAAGGAGGGGAGAGCGACCTGCGAAGCATGATGCCGAACGAACTTGCAGCAGAACGAAGGAGCGAATCGTTTGCCGCCCTCGGAGCACTCGGAGGCGATACGTGGTACCTTAATATGCCCGATGTCCCTGCGGCACGCGATACGGCTCGCGTCCGTGCCCAGTGGGAGATCGACACGCTCACCGCGCGATTGACGCGTGTTATTACGGAGTTCAAGCCCGACCTGATCCTCTTCACGCGGGATTGGGAAGCAAAAGGGAAAAGTGCCCGATGGACCGTCGCATACGAGGAGTTACTGAAGGCCGTTCGTCGCGTTGAACCGGTGAAGAGCCCCTCCGACCCTCTTCGGTTTGCCCCGATTCCACGCTGGCAGGTGGGACGCGTTCTTGTCGATGACGGAACGACGAAGGGCATTTCCGCGCCAATTGACGAGATCCATCGACGAAGTGGACGAACATATCAAGCACTCGGAGAAAATGCAGCCACCGCATATCGGTCACTTGTCCGACAGCGACCGATTTGGTTTCGTCAGACACCACCGTCGTACGTTGTGCACTATCCATCCCTCCGCCAGGGTTCGACACGTCGGATCACGTCGATTGATCAGGGTCTTCCGTTGAATGTCTCTCCGAGACTTCGCTCGCTCGACCAGCAAGTCCGCAGCATTGCCAATCGGGGAATAGGACCTCGAACCACGCCGAGGTCATCGGGACAACAGAGGCCGTTGTTGCGTCAGCTCCTCGGTGTGATGGATTCGCTCGATCTGCAGCTTTCGCAACTTGCCGGCGCGAGCGCGGCCGATCGACGAACACTGCTTCATTGGAAATCGACGCTTGAAAATCTACGCGTCCAACTCCTTGGGATTTCCGTCGCGTCCAGATTGTCGGATTCCATCCTAACAGAAGTGCAATTGACGTACTTGCACATCGACTCCATATCAGGGGTTCCACCCGGCGGGCGAACGGAAGTCTATATCCCCGGAGTCGATCAAGGGTGGATCGTGAATGAAAATATCGAGAAGAGACTTCCTTATGAACCTGGGATGCAGATTCGATTGCTTTCTCCTCGTAGCGTCACGTACACGCATCCCCAACACCTCTATGGCTTATTCAGCGAAACATACGCCAGACCATTTTATGTCTTTGTCATTCACCGCGGCGCGACGCGGGAGGAGAGTTTTGTCCACCGAATGGCCCTGCGTTTTTCATTTGCACCTCGTTTCACAACGGAGATACTGACGCCGATTGTCTTTGCGGTGGAGAATGAGCCGTTGATCGTTCGACTGACGAATCATTCGCGCGACGGGGTCCGGGATACCTTGATGGTGAGCGACTCGGCGGTCGTTTCCAATCCAAGCCCCTTTCGCCTCAGCGAAAAAGGGATGTCACATCTCGATACGATGCGGCTTCGTTGGCAACGAAAGCTCGATGACGGGACGCACCTCTTTTCCGTGAGGATACGGACGGAGCCCGTCGCGCAGTTCGCAGCGCGGAGCTTCGAGGTCGCTGTTCCCATCATCAAGAAAGTTGCCCTCATCACACCATTTGAGAATAGTCCGACTGGGCAAACATTGCGACGTCTGGGGATTCGGTTCGATGTGATTACGGCCGAAGCGTTGCTTGATGTCTCGACGGCGGATGTCGGCACGATTCTTGTTGACCGCCGGGCGCTCACGCGCCTGCCTTGGTTGCAGAACAAAGCCGAAGCGCTGAAGACCTTTGCAGAAGCGGGTGGTAGGGTTGTGATCTTTGCACAGGACGATGAAGTCTGGAATCAAACCCCGCTGCTTGCTGGACTCACCTTCACGCGCACGCTGGAATGGGATGAAGAAACGAAAGTACGTGTTGACACATCCCACGCTCTCATGTCGGCTCCCAATCGCCTCACGGCGGATGATTTTGGCAATTGGATTTTTGAGCGCGCCTTCAACCGGATCGATGTAAGTGCCGAAGTGAAAGCGGATCGGGTCGTGACAACTGGGGCGGAAGAAACTCCCCTTGTCATGACGGCACAGGTAGGGCGCGGAAGAATCACGTACGTCGATCTTTCTTTACATCATCAATTCCTCAACATCCACGCAGGATCGTTTCGGCTTCTTGCGAACCTCCTCGGGTATTAATATATTGGCTGCACAAATGGTCTATTTATAATAGAGGTTTTACAATGAAACGCAGTCTCTTTTTTATAGTGTTGACGTTGGGCGTTGCCTCGTTTGCTGTTGCTCAACGCGTCACACCCTCTACCTCCTTCGTCCTGAATCTCGATTACGCTCAGTTCCGGAATGACGACCAGAGCAGCTATCTTGAGATTTACTACGGTTTCTACGCGCGGCTGCTCACCTATGAAAAGGTGGGGGATGTCTATCAGGGCTTTGTCACTCTCACCACCCGGTTGAAGAATAACGCTACAGGAGAGTATCTGGTCAACGACATCTCTCCATTGCCGGTCAGGATCAAAGACACAAGCGATGCGTCATACAATTCCGCGCGCGTGGCTCAGGTGGGATACGCTCTTCCGTTTGGCGACTATTCTTTGCAGGTGATGGCGGTCGACTCACTGAACCCTCAGCGGAGGGACAGCATTCTTCTGCCGATCACGCTCAGGACCTTCGCCGGACAAGTCAGAACGAGCGACGTGCAGTTGTGCTCCAATATCAAGAACTCAGACAACAAGAGCGATCCATTCTTCAAGAACTCTCTTGAGGTCACACCCAATCCCACGCTCGTGTTTGGCGTTGCATCACATCCAATGATGTTTAACTATTCTGAATTCTACAACCTGAATCCCGAACAAACATATACTATTCGAAGTCAAATCGTCGCGAACGACGGCAAGGTGATGAAAGAAACAAGCAAGCAACGAAAGTTTGGCGTGAAGCATGCCGTTGAGGCCGGGATGACCAACGTCGCGTCAATCCAATCGGGACGCTACCGATTCCGCCTCACGCTCGCAGACGACGCGGGTGCCACGCTCGCTGTAACTGAAAAGACGTTCTTCATCTACAATCCCCACATCCGGGTGTCCCAACCGGCGGCTGCATCTGTCAAAGCCAGTGAGCTGGCCGGGTTAACGGCGGACGAGCTTGCGGATGAATTCCGGAAAGCACAGTATGTGGCACTCGACCAGGAGATTAAGACGTTCAGCCAGATTACGAGCGAAGAGGGTCGCCGGGAATTTCTCGCGAAGTTCTGGGCAGAAGTGGAAGCAGGACGGATGGGCCGTGCGGGTATGCCGCGGCTCGCCTATCTCCAGCGCGTGGCAGCGGCGAACCAGCGCTTCACCGCGCTCTCGAGGGAGGGCTGGCGCACCGATCGGGGTCGCGTCCTCATCCTCTACGGCGAACCGGACGAGATTGAGCGCGTGCCGAGCAGCGACCAGAGTAAGCCTTACGAAATCTGGCACTACTACGGGATCGAAAACGGGGTCAATTTTGTCTTTATCGACCGGTCGGGATTTGGCGATTATATTCTGGTTCACTCGACGAAGCGCGGCGAACTGCGCGATGACGCATGGCAGCGCTTCTTGCAGTAGTTTTCGTTATCATCCTGCCGGATCGTGCAACGGCCGCCGCGTCTTCTGATACGCTCTTCGTTGAAGAGAACATCGTCGGCTCGTTCCAGCATGCAACCCGGGTAACGCTTCTTCCTTCCGGGGGCGTCGCTGTTGTCGATGCGGGAACAAACTCGATCATTGTCTATCCGCGATTGGATGGTGAACCCCTTGTCGTAGGGGGATATGGATGGACGACGACAACGTTCGATACGCCCACATCCGTTGCTACCGACGGACTCAATATCTACGTTGCCGACTTCGGTAATCATCGCGTCCAGCGCTTCGACCGTCGGCTCAATTTCATCTCATCACTCTCCACCCGCGGAACAGGAGAGACAGAAGCCCAATTCGGTTACCCCGTTGGTGTTGCACTCTCTCGCCAAGGCGATCTCTTCGTTCTTGATTCCGAAAATCTTCGCGTGGTGAAGTTCACCGCACGCTCGACTCCTGAACGCACCTTTGGGGGTATTGAACAGGAGCGAGGACGGCTCCGGAGGCCGCTGAAGATCGTTGTGACGGAGGATGATCGAGTGTTCGTGTTGGAGCCGGATCGCGTGCTCGAATTCGATTCGTTTGGTAACTTCGTAAGATCAGTCGGCGAGGGGGTCTTCAGACAGGCCTCAGGTTGTGCCTGGGGGGAAGAACGCCTCGTCGTTTCGTCGCACGATTCGCTCTTCTGGTTCGATACTGCAGGTCGGTATGTGAACGTGACGCCGATTCATCACCTGATTTCTTCGCTTCCCATCGGGCCGGTAGAAGATGTAGCTGTTACCTCGAATCGTTTATATATCTTAGGACGTCAACGACTCGGAGTGTTCCGGGGGGCCGGCGGTCAGCATTGAAATGCGGCGTCTCAGTTTCTGGTGTGATGGGGGCGAGAAGTTGCTTCATACCACGACGGGATGTCAGTTGCTCTCTCGGTAGAAGCATAGTTCTTGCAAAAAGCGGCACATTTCTTGACATTCAAACCCGATTCGGTTATTTTCATCACGCGTCTCTACGACTTCATCTAACGAGGGAGGTACTCGCATGGCTTCTCGCAGCATTAACAAGGCAATTCTCATCGGGAATTTGGGAAAAGACCCTGAGCTTCGGTATACAAGCAGTGGTGTAGCCGTTGCGACCTTCAGCTTAGCTACCAATGAAAGCTGGAAAGATCCGGATGGGAACATTCAGGAGCGGACCCAGTGGCATAACATTGTGGCCTGGAGAAAGCTTGCGGAAATCTGCAGCGAGTATCTCAAGAAAGGGAGCAAGATTTACATGGAGGGACGGATTCAGTATCGCAATTACGACGATAAGAACGGCGTAAAGCGCTTCGTGACCGAAATTGTGATGGATCAGCTTGTGATGCTGGATAGCAAAGGAGGAGGGGCTTCCGCTCCTGAATCGGACACATCGACTTCTTTTGAGGAGCCCGCAGGCGGCAAGGCCGATGATCTGCCGTTCTGATGGCGTCTGTTGGAGTACATACTTGTAGGTCGGGTTCAGCGCCCGATCTACGTTCCGAATCCTTGCTCGAAAGATGGAGTGCTTGTTCGAGTACATTGCTGGGCATTACCTCAAACTCTTTCTCGAAGTGAAGCAACCATCTCAAAGTGGCGTATGACCTTATCAGCATCTTCATCCACCCGCCTTTCTTCGATTGGCTAAAGAATCTGTTTGTGGAGAAATCTCTCGCCGTCCTTCGGTTTGTTCTGTCCTTCGTCCTGCACCTCCAGACACTTCTGCTTCATTTACCTGTCACGTATGCTGCCGGCGTTTCGCAACCCAAAGTGCTCCTCTTCTATGATGAGAGTCCGATCAACTTTTCCTTCAACTCACTTTTTGGGTTCCGGCGCGATAGGTGCGCAGACGACCCACTAACAACGGAGTAGTCGATGCAGTCAACACGAATTGTAGTTGCCCTACTTGCTCTTCTGGCTCAATTCGCCTTTGCGGGAGGTGCGCGACCCACAGTCAAAGCGAAGTCTGGAATGGTTGTCTCATCCCAAACTGTCGCATCACAGGTGGGAGTGGACATCCTGAAGCAGGGAGGGAATGCCGTTGACGCAGCAGTGGCGACGGGGCTCGCGCTTGCGGTCGTTCATCCTGCCGCGGGCAATATTGGAGGGGGCGGATTTATGATTGTGTATATGAACGACGGTACGGTTACCTCGTTCGATTTTCGGGAGAAGGCCCCCGCCGCTGCGCGTGAGTCAATGTATGTCGACGCGATGGGAAAGTACATACGAAATCTCAACCACGACGGTTATTTATCGATTGGCGTACCGGGAACCGTCGCCGGCTTCGACCTCGCCCATAAACGATTTGGCAAAAAGTCGTGGACGGGACTTGTGACTCCTGCGATTCGACTTGCCGAGAAAGGTTTTCCTCTCTCTTGGGCGATGGCAGAGGAATTCAAGTTGCTCAAATCCGATTTCCATCGTTATCCCTCTTCGAGAAAGGTCTTTTTCAAGCGCGACACGGTGGCCTACGAGCCCGGAGAACTGTGGCGCCAGCCGGATCTCGCTCGAACCTTGAAGCGTATTCAGCGAGCACGCAAAGATGGATTTTATAAGGGGGAGACGGCGAGATTGATCGCAGCCGACATGAAAAGGAATGGTGGCTTGATCACGGAGGCCGATCTCGCTGCGTATGAAGCGAAGGAACGTACACCGCTGCGAGGAACCTACCGTGGGGTTGAAGTGATCTCCATGGCGCCCCCGAGTTCCGGCGGCACGGCGTTGATCGAGATGCTGAATATTCTTGAAGGATTCGATTTGCGCTCGTACGGACACAACTCTGCACAATACATTCATCTCCTCACGGAGGCGATGCGCGTGGCGTACGCCGACCGCGCGCGGTGGCTGGGGGATCCCGATTTTAATCCCCATATGCCGATTGCTCGACTGACCTCGAAAGAGTATGCAGACGAGGTGCGCAAGCGAATAAGCCTCAATCGCGCTGCAAAGAGCGACGTTTCGTATGTCGCCGACGTGCACGAGAGTGGCGAGACGACCCATTACTCTGTGATCGACGCGGAGGGGAACGCAGTCGTTGTCACCTATACGCTTGAATACAGCTACGGATCGCGCATCGTTGCTGATGGGCTGGGATTCCTCTACAATAACGAAATGGGGGATTTCAATCCCGTTCCGGGGCTTACCGACAGCACGGGTAAGATTGGCACCGTTCCAAATAGGGTCGGGCCGGGCAAGAGAATGCTCTCGAGTATGACTCCGACGATTCTCGCGAAGGATGGAAAACCGTGGGTACTGGTCGGAACGCCAGGTGGAAGGACAATCATCAACACCGTCTTGCAGATCGTCCTCAACGTCATTGAATTTGAGATGAATGTCGCCGAAGCAATCAACGCGGGACGAATTCACCATCAGTGGTTCCCAGACATCTTAAGTATGGAGAAGTACACTACATCGCTCGATTCCCGGCGGCTCCTCGAAATGATGGGTCATCGGATACGCACGACGGAGGGTCAGGGAAGAGCGATGGGGATTCTGATCGACCCGAAGACCGGCACAAGGCATGGCGCGGCGGATCCACGGGATCCGGATGCAGGAGCGATTGGATATTAGGTCTTGACACAAGAGCTGAACTTTTCTATATTGGACGTCACCTTCACAGCTCGTTCTTTCACACACACGTTTTGGTGTTCTGACGGAACCTGATTGTTCCGTCGGGATGAAAAGGGAATTTCGTGATCTCCATTTCTGTGGAGAGATTCGAAAGCTGCCCCGCAACTGTGATTCCGGTCCTGTTGTCGACAGGATCGTTCCCTGATTGAGGTTGTCACTGCCCCGGTAAAATGGGATGGGAAGACAAATCAGGGGTCGGATAAGCCAGGAGACCTGCCAAAACGCCTCGTTCTGATGCCTTCGCGGGAAGGTGTTCAACAGCCGATAAGCCGACCATTCCACTTATCCCTTTTTGAGCCCCGACCTTCCGCAGAAGGCCGGGGCTTTTTTTATCCATTCTTTCTTTCGAGAGGAGAGAAGATGATACCTTCACGCTTTCTTGTCCTGACGCTGTTTGTGTTCGGAGCGGCGGTTACACGGTTGTTGCCGCATCCTCCTAACTTCACGCCAATGGTACCGCTCGCGCTCTTTAGCGGCGCATACTTCACCTCGCGCCGTGCTTCGTACCTCGTGCCGTTGGCGGCAATGCTCATAAGCGATGTAGGGCTTGCATGGATGTATGGCTACGCCCTGCTGAGTCCGATGCGTTTAATCATTTACGCAACGTTCGCCTTGATCACATGGGCTGGGTCGTTTCTGAAGAATCGTGTGAAAGCTATTCCCGTGCTTGGTTACACGCTCGGAGGCGCGCTGGTCTTTCATCTTATCTCAAACTTCGCCGTGTGGGCAACGGGGAGGATGTATCCATTAACGCTTGAAGGCCTCCTTGCATGCTACATTGCATCGATCCCCTTCTTCAACACGTTGCTTGCCGGCTCTCTGACCTACGGTATTCTCTTGTTTGGAGGTTTCGAGATCCTCCAACGCCTTGTGCCCAAACTTGCATCAACAACCACCGGCAGATCCCTTCTCTCTTCAAATCAAGCGCTCCTGTATCTTGCTCTGCTACCGTGTTTCACGGCTACGATCCCTTCATCTGCATCTGCGACGGATACGCGAGGCAAAGCCGCCGAAGAGAACAAGGCGGACACGGTCAAGATGTACGTGTTACCGGAAATCGTCGTTACGGCTACGCGGGCTGACCGAATTGCCTGGGAGGTGGGGAGGAGCGTCAGCGTCATTTCAAAATCGAAACTTGGATCCCAACTCGCGAATAGTGCTGCGGAGGTGATTTCTCAATACGAAGGCATCTATGTGGTGGGGGTGGGACAGAATCCGGGAATGGTGCAGAGTCTGTTCACGCGCGGGGCGAACAGCAATCATACCACCATCCTCATCGACGACGTTCGCATTACCGATCCGTCCGCAGTGAATAATGCACTTGACCTTACAGAACTCTCGTTGATCGATGCAGACCGGGTGGAAATCGTTCGTGGGTCTCATGGTACACTCTACGGTTCGTCAGCCATCGGCGGAGTTTTGAATGTCATCACGAATAAGAAACTCGACCCGGGCTTTCACGGCGATGTCGAGTTGAAAGCAGGAACGTTCGGCAGCAACACCTCGACGTTTTCTCAACTGTTGTTTCTGAACTACACGTTGCCTCAGGGATGGTACTTCAACGCAGCAGGCCGGAACATGGTGACTCAGGGATTGGATGCTACGGTGGATACGGTATCGCACCCTGATCGATTTACGGTCGATGACAGGGATGGATTTGCAAAGCGTGACGTCATGGCGAAAGCCGGCTATCAGGACGAGGTGTGGGACGCGTACATCTCTGTGCGGGGGACGCGCCATCGAGTTGATATCGACAAGGGAGCGTATCGGGACGACGAGAATGCAAGGCTTGATTTTAACCGGACGCTCTTTACCTACGGTGCTTCGTATGCTTTCTCACCCTCCGTTCGTCTCAAGTATGTCGGCGGGAACTCAGAGATGCGAAGATATTTCGTGGACGATTCATCGCTTGTCGACAGGTCCGGAACGACCGATCACACCTACTTCGATGCCACCTATCGCGGAACTATCTTCACTCACGAGCTTCTCTCCTCTCTCACTACCGATGGCCTGCAGTTGACGGTCGGTGGAGGATGGTATGGCGAACGAATGGGTTCTTCCACCTACTACTTCTCACGTTCGCGATGGGGTGTGTTTGAATTTTCGACGAACCTCGACACGCTCGGGCTCCGTGCGACCACGCGGAGTCTCTTCGCGCGTACAGATTTCAACGGAACCTTGCTTGCGCATTCGCTCGATCGGTGGGGCCTCGGCTTGGGTGTGCGATTGAACAAGCATTCAAGCTTCGGTTCGCACGCAACATTTGAAGTGAACCCGACATTCCGCTTGAACGAAGCAACGCTTTTGTACGGATCTCTTTCGACCGGCTTCAACGCGCCTTCGCTGTATCAATTGTTCGTACCGGCTGCACACAACCTCTCGGGTATTACACGCGGCAATAGGAACCTGCAACCCGAACGATCCACATCGTATGAGCTTGGTTTGAAATACCGGTTCGGCGATGCGCTCCGCCTCACCGCAAGCTACTTTGCGACCGACGTGGATGATGTGATAGAATATGTGTATCTCTGGAACAAAGATGTTTCTGTTGACCAGCTCGGCAAAGACTGGAGGCGGGATGATTTCCGGGGAGATACGTACCTGAATCTTGGACAACTCCGCACACGAGGCCTCGAATTCACGTTTCAACTCAGTCTCGCGCAAGAAGTTATGCTCTCGGGCAATGTTAGTCTCGTGGGGGGGAAGCTTGTCTATGATCCCGAAATGCTCGATCGGACGCACACGCAAGGACACCACGTTCAGATTTACAATAATGGGTCGTTCGTCAACCGAGCGGTGGAGTCATTGGGCCTTACCCGTCGGCCGAATACGTTTCACCTTTCGCTTCAGATGGGACCCTACGGCTCGTGGGGTGGACGGTTCGATGTGCGTCATGTCGGATCGCGTTCCGATGTATATTATGAATCACGGCTCGGACCCTACGGAGCGTTGAACACGATTGGGGTCGAGGAATATACGGTTGTCGATCTTACCCTTCGATGGCATCTCTTACCCCAGCTCTCGATGATGGCACGTATCGAGAATCTCTTTGATGTCACGTACTACGAGATCCATGGCTTCACCACGCGGGGGCGCGGCGTATTTGCCAGTCTGCGGTACTCTTTTTAATCGCTGGTTCCCGGACGCAACCTGCGGCGACAGCAGAAGGTCGATGAGATAAGAGTGGGTCGAACAATGAACCCAAAGTCAGGGATTCGACGTGAGGAGAATGGTTGCCTCTCATTCTCCCTGGGTGGAAGGACGATGATGACTCAACGAGCCTGTGATATAACCGGCAACTGCGGCAGACTGAGCCAGCGTGAGAAGAAGAAGGTCAGAAAGATATGATCCTGTTACACGCCTTTTCGGAATCTCAAACAGCATTTCGATATACTCTCTCGATCGAAGGCGTTCCTCGGATCGTGAGGTATTTGTTGTTGTGAGACGATGCAGGAGGGAAGAACCTCGTCCCATCCGATAAAGATGGGTGAGAAATGTCTTGAACGTAAATCCGTGATGGTGCGTGACGATGAGCGACGGGTCGTAGTACACAGTTTCCCCGGCCGCTCGCAGCCTCGCAATGAGTTCGCGATCTTCCCCCCCCACCACAAAGCCCTCGTTGAAGTTCCCGACGCGCAGAAGGGCTTCTCGCTTTATGGCGAAGTTGTTCGAAACGAGGAACCTTGGCGCTTTGTGATCTCTATTCAGTCGTTCTGAGAAAAAATCCCAGACCGCCGAGTACAGTGCCGCATAGATGTTGCCCGGTTCACCATTGATCACAGTCCCTCCCACGGCAGTCGCTTTCTTCTGACGAAAGAACGCATCGAGGTGATTCAGCCAATTTGACGGTACGACGCAGTCATCGTCCGTGAAAGCAATCATCTCGCCCTGTGCAACGTTGATGCCTCTGTTGCGCGCCGCAGCGGCACCGCGATGCTCCGTTGTTTCAACGCGATAGCGATGAGATGCCGGGAGGGAGGTGAGGAGGTCAGTCGTCCGGTCTGTCGAACCATCATTGACGAAGATGGTTTCGAACTGATCCGGATCGAAATCCTGGGTGAAAAGACTCAGCATGGTCTTTCGCAAAGATTCAACACGATTGTATGTCGGGACAACAATGGAGAATCTGAGCCGATTCATCGGAAGAATTCGATTCGGTATTCGGATGAGCTCTCGTACGACGGTTGCACACCACGTTTGCGCGATTCAATGTACCTATGCGGAGGAAGAGATACAACGAATGAGGGACATCCCTTGCGCGCGAAATATTTCTCGCAGAAATCTTGACAATAAGTAACGGAATGCGTAATATTCCGCCGCGGTTTTGAACCGGAGGGCGGGCAACGACCTCGGGGCACAGTTCACACGCTCCGCTGGTCCAATGCATGATTGACTGGAAAGGGAACTCTGTAGAAGATACTTGGTACAATCCCCCTCGAAAGCAATTCCCGATCGATAATAAAAATGTTTGCGACCGCCGCATGCGGCCTCGCGTAGCACCGTTGTACTCAAGCGCGCACCGTAGGGGAGCAAAAGATACGGCGCGCTCAACCTTCTCCATTTTCGTTTCTGCAGTAAGGGGAAAGCTATGAAACGAATCCTCGCGTTGGTCCTTCTCTGGTGTTCCTCTCACTCCCTCCAAGCTCAAGGGGTGAATCATTTTGTCATGAGTGAAGTGCTGGTTGGGGGATCGTCCGCCAGTGTTGAGTTCGTCGAGCTCTACAATTCAACCTCTACACCCATTGATCAGTCGCCAAGAGGTATCAATCTTCGATTACGCATTCTTAATAGTACGGGGTCGTCTGATGCAACAAGCATGTTATCGGGCGTCGATCAATTCGCGGGTAATGGGAACGAGAGTGATTATAATGCATCAGACTTTGTTCTCCGGCGCGTCTCTCTAACGCAGAATTCATTGCGTCGTATCGAACGCTCCATTGTTCTGAACGTTGCAGAGTGGGGAGACGCGATCGGTGCGAGTGGAGGCGTACACGACCCCGATACTTCTGTGCAAGGACTCCCGCCAACACCATCGGTCACGAGCATCTCGCCCAACAACGGGTTGGCGGGTGAAACAGTTAAAGTGACGATCACCGGAACGAACTTTCTCGCAGGAACCACAACGGTGAATTTTGGCTCGGGGATAACGGTGAATGAGATCACCGTCAATAGTCCTACCCAGTTGGTCGCGAACATCACCATTGCAGGACGTGCCGGACTTGGAAACCGCGACATCGTCGTCAGTAACGGTGCCGGATTGGCAGTGACAGTCGGCGGTGGGTTTACGGTTACTGCGGGCGCGGCTGTTCCGGTCAGTATTTCACCCGCTTCCGGTATTGCCGGTCAGACATTGGATGTCACGATTGCCGGAGACTTCTTCTATGAGGGAATAACCAGTGTAGGATTTGGGGGCGGCATTTCGGTGAACCGTGTCAACGTCCAAAACATCAACTCTCTCACCGCAAACATCTTAATAAGTCTGACGTCAGGCCCCGGACCACGGAGTGTTTCCGTTTCCAATGATGATGGAGCCACGGTCAATACCCTCAGCAGCGCCTTCACAGTGGTGAATGCCGTGCCGACGCTTGTCGCAATCAAGCCCGATACGGTGGTGCGCGGACAGACTACCATCTTGACCATGACCGGGACCAATCTCGTTTCATCGCTTACGACAGTGAGTGTGGAAGGGGGAGTTGTTATTGACTCGATATCGGTTCAGAGCCCAACACAGGTCCTTGTTTTCGTCAATGTGCCGATATCTGCGGCTGCTGGAGCACAGAGTGTGGCCGTTGCCAACGGAGACGGTTCTTCTTTCACGCTTCCCAACGCGCTCGTGATCGCGAATCCGCGGCCTTCGTTAGCGGCGCTGGCCACATCGCTTGGTGTGCGGGGACAGACGCTCGACGTCCAACTGACAGGTACAAATTTCCTCACCGGTGTTACAAACTTGAGCCTTGGCAACGGAATCACGGTCAACTCGTTGACGGTGACAAACACCGCTCTGCTAACCGCCAACATCACGATCGATCCCACGGCAACACTTGGTGCACGGGATGTTGTGGTGACGAACGCACCGCCTGGTGGAGGAAGTGTGACATTCACCGGCGCGTTCACAGTGGGCAATCCAGCAGCGCTCTTGTCGAGGATTACACCGACGAGCGGACGTCGAGGGGAAACACTTGCGATCACCTTACAAGGAGGCAACTTCCTTCCCGGAAGTACAACGGTGAGCTTCGGGGAGGGGATCACAGTGAGTTCAATCAATGTGGCGAGTCCGACACAGGCCACGGCAAATATCCGCATCGGTGCCGATGCCTCCGCAGGACCGAGAGATGCGACGGTGACGAACCCCACTCCCGGCGGCGGATCTGCGGCGTTGTCGGGTGCATTTACAGTCTTGAATCCTGCTCCGACTCTAGTTGGTGTGACGCCGTCGGGTGGTACGCGTGGGAATATTCTCAATGTGAAGGTCACCGGTTCTGGATTTCTAAGCGGTGCCACGTCGGTCGATTTTGGAACGGATATCAGTGTGGGAGGAGTCAATGTGAAGAGCGCGACGGAGATCAATGTGAGTATCACGATCTCGACGACGGCGGTTCTTGGAGGTAGGACAGTCACGGTGACGAATGCAGGACCGGGAGGTGGTTCAGTCACCCTCCCGCATGGATTCAGTGTATTGCACGGAACCCCGACTCGTCTGGAGACAACTCTGGACCCCGTGCCGGACGAGTTTGTTCTCCAGGAGGCATATCCGAATCCTTTCAATCCTGTGACGAAGATCCGTTATGCAGTACCGGAGAAGTCTTGGGTCAAGATAGAAGTATACAGCATGCTGGGAAACGTTTTAGCCGAACTTGCCGAGGGGGAGAAGCGGAAAGGGTATTATGAGGTGACTTGGCGCGCGGAGAGTTTGCCGAGCGGCGTATACTTGGTTCGAATGCAGGCGGAAGGGTTCGAGTCACAGAAACGGTTCATCGGTTCCCGAAAAGTTGTCTTGGTCAAGTGACCGACGGCCCTTGTTCGATCGAAACGCCGGGTTGAAATAGCAAGCCGGCTTTTTTTTTGCCCTTCCGAAGGTCAGGAATCAAAATGGCCAAAGCGAGCGGTACTTCCTATTCGCGAGAGCGAGGTAGTTTCTTATTTATGGCTGCTGTGCAGGATAGTTAGTCGCTTGAAAATAAGAGAGATTGTGGGACGAGGTTCTTCCTTGATTCTCAGTCGAAAAAGGCACAATATTTGCACGCTTCCGAGCAAACAGCTCGCTTCATTTCTCTGATGTCGTTCACTACAGTGAGGACTTCTCCATGCCTACCAGCGGCCCCCCCGTTAGTTTCTTCGAGAATGTTAATATCAACTTCGACAAGGCCTCGCGCTATACCGAGCATCCGGCGGGCCTTCTCGACCAGATCAAGGTGTGCAATAGTGTCTATCAGTTTCAATTCCCTATTCAAACCGATGACGGTTATGAAGTGATTTCGGCTTGGCGTGTGGAGCACAGCCATCATAAGCTTCCGACCAAAGGAGGTATTCGATATAGTGAAGATGTCAATGAAGATGAAGTGAAAGCACTGGCTGCTTTGATGACGTATAAATGTGCGGTCGTCGATGTACCGTTTGGAGGTGCAAAGGGGGGAATCAAGATCAACCCGAAGCGGTACTCCGTGCCGCAGCTGCAACGTATCACGCGTCGCTACACCGCTGAGTTGATCAAGAAAAATTTCATCGGACCTGGCATCGATGTGCCGGCTCCCGATTATGGTACCGGTGAACGCGAGATGGCCTGGATTGTCGACACGTATATGGCCTTTAATCCGTCGATCGACGCGCAAGGATGCGTTACCGGCAAGCCGGTTAGTCAGGGAGGCATCCGCGGTCGCCGCGAAGCGACCGGACGCGGGGTGTTCTTCGGGATTCGAGAAGCTTGTTCGATTGCGGAGGACATGAAGAAACTCGGCCTTACACCGGGCCTCGAAGGGAAGCGAGTGGTCGTGCAGGGACTGGGAAACGTCGGTTATCACGCGGCAAAGTTTCTGCAGGAGGGGGGATGCGTGATCGTCGGTCTGGCAGAATACGAGGGCGCGATCTACAACGCGAAAGGACTCGACCTCGAAGAAGTGATGAAACACCGAAGGGAGACGCGCTCCATCCTCAACTTTCCCGGCGCGATGAACATTCCTCATTCCGCCGATGCCCTCGAGATGGAGTCTGATATTCTCGTTCCCGCCGCGTTGGAAAGCGTCATAACGGGTGCGAACGCACCAAAAATCAAGGCCAAGATCATCGGCGAGGGAGCGAATGGTCCGACGATCGCCCAAGCCGAGGACATACTTCTGAAGAACGGTATCTTGGTGCTTCCCGATATATATCTCAATGCCGGCGGCGTTACGGTGTCGTATTTTGAATGGTTGAAGAATCTTCAACACGTGCGCATGGGACGGATGGCAAAACGATTCACCGAGACGTCGTACGAACAACTCATTTCGACCTTCGAGAAGAAAACGGGCGTTCTTCTCAGCGCCGAGGAGCGGAAGCGCTTGGTTCACGGGCCTGACGAGGTGGACCTGGTCAATTCAGGTCTCGAAGATACGATGATCGTCGCTTACAATGAAATCCGTGAATTCAAGCATCGGGTTGGTTGCCCTGATCTTCGAACTGCCGCCTTTGCAAGCGCCATCGACAAGATCGCGAGATCGTATCTTGAACTGGGTATCTTCCCATAAAGAACGAATTGCTCCTCTTTACGCGTCATCCCGTCGGACAGCTGCTCCATCACGGGTTGGCGATTGTTCGCTGCGTGGAGTTGATCACGCCGTGCGAGGATCAAACGAAAAAACTCTTCTCAACTCATCTTCACATTTCTTATTTGGCTGAGTGCGGGTGGTGACGTCACGTTACACATCTGCACGCACCGGAGGTCAACTGCATGACAGAATACGCCAACACTTTCCTGTCCCACGTTCAGGCCCATAACCCCGGCGAACCGGAGTTCCACCAGGCAGTGCAGGAAGTAGTCGAATCGCTCACGCTTGTGCTCGACCGCTATCCTGAGTATCGAACGTCGAAGATCTTGGAGAGGATGGTGGAGCCGGAGAGGGTCATACTCTTTCGCGTTCCGTGGATGGACGATCAGGGAGAGATTCACGTCAATCGCGGATTTCGTGTGGAAATGAATAGTGCCATCGGGCCGTATAAAGGGGGGCTTCGTTTCCATCCCTCCGTCAATCTCAGTATCCTCAAGTTTCTTGCGTTCGAACAGGTGTTCAAGAACAGTCTCACCTCCCTCCCGATGGGCGGCGCGAAGGGAGGATCGGATTTTGATCCGAAAGGGAAGAGCGACAACGAGGTGATGCGATTCTGTCAAAGCTTTATGAATGAGCTCTATCGTCACATTGGCCCTGACACGGACGTTCCGGCAGGCGACATTGGCGTTGGTGGACGGGAGATTGGTTTCCTCTTCGGGCAATACAAGAAACTCCGCAACGAATTCACCGGTGTCTTAACAGGAAAAGGTTTGAATTGGGGTGGTTCGCTCATTCGTCCCGAAGCCACCGGCTATGGTGCCGTCTACTTCGCGGCAGAAATGCTCGCGACGCGCGGTCAAACGCTCGAGGGAAAAACATGCCTTGTCTCCGGCAGCGGCAACGTCGCTCAATATACCGTGGAGAAGATCAATCAATTCGGCGGCAAAGTGGTGACGCTGTCCGATTCCAACGGTTACATCTACGATGAAGAAGGCATCGACAGGAAAAAACTCGATTTTGTCATGGAGCTGAAGAACGTTCGGCGCGGAAGGATCAAGGAATATGTGGACCGATTTCCGGGGGCAGTCTATCGTCCGGTTGATTCCAAAAGCGATTATCATCCCATCTGGGATCGCACAGCGGATTGTGCGTTCCCGAGTGCGACTCAAAACGAAATCAACGCAAAGGACGCTCAGAATCTGATCCGCAACGGAGTGTACCTTGTGGCCGAAGGTGCCAACATGCCCACGACACTCGAGGGTGTCAGAATATTTCTGGAAGCGAAGATTCTTTACGGACCGGGCAAGGCAGCCAATGCCGGTGGTGTTGCTACCTCGGGACTGGAGATGGCTCAAAACAGTATGCGCCTGCCATGGACGCGTGAGGAAGTTGATCAACGTCTGCAACTGATCATGAAGAACATCCACAAGACGTGTCGCGACATTGCTGACCGGTTCGGAACGCCCGGCAACTATGTGAATGGAGCAAATATCGGGGGCTTTCTCAAGGTGGCGGATGCAATGATGGACCAGGGATTGGTGTAAAAGGGAGTTGTCAGTTCTGAGAAATCGGGACGGGCAACTTCCATTCCGATTTTTTATTTTGGAGATGCCTTCTCGATGCGATGATGCGAGAAGGTGAGTTCATCGGTACATGCCTTTTCGGAGGAATTTCGATTGTCGATCGAATACGTCGATCCGGATTGGGTTGAGCACGGGTACGGAACGAGGTTCCAGGGGTTCCAAAACCTGATGCGTCGAAGGATTCGGGACATACTCCTTGTCTCGAGTCTTTACGACCTCTACCTCTTCGAGGAGGACGGCCGGCTGTATGAGTTGATCCGCAACGAGTATCAGGGGCTTCATCTCAGCCACTCTCCAGAAATCACGCGCGTCTCCAGCGCTGAAGAGGCCATTGCACTGGTGAAAGAGGAAAAGCGATTCGATCTCATCATCACCACGCTCCATATTGAAGATGTCACAGCCCTGAAATTCGCGAAGAGGGTGAAGGAGATCCGGCCGGATGTGCCTATCGTTCTGCTCGCGTTCGATAATCGAGAGCTGAAGGATCTCTTGACGCATCACGACACCTCGGTCTTCGACCGAGTCTTTATCTGGCAGGGGGATTTCCGTCTCATCATCGGGATCATCAAATACCTTGAAGACAAGCTGAACGTCGACCATGACACGCGCATCGTCGGGGTGCAATCAATCATCGTGATCGAAGACAACGTACGATTTTACTCCTCTTTCCTCCCTATCATCTACACGGAAATCTTGAACCAGTCGCGCCGCCTTATCCTGGAAGGGATCAACCTCTCCCACAAATATCTTCGCATGAGGGCCCGACCCAAAATTCTTCTCTGCTCCAATTTCGAGGAGGCGTGGGATTACTATCAGAAGTATGAAGATTACATCCTTGGCATCATTTCGGATATCGACTTTCAGCGCTGGGGGAAACCGGATCCACAGGCTGGATTGGCCTTTGCCCGCGCTGTGAAGCTCAGGCATCACGACATACCTGTCTTGCTGCAATCGACGACGCCGCAGTACGAAGCGGAGGCGCGCGCCATCGGTGCGTCGTTCGTATTGAAAGACTCGCCAACGCTGCTGCACGAGCTCCGGCAATTCATGATTCAATACTTCAGCTTTGGAGATTTTATTTTTCGCACCCCTGAGGGTGTGGAGGTAGGACGGGCGAGCGATCTGAAATCCCTCGAAGAACAACTGCAGTTCGTTCCCGAAGAGAGTATCCGCTATCACGCCGAACGGAATCACTTCTCCAATTGGCTGAAGGCGAGGACGGAGTTCTGGCTGGCTCACAGACTCCGGCCGCGGAAGGTTTCCGATTATCCCTCCGTTCAGGCTCTCCGCGAAGATTTGATCTCTTCGCTGCGAGATTACCGTCGACTCCGCCAACGCGGCATTATTACCGATTTCAAGAAGGAGACATTTCTCCCGAACAGCAGCTTTGCACGCATTGGCGGCGGTTCATTGGGAGGAAAGGCGCGCGGGCTCGGCTTCGTCAATATCCTCATCAACAACTACGATGTGCGCGATCGCTTCGAAGGCGTCCAGATCTACGTTCCTCCGGGCGTTGTACTTGGAACAGACGTCTTCGATCAGTTCCTGGACGACAATAATCTCCGGCGGTTCGCGCTCGAGACCTCAAACGATGCGGAGATCACGCGTCGATTCCTCGAGGCGCGCAGTTTCCCCGAAGAAATATTGGGTGAATTGGCCGCTTTCCTGGACCTCGTTCGAGAGCCGCTCGCGGTCAGATCTTCGAGTCTGCTTGAAGATTCGCAATACCATCCGTTCGCGGGTGTCTACGAAACGTACATGATCCCGAACAACCATCCCGATCCTTTCGTACGCCTGGGCGAACTGGTCAATGCCATCAAACGAGTCTATGCCTCTACATTCTATCAAAGCGCCAAAGACTACATCAAGGTGACATCGTATAGACTGGAGGAAGAGAAGATGGCCGTGATCGTGCAAAAGATGGTGGGTGCACAACACGATCACCGGTTCTACCCCGATTTCTCCGGCGTCGCAAAATCGTACAACTTCTATCCGATCCCGCCGCAGAAATCGCAGGATGGCATCGTCTCAGTCGCATTAGGTCTTGGTAAGACGGTTGTCGATGGAGGCATCACCGTGCGCTTCTGTCCCAAATACCCCCAGCACCTGCTTCAATTTTTCTCCACCGATGAGGCGTTGAGGAACAACCAACGGGAGTTCTATGCTTTGGATTTGAGGAGTGAGCCGCTTGGAGTCACCGCAACGTATGACGCATTGCTAAAACAGTTTCCGCTTGAAATTGCAGAGCACGATGGAACGCTTGCACGCGTCGTTTCCACCTATTCGCCGGAAAACGACTCACTCTCCAGCGGCGTCTCCCGGAGTGGCATACGCGTTGTGACCTTCGCGCCCATTCTGCGCGACAAACTGTTCCCTCTTCCGCAGATCCTGGAGCTTTTGCTCGATATGGGAAGCTGGGGGATGGGCACGCCCGTCGAGATCGAGTTTGCCGTCAACATGTCCGTTCCGCCGGAACGGCCAATGGAGTTTAGCTTGCTCCAGATGAGACCCCTGGCGTTGAGTCGTGAAGTGGAGGAGCTGAATATCGAAGAGTTTCGTCCTGAACAACTTCTGTGTCAAAGCCATCAGGTTTTGGGGAACGGCGTGCTACGTGATATGTACGACATCGTGTATGTCGATTTCACTCGCTACGAACGGGCAAAGAACAGAGAGATCGCTCGGGAAGTGATGGAATTGAACGAAGAACTGATTGAACAACGCCGGCCCTATTTGCTTATTGGCTTGGGAAGATGGGGATCGTTGGATCCGTGGTTGGGCATTCCCGTGAAGTGGGATCAGATTTCGGGCGCGCGAGCGATTGTCGAAGCCGGGTTCAAAGATATGGATGTTGCCCCATCGCAAGGGTCGCATTTCTTTCAGAATATCACATCGTTTATGGTGGGTTACTTTACCATCAACTCCAAAGTCAAGGAGGGATTCGTCGATTGGGAATGGCTTGCCCGGCAACGTGCCGTCAAGGCAAAGAAGTATGTGCGGCATCTGCAATTCGATCATCCGATCGTCGTGAAGATCAACGGGCAGCAGAATAAGGGCATCATCCTCAAGCCGGAGTCAGAACGTGACTAATTCCACCGAGGAATGGCCATCGGGCGAGCGACGGAGAGAAGCTGTGTATGAAGCATGTCCCCACTGCGGCGCGATTCTCAGTCCGTGGGAACGCGTGCTGCTGAGCGTCGATCGCGCGTTGATGTGTAAGCGATGCTGGTATCGGATTATTCTTGACGTTCGGAGTGAGCAGGCAGAGCGAGGAAAAGAGGATCAACCTCAAAAGGATGCACCAAAATGAAATCATACAACTCGTTCGAGGTAGCACAGCAGCAAGTTATGGAAGCCGCGCGTCTGTTGAATCTCGATAAACCGACGTGCGACCTTTTGATGTGGCCGCAGCGCGAGTTCAAATTCACGATGCCCGTGAAAATGGAAAACGGCCAGGTGCGGGTCTTTCACGGTTATCGCGTCCAATACAATTCGGCACGCGGCCCCGCAAAAGGAGGTATCCGGTTTCATCCGGATGAAACATTCGACACGATTCGTGCCCTCGCTGGTTGGATGACGTGGAAGACTGCTGTAGTTGATCTTCCGCTCGGTGGCGGAAAAGGGGGTGTCGTGTGCGATCCTCGGACGCTGTCGGAGCGAGAGTTAGAGGCTGTGTCTCGCGCCTACATGCGGGGCGTCGCTCATTATATCGGTGTTGATAAAGATGTTCCCGCTCCCGATGTCTACACGAATCCCCAGACCATGGCGTGGATGATGGACGAATTTGAGACGATCAAGGGTGTGCATCAGCCGGGCGTTTTGACCGATAAGCCTCGACAAATCGGGGGAACCGAAGGGCGCAGGGATGCAACGGCAAGGGGAGGAGTCATCACGGTCCGCGAGGCTTGCAAAGTGCTCGGCATCGATCCGCACTCCGGGTCATACGCTATCCAAGGTTTCGGCAATGCAGGTCAACGGGCCGCTCTGCTTCATCACGAACTGCTGGGAGGCGGAAAGCTTGTTGCCGTTTCTGATTCGAGAGGGGGCATCTTCAATCAGAACGGTTTGAATCCGAAAGAGTTGGTCACACACAAGCTCAAGACCGGCAGTGTGGTCGGATTCCCGGGGGCGAAGGAGATAGCTCGGGATGCCGTTCTTGAGTCGGACGTTCAAGTTCTGTACCCTGCAGCACTCGAAAATGCCATTAACGAGGAGAACGCGTCGAAGATCAAGGCACGCGTTGTCTGCGAGCTGGCGAACGGTCCGACAACGCCCGAAGCGGACCTGATTCTGTATCAAAACGGCATCCACGTGATACCGGACATTCTCGCAAGTGCAGGAGGGGTTACGGTGTCGTACTTCGAAATGGTGCAGGATCAGTATTCGTACTTTTGGGATGAAGCGACCGTCCATCATCGTCTCGATGAGAAGATCAGGAAGGCATATCACACCGTCCGTGAAGCGATGGAGGACAAACGGGTACATCCTCGACTTGCTGCAATGGTTGTCGGTGTGGCCCGTGTTGCCGAGGCCTGCAAATTGCGTGGCTGGGTCTAAGACAGACAAATCTTAATGACGTTTTCGAGAAGGGGGCTCCGCGTCGTGAGCAGACTTGGGCCGCGCGATTCTGGCGACCGCCTCTCTTTCTGTTCGGACGGCAGGAGCTTGAAAAGGAGGGGATGGGTCTGTACATTTGCAAGCGAATTGCGAGTCAGACTCATTGACTGGTCAATCCTCTTTCGATAATGCCTGTTCACTCAACAAAGTTCACCAACCTATGTCGCTCCTCAAGGAAGCACAGTGTACAGTTTGTAAGAAACCGTTCGTATGGAAGATTGAACGTCCGGGGGATGGATATTGGGATCGCTGGAGAAGCGACGACGGAAACACTGCAGCCGCCTGGTTCCTGCAGAACAACTTATGCTGGGACCATGCGTACGAGAAGATGCCGGAGCAATATCGTCCGCTGATCCGTACAACTCTCTACCGGGAATCCGCGTAGAGCATGCACACGAGGAAAACTTGCTGCTTGTGAACGATCAGAAAAAGTCCTCCTTTCGAAAGCCAACAAGGCCCCACATCACTTGGGGCCTTGCCGTTGCTTCACGCGAGTGGTGGTCGCGACGCTCTCCACGGCGAACGTCGCGGCAGTGATCGCGACCGATTACCTCGTACGCAACAAACGATGGTGGGCCAACACCGTAGCGCATTTCTCATAATCTCTCATCCTTGATAAGGAGATATTCAAATCTATGCGTACTATCAGATTCCTCTGCTTTATGCTTCTTCTTATAACCCCCCACGCTCTTGGCCAAATGAACGCCGGCATGTTGAAACCGCCTGCTGCCAAGCAAGTACCTAAAGTCGATACGCTGCATGGTGACATCCGTGTCGACAACTACTACTGGCTTCGCGAAAAGTCGAATCCCGAGGTCATCGCGTATCTCGAAGCAGAGAATGCATACACGGAGGCGATGACGGGACATTTGAAGCCGCTGCAGGAGACTATCTATAACGAAATCCTCAGCCGCATCAAACAGACGGACCTGAGCGTGCCGTACAAATTGGGTGATTATTGGTACTACAGTCGCACGGAGGAGGGAAAACAGTACGCAATCTATTGCCGCAAGCGCGGGTCCATGGACGCCGAAGAGCAAATCGTGCTCGATCTGAATCAACTCGCGGCGGGGCACAAGTTCCTCGGTCTGGGAGTCTACAATATCTCCGACGACGGCAACTTGCTGGCATACTCAATCGACACAACCGGATTTCGGCAATATCGGCTCTACATCAAGAATCTCGTGACGGGTGAACTACTTCCGGACGATGTCGGCCAGGTGAACTCCGTAACGTGGGCAGCCGATAACAAGACGCTTTTCTATGTGAAGGAGGACCATGCGAAGCGTCCCTATCGCTTTTTCCGGCACGTCCTCGGAAGCAAGGATGACGAATTGCTGTACGAAGAAAAGGATGAACTGTATCGAATATGGACATATCGGGGAAGCGACAAGAAGCATATCTTTCTCGCATCTGCAAGCGCTGTGACGACGGAAATCCGGTACCTTCCGAGCGACCAGCCTGCGGAATCGTTCAAGCTTATCAGGGCGCGCGAGAACGAGCATGAGTATTATGTGGATCACCGTGAAGGGCTCTTCTACATTCGCACGAACAAAGGAGCCAAGAATTTCAAGCTTGTGACCGTTCCATCGAGCGATCCAAAACCCGAGTTATGGACCGATCTGGTATCTCATCGTCCCTCCATCAAGCTTGAGGACATCCACCTCTTCAAAGATTACATTGTGTTCATCGAGCGGGAGAACGGATTGGTGAAATTCATCGTTCAACGTTTTGCCGACGGTAGCAAGAGGACTATTGAGTTTCCCGAGCCGACGTACTCCGCTTTCAAATACGCGAATCCTGAATACAACACCCACCTCTTTCGGTACTCGTACCAATCGTTCATCACGCCGAGTTCGGTGTTTGAATACAATATGGCAACAGGCTCGCAAGAACTGTTGAAACAAACGGAAGTGCTCGGCGGTTACGATCCGAAAAACTATGTTTCGGAGCGCATCTGGGCCACGGCTGCAGACGGCAAGAAGGTGCCCATCTCCCTTGTCTACCGCAAAGGCACGAAACGCGACGGCTCGAATCCGCTCTTGCTTTACGGATACGGATCGTACGGCATTTCACAATCTGCCACTTTCTCCGTTGCAAGGTTCAGTCTCATCGACCGTGGTGTCGTATTCGCGCTGGCACACATTCGCGGCGGAGGAGAGTTGGGGGAAGAGTGGTATGAAGATGGAAAGATGATGAAGAAAAAGAACACCTTCACCGATTTCATCGCTTGCGCCGAACATCTCATTCGAGAGAAGTACACCTCGCCGGATCGTCTCGCAATTCAGGGGGGAAGCGCGGGTGGATTGCTCATTGGTGCCGTCATCAACATGAGGCCGGAACTCTTTCGCGTTGCCCATCTCGCCGTTCCATTTGTTGACGTGATCAACACGATGCTCGACGAATCGCTGCCGCTAACGGTCGGCGAGTTTCTAGAGTGGGGCAATCCGAAAAAGAAAGAAGAGTACGAGTACATCAAAAGCTATTGTCCCTATACCAATCTTGCAAGAAAACGATATCCCGCTCTTCTTATCACGACGTCGTTGAATGACAGTCAGGTGATGTACTGGGAGCCGGCAAAATACACGGCGAAAATGCGAGAGCTCAATGGAGACAATGTGACGCTCGTCTTGAAGACTAATATGGGCGCTGGTCACGGCGGTGCATCCGGCCGTTATGATGCGTTCCGGGAGCAGGCGTTTAACTACGCGTTCATCCTCGGGCAACTGGGCATTACGAAGTAAGATGGATTCGGTCGCTTGCTGTGTAGTGGGCGAGCGCGCAAGAAAACAGTTGTCGATGTGCATCTTTACACCTTACGAGTTGTGCTGAAGCGGTCGGATTTACCTGATCAATGTAATTCTTACTTCCGGTTCGACAAATGCGCTGACGAGGAGGGGGAGTTCCTCGGTTATTTCGGCTTGCAGGGTGAAGTGATCCGCTCGGCACGCATTTTGAAGTTCCGCCGTCCCAACATCCAATCCCTAGGAGGAGGCAGTGGGCCAACAGCAATTGTTGCTCGTCATCGTCGGCGTCATCATCGTGGGTATAGCCATCGCCATCGGTATCACCACCTTCGAGGCGCAGAACGTTCGCTCGAACCTCGACGCCATTATCAACGATTTGAATCATATGGCATCTCAAGCGTATCAGTACCGTATGCGTCCCGCGAAGATGGATGGTGGAAACGGTGACTACAGCAACTACGAGATCCCACCGACGCTCTCCTCAAACTCCAACGCCACGTACACGATTGTGAGTAAATCGAAAGACGAAATCACCTTCCTTGCTACATCGGCAGTTGATCCCGCCAATACGGTAACGGCAACGGTCGACGCCCGCGGACTTCTCGGTAATTGGATCTACACCGGCGCGTTTCAATAGCGAAGTCCGGACCCCGCGCCTGTGTGTCTTTCTCTTCACTTCTTCTGTCCCGTATACTTACAATCTGTTTGACTTTCTCGCTTTGCCATTTCTGCATACGTTCTCTATATTGAACGCCAAGCGTCGCGGAATCGGAGATCGATCGACCGATCTCTTACGATCACGCGTGTGGTTCTGCTGTCGTGCAACGCCGGGAGTCGGTGAATCATCGATCTCCTCAGAACACAAGCGATAACTCCCGCTCGTGCCTCAGCGCCATTGTTTATCGTCTCCCGACTCCGTGAATCGTTCCCCACTTTCAACCATATACACCGAGGGAGTGAGATCACCATGAGAAGAATGCTCAAGATACTCTTGCTGACACTTTTCTTTGTCCTTCCGTCAAGCACTCAGGACTTGCTCGATGCGAAGACGCGTGATCTGCTGCACGAAATCCTCAGCGGCGAGCTGGCGAAGGAACATGTCATACAGATCACGAGACATCATCGCATTCAGGGCTCCCGCGGATACAGAACTGCAGCCAACTACGTTCTTGCCCAGCTTCGTTCCTACGGTCTTTCGGAGAAGGAGGCGTATATCGAATCCTTTGTCTCCGATGGAAAGGTCAAATACCAAACGTGGCAATCGCCATCGGGGTGGGACATCTCCTGGGGAGAGCTGCGCATGCTTGAGCCGTTTGAAGAGCGCATCGTCGGTTACCCGGAAATTGCAATGAGCGTCATCACCTATTCCAATGCGGGCGACGAGACGGCGGAACTTGTTTGGGTCGGCGCCGGCACAAGCGATGCCGATTACGCCGGAAGGGACGTCGCCGGCAAATTTGTGCTTGCGACCGGCTATGGCGGAGCGGTACACCGTCTCGCGGTATTGAAATACGGAGCTAAGGCGGTCGTCTGCTACCTCGATGATGATCGCGCGAAAGAATATCCCGATATGCTTCAGTACACCGGTATGTGGCCAAGGACGGAGGAGCTTGAACGGGTAACGTTCGGATTCAATCTTACCAATCGCCAAGGCGAAAAACTGAAAAAGCTTTTGGAGGAAGGAAAGAAAGTGGTGCTGCGGGGACAAGTGAAGGGGATTGGGCTCGAGCCGTATTTCATGGATGTGGTCGTCGCGCACATTCGGGGAAGCGAACGGCCGGAGGAGGAACTGGTCTTCACCGCACATCTCGACCATCCGAAGGAGTCGGCGAATGACAACGCCTCCGGATCAGCGGCATTGCTCGATATCGCTCGGGCGTTACAAGAATCGATTGCCGACGGACGACTCCCAAGGCCCAAGCGGTCGCTTCGGTTTCTCTGGGTGCCGGAGTTCTACGGAACCATGGCGTATATTGACGCTCATCCAGAGATGCGGGGAGTGGAACGAGGTGGGACGTTTCTTGCCAACATGAACTTAGACATGGTGGGAGAGAATCTCGAACTCCTTCACTCCAAACTTGTTCTCACGCGTACGCCTCCGTCCAATCCTTCGGTGGTGAACGACGTTGTGGAAAACATGGCAAGAATGGTCGATAAAATGAACATTCGAACCCCCCGTGGGAGTTTATCCGAATTCAATTACCGCGTGACAGAATATCAGGGTGGAAGTGACCATATGATGTTCAACGATCTCAAAATCCCCGGGATTATGTTTTTCCACTATCCGGACTATACGCATCACACTTCTGAAGATACGCCGGACAAGGTCGATCCTGTTGAGCTCGAGCGTTGTGAGATCATTGCAACAAGTACAGTTCTGTATCTCGCGAATCTTACAAGCGAACAGGCAAAGGACCTTCTGTACTACAGCGCGGCGGCGAGCGCGAAACGACTTGGCGAATCCGCATATCGTGCGCAACGCATCTTGAATGCCTCGCCGAATGCGATGAAAGGTTGGGGTGAGGCGCAGAATGTGCTGGATCAAGCTCTGGCGGTAGAGCAGAGGAGCATAGCGTCGGTACTCTCGTTTAACGCGGGGGAAGGGGTGCGCAGACTGGCTGCGCTGCTCCAGCGGCAACTTGTTCTTCAATACGAAACGCTCACGCAAAGTCTCGGGACACTGGTTGTTGCTCGTGGAGTGCGGGCGACACGCCCTGCCCCTTTGGTAACCCGTCCCGATACTCGCATCCCGGTGAGGTTAACGAGAGGTCCGCTGTCGTCGGATGTTCTTACATCCACGCTCTCTCCGGAAGCCCTGTCATGGTATCAAAGCGAGGGTTCCAAATTGACCTCTCTGCATCAGTGGGAGATTGTCAATATGATGGATGGGCGACGGACAGTTTCGGAAATAAGAAATTTCGTCAGCGCGTATTATGGCGCGGTTGAAACGGCGTTCGTGGCACGCTATGTCGAAGATTTGGTCAATGCAGGGGTTGTCAAGTGGAAGTGAAAAGGGTATATTTGAGCCACGCACCACCGAACAGAACGCACAAAGGATGTGAACAATGGAACATTTCAAGCAAAGCATGTATGATCTGATCGTTGAAACTTCTACCAACCTCCCCCCCGATGTGAGGCGTGCAATCAAGGACGCGATGGAACGAGAACGAAAAGGGACGCAATCCGATCTCGCATTAAACACCATCGCTGTCAACGTCGACATGGCTGCCGCGAATTGCGGACCCATCTGTCAAGACACGGGCATGCCGACGTTCAAAATCAAGACGCCCATCGGAGCAAACCAAATTGTGATGAGAAAACTTATCGACGAAGCGATCGCGGAAGCAACGAAGGCGGGAAAGTTGCGCCCCAATTCGGTCGATTCCCTGACCGGCAAGAACAGCGGCAATAATCTCGGCGCCGGCACTCCGGCCGTCTACTTCGAGCAGTGGGAAGAAGACGACATCGAAGTGAAATTGCTTTTGAAAGGAGGGGGATGTGAGAACAAAAACATTCAGTACTCCTTACCGTGTGAGCTCCCCAACCTCGGTCGCGCTGACCGCACTCTCGACGGCATTCGCAAGTGCATTCTACATGCCGTCTGGCAGGCGCAAGGACAAGGTTGCAGCATCGGAGCCATCGGCGTTGGTATCGGCGGCGATCGCACCTCCGGTTACGAGTTGGCGAAACAGCAACTCTTCCGCCCACTGGATGATATCAATCCGAATCCGGACCTTGCGAAACTCGAAACGTACATCATGGAGAACGCCAACAAGCTCGGCATCGGTACGATGGGATTCGGCGGCAACGTGACACTCATCGGCTGCAAGATCGGGGCATATCACCGACTGCCGGCGAGTTTCTTTGTTAGTGTCGCCTACGACTGCTGGGCCTTTCGTCGTCTTGGTGTAGTACTCGATTCATCCACAGGCAAGATCAAGCGGTGGCTCTATCGCGACGATTCACCGACGATGAAGCTCGCGCGTCAAGAGGATTTGACGCTGACCGGCCGCGAAGTACGGCTGTCGACACCCCTTTCCGAAGAACAGGTGAGGAGTCTGAAGGTCGGCGACGTCGTCTTGCTCAACGGAACCTTACATATGGGGCGCGACCTCTTCCATCATCATCTCATGTCACACGACTCCCCCGTCGATTTGAAGGGAGGGGTCATCTATCATTGTGGACCAGTAGCGCTGAAACGGGGCGACCGCTGGACGATGAATGCCGCAGGCCCCACAACAAGCATCCGTGAGGAGCCGTATCAAGGAACCATCATCAAGAAGTTTGGCGTGAGGGCTGTGATAGGAAAGGGGGGTATGGGATCGAAGACTTTGGCCGCATTGAAAGAGTCGGGAGCGGTCTATCTCAATGCCATCGGTGGCGCTGCGCAGTACTACGCACGCTGCATCGAAGAAGTTGAAGGGGTTCATTTTCTGGAGGAATTCGGCGTTCCGGAGGCAATGTGGCATGTGCGCGTGAAGGATTTTCCCGCGATCGTGACCATGGACGCACACGGCAACAGCCTGCACGCCGATGTGGAGAAGAGCTCGGCCGTTGAACTTTCCCGGCTTGCAGAACCGGCCTTCACCGAATAGACGACCTGTGATTGGATTGCAGGTGGAACATTCGCAGTGAGTGGTTACCTTCGCACCTTCGAAACAATCTGGGAAACGGTTCGCGCGATTCCACGCGGAAAGGTGGCCTCGTACGCCGAGGTGGCTGAACAGAGCGGTTTTCCCCGGCAGGCGCGTCTTGTTGGGTACGCCCTTCACAAGTTGCCGCCCAAATCCGGGGTTCCATGGCATCGGGTGATCACTGCGCGCGGAGAAATTGCTTTCCCAAGACATTCCTCCACCTATCGAAAACAAAAGGCACTTCTCGAAAAAGAGGGCGTCCGCTTTGTGAAGGGCAGGACCGACTTCACAAAGTACGGCTGGCTTCGTTCAGTGCCTCACTCTCACCACCGGCAGATGGCTTGAGCATGGTCGATTTCACCCATCACGCCCGCAGTGGGGCTGCTGATGCATCGGGGGAGGGAGGTATCGACGAAACAACTCGCTCGGATTTGAATGGAGGAAAGTATCATGACGACCCGAATCGAAACAGACTCCCTGGGGACAAGGGAGATTCCGGCGGATGCGTATTACGGTATCCAGACGCTGCGGGCGGTGGAGAATTACCCGATAAGCGGGCTGAAGCCGAAACCGTCATACGTTGAAGCGACCATTCACATCAAACGCGCCGCGGCGATCGTGAACAGGGAACTCGGATTGCTCGAAGGCCGGATTGCCGATGCCATTGTGCAGGCCGCAGACGAGGTGTTACAGGGACAACATCGGTCCTGGTTCGTTGTAGATGTGTATCAGGCAGGCGCGGGGACATCACACAACATGAATTGTAATGAAGTCCTCGCGAATCGGGCCATCGAGCTCCTCGGCGGCACAAAGGGTGACTATAAGCTTGTCAGTCCAAACGATCACGTCAACATGGCGCAATCGACGAACGACGTCTGTCCGACCGCCATCCGGATCGCCTCACTTCTTGAGACGGAGAAGCTTCTCGGCGTGCTGGAGAAGTTTGAAAAAGAATTGCTCGCCAAAGGACATGAGTTTGACGGCATCGTAAAAGCGGGGCGAACGCATCTGATGGACGCCACGCCTGTTCGGCTGGGGCAGGAGTTTACAGCGTACGGTGTGAATATTCGGAAACATCGCGAAGCAGTCGGTCGCGCCGCAAATGCATCCAGGGAATTGGGGATCGGAGGGACGGCCACCGGTACCGGATTGAACGCCCATCCGGAATATCGAAAGCGGATGGTCGAACAGCTCCGCGCCCAGCTTGGTCTGGAGCTCTATCCTGCCGGCGATTATTTCGAAGCAATGCAGAGTCTCAGACCGATGGTCGAGCTCTCCGGCGCTCTGCGCAATCTGGCTCAGGATGTTGTACGTATTGCGAGTGACATCCGGCTTCTTGCATCTGGGCCGAATACCGGATTAGCCGAGATTCAACTCCCGCCAGTTCAACCGGGTTCCTCCATCATGCCTGGTAAGGTGAACCCCTCGATCGCAGAGATGCTGCAACAGGTGTGCTACCAGGTCCTCGGCTGCGACACGACGATCCTCTTTGCGGCGCAAGCAGGGCAACTCGAACTCAACGTGATGATGCCTGTGGTGGCGTTCAATCTGCTTCACGGGATCGAAATTCTAAGAAATGCGCTGGAGGTCTTTTGCACAAAGTGTCTCAACGGCATCACTGCTGATCAAGAACGCTGTAAGTGGTACGCGGAGAACAGCGCTAGCATTGCAACGGCGCTGAATCCGTACATCGGCTATCTTACCGTCGCGGAGATTGTGAAGGAAGCCCGATCCACCGGTAAGTCCCTTCGCCAACTCGTGCTTGAACGAGGATTGATGACTCGGGAGCAACTTGATAAGGTGTTGGATGTGCGAGCGATGACGGAGCCGGGAATTCGCACACCATAGCTCGCTTCTACTAAGAAGCGGCGCATCTCGATCGAAAAGGAATTCTGAGATCTTTTTTCAGGGAATTGCGTATTTTCTGCTGAAGTTCTTTTTCGCTTACGACACCGTTCCCGCCTTATGATCAAGAAAACGACGGAATCAATCAGGAATTTCTACGATGTGTTGACGAGTGGCATGTCGGTCAAAGAGCTCGAACGGCTCGTCAATATCGATGCAAAAGGGACGTATGAGTTCTACCTTCGACACGTCAAGCCCGAGGCTAAACAACCGAAGTCCATCAAGAACGTCTTCATCTTCTGCTGGAACCTCTTCCTTGCGTTTCTTCTGCGCCTCACACCTGCAAGGCGCCTGTTCTATGCGATTGCCCTCTTCGGGCTGTTCTATAGTTTCTATACATCGGAGCTTTCGTACGCGTTCTACTCGTTCCTCGTGATGAATTTCCTTCTCGCGCTCGAGGTCGCGGATAAGCTCATCACGAAGAACGAGATCGATCTTGCGCGCGAGATTCAGTTGAGTCTGCTTCCTCACGAGCTTTCGCCGCCGCGTGGATATTCGCTCGCCGCACACAGCGAGGTCGCGTTGAATGTTGGTGGCGATTACTACGACCTGTTGACATTGTCGGAAGGCAGTTCGCTCGTGGTGATTGGAGACGTGTCGGGGAAAGGGATGTCGGCGGCACTCTACATGGTTAAGGTTCAGACCGCTTTGCAGTTGCTTGCGCGCGAATGCAGCGATCCAAGGGAGTTGTTGATTCGTCTCAACCGTTATCTCTATGGCCAATTGAAGAAGAACTATTTCCTGACGATCGCCCTCGTCCAGTTGTTCGAAGATGGCACCTTCCGCTATTGCCGCGCCGGGCATACTCCCGCGGTTCTCTATCATCCCTTCCAGGGTCATTGGAAGAAGCTCCGACCGAATGGAGCAGCCTTAGGTCTTACACCATCCAACAACGGTGGATCATCTTCTCCCATCGATCAAGCGTGGAATGGTCAGAGAGTGTACGAGACGACCATCGAGACAGAGCAAGGGGAATTGGCGCCGGGCGATGTCCTCGTTCTGTATACAGATGGCGTTGTGGAAGGTGTGAACGAAGGGGGGCATGAGTTCGGCGAACATCGCATCATCGATGTTGTGGCTCGGAACGGTATGTCATCTGCGCCGGAGATCAAGGAAGCCCTCCTCTGGGATCTTATTTCGTTCCGCGGAAATGCGGAACTGCGTGACGACACAACTTTCTTCATCATCAAACGATTGGATGGCGACACAACGACGGAGAAGATATGATTTCACATCTCATACTGTACGCTCTTATGGTGCTCCAGGTGAAAGCTGGCGAGGGACCTCGTTTCGAGCTACAGAATACGCAGGGGATGACATGGTGGAAGGGGAATACGCACACTCACACCACGATGAGCGATGGAGACTCTCCGCCTGAGGTTGTCGCCCAGTGGTACAAGCGGAACGGTTATCACTTCCTTGTCCTCTCCGACCATAATATCTTTACCGATCCGAAAACGCTTTCGCACCTTGTCGACTCGTCGTTCCTACTCATTCCGGGCGAAGAACTGACATCGAGCTTTCAGCAGAAGCCGATTCATGTCAATGGGCTGAACATTCCGGGTCTACTTGCTCCCCAAACCGATACGACGCTGTTGGGGACGATTCAAAAAAATGTGGATGAGGTGAGGCGGGTGAACGGTGCACCGCATATCAATCATCCGAATTTCGGTTGGGCTATCGATCACCACACCTTGTTGAAAGTGAAGAACAACAATCTCCTGGAAATCTACAACGGTCATCCGCTTGTCCACAATCACGGCGGAGGAGGCGTGCCGGGTTTGGAGGAGGTGTGGGACTTTCTTTTGACCGCCGGCATGAGAATTTATGGAATTGCCGTCGATGACGCGCACCATTTCACGGGAGAGTTTGGACCACACCGCTCGAATCCGGGAAGAGGATGGGTCGCAGTTAAGGCACGAAAGCTTGAGGCTGGGGAGATTATCGACAATTTAGAGGCAGGGCTCTTCTACGCGAGCACCGGTGTCGAATTGGAGGATGTGATGGTGAGTCCGCTGACAATCGAAGTGCGCATCAAGCAAAAGTCTTCGTTTAAGTACCGAACAGAGTTCATCGGAGCAGGAGGAACGGTTCTGGCGCGGAGCTACGATTTGATCTCAACATATCGGTTGCGGGGAGACGAACGATACGTACGGGTAAAGGTGACTGACTCCGGTGGCTTTGTCGCATGGATTCAACCGGTGTTCGTCTTGTCGAAGTGATTGGCAGACTTGTGTTGGGTGCGAGAGGGCAGAGCTGTTGAACTCCATTCAATACAAAAGGCGACGAGCATGCTCGTCGCCTTTTCTGTGGGTAACCGACAAGAATGCTGGTATGCGTCAGTGAAAGGAGTGTCCTCCACGCACGCGGCCGGCGCTCATGGCTCGGACGAGCTTGAGCTGACGCTGATTCTGTTTGAGTTTGAAGCCGTTCTTATTTTGTGCGCCGGATTTTCGCAGCAGAAGGCGCTGTTGTTCGTGAGGTGATTTCAAAGGAGCGTGGCCTTTCATCGTTTCCTCCTGTCGTAATGTGGTGGGTAGTGAAGGTCGGTGGGGATTCACGTGCATAGTACAATCTCTGCCGGAAGATGTCAAGTCCCGAAAATCACCTTGCCCGCCGAGTCGGTTTTTTGTATATTGGTGTGCCAGTTTTTTATGGTGATGAAATTTCCCGATAGACAACATCGGGAGAGGCTGCGGTAGAGCAGTCCCGATGCCGCGATTGTGAAATGTTGCTGGTGTAGCTCAGCGGTAGAGCAACGGTTTCGTAAACCGTAGGTCGTCGGTTCAAATCCGACCACCAGCTCATCAGTATTCTCAAAGTCCGCGTGAAGCGGATTTTTTATTGTCATGAGCCAAAGTCCATTCGATATCCTTATCATCGGCGCCGGTCCTGCAGGACTTTCCTGTGCTATTGAGGCAAAAAAAGCTGGACTCTCCCACATTGTTCTGGACAAAGGATCTGTCGTGGATGCGATCCGTCGATTTCCACATCAGCTTGTCTTTTTCTCTACACCGGATTTGCTCGAAATAGGAGGGGTGCCCTTCGTCACGGCCGGACTTCGTCCCACCCGAATAGAGTGCATCAAATACTACCTGTCTGTCGCCAAGTATTATCATCTCGATGTCAGAGTAGGCCAAGAAGTCAAGCAGATCGCCAAAAAGGGAGATATTTTTCTCGTCGAAACCCCTTCTCAACAATACGAAGCCCGCAACGTTGTCATAGCCACGGGATATTTCGATCATCCCAATCCATTCGATGTCCCTGGGGCACAACTTCCGCATGTGAGGAGATATTATTCGGAGCCGTATGAGTTCGCGGGTCGCAGAGTAGTCGTAGTCGGTGGAAAGAACTCTGCTGTCGAAATTGCCCTGGATCTCTTCCGCCACGGCGCCTCCGTTTCACTCATCCATCGGGGGATGACGTTGAGCGATGGGGTGAAGTACTGGATCCTGCCCGACATAGAGAATCGCATCAAGAACGGAGAGATCGTTGCTTACTTTGAGACTGAGGTCGTTGAGATACTCGCTGATGCTGTTCGTCTTCGCGGGAAACACGCTCTCGAGCTGCCGTGTGACGCGGTCTTCGTCATGATCGGATATCGGCCGGATAACTCGCTTCTTCGAAAGGCCGGAGTCGATTTTGATGCCGAGAGCCTGGCTCCTCTGCACGATGCGGAAACGATGCAGACCAATGTGCACGGCCTGTTTGTTGCCGGTTCGATTGCAGCAGGCAAGTACAACAACAAGATCTTTATCGAGAACGGGCGACTTCATGGGGTACAGATCGTCCGTCACATCAAAAATCGTCGTTGATTTTTGGGGGCTGATTGAGTATTTTGGCGCACTTCATTTTTTTAACCACCCCTGATTTATCCAACGAAAGGCATGCAATGAACGAAGGTCGTATCATCCAAGTCATCGGTCCTGTTGTCGACGTCGATTTTTCCGGAGGAGCGCTCCCGGCTATACTGAACGCTATCCGCATCCCTCGCGTCAATGTGGAGGGCCAACAGGAAGATCTGATCTGTGAAGTGCAGCAGCATCTCGGCGAAGACCGTGTTCGTTCCGTGGCGATGGACTCGACGGACGGTCTCGTCAAAGGAATGAAGGTCATCGACACCGGCGCGCCGATCAAAGTTCCGGTCGGTCCCAAAGTCCTCGGTCGCCTTCTGAACGTTGCCGGTAACCCGATCGATTCGCTCGGTCCGGTGGAAGCGACGGATTTTTATCCGATTCATCGACCGGCTCCTGGTTTTGAGGAGTTGACGACGAAGAAGGAGATGTTTGAAACGGGCATCAAAGTGATCGATCTGCTGGAGCCATACACGAAGGGGGGAAAGACGGGACTCTTTGGTGGAGCAGGCGTGGGCAAGACGGTCATTATCCAGGAGCTCATTCACAACATTGCGATGCACCACGGCGGTTATTCCGTGTTTGGCGGCGTTGGCGAGCGGACGCGTGAAGGGAATGACTTGTGGTTGGAAATGAAGGAGTCTGGCGTGTTGGACAAGACCGCATTGATTTTCGGCCAAATGAACGAACCCCCCGGCGCGCGTCAGCGGGTTGCTTTGACGGCATTGACGACGGCTGAGTACTTCCGCGATATGGAAGGGAAAGATGTGCTCTTGTTCATCGACAACATCTTTCGTTTCGTGCAGGCGGGCTCTGAAGTGTCGGCGCTTCTCGGCCGAATGCCCTCCGCCGTCGGTTACCAGCCGACGCTCGGCACAGAGATGGGCGAACTGCAGGAGCGCATTACCTCGACGAAGAAAGGATCGATCACCTCCGTTCAGGCAATCTACGTTCCGGCGGACGATTTAACCGATCCTGCTCCCGCGACCACCTTCAGCCACCTTGACGCGACGACGGTGTTGAGCCGTCAGATTTCGGAACTGGGCATCTATCCGGCGGTCGATCCTCTCGACTCCACTTCTCGCATTCTTGAGCCGGGCGTGGTGGGTGAGGAGCACTACACGGTGGCACGCCGCGTGAAGGAAACGCTGCAAACATACAAAGACTTGCAGGATATTATTAATATCTTGGGCATGGATGAGTTGTCGGATGAAGATAAGATCACCGTCGCCCGTGCGCGGAGAATTCAGCGCTTCCTTTCCCAACCCTTCTTCGTGGCGGAACAATTCACCGGCTACGAAGGACGTTACGTGAAGCTCGAGGACACCATCCGCGGTTTCAAGATGATTCTGGAGGGTGAATGTGATCATATTCCGGAGAGCGCCTTCATGTTTGCCGGCCCGATTGAAGAAGTGTTCGAACGGGCAAAGAAATTGCAGGCAGCGTAAACGATGAGTGAGAAGACGTTTCAGCTTGAAATAGTGACGCCGAGAAAAATCACCTTCCGCGGTTTGGTAACGAGCTTCAGCGCCCCCGGCGTCGTTGGCGGATTCCAGGTCTTGCACAGCCACGCACCCCTCCTTTCGAATATTGCCATCGGTGAAGTGAAGGTGGTGGATGCCGAAGGGAAAGAGTTTCGGTACGCGACGAGCGGGGGATTTGTTGAAGTGCGCGACAACAAGGTCGTTATGCTGGCAGAAACGGCGGAACGGGCCGACGAGATCGACATTTCACGCGCTCGGGCTGCTCGCGATCGTGCGCAGAAGCGGCTCGCAGAGAAAAAAGTTGAGACCGATCTTGATCGTGCTCGGCTCGCCCTTCAAAGGGCGCTGAACCGATTGAAGGTGGCTGAACGAGCCTAACAGAAGGTGGACTTGCACATCTTCTGCAGAATCCACGGAGGAGTTCCGTGGGTTTACAGACAGGGCTTTCTACGAGATCCGATAGTGGCATCCAACGCTCCGCTTGTTCTCCCAAGCGGAGAGCGCCACAATAAGAGCAGCCCGAACCGCATTCCGGAGGCCAACAAGTGCATCGGTAAGACCCACCGCCCGGTAAAAGCTTTCAATTTCGAATTCCAGATGGCGCAGCTCTCGAATCGCACGCTGAAGCCTCGGGCTGGAACGCACAAGACCCACGTAGTTCCACATGGTGTGTTTGATGACGCTTATGTCCTGACTGATCAGTGCCGTATCAGGCGGCTCTGTGCCGGTTTCTTCCCAAGGCGGGATTTCCTCAGGCCTCGGCTCCCTCGCTTCTTTGAGCGTAAGGTGGATGTGTTCAGCCGATCGAGCCCCCCAGACCAGTCCTTCCAGAAGAGAAGTGCTTGCAAGCCGGTTCGCTCCGTGCACACCGGTACACGCCACTTCTCCGATTGCGTATAATTCGCGGACTGAGGTGTTCCCCCATTCATCTACCCACACGCCGCCGCAAGAATAGTGCGCGGCCGGGACGACCGGAACCAATTCATGCGTGATGTCCACCCCGTATGTTTGGCACTGCTCGTAAATCCAAGGAAAACGCCGGCGGATCTCGGAGACGGGAAGAGCAGAGGCGAGGTCGAGAAACACGTTAGGCACGGTGCGCAAGAGCATTTCATGGTAGATGCCCCTCGAAACAACGTCACGCGGCGCAAGGTCTTTCCACTCAGGGTCGTACTTGTGCATAAACGGTTCCCCATTTTCCGCTACAAGTCGCGCACCAGCTCCGCGTACAGCTTCCGAAATGAGGAAACAAGGAGCGTGCTCTTTGTAAAAGGCCGTTGGGTGGAATTGAACAAACTCGCAGTTCATAACCCTCGCCCCAGCACGGTAGGCCATCGATAGCCCGTCCCCTCGTGCCCCGGGGGGATTGGTGGTTCTGAGAAAAATCTGCCCCAGCCCGCCCGTCGCAAGAATCGTCTTTCTCGCGAGGCACCGTAGGACTCTCCCCGTAGTCTGGTTGAGAAGGTAGGCCCCGACGCAGGAGAGCGGTTCGTACATTTCAAGGCGGTTGAGAGAATGGTGAGCTGGAGTGAGAAGGTCGACAGCTGTGTGAGACGGAAGGAGTTGGACGTTCCGGTGGCTGCGGAGTTCCTCCAGAAGCCGCGTCTCGATCCGGCTCCCCGTCATGTCGGCGCTGTGGAGGATCCGGTCGAGCGAATGCCCCCCTTCACGTACAAGAGAGAATTCGTCGCTCTGTGAGCGATCAAAAGGAACGTCGAGCTTTTCAAGAAGGATTTGCCTCACGAGCTTCGGCCCCTCCCGCACCATGACTTCGACCGCTTTGCGCCTGCATAGCCCTGCGCCCGCACGGAGGATATCTTCGACCAGAAGTTCGGGGGAGTCTTCGAGGCCTTCGTACACGATTCCGCCTTGAGCGTAGTACGTTGCAGACTCTTCAGCCCTGGAGGCGCGGGTCACGACTGTGGCTTGTATACCTGCCTCGGCCAGCTTAAGCGCAGCGACGGCACCGGCAATCCCGCATCCGATGATCAGGACGTCGGTTTCGACACAGTCGGGATGAGGCATAGGAATGAGTTAAGCGTAAGACGTGAAGTGGTTGGGTTACTCAATCACGATATCAAAAGTGAAGAGTCAGTCAGATGGATTGACGGCGAGCATTCGTTCCAGGGCTTTGCGGGCACGCCGTTGGATGGATTCCGGAACCGTAATCTCGAACTGTCCGAACCGAAGGGCGTTTAGAGTCTCTTCAAGCGTGATCTGATTCATGTGCGGACAACGAACGCTGCAAAGGCGCAGCATTTCTTTTTCCGGATTTGATGCTGCTATATTGTCTGCCATGGAGCATTCTGTGAGAAGAAGGTACCGGGGTGCATCGGCTTCTTGAACGCACCGAATCATGACCGACGTGCTGCCGGAAAAATCTGCGGCTTCCACGACTTCGGGACTACACTCGGGGTGAGCGAGAATAAATACGTCAGGGAATTGACGGCGCACATCGATGACATCCTGAACAGTAAACTTCTCGTGGACCTCGCATCTGCCGCGCCATCCGATAAGGTTCGCCGCATCCCGGGCCTCTTTCGAGGTCCCCACGAGCGAAGGGAAAATAATCGTCTTGCCCGTTTCCGCTGCTACATTCCTCGCAAGATATTCGTCCGGAACGAAAATAACGGTCTCTGCTTTAAGCGACCGTACCACCGCTGCAGCATTGCCCGAGGTGCAACAGATGTCCGACTCTGCCTTGACTTCCGCAGAAGTATTCACGTAGGAAACAACGGGGGCCTGGGGGTAGGCGGATCTCAACTGTCGAACATCGTTGGCAGTAATCCCGTCAGCGAGTGAGCAGCCTGCCTTGATGGAGGGAAGAAGAACCGTCTTCGTTGGGTTGAGGATTTTCGCGGTCTCGGCCATGAATTTGACGCCACAAAAGACAATGATGTCTTTTTCAGTTCTTGCCGCCGCACGGGCGAGCTCGAGAGAATCTCCGGTAACGTCTGGAATCGAATGAAACAGAGCGGGTTCCATGTAGTTGTGTGCCAGAATGAGGGCATTTCTTTCTTTCTTGAGCAGCAAGATTTCATTCGCGAGCTCCGCCTTGTACCGTAATTCAGCGTCCGGCACCACATTGTGCAGCTTTGCTTCCAATTCTTTGTAGACTCTGTCCGTGGGCATATTCGCCGTTCTCAGCCGTTCGAAGATTCAATGAGGAAGCTTATGTCCAATGCCTTAGGAGAGTGAGTAAGAGCTCCCACAGAAATATAATCGACACCTGTCTCGGCCACGGTTCGCACGTTCGCAAGGCTGATGCTTCCCGAGGCCTCCAGAGGTACCCTTCCTCCGACGAGCTCGACAGCCGAGCGAATCTCTGAAACTGTCATGTTGTCGAGAAGAATGTATCCGGCTCCCGCTGTAAGAGCGCGCCGAACCTCGTCAAGATTCTTTGCTTCGACGCAGATAGGACGATTCTTTTCATCGCACTGCCGTACTCGTTCTATAGCCTTCTCCAAGCCCCCCGCGGCTGCAATGTGATTTTCCTTGATAAGCACTGCATCGTAGAGACCGAAGCGATGATTCCTACCTCCTCCGATGACGACTGCAAGTTTATCCACGATGCGGAGGCCCGGAACTGTTTTTCTGGTATCCAGGATTGAGGCGTTCGTTCCTCGTACTTCGTCTACATAAGCACGCGTCAGCGTGGCAATCCCGGACATCCGCTGCAAAAAGTTTAGCACCACGCGTTCGGCTGAAAGAAGAATCCTGCCGGAACCCCGGACGCGTGCGATACAGGTACCGCCGTCTACCCGTGCGCCATCGGGGATGAGAGGAGTCAACAGGGTGCGTTCATCAAGAAGCAAGTAGATTTGCCGCGCGATGTCCAAACCAGCGACAATCCCTGGTTCCTTGCAGACAAAACGGCCGGTGAGGGAAATATTTGCATCGACCGTCCAATTTGTGGTAATATCACCGTCTCCAATGTCCTCTTGGAGAGATGTCCTCAAAATGTTCACCAGCTTTTCGTCTTCGGCGGTCATCACGAAAATAGAAGGATTTTTTCACGCATTGGAGTTTGTCCCAGGTTTAGTTGACCTTAAGTCCGATTGAGAGAGTCGTTACAACTGAGGTGGAGCAAGCGGGAGGATTCTCGCGTTGCGGGTCGTGACGTTCACCTCTGCACTTGAAAAAGAAAATGGCGATGAATATCCTTAAAGCTAGCTTTTGAAACATGAAACCTCAGAAAGGAAACATCGCCATGACCAATAAAAAAATGTAACAGGGAAGAAGGATTAAAGCAAGCTTTTTTGATTCGTCAAATCTCTTCTTGCTCTTTGGACGCGAGAGATGTACTTTGACGCAGCACTTCAAATTCCAGATCGACTGCCGACTTCTCTCTCTATCTTCTCCAGCCTGATTCGATTCAGTAACTTGACGTGCCGGCAGTTCGTTCCTTCACGTCCCCCCTCATTCGAAGGAGCCCGCTATGAGACGTCATCGTTCGATGTTTTCTCTCGCTTTTTCCTTGTTCTTTCCGTTTTTGCTCATCGCCCAGCAGGAGGTGGAGTTTCACTTCGCCTACCGTCCTGCTGCTTTTGAAGCATTCAAGAAGAATATTGAACGTGTCACACTCGTGTTGCCCGAACCGTTCATTGTCGACGGGTCGGGGGTGGTGTATGGAGAGTTGGAGCCCAGACTTGTGAAGCTTGCAAGAGAGCGTAACGTGAAGGTCATGCCTCAGATCAAGAATATGAATCCCGCCAAAGGACTTTTCGAGCGCGATTGGGTGCGCGGGATTGTTCATAACAAACAGGTAAAGGAACGCGTCATCGCCTCGATGCTTGAAATATGTCGAAGATACGGACTCTATGGGATGCAGATCGACTTTGAAAACGTTCACGTCGACGACCGGGATGCCTTTACGTCGTTCTGCCGGGAAGCGGCCGCAGTGCTGAGGAAGGAAGGATATAAGATCAGTGTTTGCGCTGTTCACCGGGCCGAGGAGTCCGCAGGACCCAACACGTACACCAAATGGATGATGGAAGAATGGCGCGGCGGCTACGACTTGAGGGCATTGGGCGAGATTGCGGATTTCATCAAGATCATGTCCTATGGCCAGCACACGCGTCGGACCACCCCCGGCCCGTCTCAAGGTTTGCCTTGGCTGGAGGAGGTGCTGAAATACTTCCTGAAATACGTCCCCCCGCAAAAACTGAGTCTGGGAATTACCATGAGTGGCTCGCATTACTATACTGTGGCGGACACGGCGTTATACTATCAAAACGCGAGGTCATGGAGTCGGGGTATCTCAAGCAGTGAAGTTGCATCGCTGCTTGAGCAATATGGTGGAGATCCGCTCCAGTGGGATGAGAAGCAGAAGGTGCTTTACGGTTACTTTGAACGAGGTGGATTGTATGAGTGGATCTTCAGCGACAACGATCTGCGAAGTCTGGACGCAAAGCTTGATCTTCTGAAAAAATATAAGGTACGAGCGGTGAATATGTGGGTATCGGGAGGAGAGGATCAGGGATTGTGGGAGCGAATCCAGAGCTTTAGGTATTGAGTTTTGCAGGTGGCGCATCGTGAACAACAAACACTTCTGTCACGACTGATGGGGAGAATGCGATGATGAAGTGGAATTCTTGGATGGTTGTTTCGCTGTTTCTCGGCGCCGAGGTGCAATCCCAGACACCGGTGCTGTGTTACCACGGTTTCAGCGAAGATACCGTAGCGTTGAGTGGTACGCTCGTCGAATCCTATGCGCGCTTTGAAGAGATGCTGGATTTTCTCAAGAGCCAGAGGGTCGAAACCATCTTTCCGGAGGAGGCAGACGAGGTCGGTAACTCCGGGAATCGTCGGGTGATCATTACGTTCGACGACGGCAGGAAGGATCAACTCCGGGCAGCAGAAACGATGTCCCGGTATGGATTTCGAGGACTCTTCTTCATCATTCCGGCACGGTTAAAAGAGGAGGGAAACCGGTGGATGAACGAGAATGATTTGCTGCAACTCCACCGCTGGGGGCATCGAATAGGCGTCCACGGGTTCGATCATCGAAGCCTTCCTTCCGTACCGGATGAGCTCGACGCTTCAATCGTTGTTTCCAGACAGATTCTTCAGGAGGTTGTGCCGACTCATCCGCCAATAACAAGCTTCGCGTTTCCATTCGGGCACTACGATTCAGCATCGCTCGTCAAAACGGCAGGTGCGTACTCCTTTCTCTACACGGTGAATCCCGGATATTGGGATGGTAACTCGCAGCTGATTCCGCGCATGCTCATCACCAGCGACAAACCGATCGAGTTCTTTCAGCGATACGTACTCGAGGCGGGTAATTACCGTCCGCTGCTTCGCGTTATCACACCTGATGGAGCGCAGGCGAGTGTTGTGGAATTTGTTGTTGATTCTCCTCAAGCGCTGGAGGGACTTCACGTTCTAGCTGTGTCGGCTGATCGGGATGGATACCACTACGCCCTCCATCCGGCCGAAGTGAAGACGTCGAATCCGAAAGGCCGGCTTTCATTCTCGTTAAGAGATCATATCAAACGCTTCTTTTCCGATTCGAGGCGGGTTCTCTCGTATGCCTTCGTGAGGCGCGGCGATAATGGTTATGAATTCGTCACGAACGGTGTGCTGCACTGGATTGCGGGAGATTGAGCCGAAATCCGGATCGGCATGACGGTTTGACTTTGGTGAGGCGAACCCCTAAATTCACTCAGCCCTTGTGAAGTTTCCATCCACACCATTCATTCACACCTAAAATATCATCTGTTTAAGGAGCCGTTATGGATCTTCTCTCTAGTCTCAGAGGTGGTAGAGGAATGCTGTTATGTGCGTTTCTTATTCACATGTCCTTCGCGCAGGAGGGTCCACGTACCTATACGATTACAGGTACGGTGACCGACGCGAAGACAGGGGAAGCGCTTATCGGAGCGAACATCACAATTCGGGGAACGACTCTTGGAGCATCCGCCGACAAGGACGGGAAGTACAGCATTCTTGTGACTCTCGCCCCCGGCACATATCGCATCGCGCATTCATTCGTCGGTTATAAGGCTCGAACCATCGATGTCCAGCTGGGCACACAAGCGATTGTGGAACTCGGTATCGTGACCCTCGAAGAGGATCTTCTTCAGATTCAAGAGATCGTCGTCACCGGAACCGGCACTGCAACGGAGAAAGAAAGACTTGGAAACGCCGTCGCAACGCTGACCGGCAGCCGGGTGGCTGAGGCCTATGCACCGACGATCGACGCAGCCCTCGTCGGAAAAATTCCGGGTGCTCAAGTTCAGCAAAATTCTGGCACTCCCGGAGGCGGCGTCACGGTTCGGCTTCGCGGCACATCGACCATATCAGCCAGCGCAGAGCCGCTCTATATCGTGGACGGCGTCATTGTTGACAATAGCTCGAATGAACTGGTGAACCTCGGTGGATATGTCGGTAACCGTATTGCCGACCTCAATCCGAATGATGTCGAGCGTATTGAGGTGGTGAAAGGAGCTGCCGCTGCCGCGCTGTATGGATCACGAGCGAACAATGGCGTCATTCAGATTTTCACGAAGCGTGGACAGCTTGGGGCACCGCGCATCACGTTTCGGACGCAAGGCGGAGTGAGCAACATCCGCAAGAAGTATGAGGTGAATATGTATGAGTACGACAAACCCCCTTCCGATCCGACGAGAAGATTGGTCACGCGCCGCGATTATCAGGACGATATTTTCCGCACTGCCTATCAATATGAAAACCATCTTGCTATGTCAGGCGGCAACGAGGCGACGAAGTATTATCTCTCGGTCACCCAGAATTCGGAACAGGGCATCGTGAACGCGATGGATCACGAGAAAGTGAGCTTCCGTGCGAATATCGACCAGTTTGTTACCGGTTGGTTGAAGCTGGCAGTAGGAGCGAACTACATCTATTCCTACACAAACCGCGTGCCGAATGGGGGGATCGTCGGCGGCGAAGGTGTGATCACAAATTTTGCATTCCAGCCCAACTGGTTCGATCTTCGTCCCAACGCCGAGGGGAAATATCCGACCCCGCCGTTTGCGGCTTTCGCAAATCAGCTTGAAGTGATGAATACTTGGAAAGCCCCGCTTCGCGTCAATCGATTCATCGGCAGCTTACAATTCGTGGCAACACCGCTGACTCGCCTGAGCCTTGAATACCGTATCGGATACGATCAATATCGCGAGAACGCAAACAGACAGATACCGATCGGGTCCTCGGCAGGCTACGTGACCGGGTTTTCTCAACAAGCGACGCAAGACGCCCTGTTGGTGAACAACGACATCACCGCCACACACACGTATGCTGTGGATGAGTTTGGTTTTACGACCGCGGCGGGGTTGAGTCACTCGTACCATGAGGGAACAATGATCAATGCGTCGGTGCGGGATCTCATCCCCGTGGCGACCATTCTGAGTTCGGGAGCAACCGCCACTGCGGCAGAATTTCGCGAAAAGCGAGTCATTTATGGCTCCTTCATTCAGGAAACGGTGGGATTTCGAGACCGGCTCTTTTTGACCGGCGCGCTTCGGGTGGATGGAGCGTCCACGTTCGGGGAAGACAATCGGTTCCAATTATTCCCCAAAGCAAGTCTCTCGTATGTCATCTCCAGCGAAGAATTTTGGAAAGCAACATTCGGCAGCACCCTCAATCGCTTCAAGTTCCGCGTTGCTTGGGGACAGTCCGGCGGTCAACCGGCAGGTACCTACGACCGCTTCTCCGTGTATGTCCAGCAGAGCAACAGTAATCGACCGGGGCTCGTCAACTCCACGCTGCTCGGCAATCAGAAACTGAAACCAGAACGGATGACCGAAATCGAGGTTGGCGCCGACTTCGGTCTGTTCAATGATCGCATCAATGTAGAGGCGACGTACTATGATAAGCAAGTGAAAGAGCTGCTCCTTCGACGAACTCTGCCTCCGTCGACCGGATTCTCGGGTATTCTGGATAACGTAGGTGAATTGGAAAACAAGGGTTTTGAGGTGTTGCTGAAGGGAATCGTGTGGAATGACGACGACCTACAATGGATTAGTACATTTGTCGTTTCGCAGAACAAGAATAGGGTAACGAAGTTGTACGGACCCCCTTTCGCGGCTCCGAACAGCTTCGGCATTGCTCGTGTGCAGGAAGGGGAGCCGCTTGGTGTGTTTTACGGACCGAAGTACCTGCGCAATCCAGATGGAACGCTGAGGCTCGATGCGCTGGGACGTCCACAGCGTGATCCGGTGGCCCAGATCCTTGGTGATCCGCAACCGGAGTTCATACTTGCCTTCACAAACGAATTTCAGGTCCTCAAAAACTTCAGTGTGCTGATTCAGTTTGACGGCATGCTGGGTCAAGATGTCTTCAACTTCACACGCCGTATTCTGGAAACACCGGCGTTTGGGAATGGAAAGGAGTACGAGAAAGAGCTGCGTGGAGAACTTCCTGTGGGGTATTTCAACAATCGCCGCACGGTGTTTGAGGAGTATGTTGAGGATGGCTCCTTCATCAAATTGCGTGAACTGTCGGTTGGCTACATGCTGGATAACGAATTTACGAAAGGACTGGGTCTCCGCAGCGTTCAGGTGAAATTGACGGGCCGCAATCTTCTTTCATTCGACAACTACAGCGGCTACGATCCGGAAGTGAATGCCGCTTCACAGAGCACGCTCGTCCGTGGATTTGATTGGTCGACGGTGCCGATTCCGCGCACATGGATCTTCAGCCTCTCGCTGAGTCTCTGATGCGTCAAGCGACGACCTCACGAATCACTTTGAAAAAAGGATCATACCATGAAATCGAACATTCTCACACTGTTTGCGTGCAGCGCACTCCTGATAGTCACGGCAGGATGTGAGCTCAACCAGTTGAATCCCAATGCCCCGACCGATGCACAAGTGCTGGGCAGCGTCGAGGGAATCAAAGCGCTCGCAATCGGCATGCAGGCGCAGTATGGCGAAACGATCAACGAAACGATCGAGGTCTCCAATTTTCTTACCCGCTGGTACTTTACGATGCCCGCTTCCGTGCTTGGGCTCAGAGAGCTTGAAACTGGAGGAAGCGACGTTCAGGGCTTTAACGGGACGGTCAACAATATGTGGAGCGGCCATTACCGGGCAATCAAGTCGGCGGAAGATTTGATCACCTACGCTCCGACCGTACCATTGATCCCAGGTACACGGAGCGGTATCATCGCTCTTGCAAAGCTGATCAAAGGGATGAGCATCGGGGAGTTAATAGAAGCATATGAACGTGTGCCGATTGAGGTCACAACCTCCATCACCCCGACCTTCGTCGATCGGACGACGGCATTGAATTACGTCATCACGCTCTTCGAAGAAGCACAAGTGGAAATTACGACCACACCACCGTCTGCCGATTTTAATTCCAACGTGCTTGGAATCGGGTTTGATTTAACTAACACGATTCGCGCGATGATCGCTCGCTATGCTCTCATAAAGGGGGATTATGATAAAGCGATTGCGGCGGCGAACAGCGTGGATTTGTCCAAAACGTCGACGCTGTTCTATAACAGCACCAACGCACGCAATCCGATCTTCCTCATTACCATTCAACTTGTCTACTACAAGCCTGCTCGCAGCTGGCGTCTGAATGCTGAGGCCGGCGATGGGCGGGTCGCCTATTGGGTCTCTCCTTCGAACCAAACCTCGTTTCATGGAAAACCGGTGGACGATTTCAATCAGTTCAAAACAGATGCTGCGAAGTATTATGTCTACCTTCCGGGTGAGATCATGTTGATCAAGGCTGAAGCGTACGCGCGGAAGAACGATTTGGTAAACGCATTAACTGAAGTGAATCGTGTCCGGACGAAAACTGCGGCTTCCGACCCAGCCGGAATCGGAGCGGGACTCCCACCGAAGACAGCTGCACAGCTCTCGACACAAGCGGCGATGCTGGAAGAAATCTTTCGTCAGCGGCAGTACGAGTTATTCATTACCGGTTTGCTTCTTGGTGATTCCAGGCGATTTGGCAAGCCGAACTCAGATCGCACACGCAACTGGTTGCCGTATCCCGATACCGAACGTCTTTCCAATCCCAACACTCCTCCCGATCCAGCGTTTTGAGAACGCATAACAGGAAGGCGTTCTCAGATGTAGTGATCGACGTCCGAGGTTGTGCAAAATGTAGGGCGAGAAGCCTTCTCGCCCACGTTGGTGTTGAGAAAACAATCTGAATTCCTGAAATCTCGAACTCGCACATCACGTCGATTGAACTTTTTGCACAACCTCGGACTTTTTTTGGTCGTATCGCCCGATCACCGGAGATGCGCGCAGGCGGTTACGTTGACATTCAAACGGAGAAGGAGTATATTCAAGCCGAATTTTTGACCGACAATTGTGCCATTGTTCGGACGGACCCACAAACGATCGCTCCATGACCCTTGACCGGTCCCGCGCTGCTATAACCCGGCCCACCGTCGCCGAAATCGACCTTCGCGCTATCGCATTCAACCTCTCGGGCATCCGTCGTCAAGTGGGAAAAGGTGTGAGGATATTGGGCGTCGTCAAAGCAAATGCCTATGGCCACGGATTAAGAGAGGTCGCCCGCTTTATCGAAGGGAGATATGCGGAGTATCTGGGCGTCGCCATCGCTGAAGAAGGCGCGGAACTGCGACGAGCCGGAGTAGATTCTCCCATCCATGTGTTCACGCTTCCTTCGCTTTCGCAGGCGGATTTATACGCTCGGTATCGCCTTGAGGCGACAGTCTGTTCGATACCCGATTGCCATGCACTCAATGAGGCCGGGAAAAGGCATCGACGAACATTGCCGGTTCACCTCAAGATCGATACCGGCATGAACCGCATCGGTGTGAAACCGGCTGACGTGGCAAGGTTCATCACATCGATCAGACGTTTTCGGCGCATCGAGATCAAAGGGGTTTTCACTCACTTCGCAAGCTCGGACGCGAAAGACAAACGTTTTGCACGACGACAACTTCGGGAATTTCACCAAGCCCTCGACACCCTCGCACGGCAAGGCGTCGAACCGGAACTGATTCACGCGGCGAATAGCGGTGCCATTCTGGACCTTCCGGAGTCGTACTTCTCCATGGTGCGTCCCGGCATCGTTACGTATGGGTATTATCCATCATTCGAAACAAGTGAGTCGATTCCCCTCAGGCCGGCGATGCGTTTGAAGACAGTTGTATCGTTGGTAAAATGGATTGAAAAAGGGGAGGCCGTAAGCTACAACCAACGGTTTGTGGCGAGTCGAAGGACGCGCATCGCAACCCTTCCGGTCGGTTACGCGGACGGCATCACGCGGATCTTAACCGGACGTGCGTCCGCGTTGATCCACGGAAAGAAATTTCCCATCGTCGGAACAATTTGTATGGATCAAGTCATGGTGGATGTGGGGAAAGAAGATGTGCGCGTGGGGGATGAAGCAGTGCTGATTGGTCGCCAGAAAAGAGAGATGATCGATGCGTGGGATCTTGCATCGCCAATCGGCACCGTTCCATTGGAAACCGTCACCGCTGTCACTTCGAGAGTCCCACGAACCTACCTATCGCCATGAGTCCATCACACAACACCCTGCAGACGCTCTTCAATAACTTTCCGGTCAACGAATTGTCCACCGAGGAGCAGCGTGCGACCTTTCAGAAGATCAAACAACGACTCGAGACATCTCCTGATGTCCGGGAAGAACTGAAGACGCTTTACAAAGTCCAAAACTTCTCTGAACTGGCCACGAGCCTCTTGTGGGTTGTCGAAAAAGCTGAGCGGAATTTGTCCGAAGCGCCAAGTCCGGAAGATGAAACGCTCGTCCTGGCAGCCTTTCGATCGGCAATGGGAGAAATGGGCTCGTTGAGCGAGGCCGAGCCGATGTCTGAGCCAGCTTCGTTCGTGGGATTTGGAGAGCCGGAACAAACACCACCGATGGATGAGGCCGTAAGAGCATCAGCAGAAGAAGTTGCGACGGGGGATGAAAAGGCGTTTGCAGCATTGCTCGAACAATTCGTGGAGGCCACGCAGAGTGGAGACGACTCGCGCACGAGCTTGCTCGAGCGCGTTCGTGCGGAGTGTACCGCAGTGGATTCGGGCGAGTTTGCAGACGATTATAAGGAGTATTGTCGCCTCCTCAGAGAGTTCTTGACGTATATCAGTGATAATCAGTTTCTCGATGACGTTCGCGTGATGAACATCCTTTCCAATGTTTCCTCCCCGGTCTCGCAATGGGCAAATACGCCGCCAGAGGGACGAGCAGGTTTGCTTGAGGAAGGCATTGCACCACTCAGGGATTTTAGATCTCTTTTTGAATAAGTAAGCGTGAACGGACGATCTCACATCTCGCGCCATACAGCTTTCTCCATCGACGATGTGCGGTAGATCGATCGGCGTTGCACTGAAGAAAACACAGAATATTCGCGCGAGCATATTTCCTACTTTCCGGCCTTCTACGGAGTTCTGTTTGCCATTCTCTCCTTGGAAGCCGTCGTTGCTCCAGATGATCGACTGTAACGAACCAGCCAACCGGTAAGAGACGATACACTATGCCGCAGACGTTTGCCGTCATCATGGCGGGTGGAGTGGGGAGCCGATTCTGGCCCCGGAGTCGGGAACGCAGTCCCAAGCAATTCCTCGAAATCCTGAACGCGGGAACGCTCCTCGAGAACACGATTCAACGCATCGAGTCGCTTGTGGAGCGCATCAATACGTTCGTTGTCACCAACAAGGTGCACTACGAATCGGTCGTCAAGCTCGTTCCCTACATCCCGAAGGAGAATATTTTGGTCGAGCCGTTCGGCCGGAATACCGCTCCCTGCATCGGACTCGCAGCGTCGTGGATTCGGCGCCTCGATCCTGATGCTCTCATGATTGTTCTTCCCTCTGACCACCTGGTGAGGGACACGGGGGAGTTTACACGCGTGATGAGAACGGCGTTGCGCGTTGCAGAAGAGAAGGAGGCCCTCGTCACCATCGGCATCACTCCTTCACACCCCGAAACCGGTTACGGCTACATACAAGTGGAAGATGAAGAGCACGACCGCAATCCGTATCGGGCCGAGGGTGTGCATCATGTTAAGACATTTGCAGAGAAACCCAATCTGGAGACGGCGGAGAGGTTTCTCCGGAGCGGCGATTTCGTCTGGAACAGCGGTATGTTCGTCTGGAAGGCAAGCACGATTCTGAAAGAGATCGAAGTCCACTTACCCGACCTGCACGAACAGCTGCAGGCCGTTCAACAAACAATCGGGACACCGGCGTACAAACAGACGGTAGAACAAGCCTATGGTCTCACCCGAAATATCTCCATTGACTACGGCGTTATGGAGAAAGCAGGGAACGTGTATGTTGTGAAGGGGAACTTTGGCTGGAGTGATGTGGGATCGTGGGACGAGGTGGTCCGTCTTGCAGAGAAGGACGCGGATGGAAATGCCATCAAAGGGAAAGTTATTCTTCGGGATTCCTCGCGGAACTACATCGACGCGGGAAACAAACTTGTCGCCACGATTGGCGTGAGTGATCTGATCATTATCGCGACGGACGATGCTGTTCTCGTGTGTAAGAAGGGGAGATCACAGGAGGTGAAGGAAGTGGTCGATTTTATTCGACGCAAGCAGATGAATGAGTATTTGTGACGCGTCATCGACAGTGGATTTGGTGTGAGAATCTCGTCAGCCTCTGCTCGTGGTGTTGACGGACAACAGAGGAATGCTTCGTCGTCGATGAAAGAGATAAGTTTCAAACACGTGAAGAGCAACATCTCCAGCGTCACACTTCTCCTTTTGGCCGCCGTTCTCTTCGGATGCACGGCATCCCCTCGATTTGCCGGGAAGTCAGCAGACTCCTCATCGGGGAACGGCCCCTCCAAGCCCGTTCGAACGAGCGAGTCGAGTCGCGAGGCTCCGCGTGTCCAAACCCCCGATGGAAAAGCGCTCCTTACGCTGGAAGGTGTTGCTTCATACTATGCGGATGAGTTTCACGGTCGCCTTACCTCGAATGGAGAAACGTACGACATGCATGGGCTGACTGCGGCGCATCGCACTCTTCCCTTCGGTACGAAGGTGCGCGTAACGAATCTCGAAAACGGGAGGTCTGTTGTCGTCCGAATCAATGATCGGGGACCGTTCAAAGAGGGGCGCATCATTGACCTGACGCTCGGTGCGGCGAAGGAACTCGACATGATTCGCAATGGAACAGCCAAGGTCCGCCTCGAAGTTCTTGAATGGGGGAGAGGCGAATGAAAAGGCGTCTCGTTACCGAAGCAGACGTACGAGAGGCAGCGAAGAAAGGTCTGCGCATGCTGTCCATCGAGCCGGGTACGATTATCACTCCTTCTGCCAGAGATGAGGCCCTTCGATTACAGATTGAATTCAGTACGGCAGTTCAGAGCTTATCCTCCCAGCTGAGCGTCGAACCGGTGGAATATATTTCACCGATAGACGCGCGCTCATCCAACGCCTCAACGGTTATCGCCCTGGGCTCGGATCATGGAGGATTTCAGCTGAAGGAAACCTTAAAAAGGCATTTGACGGAGGTCGGTTATACCGTGGCGGATGTCGGAACACGATCCGAGCAGCCGTGTGATTATCCCGATTTTGCGTATGCCGTTGCTTCTCTCGTCGCGAACGGCCAAGCATCGAAAGGAATTATGATCGATGCGGTTGGTGTGGCATCAGCGATTGTTGCGAACAAAGTGCCGGGTATACGGGCAGTTCCTTGTACGACAGAGTTTGCTGCACGGAGCAGTCGTGAACACAACGACGCAAACGTGCTGACTCTCGGTGGACGCGTGATGGGTGCCGAACTCGCCAAATCGATCGTCCGGGTCTGGCTTGAAACATGGTTCGGCGGCGGACGGCATCAAGCTCGTGTGCAAAAGATCTCAGACGTTGAACGGAAGTTCGCGAAGTGATTCGCACCGCGACTCCCTTTTCTCGCTCAGCGAAGAATCATGATATCTCGCCGACCTGTCCACGCCTAATGTGGGATCTGACAACCGTCATCCCCTCTCTCTTTGTTTCCGACGAACAATTCTTCATTCGTGCTTTCGCACCTGCCATGAAACTGATCATTCACGTCAGACCTAACTCAAAAAAGAACGAGGTGGAGGTGCGGCAAGACGGATCCCTGCTCATCAGGGTGACGTCGCCGCCGGTCGAGGGAAAAGCGAATAAGAAGGCTCTCGAAGTCCTTGCTGCATACCTCAGGAAACCCAAGAGCAGTTTGAAACTGCTTGCGGGATATAAGTCGAAACGTAAAACTGTCGAGGTTGTCTGATGAGGCGCTTCTGCTTCTTGTTGTTGCTTGTTGTCGCAGACGTTCCCTCTCAAGCTCAGCTTGTCGGCATCGCGGAGGTGATCTCTCCGGGCCTGATGCTGCACGGTTACGCTCTGCACGAGCCCAATTCAGTGAAAGTTCTGGAGATCAATCTTACGACAAAGCGATATGTGGTTGAATCGTTCCGTCCTGCCCGACTGGAGAAGACATCGAAACAGGTAGAAATGAATTCCTCGAACGGCCAGTCCGTTCTCGGCGCTATTAACGCTGATTTCTTCAGCTTCAAGACGAGTTGGCCTATCGGCAATCAGGTTGTGAACGGCAAGTTCGTGCAGGGAATCGCCAGCGTGCGTTCACACGTTGCGTTCGATGAGGAGGGGAAACCGTACTTCGAGCGCCTCTCGTTCGCCGGCTGGTTCGCCACACGAGGGAACAAACGATATCCAATTGCAGGAGTGAACTCTTCTCACAGCATCAACTCGATCGTCTTTCATACATCGTATTCCGACAGCACGACGTCGTTTAGCGTACCCGGCAAAACCTTTGCACTCCAATTGATCAGTCCTCGCTGGATCGCCGGAGATACATTACGGATGGTGGTGACGCATGAGAATGTTGATGAGCGCCATGTCATCGGTTCGCGCGAGGCAGTGTTATGGATGGGTAGTGGTCCGGAGGCGAAAGATGCGCAAGAGAGCGTTGCCTTGGGCGATACTCTGCTGGTCTCTCTTGGATTTGAGCCCCACCTGCGACGGATCACGGAAGTTGTCGGCGGAGGAGGCAGAATACTCGAAGGAGGACGACCCGTTTCTGATTCCACGAACGGTCGCGAACGCATCGGAGTGGTCTTTCTCCGTTCGCGTCATCCCCGCACCTTCGTTGGGATAAACAGAGACACCACGCGGTTGTATCTCTGTACTGTGGACGGCCGCCAACCGGCAAGCGTGGGAATGAGTTTTCAAGAAATGGCAGATTTTCTCTTGAGCATTGGCGCATCTGAAGCGGTGAACTTGGATGGTGGCGGTTCAACGACGATGGTTGCTCGAGGCCGCGTCGTCAACAAGCCATCGGACAAAACAGGGGAGCGGGCGGTTGCGAACTCATTGCAGGTAGTCGAACGCAAAGGAGAGATTCAGCGATGAGGATGGATCGCCCGGTGGGGTGTCGATCCCGCAAAGCCGGGTTGAGGCCGCGGACTCTTGAAACAGGTCAACTGCCCCACGTCTTCAAACGAAGCAAATAATTCCGAAGAAAGGTAAAAGAATGAAACCGCTGGCTTTGTATTGTGGAATGGCACTACTTTCGTCGACACTCGTCGCCCAGGAAGTCGTGGTGCCCCCCCCACCGTTGCGACAACAGGCAGAGATGCAACAGGAATGGCTTAAGATGCGCCTGGAGAAAATTCTTCCCATGCTGATGCGGGAGAACAACGTCTCGATGTGGGTCATCCCGATGCGGGAGTATAATGAGGATCCTGTCTTCACCTCTCTCGTTTCGGCAACGACCTTTGCCGCCCGAAGACGGACGATCTATGTTTTCTTCGATCGTGGGGCGGAGCTCGGCGTTGAGCGACTTGCATTAGGGGGAACATCTCAAGGAGGTTTGTACGTAGCGTATCGAGACACGACGCTCGGTAATGCCGAACTGTGGGGAAAAGATCAATGGAAACTATTGACGAAAGTCATTCAGGAACGAAATCCGAAGAGCATTAGTGTCAACATCTCTCACACCCACGCCTTCTCGGATGGTCTGAGCGCAGGGGAGTGGGAGCAATTACAGGAGGCATTGGGAACGGAGTTGCTCCGACGCGTTGTGAGGGCGGAAAGGTTGCCGCTTGACTTCATTTCGCTCCGCATCCCGGAGATGCTGCCAACCTATCGGACGATGATGCGCACCGTCCACGCCATCATCGCGGAAGCGTTTTCACGCAAGGTCATCACTCCCGGCCTCACACGCACCGATGACGTAGTGTGGTGGATGCGACAGAAGGTGCTGGATCTGGGTTATGACACGTGGTTCCATCCGAGTGTCAGCGTACAGCGGCGCGCAAAGGATATGACGAGGAAGACAAATCCAGTGATCGAGAGAGGGGATGTGCTGCATTGCGATTTTGGGATTACCTCCATGCGGCTCAACACCGATACACAACATATGGGCTATGTCCTCCGAGTGGGAGAGGAGGACGCCCCCGCAGGTCTTAAATATGCCCTTGCTCAAAGCAATCAGTTGCAGGATATTCACCTGCAACATCTCAAAGTAGGAATGACAGGGAACGAAATCCTTGCCGCTGTCCGCGAACAAATGCAACAGGAAGGGATCAATGGGACCGTCTATTCTCATCCGATCGGCCAACATGGGCACGGTGCCGGTCCACTCATTGGCCTGTGGGATCGACAGATGGGAGTTCCGGGGCGGGGAGATGTCCCGGTGCGGGCCAACACGTGGTTCTCAATTGAGCTACAGGCGACGACTCCCGTCCCCGAATGGGAGGGTCAGCCGGTAAGATCGGCACAAGAGGAAGATGTAGAGATCACCGGCGACGGAGAGGTTCGATGGATTTACAAAAGGCAAACTCAGTTTCATCTTGTTCGATAGGACGTTGTGTTCGAAATCTGGTCGATTATTACTGTTTTTCCCTCTCAACCGAAAAGCCCGCTTTTTAGTCAATTTTAATGTTTTTTGAAGCGTGCGAGACTAACTTCTTGATTCTTATTCCCAATTGGCCTATCTTTGTAGCGCATTTTTGAATAAGAAGTTGTAAACTGTGACCTGACTTTACCTTAGGCTACGCAATCGATCAAAATAATTCCTGTTTTTGTAAGTTATCTCGCTATAAGCATAGGAGGAAAGGATCGTAGTAGTTTCAGGTTGATTTTTGAAGTCGAAGGAAAAGAATCCTGAGTCAACACCGTCGAGTGCTTCTTTAGCTTTAGGGGAGATGGAGGCAAGGTGAGCTGGATCGGTAGTGATTGCACGACGGAGTGGCTTAGGGGGGAGGGTCTAAAGAGGATGAACAACCTGAGGAACATTTTGGAAAGAATACTCAAAACTCTATTATTGCTTGCAATTGTTGGCTTTTTTTCATTTCTGAATTATGGTTGCTACAAGCCTGTGGCAGCCCACTCCCTTACTACGGAGATTTCACAATCACAAGACCTTATCGAGGTTGAGCTGAGCGAAACGGAGAGTCCGGTAGATGCGTTAACGGAACTGTCAATTCGGCAATATGGGCCAGCCATCCAGAAGTATTCTGAGAGGTATGAACTCGACTGGCGACTGGTTCTCGCCGTTATGAGGCGGGAATCGATGTTCCGCCCGACGGCTATGAGCAATCGGGGTGCATTTGGCCTGATGCAAATCATGCCAACGACTCAGTTGGAATTGGTTGAAAAGCTCGGAATTGACGAGGCTGAGAGCCCTTATAACAATATCAGGGCCGGTATCTACCACCTCCGGTCTCTTTACCGCGTCTTCTTGCAAGCGGACCATGAGAATCGCCTGCGATTGACACTCGCAGCGTACAACGCTGGTCTGACAAGGATCCTAGATGCTCAAGATATCGCCAGCTACCTTGGCGACGACCCCAATCAGTGGCAAGCTGTGAAATCAGCCTTACCATTGCTTTCAAAAAGGCACTACACGTTGCATCAGAAGATATGGGACTCGGGAAAGCCCCGTGCAGGCTTCTTTCGTGATTGGAACCAGCCGATTGGCTATGTCGAGAGCATAATAGACTTCTACGAAGAGTACCGCCTTGCCCTTCGCTAACCATCTTATCAAGATTCATTGATTCCCTTCCGTTTTCTTCCGCTCACAGCTTTGCTCGTCTCTCTCTCCTTCTCACAGGAGAGAGAGAATTTCGATGTACGTCTCTTTAGGTCAATTAATTCCCACCAATCACCCGCTACCGGCTTCTTCGAGGTCATCGATAAGACAAGTCTTCCGACATTTGCTGTCATTCCTGCAGGTCTCCTACTTTACGGGTATGCCTCGGATGTGGAGGAGTCCTTTGACCTTGGTATAACCCTCGGCGTGGCACAGGCTGCGACCTTTTTGGTTGTAACGGGCACCAAGGGGGTCGTCGACCGGAGACGTCCATACGAGGTATTGGATGGCGTTAAAGCCAAACATGTCTGGTCTGCAGGAGGGGGTTCGTTTCCGTCAGGACATGCGGCCATGGCGTTCACCGTAGCGACGACGCTAAGCCTTTACTCGCCGAAACCTGAAGTCTGGATTCCAAGCTTTGCTTGGGCAAGTTTTGTGGCGTGTGCGAGGGTCTATCTCGGATTACATTATCCTTCCGATATCTTGGGAGGAGCTGTGATGGGAACAGGCCTGGCTTTTCTGACGTGGAGTTTTCGTGATGACATTCGACGTCTGACCGATAAGGTATTGGGGCGTTCAGACAAAAATCTCATGCAGATATCTCCTTTTCCTTCCGGGACTGAGTTTCTTCGTATATCAATTAAGCTGTAGCGATCTGTTGCAATTTCTTAGGCAATGAGATATATTCACCGTCGATGATTGGTTTAGACACAAAATCGATTCGCGTGCCTGAACTGTACGGGGATTTCTGGTTCAATTCTGAACCGATATCTCTTCGGGCGATGAAAGGGAGCGTAGTGGCAGTTGATTTTTGGAATTACAGCTCCGCCAACTGCGTTCGTGCACTTCCTTATTTGAAGGAATGGCAGCGGAAATATCGTCCCTTCGAGTTCCTCGTTGTGGGGGTCCACACGCCGGAGTACAAGTTCGGTCGGAAGCCAGAGCATGTCGAACGCTCGCTTCACGACCTCGGTATTCAATATCCGATCGTGATGGACAATGAAGCGCTGATTTGGTCATCGTTTGGCGCGCGCGAATGGCCAACGCGATACCTTATTGATAAAGACGGGTTCATTCGATACACACATTATGGCGATGGAGGGTATGACCGATTTGAGCGCAATCTCCAGGCGCTGTTGAACGAAGGGGGCTATCGCGGGGAGTTGCCCGAACTGATGGAACCGCTACGCGCCGCAGATCTCTCCGGTTCAGTGCGATATCGGCAAACGCAAGACATTCAAGCCGGCTATCTGCGCGGCACCATAGGCAATCCGGAAGGATATAGTCCTGAATCGACACTCCAATACGTCGATCAAGGTTTCTATCTCAACGGAAGATTGTATCTCCACGGCAAGTGGTTCCATGAGCGGGAGTTTATCAGGTTCGATGGGGAGAAAGGAGAGGAAGGGTATGCCACGCTGCGTTACGAGGCGGTGGGGGTGAATGCCGTGATGGAGTCGAGAGACCGAACGTCGAGCGAGCTTTACATTTATCAGGACGGCAATCCACTTACGGAGGCGTCAGCAGGGAGCGACGTTCAGTTCGATTCCCACCGACGGAGCTTTGTGCGTGTTACTGAACCTCGCCTTTTCAATCTTGTTCACAATCAGGAGTTCGGCGGCCATACGTTGCGGATCGAAACTTCTTCTCCGTTCTTGTTGCTCTATTCGTTTAGTTTTGTTACAACCGTCATTCCGGACCTGATTACCAATAATTAATCCATTCGGCGGGCCCTGCTTGTCTGTCCCTCGCTCGCCTATCCCCCTTTGTGATCCAATCCATGCTGGCGGCGGGAAAGCCGCGTTCTCAATGAAATGCATTCGCATTCACGAACACGGAGGCGTCGAAAGGCTCCGATTTGAAGAAATTCAAACGCCGCGCGTTGGAGCCGATGAAGTGCTCGTCCGCGTGAAAGCTACCTCCATCAATCATCTCGATCTGTGGGTACGACAAGGATTGCCCGGTGTGCGATTCCCGCTGCCTATGATTCCCGGAGTTGACGCCGCCGGCGTGGTGGCAGAGTGTGGTGCTACCGTACGACACGTTCAGACCGGAGATCGGGTCGTGGTGGCTCAGGGCATCTCATGCGGGCATTGCTTCCACTGCCTGAACGGGAACGACAATCTGTGCAAAGATTATGAGTTGATCGGTGAACATCGGGATGGCGCGGATGCCGAATACCTTTGCGTCCCATCTCGAAACGTCATACGACTGAGTGAGGAAATCTCTTTTGAGTCGGCCGCCGCAGTTGCGTTGGTCTTTTTGACGGCTTGGCAAATGCTTGTCGACAAAGGCAAAGTGCAACCGGGAGATCACGTGCTCGTCATTGGCGGAAGCAGTGGCGTTGGATCGGCGGGAATTCAGATCGCCAAGCTCTTCGGGGCGTACGTCTATGCAACGACAAGTGCTGATGTGAAGGCCGATCGTTTGCGACAACTTGGTGCTGACGAAGTCATCATTACCTCAAGGCAAAGCATCGTCCAGGAAGTGCGGAGGCTTACCGCAAAGCGGGGCGTCGATATCGTCTTCGAACATGTCGGGAAGTCTGTGTGGGACGAGAGTATTCGCTCTCTGACAAAGGGAGGGAAGTTGGTGACGTGCGGTGCAACCTCGGGATATGACGCCGTGACCGACTTGCGTTACATTTTCTACAAGCAATTGCAGATACTGGGTTCGACGATGGGCCGAAAAGGGGATCTGTTGCGGATTCTGGAATTTGTTCGTCAGGGAAAACTAAGACCGGTGATTGATCGTGTCTTGCCCTTCGAGGAGATACGCGAAGCCCATCGTATTGTAGAAGAGGGGGAGCATATTGGGAAGGTCGTGATCACGCTCTGACTCTGGTTGCACTTCGGTTCAATTGTTGTTACTTTATGCCCGTGGTGATTTGACCGACAGCTTGCCCGCCACGTTAAAGAATGAGCTAAAGCGTCGTTCGGAAGAAGAATTCACACCCCGGCGCCGCAGGCACGACCGGGGTTTCTTTTTTCATCTATCGGTAATTCATTTCGACTGTATGTCCAAATCGTTCCTCGATCTGCTCAAAGAGAAAATTATCGTGTTTGACGGTGCGACGGGAACGCACCTGCAGAGCCAGAATCTGACATCGGATGATTTTGGCGGTGAGTCGCTCAACGGTTGCAACGAGTATCTCGTTATCTCGAAACCGAGCGCCGTCGAACAGGTCCATCGCGACTATCTTGAAGCGGGAGCGGATGTCACCGAAACGAATTCTTTTGGTGCGACATCCATTGTGCTCGCTGAATATGGTTTACAGGATCAAACCTATGAGATCAATCGACGCGCGGCTGAACTTGCACGACGACTTGCGGCGGACTATTCGACGGCCAGTCATCCCCGATTCGTAGCCGGGTCGATGGGACCAACGACACGACTTCCCTCGCTCGGGCACATCTCGTTCAGCGAAATGGCCCAAGCATATTACGTGCAGGCGAAGGGACTCGTCGAAGGCGGGGTTGATCTTCTCTGCGTCGAAACGGCACAGGATATCCTGCAAATGAAGGCGGCCCTCTGCGGCATTTTCGATTACTTTGTCGACGCACGCAAGCGCGTGCCCATCGTTGCCTCAGTGACCATCGAATCCATGGGGACCATGTTGTTGGGGACGGAAATTTCCGCAGCCCTCACATCGCTTGAGCCGTACGACATCGACGTGATCGGCATGAACTGTGCGACGGGCCCCAAAGAAATGTCTGAACACGTGCGCGTTCTTACTTCTTCCAGTCCAAAACCTGTCTTTGTCATGCCCAATGCCGGTTTGCCGGAAAATATCGGCGGCAAGGCGCACTACCATCTCTCGCCAGAGGAGTTTGTTCACTACCTCTCACATTTCGTGAAAGACCTTGGCGTCCAGATCGTTGGCGGTTGCTGCGGGACGACGAAGGAACATATCCGGCAACTTGCTGAAGCGGTGGGTCGACTGCCGGTCGTTCCACGCAGATTCGAGTTTGTACCGGGCGCATCGAGTCTGTATCAAACGGCGCCCTTTCGCATTACGCCGCCGCCTGTGCTGATCGGTGAGCGCACGAATGCAAACGGCAGCAAGCTGTTCCGTGAATTGCTCGCAAAAGAGGATTGGGAAGGGATGGTGGCGATGGGTCGCGAGCAGGTACGAGAGCAAGCACATATGCTGGATGTCTGCGTTGCCTATGTTGGACGCGATGAAGTGCGCGACATGGCTGAATTAATTTCTCGCTTTAACACCCAGATTCAGATTCCGCTTGTCATCGATTCGACCGAAGCGAACGTCATTGAGGTGGCACTCCAGCGAATCGGCGGAAAAGCCGTGGTCAATTCGATCAATATGGAAGATGGCGAAGAGCGGATTGCGAAGATCGTCCCGCTCTGCAAGCGGTACGGGGCAGCCGTCATTGCCCTGACCATTGATGAGAGCGGCATGGCGAAAACGGCGGAGGCAAAGCTTCGGGTTGCTCGACGAATCTATGACCTGGTGGTCAACCGGTATGGAATGCATCCCCGTGATCTGATCTTTGACGCGCTGACGTTTACATTGGGATCAGGAGACGAAGAGTTTCGTCGAGCCGGCATCGAGACGATCGATGCGATCAGGTTGATCAAGCAGGAATTCCCTGAAGTTCACACCGTTCTGGGTGTGAGCAACATTTCCTTCGGATTGTCCCCTCGCGCACGTCACGCTCTCAACAGCGTCTTTCTTCACTCTGCGGTCGAGGCCGGACTTGACATGGCCATTGTCCACGCCTCGAAGATCATGCCGTTGTTCAAGATCGATGAACGTGGAAGGGAACTGTGCCGCCAGCTCATTTTTGATGAACGGCGCTTCGAAGGGGAGGGGGAACATCGGCGGGTGGTCTATGATCCGCTGACTGAGCTTATGGCGTACTATGCCGGACAGCAACCGACCACAGTGAGAAAACTATCGAAGGGGGGTACGGTCGAAGAGCGGCTCAGAAATCGCATCATCGAGGGGGACAAGGTGGGACTCACGCCCGATCTGGACGAGGCGCTTCGAACATACTCTGCTCTCGATATCATCAACAATATTCTTCTTGAAGGAATGAAGGTTGTGGGAGATTTGTTCGGCTCGGGTCAAATGCAACTTCCTTTCGTTTTGCAGTCGGCAGAAGTTATGAAAGCAGCCGTAGCGTACCTTCAACCGTTCATGGAGAAGAAAGAAGAAGCACAGAAGGGGACCATGGTCATTGCCACCGTTAAGGGAGACGTGCATGATATCGGCAAGAACCTGGTCGACATTATTCTCTCCAATAACGGGTACAACGTGATCAATCTCGGCATCAAATGTCCTGTCGAGACGATGCTTCATGCCGCGGAGGAACATCAGGCGGACGCAATCGGGATGAGCGGATTACTTGTGAAATCGACTCTGGTGATGAAGGAGAACCTCGAAGTCATGAATGAACGAGACCTTCGCATTCCGGTCATTCTCGGAGGGGCAGCGCTCACACGTCGATACGTTGAGGAAAACCTGCGCTCCGTCTATCGGGGGGCCGTCTACTATGCGAACGACGCGTTTGACGGACTCCGTTTAATGGAGACAATCAAAAGTGGCGCTCCAGTTGGTTCGATTCCAGCTGCGTCGAATTCCAACAGCGAGGAGATGCTTACCGGTTCGGAAGCGAAGATCGCAATGATGGTGAAGGAACAACACACCGCTTCCGAAACAGAGTCCGATGTGGAAGTCATCACTCAACGATCCCGAGTACGAACCGATGTTCCCATTCCTCTCCCTCCCTTCTGGGGAACTCGTCTGGTCGATGATATTCCACTGCAAGAGGTGTATCGATACATTAATGAGACGGCCCTGATTCGCGGCCAGTGGAGGGTTGTTCGCGGCAGACAGACCCAGAAGGAATATGAGCGGGTGTTGCAGGAGCAGATCTATCCCGACTTGGAAGCGTTGAAGCTGAAGGCGCAAAAGGAGCGGCTCCTCGAGCCGAAAGTGGTGTACGGGTACTTTCCTTGTCAATCGGACGGAGATGAGCTCATCGTGTATGAAATCCCCGAAACCGGCACAATCAGCGACTCAGACCTGCGTGAACGTCTCCGATTCTCATTTCCGAGACAACGGGGGGATCGGCATCTCTGCATTGCGGATTTCTTCGCCTCTGTCGATTCTGGAAAGATCGATGTCCTCGCGTGTCACGTCGTGACGGTGGGACATACCGCGTCGCACCACGCAAAGACACTGTATGCGGGAAATCACTACAAAGATTACCTCTATTTTCACGGCCTCAGCGTCGAGACCGCGGAAGCACTTGCGGAGCTGTGGCACAAAAGGATTCGGGAAGAATTGGGGATCGCAGGAAAGGACGCGAAAGAGATCAAGAAACTCTTCAGCCAGGGATACCAGGGGTCACGCTACAGTTTCGGCTATCCGGCATGTCCCAACCTCGAAGACCAGGCAAAGTTATTCGAGTTGCTGAGGCCGGAGCGCATCGGGGTCTCGCTGACGTCTGAATTTCAGATGGAGCCGGAGCAATCGACGTCCGCTCTTATTGTCCATCATCCCGAAGCCCGTTATTTCACGATCACGTAAGTGCAATCTCCTTTTGAAAGGAACCGACAGCAATGCCAAACCTCGTTCTGCTTCGACACGGCGAATCACAGTGGAATCTGGAAAACCGCTTTACCGGTTGGGTTGATGTTCCGCTCTCGCCGAGGGGGGAGCAGGAAGCTCGTGAAGCAGGAGAGAAGCTGAAGTCTTACAAGTTCGACAAAGCCTTTACTTCGGTCCTGAAGCGAGCGAACGACACGCTGAGGATTGTGCTGAAGATTATTGGACAGGAAAACATTCCGGTGGAGTACGATCGGGCCTTGAACGAGCGGCACTATGGGGCATTACAGGGATTGAATAAGGCGGAGACGGCGCAGAAGTATGGTGATGAACAAGTCAAACTATGGCGAAGGAGTTATGACGTTGCGCCCCCCAAGGATATCACGGAATTGAATCCGGACGGATACAGCGAGAGCTTGAAGGACACGGCGGCTCGAACGCTCCCGTACTTCGAGTCCAAAATTTTGCCGGAAATCCGAGCGGGGAAAAACATCCTCGTTGCGGCACACGGCAACAGTCTTCGTTCCATCGTGATGAAGTTAGATGGCTTGACGAAGGAACAAGTAGTTGAGTTGAACATCCCTACGGGCGTTCCGTTGCTGTATGTCTATGACGACAAAGGTAACATCTTGGAGCGACGTTATCTCTGAAGTCTGTCCCGGGCCTTGAATGACGAAGCGTTGCTGACGTGACTTGCCGCACGGTTCGATTGCCCATCGTTGAACGCTTGATCAGCCTTCGTAACTGTTGAGCGCGTACACGGGAGACCAAGTTAAGTGTTTAACCACAGATTCACAGATTGGATCGGAAGGAGAATCATCAGTAACTGAGAAGAGGGTCGTCCCTTGAGGAATGCTCATCCGTGAATCTGTGGTTCATCTTTTACTTATAAGGGTTTTCTACAAACATATCTCCTCGCGGATATGAGCAGGAATCAGTCGCGTACCTGAGGTAACGCCGGAGCGGAGAGCTTTGACAACGTCGATCAAGAACATTGTGTATGAACGATAGACCGATGAGCCTGCAGCGACGTACTCCGGTTGGAGCAGCCGGTGAAGCTTTGGGAGATTGTACCAGGGAACACCCGGATAGAGATGATGCTCCAGGTGATAGTTGATGTTGCACATCAGGAACGAAAGCACCGGATGGGTCGTCACCGTGCGTGTATCGGTGAATTCGTTTCCGCCGGTTGTCATGCCATGTTCTGCGATGCCACGCAGATTAGCGATCTGACCCGCGACCAGCAACGGATACAGCCAGCCTTCAAGCATCACATTCGTTGGCAGCATCCTCCACGCCATTACAACGATCGCGAGCATGGCGACCCACTCTAACGCTACACTCCACTTTTCTCTCCCCATACCTCGACGAATACCGTTCAGCGGCACCATGATCAGATAGAGATACACACCGAAGATAAAAAGGAAGACATAAAGGAACGAGAGCAATCTCGAGTCGCGAGTCACGTTCTCGATATCATCCGGATCCTTCTCGGTGTGCAGATACTTGTGGTGCATCGGATGGAGGATACGGTACCCCATTGCAGAGAAGAGAATGGGAAGTCCGCACACAAATCCTATCCATCGGTCGATCTTCGGATTATGCGTGAAGAGATTATGGGAGGATTCGTGTCCGAGCACGGAGAGCGAACTGAGTGCGAGTCCTGCAAGGGTATAGCACAACAGGTCGATAGCAAGATAGTCGTTTGCAACGGCAATCGAAGCGCAGGCGATCCAGATTCCGTAGTGCAGGAGGATGATCGCGTTCCAGCGCTTGTCAAGACCGTGAAGTTCTCGAATCGCTCGTTGTTTTTCTGGAGAAAGATTTCGACGTGAAAGAGTCCGGGCGGTGTTGCCTTCGTCACAAAAGTAGATTTCCGGGGCCGCGTGTTCGAGCGTGGTGTCTACCGGCCGACCGTACACTAATTCTGCCATAGTTCCCTCCTCCGAAGCGTGACGATACGTTAGGGGAAATGCCACATCGTGCAACGCTTCGCAACGGTCCGAAGTTTCCGTGGCAAATGTAAGAAGTATTCCGCAAATTTTCCGCAGCTGGTGGTTGGTGATAGGACGACAAATAGAGAACAGCGATCTCGAAACGTATCCGATCCTCAATGAGGTGCGTGATCGTATCTTCCACTACGGCAGCAAGTTCCTTGTTTTTTAGGTGTCTATTTGCTATACTCTTCGCCGATGGACGAGCGTTTTCACCGCGGGATTGAAGAATTCAATCGGCGCTCCTTTTTCGAGGCGCACGACATTCTTGAAGAGTTGTGGCACGAATACCGGCAGGAAGATCGCCTGTTTCTGCAGGGGCTCATCCAGGTCGCGGTGGGATGTTACCATCTGGAAACCGGAAACTGGAGAGGCGCTCGGAGTCAGTTCTCGAAAGCAACACAGAAACTCTCACCCTATCAACCCTCCCATCAAGGTCTCAAGGTGAGCGAGCTGTTGGACAGCATCGGAGAATGCCTGCGGCTCGTCGAACGCGCAGAGCAGGGTGGCGACGTCGATGTGACGACGCATCGTTTCCCGACAATCGAATACAGCAACCAATCGTAGATTCCACCAGTAACCACGGACGGAAGGAGATTCCCGAATGGCAACTATGATTACTGAGGAGTGCATCAACTGCGGCGCGTGTGAGCCGGAGTGTCCAAACACCGCGATCTACGCAGGAGGCGTTCAGTGGGAACTGAACGGTCAGATGCACGACCCGATCTCGAATGACTTTTACTACATCGTTCCGGAAAAATGTACGGAGTGTGTCGGGCACTTTGATCAGGAACAGTGCGCAGCGGTGTGCCCGGTCGATTGCTGCGTCCCCGATCCCAATCACGTCGAATCCGAAGAGGTCTTGTTCGAGCGTGCAAAGCAGCTCCATCCGGATCGGCAATTCCCCGAGCTCTCTGCGGCAACCTCCCACTTCCGCAAGTAATCGGCTCCAAGGTTCACCGAGAAGGTCGGTGGTCGCTCCCTCTTGCACGATGGGATACGACACCGACCTTTTGTCTTTTCCCTCGTTGCAGTGGATATCTTTTGATAATGAACATCGGCCCCTACACCATCTATACAATCGAAACCGGAACGTTCGCGCTTGACGGTGGCGCTATGTTCGGCATCGTTCCGTGGGTCCTCTGGTCTCGATCCAATCCTCCCGACGAACGGCAGCGAATCGACCTCGCCGCGCGCTGTTGGCTGATCGAAGGCAATGGAAAGAAGATTCTTGTGGACAACGGCAACGGCACTAAGTGGAACGACAAATTGAAAGACATCTACAAACTAAATACTTCACAGAACGACCTCTTCCGGTCTCTTCAGCGGTACGGCGTTATGCCCGCGGATATTACGGATGTCATACTGACGCACCTGCATTTCGATCACGCAGGCGGTTCCACGGTGCTGGACAACGGGCGTGCGGTACCCGCTTTTCCGAACGCCCGTTACTACGTTCAAAAAGCGCAATGGGAGCTTTCTCAACATCCCACGGAAAAGGACCGCGCAAGTTTTATGAAGGATGATTTTGTGCCGTTGATGGAGCACGGTGTGCTGGAGTTGGTCGATGGGGAGTTCGAGCTGTTCCCCTGTATCGAACTGCTCGTGTGTAACGGACATACCTCGGCACAACAGCTGCCCAAGATTTCCGATGGTACGACAACGATGTTGTTTTGTTGCGACCTCGTGCCGACCGTCTCGCACATCTCGTTCCCCTACATCATGGCGTATGACGTGCGACCGCTTGTAACGTTGGAGGAGAAGAAACGTATCCTCGGACGGGCGTACGAAGAGAAGTGGATTCTGTTTTTAGAGCACGATCCTCATACCGAAGCAATCACTCTCAAAGCAACAGAAAAGGGTTTCGGTATTGACAAGACGTTGCAACTGAACTAAATCGGGAACTTGGATTTGTTAGATAAGGTGGGACACTACGTTAAGGCGGTGCATAGAGCGGACTTGCCACGTTCCGGTGGCAAGCGGGTCCGCATCGAAGGAATCGATTTCGCACTCTTTCTCATAGAGGGAAACGTCTATGCCGTGCAAAACGACTGTCCGCATCAACACTTTTCGATGCTGCATGAGGGGGAGCTTCGCGAATGTGTCGTGACGTGTCCCATGCACGGTTGGTCGTTCGATCTGCGGACCGGACGAGCGGTGCGCGGAAACGGTCGGTTAAAACGACACGATGTGAAGGTCATCAACGATGAAGTGTGGATCGATCTTGAACCTTTGAGGGAGGAAGAAGGTGGAGGATGATGTCCGATATCGCCTCACCAACCTCATCAAGGAAAAGACCCTCGAGCTGGGATTTGCCAAAGTGGGTATCGCGAGGGCGGCGGAGTTGACGCAGGAGGGGAAGCGATTGCAGGAATGGCTGCGCAGAAACTATCACGCCACGATGGAATGGATGGAGCGCAATGCGGAGAGGCGGATCGATCCTCGAGCGATCCTTCCGGAGGCACGTTCGGTCATCTGCGTTGCGATGAACTACTACACCCCTCTCCAGCATTCTCGCGATTCGGAACGCGGGAAGATTTCACGTTATGCGTGGGGGGACGATTACCATATCGTGTTAGCGGAGCGACTCGCTTTGCTCGTTGAGTGCATCAAACAAATAGCACCGGACGCCCTCACCAAGGCGTACGTCGATACGGGTCCCGTGATGGAAAAGGCATGGGCGGCACGTGCCGGACTCGGCTGGATTGGTAAGCACACGAATCTCATTACACGAGATGTCGGGTCGTGGGTCTTTCTCGGCGAAGTGATCACGAATCTCGATCTGGTGCCGGATGAGCCCGGAGTCGATCATTGCGGCACCTGCCGGGCTTGCATCGACGCGTGCCCTACACATGCGATCGTCGAGCCCTACGTTTTAGACAGCACCAAGTGCATCTCGTATCTCACGATTGAACATCGGGGAGAGATCCCGGATGAACTGGCCACAAAGTTTGAGAATTGGGTTTATGGCTGCGACATCTGTCAGGATGTTTGTCCGTGGAATTCATTCCAGCAGCCGAGCAAGGAACAGGCATTCCAACCGCGTGCGCACAACGTGGCGCCACGATTGGAGGAGCTAACACAACTGACAGTAGATGAATTTCGAGAGCGTTACCATCGAAGTCCCATCAAACGAACCAAACGAGAGGGTCTTGCCCGTAACGCCGACGCAATACTTCGGAATCGCTCTTCGTAGTGGGATTTGGTCATTCACGTCGATGCTTCGATGGAGAGTCTATTCCTCGGTTTGAGGTAACTGCTTAGCGAAAAGTACTCACCACTCTCGCAGCTCTGTCCTTTGAATGACTGTGAGTTTGCGTCGGCAAACCGGCTAAAGAATCTTTTGCGCGGCGGCCTCCGAAATCGTTGGCGCTGTGCGCGGGCAGCCCTCTCTCGTGCGTTTTGATTTCGGCCACGTACACTCGTGACAATCAGTTGCGGTGCTCTCCGAGGCCGAAATCAACGGGCTGTGGGGAGGCTGCTCGTTCGCGTGCGTTACGATTTCGGAAAGCTTTCTTTGGTTACTTTCTTTGGCATCAAAGAAAGTAACATCGAAAAGGAACCTTGAAAACATCGAACAAGGCTGTTTGCGTAACATCAGATGATAAGTCAAGAAAAACGTTCTTTGCACTGTATGCAAAAATCAAAAAGAGAATCCCATCTCTCCATCGTTCTTCTCCACCGATAAATCGGGCTGAATCCCTGCCTACCGAAGTCCCTCCGGCAAGAGCAGGTGCGGTGGATTCTAAGTGGTTTTGATTCCGACGCTGAGCAATCACAGGTTGATACTATTTGCTACTTCCATACTTGCATACTAACGTAGAAACATCCAATGTCTCAACATCACAAAGTCATCGTCATAGGATCAGGACCGGCGGGGCTGACCGCCGCACTTTATGCTGCACGAGCCAACCTGAAACCCGTTGTGTTTGAAGGGGTTCAACCGGGCGGACAGCTCACCATCACCACGGAAGTTGAGAACTACCCCGGCTTCCCCGATGGCATCATGGGACCGGAATTGATGGAGTTGTTCCGGAAACAAGCGCACCGGTTCGGAGCTGAATCGATCTTTCGAATGGTCACGGCTGTCGATTTCTCGCAGCGGCCGTTCAAGATTGTTTCTGAGGATCAGGGGTATTTTGCCGACGCCGTCATCATCTCCACTGGCGCGTCGGCGAAGCTGCTGAATGTACCCTCGGAGGCGGAATTCATGGGGTACGGCGTTTCTGCATGCGCAACATGCGACGGCTTCTTTTTCAAAAACCAACACGTTGTCGTTGTCGGAGGGGGAGATACGGCGATGGAGGAGGCGACCTATCTGACCAAATTCGCATCAAAAGTCACAGTGGTTCATCGAAGGAACGAGCTGCGCGCTTCGAAGGTGATGCAGGAGCGGGCGAAGAAGAATCCTAAAATCGAATTCATCTGGGATACTGTCGTGGAAGAAGTTGTGGGGAAGAATGAAAACGGGAAGAAAGCTGTGACCGGCGTGAAATTGAAGAACCTCAAAACAGGAGTTGTAACCGACTTTGCGTGCGATGGGCTCTTCCTTGCTATCGGTCATCAACCGAACACATCACTCTTCAAAGGGATGCTGGAGATGGATGAGGTGGGATATTTGAAGACGAAGCCGCACAGCACGGCAACGAACATCCCGGGGGTGTTTGCAGCCGGTGATGTTGCAGATCCAACGTATCGTCAAGCCGTCAGTGCTGCCGGCACAGGATGTATGGCCGCCATCGATGCTGAGCGCTATCTGGCCCATCCCGAAGCCGCGCACGATTAAGCTTCGAGAGGGTCTCGCGCGTGCTGTCGGTTGAAAGCGATGGGTGGGAGAGGAAACGCTTCGGGTTTGGCCAGTTGCAGCCTCGCCGTCGTATAAATCCAGCCGCCGGTACAGAAAACCCTTCGGGTTGCGGAAAAGCCCATTGTTGAAACCTTTACGGTCTCCCCACCCAGCCGGTGGTTTCGAACCACCGGCGAGGGATGCTACGAGGTTTAGATTCCGAAACAAGTTCGGAATGACGAGGGGTGGGGGTGTGCATCGCGCTCTGTCGATCTGCAACACCCCGCTCATTCAACCCAAGCCGCTCCGTCATCCTGAAATGTTTTTATTCAGGATCAAAACCTGCCGTCAGGCAAGGCCGCACAGTAAGCATACACGGTTTAGATTCCGAAACAAGTTCGGAATGACGCGGGGTGGGGGTGTGCATCGCGCTCTGTCGATCTGCAACGCCCCGCTGATCCAACCCAAGCCGCTCCGTCATCCTGAAATGTTTTTATTCAGGATCAAAACCTGCCGTCAGGCAAGGCCGCA
>JBGFRO010000027.1:0-147048 GCA_041695085.1 Bacteroidota bacterium | reverse complement strand
GCATATCGTTTGCGGGGGAACGCAGCTCTTGCTCGCGCATCACTGCAGCAACTGCTCAGCCGCTATCCCCGGAGCAGTCTCAAGGCAGCAGCGGAAAAGCTGCTGCGAGGTTGATTCCTGTAAGCCGGGAGGAGGCTCGGTTGTTGCGCGGGAAAGGGGAGGCCGTGATTCATCCCGGTGCTGACGTCGTGCAATGGCGTTGCGCCTCCAGTCCTCGATCCCTTCGCTTCGTGGCCGAGCAAAGAGATTTATATGCAGAAGTATAGACAGCTTGCGGCGAGATTCATCGAAAAATTCAAGAAGTTCGAAGAGGGGTGTCCAAACGAAGTGGTAAACGCCGGACCGCGTGTTTGAGAAGAGAGATTGCGCGGCGCATCTCGAAACGCGCAGAATGAGGCTTCCTGCCTAGCCAACAGAGAGAAAGCGGCTATTCCGGAGAGGATGTTTCACTTTTTGGTGTAGAAGGTGGAGGAGGAGTTGCTTTCGTTTCGGTAGCAGGTTTTTTGGAGGGAGTGTCGGCTGAAGCCCCCTTTTTATAATCGGTGAGATAGAAACCACTTCCCTTGAAAACCATGCCTCCACCTCCACCAAGGAGCCGTTTCAACGCCGGTTTACCACACGAAGGGCACATCAATAACGGTTCCGCTGTGATCGATTGAAATTCTTCGAATCGGTGTCCGCATTCTTTGCATTGGTACTCGTACGTTGGCATAATCGATCCTTGTTACTCAGCCTTCTGACAGTTCTCTCGATTCGTTGCAACTGCTCAGCGAAAAGTACCTACCACACGAAGCTGTGCAAAAAGTTCAATCGGCGTGATGTGCGAGTTCGAGATTTGGGGAATTCAGACAGTTCTTGCAACACCAATGTGGGCGAGAAGGCTTCTCGCCCTCCATTTTGCACAGCTTCGGATTCACAGATTATGCTACAGAGCATCAAGAATTTTGTCCCTTGATCAGGAGTTTTGTTGTATTTGATTTGTTGATTTTTCAGCTGAAGAGTGATAATCCGTGAATCTGTGGTCGATTTCTTTTTTTGCTATGCAGTTGCGATTCGTTCAATGCAGGGCTGAAAGCCCTGTCCGCAGACGCTCAATCCCTTTTTCCAACTCCGCCATCGAGCACGCGTAAGACATTCTGATCCAGTTTTTGTCCCCGAAGCCTGTTCCCGGCACCATCGCAAGACGGTATTTCGTCAATAGGTACTCGCAAAGGTCGTCTGCATTTTTCATAATCTTTCCGTCCGCTTTTTTTCCCACAAAGCTCTTGATACTGAAGAAGAGATAGAACGCCCCGCGAGGGTAGATGAAATCGAGATCGTGGATCGTGTCGAGCGCGTCCACAAGGTATTTTCTGCGGCGGTCGAATTCAGCCACCATGGTGTCGATGGTGCCGCCGAGGTCTTCCGCCAGGGCCGCGTATGCTGCCTTCTGTGAAATAGACGACGCGTTGGAGGTCATCTGGCTCTGGATCTTCTCCGCTCCTTCGACGATCTCTTTCCTCGCCGCGAGGTAGCCAATCCGCCAGCCGGTCATCGCATACGCTTTGGAAACACCGTTGATCGTGATGACCTGTTCACGCACTGATGGGATCGAGCCGATGCTGAAATGCCGGATCCCGTCGAAAATGACCTTCTCATAAATCTCGTCGGACAACACATAGATACCCGTTCTGGCGACGACCTCTGCCAATGCTTCAAGTTCCTGACGTGTGTAAACGGCACCGGTCGGATTGCAGGGAGTATTCAGGATGAGCGCCTTCGTTTTGCGTGTGATGGCACGATGAAGCTGCGCAGGCGTGATTTTGAATTGGTTCTTCGGTTTCGTCTTGACTATGACGGGTTCAGCATCGACGAGCTTCGCCATTTCGGGATAGCTAACCCAGTAGGGAGAGGGAATGATGATTTCGTCGCGCGGATTGCAGATTGCTTGAAGAGCATTGTACACGGAATGCTTCGCACCGCACGACACGAGAATCTGAGTTGGGTCGACCTCGATGTTGTTCTCCCGTTGCAGCTTGAAGGAGATCGCTTTGAGGAGATCAGGGATTCCTTGGTTAGCTGTGTATTTGGTAAAGTTCTCCTGAATAGCGTGAATGGCCGCTTCTTTAACGATTAGGGGGGTGGGGAAATCGGGTTCACCCGCCGTCAGACTGACGACATCAATTCCTTCAGCCTGCATTTTTTTCGCGCGAGCGGTGAGAGCAAGCGTTTGGGATGGTTCAAGAGCAGCGACTTTTCGAGAGAGTGATCGTATCACCTTGCTGAAAATCCTCCTTTGTGATGTATGATATGCATCAAGTGGTGCGTTTTCTTTTTCGTTTCAGTGCCTGCAAAACGGGCTTGGGGACGAACCCGCTTACATCGCCACCGAGACGCGCAATCTCCCGGACGATACTGGAGTTGAGGTACGTATATTTTTCATTTGGCATCAAGAACACCGTTTCGATGTTGCCATCCAATTTCCGGTTCATCAAGGCCATTTGAAGTTCATACTCGAAATCGGAAATGGCCCGCAAGCCCCGGACGAGGGAGGTCGCGCGTTTCTTTCTGGCGTACTCCACCAGCAGCCCGTCAAATGAATCCACCTCCACGTTCTTGTATTTCCTGACGCAGGCTTCGACCATGTCTCGTCGTTCCTCTTCCGTGAACATGGGGGCCTTCGATGGATTCCTGGCGACGGTGATGATGACCTTGTCGAAAAGCTTCACCGCCCGTTCCAAAATATCGAGATGGCCGTTGGTAATCGGATCGAATGTACCGGGGTAGATCGCGATTTTCATGATTTCTCCAGAGTTCGCAGAATAAGCGCAATCGTTTGGCCGAACTGCTTCCGGGTGACGTCGAACATCCCGGACGAAAGGTCGATATGGCTTTGCCGACTGTGCTCCATCACTACCAGCGTGCCTGCACGCGTGGCAGCGGAACCATACAGGGCGGCGGGGAGAGTACCAATCGTTTCCAGCGCGTAGGGTGGATCGACGAAAACAAGATCGAAGGATCGCGTCGTGTTCCTTAAAAACCAGAACACATCCGACTGTCGTACCTCGACACGTTCGCCGCACCCGAGCGAAGCGATATTCTTCATCAGCACTGCGAGCGATTTTCTCGAGTTCTCGACGAACACAACGCGCCGTGCTCCCCGGCTCAACGCTTCCAACCCGAGACTTCCACTTCCGGCAAACAGATCGAGTACCTCGATCCGGTTAAAGTCGATTCGGTTACTCAGGATATCGAAGATCGCCTGCTTTGCCCGATCGGTCGTTGGGCGTATCGAGAGGTCCCGTACGGTGGAAAGCTGCCTTCCCTTGAATTCTCCCGCAATGATCCTCATGCCGGTGAACGGAGAGCCAGGCCGATAGCGGCTGCGAAGCGCGAACTTTCGCTCGTCAAATCTTCGTTCACTTTCTTCCCTACGGCGAGGTTACGTGTTGCGTCGAGCGCCTGGGTGTGAAGTCCCGTCACCTCCTGAATCATCGAGAGGATGCCGTAGGTGGCATCGACGCCATGGACGAGGAGGTGTGTCAAATTCTCGATTCCGTTCTGAGTCTTCACTGTGTCAAGGTACGTTGCGGCAGCGCGGGTCACCTCCTGCGGTGCCGTCGCGGCATAGGTGCGGTAATCGCACATCTTGCCATCGATCATCAGACTCGCGTCGAGCAAGCCCGGCCTCAGGCCGAGCAACAGCACGTACGCTTTTGTGAATTCCGGAAAGTTCAGCCGCAACGCTTTCTCGGTGCTGAAGTGATCGATATCGACGAACCTGAGCTGTCGTTTGACTTCCTGTGATACTTTGCGGAAGAATGCTACCGTACCACGGCGGACGGAGACGAGGAATGCCTGGGACGCCTCCTGCGAGCCGCCGGGAAGCGATTCCGTTCCGATGATCATCTCTTTCGCGGAGAGATCGGGATGAAACTGCTCAAATTCCCATTGAAGGTGTGCGGCCAGTTCCGTTCCCTGCAGAGAGGAATCCAGTGTGATGATGTTGACGAAGACATGGTCGGTCGGGAGAGCCACGGAAAGGATGTCCGATTCGCTCCTTGCCTCCTTCAGGGCGGCAGCGAGCTCTTTTGCAAGAGCCGGGAGATCTGCATGTGTTGCCGAGAGTAAGCCATTCGTGCCTGCAAAATCGATCGATGCAGGCCGTTCCGCCACTCCTGTGAGGGTCGGTTTCTTACCGTGTTCGATCTCGGCGATTTGAATTTGGCCGTTGAGAAAGGAGACGCCGGTATGTCGAATGGATTTCATGAGGGTAGGATGGCAGCTCACCGTAGCGGGCGTGAGGCGTCATCAGCTCCTTTGCGGTAGTGAAGGTTATTCTTCCCACGACGCCTTGTTGACCTTTGAGTCGTCCGTCAATGACCCGATCGAGCCGTACCCGTTGGGGTCTTCTACGTACCATTTCTTAATGGCGGTCGTATCGACCACGCTCAGTTCCCACAATTTCCATGTTTTGGGGGAATAGAGCAGTGATTCGGGTACGAACGAGCCGCTCGTCAACGGCCGGAACATGCCTACATTCAGTGAATCGGACGCGAGGCCCGCCTTCACGAACTCGACAAGGTCAGTGATAGAGCGAGCATAGGTGCCGCGAAATTCAATGTACTTGAGTTGTGCCGTTCGGATGTTCTGCATACGGAGGCGCGATTCCCGCTTGTACATCTCTTCTTGCTCTCGAATCTTGTAAGGCTCGTATAAGACCCAAACGAGAATGCCGAACAGTACGACGATAATAGCTCGAAGAACAAGCGAGCCTTTGGCTTGGTGGTAGACGGACATTGTGCCTCCCTGGAGTGGATAGATTGGCTAGTGGACGGTTACAAGTGGCCTAAGTTGTTCCATCCGCTTTTTGCCGATGCCTTTAATGCGTGCGAGGTCGTCGGCAGAGCGAAAGGGTCCCACATGTTCACGGTAAGTGATAATGCGCTCCGCCATCACCTCTCCTATACCCGGGAGCGACATCAGCTCAGATTTGGTCGCGGTGTTCAGGTTGATCTTTCCGGAACCGGAAGTACGCCGCAAGGTGTCCACAGCTTCAGCTCTGGCGCGCTCACTCAGCGCGGCAAACAGACTATCTTGCTGGCGGTAGTCGAATTGCGGAGTCGGCTCCCCGACCTGTCGATAGATTTTGATGCCGGCGCCGACCAGCAATGCAGCGACTAAGATAAACAGGATCCGCTGTTCCGTTTGTGTCAGTGCTGCCCAGTCACGGATTCGCTGCCACATCGGTCCTTACGAGAAGGCGTCTTTCACTTTTTCAAAGAAGCTTTTCGAGGATCCGTGCCGCTCTTCCTCACTGGGGGTGATGTGCTCCATCGCGGCAAGTTGCTTCAGGAGCTCCCTCTCTTTGCTGTTCACTTTCGTCGGCACCCAAATGTTGATGCGCACGAGCTGGTCTCCGCGTCCGTAGCCGTTGAGGTGGGGCAATCCCCGCTCACGCATCCGGAGGATTCGGCCTCCGGGGGTGCCTGGATCAATGGTGAGTCGGGCCTTTCCATTGAGCGTGGGAACCTCCACTTCACCCCCCAACACGGCACTCGGATAGCTGATGTTCAGATCATAGACGATATCATCTCCGTTGCGACTGAAGTACGGGTGCGGTTGTTCTTCGATCACCACGATAAGATCGCCGGGAGGGCCACCGCGCTGTCCGGCGTTTCCTTGGCCCCGCAACGGAATATAGTTTCCATCCGCAACTCCCGCGGGGATGTTCACTTTGATGGTTGTCTCCCCCTGAATGCGTCCCTCACCATAGCAGTTTGAGCATGGCTCCTTGATGATGCGACCTTCTCCGGAACAGGTGGGACACGTCGTGATATTCACAAACTGACCGAACATCGATCGGGAGACCTGCCGTAATTCACCCGTGCCGTTGCACTGTGGGCATGTGGTTGTGCCGGTACCGCTCTTTGCACCCGTTCCACGGCAAACATCGCAGGTTTTCAGCTTCTTGACCTTAATTTTCTTTTCGACGCCGGTCGCGATCTCTTCCAGTGTGAGTCGGATCGTCACTTTGAGATCCGAACCGGGTGTGCCCTGGTGGCTTCGTCGTTGTCGTGTGCGGGTTTCCGTGCCGAACACCTCTTCGAAAATACTCCCGCCAAAACCGCTGCCGAAAATATCACCGAAGGTCGAGAAAATATCGTTGATGTCGTGGAATTCGCGGTAGTTCGTGCCGCGCATCCCTTCGTGGCCGTACTGGTCATACCGACGCCGCTTCTCCGGATCACCTAATACCTCATACGCTTCGGCAGCTTGCTTAAACTTCTCCTCCGCCTCCTTGTTGCCCGGGTTCCGGTCGGGATGGTACTTCAACGCCATCTGCCGGTACGCCTTCTTGATGTCTTCTTGTGACGCGGAGCGTGAGACGCCAAGTATTTCGTAATAGTCCCGTTTCGTCATGGCGCTCTCTTAGTTCCCTTCGGGAGAGGACTCTCCCGCACGGGGTTGCAACTCTTGCGAAACTACTTCGCCCGCGTCCGTTGCGCCGGGAGCGGTAGAGACGATTACCTTTGCGTGCCGGATCACGCGATCGTCCAGCAAGTATCCTTTTTCAACTTCTTCGACAATGGTGTGAGGAGGAATGTCTTCCCGCGGTACTTGCAGGAGCGCATCGTGATATCGAACGTCGAACTGCTTCCCGACGGTCTCCATCGTTCTGACGCCGTTCGCTTCGAGAAACTTCATCAGTTTCTGGTAAATGAGTTCGATGCCTTTTGCAACTCCTTCGGCATCTTTGTGTTCTCGCATCTGTTTCAAAGAACGGTCGAAATCGTCGATCACCGGAAGAAGTCCCGTCAGTACATCAGCTTTGGCAAACTTTGCAAGCGTGATAGTATCCGACTCCACCCGCTTCTTGTAGTTGTCGAATTCGGCCGCTTTCCGGAGGAGCAGGTCTTTATAGTGCTCAACCTGACGTTCCGCTTCCGCAAGCTTGCGTGCGAGTTCTTCTTCGGGGGATGGCGCTGACTGTTTCTCCGCCTCCGGTTGCGGTTCAGTTTGTTCCGACGATGGAGTTGGAATTTCTTTCTCTTTTTCTTCCATGAATGTTTAGCGTGCTCCTAACAAACGAGCAATCGATCGTGCAACGTACTCTACTAAGGGGATCGCCTTGGCATAGTCCATGCGCTTCGGTCCAATCAATCCTACCCGCCCCATGACGCCGTCGACGTTGTACGTTGCAGTGACGATGCTGTAATCCTTCATCAAGTCTTCTTCATTTTCTGAGCCGATCGTGATGACGGAGTCTTTATGCGACTCGTCGTGCTTCTCCAGCACATGGACGATAATCTCGTCGTTTTCGATCAGTTCGATCACACTGCGGAAATTCTTTGGATCGACGAACTCGGGTTGTTCAATGATGTTCTGTGTGCCGGAGATGTGAAGCTTCTCGTGCTCCCGCAGGTCGTCGAATAAAACGTCCACCGAATCAATAAAGAGCCGCACCAATCCGGAGCGCTCATCCGACACATCCCGAACCCGCTCCGCAAACGTATCGCGGATCGCCTGTAAGGTCAATCCGGAAAGGCGCTCATTCAATAACCGCGCAATTGATTCGAGCGAGTGCCGCGGAATCTCCACCCCCACTTCGAGCATGATCGTCTTCACAAGACCGGACCGGATGGAAATCACCACGAGAAGTCGGGAGGAGGAGACGGGAATCAGCTCGAGTCTTTCAAAAACAGCGCTGCCGATGTGTGGAGAAGAAACGACGCTCAGTTGCTTCGAGATTTTTCCGAGGAGTTTTGAAGTCTCGCGGAGCAAAAGCTCGTGGCTCAAGGCGGCATCAAGTTGCTTCTCGATCTCTTCCTTTTGTTGATCGGGAAGATTCTGAACCTCCATCAGATAATCGACATAGTAGCGGTATCCAAGGTCGGTCGGCATTCTTCCGGCCGACGTGTGCGGATGGGAGAGATATCCTAATTCTTCCAAATCGGCCATCACGTTCCGGATGGTGGCGGGACTGAGTTGAGATTCGAAGTGTTTGGAGATGAATCGGGAGCCGACGGGAACGGCGGTCTGGATGTAGTTGTGCACCACGTGGCGCAGAATATCTCGCTCACGCTCGGACAATTGTTCGTTCATGACCGGCGTGCCCATTCAAAAAACCCTTTAAATTTGGGCTAAAAAATAAGCATTTTTGAAAAGGTTGTCAAGGTGATAGTTGGTGCCTCTTGCACTGTATGCGTCGGAGCTTGTGATGGCCATACGGCAGGCGAACGTGCAAGAGGAAAGGCGGCGTGACGATCAATGGTTCTGCCGAACGATGATGCTCACTTGGTAGTAAACGAAGTCGCGACTATCGAAAAGTCTTCCCATCAAACCGACGCTGTGTTCCTCCTCTGTTGCCGATCAAAACAGAATTTTCAATTCAACCTTCATGTCCGAAGGCGCATTTCAATTTGCATCGTCGCTCAAAACATGCTATCTTGGGTCCCGCAATTTGAGAATCCCTCCCACTATGTTGTTGGACTGCGCGCGTTGAGAGCGAAGCTCGCGTTAGAAAATGGAACGATCTTCACCGGCGAATCGTTTGGGGCCGCCACCGAAACGATGGGTGAGGTCGTCTTCAACACCAGCCTTACCGGTTATCAGGAAATCCTTACCGATCCCTCTTATGCAGGTCAGATTGTAACGATGACCTACCCGCTCATCGGCAATTACGGTATCAACTTCGAAGACCTCGAGTCGTTAAAGCCGCAAGTGGCAGGGTTTGTTGTGAAGGAGTACTTCGATTTCTACAGCAACTTCCGGGCAAAAGGGAGTCTGGGAGATTGGTTGGAGCGGCATGGCATTATGGGCATCCAGGGAATCGACACCCGGATGCTGACGAAGATCATCCGGACAGCGGGGGCTATGCGCGGAGTTCTGTCGGTGCACGATCTTGACGACGAAAGCCTGATCCGAAAAGCCAAGGGTTCACCTGAGATGAGCGGTTCAGATCTCGCCAAGGTTGTAACGACAGCTGCGCCGTATGAGTGGGACGAAATTGACCGGACACCCTTCGCGCTGAAACCGGAACATCAGAAAAAGTTGAATGGGAAGCGTTGGAGGGTGGTGGTGTACGATTATGGCGTCAAGCAGAATATTCTGCGCCGACTTACATCGTACGGCTGTCGATTGACCGTTGTGCCCGCCTCCTTCCCCGCCGAACAGGTGCTGGAAATGAATCCCGACGGGGTCTTTCTCTCAAATGGACCGGGCGATCCGGCAGCAGTCCGGTACGGCATTCAGAATATCAAAAAGCTCATCGGCAAGAAGCCGATCTTTGGCATCTGTCTCGGTCATCAGCTGCTCGCTCTGGCGTTGGGAGGAAAGACATTCAAGCTAAAGTTTGGGCACCGAGGAGCCAATCACCCCGTAAAGAATCTCTTGACCAACACTATCGAAATCACCTCCCAGAATCACGGCTTCGCAGTCGATCCCTCCTCTCTCGATTCCTCATCTGTTGAAATCACCCACGTCAATCTGAACGACGAAACGAACGAAGGTCTTCGCCATCGTGAGCTGCCGGTCTTCAGCGTGCAGTACCATCCGGAGGCGTCTCCCGGTCCGCACGATAGCGACTATCTTTTCTCGCACTTCGTGGAAATGATGGCGAGAGAGAGTGTCCCCGCCTGAGCTGGTATTCCTTCGAATCTTTCTATTTTAACTTCCCATAGGCTTTGAGGATATTCCGGAGGCGATCGAGCGGGAGCGCTTCAATCGTTCTTCCACCAATTCCCCGGATCGTCGTTGCTTTGAGAAGCGAGTTGTAAATCGCCTCTTCGGTTGCCTCCACCACGGCTTGAAAGAGCTGTGAGAGGTCGTCCTCCTTGATTCGTGGAATAGCGTGCACTCTCTCCGCTCCAGGTCGAATACGCACCCCCGAGTGGGTGGTAAAGGCGATGACGTAGTCGCCGCTGCCGTGGCTCATAGAGGAGCCGGTACGACCCAAGGCCAGTGTAGCTCGAAGTGCAAGACGTTTCAGTTGTGCGCGATCCAGCGGCGCATCAGTAGCGACAATGATCATGCACGAACCGTCTCCTTTCTCTTCAAGTTCCTCTTTGAAGGCGTAACGTCCCAGTTCCTTGCCAACCGGAACGCCGACCATCTCCAAGACCCCTCCATAATTCGTCTGCACCAGCACGCCGATGGTGAATCCCCCCAACGATCTCGGCAGCAAACGTGAGCTTGTTCCGATTCCTCCTTTCCAGCCGAAACAGATTGTACCTGTGCCTGCCCCGACCGATCCTTCCTCGATCGGTCCTCCGGAAGCATTTTGAATTGCTTCGATGATGTGTTGACGAGAAACGTGTCGCCCACGAATGTCGTTCAATCCGCCATCGTTGGTCTCGCCGACAACGGGATTGATCGATCGGACCCGTTCATTGCCGGGGAGGGCAAGCATGTAGTCGAGCACACCGTTTGCCGCCTCCCAAACGCTCAGTGTGTTTGTCAGAATAATCGGCGTTTCGATTTGTCCTAGTTCCTCGACTTGCGTGCTTCCCACCAATTTGCCGAACCCGTTTCCGACGACGATGGCAGCGGGGACTTTTTCCTGAAACAGATTACCGGCATGGGGAAGAATGGCCGTGACCCCGGTTCGAACAGAATCGCGGCCGGCAAGAGTGACCTGACCTACGCGCACGCCGGATACGTCGGTCAGCGCATTGAGTGGTCCCGGAGAAAAAATACCTACCTGTAATCCGAGCTCTCGCAACCTCAGCCGCTCCATCTGTCCGTAGAGAGGAGCGACAACAAAGAGAATGGTCGATACCAAGAGAGTGGATCTCATATGCATCGCTTCAAAATATGGGAAGAGGAAGAGATAGTTTGATCGCCGGAGGTTCCGGAGCGCCGCCTCTTGCGGCGTTACGGCTCGAGCGAGATGCTGTATCCCGTAATAAAGTTCATAAAGTCCGATACCTCAACCATGTTCTTCCCAATGAAGCGAATGGAGTGTGCGTCGGTGCGCTGCACGAAGGGGAGAAACGCGAGCATTTCCGCAGGACGATACGCTTTGAAACTGACGTCAAGTGTAATGGGAGTTTTGAGGACGTACGGCTTAAAGACTTTCAGCCGCCCGAGCGCGGCTTTCACAGTCCGACCGATCAAAGCATACGATGCCTCGGGGGTGAGCGTGTTGGCGGAATGAAAACTGAGGCTCCTCTTTACCTCTGCCGCCTCGATGTTGCCGACGAGGTTGCGTACCTCCTCAATGGCCGCGTCGTCACCTGAGATCATCACCACCGGCACACCGAAGTGTCCTGCGATGGCGGCATTCCACGCTCCTTCGGTCACTTCCACACCGTTCAAGGCAACCCGCGTGAGCCTCGCGCTTGAAAAGGTGTGAGCCCTCACACCGCGCAGATTGTTCGTCGAGGCATGATATCCGATGAAAATGGCCGCATCGAATGATGAGTCGATGCCCGCCATCATGCCGAGCCGTCGTGGCCAGGAGCGGATAATGCGAACGTCAGGTGGAAAGAGCTCGATGAGCAGGTTTTCTCCATTACCGTGGGAGTCGCTCACAAGGATGGTGCTGGCCCCTGCTTCCTTTGCCGCGTTGACGGCAGCGAGCGCTTCACGCGTCATAAACTCACGAAACTTCTGATATTCAAATCCGCCGGGACCGAGTTGGTCGTCCGTTACCGTTCCGACGACACCTTCCATGTCTACAGAGACGTACACTTTGAATCCTTTCTGTTGAGCAAAAGCAGAGAGCCCAAGAAGCAGGAGTAGCATCGTAATGAGTGTTCTCGTGGTCTTCCTCCTTCAGAATCGAAAAGAAAGATTGGATGCCTATGGTGAAGCCGAGCGGTATGGTGCGTCCGAACGCTTACTCGGATGTCCGTTGCAGCTCTTTTGCAAGCCGTTCAACGTGAGACCAAACGCGCAAAACGTTGCCGCTGCAGATCTTTTCAATGTCTGCGTCAGAATAGCCGCGTTTCAGGAGTTCGTAGATGAGGTTGGGATAGTGGGAAACATCCTTCAAACCGATCGGAAGAGTTTCGCCCACTCCGTCGAAATCTGAGCCAAACCCAACATGCTCGACGCCCACGCGCGTCACAACGTGGTCGATATGGTCGGCAACATGGGAGACGTTCGGGAAGGGAAGGGGATGTTCTTTCAGATATGCTCTCGCTTCCTCACGAGCATTGGGGCTTGACCAGGTAATTCCCTTTGTTGCAAGAGCTTGCCACATCTTTGTTTCGGCTTGTCGGAACTCTTCGCTTATGAATGACGATCCAAAGTTGATCATGATGACGCCACCGTTCTTTGCCAGCGCCCTGATCATCTCGTCGGACATGTTCCGCTCCCAGCCCGGCGTGAAATGTCTGCAAGAAGAGTGAGAGGCGATAACAGGAGCTTTGGTTACATGAATGACTTCCCAGAATGCCTGGTCAGAAATATGGGAGACGTCGACCATGATACCACGCTTGTTCATTTCTCGTACAACGCGCCGTCCGAAGGGACTCAACCCGCGCCAGGTACGTGTCGTGTCGTATGAAGAATCGGAGATATGGTTGTTCCGTGCGTGCGTGAGTGTAATGTAGCGGATGCCGCGGTCGGCGAAGTATTTGACGTTGATGAGGTCCCTTTCAAGGGGAGATCCATTTTCCATTCCCATCGGAAGTGAAATCAGACCGCGGCGAAAGTGTGATTTGACGTCCGCGACCGAGCGGGCGACCGCGAATTTGGTAGGATGTGCTTTTGCGATGCCGTACACCATATCAATCAGCGTGTCGGCGAGTGCCTTGGCTCCTCCTTTTTGCTCATACTCGCTGGGGATGTAGATGGACATAAATGGAGCGTCCAATCCTCCCTCTTTTGCTCGCACATAATCGAAGTCGCCCCCCTCTGTCCGTTTAGAGATGTCTTCCCGTTTCTCGCGCAATCGGTACGGAATATCGACGTGTCCGTCGACGATGATATATTGCCTCGCGAGGCGTTGCGCCTTCGCGCGAAGAGTCTGTTCCTGAGACGGTTGCTGAGCTATCGTCGTCGAAACGATGAGGAGAAGCAACGAAAGTTTGCAAGCGGATCGCATGAAATCTCCTATGAAATGAAAAGTCCCCTTGTGTAAGTGTAAGAAGAACGGTGAAAGGATAGGGGATAAGTCTGAGAGATGCAAGTGGGCTGCGATTGGCCGTTTTTTTATTATTCTGGCTGCTTGGTTGTGCTGTACATCCGAGCCCCGTTTTCTCAGGTACTGTTGACCGAGTGCTCTGTGATGTTGATCAGGTATTACAATTAATAATTTGGTTATACAATATTTTCTCTTGACATACCTTTGTCAGTTATGTATATTCAGTCCAGCAGGAGGTGATACCATGGAAACATCTATCGTAACGACAAAAGGCCAAATTGTTGTGCCTGCGAAAATGAGATCGAAGTACAGAATCAAAAAAGGGACAAAAGTGGCTTTTCTTGAACAGAATGGAAAGTTGATGATCCAGCCCTTGGATGAGAACTACTTTGAGAGTCTTGCAGGCATCCTTGGGACGGAGGGGGAGATGCTGAAGTCTCTGATGGAAGATAAGAAACGCGAGCGCGAACTATGAAGCGAACTGTTCTTGACAGCTATGCGGTCATAACGTATCTCGAAAGACAACAAGGATACGAGAACGTGTCTGCGGTGTTTAAAGAGAGCGTCGACAAGAACAGAGAGATCTACCTTTCTGTCATCAATTGGGGTGAGGTAATCTATCATGCATTGCGAACGGGGGGTGACCTGAAGGCACAGGGCGCCATTGACGTAATGGCCGCTTTGCCTATCGAAATTGTGGAGGCTGACGAAGAGCTGACGCTGCATACCGCACAGCTCAAAGCTTCGCATAGGATGTCTTACGCCGATTGTTTCGCGGCAGCGCTGGCGATGAAGAAGAAATGTGAACTGGTGACAGGCGACAAAGAATTCAAGCAGGTAGAGAAAGAGGTAAAAATTCGTTGGATCTGACTATTGACGGGATTAACTTTATAGCTCGTCTGAACATCTCACGTTCGGATCGGCTGCAAGTTCTTCGGTAAGGTAAGTCGCAAGAGATAACACAAACGCCGATGATCTTTCGACCATCGGCGTTTCTCCGATACGAGCGTTCCTTCTATCCTCTCATAGACTCGTTACGAACACCCACTCGTGGATCCGCACTGCAAGCATTTGTAGCAACTCCCACTCCGGATCATTATGCTCCCGCATTCATGGCACGGGGGAGCATCCGATTGCGTCTCGAAGACTACTTTTTCATTCCGCTCAATGGCAGAGGAAGCTTTGGGCGACTCGGCTTTTGCCTTGGGCTGATCGGTCGGAGTTGGAGAGCTTTCACCAACCGGAGAGGTCATTGAGAGAGCCTCTTCCTTTGGAAGGAATTTGAGACCTAACCAGCGGAAGATGTAGTCGCTAATAGACTTAGCTATCGGTATTTCATGGTTATTGGTGAAGCCCGATGGCTCATACCGTGCGTGGCTGAACTTATCAACCAACACCTTCAAAGGAACGCCGTATTGAAGAGCAATGGAGATTGACGTTGCAAACGAGTCCATGAGCCCGGAAATCGTCGAACCCTCTTTCGACATGGTGATGAAGACCTCGCCCGGCATCCCATCTTCAAACATGCCGACGGTGATGTATCCTTCATGTCCGGCAATGCTGAATTTATGGGTAATAGATTGGCGTTCGTCGGGGAGTCGGCGACGGGCAGGCATCGCTTTCCGTTCTTCTTTCTCGCCAGATTCCAGCGAAGTGCTAAGGGGCTGCGTCCGCTTGCAGCCGTCCCGATAGACCGCAATTGCTTTCAATCCGAGTTTCCACCCCTCGATGTAGGCTTGTTCGATGTCTTCCGCCGTGACGTTGTTCGGCAAGTTCACCGTCTTCGATATGGCGCCGGAAAGGAAGGGCTGCACGGCCGCCATCATTTTGATGTGTCCCATATAATGGATGGAGCGGTGTCCCTTTGCCGGCTTGAACGCGCAATCGAAGACGGGCAGGTGTTCTTCACGCAAATGTGGAGCTCCCTCGATGGTGTCGTTCTTGTCGATGTAGGCGATGATGTGTTCGATCTGCTCGTCGTCATAGCCGAGCTTCGCAAGCGCTTCGGGAACAGTTTGGTTGACGATCTTGAGCAATCCTCCACCGACGAGCTTCTTGTACTTCACAAGGGCAATATCCGGTTCGACGCCCGTGGTGTCGCAGTCCATCATAAAGCCGATTGTTCCGGTTGGCGCGAGCACGGTGGCTTGGGAATTCCGGATCCCGTTCTGCGAGCCGATCCTGACAACGTCTTTCCAAACCTCGTTCGAGGCGTTCCAGAGATCTTCCGGGACCATCGCCTTGTCGATTCGCTCGGCATGGATGCCGTGTTTCTTCATGACGTTCAGCATCGGCTCTCGGTTGATCGCGAAACCTTTGAAGGGTCCCTTCACTCCGGCAATGACGGCGGATTGCTTGTATGCTTCGCCGGACATCAAGGAGGTGATCGCCGCGGCGTATGCTCGGCCTTCATCACTGTCATATGTCAGGCCTCGAGCCATCAGGAGAGCGCCGAGGTTTGCGTAGCCGAGACCAAGCGGCCGGTAGTCATAGCTGTTTTGCGTGATGGCCGGAGTAGGATAGCTGGCATTGTCTACCTCGATTTCCATCGCGGTGATCGTCACCTGCACGGCTTTCTTGAACGATGCAACGTCGAATTCGCCATCCTCGCGACGGAACTTCATCAGGTTCAGTGAAGCGAGATTGCATGCCGTATCGTCGAGGAACATGTACTCGCTACAAGGATTCGACGCGTTGATCGGCGCGGTGTTGGGGCAGGTATGCCATGCATTGATGGTGGTGTGATACTGCATGCCGGGGTCGCCGCAGACCCATGCCGCTTCGGCAATCTGACGCATCAAGTCGCGTGCGCGATATTTCTCAACGGGCTTTCCGGTCGTGACCGCTTTCGTTATCCACTCCCTATCCTCGAGGACGGCTTTCATAAAATCATCCGTCACGCGAACGGAGTGATTTGCGTTTTGATAGGCAATTGAATCATACGCTCCCCCCGGTACGTTGAAGCCGCCGTCATATCCGGCTTCGATGAGCGCCCAGGCTTTCTTCTCCTCGTCCGCCTTGCAGTTGATGAACTCGACGATATCGGGATGATCGGCGTTGAGGATCACCATCTTCGCGGCCCGTCGTGTTTTTCCTCCCGATTTGATGACGCCGGCGAAAGCGTCGTACCCTCGCATAAAGGAGACGGGGCCGGACGCCGTGCCGCCGCCCGCCAAGCTTTCGCGCGAAGAGCGGAGGGTGGAAAGATTCGATCCCGTTCCCGATCCCCACTTGAACAACATGCCCTCTGTCTTTGCAAGATTCAGGATGGATTCCATCGAATCTTGAACGGAGTTGATGAAGCACGCCGAGCATTGCGGGTGCTCTTCGTTCCCGACGTTGAACCAGACAGGACTGTTAAAGGACATGTGCTGGTTGACGAGCAGATAGCACAACTCGTCATAGAAGATATCTGCATCTTCCTGTGTCGCAAAGTAGCCGCCTTCGATTCCCCAACGATAGATTGTCCGTGCGACGCGTTCGATCAACTGCTTCACGCTTCGTTCGCGTTCGGGTGTGCCGAGCTTTCCGTGAAAGTACTTGGAGACAACGACGTTTGTGGCGGTCATCGACCAGGATTTCGGTATTTCAACGTCCTTCTGCTCGAAAATCTTCTCACCCTTTTCATTAGATATCACGGCGGTGCGAAGTTCCCATTCTATCTCATCAAAAGGATGTCCGCCGGGGGCGGACGACTTAGTGAAATAACGTTGAAACACGAGCCCGGTCCGTCGGGTGGTGGGTTGTGCTGCTTGGTCCACGGCCATAGCGGGCATGGTTTCTTTCTCAAGCATAGAGCGGTTCCTCCGAAAAAAGTGTAACGTGGCTGTGTTCGTTCTCAACTCAGAAAAAGAGACCCTTCGGCAGGGAGACCCTGCCAGGGGAGAGAGTCATATTTCTTGTGGATTACCCCTCGGTTTGGGGGAAAACACTCGCCGTCCATCTCAGCGCCCGAAGTGCACAGTCGAGTGTTTGGGGGGAAAAGAACAGAAAACTGAATTTGTTGTCGGCGCAACTGGGTATGAATATAAGCGGTTGCGGAAGCTTTGTCAAGTTAAAATTTAGGAGAGGTGAATTTCTGATATAATTTAACTTGACATATCCCGGCGCGACGCCGCTTGAGATATCCCGACTCTTTAGGAAGTCTAAATGAGTACGGTCACACAGTGATGAAAACCACAATAACCTTCTGTGTTCCTTTACGAAACGTTTGGAATCCTCAGTCTTGAAGTTCAAATTATTTATCGCCGGTGGTAAAGGCTCATCGTGAAGTTAGGATTCCGAAGCGTTTATCACTCTTGCTTCTCGATAAAGCGTTCGCGTTATTTGTGCCAACCTTTCAGCATGTTTCCCAGAGAGGAGTTCCTTATGCCCGTTGCAGTGGAGTTTTCCACGATCTCCGAGATGTTCGATAACGTGACCCGTCACTTCGCCGGCGACCAGCGTCCGATGTTGATGCATAAGGTCGATAAGAAGTACCGGAATATCTCCTACACCGAATATCGCAGGAACGTTGAACGTTTCGCTCTCGGCCTTGCTTCCATGGGCATCGTCAAGGGTGATCGGGTCGCTATCATCTCCGAGAATCGACCGGAGTGGGTGATTGCCGACATGGCCATTGTTTGTCTTGGCGCCATCAACGTCCCCATCTATCCCACCCTCACCCCTAAACAGATCGAATTCATTTTCAACGACGCCGGAGTTAAACTTGCTATCGCCTCAAATTCCCTCCAGCTTGCAAAGGTCACAAAACTCAAGTCCGACGTAAAGACTCTTCAGGGTTCTATCATCATGAATGCGAAAGGGGACAACGACGATCCGACGGCGTTGTCTTTTCCCGACGTCTATCGCAAGGGGGAGGAATTTGAGAAGGATCATCCCACCTACTTTCAGGAGGCGATCAAATTGCCAAAGCCGGATGATCTCCTTACCATCATCTACACCTCCGGCACAACCGGCAATCCGAAAGGCGTAATGCTGACACATCACAACCTCGTCTCGAATATCAAGTCCGCTTCCAGTGTCATCCCATTCAACCATGAAGATGTCTTGCTTTCGTTTCTCCCCCTGTGCCATTCGTTCGAACGGATGGCGGGGTATTACACCGCCATGGCGTGCGGTGCGACGGTGGCGTATGCGGAGAGCGTTGAGACTGTCAGGGACAACTTGCTCGAAGTGCGCCCAACGATCGTCACCACCGTTCCGCGGCTGTTCGAGCGGATTCACAGCAGGATCATGAAGCAAGTCGATAGCAGTCCACCGCTCCGACAAAAGATCTTTCATTGGGCGGTAAGGGTGGGGAAGGAATACGCCCGGGCAAGGCGACGCGGCTCGATTCCTGCTTCACTGAACCTGCAGCGAGCACTCGCCGCGAAGCTGGTGTACTCCAAGCTTCACCAGCGAACGGGGGGACGCATCCGCTTCTTTGTCTCCGGCGGCGCAGCGTTGCCTAAGGAGCTGGGTGAATTCTTCGAGGCGGTCGGTATCATTATAATAGAGGGCTATGGTCTCACGGAGACGTCGCCCGTTCTGACGGTGAACAGGCTGGACGATTACAAGTTTGGGACGGTCGGCAAACCGATCCCCGGTGTCGAGATCAAGATTGCAGAAGATGGTGAGATCCTTGCCAAGGGTCCCAATATTATGAAAGGATATTACAACAATCCCGAAGCCACCGCCGAGGCGATTGATGCGGACGGTTGGTTCCATACCGGTGATATCGGTCAGTTCGACGAGCAAGGACATCTGATGATCACGGATCGGAAGAAACATCTGTTCGTGAGCTCCGGCGGCAAGAACATCGCTCCCCAGCCGATCGAAAACCTCTTTCTTACGAGCAAGTATATTGACCAATTTGTCCTGATTGGCGATGGACGGATGTTCCTCACAGCTCTTATCGTGCCCGAGTATGAAAACCTGAAAGAGTATGCCAAGTCGATCGGCATCAGTTTTTCGAAGGATACCGACCTCGTACAAGCAGCAGAAATACGTCAGCTCTATGAGAAAGAAATACAGGCCATTCAAAAAGAGTTGCCGTCGTTCGAGCGCGTCCGGAGATTCGAGCTGCTGCCCGAGCCGTTGACCGTGGAGAAAGGGGAGATAACGCCGACGATGAAGGTACGACGGAAGGTGGTGGAGCAGAAGTATTCTGACCTCATCGAAAGAATGTACCAAGACGTGTTGTAGGTTGAGCGTGGACGTCTCTCCGGAGAGGCGAATCAAACGGCTAACCGACACCGACGCTTCTCAAAAAAGAAGCCCGCAGAGAAGAGTGCGGGCTTTTCACTTCAAGAAGAGCGGCACGCCGTTCGAGGAGGCGCGTTTACCGTACTTCGGGTCGCGTTCGAACCAGTTTTCGCCGGATGATTCGATCGTTCACAACCCACGCGTCCGGAAATCCCTTTTCGACGAACGAGGGGAGCTTCCTGCTCGCTTCCACGCGAGTCAGGAAATCGCCAACGCGCACTTTGTAGACCGGGGGGTCGAAGACGACGTACACCGAGTCCTCCGAAAAGATCTGCGATGCCGTCGCCTTCATCGCATTTGCCTCGTCAATACTGCTGCTTGCAAAAAGCTGGATGCGAAATCCTTGCAGATACTCGATCTGAACAAGAACGCTGTCCCGTTCCGATTCCGCTTCATACAGTTTTCTCCGGTCGGCATGTGAACGAAGCACCTCCGCGACAGGTTCATCGTATTCTGCCGGATCGAAGCCTGCCTCGTAGGGGGCAAGGGGTGAGCGGGCTTCGGTCGATGTGGTGTTGGCTCGTTTATCGGTCGTTGTCTGCACCTCGCGAGTCGGTCCACATCCCGTCACGATCCAACCACTAAAGAATCCCAATGCTAACGTGATTATTTTGCGATGTAGTTGACCCACGACTCTGCGTAATCCTCGGGGAAGCTTTTCATCATGACTTTTCGGAGGGAATCTGCCTGAGCGCGTGTGTCGAATTTCCCCACGCGCACACGATAGAGCTTGTCGAACGGTTCAAAGTAGTTGAAGATGGGAAGGTCGGGAAAGCGTTCCTTGGCGATTTTCTGAGACTGCAGGGCGTACATCGTTCGTGCAAACGCTCCAATCTGAACCGTATAAGCCGGATGTTCAGGACGGATGATCGGCTTGATGACGCGAGGTGTACGCTTCGTTGTTTTCACGACTGCAGCGGTAACGGTATCTGCCTCTGAAGTGAAGCCGCCTCGTTTGACTCTCAGGGAATCGAGTCGCAGCGAATCTTGAGCTGCGAGAGGTGTCGGATGGACCGGGGTGCTGACCTTTCCGACGCCTGTCTCTTCGGACACGCCGCAGCCCCACCACCACAGAGGGGTCAGGAACAGGGGAAGGGAGAGCAATACACGGAAGCTCATTTCGAGGCGCTCAATAGGCGGAAGGGATCGGTTCTTTTTCACCTGTCACGATCTTGATGCTGGCGCTTGCTCCGATGCGATCCGCGCCGCTTGCAACAAGCGCGCGTGCCTCTTCCTGTGAGCGCACGCCGCCGGAGGCTTTGACGCCCAGCGCGGAGCCAACAACTTTTCTCATCAACGCGATGTCCCCCACAGTTGCACCCCCCTTCGAGAATCCCGTGGAAGTCTTGACGAAATCAGCCCCCGCTCGTTTTGCAAGCACGCACGCCTTCACCTTCTCTTCGTCCGTCAATAAGCCCGTTTCAAGAATGACCTTTACCAGAACGCCATGCCGATGGGCGACGGCAACCACGGCGCGGATGTCGTTCTCAACGTATGCGTATTCTCCCGATTTCAACATTCCGACGTTCATCACCATATCAATCTCCCGGGCTCCGTCACGAATCGCTTGCTCGGTCTCGTGTACTTTCGTCGATGTGGTTGTGGCACCGAGCGGAAAACCGATGACCGTACACACTTTCACGCTCGAATCCCTCAATCGCTCGGCGCAGAGCTTCACATAGCTCGGATTGACACACACGCTGGCAAAGCCGTACTGTTTGGCTTCCTGACAGAGTTGTTCAATCTGTTGACGTGTTGCGTCCGGTTTCAGGAGTGTGTGATCGATCATCCTTGCAAGCGAAGTGTCGAAACCCGATTCGCCGACGCCAACGCCCGCGCTGATGCGGTCTGCTCCGCTTCGAACGATATTTTCCACCCCTTCCTTGTTGTGTACAACGCACAAATGATCGGTGCACACACCGTCGCGACAGCACGTCCGGGCGTTCGTCTCTCTGAGAACTTCGTCGATAAGCTGGAGGATGAGTCGTCTATCCATCGTTGCAGGCCCAAATTCGAGTTCCAATATAGCAGAAAAAGGAAGAGTTACAAGCGATGGAAGGTACAATGTCCCGTAGTGTGAAATCTTTCAGAGCAGAAAGCATGTCCACTTGTGGTGTTTGCATACTTTGACAGGTGATGCAATCCATCGACCGGCATGCGGACTTGCACTCGGCTTCGATTTATCATATACTGATGCCGATTGTATCCAAACAATTGACGAACAGTACACTCCGGGACACCACAGGAGTTTTCAACCGATGAGCGAAGCCCCTATTCATCAACCGGGACGGAAACGAATTAAAGAAATGGAGGTGATGGTCGCGGAGGCGATCGTAGAAACGCCGGACACAACAACGCTGGTACTTTTCACCGGCAACGATCATCTCGAATATCGGGCCGGTCATTTTCTGACGATCGATCCACATCAATTCGAAGCGCTCGAGCGGTTCATCGCTTACTTTGAAGACATCAAAGGCAAAAGGGAAGCGCCCAGGGCGTATTCGATGTCTTCCGCACCGCATGAGCGATATCTTGCCATCACCGTCAAAGAAGAGCGTTACATCTCCGGTCAAACACTCTATCCACCGCTGCTCTCTCCGCTGTTAGTGAAGCGTACAGTGCGCGGGATGAAGCTTATCGTTACGGGGTTTACTGGACCATACACCTTGCCCGAGAACGTGGAAGACATCACCGATCATCTTATACATATCTGTGCCGGCTCGGGAAGCGTACCGAACTTCGCGATCCTCAAACATGCTCTCCTTCACCATCCGAAGCTCCGGCACACCTTTATCTACTCGAACAAGACGTGGAGCGATGTGATCTTCCGTCGCGAGCTGGCGGAATTGGAGGCGAGGCATCCGGACCGACTCAGAGTCATCCACGCACTGACGCGGGAGCCTCAAGCGGCGAGTCACGGAAACAACGTACACCAGGGTAGAGTCACAACATCACTTCTCCGAAGTGTGATTCCGGACGGCTCCGGTTGTCTCTTCTATGTGTGCGGTCCGGCGATTTCAGTTTACGACCGTCAGGCCGCGAAGGCGAAAGGCACCGAACCTCAGCCGAGATTTCTTGAATCGGTTCTGACAAGCTTAAAAGAGATGGGAATTCCCGATCAGCGCATCAAACGGGAATCGTACGGGTAGGCGGAGCGCAACCGGAGTCGGTGCTACGTTCCAAGATGAAGTGGTGGAGAGCGAGCGAATCTATCCCGGAGGCCCGTTCTTTTTCTCTCCCGTTTCGCGCGAATCGATGTCCAGCTTTGAGATATCATCGAGATGATCCGATTCGAGCGTGAGCGATTTCAACTCTGTTGGCTGCAAGGCGGATTCGGCTTTCTCGCTATCCCCCTCATCGTTCCAATGAGCCATTTCCCGGATCTTCGAGACCAATCTCGCTCCGATGTACAGTACTCCGATCACAAGGACGAGCAGCAAGATGTCCTGCATATCAACCACCGATGTTGATCACAGATCGTAGAGGACGAGGGCGGTCGCCTCGATAATACACCTGTTCGAGAAAGAGTCCGGAGGGGGGTGCCGTGAATCGGGCGGGCTCGTCCGATGCAATGCGAAGCCATTGTTCCACCTGCGACGCGTCGACGGCTCCGCGTCCAACTGCCGCCAGCACGCCGATGAGCTGGCGAACCATCTTCCAGAGAAAATGGGAACCCACCATTCTTACAAGCAAGAGGTCGCCCGCCTCCATCATCTGCATCTCTTGTACCAATACCTTTGTTGATTTCTCTTCAGGATCGTCCGCAGTGAAAGATTGGAAGTTCTTCATGCCGACGAAGGTTGGCAGGAACCCTTTCATCGCTGTCACGTCAAGAGCATCCTTGATCCACCACACGTAACGCTTGCCGAAGGCAGTCCGTCGTCGTGCGATTTGATATAAGTAGCTGCGCGCAACGGCATCGTGCCTTGCATGGAACGTCGGGGACGTTCGCTCGATTTCCAGAACGTTGATGTCGGCGGGGAGTTCGTCGTTCATCTTCATCCGGAGAATCTCCGGCGCAAGAACGGTTTTCACATCAAGGTGTGCAACCTGTTGCAGCGCGTGGACGCCGGCATCCGTGCGCCCCGACGCGTGGAATTCGAATTGAGTTGTGCCCGTGACAAGCCCGATGGCCTTCGACAGTTCCCCCTGAACTGTCCGAGCGTTCTTCTGCGCCTGCCATCCGCTGTACCGCGTCCCTTCATACTCGATCGTCATCTTAAATCGCGGCATGTGTCGCCTCAATTATTTGGTCAGACTTGAGGGTAATCGCGGCGACGAAAGAAGTTGTGCAAACTCCTTCCATCGTTTCTCCGGGTTGTCCGCCGTACCGCCCCTTGACTCGATATGGCGTTTCACCAGATCCTGACCGAGGTTATAATTGATGACGTAGCTTCGATATTGTTCGATAAAGCGAACGCGCTGTTTTGCACGTTCAGGCGACATCAACGCATACGTCTCCAGCCAGGCGGCAGCTTCGTCGGCCGTTATGTGTCCGTCCAGATATCGACGGGCGGCCTCATTGCCCGCATAACTCAGCTTGGAAACCAACTCGAGCACTTTGTAATACAATTCCGCACGCGAAGTATCAAGTCCGGCAAGAGGGAAGAGCACCTCCTGCTCAAACTTCAGGCGCTCTTTGCCGGGAAATGCGACGTCGATTCCGTAGTTGGCACTTCCTTCGGCAATCAAGGATTGGGGACTGAAGAGTGCATAGACGCTAAATTCCATCCACCCTCGTCCGCGCATCAGATTGGTCTCCAGCAGGACGTTGTAGACGTGGTGACCCGGATAACCTTCATGGGCGGCCAGATCGACTGCACGATCGATGTAAATCGGCAGATCGATATTGATCTGGATGAGACTTGTGTTGTTTCCTTTGTACCAGTTATAGCCGCTCCACGATTTGTTGCGGACGTATTCGAGTGTAAAGGACTCGTTTGCCGGTAGCGTCAGATATTGTTTGGTGCGTTTGCGCGCTTCCGCAAGAGCAGTCTGGAATACTGTATCGACCTTGTCGGGAGGGATGATGAACTGCTTTCGAAACTGCTCGTAGCGGCGCGAGACCTTTCCCGTACCGGGGAGGTGCTTGTCTATTTCGTCGAGGATTTTCTGGAAATGATCCTCCGTGTACATCGGAGGCGCGACGTCATAAAGAGCCAGCGCCTCTTCATCAAACGTGAACTGCTTTCCTCCCAACCATTCCACTCGTGCAAGAAGTGCCTTCAATTGTTTCGACAGATATTCGCGCCGGAGCGAAACGATCTCCTCCAATGTACCGAGATCGATCTGCTGAAGACTCGAGAGAAGTTCTACGGCATGGACTTTGATGGTATCGAGTGTCGGTACCGCCTGCTTTACTTCCTGCTTCCATGACGGCGGTCCGTAATAGGCATCGACGTAATCGGCGTCGTGTTCGCCCACGGCGAGGACGAGCTTAACGTATCGTTCGGCGATGTCGTTCATCTGCTGTTGCGGTGTGGGAGGCGGCGCGGTACAGGACACCATGAAGCTCATTTGAAACAAAAGGGGGAGAAGTGAGAGGGATCGCATGGATTGTTCCTTTGAGTTGCGATGAGGAAAAGGGGAGTCATACTCGAACGCATGGTACCACAAATTCGATACGAGGGGAAAGAAGAAGGACGATGCGCGTCACGGTGCTCCAAGTTGACGAGGTGAATGAAAAAGAATAACTCGAAAGTAAGAAGAATGGGAAGAAGTCGCAACTTTGATGGCGATGATCCGTAGTATCCATCGCTGGCACGCACACGTGTGTTCCGTTGCATCAATGCAAAAACTTTTGCTTATTACGACCCCTCAAATCCCACAATTTCCTCACCACCTCATCTGGAAGGAGGAATCTATGGCTCGCACTGCACTCTTTCTTGGATCTCTTATGATATTCTTTGCTTCTCTTCTTTCGGCACAACTTCCGCCGTTGATCGATCGGGAGTTGTTCTTCGGCGATCCGGAGATTTCCGGTGCCGAAATCTCCCCCGATGGCAAGTGGATTTCCTTCATCAAACCGTTCGAGGGGGTTCGAAACATCTGGATTAAAGGCATCAACGAACCGTTTGACAAGGCCCGGCCGTTGACGGCCGACAAACACCGACCCGTCACTGCCTATTTCTGGTCGCGCCACAGCAAGTTCATTCTCTATGCGCAGGACAAAGGGGGAGATGAGAACTATCGCATCTACGCGGTCGATCCTCAAGCGACCGGCGATCCGGTGCCGCCGTCAAAAGACCTGACGCCGATGGAGAAAATCCGGGCGATGATTATTAACGTTCCGAAAAAAACTCCGGACGAGATCCTCATCGGCCTGAACGACCGCCGTGCAGATCTCCATGATGTCTATCGCCTGAACATCGTCACCGGGGAACGAACGCTCGTCCGCAAAAACGACGAGAACGTGGCGGGGTGGGTAGCCGATCTGGACGGAACTCTTCGTCTCGGCGTTCGCGTCATGCCGGACGGCGGCACCGAGATCCTCCGTATCGACGGCGACAAACTGACCCAAATCTACTCTGTGATCGCCGAAGAGTCGTGCGCCCCCTACCGGTTCACTCCCGACGGCAAGAAGTTCTATCTTCTGACGAACAAAGGCGCGCAGCTCGACAAAGTTCAGTTGGAGTTGTTCGATCTCGTCTCGGGCAAGACAACGTTGGTCGATAAAGATCCCCTGAACGAGGTCGATTTTGCAGGGGCCATTTTTTCAGACCTCACGAACGAACTGCTTGCTACCTACTATGTTGGCGATCGAGTTCGATTCTATCCCAAAAACAAGAAGTTTGGTGAAGACTTCGAGCGCTTGAAGAAAGCGGTTCCGGACGGCGAGATTTCGATTACGGGATGGACGGAAGACGAACAGGTATGGATGGTTGCCGTTTCGAGAGACGTTGATCCCGGCTCCCGTTATATTTTCGATCGCCGGACGGGAAAAGCCGAACTGCTCTATCGATCCCGACCGAACCTTCCGACAGAACATCTCGTCCCCTTGAAGCCTGTCCGCTACAAGGCGCGTGATGGAATGACGATTCCCGCGTACCTTGCCGTTCCTAAAGGTGTTCCTGCAAAGAACCTCCCGACCGTCATGCTCATTCATGGTGGTCCTTGGGCGCGCGTTTCGTGGGGCTACAATCCCGAAGTACAGTTCCTCGCCAATCGGGGGTACGCGGTGCTGGTCCCCAATTTCCGGGGATCAACCGGCTACGGGAAAAAGTTCCTGAACGCAGGGAACAAGCAGTGGGGAACCGGATTCATGCAGCATGACATCAGCGACGGTGTGCAGTATGTCATCAAAGAAGGTGTCGCAGACCCGAAGCGGGTAGCCATTTATGGCGGCTCGTACGGAGGGTATGCCACGCTCGCCGGTCTTGCCTTCACGCCCGATCTGTACGCGTGCGGCGTTTCGTTTGTCGGTCCCTCGAACATCATCACGTTGTTGAATTCGATACCGCCGTACTGGGCGCCGGTGAAGAAAATGTTCGCTGTGCGGGTGGGTGATATGGAGAAGCCGGAAGAGTTGAAGATGTTAGAGCAGCAGTCGCCGCTCAATTCCGCCAAGAACATCAAGGCGCCGCTCTTGGTCGTGCAGGGAGCCAACGATCCGCGGGTGAAGAAATCGGAGTCCGATCAGATCGTCGTCGCGCTTCGCGAGTTAGGGCGGCCTGTGGAGTACCTCGTCGCTCCCGATGAAGGTCACGGCTTTGCAAACAGGGAGAATCGCATTGCGTTCTATGCGGCGAAAGAGAAATTTCTTGCCAAACATCTTGGCGGCCGCTATCAAGAGTCGATGCCGGATGACATCAAGAAGAAACTTGAAGCCATTACGGTCGATATCAACACCGTCACCATGCCGAAACCGCCGAGCGCCGCGGGGGCGGATGTCTCTTCGTCGTTCGACGGATCGAAGTTGAAACCGGCGACCTACCAGTACACGACAAAGGTCAATATGATGGGGCGTGACGTGACGATGAACACCACCCGCACACTCTCGATGGTGGAAGTGGGGGGGAGAAAGGTCTGGAGGTTGGTCGAAAATGCTTCCGGTATGATGGGGAACGCTTCCGATACACTCGATCTCGACGCCGCAACGTTGCTGCCAGTGCGGCGTTCTGCTGCACAGGGTATGGCGACCATTCAAATGGAGTTCAAGAAAGATGTCGTGCAGGGAAAGATTCTGGCAGGTCCACAAGAGATGCCGATCAACACGAAATTGAGCGGCCCGACGCTCTCCGAAGGGGCCGGTGCGGAACTCGCTATCTGCTCGCTTCCGCTCACCGAAGGTTATTCCGGCACGTACGACGTTCTCAATGTCATGCAGGGCAAAGTGAAGAAGATGAGCGTTAAAGTCACGGGAGTGGAAAAGGTCACGGTGCCTGCCGGTACGTTCGAAGCCTACAAGGTGGAATTGAAGCCGGTGGATGAGGAGAGCGGCTGGACGAAGTTATGGATTCGGAAGGATGACCGGGTGACGGTAAAGAGCGAAGCGCAATTACCGCCGCAGATGGGGGGCGCAATTGCGGTGGGGGAGTTGGTGAAGTAAGAGGATTATTTTTTTAACATATCGAGGGCGGGGCTGTGCAAAATGGAGGGCGAGAAGCCTTCTCGCCCACATTGGTGTTGCGAAAACCGTCTGCATTTCTGAGATCTCCAACTTGCACATCACGTCGATTGTACTTTTTGCACAGCCCCCGCCCTCGTCGTTAACATTAAGGTTGTGATGGTCTTATTTCGTCATCAGCATCTTCATGGTCTGTGTAAACGTTCTTCCCGATTCACCGACCGCGGTGAGACGGTAGAAATATAAACCGCTGCTCATTGACTCACCTTTACTGTTTTTGCCATTCCACCTCACTGTCCTGTAGCCTGCCGGAAGCGTGTGGTCTGTTAGGATTGCAACTTCGCGACCGAGGAGATCCATAACCGTGAGGCGAACGTTTGAGCGTTCAGGCAATGCAAAGCTGATTTTGGTTTCCGGGTTGAAGGGGTTAGGAAAATTTTGGCCGAGGGCGAACTGATCGGGCAACGTCCATACGCCGAACGCTGACCTCATCAGTTCCTTGCTATCGCTCATCCGTGTCGGGGGACCAAACACTTTGGTGTTGACCGAGTTAGATGGGCTTGACTCAGCATTCCAAAGGTTCACAGCGGTGACTTGGTAATAGGCATAGACATTTGAGTTGGGGTCCATCGTCTCTCCCCCATCGGTGAAAGAAGTTTGGGTAGGTGAGCCGAGAAGTTCCCAATCCCCATACCAGCCTCTCAGATGATCCCAGTAGCGGCGGTAAACGTTAAAATGGCTGAAGTCGGGGGGCGGCGACGAGTATTGCCAGCTCAAGTTGGGAGATTGGTATGCCTGCCCCGCGTTTGTGATAACGAGGTTTGTTGGAGCAGGCGGTGGTGGAATTTGAAAGTTGGCAGTGTACGTCGTATGACCTGTCGGTTGAATGGTTCTTGGATTAGTGTTGCTTCCATCAGGGGACCAGTTGACGAATTCGTACGGGACACCATTGAAGGTTGTTGGCGTGATGGCTTCAACCGTGAACGTGCTGTCCGACGTAACTTGGAATGAAAACGGTGAACTCACGGTTGCGCCGTTCAGTTTGATCTCTCCTCCGTTTCCACTCCCCCCAAAGTTGTTCTGAAGGGTGATGTTGAAGATCCTTCGGAAAAGAGCTGTAAAAGTCGTTGTCTCTATGTTTGGCGTTGAACTTATTGAGGTCAACAAGTGATTGGAGTGAAAAACTTCTTCAGCAGGGCCAACCTTTTTTCTCCACTGCTTAAACTTCCAAGCGAAGTTATTATACGATTGGTTGTCGATGGCTTCAGCGGTGTGCACCTCAGATGACGACCAGTTGAAACTTGCGCCAGAATTGTATGTGGCCCCGTCGACTTTGACCAGTCCGGTGCTCACGCCTTCAAAATCGTTTTTGACAGTTACTCCCGGGAGCTTGTAGTATACCTTCAGGCTTGCGGCGTAAAGGTTATCCAAACTCCCATCGGTACCTTCTGAATGAGAGACGAATCCGATGTTAACGAGATCATCGCCGGTTAGCGCATTTCGGATATCGTTCACAAGACCGTCGCTTGAAGAGAAAGAAATTGTTTGATCGCCCCCTGTCGGGCTCACATTGCTTCTGTAGGTGTTGCCGGATCCGATGTCATTCCAAAACGAGGGGGCAAAGGTATAGTTATTCACATTCTGAGGCAGCTTGGTGATCTTCACTTCTGAACCGAGAACCCCGTTGCCTTTCCTTAAGTCAATGATCAACTCTGCTCGTGTGATCCACACCTCGTTGGGAATTGGCGAAATGTCGAACGATGCGCCTGTTCTATATGTGTGAAAACCTAGTCTCCCGATCGGATTCGGATTATTTGGATCACCCGTAAAAGAGTACTCCGTTCCCACATTCGCAACCGTTCTGATCCCCAGCGGGGAAAATGTCTGAGATTGTTCCTGTGCGTTCAACGATGAAAGAACCGTCAGTACGAGGTAGCAGAGTGCGAAAATTTTCGATTTCATGGCTTTATTCCTCCAGACCTTGTTTTTGGAGTTGATTGTCGGTAGATTCTCTTGGCAAACAAAGAGGCCTCAGCGATGCTTTGCATCGTCTGAGGACAGGGAGCCAACCTGAACACTTTTCGTTTGCCGTTGTTCCGTTGAGGCGGTGCTACCCACACCGCCTCACGGTTTTTTATAGCAGTTCTTCAGCCGTAGAACCTCCTTTCTTCCTATTTTCCGCGAAGCACAAGCGCCTTTTGTGGAAAGTTTGATTTGTTCGCTCCGATGAAAGCTTCATATCCATCTGTCCAACCCGCTCTGTAGAACCACGTTCCCCACTTCGTGAATAGTGCATCCTGATTCAGGGACCAATCCGTGCCGTTGTAATGATAAAGGCCAAAGCTACTCAGATAAAAAATGTTTTCATCACTTGACCCGAAGAGGACCGGACGCCAACCAGATTGGACGGAACGATCTCCCACTTGTTTCCATTGCTGGCCATTCCAGAGGAAGACTCCATCGATAGAAGCCGAGTAAAGTTTCCCAGACGGGCTCGTCCATAATCGATCACCAAACCTTTGACGAAAGCCACCCAGCAGCGAGTCGAGAGGAACCCAGACTCCATTCTGTTCGCGTCTGAGAAAATATTTCATATCCCCTCCCGCACCCGGTCGTCCTTCAACTGCAATCGCATACATCTCGCTTAATGATTTCCCCGCAATGCTTAGAACTTCTATCTGTTCTAGCACCAAGCTTGCAATAGAATCTCTCCGCCAGATGGAGCCATCAAAAAAAAGTATTTCTCCCTTGCGGGCCCGTCCGTGACCTCCGCCTGCCCAGACCTGACTGGGTGAAAGACCCCAGACTGTGGCTAAGCCCTTCGTCGCGCCGAGATGGGAAAGATCTTCCATACGCCACGCCCTACCATCATACCGTACGACCAAAGCTTGAGAGTCAAAGGAGCCTATATCTCCCACGGCTATAATGTTATTGGCAGAAAACCCATAAATCCCTGATAGCGAAAAAGTGTTCGTCACCGGCCCGCCATAAGCCCCGCTTAACTTGATCGGCTTCCAGCGTGTGCCGTCAAAATGCCACATCTCGCCACCCCCATAGGCAGAATGGCCGACGATGTAAACATTCTTTCCGTTAGTTCCCCAGATACTTTTTATGTGTTGCTGCAATTCTCCCGGAAGGGAAACGGTATCGACACTCCATCGGTATTCCCTCGGTGGTCTTGGTCTCTCAGGCTCTAATCCCACGTCACATTGAGTCAATGTGCAGAGCAACAGGAGAGCGGCAACAGAAACTATGACACTCTGTTGACTGCGCTTTATTGTTTGTTGGCTTGGTTCGTGCTCGCTCATTCTTTTCTCCTTTCAATCAATACACCTTGCTCGAAAGAGCTCTCTCGGCGATGCTTTGCATCGACTGAGGACAGGGAGCCAACCTGAATCTTCTGTTTGCCGTTGTTCCGTTGAGGCGGTGCTACCCACGCCGCCTCACGGTTTTTTATAGTAGTTCTTCAGCCGTAGAACCCCCTTTCTTCCTATTTTCCGTGAAGGACAAGTGTCTTTTGTGGAAAGTTTAATGTATGCGCTGCAATGAAGGCCTCTTTTCCGTCTGTCCATCCAGCGGTATAAGACCACGTGTCTTTCATCGTAAAGATCGCATCTTGATTTAAGTGCCAGTCAATGCCGTTGTAATGATAGAGACCGTTGCCCGTTACTAAAAAAATGTTTTCGTCGCTCGAGCCGAAAAGAATTCCGCCACTTCCGAAACCAACGTTTTCCATCAATTGCCATGCCTGACCATTCCACCGAAAAATTCCATAGTTCGAAGCCGAATAAAGTTTTCCCGAAGGGCTTGTCCATATCTTGACACCAAACCTTTGATATTCACCAGATTTAACAGAATCAACCGGAATCCAGAGACTATTAGTGGTGCGTTTCAAGAAATACTTTGTGTCCCCCTTTCCCGGTTGATAACGTACCCCTATGGCATACATTTGAGTAAAGGAGCTACTTCCAAAAGCTGTTATACCAGATTGTTTCGGCACCATGTAAGAAATTGAATCCTTGGTCCAAAGAGAGCCATTGTAGTAAAGTATCTCACCTGGTGGTCCTTCACTTGTGAATCCTCCACCTGCCCAAACCTGAGTAGGGGAGAGTCCCCAAACAGTAGCAAGCAGGCTGGTGCTGCCAAGATGAGACAGATCCTCCGTCCGCCAGCGGGTGCCGTCAAAGCGCAGGATCAAAGCTTGGAAATCGGAGCCTATATCCCCCACGGCTATAATGTTATTAGCAGAAAACCCGTAAATCCCTGACAACGAAAAAGTGTTCGTCACCGGCCCGCCATATGCCCCGCTTAACTTGATCGGCTCCCAGCGTGTGCCGTCAAAATGCCACATCTCTCCACCCCCATAGGCAGAATGGCCGACGATGTAAACATTCTTTCCGTTAGTTCCCCAAATACCTGTTGTAATCTGTTGCAATTCTCCCGGAAGGGAAACGGTATCGACACTCCATCGGTATTCCCTCGGTGGTCTTGGTCTCTCAGGCTCTAATCCCACGTCACATTGAGTCAATGTGCAGAGCAACAGGAGAGCGGCAACAGAAACTATGACACTCTGTTGACTGCGCTTTATTGTTTGTTGGCTTGGTTGGTGCTCGCTCATTCTTTTCTCCTTTCAATCAATACACCTTGCTCGAAAGAGCTCTCTCGGCGATGCTTTGCATCGACTGAGGACAGGGAGCCAACCTGAATCTTCTGTTTGCCGTTGTTCCGTTGAGGCGGTGCTACCCACGCCGCCTCACGGTTTTTTATAGTAGTTCTTCAGCCGTAGAACCCCCTTTCTTCCTATTTTCCGTGAAGGACGAGTGTCTTTTGTGGGAAGTCCAGTTTATAAGCCGTAATGAAGGCTTCATATCCATCTGTCCATCCCGCACTGTAGAACCATGTCCCCCACATAGTGAATAGTGGATCCTGATTCAGGGACCAATTTGTGCCGTTGTAATGATAAAGGCCGTGACTGCTCAAGTAAAAAATGTTCTCATCACTTGACCCGAAGAGGACCGGACGCCAACCAGAACTGACCGAACGATCTCCCACTTGTATCCATTGCTGACCATTCCAGAGAAATACTCCATGGATGGACGCTGAGTAGAGTTTCCCCGACGGGCTCGTCCATAATCGATCACCAAACCTTTGACGAAAGCCACCCAGCAGCGAGTCGAGAGGAACCCAGAGGCCATTCTGTTCACGCTTCAGGAAATATTTCATGTCCCCTCCCTGACCGGGTCGAGACTGTATTCCCACGGCATATACTTGAGCAGATGCGGTGCCTCCTAAAGCTACAATAACCAGTCGTCCAGTAACCAGGTGTGAAATTGAATCTTTTCTCCAGACGAAACCGTCATAATAAATAATCTCGGGTTTATAGTTAGCTGGAACCACGCCACCTGCCCACACCTGAGTGGGAGATAGACCCCACACACACTCAAGGACGCCAACCCTGCCCAAGTGGGAAAGGTTATCCATCCGCCATGATGCGCCGTCAAAGCGCACGACCAGACCTTGAAAATCGGTGCTGCCTATGTCTCCCACGGCTATAATGTTATTGGCAGAAAACCCATAAATCCCTGATAGCGAAAAAGTGTTCGTCACCGGCCCGCCATAAGCCCCGCTTAACTTGATCGGCTCCCAGCGTGTGCCGTCAAAATGCCACATCTCTCCACCCCCATAGGCAGAATGGCCGACGATGTAAACATTCTTTCCGTTAGTTCCCCAAATACTTTTTATGTGTTGCTGCAATTCTCCCGGAAGGGAAACGGTATCGACACTCCATCGGTATTCCCTCGGTGGTCTTGGTCTCTCAGGCTCTATCCCCACGTCACATTGAGTCAATGTGCAGAGCAACAGGAGAGCGGCAACAGAAACTATGACACTCTGTTGACTGCGCTTTATTGTTTGTTGGCTTGGTTGGTGCTCGCTCATTCTTTTCTCCTTTCAATCAATACACCTTGCTCGAAAGAGCTCTCTCGGCGATGCCTCGCATCGACTGAGGACAGGGAGCCAACCTGAACACTTTTCGTTTGCCGTTGTTCCGTTGAGGCGGTGCTACCCACACCGCCTCACGGTTTTCTATAGCAGTTCTTTAGCCGTATAACCCTTCCTATTTTCCATGAAGCACAAGCGCCTTTTGTGGAAAGTTTGATTTATTCGCTCCGATGAAAGCTTCAAATCCATCTGTCCAACCCGCTCTGTAGAACCACGTTCCCCACTTCGTGAATAGTGCATCCTGATTCAGGGACCAATCCGTGCCGTTGTAATGATAAAGGCCAAAGCTACTCAGATAAAAAATGTTTTGATCACTTGACCCGAAGAGGACCGAAGGCCAACCAGATTGGACGGAACGATCTCCCACTTGTATCCATTGCTGGCCATTCCAGAGGAAGACTCCGTGAATAGAAGCTGAATAGAGATTTCCCGAGGGGCTTGTCCATAATCTGTCGCCAAATCTTTGAAAACCAGCTTGTAGCGAGTCGAGAGGAACCCAGACTCCATTCTGTTCGCGTCTGAGAAAATATTTCATATCCCCTCCCTGACCGGGTCGAGACTGTATTCCCACGGCATACACTTGAGCAGCTGCGGTGCCTCCTAAAGCTTCGATAAACAGTCGTCCAGTAACCAGGTGTGAAATTGAATCTTTTCTCCAGACGGAACCGTCATAACAAATAATCTCGGGTTTATCGTTAGCTGGAACCATGCCACCTGCCCACACTTGAGTGGGAGATAGACCCCATACACACACAAGGACGCCAACCCTGCCCAAGTGGGAAAGGTTATCCATCCGCCATGATGCGCCGTCAAAGCGCACGACCAAACCGTGAAAATCGGTGCTGCCTATGTCTCCCACGGCAATAATGTTATTGGCAGAAAAACCATAAATCCCTGATAGCGAAAAAGTGTTCGTCACCGGTCCGCCATATGCCCCGCTTAACTTGATCGGTTCCCAGCGTGTGCCGTCAAAATGCCACATCTCGCCACCCCCATAGGCAGAATGGCCGACGATGTAAACATTCTTTCCGTTAGTTCCCCAGATACTTTTTATGTGTTGCTGCAATTCTCCCGGAAGGGAAACGGTATCGACACTCCATCGGTATTCCCTCGGTGGTCTTGGTCTCTCAGGCTCTAATCCCACGTCACATTGAGTCAATGTGCAGAGCAACAGGAGAGCGGCAACAGAAACTATGACACTCTGTTGACTGCGCTTTATTGTTTGTTGGCTTGGTTCGTGCTCGCTCATTCTTTTCTCCTTTCAATCAATACACCTTGCTCGAAAGAGCTCTCTCGGCGATGCCTCGCATCGACTGAGGACAGGGAGCCAACCTGAATCTTCTGTTTGCCGTTGTTCCGTTGAGGCGGTGCTACCCACGCCGCCTCACGGTTTTTTATAGCAGTTCTTCAGCCGTAGAACCTCCTTTCTTCCTATTTTCCGCGAAGCACAAGCGCCTTTTGTGGAAAGTTTGATTTGTTCGCTCCGATGAAAGCTTCATATCCATCTGTCCAACCCGCTCTGTAGAACCACGTTCCCCACTTCGTGAATAGTGCATCCTGATTCAGGGACCAATCCGTGCCGTTGTAATGATAAAGGCCAAAGCTACTCAGATAAAAAATGTTTTGATCACTTGACCCGAAGAGGACCGAAGGCCAACCAGATTGGACGGAACGATCTCCCACTTGTATCCATTGCTGGCCATTCCAGAGGAAGACTCCGTGAATAGAAGCTGAATAGAGATTTCCCGAGGGGCTTGTCCATAATCTGTCGCCAAATCTTTGAAAACCAGCTTGCAGCGAGTCGACTGGAATCCACACGCCATTTTGTGCACGTTTCAGGAAATACTTCATGTCCCCTCCCTGACCCGGTCGTATTTCAACTGCAATCGCATACATTTCATTCAACAATTTGCCTGAGATGCTTAAAACTTGTATCTGTTCTGGGACCGAGCTTGAAATAGAATCTCTCCGCCAGGAGCCGTCAAAGAAAAGGATTTCTCCTTTGAGAGTCCGCCCGTGACCTCCCCCTGCCCAGACCTGACTGGGTGAAAGACCCCAGACTGTGGCTAAGCCCTTCGTCGCGCCGAGATGGGAAAGATCTTCCATACGCCACGTTCTACCATCATACCGTACGACCAAAGCTTGCGAGTCAAAGAAGCCTATATCTCCCACGGCAATAATGTTATTGGCAGAAAACCCATAAATCCCTGATAGCGAAAAAGTGTTCGTCACCGGCCCGCCATAAGCCCCGCTTAACTTGATCGGCTCCCAGCGTGTGCCGTCGAAATGCCACATCTCTCCACCCCCATAGGCAGAATGGCCGACGATGTAAACATTCTTTCCGTTAGTTCCCCAGATACTTTTTATGTGTTGCTGCAATTCTCCCGGAAGGGAAACGGTATCGACACTCCATCGGTATTCCCTCGGTGGTCTTGGTCTCTCAGGCTCTAATCCCACGTCACATTGAGTCAATGTGCAGAGCAACAGGAGAGCGGCAACAGAAACTATGACACTCTGTTGACTGCGCTTTATTGTTTGTTGGCTTGGTTCGTGCTCGCTCATTCTTTTCTCCTTTCAATCAATACACCTTGCTCGAAAGAGCTCTCAGTTCGAATGTTGCAGAGACTGATATCCCGCTGAAACAGGAGGAAGGAAGAGAAAGATGCTGAAGCAATAACTCGCGGAACGAGTGTGAACACCCCGTCATATTGCAGTGCCGGGTTGTTATCTTCGGCCAGAGGTTGTTCGGATGAGGAGTGAGAGCTTTCACTCCTTTTTACTGCGGCGTGAGCTGGTCGAGAGGGATGGGGTTCGGTGACAGTCCGATCACGAATGACGGTTTGGGCAAAGCAAGATAAGACCGAGAAGAGAAGGGAAATGAGATTGCCGAAGCTCGCAAACAATCGATACATAGGTCCCCCCAAAGGACGAATTGCAACGATATCGTAACTGTCTGCGAGAATATCAGCGTTTTATCTGTGAATGTCAAGAAGATTTTCGTTAATTCAGTGAGGGAGGAAGTCAAACGATTTGCCGAAGTGCGAACAACCGCCAAAAGCTGTTGAGGGCAACTTCATCCTTTCATGAATGATCATTGTACTCTCTTCAAGATTTGAAGAAGTCAGATGTTTTTGCAACACCGATGTGGGCGAGAAGGCTTCTCGCCCTACATTTTGGACAGGCACGAAGCGTCCTCGGAACCCGGTCTACCCCTGTGTCATCGACAGGTTTCGCTCACCACCTGACCGTTGATCACCACGCCGCACACGCGGCTCGTGTATTCGAACGGATCGCCGTCGAATACCACAACATCTCCATCCTTACCGACTTCTAGGGAGCCGACGCGACGATCCACGCCGAGGATCCTTGCCGCATCGATAGTGATTGCGGACAGCGATTGTTCGAAGGTCAGGCCGTTTGCCGTGGCCACGGCAGCTTCATACAGGATGTGCCGCGTCTTCGGGACGTAACTCTCATACCCACTCTGGATCGCAAACGGAATTCCTGCCTTTTGCAGGACGGATGCAGTTTCAAACGACGCATTTCGCGTCTCGCCGCTCGGCCGTACCATCGTAGGATGAAGAATCACCGGCACCTGAGATTTCTTGATTTCATCGAGGACGAGCTGTGCCTCCGCAGCCCCGTCCAGCACCATCTTGAATCCAAACTCCCTTGCCAACCTCAGGGCGGAGAGAATGTCGGTCGCCTTCTGCGCCGTGAACAAAACTTTAGTCTGACCACTTAAAACACGGGCAAGCATCTCCATTTTCAAATCCGGCGTCGGTCGCTTCTCCGGATCCTGATGGGCCTTTCGTTTGACGTAATCCTGTGCCTTGAGGAACTCAGCTCGAATGAGCGCCACCGCTTTGGCGCTTGTGCCTGGCGACCGGAAGTTCTGTGAGACTGATTCTCCCAGTGTGAACGCCACCATACCGGAGTCGATCAACGCCTCGTTCACGGTGTTGCCCAGCGTCTTGACGACGATGGTCGTTCCGCTCGCAAGCGCGCCGGGACCGTGTCCCGTGTGTAGCGTCGTAACCCCCATGGTGCGCAGCCATTCGACCAACGGCTCGCGGGCATTGTAAGCATCGATGGCCCGCAGTTCCGGTTGGATGGGCTCCGATTTCTCCAATTGCATTTGGTCGTGCGGCTGGTTCAACATCCCCGCAAGTCCGACGACGGAGTGCGCATCCACCAGTCCGGGAGTTACAACCTTACCGGACAACACCTTGTAGCCGGCCGGTATACGTACTTGGGAGGCTGCACCGACCCGCTGAATCTTCGTTCCCTGAATGAGAACAACCCCATCCCGAATAGGTGCCCCGGACATCGTGTAAACCATTTCGCCGCGGATGGCGACCTGCGGAAACGAACGCACTGGCAGGTGAAGAAGGATCAAAACAAACAATATCCGGCATAAGTCGAGCAACCTCTGAACACGAGAACGAAGTTGGGGTTTCATTCCACACCCCCCTCGCACGCGTCAAGGTGTGCATCGCGGCGAAAAACATCATATCCTCCAACGGCGTACTTTTTGTCCTCCGGATTCGACCGGTCGTACATCTTCACCCCTTCCACCCACGTTTCCTCGACGTGCGTGTAGACACTGAAGGGATCTCCCGAGAGAATCACAAAGTCCGCGTCCTTCCCCTGCTTCAGCGATCCCACGCGGTCCTGGAGATCGAGCATTTTGGCTCCGGCAATCGTGAGCGCTTCGAGCGCTTTTGAGCGTGACATCCCCGCGCGGACACCGAATGCCGCCGAGCGAAGGAACAGTCGGGAATCGGTAATGCCATCGTCCGTATGGTAGGCAACGAGTGCTCCGGCTTTTTCCAGCTCGGCTCCGTTTTCATAACGAATATCTGTCGCCTCGAGCTTCCCTCCCGGCGCATCCAGCACGATAATGGAGGAACCGACTCCCGCCGCCGCGATTTCTTTGGCTACCTTCCACGCTTCACTCACATGGTGCAACACGACGCGAAACCCGAACTCCTGTGCCAGTCGCAAGACTGTCAGGATGTCGTCGTGCCGGTGCGTGTGATGATGCACGATGCGTTTTCCTTCCAACACCTGCACGAGTGCTTCCATCTCAAGGTCGCGCTTGGGCATTTTTTCCGGATTCCCCTGCGCAGCGGCAATTTTTGATTGATAATCTTGTGCTTTGAGGAAGAGTTGTCGTACGAGCGCGGCTGATTTTGCCCGCGTGCCGGGGAACGGTTTTTCACCAATCGAGTTGGTGCCGTTCGCCATCTTCATCCCGCCGCAGATATCGTTGAGCGGATCGCGGCAGAAGAGCATGTCGTTGATTGTGTTTGCTTGTCGGATCTTAAGGTAGGCAGTCTGACCGCTCATCAAATGTCCCGATCCCGGCATCACATTCACCGTTGTGATCCCTCCCGCCAAAGCTTTCTTGAAGGTCTTGCTGCGCACGTCAATGGCGTCGAGGATGCGCACCTCGGGGTGCAGGGAGGCGGATCGGTCGCCTCCCGATCCGTCGCCAATGTGCGAATGCGTATCGACGAGACCGGGGATGATCACTTTCCCTTGCACATTTCGTACGACAGCGTTGGCGGGGAGTGCGACGGCGTCGGAGGCGCCGAGAGCGAGCACCTTCCCGTGCTGTACGACAAGTCGCCCGTTCGGAATCGGTTCCCCTTCAATGGGATAGATCAAGGCTCCTTCGAAGACGATGGGAGCTTCTTGCGCGCCGGTGTTTGCAAGGATGCAGAGCGATAGAGCAAAGAGTTTCGGGATGCGATGCGGCATGAAATAACCTCCTCAGAGAAGTGTGTGATGAGATCAGTGATGGAGAATCTTGAGACTCCACCTGTGTGGATAATGTCATCTCAAAATTTTCTGCGCAGGGCGCATGCGGTGGGCAGAGCCGACCGCAGGCCGAGCGCGCGCGTCGTACGATGCCGAGGCAACAACTCCGCGACCGCTCGGATTTTCTCCAACGATGACCGGCTTTCCTCGGAGCTCCGGATTTTTGATATGCTCGCTGGAGACGGAGAAGCAACCAAGATCGAGATGGGCGATGTGGGGTGTACGATGTTGGGAATTCGCGCGTAAGCTGGATTCGATCGGTGGAATCAATTTTGAAACAACGACGCGCCAATATAGCGAACAGCGTCTACGGAATCAAACGGTGAGACAACTTCGAAAAGAAAATGTCTCTTCGGCTCACTCACGCTCGATCTCCTCCGAGTTGCCGCGGCTCAAAAGCGCGACGGTCCCAATAAGCGTCACCGCATAGGCAAATGCGGCAAGCAAGGAAACGGTGCGGAAACCCACCTCGAGTGCAATGAGTGTTGCAAGTGCCGTAGAAATGATAGAAGCACATCCATTGATACTCCATGCCCACGCGATCGAATCCTGATGCGTCGCAGCAAGCTGTCGCAATCCTAATGGAAATGGCATCCCCATCGCAATGGCGGGAGGCGCGATGAGCAACAATGTAATGATGGTCCTTACGCTGATTGGTGAGCCGATGGTGTTCTGCAAGAGCGCTTCGGTGATCAAGAAGTGGCCAAGAAGAAGAATTCCGGTCGCTGCGAGGATGAGGGTGAGTCGCTCACGTGTCGGGTGAAATGACGAAGAAAGGTAACTGCCGACGCCGGAGCATGCGAGAACGAGACCAATCACAACTGCTGCCGCAATTACAGGACTTCCAAAATAGAGGATGAAGCGTTGGATGAGCACGATTTCATAAAACATGAAGCCAAGTCCGAGTCCGCTGAAATACAGCAGTGTCCACGAGGTGAGAGGAGCCCGGCGGCCTCTCTTGAAGAGCGGAATGGCAACCAGCACGATTGCAGCGATCGAGATCTGAACGAACGTGATGCCAATGGTCAAGGAGCCGAGTTCCAAAAAGGGGAAGACCTGTTGGCCGTAGAGGTCGAGAAAATGAGAAAGGTTCATCCATTTCAAGAACTGCGAGAAGTAGGGCTGATTGTCGGTAGCTGGTCTGATGTTGAACCGGTATTCTTCATAGAGTTGCCGTCGATCGCCGGCAAGGATTTCATCCAAGAGAAAGAGGAAGGTTGTGTCGGCCATGTGATGAAAGTGCATCCGCTCGGATGGATGGAGATCGGGCAAAAGAGTTGGGTCGAACAGAAGCCGTCGACTGGTCTCTCGAATGGCCGCAAGTTCCGAAGGTTCGAACGGGCTTCGCTTGACGAGGAACGTGATGGTGCCCCAATTCCGCACCGCAGCGAGATGCAGAACGGGCTGATCCATCCCCTCATCCTCAAGCAATTCAACGAGCGTTGCAAGAAGGCGAAGCGGTGCACGCGGTGGGTAGTCGATCCACGACGATGCTCTGATGAGACCGTTCGGGTTCAAACGGTGCCAGAGCTGTTGAAACGCTTCCTGCGTAAGGAGGTATTGTTCCTGGACAGCGAAGATGCCGGCCGTACCGCCGAATGCTTCGAGAAGGGGAAGGGCGACAAGATCGAAGTTCGTGGTGTCGCGCCCGAGGAAGGTGCGAGGTTCGGTGGCGTGAAGAACGACGCGCGGATCATCGAGGTAGAAGCGAAGCTGTTCCGGGAATACCTCGCGCAAAAGCGCGAGCGCATGCCGATGCGGTTCAACCGCCACAACAGAAGACGCGCCATGGTGAAGAGCGTGGGACACGTCTGTTCCCGTCCCTGCGGAGAGTATGAGCACTCGTTTCCGATCCCCGAAGACGTACGGAAGAACGTCGGTCGTGAAATCGAGGACATGAAAATCATCTTCCTGACTCCATTCATTGATAGGGCCGAATAGATTTCCATTGTTCAACAGGAACGCGCGGTCGGTGATCGCATCGGTATAGGCGAGGCTCAAGTTAGGGGCATACCGCAGGGCGGGCGATTTCACCAGATGCAAATGCCCGTATGGACTTGGCCGCTCGCGAAGGAGGGTGACGTCGGGCAAATTCAGAATGCGGCTGAAGCTCTTGAATTGTGAATACGAAGGATCGGGTGCAGTTACAGCAAGAATGACGATGATCAAGACAGCAGTCGGCACCACGATTCGCACAAGACGGAGCAATGATTTCGGTGACGAGATTGTCCCCCCCGCGACCGAAACAAGTCCCGTCACCATCGCAAGCTGAATTGGGTCCACGAACGACATTGCAAGAAGAGCTGCACCCGCGCCCATTCCGGACCCTAACAGATTGGCGAAGTAGAGCTTCCCAACTTGTTCCGTCCGACTGATAAACGCCGCTCCGATCGCAACCGCACCCACAAACAAAGGAAGAAATAGAAAAAGGTAGTTCAGGAGCAGCTTAAGAAGTTGTAATGGTTCGACAAACAGAAGGTAGGAGTCGAAGGGGATCAGCTTTTGCGTTGCGAGGATAGTCAGCGACATCAGCATTCCGCTCACGACCATCGAAAAGGGGATCAACAGGTGAGACGACTGTCGGACGTTCGTCCGCATGAGAGCCAGCACGGTTCCGCTCGCGCCGAATCCGAGCATCGCCATCGAGATCACCATAAAGGCGAAGTGATGCCATTGAGTGATGGAGAGCAGGTGCATCAGCTCAATCTGGAAGGCGATGAGGGCGAGGGAATGAAGGGAGAGAGCGAGGGGGAGACGGGGGAGGAAGAATTCTTGCTGCATCAAGGCGCTCTCCGGAAGGGGACGAAGCGCACAGGGATGAGGCTTGTGGTGGTGATGCGACCATTCAGTTTTTCCACAAGCATCAACGTTTGAACGAAGAACGGCGAACCGACGGGAATCACCATGCGTCCGCCGTCACGAAGCTGCTCGATGAGCGGTGGAGGAATGTACTCCGCCGCGGCGGTTACAACGATGGCGTCGAACGGAGCGTGTTCGGGCCAGCCGTAGTAGCCATCGCCGGTCTTGACTGAGACATTTGTGTACTGCATTCGCTCCAGACGCTCCTCGGCCTGTGTCGCAAGTTCCGGGATGATTTCGATCGTGTAAACGTGTTTGACGATTTCGGCGAGCACAGCTGCCTGATAACCCGATCCGGCTCCGATTTCGAGGACCCGATGGTGAGCTTTCGGTCGGACGACCTCGGTCATGTAAGCCACGATGTACGGCTGCGAGATGGTTTGACCGAAACCGATAGGGAGTGGGTTGTCGTCGTACGCCTGTCGGATGAGGTGCGATGGAACGAAGAGATGCCGCGGAACGGTGCGCATGGCTCGGAGTGTCGACGTATCCTTGATAGAGCGTCGCTCGATTTGAGAAACGACCATCCGCTGGCGTTCACGCTCGAAGTGGGGAGCTTGAAGCAAGCGAGGGGAAATTATGGTAAAGACGAGGATAAGGATAAGGTGAATCATCAACAACCTATCAATAGTTCGGAAGATTTGAACAATTGCTTGGGGATCTGACGCAAATCTACGGAAGATTGGTGAACCCAGATTTCAAACCGGCAAACCCGAATAACAGCTACCATGCACTCCAAGGTGAGGATCGAGCCTTCTTGAAGATAGCGCACCTCTTCGCTCTCGGTTCCCGCCAGGCCCAATATACCGCGCAAGCCATTCTTACGCAACAACTCTGCTGTTCGACCTTCCCTCTTCCATCTCGCCTACTCAATGCGTTACGAAAGAAGAAATCGAATCCGGTCCTCATCAAGGCGGACAATCGATCTCACTGACGCCGCCTGAGAAAGCTTGTGAGGGAGTATCCCTTCTGTTGAAGTTGTCGTCGGTGTTGTTCGATGAATCCAAGGATCGCTTCCGAAGAGATGGCTTGTGCAATCCCGTAGTGAATCTCGCGCCTCCTCTCCACACGCAGCGGACCGGTGTACGGTTCGGAAGGGCCTGAACGCTCTGCATCCTCGTCCGTAAAAGGAACGACAGCATTCCACGATCTTCCACTCGACGAAGTCATCATTCCAACCAGCTCGAAGTTCGGTATGCCGTCACGAATCGCCACGGCAATCCCTCCGCTGGAACCTCCCGTTAGAACGGCATCCACTAAGAACGACCCGTGTCGATCACGGTTCGGACTGCTGACGATGCCTTTGGTAATGACCTTGTATCCCGCCGGGTAGCCGAAGATGTACACAAACGTCCCCCACTCCAACTCTCTCGACTTGCCGAGCGGGTAGGCGAAAACCGACACGCGAAAGGTGGGATCTTCGGTAAGGCGAGTTCCGATGATGGCCAGATCGAAATGACGATCGACCGCCAACAGCTCCAGCGATCCAATTTGAAGGGAGGCTGTGAGGAAAATAGCGTGACTGATCTTGACAGAAACGGAACGGAGGTACGGCGTCGGTTTCCCCTCCTCCGTGCGATAGTAGGCGAAGAGGGTATCGGGTGCGTCAACCACATGCGCACACGTCAGAAGCGCAAGGTGGTGATGCTCATACCCGATCACGGTTGCCGTGCCGGCATTTTCGTTGGAGAGGCGCGCGCTGGAACCCTCCCGCCGCTTCAATACTTCGGGCGTCAGATTCGATTTCGTCACCTGCTCGTCAAGTGCAAAGCTGTAGGCGCGGTACGAGGTGAGCGTGTTGACGCGTTGAATGGTGTGGCTGATCTCTTCAAGCTGCTTCGACGAAGCCTGATATGGGAACTCGGGGTCGTATTTGCCGTCGAGGAGAGTAGGATACATCTCCTTATACAGCACTCGTGTGCAACTGACAAGTGAGACGAGAAGAAGGGAAGCGAAGATGAAGCGGTGCATGACAACCTCCCGACCGTATCGGTCGTGACAGGTTCGAAATCGAATGGAGCATGGGTGTTCAATCGGGATAATGGAACGAAAGGTCGATCTGGATCGCGGGATGAACGCTGAGGGCAACGGGACAGGTGCGGGCGATGTGCTCGACTCTGCTTCGCTGCTGCGCGTTCAGACCGTCGGGGAACTCGATGCGCACGACCACCCGTGCAACACGACGCGGCGGATCGGCGCTCATATGCTTCTCCGCATACACACGCGTGCCATCCAGGGGAATTCCTTCGGCGCGAGCCGCGATCCCCATCGTCGTAATCTGACAGCTGACGAGGGCGGACACGAGTAGGTCGGTCGGCGAAAAACTCTCCCCCTTACCGTGATTGTCCGTCGGAGCGTCGGTAACGAGTTGCACGCCGCTCGCTTCATGGGTTACTCGGCATCGAAGCTCGCCGAGGTACTGCAGCGATTGAGGGACCATAATCTCTCTCCGTCTTTGACGAGGGGTCCGAGATGCTCGTAGAGAATCTTCATGCGAGTTGCTCAAGGTTTCGCCGCAATTTCTCCAGACTCTCCTCGAAGTTGCTCAACTTCTCCTGCTCTTTTTGCACCACTTCCTTCGGCGCCCGGTCGATGAAGTTCGGATTGGAAAGTTTCTTTTGGATACTTTCGACGCTGGCGACTAGTCTCGTGATCTCTTTGTGGAGACGTGCCCGCTCCGCCTCAACGTCGATCAGCCCCTCGAGCGGTACGTAGATCTCCGTCCCGTTTACAATGGCGCTGGAGGCAAGCTTCGGTGTTTCCTCCGATCCGATCCGTCGGATGGAGGTAACGCGAGCGAGTTTTCGGAGGTAGCTGCCGTACATTTCGAGCACAGAGCTGTCCGACCGCACCTGTACTGAAATCTCTTTTGAAGGAGCGATGTTGTTCTCCCCTCGAATATTGCGGATCGCGTTGATCACGTTCTGGACGAACTCCATATCCGACTCAGTGTTCGGATCGATCCATCGCTCGTCCGCGACAGGGAAGGGGGCGCGAATGAGAGCCTGTCCTTTCCGCTCTGTCAGATGCTGCCAGAGCTCCTCCGTCACGAACGGCATCACCGGATGGAGCATGCGGAGCGCCCGATCAAAAATCCAGAGTGCGCGTGTGATGACGACACGTTTGACCTCCTGCGGTTCATCTCCATAAAACCTTGTCTTCACCAATTCGACATACCAATCGCAGAAGTCATGCCAGATGAAGTCGTACAACACCTTCGTCGTTTCGTTCACGTGAAACGCCGTCAAGGCCCAGTCGTAATCTCGTATCGCGTGATGGAGCCGGGAGAGAATCCACCGGTCGGCCAGATCGAGATGTTCAACGGGGAGGGTTTCGAGATCGAGCTTGCCGCCCTCTGCGCCAAGGATTTCGGCTTTGTTCATCAAGAGGAAGCGTCCGGCGTTCCAGATTTTGTTTGCGAAGTTGCGGCCGATTTCGCACTTCTCTGTCGAGAAGAGCACGTCTTGTCCGAGCGGAGCAAGGAAGGTGACGGTGAAGCGCAATGCATCCGCGCCATACTCGTTGATCACCTCAAGGGGATCGGGTGAGTTGCCGAGCGATTTGCTCATCTTCCGCCCCTGCGCATCGCGAATGATGCTGGTGAAGTAGACGTCGCGGAACGGAACGAGGTCCTCTTCATTCTTGCGCGGCTTCCCATCGAATCGCGGCTCTCCTTTCATAAACTCCATATTGGCCATGATCATCCGTGCAACCCAGAAGAAGATGATGTCGGGGCCCGTAACGAGCGTATCGGTGGGGTTGAAGTAGCGAAGGTCTTCACTGTCCTTCGGCCAGCCGAGGGTGGAGAAGGGCCAGAGCCAGGAGGAGAACCAGGTGTCCAACACATCCTCATCCTGTCGCAAGGGAACGTCAGCGGCGATACCGAGTTTCTTTCTTGCTTCCTCTTCCGAGCGTGCGGCGGTGAAGTTTCCCTCCAGCGTATAGTACACCGGAATGCGATGTCCCCACCAAATCTGCCTCGAGATGCACCAGTCGCGAATGTTCGTCATCCAATGTTCGTACACCTTCTCCCACCGCTGGGGATGGAAGCGTACTTTGCCTTCGTGAACTACCCGCAGGGCAGGTGCGGCAAGCGGCTTCATCTTCACGAACCATTGATCCGACAAATACGGTTCGATGACGGTGTGACAACGGTAACACTTCCCGACGTTATGGACATGCGGCTCGGTCTTGACGAGGAATCCGCCGGCCTCCAGATCCTGCACGACGCGCTTGCGACACTCGAAGCGGTCGAGTCCCTCGTACTGCTTCGGCACCGACTCGTTGAGATGCGCCGTTTCATCGAAGATGTTGATCTGGGGGAGATTGTGTCGTTGACCAAGCAGGAAGTCGTTCGGATCGTGCGCCGGCGTCACCTTGACCATGCCGGTTCCGAAAGCCAAATCGACGAACTCATCAGCGATGATCGGAATTCTTCGCCCGACGAGAGGCAGGACAGCTGTCTTACCGATCAGCTTCTTGTAGCGCTCATCCTTCGGATGGACGGCGATGGCCGTATCACCCAGCATGGTTTCGGGTCGCGTGGTCGCCACCACGGCATGCTCATTCGATCCTTCCATGGGATAGCGGATGTGCCAGAGGTGGCCATCTGATTCTGCGTAGTCGACTTCATCATCGCTCAACGCCGTTTGATGGAAGGGGCACCAGTTGACGATGTACTTTCCGCGATAGATCAAGCCCTTGTCGAACATGCGGACAAACACTTCCTTCACCGCCTCCGAGAGCCCTTCATCCATGGTGAAGCGTTCGCGGCGCCAATCGCACGAGACGCCGAGCGTGCGGAGCTGCTGAATGATCACGCCGCCATATTTTTCCTTCCACTCCCATACGCGCTGGATGAACTTCTCGCGGCCGAGGTCGTGCCGGTTCAGGCCCTCTTGGGAGAGCGCTCGTTCCACCGCGCTCTGCGTTGCGATGCCCGCATGATCCGTCCCCGGGATCCAACACGCTTCGTACCCCTGCATCCGTTTCCAGCGGATGAGGATATCCTGAATCGTGTTGTTCAACACGTGCCCCATCGTCAGCATGCCCGTGACATTGGGAGGGGGGATGACAATGGTGTACGGTTTCTTGTTTCGATTGACTTCCGCGTTGAAGAGTCCGTTGGATTCCCAATACCGGTACCAACGATCTTCGACGTCTTGAGGGTTGTATGCTTTCGGTAGTTCGGACATAATCAACAGGTAAACAAAAGGGTAGCTCAGGTGAGCTACCCGGTTCGATCTGGAGGACTTCAGTTGAAACTTACTTCTTTTCTGCAAGCACCTCGAAGGGTCCTTCCGTGCAGGGAGAAGGAGTTTGGAGACTTAAGCTCGTATGGAACCAATAAACGAAAAATTGGATCGGAAATCAATTCTTGATCTTGAGAGAAAAGGCGTGAGAAGTCGCGACGTGGCGTGTTCGGAGTAGCTCATCAGGAGCAGTAATGATTCTTTTTCTGGCAAGAACTTCTTGAAGGCATTCCTACTGGGCAGTGAAAGTTTTTGAAAGCCTTCTCTCGTTCCCCATCCGGTCGGCGATCGCGATGCGAAGCGTGTGTCGTCCTTTTCTGAGCCGATGCGTGCCTTCGTACGACACGCGCTTGGTTTCCGGATCATATTCGACCGGAAGGAACTCTTCATTGAGGAGCACGGTGAATCTTTCGCTATCGATACCGGAAAGGTTGTCGGTAAGACGAAAAGCTATAGCCACCTTTCCGCCGCGAGCCGTTGCGCGCAAGTGTGAGATGGTGGGGGGAATCTCGTCGCGAAGCAAAGCAAAGGAACCGAGATAACGGCCGATCCGAGCATCGTAAGCATCCTCTTCGACTTCGGACTGTAGCAAGCCGTACCCTCCGCCATCCGAAAAGAAGAGCCCGAGTTTGTTCGCGGAGGACGCGTTCTGCGATTTGAACCGAACAAAGACCGGCTTCGCCAGAACGGTCTCCGTCGGATGTACCGTATAGCCATTCTCCTCTTTTTCAATCCAGCAAACGAGGGGAGCATACAAGCTGTGTGGCGGAAAGGTCACGCTGAATTCACCATCATCTGAAACGATGTTGCGACCTCGTTTCGGATCGACGACGAAAAGCCGACGTGATCGATGAGCCGTGACACTTTTACCTTGAATCGTTGCAGAGGCCTGAACGTGAAAAAGACCATCCTCCGCCTCCTTCCATGGGAACGTGGCGACGTATTCATCGATGTCCACTGCAACGGATTCTAGCTCCATTATCTGCTCTCCCGTTCGGATGCCCACGGTCGGCTTCCCAACGATGGGAGCTTTTGCCCGCAGCGTGATGTGAAGGAAGGTATGTTCTTCTTCCAATTCGAGGTCGAGACCCGATGGCGTTCCGCGCCCGGAAGGTGAAACGAGGAATGCGGGGTACGAAGGAGTGCCAAACTTATTTTCGGCAACGACTTTCAAGGCATTGAGCTTGGAGAGATCGAACGGCAAGATCAGTCCTCCTTCACCGATCGCAAGTCGTTCGGGTGAAAGGGTAGTTCTGTTCCAGCCCTTGGTACCGAAGGGTTGGGTCCAGACAGCGATCTGTTGAACTTGCGAAGGGTCTTTCAGGATCAGGACCGGGCGAGAACCGACGCGTCCAAGTTCCAACTCAGGGGGGTGATTGAGAATCAGGTGCGCCGTCAGAGTCGAGCGATTTCCGTTGACATCCCACGCCACGATGCGCAGAGTATGTTTGCCCTCTTCGTGTTCTGACGTGCGGAAGACGCCGGCTCCTTCCGGCAGTCTGTTGTAGAACGGGAGGAGGTTTCCTTCTGCGATATACAGTTTCTCGAAGCGACCTTTTCGGGCGCGTAGAAGCTTTGCGTCGTAATGCAGAGCAATTTGCTTCGAGTGTCGCTCAGGGATGCGATTCTTGACGGAGGAGAATATGAGTTTGTCGTCGAGATACATTTCGAATCGGTGCGCGCCGGTTTGATAACGCTTCACGTTGCTGCGATCGGTTACTCGAACACTCAAACCGATGGCGCCAGTGAGGCGCAAGACGCCCTGCACGCTATACTCTCCCGCACGGACGCGGCTCGTCGATATCACGACCGTTCGCTTCTTGCCTTGGACAATCGAATGGTGATCCAACGGAGAAAGGGCGATGGCGTGAAAGGTCGGTTCCACCTCATCCTGCACGGAGGAAGCGATTACGGGGAACAAGAATGGGTTGACCGGATTCATCCCCGTATCTCGCACTTCGAAATGGAGATGCGCCGACCCGACTCCCGTGTCGCCGGTGTATGCAATGATTTCTCCTTTTTCCACCGGAAAGAGTGAAGGATGGATCTCGATATCGAGTGAGATGCGCCTTCTTCGCTTCTGTTCTGTCTTCACAAAGGTATCGATTTCGTTGTTGAACTTCTGAAGATGAGCATAGGTGGTTACGTAACCGTCGGGATGTCGTACATACAACATCTTTCCATATCCATACGGTGAGATCCGGATGCGCGAGACGTGTCCGCTCCGCGATGCGTAGACCGGATAACCGCGTTGGTTGTTGGTGGAGATGTCGATCCCGCCATGGAAATGCGTGCGTCGGTAGTCGCCGAAGGAAGAGGTGATGATGGTGCTCGCGTTCGTCGGCCAGATGTAGTCGCTTACGTCGGTCGAAAGGGTGTCGAACGGAGCGTAGATCGCTTCGATTTTATCCGGGACCTCATGAGACCCGACGAGCGCAGGGAAGGAAGGGGGAAGAAAGAACGAGCCGGAGAGGAAGGGGAAGAGGCTGCTCAAGAGAGCGATACAACGGACACGTTTGCGCAGGGTCTTCACTACGTCTCCTTTCTTAAATCAGCTTTCCGAGAATGTAGCCGATGGTGATACCGACAAGAAGAGTAACGGTAATGACCCGATAATTCAGCACCTCTTTCGAATAGCCGCGTTTGATGGCGACGATCGAGACGAGATACCCCACGCCGTTCAATATCCAGATAAAAGGAAGCGAAAGCACCTGAGCGACGATGGGTCCGATCACCGGCACCAGTCCGATCCACGCTATGAGTGCGGCAAAAGCCTGTCCCAAGATGCCCACTAAAACGACGACAAACGCGATCACGTCGCGGTCGACACCGAAAGAGAAGCCGAGGTGGACGAGAAGGGCGATGAGCAACCACGCCGCGATGGCGCCTCGATAATTGCTCAAGAAGTGAACAAACCTGTTCATCCCGCGGCTTCTCGAACCGTTACCGTCATGGCCGCGAGTTCTTCGCCCGTTGCTGTACGAAGCGACGCCTCCAGCACGTCTCCCGCCCGCACTGGACCGACACCTTCCGGCGTTCCGGTAAAAATCACATCTCCACGCTCCAGGGTGATAGATTGCGAGATATACGAAATCAGGTGCTGAATGGTGAAGATGAGGTTTTTGGTGTTGGACGACTGCCGAGGTTCTCCGTTGACGTTCAATTGAATGTCAAGCGCGTGAGGATCTTGCACTCGTGAAGCGGGGACGAACGAGGAAAGAGGCGCGGATGTGTCGAAGCCTTTAGCTAACGTCCAGGGGAGGCCCTTTCGTTTCGCTTCCGCCTGCACGTCGCGCAGTGTCATGTCGAGCCCTACACCGTATCCCGCTACGTATTCGAGTGCTTCCTTTTCCGGAATCAACGAGCCCCCTTTTGCGAGAAGGACGGTCAATTCGACTTCATGGTGCACGTCGCTCGAGACTGAAGGAATGATAACGCTGCCTCCAGTACTGACGATGGCGGTTGTGGGTTTGAGGAAGAAAACCGGAACGGTGGGGACTTCCGCGCTCATCTCCTTTGCATGATCGGCGTAATTGCGACCGATGCAGATGATCTTTCGAATGTCTATCTGTTCCTCGGAATCCTGGAGAATCGCGCGTGGCATCAGTGCAGTTGTCTTATCATCATGGAACACATGTGCCGCCAATATAGTCAAGCCGCCGGAATTCCGCAAGAAAATGGTTGTCCTCCGCGATGTTCGCGCCTCGTTCCTGAAGATGACACGCGGTGTAACAATCAGAAGGTCTCCGACGCGCGTTCGTGATGCGTGAACGGCCGCGCATCAAAAATATCTTGTTCAGGGAACGAAAAACGAGTATCTTCACCCGCAACCTTTTGAACTTTTCCCTTGCATGAGTACATACAAAGAAGCCGGAGTCGATATCGAGGCGGGCGAAGAACTCGTTCGTCGCATCCGCAAGAGCGTCCGCTCGACATTTACGAAAAACGTGTTGACGGACATCGGGGCGTTCGGCGCATTCTATCGCGCGAAGTTCGATGGCGTGCGCAAACCGGTGTTGGTATCGAGCGTCGATGGCGTCGGTACAAAATTGAAACTCGCCTTCATGCTGAACAAACATAACACGGTCGGACAAGACCTCGTCAATCATTGCGTGAACGATATTCTGGTGTGTGGAGCGAAGCCACTCTATTTTATGGACTACTTCGCCACAGGCCGACTCGTACCCGACGTAGCGGAGCAAGTCATCGCCGGATTCGTCAAAGCTTGCAAAGAGAACCATTGTTCGCTTGTGGGGGGCGAGACGGCCGAAATGCCCGGCTTCTACGCCGAAGGCGAATACGATCTCGCCGGTACCATTGTCGGAGTCGTTGATGAGTCACGCATCGTCAACGGAAGAAATATTAGAAAGGGAGACATCCTGATTGCACTTCCTTCAAGCGGTCTCCATACCAATGGCTATTCGCTGGCCCGTTCGGTATTGCTGCAGGCGTATTCGCTCGACCGGTATTTCGGGGATTTGAAGGCAACATTGGGGGAAGCGCTGATGTCGATTCATCGATCGTACCTGAAAAGCGTCCTTCCCCTTTTATCGAAGCGGATCCTCAAGGGGCTGGCACATATTACCGGCGGCGGTATTGAGGGGAATACGATGCGGATCATTCCCAAGGGGCTGAAGCTTTCGATTGACTGGCAGTCGTGGGAGCGCCCGCCGATTTTCCGTCTCATTCAGGAAACGGGTCGCGTCCCCGAAGAGGACATGCGACGGACGTTCAATCTCGGAGTCGGACTTGTCACCGTCGCTGCACCGAACCACGTAGACGAGGTTCTTTCGGTGTTGCGCCGCAGACGCGAGACTCCCTTCCAGATAGGAGAAGTGACCACCGCCTAAGCGGAACGGCTTCATGCAATCGGGCCTGAGTGGATACGAAACCGTTGTGCAGATCATCCAGCTGATTCTTGTTGTGTATGATGTGCAAGTGGATGAATGAGGATTGGGCATGGCGCATCAAATCATTCTCCATGTCGTAAATGACTTACGGATCAAGTCGTTCGATACGGCCGACGCTCAACGGCTGTTCGAGCTGATCGAGTCGTGCCGATCGTATCTAAGGGAGTGGTTGCCGTGGCTGGATACGACCCAGACCGTTGAAGATGTGAGTCTCTTTATTGATTCGACAATTCAACAGCTCACCGCCAACAACGGGTTTCAGGGAGGAATTTGGGAGGGCTCCCGGATGCTCGGCGTTATCGGTTTTCACCGAGTGGATTGGTTGAATCGTTCGACGACGATTGGATACTGGCTCGGGGATGAGTTTCAGGGACGCGGCATCATGACCAGGGCGTGTCGGGCGATGGTTCGTTATGCATTCCGCGAGCTTCATCTTCATCGCGTCGAGATTCGCTGCGCGGTGGGAAACCTCAAGAGCCGCGCCATTCCTGAACGGCTCGGCTTCAAGGTTGAAGGGACAATCCGCGAAGCGGAATGGCTGTACGATCACTTCGTCGATCATATCGTCTACGGCATGTTAGAGCACGAATGGATGGCGCGCGAACGTGGTGAGGGAGCGACCGTCGTACCGAACGTTCGTTCCTGAAGCCCTGCGTAGACATGTCTGCCTCACGCGCTTGTTCTGAAGAACCATAAGAAATTCACAACGCAACAATTGGAATAAAAAGAACGGGATTACTTATTGTCATACTTCTTCCGTCGTCTCATGGCAACTGACTGGCAAAGCCCGGAGAATCTTGAGTTCCTCTCGCCAGAAGAGATGCGCACGCGTCTCCTCGAGGCACAGGAATTCAGCAATCGCGTCAACACCCTGACCGAGTTGTGGCTCAAGATCGATGCTGCCCAATCACGCGAAGAAATCATCGCGATCCTGAAAGAGGAACTCAAACGGCTTCTGCAGGGAGAGGCGACCTTTCTCTGTCTGCTCTCTCAGAATCGCACGCACTACATCGTACACGCGCTCTCCCCGTTGATGGATGCGATCGAGCTTGATCACAAGCATTTCGCGGTCGATGTAGGCATGCCGGGCTGGGCAATCGAAAACAATGCCGCCATCACGGTGGAGATCGGCTCCGCTCCGGCTTTTCACCCTTCCCTCGAAGGAAAACTGAAAGACCTCGGCATCGCTTCGCTGGTGATTGTACCGGTGCGAACGACGGAGGACATTATCGGCGTTCTCGTCTTCGGTTCATCGAAGTCCAACGCCTACGGCGATCCCGATTTGTGGCTCGCGCAACTGCTGAGTTTACAGATTGCCATCGCCCTTCGTCACACCCGCATGATGGAGAAGGCGCAAAAACGGCTCGCGCAGATCGGACTCGTCAATCAAATTGCCGGCAAACTCACCACCTCGCTCGACGTCGACGAGCTGCTCAGCGCCGCGTCCGAAGCTATTCAACGCCACTTTAACTATTTTGATGTGACGATCTTTATCGCCGACAAAGAGGCGAAGGAGATGGTTCTGGTTGCGCACGCGGGCAACTACATCGATTTTCTGCCGCACGGCTACCGCCAGAAAATTGGTCAAGGCATCGTTGGTTGGGTAGCGGAACACGGACAGCCGGTGCTCGCCAACGACGTGACGCTCGATCCCCGCTATATGTCGTACCAATATCACAACACCAACTCCGAATTGGCTCTCCCGATTCTTATCAATAATGAGGTCGTGGGAGTGCTCAACGTCGAGGATACAAAACTTCACGCCTTCGACGAAACCGATGTGCTGGTGCTGGAGACGCTGTGCGATCAGATCGGAAGCGCGATGCGCAATGCGAAGCTGTTCGATGAGATCAAGAAATCGAACCAGCGATTGCTGGAGCTTGACCGGCTGAAGACCGATTTCGTCGGCATCGTGTCGCACGATTTCCGGACACCGCTCTCGACGATCATGCTCGCGGCAAAATCGCTCCTGCGCAAAGAAGAGACGTTGAAGCCGGAACGATTGCGCGAGTACCTGAACATCATCGTCGATCAGGCCAGCAAGCTCAGCAAACTGGCGGAGGATACCCTCTCCATCGCGAAGATCGAGGCGGGGCAGTTGAATTATCAATTCAGGGTCGTCAACGTCGAAAGCATCATTCAGGAAGCGGTCTCGATGGTCAAGATTTCCTCCCGCCATCAATTCCGTTATCAGGTGGATGTCAATTGTTCGTATGTGCGCGGTGATCAGAATAAACTGCGCCAGGTACTCCAAAATCTGATCTCAAACGCCGTCAAGTACTCGCCCGCGGGGGGAAACATCGAAGTCATCGTCGGACCGCACGAACACCAACCGGATGAGGTACTCTTCAGCGTGAGTGATCAGGGATTAGGAATTCCCAAGGAGTACATGGGCAAACTGTTCCAGAAGTATAGCCGTGTAGAAACGGGGGAGGCGACGAAGATCAAAGGGACCGGCTTGGGCTTGTGGATTTGCCGCGAGATCATCAAAGCCCATGGCGGACGCATTTGGGTGGAGAGTGAAGTGGGGAACGGCAGCGTGTTTAAGTTTTCGGTGAAGAGGGGAAACTGAAAATCATCTCAAGAGCCACCAAGTCGCATGAAGTGGCTTGAGAAACACTCAACGCCTGTCTGTCGATTTTGCCCGTCGCCGGTTCGTCGTGCTCACCGGATGAATCAGCTGAATGAAAATCTGAACGGATTGAAATTCGTTCCCCTGTCGTACCAATCAATTCCCTCCGATTTCTTCAACTTTCTCACAATCAAGTACGTGAGAGGTGTGAAGGCGGTCTCCACTCCGCATTTGAATAGATAGTTCGATACCATCACATCGCGCAAAATCTCGATCGGCAGCGTTCCTCCAAAAGCGATGAGCACAAAGAGAAGCGTATCGATTCCTTGGCCGACGAGTGTTGAGCCAATGGTTCTCGCCCAGAGTTGTTTCCCGTCCGTTGCGATCTTCATCCGAGCAAGGACGTAAGAATTGGAGAACTCCCCCGCCCAATACGCGATTAAACTTGCAGCGACGATACGCGGTGTCAAGCCCAAGACCGCATCGAACGCCTCCTGATGTTCCCATGATGCTGCCGCCGGTAATGCCCCTATCACTGCAAGCGTTGCCGACATGAGAGCCGCCGAAAAGAACCCTATCCATATCACCTTTCGCGATCGTCGATAGCCGTACACCTCCGTCAGGATATCTCCGAAAATGTAGCTGAGTGGGAAGAGGAGAGTTCCGCCATCAAACGTCATCCAGAACACCTCCACAATCTTTGTTGACGCCAGATTGGAGATCAGGAGGATTGCGACGAAGAGACCTGTGATGGTATCAAGGTGTTTCGGTTGGTGCATATAATGGAGGAGGGGGGTGGATGTATCTCAATTCGGACCTGCTTGAGAAGTGACTTCCGGCGGTTCGCTGTCGTTGTCTCGCTCACTTTTGGATTGCTGCGGGTTGAGACCGACGATTCAATTCTTCGGTCGGACGAAAATGGACGCGGGAGCGTCGGTATTGATCTTCACGTCGTGAAAGCTGATCTCCCCGATGGTGCTGCTGCCGGTTCGCATCATCGTTGTGAACGGAATCATCACACCCTCCACCCTTCGAAAATTTGAAAACATCTCTTCCATTTCGAAAAACCTGCCTCCGGCAGGTCGCTGCACCATCTTCCCAACAACATAATACGAGGTCGTATCGATCAAGAGCGAGAAGGGATGGGAAAACGCTTTGGAGCGGACCGAGATGACGTGGACGGTCGAATTGGCGAATCGTTTTTTGCCGATGTACGAGAAAGCGTACATGTTACTACGGTAATTCTGCAGCACGTCGTACACGATCCAGAGTGAGATGACCCGTGCGTCCTCGGTCTGCGAGCGCCTCAAAGATTCAATTCCAGCCGCATTTCTGATCCATCCCTCTGTGCCGTTGACGACAATGATTATTTCGCCGAACTCAAACTTCGTCCGCTGTCGGATGCGGGCCGGCTTGGCGTACGTGTTTTCCATCTGATGGACCTGATTCCCCTGCGGCGTGAAGGAAGTCACGGTGAGCGCGATCACCATGTTTGTCATCTTCGAGACGGCTTCTCCCCCCATGGCCTCTCGCGATCTTTGGAGGATGTCGACGGGCCTCGGCTGCGGTTCCTTTGTCTTTTGTTGCGAGAGAAGTGGGACGCCGGCGTACGTATTCCCCAGGAGAAGTACAAGCATACACCATCCGGTTCCTAAGGAGCTTATTGTCTTCGAATGTTGCAGGAGCATAATGGATTAGGGTCGTTTGAACGAATCACGCGAAAGGCCGGAGTTCACTTTCAGTGAAGAGATGACAGTCTCGGACACCTTTTGCTTGCCGGAAGTCACAATGGTTTTAAAGGGAACATGAATCCCATCGACGGTTCGATACTCCGAATACACCTCCTCGACATCGGCGAGTCCCGAAGGGGTCATGGTCTTGGCGATCTTCTTAACGACAAGACCCGTTTTCGTATCGATGAAATATCGGAACGTGTGATTCAGTGGCAAGTAGCGCATCACCACGACCGCGATGGACGTGCCGTTGAACTGCTCATCGCCTATGTGATGGACAGCGTACTCAGGCTTGTCGTAGTTTTGGAGGGCAACGAGGAGATTGCTGGCAACTTGTGATGCATACAGCTGTCGAGCTTGGGAGGGCATCTCTTCCGTCCCTCTGGGTGTTGTGATCCATCCGATCGCTCCATCGAAAGCTGTCGTCATTTCACCCATGGGAGTTTTCATGTTGTAAACGAACTTGTCCGGCAGGAGAATTTTTACCTCGCTGTCGAGCGTGAACTCCCCAGCGGGTGTCACTTGAGTCACTTTGGCTGTGTAGTGGAGGTCTTTCACGGATAGGAGTTTTGCGCCGCCCAAGGCAGACTGCGATTTCTTTAAAATCTCTCTCGCCCGTGCAATTGTCTCCGGGGTAGGATCGGGGATCTTCTCGGGAGGGGGCGGTATGGTAATGTCAATTTCCTTCACGGGTGCTCCGAAGGCACTGAGCGGCTCGTCAAAGTCATTCACGTTCCCGACCACAAGGATCGTCAAGATGTCGGGTTTCCAGCGGTTCTTCACGGCATTCTTGACGTCTTCCCGCGTTGCGCGCTGCACCTCGGATTGTTGCCTCAGGATAAAATCCTTGGGATAGCCAAAGTACTCCAACGTTACCAACTGATTGATGATCTTTCCTTTGGTATCATAGCGGAAGACGAAAGAATTCAGATACGAGTCCTTCGCGTATTTCAACTCATCCTCGGTGATTCCCGATGTGACGACATCCTCGAACTCACGCAACAGCGACCGGATCATCTTGACGGTCGTTTCCGATTTGGTAGAACCGCTCAGGAAGAAAAGTCCCGGGTAGTCAAAGCTTTCTCCCCAGAAGCTGCCGACCGAATAGGCGAGACCCTGCTCGGTTCGAATTCTCTTGAAGAGCCGTGAAGCCGATGCTCCGCCGAAGGCCTGGTCGGCGATGTTCAACGGAGCGCTTTCGGGATCGTTCAACATCCCGCCGAGATGCCCCATGTAGATCGTAGACTGATTCACATCGTCCTTCCTGACGAAGTGGACCGAGCGTGCGTTGGCGAGGCGCGGTTGAGGGATGGGAGGAATCGCGATCTCTTTCCGTCTCCACGTACCGAACGCCGCATCCACCTTTTTCTTCATCTCATTCACGTCGAAGTCGCCCCACAACGCAAGGATCGTGTTGTTCGGGGCGTAGTACTTCGTGTGAAAATCGATCAAATCCTGGCGAGTGATGTTTTCGATGGTGGCGTACTCCGTAATGCGGGCGTAGGGATGCATGGGACCGTAGATGAGACGGTTGTACTCGCGAAATGCGATCGAGCCGACCTGATCGTTCCGGCGCGAGATGGCGGTACGTGCGCTCACTTTCGCAAGCTCGATCTTCTCCTCACGGAACGCGGGATGCTGTAAAATGTCGGCAAGAACCTGAAGTCCCATTTCGATGTCTTCCTTGAGCACCGAAAGGCGCGCTCCTCCTGATGCGACACCGATGAAGGTCTCCACAGAAGCTCCGGCGCTCTCCAACAATTCGTCGAGCTCTTCCCCTGTCCGGGAGGAGGTGCCGCCCGTTCTCATGACCTGACCCGCGATACCGGCAAGGCCGATCTTATCCGCAGGTTCGTAGCGAGAGCCGGTTCGCACCATCACCGATCCTCCGATGAGGGGAAGAGATCGATCTTCCAATAAGTACACGATCAGACCGTTCTCCAGCTGAACGCGGAACGGCTCGGGAATCTGGAGCGGTCGAAGCGCAGGATACTGCAGCTTCTTGTAATGCAGCGGACCGGGTCGCCGCTGCTGAGCACCGACACCTGTTGATGTGAGAGCGACAAGCAGGACAATGGCAAAGGTACGGAACACTTTCATAGTTGAATCTCCTTGATGACGTTTTCGCCCGGAAGATACGAATCGGGTCACTTGGCCGGTTCAATCATGCCGATGGTGCGGTTCGTGTTGACAAAGATCTCCTTCGAGACTCGTTGGATGTCGTCGGCGGTCACGGCGTTGAGCTTATCGAGCGAACGAAAGAGCTCGCGCCAATCACCATATACCATTTGGTAGTACGTCAACTGTCCCGCCATGCCGGCGTTGGAGGCAAGGGAGCGAATCAGATTTGCCCTCGCCTTTGTCTTGACTCGTTTCAATTCGTCTTCGCCTACTCGTTCCGTCTTCAGCTTCTCGATCTCCTCCTCTACGGCAGCGAGACATTCCTCGTTGGTTTTTTCCTGAGCGGGAATCACGAAGAACGCGAAGAGATTCGGAAATTTCGTTCCGGGGAAGCCCGAGAAACCTGAGGCTTGCACCGCGATCTTCTTGTCCCGCACCAGCGATTTGTAGAGACGCGAGGTTCTTCCGGAACTCAGGATGTCGGAGATCATGTCGTAGACGGCATCGTCAGGATGTGTGGCGCTCCCCTTTTTGTATCCGACCAGAAGGTATCGTTGTGATTGTTCAAAGAGAACGACACGTCGCTCACTCTTCTGAGGCGGTTCTACTGTGCGCACTTCGGATGGCTTCGGTCGATCCGGCAATCGATCAAAGTAGCGATGAGCCAGTTGCACCACCACGCGCGGGTCGGCGTCCCCCACGATGGCCACGACCATGTTGGAAGGAATGTAATACTTTTTGAAAAACGCGATCGCTTCTTCGCGCGTGATGCCCTTGAGATCGGACATATGGCCGATGACCGGATCGCGATACGGGTGCGCTTTGAAGGCGACGGCAAGAAACTCCTCAACGAGTTTCCCGATCGGATTGCTCTCCGTACGCATGCGGCGCTCTTCCATCACCACATCTTTTTCTTTGTAGAAGTCGCGGATGACAGGATCGTAGAAGCGGGCAGATTCGAGCGAGAACCAGAGCTCGAGTTTGTTGGAGGGAAGGCTGAAGTAATACTGTGTCGCATCGGCCCCGGTACTGGCGTTGAGTCCCACGCCCCCTTGTTCCTCAATCGCCCGGTCGAATTCTCCATTTTCCACGAGCTGTGAAGCCTCCTCCTGAGCTTTCTCGAACGCAGCGCGCAGTTGCATGAGCTTGACCGTGTCGGCACGCGATCCCTTCGCTTCCTCGGCGCGCAGAGCGGTCCAGGCTTTGTCGAGAGCTTCGAGAGCAACTTTCTCTTTTCGGTAATCCTTCGTGCCGATGTCGCTGGTTCCTTTGAACGCGAGATGTTCGAAGATGTGTGCAAGGCCGGTGATCCCTCGATCCTCATTGACCGCGCCGACGTTGACATACGTATGAAATGAAACAACGGGCGCGTCGTGGCGCGGCAGGAGGAGAAACTTCAACCCGTTTTTGAGGGTGTATTCGACCACCTGATCCTGCACCGCTTTGAATCCATCCTGCGCGAAGAGCCCGCAGGTCACAAAAAGGAAAAGGAAGATCATACGGGGGAAGCATTTCATAAGGAAGTTCCTTGACGATAGAGATTACGGATTGTGTCGTTGTTGTTCAAGAAGGGCAGCCACGCGATCGTAGAACCGGCGGGCGTCATCTATCGTCCTCAATTCGCGTTCGATGTCGCGTGTGAGCCGTTCTTCGGTGTAGTTCGTCGAATCGAGGAGATATTGAAGCCGTCGGCGATACTCAAGTGAATCGAGTTGCGGGGGTTGTGTGCGCAACCGTTCGTGGAGTAAGAGAAGCTGCGCATAAATGGAGGCGAGGCGTTCTGTGTCGTGGTTTGTCGATTTCTCCTCGTTCCGGCATGCGATGGTGAAAAGGAGAATCGTAACTGCAAGGAGGATTGTGAATGTCGAGGCAGCCTGCATAGACGGGAGCAAAAGTAGTAAAGAGTGGAGAGTGAAGCAACAGATCGGAAGTGCAGACGGCTACAGGTTGGCATCTTGCACCCTGCTCAAGCAAGGAGTATATTGAGGCGTGCTCGGGCGTGCAGGTCTGCGGGGTGGTATTCTCCACATCTAAACAGGAAGGCGCTCCAGGAACGAAGCGACGAAGAATCTCTTGACGATGACCATCAAAGAGTGGAGCGGGTTTGCGGCAGATTTTGGAATTTGGATCTTGAAATTCGGAATTTTCCCTTTGCTATTAAGCTCGGAGTTTTCGTACAGTGCCTTATCAACTCATTTCTGACTACAAACCAAGCGGTGACCAACCGGAAGCGATCCGTCAATTGACCGAAGGAGTTCAGCGCGGCGACAAGTATCAAACGTTGTTGGGCGTGACGGGAAGCGGAAAGACCTTCACCATCTCCAACGTCATCCAGCACATCAGCAAACCGGTGTTGGTGATGTCGCATAATAAGACCCTCGCCGCGCAGTTGTATGCGGAGTTCAGGAGTTTCTTTCCGAACAATCGCGTCGAGTTCTTTATCAGTTACTACGATTACTATCAGCCGGAGGCGTACGTCCCGACGACGGATACGTATATCGCAAAGGATTCCTCCATTAACGATGAAATCGACCGTCTTCGTCTACGGGCAACCAGCGCGTTGTTGAGCGGTGACCCCAACGTCATCGTCGTCGCATCGGTGAGCTGCATCTACGGCATCGGGGCGCCGGAGGAATGGTTGTCGCAAACGCTTCCGCTCCGCAAAGGCCAGCAGATCTCGCGCCAGCAGGTGCTCAAGAAACTCCTCGATATGCTCTACACACGGAACGACTACGAATTCACCCGCGGCTCGTTTCGGGTGAGGGGGGATGTTGTCGAGGTCATTCCGGGATATGAGAGCGAAGAAGCTGTTCGCATCGAGTTCTTCGGTGATGAAATTGAGCGGCTCTCCTCCATCAACAGAGTGGATGGCAAGATACTTGCGGAAACGGACTATGACGTGATTTATCCTGCAAAGCAATTTGTCACGACCCGACCGAGCATTGAACGCGCGCTGACGTCCATTAAGGCGGAGCTGCGCGAGAGGCTGAGCGAACTCCGTTCTCAAGGCAAACTCCTCGAAGCGCAACGGCTCGAGCAGCGAACACGATTCGACATGGAGATGATGCGCGAGATCGGCTACTGTTCCGGTATCGAAAACTACTCTCGCCACCTTGCCGGCCGGCCTCCGGGCTCGCGACCGTACTGTCTGCTCGATTACTTTCCGAAGGATTTCCTGACGGTGATCGACGAATCGCATGTGACCGTGCCGCAGATTCGCGGCATGTGGCACGGCGACCGCTCAAGGAAAGAAACACTCGTTCAATACGGCTTCCGGCTCCCCTCGGCCCTCGATAACCGCCCCCTCACATTTGAAGAGTGGGAATCGATGGTGCATCAGATCATCTTCGTCAGCGCGACGCCGGGAGAGTATGAGCTGGAGAAGTGCAAAGGCGTCGTGGTGGAGCAGGTGATCCGTCCGACAGGATTGGTCGATCCGGAAGTGGAGGTACGACCAAGCAAGCATCAGATCGATGATCTGATTGCCGAGATCCGCACGCGCGCCCAAAGAAAGGAACGCGTGCTGGTGACGACGCTGACCAAACGCATGGCGGAGGACCTGACGGAATATCTGACCGACATCGGCGTCAAGGTTCGCTACATCCATTCCGAGGTCGACGCGTTGGAGCGAGTGGAGATTCTGCGCGACCTCCGGCTGGGGGACTTCGACGTTCTTGTGGGGGTGAACCTCCTACGCGAGGGATTGGACCTTCCCGAGGTCTCCCTCGTCGCCATTATTGACGCGGACAAAGAGGGCTTCCTTCGTTCGGATCGATCGCTCATCCAGACGGCCGGACGCACCGCCCGCAACGTCCATGGTAAAGTCATTCTCTATGCCGACACCGTTACCGGCTCGATGCAACGAATGATCGAAGAGACGAACCGGCGTCGCGAGAAACAGCTTCAGTACAATGCCGAGCACGGCATTACCCCCGTCACGATTTACAAATCGGTCGAAGAAGTTCTTGCCGCCACTGCCGTAGCGGATGTCAAGATGATGCGCGAGCAACGCAAGGAACGGATGAAGGCTTCGGTAGTATCGGACACCGTCGTCAAGTACCTCTCCGACGAACAGAGGAAAGACCTGATCGAAGAACTCCGCGTCGAGATGGTGCGAGCCGCGAAGGATCTGGAGTTTGAGCGCGCTGTGGAATTGCGCGATGAAATTGAGCGTCTGGCAAAAAAGAACACTTGTTAGTTGGGTGTTTCGCTTGACAACCTCCTTCGGAACATCGCTTCGTTCCCTTGCTGACACCGTCCTCGATTTCATTTACCCTCCGACCTGTCTTGCCTGCTCAAGCCGTCTCCCCAACGGCAGGGAACAACTTTGTCGCTCCTGCTGGGACTCGATTCCGCGCGTAACTCCAACGCTCCCCCTCTACTTGGAATCGCGTGAGAAGGTCGTAGCTTCCGGCGCGATTTTCGACCTTGTTTCGCTCTTTGTGTTCGAAAAAGAGGGGGCGTTTCAACATCTGGTGCACGCCCTCAAGTATCAGGGCTTCCAGAAAGTGGGACGTGATTTGGGAGAGCAGCTGGGGCAAAGAGTCGTTGAACTCGGCATCGAGGCTGATCTCCTCATACCGGTTCCTCTTCACCGACGCAAACTGAGAGAGCGGGGTTATAATCAGGCCGAGGCGATCGCCCGCGGCATGCAGACGGTGATGAAGTGCGAGCTCCGGACTGATATCCTGCAGCGGACCCGTTTCACGGTAAGTCAAACCACCCTCGCATTGGAAGAGCGGAAAAAGAACATGGAAGATGCGTTCGACGTGATCTCCTCCCGCAGAGCCGTGGTGAAGGGAAAATCCGTGATCATCGTTGATGATGTTTTGACCACCGGATCGACTATTATCAGTTGTGCAACTGCTTTGAAGAAGGCCGGTGCGGAGCGAGCAATTGCAGCAGCGGTGGCGCTAGCAGAATAATCCGTTGAACCTCGATCGCCAAGTTCCCAAATTGCGAATGAACATTCCTTTGTTTCGACAGAGATATGGAAGAGACTTTCATGCCAACCTTTCAATCCTTACACGACCATCGAGTATTCCATGTCGGTCGAGCCTCATCTTCTCATTTCCGTTTTTGAGATGCTCGGGCGCCGGGTTCGCACGCTCGTAGACACTCACCGGTCCCCCGGCGCGTATTCCTCAGCGGTTTCCTTGACTTTCACCCCATTTGTGTCTACCTTTTTGCGCATTTTTTATGCGTTTTTCTCCTCTCGAACGAATCTACTAAGTCCCGGAGGTTTTCCATGGCAGTGAAAGTTGCAATTAACGGTTTCGGACGCATCGGTCGGCAGATTCTGAATGTCATGGCTGACAAAGGGTTGTTGGGCGAGACGCTCGATGTGGTGGCGGCGATCGACGTCAGCACCGATGCAAAGTATTTCGCATATCAGCTCAAGTACGATTCCATCCACGGTCGTTTCCGGGGAACGCTCGGCAGTGAAAAAAGCAACCCCTCCATCGAAGCAGACGATATTCTCATCGTGAACGGCCACAAAATCAAGTGTGTGCTCGCCCAGAAAGATCCCTCCCAACTTCCCTGGAAGGAGCTCGGCGTCGACATCGTGATCGAGTCGACCGGCCTCTTCACCGATTCCGAGAAGGCAAGAGGGCATCTTGCTGCCGGAGCGAAGAAGGTGCTGATCTCCGCTCCCGGTAAAGGAGAAGTGAAGACGATCGTGATGGGTGTGAATGAGCATGAATATGATCCGGCGAACCATCACATCGTTTCAAACGCCTCCTGCACGACAAACTGCCTTGCCCCCGTTGTGCATGTTCTGTTGAAAGAGGGAATCGGTATCGAAACCGGACTGATGACGACGATCCACTCCTACACCGCCACGCAGAAAGTCGTGGACGGCCCTTCCAAGAAGGACTGGCGAGGAGGACGTGCGGCAGCCATCAACATCATCCCCTCCACCACCGGTGCGGCGAAAGCCGTGGGGGAAGTGCTCCCGCAGACGAAAGGAAAGCTTACGGGAATGTCGTTCCGCGTCCCGACCCCCAACGTATCGGTTGTGGATCTCACCTTCCGATCCAACCGCGATACCTCTATTGAGGAGATCGATGGATTAATGAAGAAGGCTTCCGAGACATATCTCAAAGGTATCCTAGGGTACTGCAACGAAGAGGTGGTGTCGACCGATTTCATTCACGACGATCGCTCTTCCATCTACGATTCGCTTGCAACGTTGCAGAACAACCTGAAAGGGGAGAAGCGCTTTTTCAAAGTCGTTTCGTGGTACGACAATGAGTGGGGATATTCAGCCCGGACGGTCGATCTCTGCACGCTGATGGCCTCCAAGCTTTGATGATGGTGGGGATGGAAGATTGAAAGGTGGGTATCGAATCAAACTGAAACGGGCTGTGTGCGTCCCAACGTGCACAGCCCTCTTTATTCCCAAACCGCCTCCCGAGGAGACATATCTGAACGGCTCGGCAGCAGTAGGGGAGGAGGAGTGCTGATGGATCCTTTCCCGGCAGTGGACACTTCCGAAAGAACAACAATGAACAAGAAAACGGTCCGTGACCTTAACCTGAAGAATAAGCGCGTGTTGATGCGCGTCGATTTCAATGTCCCGATGAAAAACGGCGTCGTGCAGGACGACATCCGCATACGCGCTGCACTCCCCACTATTCAGTACATTCTCGAACAGCAACCGCGTTATCTCGTTCTGATGTCTCACCTCGGTGATCCCAAAAAGGACGTTCAGAAAGCACGCGAGAAGGCTGAGAAGGAAGGGAAGCCATTCGATGAGGCAAAGTTTATCGAAGGCAACCACCGGATGAAACCGGTCGCCGAACGACTGTCGCAACTCCTCAACAAGCCGGTGAAGCTCGCCCCAGCGGCCATCGGCCCGGAAGCCAAAGCATCAGTCGATGCACTGGCTGTAGGTGAAGTGCTGATGCTGGAGAACACACGGTTCCACAAGCAGGAGACCTCGAAAGATGCAAGCGAACGCGAAGCGATGGCAAAAGAGTTGGCGAGCTATGCCGATGTGTTCGTGAACGATGCGTTTGGATCGGCTCACCGCGCACACGCTTCGACGGAGACGGTGGCAAGGTTCCTTCCGGCTGTGGCGGGTTTCCTGATGGAGAAAGAACTACTGTATCTGAATCGAGCGGTCAGTTCCCCCGCGAAGCCGTACGTTGCCATCATCGGTGGAGCGAAGATCTCCGGCAAAATCGATGTCATTCAAAACCTTATGGACAAAGTGGATGCGCTCTTGATTGGGGGAGGGATGATGTTTACCTTCTACAAGGCTCAGGGTTTGGAAATAGGAAGATCGTTGCTCGAAGAAGATCGCATCGAGATGGCGAAGAAGATCCTCGACGATGCGCGGGCGCGCAAGATCAAGCTCCTCCTGCCGGTCGATTGTGTCGTGGCGGATGCCTTCGACAACAACGCGAACCGCAAAACCGTTGAGGTGAATGCGATTCCTCCCGACTGGCAAGGGCTCGATATCGGTCCGGCAACGGTGCAACTCTATCGCGACGAAATCCGTAAGGCCAGGACGGTTGTGTGGAACGGTCCGATGGGCGTGTTTGAAATGGAGAATTTCGCCGCGGGAACGAATGCCATCGCACAGGCGTTGGCGGATGCAACGGCCAGCGGTGCCGTCACGATCATCGGTGGTGGCGACTCAGCCTCCGCCATCGCAAAGGCCGGACTCGAATCGAAAGTATCGCACGTTTCTACCGGCGGTGGAGCGTCCTTGGAGTTCCTCGAAGGAAAGACGCTTCCCGGCGTTGCAGCACTGAACGATAAATGATCGGAAAGGATCGGTCGGAAGAGATAAACTCCAATTCTTTTCCTCCGCTCATCCAAGATTTTCATCATAACTTTCTCTCACATGTCGAATTACGGTTCCGGTAATTACTATCGTCCTTCCATGTTCGGCGGATTCCAGTTCTTTCCGCCGGTGATCAAATGGATGATGATCATTAATGGATCGGTCTTTCTGATTCTCGGCCTGGGCGGGAAGCTTTTCACGCTCGGCGGCATGCCGTTGGGATACCTGTTCAATTACTATCTCGGTCTCATGCCGCTCGGGTACGGATTCTATCCGTGGCAGCTCCTTACCTATCAGTTTATGCATGCAGATTTCATCCATCTCCTTTTTAACATGTTCTTCGGCTTATGGATGTTCGGGATGGAGGTGGAGCACGTGTGGGGTTCACGGAAGTTCTTGATCTTTTATTTGATCTGCGGCGTCGCGGCGGGAGTGACGCAGTTGCTTCTCGCCCCTGTGCTGGAACCAACCTCCGTCGTGGATGGGCTCGGTTACGGAATACCCACCGTCGGCGCATCCGGGGCCGTGTACGGCGTGATGGTCGCGTTCGCGATGCTCTTTCCCGATCGCTACATTTTTTTGTATTTTTTGCTCCCGATCAAGGCGAAGTACTTCGTAGCCGGACTTATCCTTCTCGGTGTTTTCGCGATCGGTGGGGACAGTGCCATAGCCAACCTCGCTCATTTGGGAGGAGCCTTGGCCGGTTATGTCTACGTGTTGTATGACGGCCGCCGTATGCCGTTCGAGCATGCATATGACCGCCTAAGGTGGTGGGTCAACTCAAAGACGACGCGCAAAACGGACCGGCAGTACGAAGACATCGTTGACGCGAAGGTGTACGATCTTCGCGACGCGCCGAAGAAAGAAAACGACATCGCACAAAAACAAATCGATGAGATTCTCGACAAGATCAGCCGGGGCGGTTACCAGAGCCTGACGGAGGAAGAAAAAAAGATCCTCTTCGAAGCGAGCAAGAAGATCAACTGAAGACAACTGGTCTCTTACTACTGAACCAATGACTCTTATTGCGTGATGCAATCTATGGCAGATGTTCATGAAATCACAGTGGAGCCGCCGCTACGGCATGCGACCTACAAGGTAGGCGTGCGGCGAAAGACGCGACAGGTGGTGGTGGGACATGTGAAGATCGGCGGTGACGCTCCCATCTCCGTGCAGACGATGACAAAGACAAAGACCGATGACGTCGCAGGCACGGTGGGACAAATCCGTTCCGCGGCGGAAGCGGGTGTTGACATCGTCCGGGTCACGGTGAACGACAAAGAAGCGGCGGAGGCGATGCACGAGATCGTTCGCCAATCGCCGGTGCCGATCGTTGCGGATATTCACTTCAATCACATCTTTGCCCTGAAGGCGGTGGAAGCCGGAGTCGCTAAGGTGCGGATCAATCCGGGAAACATCGGCTCGAAGGACCGGATCCGACAAGTCCTTTCCGCCTGCAAAGAGCGCGGCATCCCGATTCGCATCGGCGTGAACTCGGGTTCTTTGGAGGAGGACATTCTGGAAAAGCACGGTTATCCCACCGCCGAAGCTCTTTTCGAAAGTGCCATGCGCCATGTGGAGATCTGTGACGAGTTCAATTTCCGTGATGTGGTCATCTCGGTAAAGTCGACCGACGTGAAGTTAATGATCGAAGCGTATCGGCTTGTCGCTCAACGCACCGACATCCCGCTCCATCTCGGCGTGACGGAAGCCGGCACAACGCGGGTCGGTACCATTAAGTCCGCCGTCGGCATCGGAACGCTTCTTGCCGAAGGCATCGGAGACACCATTCGTGTGTCGCTTACGGACGATCCGGTAAAGGAAGTAGAGGTCGGAAAAGAAATCCTCCGCTCCCTCAGTCTCGCATCACGCAACATCGAACTGATTGCGTGTCCGACCTGCGGTCGGCTCGAAGTGGACCTGTTCGGAATCATGGCACAGCTTGAAGAGAAGCTTGCGGGTGTGAAGAAGCCGGTGAAAATCGCGGTGCTCGGTTGTGTCGTGAACGGTCCGGGCGAGGCGAGCGAAGCCGATATCGGTATCGCGGCAGGCAAAGGTGTCGCCATTCTCTACCGGAAAGGGGAGGTTGTTCGCAAAATCAAAGAGGAAGAAATCGTTCCTACCGTTTTGGAAGAGGTAGAACGATTCCAACCGGACGCGTAATCATCGAAAGCACGTACTGATTGTAGCATATGCGGCGGGCCGGTAAAGAGACCGGCCTTTTCTTTTCCATCCCGACATCTCATCCGCTCTCTCATTCTTAAAATTGGCTCTTTTCGGACTTCTCGCAGTTGCTCTTGAGCGCTTCAAGAAGTAAGACGAACAGCAGAAAGGACTCTATGCCTGAATCGATCATTCCTCCCAATCGCGCAAAGAAAGCGCTTGCAGATGGCGAATCACTTGTCGGCATTATGCTGGTTGAACTGCGCCAGCCTTCCGTGATGCAGATACTCGCGCACGCCGGTTACGATTTCGTGTTGATCGATGGTGAGCACGGACCGTTCAACATCGAGACGGTAGTGGATCTCTGTCGTGCTGCGAGAGATGTCGGTGTAACTCCTATCGTCCGCGTGCCTGACATCTCGTACGCTTTCATCACCCAGCCGTTGGATGGAGGCGCTCAGGGGGTGATGATTCCGCGCATCATCACGCCTGAGCAGGTTCGGGACGCCTTGCGTGTCATGAAATACCCGCCGGTCGGCATGCGCGGAAGCGTCGTTGCCCGTGGTCACACCGCGTTGAAATCGGGGAACGTAAGTCAGGCGATGTCAGACGCAAACAACGAATCGCTCCTCATCGTTCAGATAGAAACAAAACAGGCTCTGGAGCGGGTTGATGAGATCATCGGCATCGAGGGGGTGGATGTTGTGCTTGTGGGTCCGACCGACCTTTCTGTTGCGCTTGGTGTTCCGGGTGAAATGGAACATCCGAAGCTGATCGAAGCGATCGAGCGCGTTGTGCTGGCGTGCCAGCGTCACCGTATCATTCCAGCCATTCACATCAACGTTCTGTCACAAGCCGCGTTCTGGGCCAAGAAGGGGATGAGGATGATCAGCTACAATTCCGAGGTGGGAATTTTGGTTGGTGCGGCAGCAGATGCGGTGAAAGCGGTGAGGGAAGGATTTGGGAGAAAGTAGGTACTGTAACGCAAATGGCTCTTTTATCGCGGCGGACGCTCCAAGATGTTGGCCGACCTAACCAATGAGGTCGTTCGAAATTTGTAATCAGCTTCTTTCAGGAGGAACTATGATCAAATGCACAACACTTCTTCTAACGCTTTTCTCTTCACTCCTCCTCCTCGCCTGCGGAGGGCGCGAAGGAGCGGGGGACGTTCCACTCAAACAGGATGCAGCTGCCACCGCGGCCGGAATCTCATGGTTGGTGCCGGAGCGATGGCAGTCGCAGGGCGCGCGGATGATGAGGGTTGCAACGTATCTTATCCCCGCCGCGAATGGAGATGCAGAACAAGGTGAGTGCGCTGTGTTCTATTTTGGGAGCGGCCAGGGGGGAGACGTTGATATGAACATCCAGCGTTGGGGTTCCCAGTTCGATGGAGCGGGGGAGGCGAGGAAGTCGACGAGTGAAGTTGCAGGAATGAACGTCACCCGCGTCGAAATCGCCGGCACATACCTCGCTCCCGGCGGACCGATGATGGAATCGCAGGGACGCAAAGAGAACTTCCGCCTGCTCGGTGCCATCGTCGAGGCGCCGGAAGGGTCGGTCTTTTTTAAATTGACCGGACCCGCGAAGACTGTTGCTGCGGCCGAACGCGAGTTCGATGCCATGATTCAGTCCATTACCAGATAACTCTCACATCAACCGGTTGAGGTTGACCTTTCGAAGCTCACGAGGACGGGGTTCAAGACAAACAGGCGATGTGGTTGCACTCGCCTGTTCGATTGAATTCAGGGCAGAAGAGTGGTCCACTTGAGTTAAATCAATAAGGAGGATCATTATGCGACGTCTCTTTGTGTTGTTGATTGTGGTAATCGGAGTTGCACTTCGGGTGGGGGCCCAGGAACATACCGAGCACATGATGTTGGAAAAGAAAACACCTGCCGCAGTACAAGAAAAAGATCCGAAGTTGCCGGCCAGCGACGAGGGGGCCAAGGCGGTGCTCGAACAATCACCCCGTCACGCCGAGTGGGCCGATGTGAAGTACGAAGGAGGAGAACATCCGATCAAAACCTTCGTTGTCTATCCCGAGCGGAAGGACAAAGCGCCGGTGGTGATTGTGATTCACGAGATCTACGGGCTGACGGATTGGATACGCGCCGTTGCGGATCAACTTGCCGCGGATGGATACATTGCCGTTGCACCGGACCTGATCTCCGGCATGGGGCCCGGTGGTGGCGGAACGGAGTCGGTACCGAGCCGGGATGAAGTGGTGAGGCTCATTCGAAGCCTTTCTCCGGACCAGGTCGCAACACAATTGAACGCCGTACGAGAGTATGCAGTGAAGCTCCCTTCTGCCAATGGCAAGAGCGCCACGGTCGGGTACTGTTGGGGCGGATCGAGAAGTTTCGAGTCGGCTGCGCGAGTGAAAGGATTGAACGCGGCAATCGTCTATTACGGTTCGTCGCCCGATTCGACGACGCTCGCCAACATTCAGGCGCCGGTGTTGGGTTTGTATGGCGGCGATGATGCGCGGGTTAATGCGACGATTGAACCCGCGGTAGTCGTTCTGAAGAAGCTCGGCAAGCACTTTGAGTACGAGATCTATGAAGGGGCGGGACACGGTTTCTTGCGCGCACAGAGTGGGCGGGAGGGTGCGAACATGAGAGCCACACAGAAGGTGTGGCCGAGGATGCTGGAATTCCTCAAGAAGCATATGTGATCGAAGGAGGGGGGCGAGCACCGCATTACGCTGAAACGCTCGCATACCAAACTCAAGCGGCTCCGTCATGCTGAAACCTCCTCGAAATGATGTAATTCGTGATTCAGGATCCAAGCCTCGCCGTTCCGTCACACTGAAACGCTTTTGTTCGGAATCTATTCGATGCCGCCAAGCACGGCTTAGATTCCGAATTAAAGCATTTCGGAATGACAAGGTGTTGGTTAGCCTGGCCATCTTTCAGATCCCGAACCCCACGAACAGTGTGTCGGGGGCTTTTCGGAATGACGGCGGGCACGGATGTCCATCATTCTGCTATCAAGGATGGGCGCTTGCCTTCCACACCGTCTCAAGTTTGCGAAACCGGATCACACATTCATCTCCAGGCCCATTCGCCGGTTGTTCTGCCTCCATTTTTTCCCTATCTTCCCGCCGCAGATTTTGTCATCGTGTTCACCTTCAAACAGGAGTCGCTATGAGAACGCGTGTTGGCATGCTTCTCACCATCCTCATCAGTTGCGGGAGTCTCGTTATGGCCGGATCGATCTTTCCATATGAGTACCATGTCGAAACGCTCCCCAACGGACTCAAAGTCATCCTCATCCCGATGGAAAGTCCCGGACTTGTCTCCTATTACTCCGTCGTCCGGACTGGCAGTCGGGACGAAGTGGAGCCGGGGAAATCCGGCTTCGCGCATTTTTTCGAGCATATGATGTTCCGCGGGACGAAGAAGTACCCAGGTCCCGTTCGCGATAGCATCATCACCAGTATCGGTGCCAGCGGCAATGCGTACACGTCCGATGACATCACGGCCTACTTTCTCAATTTTGCAAAGGATGATCTGGAGCGCGTCATCGAACTCGAAAGCGATCGCTTCCAGAACCTCTCCTACGAGGAATCGGTCTTTCAAACGGAGGCGGGTGCGGTGTACGGCGAGTACCGGAAGAACATCACCAGTCCCTTCGCCTTGATCAACGAGCGGATGCGCGATCTGGCGTACGATGTTCACACCTACAAACATACCACCATCGGATTCGAAGCGGACATTAAAGCCATGCCGCAAGGGTATGAGTACAGTAAGTCGTTCTTTGACAGATTCTATCGTCCGGAAAACGTCGTGCTCTTGATCGCTGGGGATATCGATGTCTCAAAGACGATGGCTCTGATCAAGAAGTATTATGGTGATTGGCAGAAGGGATACGTTCCGCCGAACGTCACACCCGAGCCGCCTCAGAAGGGAGAACGGAAGGGAGAGGTCAGCTACCCGGGGAGGACCCTGCCGATTCTTACGATCGCTTACAAAGGCGATGCGTTCGATGCCAAGAACAAAGAGTTGGTGGCGGCGATGCTGTTTGGTGAGCTGGCGTTTGGGTCGAACAGCGATTTGAACAAGAAGCTCTTTCTCAAGGAACAGAAGGTGCAATTCATCTCCCCAAGCTTTCCAATAAATCGAGATCAGGGTTTGTTTCAAATTTATGCGATGGTGAAGAAGGGGGAAGATATTGAATACGTTCGCGACGAGATCTACCGGACGATCTCGGAATTTCAGGCCAAACCGGTGGAGGAGAAGAGACTGAACGACCTTAAGCGGCGCAACAAATACGGCTTCCTGATGGGATTGGATGCACCTGCGCGGGTGACCGGTGCGCTGGCCCGTATTGTGGGAGTCACCGGCGGCATCGAAGCGATCGACGAATTGTATGCAACGTACGACGCCATCACTCCCCACGACATTATGAAAGCGGCGCAGAAGTACTTTGTGCCTGAGCGGCGGACGGTGATCGTCCTGAAAGGAGCACAAGAATGAAAACGACGCTCGGTGTCTTCCTCACAATCTTCGTTCCTTTTCTTCTCCTCGGAGCGCCTATCGTGTCCATCGATCAACTCGTCCTGCTTCCCGTCAAGAATGATCCAACCATCTCCTTCCGCATCTGGTTCAAGGTGGGTTCACAGAACGACCCGAAAGGAAAGGAGGGATTGGCAGAGATTGTCGCTTCCATGCTGACGCAGGCCGCGACGAAAAAGAACAGTTATGAGCAGATCCTCGAAAAGCTCTATCCTCTGGCAGCAACGTACAACGCGACGATGAACGTAGAGATGACGGTGATCTACGGGCGCACACATCGGGATAATCTCAAGGAGTACTACCCACTGTTCGTCGACGCGATTCTCGAGCCGGCATTCAAAGAAGAAGATCTCAACCGAATCAAGAGTCAGGCTCTCAACTATCTCGAGAACACGCTTCGCTACGCGAACGACGAGGAGTTGGGCAAGGCGGTGTTGTACAACGAGGTCTTTGCCGGAACGCCGTATGGACACATTACCACCGGAACGATCGAAGGGGTGAAGAGCATTACGCTCGACGATGTGCGAACGTTTTATCAAACTTATTACACGCGCGACAATGTCGTCATTGGATTGGGGGGAGGATATGAACCGGCGCTGGTCGAACAATTGAAGATGGATCTGAACCGACTTCCTGCCGGAAAGGTGATCGAAGTGCCGAAACCGACCCCCAAGCAACTCGACGGGTTCCACGTCACTATCGTCGAAAAGGAAGCTGCTGCAACAGCGATTAGCATGGGATATCCGATCGACATTCTGCGCGGGAAGAAAAACTGGTATGCATTGGCCATTGCCAATTCGTGGCTGGGAGAACACAGGAATTCGAGCAGTCACCTCTACCAGGTTATTCGCGAAGAGCGTGGCTTGAACTACGGCGACTATTCATACATCGAGCACTATCCAAACGGTGGCAACCTGCAACTTCCGCCGCAGAACGTCTGCCGCAGGGTGCAGTTGTTCGAAATCTGGATTCGTCCCGTCCCCAACGAGACCCGCCATTTTGCCTTACGCGCGGCGCTGCGCGAATACAAGAAACTGGTGGATAACGGTATGACGCAAGGGGAGTTCGATCTGACGAGGAACTTCCTCAAGAAGTATGTTCTCAACTACGCCCAGACGACAATGGAGCGTTTGGGGTATGCGCTGGACGACCGGTTCTACGGCATCGAGGGGAGCCATCTCCAGCTGTTCACCGAGATGATGGATAAATTGACCTTACAGGATGTGAACGAAGCGATCAAGAAGCATTGGCAGTACGGTAAGATGCAGATCGCTATCATCACCAAAGATGCAGCCTCCTTGAAGGATGCACTAGTCAACGATACGCCAAGTCCCATCACCTACGCCACGCCGAAGCCCGAAGCCGTTTTGAAGGAGGACGTCGAGATCGCCAAGTTCCCCGTGAAGGTGAAGCCGGAGAACATCAAAATTGTTCCTTTAAGCGAGGTGTTGGTGAGATAGGGAGCGGGTGGAGGGGGTTGCAGAGAACGTCCTAAGTCATCCTGAACTTGTTTCAGAATCAATGGAGGAACGCGTTATGAATCGGTTCGTATTCATCTTGCTTCCGGTGGTTCTGACCTTTGGCGCGCTGTTCTCGCAGACGCCTCAACTGCCAAAGGTCCATACGCCGCCACGGCCTGAGATTCCTTCCGTCACGAAGCATACGTTGATGGTAGGAGGGAAGTCGTTGAGCTACACGGCGACGACCGGTTATCTCCCCGTTTCGAACGACTCCGGCAAAGTCAAAGCAAACATCTTCTTCATCGCCTACGAGAAGGAAGGAGAACCAAAAAAATCCGCGCGCCCTCTGACGTTTTCGTTCAATGGTGGACCCGGCTCCTCCTCCGTATGGTTGCATCTTGGAGCGCTCGGACCGAAGCGCGTTCTGATGGCAGATGACGTCGGCAATCCGACTCCCCCTCCATACACGCTGGTGCCCAACGAGTATACATGGCTTGAATTCACCGATCTTGTCTTTATCGATCCAGTATGGACCGGCTATAGCCGACCCATCCCCGGAGAAAACAAACGCCAATTCCATGGTGTGGAGGAAGACATCGCATCGGTGGGTGAGTTTATCCGCCTCTACACAACGAAAGCGGAGCGGTGGTCGTCTCCGAAATTCCTCGTCGGCGAGAGCTATGGAACGACACGCGCGGTAGGACTCTCGGACTATCTCATTCGCGAATACGGGATGTATCTGAACGGCATGATGCTTGTCTCCTCCATTTTGCAATTCGAGACGGCGCGGTTCGGTCCGGGACGCGATCTTCCACACGTCCTCTTTCTTCCAACCTTCACAGCAACAGCCTGGTATCACAAGAAACTTTCTCCTGACCTTCAGCGCGATCTCACCACAACGCTTGCAGAAGTACGACGATGGGCGTTAGCCGACTATCTTGTTGCTCTTGCGAAGGGAGATGCAATCGGCAAAGAAGAGTACGAGAAAACGTTGGAACAGCTTTCACGCTTCACCGGTCTCTCGAAGGAGTACCTCGCGAGGACGAACCTGCGCCCCTCCATTCAACGCTTTGTGAAGGAATTGTTGAGAGAAGAACGACGAACGGTTGGTCGACTCGACAGCCGCTTCAAGGGGATGGATCGGGACGCCGCGGGAGAGAATTATGAATATGATCCAAGCTACGCGGTGATCTATGGTCCCTACAGCGCGACGCTGAATGATTACGTCAGGACTGAACTCAAATACACCAATGATCTGCCGTACGAAATCCTCACCGGCAAGGTTCAGCCATGGAATTGGGGTTCGGCGAGCGACGGCTTTCCCAATCTTGCCGAACGCATGCGCCGTGCGATGAATCAAAATCCGGCAATGAAAGTCTTTGTCGCCAACGGCTACTACGATCTTGCGACCCCCTTCTTCGCAACCGAGTACACGTTCAATCATCTGAGTCTGGAACCGGAACTTCGCAGGAACGTTACGATGGCGTATTACGAAGCCGGACACATGATGTACATCCACAAGCCTTCGCTCCAGAAGCTTTATGAGGATGTGAAGAAGTTTGTCAACGAAGCGAAGGGAAGGTGAGTGGATGAGGGAGGATCGGCGCAATCCGCCCATACATCTTGTATGAGAGCGATAAGGGTGTGCAACTCTCCGTCATCCTGAAAGTGATCTGATTCCGAATGAAGGCGTTTCGCCATGACGCGGGTGCTGGGTTTCCCTTTCCAGCTGTCGGATGTATCCGACGGCGTACAGCTGAGAGTGATCGCGCGGCGTGAGACTCACAAATCTCCATGGACATCTTTTTCTACGAAGCATTTGAAGAAGAGGCACACGCACTGCGTCGATACTTAGGCAGAGAATGGACCTATGCTCTGACGCCCAAGACGATTCAGGAGACAGACCACGACCTCCCGCCGGCGCGCATCATCAGCATTCGTACACAATCGGTCCTCCCGCTTTCTTGGGCCGGAAAGCTTGATGCGATTCTAAGCCGTTCTACGGGCTACGACCATCTTCTCGCCCTCAAGCCGAAGCTCTCGCAACCCGTTGCACTCGGCTATCTCGAGGAATATTCCACGCGCGCAGTTGCAGAGCACGCACTCCTGATGGTTCATGCTCTCCTCAGAAAGCTCCCTCAGCAGATGAAACAATTCAACGAGTTTAATCGAGATGGGCTCACGGGATCCGAGTGCGCAGGGAAGAATCTGCTCGTCGTCGGTGTCGGAAGGATCGGCGGGGAAATCGTTACTCTTGCAACGGGCATGGGATTCATCGTCAAAGGAATCGATCTTGTACCGACGAAACGCAGTGTGGAGTACGTGTCGCCGAAGGAAGGCATGCCGTGGGCTGACGTGATCGTCTGTGCAATGAATTTGACAGAGGAAAACCGCGGCTACTTCTCGTACGATTTTCTTCTGAACGCCAAACGCGGTGCCATCTTCGTTAATATCGCCCGCGGCGAGATGTCCCCGCTCCTCGATCTCGAAATGCTGCTCGAAGAACAGATTCTCGGAGGGGTGGGACTCGATGTGTTCGAGCACGAGGGTTCAATTGCCGTTGAGCTGCGCCTCCACGAGCTTCCTCATTCCGACCGCGTGATGCGCCTTCACAGAATGATGAAGCATTACAACGTTCTCTTTACGCCCCACAACGCGTTCAACACGCGCGAGGCGGTCGAACGGAAGGCCGAGATGACGGTGCAACAGATTCGTCACTTCCGCCAACACGGTGTGTTCCTCTGGAAAGTCTGACGCCTTCCACCGTACGTGCAACTGAGCTCGAAACAAAGAAGGCGACGATATGCATCGCCGCCTTCCTGTTAGCGAAAAGAACCACCTTATTCGCTGTCGGTCCCAAAGAAACGCTTGAATTTCTTGCTCACCGATCTTCCCATCTCCTCCCCTGCGCTGATCAGCTCCATCCAATCGCTCTTCGATGTTCGGCGTTCGGAATGAGCCGGAGGTTGCGGCATCTGTACCTGTGAGGAACCACCGCTCGTCCGTCCATTCCCGAATTGCCTCGTATCACGACCGCCACGCCCATGTCGCTGGTCTCGAGGTCCTGACCGTTGTCGTCGCTCACTCTCGATTTCATGGCGTGAACGGTTGTCGATCTGCTTCTGTCCCTCTTGGCGTCGGTTTCCGTTCTCGTGTTTCGTACGGTGGGGGTGTTCTCGTCGTTCACTGTGACGCTGCGTTTGTTCGTGGCGCGGTTTGCGCACGCCGTTGTGGTGTTGTTCGACTGCCGATTTCGTCGGATCAAATCCTTTGTACACCTTCAATTCAAGTCGTTTACCGATGAGTTTCTCGATGCTGCGCAGGTATCCCCGTTCTGCACCGGAGACAAACGTGATGGCATCTCCTGTTGCCTCTGCACGGCCCGTGCGGCCGACGCGGTGGATGTAGTCCTCCGCAAACGCGGGCGTATCAAAATTCACCACGTGAGAGATCCCCTCAACGTCAATTCCTCTTGCAGCGATGTCTGTCGCGACCATCACACGAAACCGCCCCTCTTTGAATCCAGCTAACGCGCGTTGGCGCTGCGCCTGTGTGCGGTCGGAGTGCAAGGCGACGGTCGAAAGACCGCGTCGCTCCAAGTTCTTGCTGATCCGGTCCGCTCCTCGCTTCGTCCGCGCAAACACGAGGAGACATTCCATCTGCTCCTTCTCGACGATGTGTGCGAGTAGGTCGAGCTTCTGCTCCTGCGGAACGGAGTAAAAGTACTGCGTAATGGTTTCTGCGGGATTGCTTGGTGTTCCCACCTGCACCGTGACGGGATTCTTCTGAATGGTGACCGTGAGATTCCGAATCGGCTCAGGCATCGTCGCAGAAAACAAGAGCGTTTGCCTCTCCCGCGGGATGTGCGTTACGATCTTCCTCACATCGTTGATAAAGCCCATGTCGAACATTCTGTCCGCCTCATCGAGCACGAGCATCTCGACGTGCGAGAGGGAAACTGTACGGCGGCTGAGGTGGTCGAGCAATCGGCCGGGTGTGGCAACGACGATGTCGATCCCACGCTGAAGTCGCTTGATCTGGTTCTCCATACTTACGCCGCCGTAGACGGAAAGCGTGTGCAGGTCTATATATCGCCCGACGGAGGTGATGGAATCTTCGACCTGCTTTGCGAGTTCTCGCGTAGGTGTTAGAATGAGTCCGCGCACGGCACGATGCCCGTTGCGTCGCTGCAAGAGCCGCTGGAGCATCGGCAGGGCAAACGCGGCCGTCTTGCCTGTGCCGGTGTGAGCGAGCCCTACAAGGTCTCTACCATCCAGCGCATGCGGAATAGCTTGTGATTGAATGGACGTGGGATCGGCGTATCCCGCAGCGCGGACGCCATCCACGAGACGGTCGATGAGACCGAGTTGTGAAAACGACATAATGATCCTTTGAACAACAAGTGAAGAGACACGGAACTGCGAATGAACCGGTCGAACCGGTAGTGTGGGAGAAAAGCGTGGGAACGAAAGAAGGGAGATGTGTGGTGTCTCCCCGCTGGGGCGTTGCCGACAGCTTCTACACGTTCATCATCGGAGAACGGGTCTCAAAAATCCGCTTCCGAAATGATTCCTTCCGTCAGCGGGGCTGCTTTTTGCAGCGGTGACAAGATACGACTCTTCAATTCTCTTTCCTAATACTATTTTCAAAATCAACACCACCTTCTCCGCTCATTTTGACACACGGCCCGCTGAGTGGATGTTTGCTTGATTTTCCTCACATTTGGTCATAAAATCACGTGGTATCGTATTATCCATGTCACACCCACTTCGCATGACCATACGCAGTTTGCTCATGACGCCCCTGATCCTCGCAGGTTGCGTGCCGGATGCACCGCGCGAGAATCCGCTTGACCCTCATTCTCCCAACTTTCGCAACAGCGGAACGGTGAGCGGTAAAGTGCTGACCTATTACGAACCGTTCCTCGGCATCCCCGGGGCTTCAGTGACGCTCCCTTCAAAAGGCATAACGCTCACGACAAACTCAACCGGCTCCTTCCTCTTTGAAAACGTTGAAGCGGGAGACCTGACCCTCGTTGTCTCGAAAGCCGGCTACGCAACGGATACGGTTCGAACCACGCTCGTTGCGGGGGGGAACGCAACAGTTCAGTCGCGGCTGAACGCTCTACCGCTCATCTCCCAAGCGAAAATCGTCACACGGAAAGTCGATCAATGGTGGCCCGGTCCCGTTTACTCTGCGGTGGTCACCGCGAATGTGACTGATCCCGACGGTGCAGCAGATATCTCGGAAGTAATCGTGACTGTCGACACGCTTCGTCTGGCGATGTCGTTCTTCACGGACCCTCCACGCTACCAGGTTACCATCAGCGGGTCTTCCCTGCCCGGCCGAAACATTGAGTGGCTCGTTGGGAAACAGATTCAAGTCCTTGCGCGTGACAAACCGAAGGGATCTTCCCTCAGCGCTCCATTTTACGTTCTTCGCATCGTCCAACAGACGGTCGTTCCTACCTATCCGACTGCGCTCGATACCGCTTCGGCGTCGCCGGAGTTTCAATGGGCGCGACCGGATATCACGTTCCCCTACAGCTACAAACTAGAATTGTATCGACAGGATGAAGGGGTGCCGACGTTGATCTGGAACCGCGAGGGCCTTTTATCAACCTTGACGCGCTTTCAGTATCCCGACACCCTCCCGCCTGCGCTCTACTTCTGGACGATCTTTGTGATTGATGAGTACGGCAATCTCTCACGGTCGAAGGAAGCTTCCTTCATGGTCATTCATCAGAGCAATCAATGAACTCCACCAACAAGGATAAGTTCGAAGCGCTCTACGAAGTCACGCAGTCGATCAGTTCGATCCTCGAACCCGATCGCCTATTGCATCGCGTGTTGGAGATTGCCATCAACCACCTTGATGCAGAGCGGGGATTTCTTTTGCTGGTGGATGATACTGCTCCGAAGGGATTTGCCGTCGGGGCTGCGAGGAATTTTGGCGGGGAGTCAACCTCAGAGTCCTTTGCCGCATCTTCCTCTGTTGTCCAGAAAGTTCTGTCGACCGGCGAGCCGGTGCTGACGTTCGATGCGCTCTCAGATGAGCGTTTCGAATCTTCCCGAAGCATTCTCGCTCAGCGCATTCTGTCGATCATTTGCATTCCATTGAGATCGCATCAACGGGTCATCGGTGCGGTGTATCTCGATAGCACACAATCGAGAGGGAAATTCAACGAAGAGACGTTGCGATTCCTCACCGTCTTCGGCAATCTCTCCGCCATCGCCATCGAAAACGCTCGCGAGGTTCAACGGCTCAAAAGGGAAAATCAACGACTCCGCTCGCAGATGGAAACATCTTACCTCTTCGATGGGATCGTGGGAGAGAGCAAGCAATGGAGGGAGGTGCTCGATCTGGTCCAGCGCGTGACGGGGGTTGATGTGTCCGTACTCATCATCGGCGAAAGCGGCACGGGGAAGGAGTTAATCGCACGCGCGATCCACAAGAATAGTCCGCGCGCGTCTGGACCCTTCGTGGCCGTGAATTGCTCCGCGATCCCAGAAACCCTTCTTGAAAGTGAGCTGTTCGGCCACAAGAAGGGGGCCTTTACGAATGCCGTGACGGATAAGATGGGATTGATCGAATATGCCAACGGCGGCACGCTCTTTCTGGATGAAATAGCATTGCTCGCCCTGCATCTCCAGATGAAGCTCCTTCGCGTCTTGCAGGAACGGGAAATTCGACGCGTTGGTGAGCTGGAGGATCGCAAGGTCGATGTGCGAGTCATTGCCGCCTCAAATGTCGACCTCCGCGAGGAAGTCAAGAAAGGGACCTTCCGTGAAGATCTCTACTTCCGCCTGAACGTTGTTGAGATTCGCCTCCCGCCGTTACGGGAACGGAAGACCGACATTCCGCTCCTCGCCAACCACTTTGTGAAACGGGCGGCGGAGAACTTCAAACGTCCCGTCAAGAGTCTTCAGCCCAAAGCGATGCAGCGGTTACTTCACCATCCCTGGCACGGCAACGTGCGCGAGTTGCAGAACGTCATCGAACGGGCGGTGGTGCTGTGCCGCGGGACGGAAATAGAAGAAGAGGATCTCCAGCTTCAGCACGTCCGCGAGCAGGATTTGCTCGAGAGCGGTCTCACGTTGGAGGAGTTTGAGCGGCAGCTCGTGGAGAAAACGTTGCGCGAAATGGACGGCAACAGGACGCGCACGGCGGAGAAGCTCGGCGTTTCGTTACGATGGTTGCAATACCGGTTGAAGGAGTGGAACAGTGAAGCGGAGTGAATTCGAGATCATCGAGCTCTTGAGCGAGAGTCTGACGACGCAGGTCTACAAAGCCCGCCAACCGGCACTCGGTCGAATCGTTCTTCTCAAGACAATCCGTAAGCATCTTGCCACCAACATTGAGCTGGTAAGGAGGTTTGAGCGGGAAGCGAAGGCGTGCGCGATGCTGAAATCCGAATTTATCGTGCAGGTGTATGCTCTCACGGAGTTTGACGGTGTCCCCGCCATTGTGATCGAGTACGTCGAAGGGGAATCGCTTGAACAACTTCTCTCTCGGGAAGGCCCGCGCGATGAGAAGTTTGCAGTGATGATCGCCGCTGGTGTTCTCCGAGCGCTCGTTGTGGCGCACGCAGCGGGGGTGATCCATCGCGACATCAAACCCGGCAATATCCTTCTTCCGAAAGAAGGGGGAGTGAAGTTGACGGACTTTGGGTTGGCAAGCATTGCGGCCGCACCTTCGTTGACGGTCGAGGGATCGATGATGGGCACACCGGCTTACATGTCGCCTGAGCAAGCGTCAAGCGCTCCACTCGGTCCGGCCACCGACTTTTTCTCTCTCGGCACCACGCTCGTGGAGAGTGTCACGGGTCGGAGATTGTTCGATGGAGCCTCCTACGCTGAGTGCATTTCGAAAATCCTCAACTTCCGTCTTGAACGTCTCGACGAACTTGCAGACGAGATTTCACCTGAGTTTCTGGCGTTTCTCAAACGGCTCATGCATCCTTCTGCCGGCGGTCGGTTTTCCTCGGCACGAGAAGCATTGGAGGAACTTGTCAAGTTCGTCGACGATCCCTCGGTCAGATTTGTCGCCACTGTGAGAAGACGGCGGTGGATCGGTCCGGCTGCAGCGGTTGTCTTGCTGGGTCTCGCAGCTGTTTTCGTTGTTGAGTGGTCGGGCCCAAAAAAAATGACGGAAGTGAGATTGGAGCCTGTCGAGGAGCGCGACATAATTCCACGCGCCGACTCACTGAGTGGTGATATTTTGACTCCAGATCGTAAGATTCTCGAAAAACCCTCCTCAGCAATTCATGAATCGGAACCTCGTATTGAGAGGGAAGCTGAACCGACAGCAGCTCTGAGTGAGACGGTTGCGCCGGATTCCGGCTACCTCTTTGTTTCGTGTACGCCGTGGGCAAAAGTGTATCTCGACGATGAGTACATCGGCACCACCCCAATTGCGGGGACGATTCGAGTGAAGGCGGGGATACACAGGGTGACATTCAGCAATCCCTCCTTTCCACCCCTTGTAAAGACGGTTGTGGTGCGTGCGAACGAGCAGGCAAACGTTGACGCTAATTTCATGGAAAATGTCGGCTATCTTTTCGTCTCTATTACACCGTGGGCAGAAGTCTATGTGGACGATCAGTATCGCGATACAACGCCGCTCAGCCAGCCCCTCCTTGTGACTGCCGGTACGCGCCGCCTCAGTTTTCGCAATCCGGCGTTCGATGAACATGTGACGACAGCAACAATTGCGCCGCGGGAAACGCTGCGCATTCACTACTCCTTTTCAGCTCGAAAGAATTGAATGCTGAGGACAATGAGAAGAGCCCACTGGTATCCGTTCTTGTTGATCCCCGTCTGTTTCACGCTTGCTTCCGCGCAAGGGAACGCACAGGTGGATTCGACGTTGAAGGCGATTCAGGCGATGTATGAACAGGGGTTCTATCTCTCCGCCGAATTGGAGGCACGTCGGCTGTTGGAACACCGTGCGATTACTGATCGCCAGCGGTTGTTGGCCGAACAATATATCGCGTTTGCGCTGGTGGCCCAGAACAAAAACGCATCGGCCGCGGAACATTTCCTTGCCGCCCTGGCAATCGACTCGACATTCTCCCTCGACCCGATCCTCACCTCTCCAAAAATTCTCGCTGTTTTCGAAGAGGCGAAGCGCAAGTTCAAGCCTCGGAGAAACATACCTTCCCAACTTCTTACGCGTTTCAGCGATCCACCGCAACGGAGCGTCTCCTTCCGCACGCTTTTGTTTCCGGGTTGGGAACAGCTCTATCAGGGCAGGCAAACGAAAGGATATGTTCTCTTGACTGCCGGCTCCCTTTCGCTTCTCTCTACATTGTATCTCGACGTCAAGCGTCGCCATGCGCGGGACGAGTATCTCGCTGCCGCAACACCGATCGAGGCGGCGGAGAGGTACGATCGGTACAACGCATATTACAAGGCGGAGTATTATGCGGGAGCGACGTTTCTCCTCGTTTTTCTCTACTCGCAATTTGATGCATTTCTTGACCTCCCACCATCGACGGTAGCGTTTTCCCTCGGGCACGAGGGCAGCCCTCAGCTTGCCTTCAAACTCCCCCTTTAAAAGCTCGCGGCGTCGTGCACATTTTGCCGGGGAGTGCGCACAATTTGCATATCCGTCCGACACCCACATCGCGAAAATGACAGGAAGGAACGACTTTCCGGCCGGTACGTTCTTTGCTTCGGAGTAAACAGTCGATAGGCAGAAATCTATCTTATCATACTTATCAAGAGGAGGATGTTATGTGGCGATCAATCGTTACCGCATTTGCATTGACACTGGTTGTCGCTCTCGTTCTGCCCCTTCAGACCAGCGCGCAAACCTCCACGGCTGACATTCAGCTCAAGGCGGTGGTGGAGATGGGCGGACGGGTGCATCTCTCATGGGCGAAGAATGCTCGTGACACCGTGCGTGAATATTCAGTCTTCAGGGCACCGGGAAATGACACGGCCCGATTTGCACTGCTCGCGACCGTAACGGGCACAAGCTATATCGACACGCCTCCGATGTTGGCTCACGCCTCCGTCTATGCTTACTACGTAACGGCTGTGACAAATCGCGGAGTGACGATCCGAAGCAACATGGTCATCGTCACGGTTGGATCGATGGGGATGAGAGAGTTTGTTATCATTACCTCCAAACCCAATGAATACGCAGAAGTAGGAAAAGAATATCGCTATAAGGTCGAGGCCAAATCGACCTTGGCTTCGGCGACGTTCCGCTATGCGCTAACGGTCGCTCCGGCAGGTATGACGATCGATTCGACGGGGCTGGTGAAGTGGATACCGGGTGAACGTGGATTTGCTCCCGTTGTGATTCGAGTGACGTCAAGCGGTGGGGGACAGGCGGTTCAGCGCTTCGCCATTCGCGTGTCCGCAGGCAGTGGTGTGGTAGAAGGGACAGTCACGGACACCGTCGGGAAGCCGATCGCCCGCGCGATGATAACGCTATTCCGGAGCGACCGTTCATTATTCTATGATTACAAGGCGGTAACCGATGAGCAAGGGCGATACAAGGTCGAGCACGTTGAGGCCGGCGACTACTACGTGCGAGCGCAGCATCCCGATTATCTTCCCGAGTGGTACGACGGTGCGGCGAGTCTTGACAAAGCCACGAAGGTAACGGTGGTGCAGAATGGTACCAAGACCGTCAACTTCTCCCTTGCCTCCCGAACTCGTCCGGCCCTCAAGCAATTTGTCATCGAGGGAACGGTGGTGGATACGGTGCGCCGTGCGCCAATTCGCGGAGCCCTTGTGATCTTTGTCGATGCGGAGTTCGCACTGAACTCTTCCCGTCGAGTCAGCGCCGATGTCTCAATGATGGCGAATATGAAGGCGCACTTCGATCTTAACGCGCTGCTCGATCATAGAATCGACGGATCATCTCGGTTTGTCTTCAAAACGCACACGGATTCTCTTGGACGCTATGCCTTGCGTGTTCCGGCAGGCAAGTACATCGCCTCTGCGCAGGCGCGCGGATACGTCCGTATCTTCTTCGAGCAAAAGACGAATCTGCTGCAGGCAGATGTTATCGCCGTGAACGCCGATATGAAGATCGACTTTGCCTTGCCACCGCTGCCGCAAGTGTCACTCGGCGAGATTAACGGGGCAGTCATCGATTCGGCGACCGGCCTGGGCGTAAAGGCACGCGTTATCGCATTCCGTGATCGATGGACGAAGGTCGATCTCTGGCCTGTCGGTCGGCATTATTTCACGGATACCGACTCCGCGGGCAAATACAGCTTCCAGGATGTATTGCCGGGTGAATATATCATCATGGCCGTGCCCGTGGGGAGCTATCCTCCTTCCTATTACAATCGTGAAGGGAAGGTCACGTTCAGGTGGAAAGAAGCTTCCAAGGTGGCAGTTCATGGAAACGTGGTGGCAGGAATCAACATCTATGTGAAATCGATGGCGCGGACCACTTCGGGCTACACATATATCTCCGGCCAGGTCACGGCGAGCGCGCAGATTGGTGGAAAGGTGGGAGTGCTTGGAGCGGCTGGGGTGAGTGGTGCGATTGTCTACGCAACGGACACGAGAGGAACGGTGGTAGGATACGGTGTTACGGATGAGACAGGTGCATACGTTATTGCGGAGATGGCACCCGGTACCTACACCGTGTTTGCAGACAATCCGGGCTATACGTCAACTCAAAGCGCAACAGCTTCGCCGACGTACACTGCTACGGGGAGCCCTCAGCCCGCTTCAAGCAATTTGACGATGAGCCCGACCGGCACCACGTCGGTAGGGGATGATCCCATCGCGCCGACGGGCTATGTGCTCGAGCAGAACTACCCGAACCCGTTCAATCCGACGACACAGATCGTTTTCAGTATTCCACAGCCGGATCGCGTGTCGCTGGTCATCTACAACATCGTCGGTCAGAAGGTGGCGACGTTGATCGATCGAGAACTGGAAGCAGGAACAATCCGGATGACCTGGAATGGTCGGGACGATGCAGGAAACCCCCTGCCTTCGGGCATCTACATCTACAAATTGACGACTTCGAACTTCAACGCAGCTCGCAAGATGACGCTGCTCAAATAATTCCTACCTTCACTACCTTCCTTACAAGGGGCGCGGGTCGTCGATAAAGTCGACGGCTCCTCGCCCCTTGCCTTTTTTCTACGAGAGGTCGATTGACATCAGTACCAACTCCGTTGACGGACGTCGGCGCTGATCTGTCTTTCATTTCGCTCCACTGGTATGTCTTTCAGCGGATCGCAAGCTTGAGTACGCGGGATCAACGACTCGCAGGTTAAGCGGTACAACGTTCGCGGTCGTTGACATCGGCATGCGCACCGACTTTCTCCTTTTGTTTCACTCCATTTTCCTCTATATTGACCCGGCCATTGTGGCTGAGAAAGGCAGCACGAAGTGTCGCAACACATCAATATACTTTTTGTCGGAGACATCAACGGGAAGCCGGGACTCAACATCGTCTCGAAGATGCTCAAACAGTATCTTCAAAAGTTTGAAGTAGATCTCTGCATCGCCAATGGTGAAAATACCGATGATGGCAAAAGCATAACGGAAGAGCAAGTCCGCATCCTCTTTGGTCTCGGCGTCCAGGTGATTACTTCCGGTAATCATATCTGGGACAATTGGAAGGTCAAAGCGCTGTTGGCGAAAGAGAAGCATCTCCTCCGACCTCTCAACTATCCCAAAGGAAATCCCGGCTACGGCTATGCGATCTTCGATCTGAAAGAAAAAGGTCAGGTCGGCATCATCAATCTGCAAGGTCGAACCTATATGCAACCCATCGACGATCCGTTCGAGACTGCGGATTGGGCGGTCAGCAAGATCGAACAGCATACGAAGACGATTCTCATTGATATGCACGCAGAAGCGACAGCGGAGAAGATGGCTCTTGCATGGCATCTCGATGGTCGTATAAGCGCGTTGATCGGAACGCATACGCACATTCCGACCGCGGATGCGAGGATTTTACCGAAAGGCACCGCCTACATTACGGACGTAGGAATGACCGGCCCGTACGATTCCGTGATCGGTATGAAGAAGGAGATCGCACTGAAACGCTTTCAGCACCAGACGCCCTATAAATTCGAACTGGCAGAGCACGATGTCCGCTTTTGCGCCGTCTATCTGCGCGTCAACCGCGAGTCCGGAAAAGCAGAGAAGATCGAGCAAATCATCTTCCCCGGTTTCGTGTAAGCAGGCCTTCCGTGTTTTTGCCAATCTTCAGAACATCCCTCCAACCCCATCATGTCCGCACGCATCATCGACGGCAAAAAGATCGCCGAAGAAATCCGATCCGAAATCAAGCAAGAAGTGTCGCGCCTCAAAGTCGAAAAAGGGATCGTCCCCGGTCTTGCCTTCATCCTCGTAGGTGAGAATCCCGCTTCCCAAATCTATGTCAAGATGAAGGGAAAAGCGTGTGAAGAAGTCGGATTCGTTTCCATCACCGAACGGCTGCCGTCCGATGCATCGGAGCAGCTCGTGCTGGAAAAGGTTCGGCATTTCAACAACGATCCCGCCATCCACGGCCTTCTCGTCCAGCTTCCGCTTCCCAGACAGATCAATGAGCAGCGCATCATCGAGGCGATCGATTCCCGCAAGGATGTTGACGGCTTTCATCCGATGAATGTGGGGCGGCTCGTGATCGGTCTGGAGACATTTCGATCATGCACGCCTGCGGGGATTCAGGAATTGTTGGTCAGAAGCGGAAATGATCCCTCGGGTACGCACGTCGTTGTGGTGGGAAGAAGCAACATCGTCGGAAAACCGGTTGCCAACATCCTGCTGCAGAAACAGAAAGGGGCAAATGCAATTGTCACGGTGGCACACACGGGCGCAAAGGACCTCACGCCGTACACAAAGGCGGCCGATATTCTCATTGCCGCCATCGGAAAAGCGGAGGTGATCACCGGTGCGATGCTGAAGGAGGGAGTCGTGGTGATCGATGTGGGTATCAACCGCGTCGAAGACCCCACTTCCAAACAAGGTTACAAGCTCGTGGGCGATGTTCACTTCGAGTCTGCCTCCCAAGTGGCGAGCGCTATCACGCCCGTGCCGGGAGGCGTCGGACCCATGACGATCGCAATGCTTCTCAAGAACACCCTGCAGGCGGCAGTGCGGCTAACGCTTTGAAATGTGGTTGTTCCCGCCCGACGAGCAGCAACGATTCAATCTTGCTCTGGCCTTGCGCCTCAGAAGCTGAGTTGGTTTCTGTTCACTCTTCGCGATCTGCTCCCCTCCCCAATCCGTCCTACCCAATCACCACGGCCGGGATGTGCACATAGAAAGTCGTTCCCACGCCGGGCACGGAGTCAAACCGGATCTTCCCCCCGTGCTGGTCGATTACCTTTTTCACGATGGCCAGTCCCAGGCCGGTTCCGCGCTGCTTGCCGAAAGTCACGAACGGCTCGAAGATCCGATCCTTGACCTCGGGCGGAATTCCTTTGCCCTGATTTTGTATCCGAAAGAGGACGTATTCACCGTCCGGGATAATGTCAAACCGAATCGTTCCTCCTTCTTCCATAGCGTCTTCGGCGTTATGGAGAATGTCCAGAAGTGCTCGATGGAGGCGCGGCTCGTCGATGTGCACGACGCCGTCGAACTGCCGGTTGACCTCAAACGAGATCTTTTTCCCATCGAGGTACGGTTTCATCATGGCCACGATCTCCTCCACGAACTTCCCGATGTCGCACGGGGCGAAGTTCAGCGTAATCTGACCCCGAGAATAATCAAGCAATTCTTGCATCATTCCGTTCATCCGGTCGAGAGCGGCCTGTACTTTCGTGTGGAGCTCTTTGCGCTTTGTTTCGGAGCTGGCACCATCCTTCAACATATCGATGGCAACGCCAATCGCCGTCATCGGTCCACGCAAATCGTGCACGATGGAACTAGCCATTTGTCCGACAAGGGAAAGTCGTTCCTTTAGAATCAATTCGTTCTGGATCGCCTTGAGCCTTTCCTGCATGTGATTGAAGGAATCGGCAACCTTGCCGAATTCGTCGCGGGCATCGTCGGTCTGGATTACGTGATCCAGTTCGCCGCGGCCGATGGCTTCCGTAGCGGCGACGAGTCGGCTGAGTGGCCGCGACACATATTGTCGGAAGACGAACATACCGATGCCGAGTGCGATCACGGTGAAGACTGCAAACACCATGAATGAACGATACGCGTTGGCTTTCAGCGCCTCAGTGGTTTTGGCGAGTGGAACTTTGACATACACAGCACCGAGAACGTGACCGAGCTGCACGTTGTGGCATTGCAAACATTTTCGTTCCGCCGGGAAGGGGATCACCGCTTCAAGTTGGTCGCAATCGGAAAAGAGGAACGGACGATCGCGTTTGAATGTGCTCAGCGAACGATCCGCGTGCTGGTTCGTGGCGCAGGTAAGATACCATTCAGCTTGCCCGCTCATAAAGACACGTTGCACAAATGGGGGAGCCTGTTTCATCACGCGCTCCTCGCGGGTGCGGAGGCGAGCAAGACGCTCATCGGTCTGGAGATCGTCCGCAAGTCGAAGGCTGTCGAGGTAAAACAACACTTCCAGAGTTTGAACGTCGCCGATCTTCGTGATGCGTTGGAGGTATGCGTCGTCGACGCGTTCGTTCTCCGTCATCATCTCGACAAGCGATTCGCGAATGGTCAGTGCCTGCGCGACCGCGGACCCTTGCGCTTGCTGTAACGTCTGCTCTTCCTGATACGTGTAGTTGAGATACACGATGGCTGCGACGGCAAGGGAAAAAAGAGGGGCGAAGACGAGAAACACTTTCATCGGTAGATGCAGGTTGCGAAACCATGTCCGGAGCTTCTGCATGGCGCCTCTCCTCTCTTCACAAGACGGTTCGGGTTGGAGTGGTAATTGGCAAAGGCAGGATCGACACACGTGCATGAACGAGGAAAGGGGGAGAATGTTCCACACGCAAGTCACCCTCCGAGGACTTGTTTGACAAAGGCGGGATCGTCTTCATGTTCACGCGAAGAGGTGCTCGTCAACAGGTGCAGACGCAATATACACAATCGCCTCGGAGCGGGCAAGCGGAAGATGGACAGCTGCAAAACTTCTGTGCTAAAAGGAGAATTGAATGCCCGCTGAGACCGTCACCGCACGCGTCAGTCCATCGAGGTTTACGTCGCGTTTGAGGAGAGGTATCGCAGCAAGCACCTGCAGGGAATATTGATCGGCGAGGGGATAGATCGCTCGTCCCACCACATTGACCTGAAGTTGATTGCTTCCTTCGACTTCAACAAATTGCTCCGTCGGAGTGACGGTGAATGCCCGTACGCTCGATTTGTGAAGACGTTTGATCGCGAGCAACTCGAGATGAGTGCGTAATGAACTGGCAGTTACTTCGTAACCAGCGCGCAGCATCAGATCGTCGCCCCGTTTCAATCGCGTCAATCTGTTTTCGCTGCGACCGCGGGAAAGTTGGTAGCCTACCGCCGCAGTCAGCTTATCTTTCGCGTATGAAAGTCCAAAGAGAAGATCGTTTGTTCCTAATCCGCTCTGGTACGCCTGTGGAAGATCGGCTCCATGTACCTCGCCAGTTGCGAATTTGCCTCCAAACTGAATGTTCCATTGTCCGGAGGTGCCGCGCGAAAGCATATGATGTACAAGTAGACTCAGATCCCCAAGTCCCGAAGTCGAACCCAGCGGCCCCGATTGGGACGACCAGGCAAGTGATACGATCAACCTCGTCTCCTGAAATGCCCGGATCGTTGCATCAAAACCGATCGTATGAAACTTCAAATCGTCTTCCTTTCCACTTTTTCCAAACGCATAACTGAACCCGACGGCGTGGTAGAGCGTTGACTCATGTTTCCCGACAGAGCAGACACCAGCGTCGGAACATTGTGCATGAAGAAGAGGCGGAGTGAGAACAACCAGTATGATGATGGCAGAGACCGTCTTCATGTGACCCTCCTTGTGTAATCAATGTTGGGCAATTCGTTCTTCCGTGTGCCTCAACGGAAGGACGAAAAGCAATTCTCTCACGGCGTCGGTCAGAGATGATACGTACGATTGCAACTCATGGTTCATGCTCACTTGAGCAACTGACTCCGTAGTTCATCTGGATCATCCGTGGGTAGCTTGCACGAATAATCGACGCAGACGTAGGCGGTCGGTTTTCCGTTGATCGGTTTCATCAGTTCCAGGTACGTCGCAAACGAAGAGAGCTTGGCGAACTCGACATTCCCGTCATTTCGAAGAACGATTTTATACGGAATGAAATGGGAATGGATTTCTTTCAGCAACAGCTGTGCGCGAGGATCGTCGGCCTCGCCTGCGATCACAATCTGTTTGGGTTGAGAACGACTGAACTCGAGTGCGATGAGCATCTGTGGAGAGGCGTGAGGGGCTTGGGTTATTTTCTGACCAAAGAAGGTGAGTGATTTTCGGGCCATCGCCTCAAACTCCGTGTTCCCGGTGACCTGCGAGAGGCGGAGGAGATTCAAAATGGCGATCGCATTGCCGCTGGGTTCAGCCCCATCATACCATTCCTTTGTTCGCACCAGTACTGTTGCGTCGTTTCCCGAGGTGTCGAAGAACCCTCCTTGTTGTTTGTCGAAGAAGAGCTGATTCATCCGTTCCGTGAAGACGATCGCATCTTTCAGGTACTTCAAATCGAAGGACGCCTCAAAGAGGTCGAGCAACGCTTGCACCAGAAACGCGTAGTCCTCCAGTTGGGCTTCGAATCGAGCCTCGCCGTCGCGATAGCGGCGGAGGAGCTGTCCGGATGTTCGATCTGCGAGTTTCGCGAGGATAAATTCCGAACCCCGCCGCGCCTCATACAGGTATTCGTCATCACCCAGAACCTGATGTGCCTTCGCAAATGCGGATATCATCAACCCATTCCACGACACCAGTATTTTGTCGTCGAGATGCGGCGCCGGTCGTTTCTTGCGAGCCGCCAGGACTTTTTTTCGGGCAGACAAAAGATGCCGCTCTACCTCCTCCCTCGTCAGTCCCAGTTGTTGTGCGACTTCTGAAGAGGTGTGGCGAAGGGAGAGAATGTTCTTCCCGCGAAATACACCGTGCGGATCGGCAAGAACATTTCCATCTTTCTCGATGCCAAACGTTCTGAAAAACACCTCCGCTTCATTGCGTTCAAGCACCTCGGCAAGCTCGTCGTGTTTCCATACATAGTACGCGCCCTCTTCCTTCTTGGTCGGACTTTCCAGCGAGATTGCGCTCTCTGCATCTTCCGCCGAATAGAATCCCCCTTCCTGATCGGTCATCCGGTCCCGTACGTAGGCAAGGATGTCGCGAGCGACGATTGCATAGGATTCATCGTGTGTCAGCTGATACGCTTCGACGTAGGACATGACCAGCTGGGCTTGGTCGTACAACATTTTTTCAAAATGAGGAACGTGCCAACGCTCGTCGGTCGCGTATCGATGAAATCCTCCACCGAGATGATCGTACATTCCGCCTCTCGCCATTGTATCGAGGGTTTTCAGTACCATGTCGAGCGCATACTGCTTGCCCGTTCTTTTGTAGTAGCGAAGGAGAAATGCGTAAACGGTGGGGCGAGGGAACTTCGGAGCGCCGCCGAATCCGCCATTCACCTCGTCATACGACTTGAGGAATGACTCGTACGCAAGATCGAACACGCGGGAATCTGCCTCGACGATTGCGGACTCGGGTGCAGACATGTTCTGCAGCAGATCGTGTATGCGTTCGCCCACTTGGTGAATGTGCGCGCGATCTTGTTTCCACACCTCGTGAATTCTCTGAAGGACCTCCGCAAATCCCGGACGACCGTACTGAGGACGCGGGGGAATGTACGTGGCCCCATAGAAAGGACGTAGATCGTGTCCCAGGAACATCGACATCGGCCATCCTCCGCTGCCCGTCATGGCTTGCAGAGCAGACATATAGATGCGGTCGATGTCGGGACGTTCCTCGCGATCCACTTTGATGTTAACAAACAGTTCGTTCATCAAGCGCGCAAGCTCTTCATTCTCAAACACCTCGCGCTCCATTACGTGACACCAATAACATGTCGAATAACCGATCGAGAGGAAGATGGGTTTATCTTCGCGGCGTGCTTTTTCGAAAGCTTCCGTCCCCCACGGGAACCAATCGACCGGATTGTACGCGTGTTGAAGAAGGTAGGGACTCTTTTCGTGGATGAGACGATTCGGAGTTCGTTCTCTCTGTGATATGGGGTGGGACATAAGCGAGGATCGGGCGCGTAGTGATAATAGTTCTCAGCTTCTTAGGAATGAACACTGTGTACAAAAGGTCCCGCTCTTTGGATTCCGCTATTGAGCGGGATTCTGAGAAAGCGGAACAAAGATTTCTGATCACTTCATGGTTCGTGCGAGAGCGTGTCAGACTTCGTGAACTTAATTCTGCCGGGCCGCAGACACCCTCTCCAAAAATTCCGCCGGCGGCAAGTAACCCACTACTCTTGCCTCTCCAACCTCTTCTCCGCGTGTATTGAGGAAGACGATGGTCGGAACGCCCGAAATACTGTACTTCTTCCGCAACGCCTCCGATTCCGGTGAATCGAAGTGGGTGAGATCGACTTTCAGGCGAACAAAGTCTTGTGTGGCTGCAATCACTTCCGGGTCGACGAACGTTTTCTTGTCCAGCTCTATACACGGAATGCACCAATCAGCGTAGAAATCCATCATCACCGGCTGTCCGGCGTTCCTCGCCTCATCAAGTCGCGATTCCGAGAACGGTTCCCAGACAATACCCGGTTCTCGCAACGCGTTCGCGGTCACTACACCGAACATCACCGCAAGCACACCGAACGCCCACTTCAGTCGGAGGAAACCCCTCTTCTCCTTGCCCGAAGGCTCCAGAAATCCGAGATAGAGTCCACCCACGATGAGCACGAGCGGCACCACGTAGGCGGAGTATTTTGGCAAGAAAGCGACAGAGAGGTAGAACAATCCCGCTCCCGCGAGCACTACCCCGAACAATCGTTCTACCCAGATCAACCAGGCACCGGAGCGAGGAATTTTTTTGATCATTCCGGAAAACGTACCGAGGATGAGATACGGAAAGCCCAGACCGATCGAGAGCGTAAAGAAGACCCAGAATCCGAATACCGGGTCGGCTTTTGAGCTGACGAGGGTGAGCAAAGCAATGACAGGGGGACCGATGCAGGGCGCCGCAAATACTCCGACCACGAGACCGGAGATGAAGAGACCGATGAGTCCGGTTCCGGCTGTCCCTCCCAACCGATTGGTGAGCCAGTAGGGCATTTGGATTTGATACAAGCCAAAGCTACTTAGCGCTAATCCAATCAAGAGCAAACCGATGCCGCCGAGAACCCACGGACTCTGAAGCCAGCTGCCGAACAATTCACCGCTCAGAGCGGCGCTGACGCCAAGCACTGTGTACATCGTGACGATACCGAGCACATACGTCACAGCTTTCAGGAAGACTTTGAGCGCATTGGTTTCGGTCTGCGCGCCGAAGAGGGAGACGGTGACGGACATCATTGGGTAAACGCAAGGCGTGAGATTCAACGCGAGGCCAACGAGAAAGATGGCGATGAAGGCCGCAAGGCCGCCTCCCTCGTCGAGCAACTTGCCAATGTCACCGCCATCGGACACTTCAACGGAAGATGAAGTCGTATAGCCAGAGAAGATATCGTCGTTGATCGCTCTTGCTGGTTCGTGTGCGGAAACGATCTCGACTGGGATGACAACGTCGATGATCGAGGGGGCAAGGCAAACTTGATCGTTGCATGCTTGGACGCGTAGCTTTGCGCGAAGCGTATCGCGACCCGGCGGAAGTTTTTCGGAGAACTTCAGCGTGAGGAAGATCGTCGCGCGGTCTTCATACACATTAAGAGCCTCATCGGCAAATGCAAACTTCACATCTTTCCCCACCGGATAGCTGAGGTCCGAAAGGATGATTCCTTCCTTTGGCACCAGCTCAAGCGATGTTCCGATAAGGTAGTTGTGCGTAGGGGTGCTGGAGTTGATGTGCCATCCTTCCGCAATCGCGAGGATCACGGCAACTTTCAGGCTGGAGCCGGCAGGGATCTTCTCGAGCGATGTTTTGGTCTCGACGCTGACCTTGCTTGCACTCGAGCTCAGTCCGCCGAACCCTTGCCGTGCTGGAAGGGGAGAAATCCAAAGCAGGAGGAGAACAACTGCGGCAAGAATCGAATGCATCGGTATGGAGATTCTCATTGGTCTCTCAAAAGGCCGAGTTACAGGAGCTCTTTGATCTTCGCTTCAAGTTGTCTCTTCGTCATCAGGCCAACGTGTTGATCGGCGATGTTCCCCTGTTTATCGATGATGAATGTTGTTGGGATCGCACGAATATTCCCATACGCCATCGCCAACTTTTCATCTCCGATGACGATTGGATAGTTGATTGGTGTTCTCTGGAGGTACGGTCTCACATCCTTCCACCCGCCGTCGTCGAGTGAGATCCCGACAATCTCGACCCCTTTACTTTTGTACTCCTTATAGACCTCTATGAAATCGGGAATTTCCCGCCGGCACGGACCGCACCAGGTTGCCCAGAAATTCACCACCACGACTTTTCCACGTTGTTTGCTCAGATCGAAAACGTTACCGTTGGCGTCCTGCAGGGCAAATGTGGGAGCTTTCTTTTTTGTCTGCCCGAATGAAGTTTCGGCAAAAAGAAACGTGAGTCCAACTACCAGAAGGAAAGATAGAGCGATGCGCATCGTAACCCTCACTGAATATGATGAAATGATTTGTAGAATAGTTGAAATGATCAATCAGTTAAACCGCATCTGCATCAAATTGGTTTCAGTTCAAATGAACAAATATTTTCCTCTTACCACCACAATCCTCCATCTGCATATTCCCCCGTCGTTACCTGAGCACGCCGGAAGTTCAGTTCCCCTTGCGGCCAGTGGACATCGCGACAAAATGTTTTGAGGTAGTCGATCAGCAGGTCGATTTGTGCTTCTGAGAGCGCTTCTCCCCACGCGGGCATGCTCATCGGGAGAACGATGTTCGCATACGACGATGGGTCGAGATCCGGCAAATGATGTGTGATGATACTGAACAATTTTCGGAAGAACAACGAAGCCGGTGCGAGCTTTATCATGTCAGATGCAAAACGTAAAACGTGGTCAGTTCCCCCGGAGACTTTCTGAAGGACTGACGGTAACTTACCTTGCATTTCCCTCCAAAACTCTCTACTTTCATCGAGGCTCGTGTATGACAAAACAGCAATTTGTGATCGGTTTGGATGGCGGTGGGACGAAGACGGCCGCCATGTTAGCCGATCTTCGCGGGAATGCGCTGGTGGAGGAAACGGGCGGAGCTTCCAACTTTCAGATCATCGGGGTTGAGAAGGCGGCCGCAACGATTTATTCGCTTATCGAGGCGTGCTGTCAACAGATCGGTTGTGCGATCAGTGACATTGCGTGTGTGACGGCTGGATTAACGGGGGCAGGACGTGCAGGGGATCAGGAACGGATGCGGGTTGGCTTGCTTCACCATGCTGAGCAGAAGGGGGGGGCATTGCGCGATGTGCGGATTGAAAGTGATGCACGGATTGCCCTCGAAGGGGCATTCAAAGGAAAGGTCGGAATCATCCTTATTGCCGGCACAGGCTCCATCGCTTTCGGTAAGGATCAGGAGGGAGTTGTCCATCGCGTCGGAGGGTGGGGAAGATTGTTAGGAGATGAAGGGAGCGGATATGTTCTTGGCCGCGATGCACTCAATGCGGTGACGAAACAGTTGGATGAACGGGGAAAACCGACACTCCTGACAGAGCTTCTGGCAAAGGAGTTTAATCTTTCTACGCAAGAACACATCATCACGGCGGTGTATCGGGAAAATTTTGATATCGCTTCCGTGGCCCCGCTGGTGATCGAGGCCGCCGAGCAAAATGATGCCGAGGCGGCCCGAATTCTGAACCGAGCGACGTTTGAGCTGACCGAACACGTGCGCGCAATGTTGATGAAGCTCGAACGCACCTCGCGCGTCCGTCAGCGAGTCCCGTTGGCCTTCATCGGCAGCGTCATTACGAGCGACAACGTCTTCACAAGAATCTTACGACATAAGATTACCTTCTCGTTGCCGCAAATTTCCATCGTCCCGCCGGAGGCGAGCCCTGTCTACGGCGCGGTGCTGCTGGCAAGTGCAACAGTACGAAAGACTCTATGAGCATCATTACCGCCGTTCTACCGTACAACTCCTCGCCGCAGTTCGACACAACCCTTCAACAATTCGCCGATTCGTCCCTTGTTCAATCCGTCGTCGTTCTGCACGACGGCGGGTATGCTCCGCGACACCCAAAGTGTTTCGAGGTCATGGGACCTCGTCTCGGCGCCGGCATCGCGCTGAACTCCATCGTTGAATCGTGCAAGACCGACATGCTTCTCTTTGTGGCGCACAGTCAAAGTCTGCAACTCGGCCAGGGGAGTCTTGAGCGATTCGCAACGGTGTTGCGCGACACGGGAGCGGGCATGGTGTACGCCGATTACTACGAGATCAAAGAGGGAGTAAGATCCGAACATCCCGTCATCGAGTATCAAGAAGGGAGCTTGCGGGATGGATTTGACTTCGGCCCGATACACTGTTTTTCAACGAATGCTGTGAAGAGCGCTCTAAAGAAGTTCGGAAACGTACCGCCGGTCGAATATGCAGGCTTGTACGATCTCCGGCTGAAGGTGTCAATCGAACATGACCTCTTTCACCTCCAGGAATTCCTTGCAACGAACCTTGAGTCAGACCTTCGCAAAACGGGGGAGAAGCAGTTTGACTACGTCGATCCTCGCAATCAGGCAGTGCAGAAGGAAATGGAAGCCACGGTGACTCAGCATTTGAAGAACGTCGGTGCGTATCTGAAGCCCACGTTCAAGAATGTTCCGCGGTCCGATATGCGTTTTCCGGTGGAGGCGAGCGTCGTCATTCCGGTAAGAAATCGGGAGCGGACCATTGCCGATGCCGTCTGGAGCGTGCTTCAGCAAAAGGTCGATGCGAGCTTCAACATCATTATCGTGGATAATCATTCGACGGATGGGACGACAGACATCGTGCACGATCTTGCCTCACGGCACTCCAACGTTGTTCACATCGTTCCGACAAGACAAGATTTGGGAATCGGCGGATGTTGGAACGAGGCGATTTTCTCCGAATATTGCGGAAGGTATGCTGTTCAACTCGATTCGGATGATCTCTACAGCGGTCCCGACACGCTCCAGAAGATTCTGAACGCCTTCCGCTCCGAAGATGTGGCGATAGTGATCGGCTCCTATAAGCTCGTGAACATGCAATTGGAGGAGATGCCGCCGGGGCTTATCGATCACCGCGAATGGACTCCCGACAACGGTCGCAACAACGCCCTCCGCATCAACGGCTTAGGTGCACCTCGTGCGTTTCAAACGGACCTTCTCCGCCAGGTCCGCGTCCCCAACGTGAGCTACGGTGAAGATTATGCCGTGTCGCTCCGGCTCTCGCGTGAGTATCAGATTGGTCGGATCTACGAACCGATCTACCTCTGTCGGCGCTGGGAAGGGAATACCGACGCAGCGCTCTCCGTCGAGCGTGCCAACCGAAACGATTTTTACAAAGACTCCATCCGAACCATCGAACTCCGTGCACGCAAAGCCTTCAACCGATAAGGAACCTGACATGGCTTCCCTCATTCGCAAATTGATTGCGTCGTAACTGGTGTCCTTCCACACGGAATACTCTGCGCCGGTGGCGCTCGAACGTCTCTTTGCCGTCTATCGCAGGGGTGAGGAGCAACGGACTCTCTCTCAGCTTGCAATTCAACTCTTCGAACAACAGGCAAGTTCGTGGCCTCGGTTGAAGGCGGGGGTGGCGTCGCTTTCATCGGTGCGGCAACGGCGCGTATCGTGTGGAGGATTTGAAGTGACGCTGCAATTCAATCCGGGCCGTATCATCAACACGTCAGCGAAGGTGGACGCAAAGTCGATTGGTGAACGGAGGTGCTTTTTGTGCGTCGATCACCTCCCTCCGGAACAACGGGGGGTTCTCGTTGACGATGAGTTTCTGATCTTGTGCAATCCGGCACCGATCTTTCATCAACACTTCACTATTTCGCACGTTCGGCATACACCGCAAAATCTCGAAGCGAACATCGATGGGTTTCTGTACCTTGCTGAGCGGTTAGGTCCTCACTTTACTGTGTTCTATAACGGACCGAAGTGCGGGGCGTCGGCGCCCGATCACATGCATTTTCAGGCAAGCCCGATCGGTTCCATACCGGTCGAGCAAGACGCTGCGACCGGAAAGTATGCAGAGGAGAGAGGTGAGATAGGGGGAGTACGACTTTCGACGATGAGGAAATATGGAAGAGAAGTGATTCTGCTTAAATCGGATGACCGAACGCGACTCGGCGACACGTTGCGAGGGACAGTCTCCGCCATGCGGGAGGTGCTGGAAACAAAAGAAGAAGAGCCGATGATGAATGTTCTGTGCTCGTTCAGGGATGGTTGTTATCGATTGATCCTCTTTCCGAGGCGCAGGCATCGGCCGCGGGTCTACTTTGAAGAAGGGGAGAAGAAAGTTTTGGTCAGTCCCGCCGCGGTCGACATCGGAGGACTGGTCATCACACCCCTCGAGAAAGACTATCTCGGTATCGACGGTGTTTTGATAAGCGAAATCCTCCGAGAAGTGACGATCGAGCCGGAGCAGACGCACCGGATCGTTCAGATTGTTTTGATGAGTGAAAGATAAACCGTCACTTGAGCCTTTGCTGATCGAAGACGAATACACAGAGTGACACGGAGAAGGGCTTCCCGTTTGTTTCTATGCGACGTTTCTCTGCATTGTGAACTGCGGTACACGAGTCACCCACCATGATTACAAAAGAACCTCTAATTCTTGTCGGAATTTATGAGGGAGAACGCGAAGCGCGTGGGACGTTTCACGGTCGTTTTCGCATCGGTGAAGGAGATGAGATGGAGGGAGATTTTGTCGTTCGTCCCTTGGATGGTCAATGCGTGTTGGAAGATAATCCGGGTCATCAGATCGCGCGCGGGAAAGAGATCCGTTGCCGGTCGCTCTTCGGTGGAACAGTGACACTTCGCGGAGTGACCATCGGTCTTCAGTTTCATTGGGAGCGGAAGGAAGATCAAACCTTTGAGGGAAATCTCCTCTTCGTTGCTGGAGATGAAGGAACCATCACCGCCATCAACGAGGTGCCGTTGGAGCAGTATCTCAAGAGCGTGATCTCGTCTGAAATGAGCGCTGAGGCACCTGTGGAACTCCTTCGAGCGCATGCGATCACCTCTCGCAGCTGGCTGGTGGCAATGCTGGAGAAGCAGAAGTGCGGGAAGAATCTCGGCGCCCCCTCTCAACGTTCCTTTCAAACGGAACACGAGCTCATACGGTGGTATGATCGCGAGGATCACACTCTCTTCGATGTCTGCGCGGACGATCATTGCCAGCGATATCAGGGGATCACGAAGATCATCTCTCCAGCCGCCACCGAAGCAATCGAAGCAACGCGAGGAGTCTTTCTTGTGTACGACGATCAGGTATGCGACGCACGGTTCTACAAGGCGTGTGGAGGGAGGACGGAGGATTTCGCGAATGCGTGGGAAGATGTCCGCATTCCCTATCTCACTTCTGTCTCCGATGCCGCTACCCAGCATCCGCCGATCCTGACTGAGGAGGAGGCGCGTCGTTGGATCACATCGTCCCCCGATGCTTACTGCAACACAACAGACGGTAACATCCTCCGGCAAATCCTCCCTTCGTTCGATCAAGAAACCACCGATTTCTTTCGATGGAAAAAAGAATACACAAAACATGAATTCGACGAGATCCTCCAGAAGAAGTCAGGTCTTGACTTCGGGATCGTTGTAAACCTTGTTCCTCTCCAGCGTGGACCTTCGGGAAGAATTGTGCGCCTGCGCATTGAAGGGACGAAGCGAACGCTTGTGGTTGGAAAGGAGCTCGAAATTCGTCGTTGGTTTTCACACAGTCATCTCTACAGTTCTGCTTTCTTCGTTGATATCCTTCGGGATGCAGCGGGCCATCCACGTAAGTATGTCTTTACAGGAGCTGGATGGGGTCACGGAGTCGGTCTCTGCCAAATCGGTGCAGCGGTGATGGCCTCTCGCGGACGGAAAGCGGAAGAAATTGTGCAGCACTACTTTCCTGGTGCGACGCTACGGAAGCTGTATTGAAGTTTGATCGAACAGTGATTGAACGAACGTTTGGAACCAGCTCTTGCACGGTTGTGACTTCGGACAAACGAATCACTCTGTTGCAACCCCCTCAACAAACTTGAAAACGACATGACAACACAGCGTGTGACGTATCGAAATCCATGGCTCTGGGTTCCGTCGCTCTACTTTGCCCAAGGCATTCCCTACGTCGTGGTGATGACCGTCTCCGTTATCATGTACAAGCGGCTGGAAATTTCAAACGAAGAGATCGCTTTCTATACCAGCTGGTTGTATCTCCCCTGGGTCATCAAGCCGCTGTGGAGTCCGGTTGTCGACATCCTGAAGACGAAGCGCTTCTGGACGGTTACCATGCAGCTGTTTGTGGGAGGGGGACTTGCCGCTGTTGCTCTCACTTTACCACTTCCCTCATTCTTCCAATACACGTTGGCGATCTTTTGGCTGATGGCGTTTGCCTCGGCGACGCACGATATAGCGGCGGACGGATTCTACATTCTCTCGCTCAACGAGAAAGACCAGTCATTCTTTGTCGGAATACGCAGCACCTTCTATCGCATCGCGATGATCACGGGTCAAGGTCTCCTCGTGATGCTGGCGGGATTTTTCGAGACGAGCGACATCCTCGGTTCAGCTGGAAACATTCCACTGGCGTGGTCGATTACGTTCTTCGTCCTTGCCGGCATGTTCATTGCTTTCTTCGCTTATCACAAATTCGTCCTGCCGTATCCGGTAAGCGATCGTCCCGCCGGAGAAGGATCGCGCAACTTTCTTCAAGAGTTTCTCAAGACCTTCGTTTCGTTTTTCAAGAAAGAGAAAATCGGTTACGTCCTCGCGTTTCTGCTGCTCTACCGCTTTGCCGAAGCCCAACTGGTGAAGCTCGCGCAACCCTTTTTGCTCGATCCGCGGGAGGTGGGGGGATTAGGATTGTCTACGAGCGAGGTTGGATTCGTGTATGGTACGGTCGGCGTCATCGCTCTCACGCTCGGCGGAATTCTTGGCGGCATGGCGGCATCGAAGAAAGGTCTGAAGTTCTGGATCTGGTGGATGGTTTTGTCGATTAACGTTCCGGATCTGGTGTACGTTTATCTCGCGTTCGTCCAACCGGAGAATTTTCTCCTTGTCAACGCAGCTGTGGCATTAGAGCAGTTCGGGTATGGTTTCGGCTTTACCGCGTATATGCTGTATATGATCTACGTTGCACGGGGCGAACATTCAACGGCGCACTACGCTATCTGCACGGGATTTATGGCGTTAGGGATGATGATCCCCGGTATGTTCAGCGGATGGTTGCAGGAACAGTTGGGATATCAACAGTTCTTCGTCTGGGTTTGTCTCGCGACCATTCCCGGTTTCATTGTGGCGAAGCTCGTGGACGTTGACCCCGAATTCGGAAAGAAAGAAAACAAATTGTAACCTCTTGGCCGGGAAGTGGACTCGAGGATTGTTCACTGCAAACACTTCTTACACCAAACTTTGTTGAGATCGTTATGCAAGTAGATTTTTCCAAGTCTCGTTACGTGATCGCCGGTCTTCTCGTTGTCGTGATGGGTCTCACCAATCCAAACGGTGGCGACTCCATTGCTCAGCTGAAAGATCAGGGAAGCTGGACAGAGTCCACACTGAAATCGATGTCGCTTGCCGAGAAGGTCGGCCAACTTGTTTTCGTCTGGACGCCGGGGCGTTATTTTCCACACGACTCCGAAGAGTGGCGCGAACTGCAGCGGCTGTTGACGAAACGACATCTCGGCGGACTCATCTTTTCTATCGGTGATGTCTATGAATACGCCGTGCAAATCAACCAACTGCAGCGTCTCGCCAAGATCCCGTTGTTGATTTCCGGAGACTTCGAGTATGGAGTAGGAATGCGTGTGCGGTACACGACCACATTCCCGCGGGCAATGGCGATTGGGGCAACGCGCAATCCGAAGTATGCCTATGAGGTGGGGCGTGTCACGGCGGTGGAAGGTCGGGCGCTCGGCGTCCACCAAAACTACGCTCCAACGGTCGACATCAACAACAATCCGAAAAATCCCGTCATCAACACCCGTTCGTTCAGCGACGATGTGAAGTTGGTGAACGAGATGGGGGCAGCTTTTGTTCGCGGAACACAGGAAGGGGGCATGATTGCCACTGTCAAACACTTCCCGGGTCATGGCGATACGGACGTGGACACGCACCTTGGCCTGACGACGCTCCCGTTTGACGAATCGCGCCTCAACAGCGTAGAGCTTGCACCTTTCCGAGCAGCATTTGAGGCGGGGGTAGTTTCCGTTATGGTGGGGCACATTGCTGTGCCGAAGCTCGACACTGCAACCGGACTACCGGCCACCGTTTCGCATGCGATAACCACGAAGCTGCTTCAAGACGCGATGCGATTCAGCGGTCTGGTCGTTACCGATGCCATGAGCATGCGGGGTGTCTCGACGAAATTTGAGCCAGGTGAGTCGGCGGTTCTCGCACTCAAAGCAGGAACCGATCTCATCCTGATGCCCGTGGATGCCGATGTTGCCGTTGAGGCGATCATTTCTGCAGTGCGGCGGGGAGAGCTGACCGAGGAGCGCATCGAACGGTCAGTTCGAAAAATCTTGAGGATAAAAGAGCAACTCGGCCTTCACAAGAATCGGTTCGTCGATATCGAGAACATCGGAACCCGCGTCAACACGGTGGAGCATCAACTCCTCGCTCTCACGATCGCACGAGATGCAGTGACGGTACTGGGGAACAAGAGCGGAATCCTCCCCTTGGCAAGGACCGATTCCCGCCGGTATCTGAATATCGTCATTGCCGGTACGGAGGATCCATCGGAAGGACGGTTGTTCTATTCGCATCTGCAAGAGCGGTTTCCGCGGACCGAGCTTGCACGGATCGATCCGCGCAGTAACAAGCTCGAGTACGAAACGACGATGTCGAGGGTCGCACTTGCGGACGTGCTGATCATTCAACTTCATCTCTCGATGCGATCGGGCGAGATGTCCGGCTTCCTTCCGAAGCAGTTTCAAGAATTCATCACGAACCTCATCAAAACCGGCAAGCCGCACGTGATGATCTCCTTCGGTAATCCCTATGTGGTGATGGACTTTCCGAATGGAGAGACGTACGTGTGCGGGTATTCGGATGCTGAAGTGATGCAACGAGCGATGGTGGAGGTGCTGTTCGCTGAGTCGCCAGCCCGCGGTAAGTTGCCCATCACGATTCCGGGAGTGTACAAATTTGGGGAGGGTGTGCTGTACGAGAAGCAGGTGTTGCGCGTTGGAGTGCCGGAGGAAGTCGGTATGAGTCGGACAGGATTTGATGCGGTCGACGAAGTTATGGAGGCCGCCGTTCGGGATTCCGCGTTTCCTGGAGGGGTACTGTTCGTAGCAAAGAATGGAGTGATCGTTCATCAGAAGGCGTACGGTGCATACGACTACGCTCCGTATTCCAAGCGGGTGACGGTGGGAACGATCTATGATCTCGCTTCAGTCACAAAAGTCATTGCCACGACGAGCGCTGTGATGCGACTGGTGGATGAGGGAAAGATGGAATTGAAGGATCCCGTTGTAAAGTATATTCCGCCGTTCGGGCAACATGGAAAAGAAAAAATCACGCTTGAGAATTTGATGGTCCACAACAGTGGTTTACCCGCATGGCGAAAGTTCTATGAGTTCTGTTCAACGCCTCAATGTGTGCTCGATTCGATCTACGCAACGCCGTTAGCGTTTCGAACGGGGGACACGACCGTCTACAGCGATCTTGGACTCATCACGATGGGTAAAGTGATCGAACAAGTGACCGGCACGACACTCGATCATTACGTTGACTCGGTCTTTTTCAAGCCGTTAGGAATGAGGAGCACGATGTACAACCCACCGGCTCGTCTTCATCAGTGGATCGCTCCGACGGAAATCGACACCCTCTGGCGCAAATCGCCAATTCCGGTGCGAGGCCAGGTGCACGATGAGAATTGCGCGACGCTCGGCGGTGCCTCGGGGCATGCCGGACTCTTCTCCACCGCGGGCGATCTTGCCGTTTTTATGCAGATGCTATTAAACGGGGGGACGTATGGTGGAAAGCGTTACTTGAATGAAACTACCGTCCGTTTGTTTACGCGGAGGCATTCGTCCATGAGCACGCGCGGCATTGGCTGGGATACAAAAGACCCGCGCCGTTCGTGGGCAGGAACCCTCCTGTCCGAGAGGACATTCTTACACACGGGTTTTACGGGAACTTCAGTTGCCGCTGATCCGGAGCGGCAACTCATCGTCATCTTATTGACGAACCGTGTACACCCGACGCGAAATTCGACAAAGATCTTTCAGGTTCGGCCCCGCGTACACGATGCCGTAGTGCGGGCGATTGTACGTTGATTCCGGCTGTGACAAGTTGTAACTTGCCTCTGACGGTCGAGCAACGCATTCAACCTCGCAACGAGGATTGTTCGGATGGTCATCTCAAAATTCCCCTTCTGGCAATTCCAAAATCTTTGTATATTCTGCACCGTCTTTCGGTTTTCCCCTTCTCTTGCTCTATAAGGAAATTCCCCCATGGCACTCAAACCGTTCAAAAATGAACCGTTAACCGACTTTTCCAGGCCTGCCAACCGCAAAGCGATGGAGCAAGCGCTCGCGCGCGTGAAGATGATGCTCGGTCGAGAGTATCCGCTCGTCATCGGCGGGGAGGAGATCCACACACCGGAGAAGTTGAATTCATACAACCCCTCCCGACCTTCAGAGGTCGTCGGGGTCTTTCAGAAAGCTGATGCGGCCCTGGCGAACAAAGCCATTGAAACTGCTGCCGCGAAGTTTGAGGAATGGAAGTTTGTCGATCCCAAAAAGCGGGCCGACTATCTTTTTCAAGCCGCGAAGACCATGCGGAAACGAAAGCATGAGTTCAGTGCGGTGATGATCTACGAGGTTGGTAAAACTTGGCCTGAGGCGGATGCGGATACTGCCGAAGCGATCGACTTTCTCGAATTCTACGGGCGCGAGATGCTTCGATATGCTGCAAAACAGCCGCTGATTAAGATTCCTGGTGAAAAGAACGAACTCGTCTACATCCCGCTCGGTGTGGGTGTTGTTGTTCCGCCCTGGAACTTCGCACTGGCGATCCTCACCGGTATGACATCCGCAGCAGTCGTCACCGGTAACACAGTCGTCTTGAAGCCTTCGAGCGATTCACCGCTCACGGGCTGGATGTTCTTCAATCTCATGCGCGAGGTTGGGTTACCCGATGGCGTTCTCAACTTCGTTACTGGCTCTGGTGGAGCGATGGGGGATGTGCTGGTTGCGCATCCCGAGACGCGATTTGTTTCATTCACCGGATCGAAAGAAGTCGGGACGCACATCTATGAATTGGCAGCGAAGGTCCAACCGGGACAGAAATGGTTGAAGCGCGTCGTTGCCGAGATGGGGGGCAAAGATTCGATTATCATCGATGATCAAACCGACCTTGATGCTGCGGTGCAGGCAACGGTTGTTTCGGCCTTTGGGTTTCAGGGACAGAAATGTTCCGCGGCCTCGCGCGCGCTCGTTGTGGAAAAAGTGTATGATCAGTTCCTGGAAAAGCTGAAAGCAAAGGTGGAGCAGATCCGCGTAGGATCATCCGATGATCCCTCGAACTATATGGGTCCTGTTATCAACGAGGGATCGTTGCGGAGGATCCTCGGCTCTATCGAAACGGCGCAGCGAGAAGGTGGGAGGCTGATCACCGGCGGTGGTCGTGCCGAGGGCGAAGGATACTTCATTCAGCCGACGGTTATTGCCGAGGTTGATCCGAAGGCAACAATCGCACAGGAGGAGATTTTTGGTCCGGTGCTTGCCGTCATCAACGTGAAGGACTTCGATCACGCACTTGATGTAGCAAATAACACGGAATTCGGTCTCACGGGCGGCGTGTGGACGAAGAACCGGAAGAAAATTGAGAAGGCGAAGAAGCTGTTCCACGTTGGCAACCTCTACATCAATCGGAAGATTACGGGAGCGTTGGTGGGTGTGCACCCATTCGGCGGTTTCAATATGTCGGGCACCGATTCGAAAGCGGGCGGGCGCGATTATCTGTTGTTGTTCTTACAGGCAAAATCCATATCGGAAAAAGTGAAGTGAGCTGTCCGTTGGACAGTTTCGGCTTCCTCTCGATAAGCAGCATTCAGGAGAACGCATGAAGATTCACGAGTATCAGGGAAAAGAAATTCTGAAGAAATTCAACGTTGCCGTTCCGGTGGGAAAGGTGGCATTCAATGTTGATGAGGCGGTGCGAGCCGCTGAATCTATCGGTGGGAACGTCTGGGTGGTGAAGGCACAGATACACGCGGGCGGCCGCGGCAAAGGGGGTGGTGTGAAGATCGCGCGGAGTATCGACGAGGTGCGGGATCGAGCATCGGAGATTCTCGGCATGCGCCTCGTGACCCATCAAACAGGTCCGGAGGGACGCATTGTGAAGCGACTCTTGATCGAACAGGGGATGAACATCGCGCGCGAACTGTACCTGGGCATGACGCTGGACCGGTCTCGCTCACAGAACGTGGTGATGGTTTCCACGGAGGGTGGAGTGGAAATCGAGAAGGTCGCTGCGGAGACTCCCGAGAAGATACTCAAGGAGTACGTTCATCCGGGGGTCGGATTGCAGCAGTTCCAGGTGCGCAAGTTGTGCTTCGGCTTGGGGTTGACGGGAGACGCATTCAAGAATGGCGTCAAGTTTTTGTCCGCCCTCTACAGAGCCTATGAGGCGACGGATGCATCGTTGGCGGAGATCAATCCGCTTGTTCTCACACAGGAAGGGGAAGTCATCGCCCTCGATGCCAAGATGGATTTTGACGACAACGCGTTGTATCGCCATCCGGACATTGTGGCGATGCGGGACCTCGACGAGGAGGATCCTCTTGAGGTCGAGGCCTCCAAATCGAATCTCAATTACATCAAGCTGGATGGTAACGTTGGATGTATGGTGAATGGAGCGGGACTGGCGATGGCGACGATGGACATTATCAAGTTGGCGGGCGGCATGCCGGCGAACTTTCTTGATGTGGGTGGAGGCGCGAGTGCGGAGACGGTCGAGGCCGGTTTCCGCATCATCCTGAAAGATCCACACGTCAAGGCAGTTCTGATCAACATCTTCGGCGGCATCGTCCGGTGCGATCGGGTTGCAAATGGTGTCGTGCAGGCGGCGCGTAATGTGAACATCAGCGTTCCCATTGTTATCCGTCTCGCAGGGACGAACGCCGACCTTGCCGCTGACATCCTCAAAAATTCCGGTCTGAGTTTCCTTGTCGCTGAAAGCCTCAAGGATGCGGCTGAGAAGGTGACGAAAGCAATCGCGGCGTAAAACGATGCCACGGCAGAAAAAGAAAAAGAAGAGGACCTCAAGGATTGTGCGAGTTGTGAGGGTTTATCGAAGAGGAAAAGAGCCGGACGATGCAGAGTACTGGCGCGGGAAATCTATCCTCGATCGTATGAAAGCGTTGGAAGAATTACGGCGCCAATACATTCGTCTCACTTATGGCACTCGACCGCGATTTCAAAGAGTTTATACTATTGCTCAACGAACAGAAAGTTGAGTATTTGGTGATCGGGGGATATGCTGTCGTCTTTCATGGATACCCTCGGTTCACAGGGGATATTGATTTCTGGATTAATCCCACGGAGGAAAACATAGATCGCGTGCTGGCAGTTCTGAAAAAGTTTGGATGTGGATCGCTTGGCGTGAAGCGAGAGGATCTCTTGAATCCCGATATCGTCCATCAGTTCGGTCAACAACCTCTCCGCATTGATATTCTCAGCTATGTCGAAGGCGCATCATTCGCGGAATGCTACAGGCGGAAAAAGACAAAAACGGTTGGCGGAGTGAAGATTCACCTCCTCAGTCGAGAAGATCTCATCCGCAACAAGCAACTTGTCGGTCGGCCGCGCGATCTTGAGGATGTCAAGCAGCTCCGAAAGCATAAACGATGACATCCCACCCCCATCCTACCTTTGAACCTGTTATCGGTCTCGAAGTACACGCCCAACTCCTTACGAAGTCGAAGGCCTTCTGTGCATGCTCGACAAGATTTGGAGATGAGCCGAATTCCAACGTCTGTCCCATTTGCCTCGGCATGCCGGGCGTGTTGCCCGTGCTGAATCGCAACCTCGTCGAGTTTACGATCAAGATGGGTCTCGCTACCAACTGCACGATAGCGAACCGCTCCATTTTCGCTCGCAAAAATTACTTTTATCCCGATCTCCCCAAAGGGTATCAGATTTCTCAATACGAAGAACCGATCTGCACGGACGGTTTTGTCGAGATCGAATTGCAGGAGGGTTCGCGCAAACGGATCGGCATCACGCGCATCCACATGGAAGAAGATGCCGGCAAGTCGATTCACGACCAAGGTGCAGAGACCCTCGTCGACGTGAACCGCTGCGGCGTGCCCCTGATGGAGATTGTAAGCCGACCCGATCTTCGTTCGCCGCATGAGGCGTATCAATATCTTTTCAAGATCAGGCAGATCGTTACCTATCTGGGCATCTGCGACGGGAATATGGAGGAAGGAAGCCTCCGTTGTGACGCAAACGTTTCGGTTCGAAGGAAAGGAGAAACGCGACTCGGAACGAAGACGGAGTTGAAGAACCTCAATTCCTTCCGTTTCGTTGAAAAGGCCCTCGAGTACGAAATCAACCGACAGATCGATCTGCTTGAGCACGGCGAACAGGTGGAGCAGGAAACGTTGCTCTGGAACGCGGACGAAGGAATCGTGGTGCCGATGCGATCCAAAGAAGAGGCCCACGACTACCGCTACTTTCCCGACCCTGACCTTGTTCCTGTTGTTGTGACACACGACTGGCTGGAAGAAGTACGCACAACGTTACCGGAACTGCCGACGGAACGGCGCGACAGGTTTCTTCGTCAGTATCATCTCCCGAAGTACGACGCGGATATCCTCACCACCGAACGACCGCTTGCAGACTACTTTGAAGAAGTCGTCCGCGCACTCAATCCTCAGAATGACGAAACCTATAAGCTTGCAAGCAACTGGACGATGACCGACATCTTGCGGGTGGTCAACACGGAAAAGATACAGATTGCCGATTTCCCCGTATTTCCTTCTCGTTTAGGCGAGATGATCAACCTCATCGTCGACGGGACGATCAGCAGCAAGATTGCGAAAGACATTTTCGAGGAGATGCTTCGATCACAGGACTCGCCAAGAACGATTGTGGAGAGGAAGGGTTTGATACAAGTAAGCGATGCGACTGCGATCGAGCGCATCGTCGATGAGGTGCTTGCCAGAAATCAGAATCAGGTCGATCAATTCAGGTCGGGTAAACAGCAGGTATTTGGTTATTTGGTGGGGGAGGCGATGAAAGCGAGTAAGGGAAAGGCGAATCCGAAATTGGTCAACGAACTTCTCCGTAAGAAGCTCGCTGATGTGAACGAGACGTAAACTCTCTTCCTTCGCGAATTCTCTCATACGACAACACACAACTCGAAAAAACCTCATGCGCCCCAACGTCATCGCCGGTAATTGGAAAATGAACAAAGACCTTTCGGAAACGGAAAGTTTGATAAACGATCTGAAGCGTACGATCAATTTTGATCTTGGCTTGATGAAAGTCCTTCTCTGTCCACCCTTTACTTCCCTCTCATTGGCTAAAAAGTTGATCGAGGGAACTCCATTCCTCCTTGGTGCGCAGAATATGTTTTATGAGGATGAAGGAGCATACACCGGGGAGATCTCGCCGAAGATGCTTCTTTCCGCCGGGTGCCAATATGTCATTTTAGGTCACTCAGAACGAAGACAGATCTTTGGGGAGTCGAATGAGCTGATCAACAAAAAGGTAAAAAAAGCCCTTTCGTCCGGACTGATTCCTATCATTTGCGTTGGCGAAACGCTTGAGGAGAGGGAAAAGAACATCACGGAGCAAATAATCTCAGTGCAGGTTAAAGGGGTCTTACAAGACACATCTTCTCAAGATGTCGAAAAATGCATTATCGCCTATGAGCCGGTCTGGGCCATTGGAACAGGAAGAAACGCAACTCCCCAACAGGCCGAAGATGTCCACAAGTTCATCCGAAAGCTCCTTGGTCAGCTTTATAGCTGGAATACGGCTGAAAGAGTGGTCATCCAATATGGAGGGAGCGTCAAGCCTGAGAATTCCGGTGAATTACTCCGCCAGCCCAACATTGACGGAGCACTCGTGGGCGGAGCATGCCTTAAGGCAGATTCCTTCGCCGCCATTGTCCAGTCAGGCATCTTCTGATTTTAACCGACGTGAAGCGTTTCCTATGGGCAGGTAGCGTTTCAGGAGGGCTCACCCCAAAGAGTGCTTAAAGTCCAAGCCGCAACTTCTTTTCGGAGAATCGCTTACCGTCAGTCATCCCCCCACCCCGCCAATTATTTCCGTTGATTTCCGGGTATTGTTGTATTATATTCCGACCAAAATTTTAAGCTGATCCACCCGAACGGATCGGCTTTCTTTTTCCAATCGAATCGGCAGAATTGACTCAAAAACCCGACAGATTCCTTCTGTTTTTTATATTTCTTCCCCTTCTTTTCCACCTTTCTTTCCCTTCCTTCATCTATTCCCAGCCTCGTGTGTTCGAAAATGGAGAGAAGACCCTCATTGGTACCGACACGGGTATTCATCTGGACACTCCGACACGAACGAAAATTGATCTTGCCGGCCTCTGGAGTTATTCTCTCGATGGAGAAAGCTGGGCAGATGTGAAGGTTCCGAGTTCCTTTGATCTTGAGGGGAGAATGACGTTTGTCCGGAAATTCACCATCGACGAACAACTTCTGGCATCGTCGGCCTTCAAGCTTGTCGCACTCGGTATCAACTACGACTCCGAAATCTATGTGAACGACGTCTTTATCGGGAAACATGTCGGCGGCTACACCACCATTGAAATAGAGATACCGGAACACACCCTCCAGCTCGGATCGGAAAACGCGATAAAGGTAGTTGTCAACAACATCCTCGGTTCTCGATCTACCATCCCTTTGCGCAAGCAGATTTGGGGATGGCGGAACTATGGGGGGATTCTTCGCGACATCTACCTGTTGGCGGTGCCGAAGGTCTGGATCGATGATATGCGCATCCAAACGGAAACGTCGCCTGATTTGCGCTCGGCTACCGTGCATGTCCAGGCCGTGTTGAATAGTCGGCCGCTCGACCATGCGACCGACAGCACGAGTCTTCGAGTCCGCTCCGCACAGCCGATGTTCCAGATCGAGCTTGTTGAAAAGTTCTCTGGCGCGACCGTGGCCGTTTCACCATCTTTGCGCGCGACGATTTTACCGAATCGCGATATCGAGTTGAGTGCGGCGCTTTCGCTCGCGTCTCCGAAATTATGGAGTCCGGAGGAACCGGAGCTGTATCTGCTCAAAGCAAGTATTCTGGTTCCCGAAGGACGGCAAGTGCGGTTAATCGATCAGATGGCGCGGAATATCGGTTTTCGGCGCGTTGAGTTGCGGGAGGGCGCCTTTCTCGTGAACGGAAGGCGCGTCGTTCTGAACGGTGTTCTATGGCACGAGGATTCTCCCCGCTTCGGTGCTTCTCTCACGTACGAGCAGATGGAGAAAGATATTGCTCTCGTGAAGATGATGGGCGCGAATGCCGTCCGCTTCGCGTTTCATCCGCCCCATCCCTATATGCTTAACTTGTGCAATCGGTACGGTTTGTTTGCGCTGGTGGAACTACCAGTGTGGAAGGTACCAGGAGAGATTCTGGAGCAGGATGCATTTGCCGGACTCGCGGAAGCGATGGCGGCTGAAATGGTCCAGCGCGATCACTCACATCCATCGGTGTTGGCTTGGGGAGTGGGGGATGATATCGATCTTGCCGATCGAAGGTCACTTGCATATGCCGAACGGCTCGTTGCCGCCGTGAAGCGTCTTGATTCGCGCCCCGTGTATCTCGGATCCCTGCTTGCTGCCGGACAAAGTGGAACCGACGCGGCCGACTTCATTGCTATGAATGTCACGACCTCCGATCTGCGTGCGTTTCGCGAGCAGGTTGCCGCCGTGAAGTCGCGCTCTGCGGACAAGCCGATCGTCGTTCTCCGTTATGGAAAAGAGGTCGAGCCGGGGAATCGGAACGGCTACAGCGATCCAATGTCGCAAGAGGCTCAAGGAAAGTTTTTCGAAAAGTTTTACGGCGCCATCAAGGAAGCCAAGCTCGCGGGTTCGTTCATCTGTTCATTCGCCGATTGGCGCGGTGATCGGCCGATCATGACGGTGAATACCAATGAACCGTATGTGTATCCGATGGGACTCGTCAGCTACGCGCGGGAAAAGCGCGCGTCGTACGATATTGTGAAATCGCTTTACAACAACGAGAAGCTTACATCACTCCCGATTGGTCGATACCGGGCCACTTTTCCGGTCGCACATATCATCTACGGATTTCTTGTCATCTTTGTCGTCGCGTATGTGTATCACTACAATCGGCGTTTCAATGAAACGTTTAAGCGATCGCTCTTGAGACCATTTAATTTTTTTGCGGACCTGCGCGATGTTCACTCCGTCTCCGTTCCGCAGACGATTCTCTTGGCGGCGGCAGTGGCAGTGACCCTTGGCGTTATTCTCTCCGGCATTCTGTATCACTATCGAACCGATATGGTTGCGGATTATGTCATCACGCAGTTCGTCGTTTCGGATGTCGTGAAGGAGTGGTTGATCTACGCCGCCTGGAATCCTCTCCAAGGCATCGCGGCGTTTACCTTGATCTTCCTTGCCTATTTCCCATTCGCGGCTGTGTGTATTAAAGCTGGTTCGATTCTCGTGAAGACGCGCATCTATTGGTATCACGCGTTTGCAGTGGCGGTCTGGGGAACTCTCCCCCTCGTTCTGCTTAGCCCCTTAGGGATGGCTCTTTTCAAGCTCCTGCAGACGGAGCTGTATGTTCTCCCTGCCTTTGCGATTATTGCCCTGTTTCTTGTTTGGGCCTTTTTGAGGGTTCTTAAAGGTGTGTCGGTGATCTACGACGTCTCTCCGTTTCGTGCCTACGTAGGGGGGACGGCATTTCTCTTGATCCTCTTTGGTGGGCTTTTTGCCTATTATGAGAGCACTTTCGCCATCTCAGCCTATGTCGAGTTGATGGTCAACATCGTAAGGAGCTTCGGGTAATGTATTTATCGAAACTTGAAATCCTCGGCTTCAAGTCGTTCGCTCAGAAGGTGAGCCTCACCTTCGATGCCGGCCTGACCGCGATCGTTGGTCCCAACGGATGCGGCAAAACGAACGTCGTGGATGCTATTCGTTGGGCGTTAGGTGAACAGCGACCGACCACCCTGCGGAGCGACAAGATGGAGGATGTCATCTTCAACGGGACGAAGAACCGGAAGCCATTGAGCATGGCCGAGGTCTCTCTGACGATCGAAAATACGCGTGGAATTCTTCCTACCGAGTATTCCGAAGTTACCATCACGCGACGCGTCTACCGTTCCGGTGAAAGCGAGTACTATCTCAACAAGACCCTCTGCCGGCTGAAAGATATCCGCGATCTGTTCATGGATACGGGCATGGGTTCCGATGCATACTCGGTGATTGAGTTGAAGATGGTCGAGACGATCTTGAGCGACCGGGCGGATGAACGTCGGCGGCTCTTTGAAGAGGCGGCGGGCGTAACGAAGTACAAGCATCGACGCAAGGAAGCGTATCGGCGGTTGGAAAGTGTTCAGCATGATCTTACGCGAGTCAATGACATTGTTCGGGAAGTTCAGAAAGCGGTCAACTCGCTCGAACGTCAGGCACAGAAGGCCGAGCGCTACAACGAGTACGCAAAACAGCTACAGGCGTTGGAGACATCCCTGCTCGCGCGTGAGTACGGAAGCGTTGTCAGCAAGATCGATCCGCTGCGTGAGCAACTCAATGTTGCTGTCACGGAGAAGACGCGGATCGACGTCGAGCTTTCCCAGGAAGAAGCACTGCTCGATGTGCTGCGCACAGAGTTACGCGAGGTGGAAGATCGCCTGGCCGAAGTCCAATCCGCTCTCAGTGAGCAACAAACAAAGGTTCATCAGTTTGAACGTACCATCGCCACCGCGCGTGAACGGCAACGTTCGCTCGCGTCCAACATCGAGCGCTACGAGCGGGAGAAGATCAAATTGCGGGAACGGCAAGAAGCTCTTGTCCGTAAGCAGGAGGAGTTGGAAACATCGCTTGTTCAGATTCGTGAGAAGCTCGTTGCAGCGGAAGATCACTACCGCCTGAAGAAAGCGGAACTCGATCAGTTCGAAGGCCAGCTCAACGCGAGGAAAGCGGAGATGAAGGTCGAGCAGGATCGAGTTATCGCACTTCTCCATGAAATCTCGGATCTCCGGAGCCGCGAGGGGCAAGCGAAGGCACGTATCGAGAACATACGTGGTCGCATCGAATACACGGCGGAAGAAAACCTCCTTGCCGAACACGACATCGAAAAGAACTCGGAGTTGGTCGTGAAGCTGACCGCAGAGGATCGTGAGCTTCGGCGGCAGCACGCTGAAGCAGAGGTGAAGGTTCATCAAATGGAGGAGCGAAAGGTCGGTTTGCAGAAGGAGATCGAGGCGCTCCGGAACAGCGATTATGAACTGCGCAGTTCCATCGACCGGAAGCAGGCCAAGATAGACTTCCTGAAAGGGTTGGTGGAGAATTTCGATGGGTATTCGGAAGGGGCGCGGTTCCTCGTCATGAGCGACGAGTGGAAATCGTCCGTTGAGACAACGGTCGGTGAAGCCGTCACCGTCGACTCTCGTTATCGTGTGGCCATCGAGGCCGCCCTCGGTGAAAGCGCAAGCTACGTTATCGTCGAGAGCACCGATCGCGCTTACGCTGCGATCGAAGTACTGAAGGAGCAGCGTAAGGGGAAAGCGACGTTTGTATGTCTCGACCGACTCCCCAAGCTGATGAACCACAGGCCCCTTTACACCGAGCCGGGGGTCGTCGGCTGGGCCAGCACCCTTGTTCAATCCAACGACCGGTATCGCGAATTATATCAAGTTCTGCTGGACGACACCCTGGTGGTCACCGATGTGAAGACGGCTCGTGAGATGCTCGCGAGGCAGAAAGGGATTCGTTGCGTTACACTTGATGGGGAGATCATCAGCGACCGAGGGATCGTCCGCGGCGGCAGCTTGCGTCAGGACGAGGGTGGACACATCGGACAGCGCGCACAATTAGAGGAACTGACGGAAGAGGTGCGACGTCTGCATCGCCAGAGAGAGCAACTTCAGCAGGAAATTGAGGAGAAGACTCGGGAACTGGAGCGTATCGACATCCGGCAGTTCGCCGAAGAGGCTCGTGCCATCGAACAACAAATGACCTCCGTGGAAGTCCGAATCGCGCAGTTGGAGTTCGAAAAGAAACGGGCGGCGGAGAGCATCGAAAAGAACAAAAGCGAAGCGGAACGACTCCAAAACGAGATTCAAGCGCTGATTGTGGAATTGGAGAGCCTTTCGCCTGCGGTCGAACGGCTTGAAGGGGAAAAAGGAGAAGCGGAGCGGCGGGCCGGAGCGGCGGCGAGCGAACTGGAGACGATGGAAGCGCTCTGGAACGAGTACTCGGGCATCGCAAACGAGGCGAATGTCTCAGTCCTCTCGTTGAAGGGGGAAGCACGTAGCTTGCAGCAAGAATTCGAGTATGCCGGCTCCACGATTGAGTCCCTCGCGGCAACGTTCGATCAACGTACGCAGGACATCGCCGTTGCGCGCGACGAAATTGAATCGCTGATGAGGGAGAGCCAGGAAACTGAACAGTTGTTGGCGGCTGCCAGGACGGAGTACCAATTGTTGTTGGAGAAGAAGAAAGCCCTTGAAATGGAGGTGGGGGAGAAGCGGGCGAAGGTGCAGGAGATCGAATTGAAGCTGAAAGATGAACGCCTGAAGCACGAAGGATCTTTAAGGGCGGCGCACGATCTGGAATTCAAGATCCAAGAGTTAACCATGAAGGCGGAGAACCTCAAACAGCGAGCGAAAGAGGAATTTGAGATGAAGTTGGAGGTTCAGCACTTCGAGGACAATGAGACCTTTGACTTCCACGTAGCACGCGAAGAAGTCAGAACGCTGAAGGAGAAAATCCGAGCGCTGGGAGCCGTCAACTTTGCCGCCTTCGATGAGTATAAGAGCGAAAAGGAACGGCTCGATTTCGTGAGCGCCCAAAAGAACGATCTGATCGAATCGGAAAAGACGCTTCTGGCGACGATCGACGAAATCAACACGACGGCACAGCGGCAGTTCCTCGAAACGTTCGAGAAGATCCGTGAGAACTTCATCGCCACCTTCAAGGGATTGTTCGACGAGGGGGATGAATGCGATTTGCGCCTCGAAGAAGGGGTGGATCCGCTTGAAGCGCGCATTGAAATCACGGCAAAACCGCGTGGAAAGCGGCCGACGTCGATCGATTTGCTTTCGGGTGGCGAAAAGACCCTGACGGCAATTGCCTTGTTGTTCGCGATCTATCTCGTGAAACCAAGTCCCTTCTGCATCCTCGATGAGGTGGATGCGCCGCTTGACGATTCCAATATCGACCGCTTCACCCGCATCTTGAAAAATTTTTCAGATAATACACAGTTTATCGTCGTTACCCACAACAAGCGGACAATGGAAGCAACAAACGCTTTGTACGGGGTGACAATGGAAGAGGAAGGGGTTTCGAAACTCGTCTCCGTCCGGTTCCATGAAGAAGCTCGTGCTGCGTCATGATCCGGGTGTTTTGCGACTTTGACGGGACGATCGCGAAGGAGGATGTGGGAAGTCGGCTCTTCCAGACTTTTGCAGGTGACCGTGCACACGACATCGTGCAAGAGTATTTGAACGATCGCATCACGGCGCGTGCATGCTTGGTGCGCGAGTGCCAAGCAGTTGGAGAGCTTACGGAAGATCAGCTTGGTGAATTTGTCGATTCCTTTGAGCTCGACCCGCACTTTTCGCCGTTCGTCGAATTCTGCCGAGAACGCGGCGTCGCGGTGATCATCGTGAGCGATGGGCTCGACTATTATGTGAGCCGTTTGTTGAAAGCAAACGGATTAGGCGATGTGACTTTCTTCGCCAACCATCTCGATCTTGTGGTGCGAAACGGCAAGTTGAAGATGGAGCCGTCTTTTCCGTACACCGACTCGGAATGCATCCGGTGCGCTAACTGCAAGCGAAACCATCTTCTGACGCTCTCTGCCGACGAAGATCTGATCGTCTACGTCGGAGATGGGATATCAGATCGCTGCCCGGTGCGATATGCGGATGTTGTGTTCGCGAAGAAGGCGTTGGTTAAGTATTGTCAGCAACAGAACGTCACGTATCACGAGTATCGTCATTTTGGTGATGTGCAAGCGCGTCTTGCAGAACTGGTGAAACGAAAGAGGGTCAGACATCGACGCGAAGCGATGATGGCGCGGCGCGAGGTTTTTATGCAGGGATAAAGAATCTGGTTCGTCAGTATGCATCATTTACAAGAATCTCATGGTGAAAGGTGAGCGTTGTTGAAGACGGTACGTGAGAAGCTCTTTCGCTATCGAAGCTATACGCCGCTCCCTTTCCTCGTGGTGATGTTCGTCTTCGCGAAACCGACGGATCTGACGATCATCCTTGGTGCCGTCTGTGCTCTTCTGGGAGAAGCGATTCGCTTTTGGGGAGTCGCGTATGCCGGGAGTCTTACGCGTGTTACGGGAAGCGTGGGAGCGCCCGAAGTCATCGTGGCAGGGCCTTTTGCCTATGTCCGCAACCCTCTGTACGTAGGGAATATCTTGCTGTACATCGGCATAGGAGTCATGTCAAACGCACTTTTCCCGTGGCTCCTCGTCGTGGCATCGGTCTATTTTGTGTTCCAATATTCGCTCATCGTGTCACTGGAAGAGGAGTTTTTGGAAGAAGAATTCGGAGCGGCGTACCTCGAATTCAAGAAGCAGGTGCCGCGATTTCTTCCTCGACTCGTTCCGTACAGGCATCAGACGCAGGAGCACCAACGCCCGAACTGGAGCGAAGCGCTGAAATCGGAACGAAGGACGCTTCAGGCGTTCGCACTCGTATCGTTGATTCTCCTCATTCTTTGGCAATGGAACTAGGTGATGGTGAAGCGCGTCCTCATCATCGCCGGTGAAGCATCGGGTGATCTGCACGGTTCAGGAGTCGTACGCGAACTTAAAAGGCTTAATCCTGCAATCGATCTCTACGGTGTGGGGGGCGAGCTGATGAAACAGGCCGGGATGGAGTTGGTCTATCACATCAAAGAGCTGGGGTTCATGGGGTTCGTTGAAGTCCTCAAGCATATTCCGGTCATTCGATCTGTTCAACAGACGCTTGAATCGCTCCTGAAGCACCGTCGGCCGGATGTTGTTCTGCTCATCGACTACCCGGGATTCAATCTGAGATTCGCCGCGATCGCCAAGCAGGCCGGCATCAAAGTCGCCTATTACATCAGTCCACAAGTGTGGGCGTGGCACCGCTCGCGCGTGAAGAAGATGCGCTCCCTTGTCGATCAGATGCTCGTCGTTTTCCCGTTCGAAGTGGATCTGTACCGAAGTGAAGGCGTGCCCGTGGAGTTTGTCGGCCACCCCCTCCTTGAAGTCTTGCGCACGGATCTCGACCGGAACGGCTTTTGCAAACGCTACGGGCTGAACGCTACTCAGGACATTCTCGGTCTCGTTCCCGGGAGCAGGGTTCAAGAGATTGAGAAGATCTTTCCCGAGATGTTGCGGGCGGCGCGGGAATTGGCGGGACGAAAAGGAATGCAGGTTGTCGTTGCCGTGGCTCCAACGATCGAAGAACAGTACTTCCGATCGATGTTCAACATGGACGGAGTTACCCTCATCAAAGGCGCCACGTATGAAGTAATGGCCTATTCGCACTTTGCGCTCGTGACCTCCGGGACGGCGACTTTAGAGACCGCCCTGTTTGGAACGCCGATGGTGGTTGTCTATCGCACATCGTGGATGACGTATCTTCTGGGAAGAATGCTTATCCGCGTCAAGAACATCGGCTTGGTGAACATCGTGGCGGAAAAGCAGATCGTTCCCGAGTGCATTCAACATCATGCAACAGCAAGACGGCTTGTGGAAACGGCGCTCGGCGTCCTCGAGCACGCCTCCACATACGATGAAATGAAACGTGGACTTTTCGCTCTCCGCGCGAAGCTGGGCGAAATCGGGGCATCGAGGAGAGTTGCGCAGCGCATTACTGAGTTGCGGTGAGGAAGGCATGCGCGAGCTTCTGCTTCCTCTTTCATTTCTCTACCATGCCGGCGTTGCCGTCAGAAACTGGTGTTTCGATCATCGCTGGCTTCCCACGACGGAGGTGAACGTACCTGTCATCTCGGTTGGGAACATCAAGGCAGGAGGTGTGGGGAAGACGCCTCTGGTTGAGTTTCTCGCACGGCGACTCACGGAACGGGGAAAACTGGTTGCGGTTCTCAGTCGAGGATACGGCAGGGCAACTTCAGGCACGCTTGTCGTAAGTAACGGTTTCGTTCAATGCGCCGCGGCGGATGAGGCGGGGGACGAGCCCGCCCAAATGGCCGCGAAGTTGAGTGGGGTTGTGGTTGTGGTGGATGAAGATCGGGTGCGTGGAGCGCGCTATGCGATCGAGAGATTCAGAGTTGATTCGATTCTCCTCGATGATGGATTTCAACACCGATATCTCCATCGTGATCTCGATCTGGTCATTCTTCCGTACGACGAAATCGGTCAAAAGATGGTCTTGTTGCCTGCCGGCGACTATCGCGAGCCATTCAGTGCATTGAGGCGCTGCGATATCGTTGTGATCACCCGATGCAGCTCGCTGGAAGATGCGCTCAGAAGCCGGGAGATCTTGAGGCAAAGGCTTGAGAAACCGGTTGTTGCGTTCGCTCTGCGCGTTCGGGCCGTGCGGCGAGCGGCAACGCGGTTCAGCGTCGACTTGAACGGTCTCGTCGGTAAGAGAATCGTCGCATTTTCAGGAATTGGAAATCCGGATTCGTTCGACCGGACGCTCCATTCTCTCAAATGGGAAGTCGTACAGCATCGGCGTTTTGCAGACCATCACCGGTATTCGAGGGAAGAGTTGGAAGGTCTGAAACGGGAATTTACCGAGCTCAAAGCGGATTATCTCGTAACGACTGAAAAGGATGTCGCTCGGTTGATCGGAGCTCAGAACGGGGCACGACAATTGCTTGAGCAAATGCCGCTCTACTACGTGGAAGTTGAGCAATCCGTTCTCATGGGGGAGGGGGAGTTGGAAGAGGTGCTCACGAAATTGCTACATCGTTCTGTTGAACAGAAGTGATTGAAGATGCCGTTAGAATTCATCGGTTCCCCTTCGATGACGATGGGGGTGGAAGTGGAAGTGCAGATTCTTGACGCGAAAACCAAAGATCTGAACCCGAGCTCCCCCAAAATCTTTGAACGCATCGGGGAAGACTACAAGCATATCAAACCCGAACTGATCCAATCGATGATCGAGATCAACACAGGAATCTGTTCGGACATTAGTCAAGTGCGTGCCGATTTGGGCAGGCAGATCGATATCCTCAAATCGTTCAGCGATGAGCTGGCTGTCACCTTCGCCAGCTCCGGCTCGCACCCGTTCGCTCGCTACATCGATCGTATCCTCTATCCTGCCGAACGATATCGCTATTTGATCGACCGCAACAGGTGGATTGCGCAGCGATTGATGATTTTCGGACTCCACATTCACGTCGGCATGCGGGATGCCCGCCATGCGATGGCCATGAACAATGCGATGCTGTATTATCTCCCGCATCTCCTCGCGCTCTCGGCGAGTTCGCCGTTTTGGCAAGGGAAGGATACCGGACTTGCCTCGAGCCGTGTCACCATCTTCGAAGCCCTGCCGACGGGGGGACATCCCTGCACCTTCGAATCGTGGGATGAGTTTGTCTCGTTCTACGACGCGATGATCGCATCGAAATCCATCACCAGTATCAAAGACATTTGGTGGGATATTCGTCCGCACCCTGAATATGGTACGATAGAAATTCGTGTATGTGACGGTTTGGCGACGATCGAAGAGACCCTCTCGCTTGTTGCCTTTGCGCAATGCCTCTATGCCTGGTTGGATGACCAGTTTCGCAACGGCCGCGTCTTCTCGCCGCCCCCTTATTGGATTTTGCGTGAGAACAAATGGAAGGCCTCGCGCTACGGGTTGGAAGGTGAGATTATCCTTGATAAAAGAGGGAGGACGGGACTTCTTCGCAAGGAGATTGAGCGGCTCCTCCCAACGCTTCAACCATACTCACTCACACTGGGATGTCACGAGGAGCTTGCACGTGTTCAGGACGCTCTCGACAAGGGATGCAGTTACGAGCGACAACGAAAAGTGTTCGAAAAAGAAGGAACGTTCATCGCAGTTGCCGAGTCTCTCGTTGAGGAATTCTGGCAAGGAAAGCCGATGTACGTGAATTGAAAACCTTCCGAACGCGTGAAGTAAACGGAGCGAACGTTCGGAAGGCAACGAAGTGGCGGAGTCGAATGACAGGGGGAAAGAACATCTCTTGCGTATCGGTATTACAGACAATCTAAGACCGAGGCCTCTGTTCAATAACTATATCGGATGGCTGCACAAGGTCAATCCATCAATCGAGTTTGTCAAGCTCTCCTATCATCTCGATAATGTGTCGGAGCTTTCGACCTGTCGAGGCTTGGTCTTGACCGGCGGCGGTGATGTGCATCCGAAATTCTACGGGAAAGCCGATCGGATCGGCGAGACGGAGGAGGTGAATGAGCGGCGTGATGAATTCGAGTTCGCTGTCATTGATCGCGCCCTTGAGCTGGAATTGCCAATACTCGGCATTTGCAGAGGCATGCAAATTATGAACGTCTACCTCGGAGGAATGCTTCATATCGATGTGCCAACAGCCGGATTCCTCGAACACGCCGAGACGAACGGTCAGGAAAACAGGCACGACATACAAGTAGCGCCGGAGACGCTCCTGCGCTCGATCACGGCACGGGAATCGTTGACGGTCAACTCGATCCATCATCAAAGCATTGAGAACCTGGGGAAAGGCTTGATGGTCTCCGCAACGTCGCCGGACGGAGTGATCGAGGCTGCCGAATGGATCGTGAAAGACCGGATGCCCTTTCTGTTGCTTGTTCAGTGGCATCCCGAACGAATGAAGGATTTTGATAATCCTGCTTCCGGCAAGATTGCCGAAGAGTTCTTGCTGCGAGTTCAAGCGTATCAACAATAGAGAAACCCCATCAACTCATAGATCAAGAAACGGAGTACAGTGACAATGGCAAAGAAGACCAAATACGTCTATTTCTTCGGAGGAAAACGAGCGGAAGGCACCGCCGAAATGAAAGCCCTTCTCGGCGGCAAAGGGGCAAATCTTGCCGAAATGGTGAACATCGGACTCCCCGTCCCTCCCGGCTTTACCATCTCCACGGAGGTCTGCACCTACTACTACGATCACAACAAGACCTATCCGAAGACGCTCGAAAAAGAAGTGCGTGAAGCGCTCGCGAAAGTGGAAAAGCAAATGGGGATGAAGTTCGGCGATCCCAACAATCCGCTCCTCGTCTCCGTCCGCTCGGGCGCACGCGCGTCCATGCCCGGAATGATGGACACCATCCTCAATCTTGGACTCAACAACGCAACGGTGCAGGGATTGATCAAGAAAACGAACAATCCTCGCTTCGTCTATGATTCATACCGCCGGTTTGTACAAATGTATGGTGACGTGGTGTTGGGCTTGAAGCCGGTGCACAAAGACGAGATCGATCCGTTCGAAGCAATTATCGAACAAAAGAAGAGAGAAAAAGGGGTACACCTCGATACAGAGTTGACGGCGGAGGATCTGCACGATCTCGTCGTGCGATTCAAGGCGGCTGTAAAGGAAAAAACGGGCAAGGATTTTCCCGAGGATCCGATGGAGCAACTCTGGGGTGCGATCGGAGCCGTGTTTGGATCGTGGATGAACGAGCGCGCCATCGCCTACCGCAAGATGTATGATATCCCCTCCTGGTGGGGGACGGCGGTGAACGTTCAAGCGATGGTGTTCGGAAACATGGGCGAAGATTCCGGGACAGGTGTCGCATTTACGCGCGATCCGGCCACCGGCGAGAACGTCTTCTACGGCGAGTATCTCATGAACGCCCAGGGCGAAGATGTCGTGGCAGGAATTCGCACACCTCTTCCCATTTCACGCTTAGCTGAGCAGGATCCGAAAATCTACGGTCAGCTCGAGAAGATTCGTAAGACGCTGGAGAAGCACTATCGTGACGTTATGGACATCGAGTTCACGATTCAGCAAGGGAAGCTCTACATGCTCCAATGCCGTGTTGGCAAGCGGACGGCGTTCGCGGCGATCAAAATTGCTGTTGACATGGTGCAGGAACGGTTGATTACGGCTAAAGAGGCGCTTCTGCGCATCGAACCCGATCAGCTTAATCAGTTGTTGCGGCCGGTGTTTGACCTGCATGAAAAGAACTCGGCCATTCATGACGGACGCCTTCTCGCAAAAGGTCTGAATGCAGGCCCCGGTGCCGCAAGCGGCCGCATCGTGTTCAATGCCGTCGACGCTGAAGAGTGGGCAAAACGGGGCGAGCACGTGATCCTCACTCGCATCGAGACTTCGCCGGAGGATATAAAGGGCATGGACGCGTCGGAAGGAATATTGACGGCGCGCGGTGGTATGACGTCGCACGCCGCTTTGGTCGCCCGACAAATGGGGAAAGTGTGTGTGGCAGGTTGCAGCGATCTGGAAATCGATTACTCGAATCGGACGATGACCGTCAAAGGCCGCGTCTTGAAAGAAGGCGATTGGATTTCGATCGATGGCACGACCGGTGAGGTCATCGAAGGGAAGGTGAATACGAAACCGTCGGAAGTGCTGCAGGTGCTTCTTAACAAGACCCTCGACCCAAAAGAGGCCCCCGTCTATCAATCATTTGCGAAAGCCATGCAGTGGGCGGATACGTATCGCGTGTTGAAGATCCGGACCAATGCCGACCAGCCCGACCAATCGAGCAACGCCGTGGCGTTTGGTGCGCAAGGAATCGGTTTATGCCGCACCGAGCACATGTTCTTCGGTGAAGGAAAGATCGGCCCGATGCGCGAAATGATCCTCGCCGACACGGTGGCGGAGCGCAAGGCCGCTCTCGCTAAGCTCCTCCCACTCCAGCGGAATGATTTTGTCGGAATCTTTGAAGTGATGGATGGTCGACCGGTGACGATCCGGACAATTGATCCACCTCTGCACGAATTTCTCCCGCATGAGGAGAAAGCGCAACGGGAGTTGGCTCAACAAATGGGCATCTCCTATGAGAAAGTGAAGCAGAGGATCGAGTCCTTGCACGAGTTCAATCCGATGCTCGGATTCCGCGGTTGCCGTCTCGGCATTATCTATCCCGAAATTACGGAGATGCAGTCGCGAGCCATCTTTGAGGCGGCAGCGGAAGTGAAGAAGCGCGGCATCGCTGTCGAACCGGAGGTGATGATTCCGCTCGTCGGGAACATCAAGGAACTTGAACATCAGGCGACGATTGTTCGTCGTGTGGCTTCTGAGGTGATGAACGAACAGGGGGTGACATTCCCGTACCTCGTCGGAACGATGATCGAAATCCCGCGCGGAGCGATCACTGCCGGGGAGATTGCGAAGGTGGCAGAGTTCTTCAGTTTTGGCACCAACGATTTGACGCAGACGACGCTCGGTGTCAGTCGCGACGATGCCGGAAGATTTCTGATTCCGTATGTTGAGATGGAAATCTATCCAAAGGATCCGTTTGAAGCTCTGGATCGGGATGGTGTCGGCGAGTTGATGAAGATCGCCGTCGAGAAGGGGCGCGCAACGAATCCGAAGCTCAAGCTCGGTATTTGCGGCGAGCATGGCGGCGAGCCCTCCAGTGTTGAGTTCTGCCATATGATCGGACTCGACTACGTCAGTTGCTCGCCGTTTCGCGTTCCGATTGCGCGTCTAGCGGCGGCCCGGGCGGCGCTGCAACACCCTCGCAATTCCAAAAACGCCCAACCTGCTCCGCGCAGGGTCGGGCGCAAGATCAGGCGAGGCAAAACTAATAGGCAGCAATAAGAAGTCTGCATACATTCAATAGCGATGAGGTGAAAGAGCATGAAGCTCTCCGACTTCAAATACCCTTTACCGAGGAATCTGATTGCCAAATATCCGGCCAAACCGCGAGATTCCTCGCGGCTGATGGTGCTCAATCGGGCCGACGAGTCGATTGAGGACAAGAAGTTCACCGACATCGTCGGCTACTTTCAGAAAGGGGATTGTCTCGTTGTCAACGAGACGAAGGTGTTCCAGGCACGCTTGTTCGGGCGGAAGGAGAAGACGAACGCCAAGATCGAAGTCTTCCTCCTGCGCGAATTAAACGCGGAGGAGAACATCTGGGATGTCATCGTCGATCCCGCCCGGAAAGTCCGCATCGGCAACAAGATCTTTTTCGATAACGGTAAGCTCTGGTGCGAGGTCATCGACAATACGACCTCTCGGGGACGGACGGTCCGGTTCAATCACAAAGGTGACTTCTTCAAGATCATCGAGCGTATCGGCCAGACGCCCCTGCCGTATTACATCAAACGGGAGGCAACGGAAAAGGATAAAGAGAATTATCAAACGGTCTATGCCCGTGTGCTTGGAGCGGTGGCGGCTCCGACTGCCGGACTCCACTTCACCAAGTCGCTGCTGAGGAAGATCGAGGCGAAAGGGGTGAAGATTGTTCCGATCCTGTTGCACGTCGGTTTAGGGACGTTCCGTCCCGTGGAGGTGGAAGACCTGACGAAGCATAAGATGGATTCCGAGTATTACGAGATCTCTCCCGAAGCGGCGTATGCTATCAACAAGACGATCGATTCAAAGAAGAACGTCTTTGTGGTGGGAACGAGCACATGCCGCGCGCTCGAATCCAGCGTCACATCCGATGGTCATCTCAAGGCGGCGAAGGGATGGACGGATAAGTTCATCTTTCCTCCTTATGAGTTCAAGATCACAGATAAGCTTATTACGAACTTCCATTTACCGGAGTCGACGCTGTTGATGTTGGCAAGCGCGTTTGCGGGACATGAATTCCTGATGCGCGCATACAAGAAGGCGATCAAAGAAGGGTACCGGTTCTACAGTTACGGCGACGCGATGTTGATTCTGTAGATTTTGAGTGGCCCTGTCTTTCGGTACTTCTCGCATCCGAGAGGCGGGGCCTTTCTGTTCCGACGCCCGGATCCGCTCAGCCTATGTCACGTGTTCGTCCAAAAATCTTTGCTATCGTCCCTGCTGCCGGATCAGGAAGCCGATTAGGCGGTACGGTGCGGAAGCAGTTTCTTCTGCTCAAAGACAAACCGATCATTGTCCACACCCTTCGTCAGTTTGAGCATTGTGTCGATGTGGATGAGATCGCGGTGGCGGTACCCGAGTCTGCCGTTGTCGAGATGGAATCGCTCATCTCCCGTTATCGACTGCATAAGGTGAGCAAGGTTGTGGTGGGGGGTGCACAGCGGCAAGATTCGGTGATGAACGTTTTGAGGCGACTCATGCTGAAGGAGACCGATATCGTCCTGGTGCACGACGGAGTTCGACCCTTCATCGAAGTGAAGCGCATCACGCAGTTGATTCGAGCATGCAAGGAGTACACAGCCGCTGTTCTCGCCGTGCAGCCGAAGGATACCATTCGCCGCTCATCCGGAGGAGGGTTCTTCGATCAAACACTGGATCGTCACGCGCTCTGGTTAATTCAAACACCACAGGCCTTTCGGGCGGATGTTTTGAGAAAAGCGTTTGACAAAGCGGTGAAGGAAAAATTCTACTCAACAGATGAAGCGGCGCTCGTAGAGCGACTCGGTGTCAAAGCAAGGATTGTGGAAGGATCGTACGACAACATAAAGATCACCACTGAAGAAGATCTCGAGCTGGCAAAACTGATTCTCGAGAGATGGAAAGTACAGGGGCTGATGTGATCGAAATTGAGCGAAACGTCTTCGGAAATCAGGTTGCTTTTTTCTTCTGAATGAAGTATCATAACACAGGTTTTTTCTGTTCTACAGGAGGGGAACCGCATGATTAACCTTGCAATTGTCATCTTGCTGAGCTACATCGTGGGCTCCATTCCCACGAGTATTATGCTCTCCAAGTGGGTGCACGGATTCGACATCCGCACCAAGGGGAGTGGCAATGCAGGAGGGACGAATGTCTTCCGCGTGCTCGGTTGGAAGTCGGGTGTGCTCGTGACGCTTGTCGATATCGGCAAGGGGGTGCTCACGACCACGGTGATCGCGCGCTTGTTTTGGGATCCGACGTTGCCGTTTTACAACCGCACGCCGTTTGACGACTTCACCATTATTCAAATGATTTGTGGCGGTGCGGCGATTGTCGGCCATATCTGGACCATCTTTGCCGGATTTCGTGGGGGAAAGGGAATCGCGACCGGAGCGGGCATGCTCATCGGCATCGCACCAACGGAATTCGCTATCTCCGTTGGTGTCTTCCTGATTGTTTTTATGGCATGGAAGTACGTTTCGCTCGGCTCCATCTCGGCCGCTTTCGCTTTTCCCCTGTCGCTGTTTATTCGACACAACATCTTTGGCGACGAGATCCATAGCTACAAAACGCTCATCTATTTCAGTATCGCTGTTGCATTGCTCCTCGTCTATTCACATCGCTCCAATATCAAGCGATTGATTGAAGGAACAGAACATCCGGTGAAGTTTCCTCAGCCCGAACGGGAACGCCTCGGAGCTTGAGCGCATCAGCCGAACGCATGGAGTCCCCCTCGCAAGCCAACTTGGAGGGGGATTTTGTTCTTGTCCGGCTGTTGTCTCAAACATAACACTGCGTTGTCTCACCTTCCGATGAAATGAATCGAATGATGAAGATCACCATCCTCGGAGCCGGAAGTTGGGGAACAACTCTCGCGCTCGTTCTGCTTGGCAACGGCCACGACGTCACGTTGTGGACGTATAAAGCCGAACAAGCTGAGTTGATGCGCGACAGGCGCGAAAACCCCTCCTTTCTTCCCGGTATCTATCTTCCTCCCACGCTTAAAATCGTCACCGATATCGAACAGTCATGCTCGAATCGGGATATGATCGTTGCCGCAGTCCCTTCCCAGTATCTTCGCTCCGTTCTCCAAAAAATCGCTCATATCGATCTCCGTCGAACAGTCATCTGTAACGTTGCAAAGGGGATCGAGAATACGACACTGATGACGATGTCGGAGGTGATGCTCGACGTTCTCGAGCACGAGCAGAAGGAAAATCTTGCCATCCTTTCGGGGCCCAGCCACGCGGAGGAAGTTTCAAGGCAAATCCCGACTGCCGTTGTCGCTGCTTCATACAAGCTTCGAACAGCCAAGATCGTGCAGGAGGCGTTCCTGACTCCCTACTTCCGTGTGTATGTGAACGAGGATATCCGGGGTGTTGAGTTAGGGGGGGCGCTGAAAAACGTCATCGCGGTTGCTGCAGGCATCAGTGATGGAGCCGGCTTTGGCGACAATACGAAGGCGGCTATTATGACACGAGGTGTCTACGAAATCACCAAACTTGGTGTCAAGCTCGGCGCGCAGCCGCGGACGTTCGCAGGGCTTTCCGGAGTGGGGGACTTGATTGTGACGTGTATGAGCCGACATAGTCGCAATCGTTACGTTGGAGAGCAGGTGGGAAAAGGACGGAAGCTTGAGGATGTTTTGAAGGAAATGATCATGGTGGCAGAAGGGGTGGCTACTGCAAAGTCGGCTCTTGAAATCGAGAAAAAATTCGGCATTGAGCTCCCCATCATCAACGCAGTTCATTCCGTTCTGTTCGAAGGAAAAGACCCGCATATCGCTACGCGCGAACTGATGACGCGTGATGCGAAAGGCGAAGGATAGGCTTCACAGCACGACACTGTCGCTTTTCCCGACGTCGACCTTACCTTGCTTCTCCCTCCCCTTTTGCGTACTTTGGGGCGGTCATTCTTACTGCTCCTACTGGCGTACGGCATCCGTGGCTACTTACATCCTGGTGTTCCTCGGCGGATACCTCCTCGGGTCGATCCCCGTAGCATATCTCATCGTCAAGTTCGCCAAGCGCATCGACATTCGACGCGCAGGAAGCGGCAATGTGGGAGGATTTAACGCGTTCTTTGTCACCGGCTCGAAGTGGATCGGTATCATCGTGGGCGTCTTGGATGCGGCAAAGGGGTTTCTCGCGGTTCTCGGGGCACAGCTGCTCGTCGATTCTTCTTTTTGGATCCTCGCACTGGCTCTCTCCAGCGCCATCTTGGGTCATATCTACCCTCTCTGGTTAAGATTTGAAGGGGGAAGAGGACTTGCCACGACGGCGGGTGGACTCTTCCTTTTCGGATTCAGTTATACCGTGGTGTGGTGCGTGCTGTGGCTCGTTGCAAAGTTGAGCGGGAGGGATATTCTCACCTCAAACCTGATAGCCATTTTTGCCACGCCATTGATTCTCGCTCTGATGCCGTGGGAGGTTGTCGGTTTGTTACTGCCGGAAGGTACGCACGAGTCGTCGTTCGAACTCTTCTCTGTCATTTTGAGTCTGCTGTTGCTCCTCCGGCATCAGGAGGTTTTGAGGCACATTTGGTCCGGCAATCGGCAGGATTTGGAACAATCATCGACATAATGTGAGTGGAATGGTATGAAACATGGTCTGCGACTTCTCCTTGTTCTTGTGGTCCCACTGATCATCGGTGTGGGAATAGGATATACGATCAAGCCTTCGGTGGGGGCTTCTCCCGCGGAGCAAGTGGAGCCGGAATACAAAGAATTGTTCCCGCAAACGGTTTCCGCCACATCAACCGTTCAGGATCAAACAGATCTCGGCCAATCACGCCAGAACGCCATCACGCGTTCGATCGCCCGCGTCAGTCCGGCTGTTGTAGGTATCAACGTCACGGAGGTGCGCGAGCAGCCGGGATTTTTCCCGTCCGATCCGTTTTTCCGGCGATTCTTCGAGCAAGATCCCTTTATGAGGCAGTTCTTCGGAAACCGTCGCATCGAGGTGAAGGGGCTCGGCTCCGGCGTCATCATCTCGCCGGATGGTTATATCATCACCAATGATCACGTTGCCGGCAATGCGACCGAGATTACGGTCACGCTCGTTGGAGGCCGGCGCTTGAAAGCTGAGCTGGTTGGCACCGATCCCCTCTCCGATGTTGCACTCTTGAAGGTCGATGGTCACGATCTCCCTCATGCTGCTCTGGGGAACTCCGATGAGATCATCATTGGGGAATGGGCGATTGCGTTGGGCAATCCGTTTGGTTTGTTCGACATTAACGATAAACCGACGGTGACGGTGGGAGTTATCAGTTCGACCGGTATGAACCTGGGTCGACAGAACAATCGGGTGTACCGCGACATGATTGAAACGGATGCGGCCATCAACAGCGGCAACAGCGGTGGTCCGTTGGTCAATAGTCTCGGTGAGGTCATCGGCATCAACACATTGATCTTCACCGGAGGGGTGAGCCAGAGCTTTGTGGGATATGGTTTCGCCATTCCGATTAATAAAGTGAAACGGATCGTTACCGAGCTCAGGAAACGCGGAAGAGTTGAGCGCAATATCTGGACCGGTTTTGAGGCGCAGCAGGTGGATGCACGCGTAGCTCGCTACTTCGGACTTTCTGAAGTGCGCGGCATCATCGTGAGCGATGTTTATAGGAATAGTCCGGCAGAAAAAGCAGGCATTAAGGTCGGGGATATCATCCTGGAGATCAACAACGAGAAAATCAACTCCGAAGAAGAGCTGTTTGCACTTCTGAACGACGCGCGTCCCGGTGACGTGTTGAGGTTGAGGATTTATCGGGAACGGAAAACGGTAGAAGTGCAACTTCGGGTTGAGCAACGTTCATCGTAACGAACGTGGAGCGCAGTCCAAGACGTTTCATCATCTCCGAGTTCCAATCATCCCCATGTTGAGAGGTACATGCGGGAAATCGAGTCTCAAACCTCTCACCATGGACCAGAGAGATACACGACAGTGATTCAACGCTACGCACGCGCCGAGATGGGGCGCATCTGGCAAGACGAGAACAAGTTTCGCATTTGGCTGGAGATCGAGCTCCTTGCCTGTGAGGCGCAGGCGGAGCTGGGAGTGATCCCAAAGGATGCCCCCGCTGCTATCCGTTCGAAGGCGAAGTTCGATATCGCTCGCATGGCCGAAATCGAAAACGAAGTGAAGCACGACCTCATCGCGTTTCTGACGAATGTCGGTGAATACGTCGGTGCCGAGTCGCGCTTTATCCATCTCGGTATGACCTCGTCCGATGTGCTCGACACGGCGCTGTCGGTCCAGATGAAGCAGGCAGGGGAACTGTTGCTGAAAGATCTGGAGGCGCTGAAGGGCACGCTCGCGAGGAGGGCAAAGGAATTTAAGAAGACAGTGATGATCGGTCGAACCCACGGTGTCCATGCCGAGCCCATGACCTTTGGCCTAAAACTTGCACTTTGGTTTGCAGAGACCGAACGAAACATTGCTCGTCTCAGATCGGCTCTTCAAACCATCAGCGTTGGAAAGATCTCGGGAGCGGTAGGGACATATCAACATATTGACCCGTTTGTGGAGCGATATGTGTGCGAGAAGCTTGGACTTCAGCCGGCACCGGTCTCGACGCAGGTGTTGCAGCGTGATCGGCATGCCGAGTTTATGAATGCCCTTGCGGTATGTGGCAGTTCGCTTGAAAAGTTCGCCACGGAGATTCGTCACCTCCAAAAGACCGAGGTCCGCGAAGCGGAGGAGTACTTCTCGAAAGGGCAGAAAGGCTCCTCAGCGATGCCGCACAAACGCAACCCGATTCTGTGTGAGCGGATTTCGGGACTGGCTCGCGTGCTGCGAGGCAATGCTCTCGCCGCAATGGAAAATATCTCTCTGTGGCACGAACGGGATATTACGCATTCTTCGGTGGAGCGCATCATCATACCCGATAGCTGCATTCTGCTCGATTACATGATCACGCAGTTGAACTCCGTCATCGATCGTCTCTTGGTCTATCCGGAACGCATGCTTTCGAATCTTCAGAAGACAAACGGGCTGGTGTTCTCGCAGGAAGTTCTTCTCGCACTTACCAAAAAGGGGATGAAGCGGGAAGACGCGTATCGGATCGTTCAATCGCTCGCGATGAAAGTATGGGAGAACGGGACAAGCTTTCAGGAAATGCTTTTACAGACGCCGGAAGTGACGCAGATGCTCCCACCGGACGAGCTTTCTCAACTCTTCGATCCGCATCGAAGTCTCAAACGATTGGATACGATCTTCGAACGGTTAGGTCTGAATTAATGGCAACTCTCCATCAACAACCGAAACTGAAGGGTGCGTGGAAATGAATTGACGAATGAAGCGCCAAGGTGCACGTGGAATTCTCCTCCGCGGAACTCTCTGAATCCTCTCTGTCCCTCTGTGTAATCCATTCTTCAGATAGGCGAGCGAGAATGATAGAACAACCTACGATTGATTAACGAGAACAAGCTATGCCAAGAAAATATCAGAACTACATCGATGGAATATGGAGCGATTCCGAGTCCGGACGCACATTTGAAAATCGCAATCCGGCGAATTGGGATGAAGTGATCGGAACGTTTCCTCTTTCGGACAAATCGGATGTGGACCGCGCCGTCGCAGCCGCTCGAAGAGCGTTTGAATCGTGGCGCCTCGTTCCCGCTCCGAAACGAGGAGACATCCTCAAGAAAGTCGGCGACCTTCTCACGCAAAGAAAAGAAGAGATTGCTCGGGTGATGACGCGTGAGATGGGGAAAGTCTTGCTCGAAACAAGGGGAGATGTGCAGGAAGGAATCGATACGGCCTATTATGCCGCGTCGGAAGGAAGGCGCCTCTTTGGGCACACCGTTCCCTCGGAACTTCCAAACAAGTTCAATATGGCCATTCGGATTCCGGTCGGCGTTGGGGCGATCATCACACCATGGAATTTCCCGATGGCCATTCCCACGTGGAAGATCTTCCCGGCCCTCGTCTGCGGGAATACTGTGGTGTTCAAACCGGCATCCGACACTCCCGCGACGGCAACGTTACTTGTAGAGATTCTGACAGAGGCGGGCGTTCCCAAAGGGGTTGTGAATCTCGTTCATGGCGGGGGAACGGAAGTGGGAATGGCGCTCGTCGAACACCCGGAGGTCGATTTGGTCAGCTTCACGGGCTCCACATCCGTCGGCAAGAAGATTTCCGAGATTGCTTCACGAACGCTGAAGCGGGTCTCTTTAGAGTTAGGAGGAAAAAACGCGCAGATCGTGATGGACGATGCGAACCTCGACCTCGCGCTCGAAGGAGTATTGTGGGGAGCGTTCGGAACAACCGGTCAGCGATGCACCGCGACGAGTCGACTGATCATCCACGAAAAGGTATACGATCGCTTTCTTTCTCTGGTCGTGGACAAGGCGAAGAAGCTCAGAGTAGGGGATGGATTGAAGGAGGATGTGGACGTTGGTCCGTGTGTCAATGAAAAGCAGTTCACAACGGTCGAAGAGTATGTGAGGATTGGTGTGCAGGAGGGAGCGGTTGTTGCCGCGGGGGGCAAGCGTGCAGCAGGCGATGGTCTTGCCAACGGATGGTTCTATGAACCGACCGTACTTGCCGATGTAACACCTTCGATGCGTGTTGCCCGCGAAGAGATCTTCGGACCTGTTCTTTCCGTCATCCGAGTCAAATCGCTCGAGGAGGCGATCGAAGTGGCGAACAACACGCAGTATGGACTCTCCTCCTCCATCTACACACAAGACATCAACAACGCCTATCGCGCTATTCGGGATATCCGGGCGGGCATTACCTACATCAATGCGCCGACCATCGGCGCGGAAGCGCATATGCCGTTCGGGGGCGTGAAGGAGACTGGCAACGGCCATCGTGAAGGTGGATGGACGGTATATGAGTTCTACACGGAATGGAAGACGGTCTATGTTGATTACAGCGGCCAGTTGCAGCGTGCACAAATTGACAATGTGGAGAATTAAAGTGGAAGGGAGACCGTACATCATATCACTCTACGAGCACCAGGAGTTTTTCTGAGGGAGATGGGCAGCGGACGAAAATCGAATTCGCTTCCATGTACTTCACTCTGAAAAACGAAAGGTAACTTATGTCCGACAAAGTTATCGCCAAACTCGATCGCGCAACATCCGGTGCCGGAAAAGAGTCCGGCCACAAGATGGCCGTGATCGATCCTATCGCGAAACCGACAACAAAGAATCCCGTGAAAGTTCTTCCAACGGAGGTGCACGCGGTCCTCTCACGTCACATGCTGGTCGATGGATTCGACCTTGTAGTGGATTTAAAACGTAGTCAGGGTTCCTACCTTTATGATTCGCGGTATAATAAACGATATCTCGACTTCTTTACTTTCTTTGCTTCCGGGTCGGTGGGGATGAATCATCCAAAGATGACCTCTCCCGAATTCCTCGACAAGCTCGCATACGTCGCTGTCAACAAACCGTCAAATTCCGATGCGTACACCGTCGAGATGGCGGAGTTTGTGGAGACCTTTGCGCGCATCGCTCAACCCGAGTATCTACCGTACGCTTTCTTCATCGATGGGGGAGCTTTAGCAGTGGAGAATGCGTTGAAGACGGCATTCGATTGGAAGGTGCGGAAGAACTTTGTAAAGGGATATACGGAGGAGCGCGGACGGCAGGTCATTCATTTCCGTCGCGCCTTTCACGGGCGGAGTGGTTATACGCTCTCGCTGACGAACACCGATCCGACCAAAACCAACTACTTCCCGAAGTTCCGCTGGCCGCGGATCCACAATCCCGCGGTACGGTTCCCCCTCAATAAGGAGAATCTCGAGCAAGTGAAAAGAGAAGAAGGAATTGCGCTCCAGCAAATCAAGCAGGCGATTGTTAACAATCCCGACGACGTTGCGGCGCTGATTATCGAACCGGTGCAAGCCGAAGGGGGGGACAACCACTTTCGTCCCGAATTTTTTCGAGAGCTTCGGACAATCTGCGACGAGAGCGAAATTCTTTTGGTCTTCGATGAAATCCAAACCGGCATCGGCATCTCCGGCAAGATGTGGGCGCACGAATATTTCGTGAAGCCAGACCTGATGGCCTTTGGCAAGAAGACCCAGGTGTGTGGTTTCGTGAGCAGCAAGCGGATCGACGATGTGCTGGAGAACGTGTTCCATAAGCCGAGTCGACTGAACTCCACCTTTGGCGGGAATCTCGTGGACATGGTTCGGTTCCAGCGCATCCTCGAGATCATCGAGGAAGAGCATCTCGTTCAAAACGCGCTCGAGGTAGGGGCGCATCTCCTGAAACAGCTCGAGGGTTTGGAGCAGGAATTTCCCGGCTTGGTCTTGAATGCGCGCGGTCGTGGACTTCTTTGCGCCATTGACCTCGACACCGCTCAGAGTCGAGATCAACTCCGTATCAAGGCGTATGAGGAAGGGTTGATTCTGATCGGTTGTGGCGATCACTCGATCCGTTTTCGACCCCCTCTCAACATGACGAAAACCGAAATTGATGAGGGAGTAACCATCATCCGCAATGCGCTGAAAGAAATTAGCGCAGGAGATTAAGGCATGGAAGCTGCGGGCAAAGAGGAACACTCGCCGCTTGATCTGAATATGGAGGTCGTCCACGATCTCCTCGTTCGTTTCATCAGAGATGAAGTGCACGCTGCCGGATTTTCCAAGGGGGTGGTGGGTGTTTCCGGAGGTGTCGATTCCGCCGTCAGCGCTGCGCTGGCAGCCGATGCGCTGGGGAAACGGCACGTGCGTGGAGTTGTGATGCCGCATGCCACAAGCAGTCCGCAAAGTATCGAAGACGCCGAATTGGTCATCGAGAAACTGGCCATCCGGTCGGAGTACGTTGACATTACCGAGATGGTAGACGCTTACTGCGGCACAAATGGAGCGATCGGTCGCATTCGGCGGGGTAATGTGATGGCTCGAGCGAGGATGATCGTTTTGTACGACATCTCGGCACGAGATGCCGCTTTGGTTATCGGGACGAGCAATAAGACGGAATTGATGGTTGGATACGGCACACTGTATGGCGATACGGCGTGTGCGCTGAATCCGATAGGAGATCTCTACAAAACGCAAATCTGGCAATTAGCCCGACACCTCGGTTTGCCAAAGCGCATCGTCGGAAAGCAACCCACGGCCGATTTGTGGGAGGGACAGACTGATGAAGGAGAGATGGGAATGAAATATGCGGAACTTGATCGACTGTTGTTTCACCTGGTGGATGAACGGAGGGGTGATGACGAGTTGAGAGAGCTTGGTTTTGACACGAAGTTCATCCGACGGGTTCGCGAGCTCATCCAGAAGAATCAGTTCAAACGCCGCCCCCCCGTCATCGCCAAGGTGTCATACCGGACGGTCAACGTTGATTTCCGGTATGCGAGGGATTGGGGAGTGTGAGGGAGTGAGGAATATGATTGGTACACTCTATCTTGTTGCCACGCCGATAGGCAATTTGGAGGATATCACGTATCGTGCTGTGAAGGTGCTTGCCGCTGTCGATGTGATCGCGGCGGAAGACACGCGCAAAACGAGAATTTTGCTCGATCACTACGGCATCTCAAAGCCGATGCTCAGCTACTACAGTTACAACGAACGGCAGCGGACGCCGGAGCTGATCGAGAAATTGTTGGCGGGCCAATCGATCGCGGTGGTGTCGGATGCCGGAACACCTGGCATATCCGATCCTGCCTTCTATCTTGTTCGTGAGGCTCTCGCACATTCTATCCCACTTGTCCCCATTCCGGGTGCCTCGGCTTTTATCTCGGCGCTGGTTGTCAGTGGGCTGCCGACAGAACGGTTCGTGTTTGAGGGATTTCTGCCGCAGAAAAAGGGACGGAAGACACGGCTTGATATCCTGGCTCGAGAGGAGCGGACGATTATCCTTTACGAATCGCCGCATCGCGTCGTACGAACGGTTGAGGATATTATTTCGAACTGGGGGGAGCGGAACATCGTTGTTGCTCGTGAGCTGACGAAGAAGTTCGAGGAAATCGTGAGGGGACCCGCTTCACTTGTCCTCCGCGAACTTTCTAATAGGAAGACTCGCGGTGAGTATGTGCTCATTGTGGAAGGGCGCAGGGAAGCAGACTTATCTGGCGGGAGCTGAAGGATGGTACGTGGAATTCCTTATGCAAATCCTTCCCCCTTTGTGAGACCTTACAATTTGATTAACCGTTACGGTTTCCCATCCCAGCGGGTGGTTTCAAACCACCGGCGACGAAGACTTCTCTGCGAGCTCCAATCTGCTGTCTCGCGTCTTCCTACTTCCATACTTACTACTTCGATACTTCCGGGCATCGGAGAGTTCTCCCAATCTTGGGCCTAAATCCCGCATTCGAGAATTCTCAATTCTGCTTTCTGAAAATTACCTCTTGACAACTACCCTTTGGACGATTATATTGTTAGCACTCTTTTTCAGAGAGTGCTAATCAACCGGCATGAATCGTTTAAGTTCTTAAAAATCAATAAATTATAAGGAGGTCAAGTTATGACGACACTGAAGCCCTTGGCTGATCGCGTTGTCGTGAAGCCGGCTCCCGCCGAAGAGAAGACTAAAGGCGGGATCATTGTTCCGGACACTGCCAAAGAGAAGCCCGTGTGGGGCGAAGTAGTCGCTGCTGGACCGGGGCGTGTTTCCGAGGATGGAAAGCACATCGAGATGGAAGTGAAGGTGGGTGACCGGGTTCTCTACGGCAAGTACTCCGGCACGGAAGTCACGATCGACGGCGAAGAGTATCTGATCATGCGCGAAAGCGACATCTTTGCTGTAATGCCGAAGAAGTAAGCTGTAGGTACAAATGTAGCGAGAGGAAGGTATTCTCTTTTCCTATCAATGAAGAGTGTGTAAACAAAGTTCAACCAATAAGGAGAAAGAGCTATGGCAGCAAAGTTGATTCATTTCAACACCGACGCTCGATCTGCGCTGAAGCGCGGTGTTGATCAGCTTGCGGATGCAGTGAAGGTGACGTTGGGTCCCAAAGGCCGCAACGTTGTGATCGATAAAAAGTTCGGCGCTCCGACCGTCACGAAAGATGGCGTGACAGTTGCGAAGGAAGTCGAGTTAACCGATCCCATCGAAAACATGGGTGCCCAGATGGTTCGTGAGGTTGCATCGAAGACCTCCGATGTTGCCGGTGACGGTACGACGACGGCGACGCTTCTTGCCCAGGCGATCGTTCGCGAAGGCTTGAAGAATGTCACGGCTGGCGCAAACCCGATGGACTTGAAGCGCGGGATCGACCTTGCCGTACTGAAAGTCGTTGAGGGTCTCAAAGAGATCAGCCAGACGATCGGTGACGACAAGGAGAAGATCGCTCAGGTGGGCGCCATCTCCGCGAACAACGACCGGGCGATCGGCGACCTGATCGCCAACGCGATGGAGAAGGTCGGTAAAGACGGCGTCATCACCGTCGAGGAAGCGAAAGGAACGGAGACGACGCTGGATGTGGTCGAAGGTATGCAATTCGATCGCGGCTATCTCTCCCCGTACTTTGTGACGGATGCGGAGAGCATGGAAGCGGTTCTCGAGGATCCCTACATCCTGATCCATGACAAGAAGATCAGCGCGATGAAGGATCTGCTCCCAATTCTCGAGAAAGTCGCACAATCCGGACGCTCCATCCTTATCATTGCCGAGGAGGTTGAAGGCGAAGCGTTGGCCACGCTCGTTGTGAACAAGCTGCGCGGCACGTTGCGCGTTGTCGCAGTAAAGGCTCCCGGTTTCGGCGATCGTCGGAAGGCAATGCTGGAGGATATCGCTATCCTGACCGGCGGTACAGTGATCTCCGAGGAGAAAGGCTTCAAGCTGGAGAACGCTCAATTGAGCTATCTCGGCACTGCCAAACGCGTCACCGTCGACAAGGACAACACCACGATCGTTGAGGGTGCGGGTAAGAAAGAGGAGATTAAGAAGCGGATCAACGAGATCAAGCAGCAGATCGAGAAGACCACCTCGGACTACGATCGTGAGAAGCTACAAGAGCGGCTGGCGAAGTTGTCTGGTGGCGTCGCCGTGATCAAGATCGGAGCTGCGACCGAGGTAGAGATGAAGGAGAAGAAAGCTCGCGTTGAGGACGCTCTGCATGCCACTCGTGCCGCTGTTGAGGAAGGCATCGTTCCCGGCGGTGGTGTTGCCTATCTCCGCGTGTTACACAAACTGGAGAGCGTGAAGGCGGAGAACGAAGATCAAAAGACCGGCGTGGAGATCGTCCGTCGTGCACTTGAAGAGCCGATCCGCCAGATCGTCGAAAACGCAGGCCTCGAAGGATCGGTCGTGGTGAACAAGGTGAAAGAAGGGAAAGACGACTGGGGCTTCAATGCGCTGACGGAGAAGTACGAGAACCTGATCAAGGCCGGCGTCATTGACCCGACAAAGGTTGCTCGTGTGGCTCTGGAAAATGCCGCCAGCGTTGCTTCTCTGTTGCTCACCACCGAGGCGACGATCGTGGAGAAGCCCGAGAAGAAAGAGGCTCCTCCCGTTCCGCATGGCGGAATGGGCGATATGTACTAAGACTCGCTCAGCTGCAAGTCTCGAAACGTAAGGTGGTTGTATCGGGACTTGTAAGCCTTGAAGGAGAAGACCCTTCCGGTCGCAAGGCCGGAAGGGTTTTTTATTGGTGTGGGGCCAGATTGATAGCACTCACGTCTTAGCTGGTAAGTAAGTATAGAGAACTCTCCTAAAAATCATCAGCCCTCGCTTGCTCCTCAAAACACCCATTCGGGAGGAAGAAGTTGATTCAATGAAGAACGATGGTGAGGCGAGAGAAGCGATAGTCCGATTTGAAAGGAAGCGTTTGTCCAACCAAAGCCCTCCCTCGTAATGTATGCAAAATCGGTCCCCACGTTTCCGTATTCTGCAAAAACCTGATGCGATCTCTTAACGAGGTCGAATTTCTCCGGAATGGTGCCGTTGTAATGGGCAGCATTCAGCGTGATGGTGAAAAGCCACCGATAGATCAGTCGCTGCGCAATTTCGTCATAGCCGTAGTTCAGGAGGCCCTGCCACGCCATCATTTGATGCGGTGCCCACCCGTTGGGATAATCCCACTGTCTCGGCGGACGATCGTCCGATATCGGTCCGCGTGATTCCTCCGTTGAGCTGATGATCCCTCCCGGCAGTTCAAGCATCGGCAATGCTTTTTCCACGAGCGCACGCGCTTGCTCATTGCTTGCTAAACCTGCCCAGAGTGGATAGAGCGCAGTCGCGCTCACATACCGACGTTGTCGCCGCTCGCGAATGTCGTAATCGAAATACATCCCTTCCGCTTCATTCCAGAGATAGCGGTTCACCAGCTCTCGACGATGCTCTGCTCGTGCACGCCACTTCTCGGCAGGTTCGTTTCTTTTTCCCTCCACCACAACCTGTCCGCCAAACTCTTCCTGAATGATGGAGGCAATATCCATTTCGATCTTGTACAGCAGTGAGTTCAAATCTACCGTTACAAGATTGGCGCAGAGATTTTCAAGCCGGTAACTCGTGTCGTGTCCCGATTCTCTCATACAGCGGTCGTGCACAAAGTATTCATCCAACTCTGGAACCTTGATTTGACCGGTGCGATATGCCTGTTCGAATGTTCGAACATCCATCGTATGCTTGCGCGCATACATTCGGAAAACCGCATCGAAGTGCCCCGGTTCTACTTCAGGCGATGGACCTGAACCACTATCGAAATACCGACTCAGCCCCGTTGCGGTGAGTCGTTGGGGATTCATCCAAACCTCCTCATATTCTTTGATGGCAGCCCAGAGTGAAATTTTCAGCCAGCTTCGATCGGCGTCATTTCGCGGCAGATGCTGATACACAGCGCGGATCATTGAGGTGAGGAAGGGGGGTTGTGAACGAGTGAGATAATACGTCCGGTTGGCGTTGAGAATTTTTCCATAGTATGAAATCTGATATAGAAAGTTCTCCACCATTGCCTTTGCAAGTTCAATTCTTCCGTCGTGCAGTAAACCGAGCGTGATGAAGTAACTGTCCCATCCGTACATCTCATTGAACCGACCGCCCGGAACAACAAACGGGACTCCTTCGAGGCGACCATCAGGCTTTTTTTGGAGAGCAAGACTGAGAAGGCCGTGATAGCCGTCTAACGAGTGAATGTATTGCGGTGTAATTCGCCGCGCGAGTCTGACGACTTTCAGTTTGAGTTCCGGTTGCCTCTGTGCAATCGAGCGAAAGTAATCGTAGGCCGTGCGGTCACTCGGAGAGACGTAGAGGTAGTTGTGTCCATCGAGCGTCGTAGTCTTCTCATCGGCAAGGATGGTTGCAAGACTCTGTTCGTCCACGCGTCGCGTGAGACCGTCCCAGTAGTATTCCTTGATATGACGTGAGATGCGATCAGCTGGCGGTTCGAAGATTCGAACCGCATTGAGACGCGCGGTATCGAGACCCGCCAACTCTGCCAGCTTCAGCTCTTGTAAGAGATTGGAGAGGAAATAGGTGCCGGCGACCTCGAACCTTCTGCCGTCAATGGTTGGAATCCAGAACCGCTTGTTCCCCCGCTCTGTTCCTGGAACATGCGGATCGTCGATCGTGATGTTCTTATCGCCGTCGGTATCTTCCTCATCGATCAACGCTTCGAGCACCGATGATGCATGAACGGTGATTTCACGCTCGAAGGGCTGGGCCTTCCCTGCCTCACTGATAAGAAGAACGAGAATGAAAAAACAACCGACCGTCTTGCAAAGTCTGTTTTGTTCAATCATCCATTTGTTCCTATGCGAACACAATCCAAAGAATTCCAAGCGTCAATACTAACACCACAGAGAGAAGACGATTGATCCGTTTTCTTCCGTTGGGGAGTTCTTCCTTCTCAACGGTTTTGAATGTCAATCCTTTGAGCTGGTCTGCTGAAGGCGCTTTCGTTGCGAAACTCACCGCAACGAGAATCGCTGTGCACACGACAAACAAGAGCACAGCAAAATGGAGGAAGTTGACCTCTGCAATCCACGCCCAAATAGTGCCAGCCGGTAATCCTGTTCGCTCCGTTCCGTGCAATAGTTCTAACACTAATCGCAACGCACCGAGAGCGAAGCCGCTCAAGAGCGATGCAATTGCTCCTGCCCCATTGAGCCTCGGCAGAAAAATGCCCAACAAGAAGCAGGCGGCAATCGGCGGTGCAATGTACGCTTGCACGCTTTGAAGGTAAATATACAACTGTGAGGAGATGTATTTCATAAATGGAATCCACAAGAGGCCGAGCACGACGAGCACCCCTGTTGCGATGCGGCCAACGATCACAAGTCTTCGCTCACTCACATCCGGCTTAAGCTTCTTGTAAAAATCCCAGGTGATAAGTGTTGAGGAAGAATTGAAGACAGAGCTGAGCGAGCTCATCAATGCGGCGAGGAGGCCTGCAATAACCAGCCCTTTCAGACCGGCCGGCAGGAGTTGTGTGACGAGAAGCGGAAATGCGCGGTCAGATGCTTCAGCCATCAGTTCTGGATACAATGCGGTGGCGATGATGCCCGGCAAGACGAAGATAAAAACGGGGAGAATCTTGAGGAACCCCGCAAAGATGGTTCCGGCGCGTGCATCGTGAATGTTGCGGGCGGCGAGCACACGCTGAACGATGTATTGATCTGTGCACCAATACCATACGCCGAGAATAGGAGCGCCAAAGACGATACCGGTCCAGGGGAAATCCGGATGATCTGAGGGCTTCCACATCGAAAAGAAATCGGCCGGTACGCGCTGCTGCAGCTCTCCCCATCCCCCCACAGCGATGAGACCGGTTAGTGTCAAGGCAAGGGATCCGAAAATCAGGACAAATGTTTGGACCACCTCAGTATACACAACTGCCCGCAATCCGCCGGCGATGGTATACAGTCCGGTGAAGAGAACGAGAATTGCCGCGCTCTGGAGCATATCGAGACCTGTTAACTCTTGAATGACAATCCCACCAGCGAAGAGGGTAACGCTGATCTTTGTGAGGACATAGCCGATCACCGAGACGGTTGCTACGTACCAACGAGCGGCAGGACTGTAACGCCGCTCGAGAAACTCCGGCATCGTGAAAACGGCACTGCGCGCATAGAAGGGAACGAAGACCCAACCAAGTAGAAGAAGAATGAGGCAGGCAAGCCACTCAAAGTGTCCGACAGCGAGTCCACTTGCCGCGCCGGTTCCTGCCAGGCCGACAAGATGTTCGCTGCCGATATTGGAGGCAAACAAACTCGCGCCCACCGCCAACCAACCGACATCCCGTCCCGCAAGAAAATAGTCGGCGCTCTCTTCCTTCCGCTTCTTAAACGCCCAGTACCCGATGCCGAAGATGAAGAGAAAATAGAGAGCGATGATGAGGACGTCGAGAAAGCTGAACGATGTCATAGGAACCCTCCCTCGTAATTGGCGATAGGGTATGGCAAATCAATCCTGCTCGAACTGATCGAGAAGAAACTGGACGGCAAGATCGGTCACGTTCCATAATTGAATGTCTGTACCGGTAGAATAGCGGGTTGGGATCAACCGACCCTCATCGATTCGATATGTCCACAATTCACTGTGTTTCAGTCCCGATGCTTCAACAGCGTCTCTGGTCTTCAGCAAAGCAGTCCGAAGTTTCTGAATTGAACGGTTCAATACTGGATCATTCCAACGATTGCTTGTGGTGTGGACTGTACTCAACTGATGCATGAAGCCCAGCAAGAGAAGATTTACCTCTCGACCCCATACCACGTAGGGGGAATGATATCGATCGCGCCGGAATGCTTCCCAAACATCAATTGGGGCATAGGCATCGTTTGCGACGAGAATCCCGAGTTGCTCAATAAAAAGTCCGACAGGATATGGACTGACAATGATATTAAGCAGATCAGAAAGATGCCACTCGTTTCTTGAATGAGGTCCGTTCGGAATGAGGATATTCTCTAAGAAAAGAAGCATTGCCGGGTCGGTATTTGCCACCGGAATCGGCTTGCCGAAGGAATCGAGTGACAGTGAGAGAAAACGAATACGCTCAGGAAGGGTTGAAGATTCGAAAACCCTAAGCCAGTACTGCCGTTCAACGTCTGGAAGCCATTGAATCCGCGCTGTCACACGGTTGTGAATTTCCGTTTTCTCAAACTCTACCCAGAAGTGCCGGTCTGAGGTACGCCAAGTCCTGATGGCTTCTTCTAATAACGAAGGAGTTTGGAAATACGATTCGAGTACCGTCCCCTGCAACTCCGGTGAAATGCGAATCAATTCCTCACGCGTGAATGCGAGTTCCTTCAACAGAGTAAAAATTTGCTGTGCTGCTTCTAATGCTTTCGGAACCCAGATAACGTTGACGTCCATTGCATACTTGCCGTTTGCATATCCTGCATTGCTATCTCTCCAACTTCCCGGCAGCCAGCGTGTGGGACTGAGTCGGGGAAATGCGATCAGTCGCGTAACATCCGGTCGTTCAGCATAGGGTGCCGCTCGGTTCGTAACGTAGATGAGATTTCGCAGCACGAATCGGAGTCGTTCCTCTCCGAAAATTGCCCGGCTTTGCAAGAACGACTTTTTTCTCTCGGCAGTCACTTTCCTGTGCGTCAAGTATCGAGCAACTAGAGTGGGAAATTGAAAGTCGTCGTCGACCATTTTATAATCTTCCCGAACTTCCTGGAGATTTTCCAGAACGTTCTTGGCTTCTGCCAGTGTCTGCCGGGCTTCATCTGGAGAGTTTTCCCTCAACTGAAAATACTTCTCGATGTGATGGTTGTAAAGGGAAGCATTCTCTCGGATTGCCTGGCTTCCCAGGCTTTCTTCATGACTCACCTCTCCTGTCGGAGAGAGTTTTTTCAGAATTGCTGTTATGGTGTGTTCGAGCATGATGGGAGACCAAATCGGCTCCAGCATCAGGGCAGACATTATCATATCGCGTCCGAAATAGGTAGCAAAGTTTGGAAGGCCGGCCATCAGTTTTTCTTCATAGCTCAGCAGCCCCAAACTCCGAACACTACGCTCCAACCACATTGCCCGTAGGCGATGCGCCTCTCCATCCTTGGATCTGACTCGATCATAAAAATCAAGGAATTCTTGATTGAAGATGTGACGT
>JBGFRO010000024.1:0-34907 GCA_041695085.1 Bacteroidota bacterium | reverse complement strand
ATCGTTTGTCGGCATTGCCTTTGGTTTGTTCCCCGCCGTAAAAGCTGCGAAGTTGAGCCCGGTAGATGCTTTGAGATATGAATGAACCTGCCAAACATTCTTCGTGAACCCAGCCGTTCCCGCAGAAGCTCCTTGATTTTCTCATTTCCCTTTCCTTGTTGAAGCAACCATTTCTTGTTTTTTTCAAAAATCACTCCTTTCTCATCTTCGCAGCCAATAGGGCGACCCGTTCTCCCAGCGCGCGTCCTTTCTTCAGGAACTGTTCGGACACGTTCTGATCTCTTACCTCAAATGGTTCTTCAGCTGTCACCGCCGACGCGCCAAATGCCGATTTCCAATCAGGCCCACCAACGACGATCAGGCCAAAGATCAGCATCGAATGAAGAAGATTGAGTTGAACGAGCTCCTCGCCGGCAGAGATGCCACCCCCTGTGGTAAACGCTGCGCCGATCTTATCGCGCAAAGGAGCGTTCTGAAAGGGCCATCGGTTGATGAACTCCTGCACCGCGGGTGCCACATTGGCGTTATAGACGGGACTGCCGACGATGATCGCATCCGCCTTCAACACATCCTCTTCCGTCGCTTCTGAAACAGTGGTCAGCTTCACACGCACATGCTGCACGCGCTTCGCTCCCTCCGCCACGGCTTCTGCCATCTGTCGCGTTTTGCCTTCAACGCTGTGGTAGACCACAAGAACAAACGCCCGTTCCTGTCCCACAACCGCTTGAGGAAACAACAGGAACAAGAAGAGAAGAAGTTCCGGCCATTGGATGAGTTGCTGTTTGGTCGACTTCATCGCTCTTTCGAAAAAGGGTAACCGATGCGCACGAAGACCTGCCGGACTGCCTATTGAATCCTGTTCAGCGCAGAACTGGCGTATCAAACCGAACGTCAATCGATGCGCTTGAACTCCAATTCATGGAACCAAAAATCTTCATTAGGCACGTCGAGTTTCATCTCTACAACTTTTCCTGAGGCATCCATCAGGAAATGGGCCTTGCCGTTCCCGAACCAGGGGAAGCGTTTGCGCCATTTGATTTCGAAAACGTCATAATGCCAGTGGGAGAGATCAGCAACGAGTTCGGGATTGGGAAGAAGTCTTACAACGAGAGACCCGTTTTCGAGTTTCACCTCGGCATTGCCGTACAACGGTCCTCCGTACGTTCCGGCATACGCCGTCAATGACAAAGACGGCTTCGTATTCGTAACTCGTGACTGGATCTCTTTCTGCTTTCGTTCCTGCTCACGCTGTTTGTTCTGTTTGGATCGCTCCAGTGCCTCAGCACTCCAGTCTTTCTCCTCCCCACCGAGATACGCGTCAAGCACACGATACACCAATGGGTCACTGATGCCGGTCATGCTGTTGGTCAGAATGACGATGCCGAGTTTTTCGGATGGCACCACCGCCATGCGGGAGAACATCCCGTCATATCCGCCGCTATGTGTGGCAACGAACCGGCCGCGATAATCGTACACTCCCCATCCCAAGCCGTAACCGGAAAAGTTGCGGTGCGGAACCTGTGTGCGCGCGGAGGGGGAGAGTGCGTACATGTTGTGGGGCGTCCACATCGTCCACGATTGCTGTTCGGTGAAGATGCGCTTGCCTTCAAAGGTGCCGTGCTGTAAGTGGAGCCGGAGCCACCGCGACATATCATGCACCGACGAAATGATCGCTCCGGCGGCCCCCATCACGTCCCAATTGTACCAAGGAAACGTGACGTTCCTCCCTTCCACTTCACCATGCGGTGTGGCGGCGTTTGAGGCGGGAGTGAGTTCGCGAATCGACGCAATGGTGTTCTTCATTCCCAACGGAATGAAGAACTTCTCTCGCACCACCTCCTCCCACGGCTCACCATACACTTTGGCGATCACTTCTCCGGCTGCAACGAACATGACGTTAGAATAACCGTAACCCGCCCGAAACGGATAGGCTTGCTTCAGATGACAGACACGACGCACAACCTCCTCCCGAGTGTAAGGAGTGCCGTACCACAAGAGATCGCCGCTGTATGTTCCCAATCCCACGCGATGCGAGAGAAGATCGTGCACCCGTGTTTCGGCGCTGACATACGGATCATACAGCTGGAAGTACGGCAAGTAGTTCTGAACGCGGTCGTCCCACGAAAGCTTCTTCTCGTCAACCAGGATTGCCAAGGCTGCTGCGGTGAACGACTTGCTGTTCGAGGCAATGGCAAAGAGCGTATGTTCATCGACCCGCTCAGGCTTTCCCACTTCGCGGAAGCCGTACCCTTTCTCAAACACAATCTTGTCATCTTTCACGATGGCAATCGCCATGCCCGGCACATTCCAATCGCGCAGCGCTTTCGCGAAGTACGCATCGAGCTTCGCGAGATCGACCTGAGCCTGCGCGAAGAGAGGAAGGAAGTGAAACAGGAGGGATAGCTTTACACGTTTCATACACTCTCCGGCGAATGGCATTGTTCGTTCAACTTATTGTTGTTCCTGTTGCGGCAGCGAGAATTGAGTTTTCTTATAGCCTTTGGGCACTTCAAATTCGGAGGGCGGGATGGAGCGGCGTTCTATTTTTGTCACTACCGATTTCATCCCCCCTTCCATCGTGGTCTCCATCGGAAATCCTTCGACCTTTTGCATGGCATCGACGAGAGGTTTGCCGAGCATGTTCCATGAACTCATTTGTTTTGAAAACTCCTGAAACTCGTTCCGCATATCATTGAACTCCTTGATCTGTTTCGTCGTCCAGACTGTCGCTACGATGCTTTCTTTTTGTTTGAGCGTGAATTCCTCGCAGGTGTACCCTGCGATCTCTTTTCGGCGTCCGGTGGGGCTCACAATAACCGGGTCTTCGCTCCTGCCGACCCCCATCGCTTTCATCATCCCTTCCATTTGCTTCCGCTGTTCTTCGGGCATCGATTTCAATGCTTCGCGGAGTTGATCGACGTGCTGTTGCATCTCTGACATTTGTCCTTTCATCATCCCTTCCATTTCATCGAAGCTCAGTTCGGAGTAAGTTGATTCATGATCGTTGATCTGCACAACCTTTTTTTGATCCAGCAGGATCACCATGTGCTGACCCTGAGTGGACGTCACTTTCATCTTTTTGGGGGCGAAGAACGAACGCATCGTTTGCTCACCGCCGATAGTCGTGAGTTTTGTTTCCCAGTACAGGCCCTGTCCGAAGAGCATCAGAGGCAGAAAGAGTGTGGCAAAAATGAGGTGGAGGCGGTTCATAGTAGGATTCCTTTCAGAATAATTGAGAGAACAGCGGTTCAACATCCGGCACGGCAAAGACAGCGCAATGTTGAGGAGAAATTTGAGGAAATGCAATGAAGGGACGATTGCCTATCTGAGAATATTGGAATAGTCATTCTTTTGCTCTGATTCTGTCCAGCAACTCCCGCGCTTCTTTCCTGAAAACATCGTCGTCTTCGTCTCTTGTAGGCAGCGATGCAATGGAGGAGAGATGGGCTCGGGCCTTTTCATAATCGTCAAGCTCAATGTAGGCGCGTGCACAATCAAGACGATACATGATGAAATCCGGCCTGAGGGCAATGGCGGTTTCGTACCGTTTCACCGCTTCCTCAAGATTGGCCCAACCGAGCCCCAGCGGCCACCGGACAATGCGCGGTCGTTCACTCACCTTCGCATGTGTCCGACCGAGCACGTAGTAAGCCGTTGCATTTTGGGGATCGAGCTGAATCGCCTTTTCCAAATCGGCTTTTGATCGCTTGACGAGGTCGAGTGATTCCCATACGCCTTTAAAGAGAGCAATGCGTCCATTGGCAATGGCTCTCCGTGTATAGGCCATGGAGTTCCGGGCATCAGCCGCGATAGCGCGTTGGGCATACTCGAGCGCCCGTTCGTAGGTGGCGAGCTGTTCTTTCTTTTCCTCATCGGTCGTAATGGGCAGATGTTCTCCGATGTCGATGTAGGCCCGGCTGATCCGCCATAAGATCTCTGCATTCTGTGGTTGAAGGGCGAGCGCGGCCAGATAGCGCTGAAGTGCGGAATCGTTCTTGAAAAGCTGCTCGGCAAAGACGTTGCCCTCTTCAATCAGCGTTTGGACGTGTACCGACTCCCGTTGAGGCATGGCTGCAGGAGATTGAGCGAGGTTGACAGCAGGGAAAGACAGCAACGCAATGAGAGGCAGGGGCCGAATCAACGTCTTCACAAGGGAAACCCTTTCGCGTAGGGATGATGAAGGGATTCGAGCGAAGAGTGGATCGTCGCCAGTTGAATGGACTACGAATTGCGCGACTCCAGTTTCTGAATTTCGTCGCGGAGTTTGGCGGCTTTCTCGTACTCTTCTTTTGCAATGGCATCGAGAAGCTGTTGTTGTAACTGCTCGAGCTTGCTGAGCTTGGGCTTCGGTTTGTCTTTCTCCGCCTCTGCGGAGTCGCCCACGGAAGGGATTTTGTCGGATTCTTCGTTTTCCGGGATGAAGGCCGCTTCGTCCATGACTTTATCGGCAACGAAGATCGGGACGCCGAATCGCACGGCGAGCGCAATCGCATCGCTCGGCCTCGAGTCGATTTCGAGTGAATCGAGACTTAGCTTGGCGAAGAATGTACCATCGCGCAGCTCGTTGATATACACGTCGGTCAACGTACCTCCCAACGACTCGACCACGTTCTTCAGCAAATCGTGTGTGAGAGGTCGCGGAGGTTTGATGCCTTCCATCTCGAGCGCGATCGATTGAGCCTCAAACGCCCCGATGATGATCGGCAGGCGCCGGGCTCCGTTGACCTCTTTGAGAATTAAAGCATACGCCCCGCCGCTGGAGGGGCTGGTAGAAAGCCCTAGGATGTCGACTTGAATCCTCTCCACAACGTCATCTCCTTACTTCGTAAAACCTACGATGATCCTTTGCCAAGCAGTTTCTTCACTTCTGCGGTCAAAGCCGGTACGACTTCGAATGCATCACCGACAATGCCGTAAGTCGCTACCTGAAAGATCGGTGCATCTCTGTCTTTATTGATGGCAACAATATACTTCGAAGACGACATTCCCGCAAGATGCTGAATCGCACCCGAGACTGCGACAGCGATGTAGAGAGAGGGAGAGACCGTTTTTCCCGTTTGGCCTACCTGCTCATCGTGTGGACGCCAGCCGGCGTCGACGACAGCGCGGGACGCGCCGACTGCCCCACCGAGTGCTTCCGCGAGCTCCTCGATCATCGCGAAATTTTCCGGACCCTTTAATCCTCTTCCACCTGTCACAATAATGTCAGCCTCTGCTACATCTAATTTCGCCGAGGATTGTTTGATCTCTTTCACAACCGACAAAAAGTCAGTCTCCTCCAATGTAACGTGAGCGGCTTCCACCGGTGCAGATGCGCCGCTACTTGTTCCCGCCGTGAAGACGTTTGGTCGAAGTGTGTAAATATTGACTGAAGCCAAGCCTCTCACCTCGATGAGAGCTTTGCCCGCATACACCGGACGTATAGCACGGAGCTCTGTGCCTTCAAGCTTGAGAGCAGTGCAATCAGCAACAAGACCTGCATCCAACTTGACTGCTACTCGAGGGGCGAGGTCTTTTCCCATCGCAGTGGCGGGGATGAAGAGTGCATTGGGTTGTTGGCTGCGGGCGACCTCCGCAACAATTTTTGCGTACGCTGTGGACGAATACAGACCCAAACGGGCGTCCTCAACGGTTAGTACCTTTGTTGCCCCGTAACCGCCAAGTTCACCTGCGATGGACGACACATTGGATCCGACGACGAGGGCAACGACCTCTCCGCTGGACTGGTCTGCAATTGTGCGGGCGGCCCGTACTGCTTCGAAGGCGGGCTTCTTGAATTTATTTTCTCGTTGTTCGGCAAAGACCAGAATCTTCATGCGCGAGAATGACTCCTTCTTCGTTCAGCAACGACCTGCTTAATCAGATCACTTTCGCTTCCTCGTGCAACAAGCGCACCAGCTCCGGCACAGCGCTCGCATCGGTTCCCACAATCTTCCCTGCCGGCTTCGGAGGAGGTTTCAGCATAGAAAGGATTTCGATTTTGTTTGAAGGGGGGGAAGGCGCTCGTTCTTCAATCGGTTTGTTTTTCGCAGCCATGATGCCTTTCAGGGACGGATATCGGGGTTCGTACTCTCCCTTTTGCATTGTGAGCACGGCTGGGAGTCGTACCTCCACGATCTCATGTCCCCCTTCGATCTCACGCTCGGCGAGCAGTGATCCGTTCTTCAGTTCGAACTTCACCACCACTGCTGCAGAGGGAAGACCAAGCATCTCGGCAACCATCAATCCAACGGCGGAGGTATCATAGTCGACCGCCTGTTTCCCGAAGAAGGTGAGGTCAGGAGACAGTTCCTTCAAATAATCGGCAAGGGCACGTGCTACGGAAAAGGAATCGCGCGGTGAGGCGTCTTTGAGCAAAACGGCTTTATCTGCACCCATGGCGAGAGCTTTGCGGAGCGATTCTTTGTGAGCATCTCCGCCGAGGGAAATGACCACGACCTCGCCGGTCATTTTCTCTTTGAGTCGCAGCGCGGCTTCGATGGCATATTCATCGTAAGGGCTGATAATGTAATTGACCCCCGTTGTGTCGATGCTTTTCTTGTCGGGACCAATGGTAATCTTTGTTGCGGTGTCGGGAACGTGGCTGATACAAACGGCGAATTTCATTGGCATTCTGTGTTGATGTTGAACCGGAGAGGGTACAAACGTGTAGGCGCTCTCCGAATGACAAAGGAAGGCGATCAATAGTATAAAAGATTTGACAAACGGGCAAGGAGATTTGCTGGTAAGCGTCCATCAACGTTTGCTGTCTTCTCGACAATTGGCACAGAGCTTCTGAACATTGGTTCTTCTCAGTTTTGGTTCAAAACCGGCTCACGTCGCGGCCAAAAACAAAAGCCTTGAACCAATCAAACACGACAAGCATTTTGTTTTTCCAACTCACGAGCTTTGTTAGATAGGCGGATCGCCAGAAGATCCAAGTGGCAAACCCCTTTCCTTTAAACTTTGCCAGATCGGCCAATGCCCGACCGCTCCCTACATAGGCAAGCATACCGTAATGATGATACTGAAAGGGGCGCGGCGATGTGCCGCGCTGCAAACGGTTGAGCTCTTTCGCGAGGTACATCCCCTGTTGCTGCGCGACTTGCGATGTTGCCGGCAGGTCATTTCCTTCCAGAACCGCGCAATCGCCAAGCGCGTATACATTCGTCCAGCCCTTGACGCGCAAGAACGGATCGACGACGAGGCGACCTCGCTCTTTCGGGAAAGGAAGGGAAAGGACGAACTTCGTCGGTCCGATGCCGGTCGACCATACGACAAAACCGTACGGAATCTCCGTTCCGTCTTTCAGGACAATTTTCTCCTCCTCAACCCTCACCACGAACGAGCCGGTGCGCACGTCGATGCGTTGCCGCTGAAAGAGCTTGCGCGTGTAGGCGCTCAACTCCTCATCAAACGTAGTCAGAATCTGTTCAGCGGCTTCGAGCAATGTGATGCGCACAGCGGAAGCAATGCGAGGATATGCTTTTCGCAGATCCTCTTCAAGCAGGTCGTGCAGCTCAGCAGCAAACTCGACCCCTGTCGGTCCTCCACCGACCACGACAAAATGGAGCAACCGGCGCCGCTCGTCTTCCGAAATGGACGGGTTCGATGCTCGCTCGAAACACTCGATAATGCGCTGACGGATCCTTCGGGCATCAGCCACCTCTTTCAGAAACAGCGCATTCTTCTCCACGCCGGGGATATTGAACGTGTTGCTCACCGCCCCAACGGCAATGACGAGCAGATCGTACGACAAGGTAAAGCGTTTGCCGTCCAGCGAGCCCTTACAATCGACTATCCGCTTCTCCGGATCGACGGAGAGCGCTTCGGCTTGATAGAAAGTAGCCGCGGGGCACGCAACGCGGATCGGCTCGATGATGCTTCGAAATTCGATCGTCCCCACGCTGGTGCTGGGGAGCAACGGTGTGAAGAGGAAATGGTTGCGCGAACTCACCGCAATCACGTTATAGAGTTCGGTATCGATCCGCTTCAAGAGACTGAATCCGCCGAAGCCGGAGCCAAGGACAATGAGCGTCGGTTTGGTGTGTGGTGACATGTGTTTGTGGTGTAAGGTGGCTCGCGAATGTAGCGAAAAAACTACCGTGCCCAAAACGGTTGCTTCCGTTCGAATCAACTTGTACGTTCGCTTGGTTCATACGAAAGGGACGCCGTGAAGATTCTTGAAGTCACAAATTTGCAAATGTCCGGCCTTGAGCCGTACCGAACGCTTCGCCGTCCCGTCGAACATCAAAAGAAAGGGATTTTCGTTGCGGAGGGGGAGAAGGTCGTCCGACGCTTACTGGAAAGTAGGATCCCCGTTCAGTCGCTTTTGATCACGCCGGAATGGTTCTCGGTCTATCGGCCGATTCTTGAAATGAGAGGGGAGGAGATTGTCATCTTTCTTGCTCCAAAGCAACTTCTTGAAAGGATCGTCGGGTTTCATCTCCATCAAGGCATTATGGCCATAGCGAGCATCCCTTCGCCGGTACCTTTGGAAAAAATTATCGAGTCCTCGAACCCACCGTACCTTTTTGTAGCAATAGATGGCTTAACGAATGCGGAAAACCTTGGAGTGCTGGTACGGAATTGCGCCGCCTTTGGCGTCCAAGCTTTGTTGGTGGGGGAAACATCGAGCACCCCTTTTTTACGACGGGCCGTCCGCAATTCCATGGGGGCTGTGTTCAAATTGCCGGTGGTACAGGTGGAAGACCTCGCCGAAACGCTCCACTCACTTCGTCACAAGGGTATTCTTACCATCGCCGCTCACCCTCACACCGAACAGACCGACTTGTGGGATGTCGATGTTCAAAGAAGTTGCTGCCTCGTGTTCGGAAGCGAGGGGGAGGGAATACGAGAGAGCGTAGTACGCGCATGCGAATATCATGCGGCGATCCCCATGCTCAACGGCGTGGATTCGCTGAATGTCGCAAGCGCGAGCGCCGTGTTTCTGGCAGAGGTGATGAGAAGGAGGCGAAGGGGTGGCTCCACCTGACGCTGGAAAAATGTTGAGAGCTTACACCTTCGGCTGCACCGGCGGGAGCGCGCGGGCAACGATTTCCGACTGAAACCCGCACTCCTTGTGGGTCGAGTCGCAGAACGGTTTATTCTTGCTCTGACCGCAGCGGCAGAGCGAAATGACGGTTCGCCCTCCAAGGTCGAACTTGTTGCCGTTCATATCATACAACTCAAAATCTCCCTCCACGCGGATGCTCCCGTGGCTCCTCACGACAATCTTCGTCGGCATATTGAACTTACTGCGTTGATGAATTGGAGTTGTTTTTCACTTTGAACGGGACGGATACGGATGTCCGTTCCCACGCGATCGTCAAGGTACCTGAGTTGTTCTTCCCTTTTCGAAGTGTGATTGTCAGTTTCTCCAACGGGCGCCGGAGTTTTTGGAGCTTCATCGGAATGCGCGCAAGATCAAGCTCCGGATTGTAGACCGTTCCCCACTGGCCCGTTTGTTTGTTGATAATCAATTTCCATTCCGTCTCCGAAGGCAAGGTATAGAGCGTGTACGACCCTTTCGGCACCGGCACACCGGCAATTTCCAAATCGGCCTCTGTCACGAAACCCGTCGCCTCATTCGCGCCCGTTCGCCACCATCGATTGTACGGAACCAGCTCCCCCATAATCTTTCTTCCTCTCATCGATGGACGTCCGTAGTCGATTTTAATGCGCTTGCCTGCAATGATCACCTCTGTAGAATCGCGAGGACTCAGCAACGGTTGTTGAGCCGATAACGGTTCAGCTACGAGACAGAGAAGGAGTGGGAGAAGAAATCGATGCATGCGTTTCGATGTTATATTAGGAATCGTGATCATTGACCCGGCTATCATACAAAAAAAGCTAAGGGAGTGCAAGCCGCTCCCAGAAAGAACTACACCTTCGGCTCGAGGGGGCGCACCACCATCAAGCCGGTTTGGCTTTTGTTCCGTTCGAGATATTCTGCAAGTGTCGATGTGGTGATCTCAACTTTGCCGCCGGCGAGAGGAGCGTGCATAAGGCGGAGCGTTGCTTCGTGCCACACGGCGATGCCTGTATGCGAGGTGTCCAGCCCCTCGATATCCGTCGTGATGCCGAGGATATCACCGTTGTGAATCTTTTGCGTTACCGCGGCAACTTGAGATTTTGGAAGATAGTACGTCTCCCGCGCGCTGATTTCCTTCTCCAACTCCTCAATCTGTTTTCGGAATGTCTCGTTTTCTTTCAGCTGGCGGTACGATTGGGGGTGAGTGGACATAAATTTGATTGTTTTCTCGAACCGGATGCCTCCCAGTTCACGTGTGACGTTTTTCCAAACACCCTTCTTCTCGTTGTCGTAGAAGTAGTCCGAAGTGTAATGCAGGCGGCTCGGATATCCGTCAATCCTTCCACCGCGATAACGAACAAACTGGAGTTGTTGTTTGTAATCTTCGAAGGTTGTCCTCTTCATCTTGATGCAGCGCGCGAGGACGAGCGCGTTTTCATAAAACGAAACGCAATCGAGGCCGCGCATATTGACCACGAGACGTTCCTCGCCCGGCACTTCCAAAGCGTGCGCAAGGTATGGGGTGCCGAGAAAGGTCTTTCCGATTTCCACAACAACGTCATGGATGGGAAGTCGGGAAAGATTGAGGGAGAGCGCCAGTTCGAACTTCTTGGCACAGAGGAGTGCATCTTCGTCCTCGAAAGCGAGTAATCCCCGGTAAGAACGAAGTGAGGAAACGCCGGCGGCAAGGACCGGAATGGCAGCGAGAAATGCTCGTCGATTCATCTCATTTCCTTTCAGAACGACATCCCAATCCCCAGACTGAACAGAAGGTTGGAATAGTCAAATTCGATCGTTGACTCTTGCTGTATCGTCGTATCGAATCGGCGGATGGTTCCCTCCATCGTACCAACTTTCGCAAACTTGTAGGAAGCATCTCCTCTCACAAACACGCGATGAGTCAGCGGAAGCGTGGCGCCGAGAGCAAGGCCGACAGCAAGTTTTGATTTTGCATACGTGGCGTCCGAGTCGAACGTCTTCACAACGTTTGCTTGTCCATCGATCTTGGTATTTCTCTCTCCCAGCGCCCTTGCAGCGGCTCGCGCCAGGGTGAGACCGAGTTGGAGCTCCACATACCATTCGATCGTCTCGAACTGGAACCGCGGATAGTATACAAGGGCGCCAAGGAGATCGGTTGATGAAACGGACCGAACGAGATGAAGGTATTCATCCGGATTATCAAACCGCGTCTCGATCTCTTTCGAGAAATAATGAACAGTCGCCATCGCACCTATCTCGCGGTCGAATCGATAGACCACTTTTCCCGAAAGGGAGGGGGCTGTGGAGAGTTTCGGGAATGGCCCAATGGGGATACCGGCGGCGTTGAATCCTTCGACGTCGCTCTGATTGTCGTCGTTCACCGCTTTCATCTGAAGAACCTTGATGCCGCCGCCGAAGGAAATGCTCCATATCTGTTCTTGGGCAGAAAGGAAGGAGACTGCGTAGCACAACAAAGAAACAACGGCAAGGGAACGCATGCTTAGAAGGGGGTCTCGTCCGTCGGCTCGGGGGGAAGGAGAGCGCTGGCGTAGGTGCGCGTAAGGTTTTCGAACCGCGCATACTGTTTGATGAACGCAAGGCGCGCGGTGCCGGTGGGACCGTTACGCTGTTTGCCAATGATGATCTCCGCGATGCCTTCGGTCGATTCATTGTTCTCATCCGTCAGGATGCCGTACATTTCGGGACGGTGCACGAAGAGAACCACATCCGCATCCTGCTCGATGGCTCCCGACTCGCGCAGATCGGCCAGCACCGGTCGTTTGTCTCCCCGCGTTTCCACCGCTCTGTTCAACTGCGAAAGGGCGATGACAGGAACGTTCAACTCTTTCGCGAGGGCTTTGAGCGAGCGGGAAATAGTAGAGATTTCCTGCTCGCGGCTCTGAAGGTTCTTCGGCCCCTGCATCAACTGGAGGTAGTCCACAATGATCAGGCCGACGTTCTGTTCGGCCCGGAGCCGTCTTGCTTTCGCGCGAACTTCGAGAACGCTCAACGCCGGCGTATCGTCGATGAACATCTTCGCTTTGTAGAGTTTACCGACGCTGGTGCTCAACTTACGCCATTCATCCTCCGGCAATCTTCCCGTCCGTACGCTATGTGCGTCCACTCGTGCCTCCGCGCAGATGAGGCGCAGCACAAGTTGTTGGGCAGACATCTCAAGGCTGAAGAATCCGATAGGGACATCGTGCAAAATGGAAGCGTTTCGGGCGAGGGAAAGTACAAAAGCGGTTTTGCCTTGACTCGGTCTTCCAGCGACGATGACCAAATCCGACTTCTGGAATCCTCCCGTGAAGTTATCGACTTCGGTGAAACCAGAGGGGACGCCGGTGACGCCGCTATGCTTGCCGTGAATGCTCTCGAGCATCTCCATCGTACTGTGCACAGCGGTATTCATAGAGATGAAACTTTTCTTCATCCGCTGTTCGGAGATCTGGAAAATCTTCTGCTCCGCTTCATCGAGCAACTCGAGCACATCCTCCGTCTCGTTGAACGCGCGTCCGATCACCTCCGAAGAAGAGACGATCAGTTGCCGCATCAACGCTTTTTCAAGCACAATGTGCGCATGGTACTCGACGTTGGCCGCAGACGTCACTCGCGTCGTCAGCTCCGTCAGGTAATACTCTCCACCGATTTTCTCAAGCTCCCCCCGGCGCCGCAGTTCTTCAACAAGCGTGATCAAATCGACTGGTTCACTCCGCTCGAACAGAGCAATCATCGCGGCGAAGATGCGTTGGTGCGCTGGCTTGTAAAAGGCTGTCTCATCGAGAATCTCGATCGCTTTGGCGAGTGCACCCTTCTCCAGCAGCATGGCACCAAGCACCGCCATTTCAACATCCACTGCTTGGGGAGGGATGCGTCCCTCCTGTACCGTCTCCGGCACACCAAATTCAAGAATTTTTCTCGTGGTCTCAGCCATAGAACAGTAAAAGCGATGAAGCATTCAATAGCATGTTGAAGAATACTCTCTCACGTGCGGGCATCCTTCCGCCGTTACACTGAGTCCGGATGGATCCGGGTTGACAATGTAGCGATTTCGAAAATTGTATCCAACTCTGCTTTTCCAAACACACAGCGCTTTTTTAGAGATGGAAAAGGAGCGCTGGTAAGCATCCATCGGGTTCATCATATGCTCTGTTCGGTGATGAGAAGAGGTGATCGCCGCCCAATGTCCGAAGGCAGGAAGGCTGCGCTCAAATGATCGGAGATTGTTTTGCGAGTTGCCTGAGCAGGGCGCGCCCGCGCGTTCGAACCATCGCGCTACCTCGCATCGTCTCCCGCTTAATGAGAGTTGCGACTTCCTTGTGGTACCATGCCTCTTGCAGCGTAAATCGCGTGAGCCATTCCATGCACCGCACTTTGATCGCAGGTTTGTCCGTCGTCGTGAGCCAGCGAAGGAGAAAATCGACAGTGCTGTTCAACCGTTGACGTCTCAGCCGCTGTCGTGCGAGGACGTGGATCAAGCTCATCTTTGCCTCCCATTCGTTCTCCTCAAACGTCGCGAGCCGTTGGAGAAGATCAAGCGTAAAGCCGGGGAGACGAAAATCGTTCGAGCGCGTTGCCCGCTCCAGCGCTTCGGCAGCGTGCATGCGCACGACGCGATCTTGATGGGACAAGAGACCCATCAGCAAGCGAACACGCCTTCGATCCTTCCCCACCCAAGCAACGGCCTGAGCGATGCGGCGTGGAGATCGACGAGGTGCTCCTTCAAACCAACCGATCAGGCGGTCGGTCGCTTGCTGAATTTCGGCAATCGACATTCTCATGCTCTGTCACTCTTGTCTGTCCATCTTACCGGTCTTCTTGCGTTGTCCGTCGATGTGGTGTTGCACAAACCATGCAACGATCGTCCTGATACTATCGCTCTCATGACGCCGGAACCGTTTCCCGAAACTTTCTAACTGCTCTGCGGTCATTCTTCCGGACCAGTCGAGCTGGTCCAAGTCGAACACTTCCAGCGCGGCTGCCTTCGCCGTGGGGAGCGAGCCGGTGTGGCAACTCCCGCAGCCGGGTCGTGCGATTTCGCGCACCAATTCACTCATAACTGCCGGCGAATAGGGCGGTTCGGTGTTGCGGATTGTCGTTACCGGAGCCGTGCAAAACCATGGAACGATCACCAGTGCGACAATGCCCACACTCTGCAACTGCATCGTTCATCACTCCCGTGATAGATTACCTGTTGTCTACATCTTACTGATTCTTCCAACAACATGAAAATAGAAACCTTAACGGTGCGTGGAGCTGTTGTTGGGACAGTCGCTTCCCGAATGGAAGTCAGACAACCGTTTTCAGTCACGTGAAAAATCACGTTGTATGTAGCCTGTGTAATCGATGAGAATGGGAGTGTACTCCTGATCCATGAGCGGCGAAGAGATGAGAAAATCCGCAGTGGACCGGTTGCAGGCCGTCGGTATGTTATAGAGCACTGCGATGCGGAGCAACGCTTTCACATCCACGTCGTGCGGTTGAGGCTCCATCGGATCCCACAAGAAGATAACGAGATCGATCTTTCCTTCCGCAATCATCGCACCAAGCTGCTGGTCGCCGCCGAGGGGTCCCGATTTCAGTTTTGTCATCTCAACCATCCGTTGTTGCGCTGACGGAATACGTTGCATCAGACGCTCTTCAATCAGTCGTCCCGTTGTGCCCGTGCAGACCAGTTTATGTCGAATCAAAACTTCCCAATTCCACTCCACCCATTCCAAGAGATCTTTCTTCCGGTTGTCATGTGCAACAAGTGCGATGGTTTTTGTTCGTTCCATCTGTCGAATGTTCCTCCATTCAGCCCCACCACAATTTCTTTTCGCGTCACGAGCGGGCTCACGTTGGACGCGATGAATCGCCACGAATCACCACCACGAACCTGAGAAGAGTGAGGAGGGTGTACACCGACTCGCGTCGCTTGCCCTTGCATCCTCAGCCCTGCTTCGATTTCATTTCATCATACAACTTTCGAAATTTCTGCACATCCTCCCACGTTGGACGTTTCCAGTTCGGGTTACGCAGGAGCGCGGCGGGATGGTACGTGACCATCAACGGAATTCCTCGATACTCATGCATCTTCCCGCGCAACGAGCCGAGCGGCTCGGTCGTCCGCAGTAACGTCTGCCCTGCAACACGTCCGAGGCAGAGAATCATCTTCGGCTTGATAAGCTCAAGTTGTTTCCAGAGATGTGGCTCGCACGTATCGATTTCCTCCGGTAACGGATCACGATTGTTGGGAGGGCGGCACTTCAGGATGTTGCAGATGTAGACTTCTTCCCGCTTGAAATGGATCGCTTCGAGAATCTTGTTCAGCAATTGTCCGGCACGACCCACAAATGGCTCGCCCTGCAAATCTTCATCGGCTCCCGGCGCTTCACCCACCACCACAACCTCCGCCTTTGGATTCCCCACGCCAAACACGAATTTGGTACGCGTGTGCCCCAGCGGACACTTCGTACAGTTGCAGATCATTTGATTCAATTCGGCAAGCGATTTCGCCCCCACCCAGGGCTCGTCCGGGTACGGATGAAGCATGTGCACATTTGTTCCTTCCTCCTTGTACACAACCGGATTGCCGAACAGATCGACCTCCTCTTTGATTACGTGTGCTTTTGACACTTTTTTCTTGTACGTCATAGATGAAGAGGGAAGCGGAGAATCAGGAGAGTCCGTTGAAGTCGGAACGACCTGATGATGGACTTCTTCAGAAAACTCGGGCAAAAGGTACTCACCAAACAGCTCACGTTCCTGTTGAAGGGCCCGTTCGAGGTCATTGAGAATCTGCAGGAGTTCGTCGCGCATCGGCATGATCTTCCGTCACCATCATAGAATTTGTCTGAAAGCACCGAGAAATTTTTTCCGCTTCGTGGCGTCGGAAGCTTCGGGTCACGACAAGTACGCCCAATGTACCATAGCAGGTCGTTGAAACAGTTACAAAAGATCTTTCACTCTGTCGAGGATAGCATGAGCGACGTCGTATTTCGCCATCTTGTTCAGCTTTTCTACGTTGCCGTATCGGTCGATGAGAGTCACCACGTTGGTATCGCTTCCGAACCCTGCTCCTTTATCCGTGAGAGAGTTCAGGACAATCAGATCGAGATTTTTCGATTTGAGTTTGGTCTTGGCATGAGCGAAACCGTTCTCGGTTTCGAGGGCGAAGCCGACGAGAAGGGGACGTCGTTTCTTCTTGCCAAGAACAGCAAGAATATCGGTCGTGTGTTTGAGGTGAAGCGAGAGCCGGGGAGAGCCTTCTGTTTTCTTGATCTTGCTTGAAGCAGGCTTCTCCGGTGTGAAATCTGCAACTGCTGCCGCCATAATGACGGCGTCGACGCGTGAAGATTGGTCGATCACCGCACGAGCCATCTCCTCTGCCGATTCGACGTCGATTCGGCGAACATGGTGCGGGGTTTCGAGACTGACGGGTCCGGAGACCAGGGTTACCTCTGCTCCGCGCTGTGCCGCCGCCGCAGCAAGCGCAAAGCCCATCTTTCCCGATGATCGATTGCCGATAAATCTCACCGGGTCGATCGCTTCATGCGTTGGCCCGGCAGTGACGAGGAGCTTTTTTTTCTTCAGGTCGAGGTGCGCTTTTCGCAGAACACCATCGACGTATCGAATGATGAGGTCAATCTCCGGTAATCGTCCCGGTCCCTGCAAGCCACTTGCATGCTCTCCCTCCTCCGCGGGAATCACGAAGTACCCTTGCTCGCGCAGCTTTGCAAGATTTTGTTGCGTGATGGGATTGAGGTACATATCGGCATCCATCGTCGGGGCGAGGATCACCGGACGCTGCGTGGCGAGCGTGACGATCGTGAGGAGATTGTCGGAAAGACCCGCTTGAAGCTTGGCAATCGTGTTGGCCGAAGCGGGTGCGATCAGAAGTGCATCGGCCCAGTTCGCCAATTCAATATGCTGTGTGCCGATATTCGAGTCGGTTGCCTGATTGGTCGTCCACAAATCGGTGTAGACATTTTTACCGGAGAGGGCAGAGAAAGTAAGAGGCGCGACAAACTTTGTCGCGGCTTCGGTCATGATCACGCGCACCTCCGCTCCCTCCCGTTGAAGCTCACGCACCAGATAGCACGCCTTGTAAGCAGCGATGCCACCCGTTACGCCAACGACGATATGCTTCCCGCGCAGCACGGGATCAGTCCTTTATTCGCCGCTCTTCGCAGGGACTTCTTCCGTTTCCTTATAGCGCCACTCAAGCTTCTTCGCCTGCAATTCTTCTAACGCTGTCTCGGTCGGCTTCGGGCGCTTTTCGAATTCGAGACTGATCTTGAGCTGGTCCGGATTTGCACCGCTTTCAAGATCTTCCTCCGTCTCGGTCGTTCCGATCAATTGCTCGAGGGTTGCTCTTCGTTGCTCGAATTCGATCTTCATCTCCGTATGTATTTGCCGCGCACGCTTGGAAGCGACGACAATCGCCTCATAGATATTATCCGCTGCGGTCGAGACATGCTCGATATCTACCGGTTTAATCGACACGTTGCTTCTCCTCGTACATTATGATGTGGTTGTTGGTACAATATTGACATGAGACCTAACAATCTTTTCAACTTCCGCAACGGCGGTCTCGAGATCATCGTTCACGACCTGGTAATCGAATTTCATTCCCTGCTCTAATTCCATTGGCACCCGTTCCATTCGACGCTCGACGGTGTCGGGATCCTCGGTCCTGCGGTTGAGAAGACGTTGCCGCAGGACCTCGACACTGGGGGGCTTAATGAAGATGAGAACCGCATCGTCCGGATAATGCCGTTTGATCGAAAGCCCCCCCTTTACATCGATATCGAACAACATCACTCGGCCTTGCGAAAGCGCCCGATCCACCTCGCTCTTCAGTGTGCCGTAGAGGTTTCCAAAGATCTCTTCCCATTCCACCAACTCACCTGCTTCAATCTTCCGCTCGAAATCTTCACGCGTGAGAAAGAAATAATCTTTTCCTTCTACCTCTCCTGCACGAATCGGTCGTGTCGTAGCGGAAACCGAGAACAGCATGCCGGGGTGTTTTGCCAACAAGGTCTTGACAATAGTGGTTTTCCCTGCACCGCTCGGTGCTGATACGACGATCAGTTTGCCTCGATTCATTCCAATCAGAACAATGCTCCATCGGTTTCTGCGCGCCCTCCGCCGCCGAGCCGTTCATTCAATGTTCTGCAGTTGCTCCCGAATTTTTTCCAGCTCTTCCTTGATCTTCACCACAAGATGGGCAATCTCCGCGTCGCTTGTTTTCGAGCCGATCGTGTTGGCCTCGCGGTTGATTTCCTGGACGAGAAAGTTCAGCTTCCGTCCCGCGGGCTCCTTTTCCGCCATCGCCTCGAGAAAGAACTTGTTGTGACTTCGGAACCGTACGCATTCCTCGGTGACATCCAGTTTGTCCGCTAACAACGCGACTTCCAACTCGAGCCGGTGTTGATCGATGATGTCCTTATCCTGCAGCAGAAGCCCAATTCGCTCATTGAGGCGATCGCGCTCCAACGGAAGGCGCTCCTTCGAGAGCCGCTCGATGGTTCCTACGATCTCATCCATCCAGCGGATGCGTCGCTCCAAGTCTTTCGCCAATTCGGCTCCCTCCTTGATACGCATCGAATTGAGATCTTCCATCGCCCTCCGGATCGCCTCCTCCACAACCCGCCACGTGGTCTCATCGCTCTCCTCTTCCTTGTTCACCTCAAACACTTCTGAGAACTTCAAGAGATGTTCGAGTTTCACCTGCTCCTTAATTCGGGCGGACTTCCGAAGCTCGTTGAGCAATTTTACATACGACCGTGCGGCGGATTTATTCACCACCATCGGCGCGGAGTTCTCCCCTTTCTCTTCAACCGTGACCGCAATCGTCAAGCCTCCGCGGCTCATCGCTGTCCGGACAAGCTCTTTGAGCTCACGTTCCCGTTGCGCGAGCGATCGCGGAAGTCGTGCAGTGATTTCCAGATAACGACTATTGACGCTTCGGATCTCGACGATTGCCGTTAAGCCGTGCTGCCTCACCTCCGCGCGACCATAACCGGTCATGCTTGCAATCAATGCTGCTACCTTTAGTCTTCGACGTGGGACAAGAAGTTACGGAAATTTTGCAGCGGCGGCAAGAAAAAGTTCGGTATCGTATCCGTGCTCCGGCAAATCCTCCGCCTCACGACGGTAAATTGATTTTGCTTTGATTTTTCTCAACCTTTCTGCCGCTTTCACTCGACCAATGATAGCCAATTACTATACACTCCGATATCTCAGTCACGATCTCCACACCCAACTGGCCGGAGCCGTGCTGTGCGAAGTATACTGTCAAAACAAAGATGAGCTGTTGTTGACCTTCGAAACCGGCCATAGCAAACAAACCGTTGTCTGCCTGTGCCATCCAGCGTCCAACGCCCTCTATCTCCGGCCAGAGGTCAAGCGAGCGCGGAAGAACTCGATTGATATTTTTCCGGTGACCTTTGGGATACTAGTTCGGGAAGTCTCCATCGCTCCGGCTGACCGCGAGCTTCGCTTCACTCTCGACTCCGGCCACTGTATTGCTTTCCAAGCATACGGTTCAAAAGCGAACGTCGTGCTCACCGACAAACAAGGCAGCCTTCTTGGATCCTTTTTGCCATCAAGAGAGGGAAGGTCCGAATCGGGACGGTTGGTGCGAGTGGAGCATACACCTCGTTTTCCGCGGGATGCTGAGGAAGTTCGATCCCAACTTCGAGGCATCGGGAACCTGCTCTTGCCCGCAGCATTGAAGCAGGTCTATCCGCTCTTTGGGACTCCTCTGGTGCGCGAGCTGTGTTTCCGTTCCGGCCTCTCGGAACAACAGATGGTTGCTGAGCTGACGGACAAAGACATTCGCCGCGTTTTCGAAATGAGCGCACATCTTCTGAGTGAACTGGAGAAGCCTCCGACTCCACGAATTTATTATGAGGAGGAGACACCCATTTTGTTTTCTCCCATTCCGCTCCAACTCATGCAAGGATATCGACTCCAATCGTTCTCCTCCATTCACGAGGCGATCCGGATTTTTCTTGGCACCATACACAAACAACGCACATTCTTTCAGCAAACGGAATCGCTCCTTCAGTTCCTTCGACGAGGTATCGAAAAAGCCGAGCGGACACTTGAGAAGATGGCGGAAGAGGCCACTTCGTTGGAACGTGCGGTAAAGTACGAGTCGTATGGAAAATTGCTGATGACGAACCTCGGTGTCATTCAGAAGGGTATGAAACACGTGCAGCTTGAAAACATCTTCGATCCTCAACGAGGGCAGGTGACCATTGCGCTGGAGCCGCATTTGACACCCGCGCGCAACGCGGAGCGGTACTTCGAAAAAGCAAAGAAGGCCCGGGCCAGTATGAGGGAGAAATCAGAAAAGCGAGAGGAGATAGAAGAACGCTGGCAGTTGATGAGACGACTGCTCGAGTCCGCTTCGGGTCTGCGAACGACGGAGCACCACGCGGAGTTCATTGCCGCGCATGCAGAAGAATTAGTTCGCATCGGTTGGAAAGCATTGCAAACTCCAAAAACTGCGGCGGACGTCCCGCCGTTCAGAGAGTTTACCGTTGAAGGAGGGTTCATCGTCTGGGCCGGCAAGAGCAGTGAGAACAACGATCTGTTGACCATGACCTATGCGAAACCGAACGATCTTTGGTTCCACGCTCGCGGATCGAGCGGATCGCACGTGGTGTTGCGCGCTGGGACGGGAAAAGGAGAGCCGAGTAAGCGTGCGATTGAACAAGCCGCGGCGATTGCCGCGTACTACAGCAAGATGAAAAACGCACGCAACGTCCCTGTCGCTGTGACCTTGCGTAAGTACGTCCGCAAACCAAAAGGAGCTCCGGCGGGGACTGTAACCATTGAACGTGAGAAACTGTTGTTTGTCGATCCTGCTCTTCCTTTTTCGTCTTGATCGCAGCGAATGCTCACTCCACAACAGCATCATCATTCTCTCAAGCTTGGTGAAGAGATGATGGTTCATTAGCTCTTTTTGATGGGGACGTTGCTTTTCCTACGGCTTCTCAGTAGATTCAGCGAGTTCCGACTAATGCTTGTTGTACAACTCCAAACCGTCCCCCTTCTCTTTTCGTATAGTTTAAACAGATAACCTATGTGGCTGCTGGCCCTCCTCGTGCAGCGAACAGAACAGAATAAGCAGGATGCGGATCTGTTGAAGCGCATTCAGCGGCAGGATCAACAGGCACTCGCGCTTTTGTATGATCGCTACGCGCCGGTATTGTACCCGCTGGCGCTTCGCATCGTTGCAACGGGTGAAGAGGCGGAAGAGATTCTCCAGGAGGTATTCCTCCAGGTCTGGGAGAAAGCTTCCATCTACACCCCCGATCGCGGCTCGGTCTACTCTTGGATCATCGCCATGTGCCGTAACCGTGCTATCGATCAACTGCGGTCCAAAGGACACAAAAAGAAATCTAGAGAGACGGGATTGGAAGAGTCACACTCGGTACTGCATACCGCGACCGACTCCGATCCGCATGACATCGTTGTGATGAAGGGGTATGCGGAGAGCGTCCGGGCGGCGCTGAAAACCCTTTCCCGGCTCGAGGTGAAGATTCTCGAGTTGAGTTACTACGAAGGGTACAGCCAATCTGAAATCGCCAAAATGCTGAAGATGCCTCTTGGCACGGTCAAGACGAAAATGCGCAAAGGCATCCAGAAACTTCGGCAAGTGGTGGGGAAGGATGAGGTATGACAACGAAACAGGAAGAGCGACATAAGTATCTCGATCTTTGCATCCCGTACGCGTTCGGCCGGTTGAATCCGGGAAACCGAAAGCAGTTCGAAGCTCATCTCGCCAGCGGCTGTAAGGTGTGCAAGGCCGAACTTGCCCGACTGAACGAGGCGCTGGGACTCTTTCCCCTTACGCTGAAACAAGAACGACCTGACCAGAGAGTGAAGGAGCAGCTTCTCGCGCGGATCGCTTCCGCCAAACGTACTCCCGGACCGGCGCAGGAGCAACCTCGTCGAGCTTTGAAAAAAGAAGCCCCCGTCACCATGGCAACCGGACCGGTTGTTACAACCCAACGGCCGTGGTTCGGATACGCCATTGCCGGTGTTGCCCTTCTGATCATCGTCGCGCTCGGCATCTACACCAACGACCTCATCACAACCCTCGACACGCAAGAGCAGAAGATCGTCGCGCTCCAAACCGAACTGGCTCAGCGCGACGAGATGCTGAAAATTCTCCAATCGCAACGCATCGAAATGGTGTTGATGAACGGGTTGGAGCCAAGTCCCTCCGGTTACGGCAAGATCATTTGGGATCCGGTGAAGAAGACCGCTATTTTCCAGGTTGCCCAACTACCGACGGTACCGGAGGACAAGGAGTATCAGCTTTGGGTGATCCGCAAAGGCGAGAAGATTCCTGCCGGCTTGTTTGCTGTACGGAGTGAACAGGAAAAGGAAAGCTATTTCAAGATCATGAATCTGAACGTGGAATCGAAAAAAGATTTCGAAGCTTTCGCGGTAACGCTTGAGCCCAAAGGAGGCTCTCCTCAACCCACCAGCCCCATTTACCTCTTAGGAACCACCTCCCTCAATTAGAAACGCCGCTTCGTTCCTTCCTGCCGATCGTGGAACAGCGACCGCTGAAGACATTGAACCGGCTGGTCGATACGTTCGTCCCTGTTTCCCTCTCCGTTCTATCATCTGTTCGGCCCGCAGCCGTTCACGTCAGGCCGATGGTTCACTTCGGTAAATACTTCTTTGGGAATTTAGCAACCACGGTATATTGTGGATCGACGATGTTTGCTACCGTGCTGCTGCCGACTTGCGACAGCACTTGATACGCTTCCCACCGATCAAAGCCATAGTCTTGTTCCAGCCATTCAATGAGCTCAACGTGAGCAAGGCGGAACGCATCGATCAAAGGCCGCGCGCTCCCCGCAACCATGATGAATTCATGGTCTTCGATCCGCGGCCAGCGGATGTGTTTGTTTTGGACCAGATCGACTTGGAGCACGACATCGACAGTGGTTTCGAGTCCCGTCCCCGCAATCTCTCCATGTCCCTGCAGGGCATGGGCATCTCCAAAGTAGAGGTACGCTCCCTCGTGAAAGATGGGAAGATACACCATTGCTCCTTCCCGAATCTCCGGAGCGTCCATGTTCCCTCCGAAATCTCCCGGCCAGAGGCCTCCGAAGGCCTCTTCATGACGCGGGGCGACCGCAACCCGACCGAGCATCGGAGCAAGCGGGACTTCGATTTTGCTGAGCCGACTTTTGGGAAGGTCAAGTGTACCGACGTTTCGCTGCCGGTCGAGTCTCCACAAAAACCGAATGTCCGGAATGGGTGGATTCAGCAACCGCAGACGCGAGTCGGTTTGGAGTCCACCGAAGTTTGGGTTGACGCGCGCGGGAGCGAGATGGTGATTGGGAGTGAGTTTGAGAATCCGGACGACGAGTTGATCTTTTGGCGTCGCTCCCTCAACATAGATGGGACCCACCTCTCCCGGCCACGCACCTCCTTCTTCCGTGTAGTAAGGACCCATCAATGTCTTCGTGATGATCACCGTTCCCGGCTTCACGCGCAGAACGGGCTCGCGAACTTTGAAGGCCTGCGAGCCCGGAGTAGTTTGCACCCACCGGATCGTGTCCTGAGCGCTGAGGAGCGAAAAAGAAAAGAGGAGGAATAAAAAGAGTCGTTTGCTCTGCATGACGAAGGGCTCCTTGAATGATGAAAAAGGTGCGCGACCTTCCGAACGGTCGCTCTGCTTGCCCAACGCGTTCGGAAAGTTTCCCTTGTTTCTCCGGCGAACGTTCCGATGGCATATCGCATGCGCGGAAAACCTTCGGAGGGTTATTGGGTGCGATGCACCAATGTCGTCGACGCCTGTGCTGTTGGCAGTATGATGACCTCCGCTATTTGTACGTGTGGAGGGCGTGTCGCACAGAAGACCACCGTTTCTGCAACATCTTCTGGAGTAAGAGGTTGAAAGTTCTGATACACTGTCTTCGCACGCGCTTCATCTCCCCGAAAGCGCACCACACTGAACTCCGTCTCCACCAGACCGGGATCGACGGTGCAGACGCGGATCGGCGTGTCCACCAAATCCATTCTTAAACCCTTTGTCAGCGCATCCACGGCGTGCTTGGTTGCGCAGTAGACATTCCCTCGGGGATAGACTTCATGCCCTGCAATGGATCCGATGTTGATGATCGTTCCCGTCATCCTTGCCACCATGCCCGGAATGACGCTGCGGCTGACGTACAACAATCCCTTAACGTTGGTGTCGATCATTTCTTCCCAATCTTCCACCGAACCTTCATGCAACCTATCGAGGCCGCGGCTTAGTCCGGCGTTATTCACGAGAACATCAATATCTTCCCATTCCTTGGGCAATGAACGGAGCGATCGCTCCACTGCGGAACGGTCGCGTACATCGAGTTGAAAGGCGTACACATCCGAACGTTGCTCGTGTTTGAGTTCTTCTGCAAGATCTTGTAACCGTTCAATCCGTCGGGCAGCAAGAAGCAAGCGCGCTCCTTCCCGCGCGAACGAACGGGCACATGCCCGACCGATCCCGCTGCTCGCGCCTGTGATGAAGACGATGGAGTTGCCGAGGGAATTTATACCTGACATGTTTTCTGGGAACGAGACCTTCTTACGATGCAATGCTGTTTGCTATTTCGACAAGGCTTGGTTTTCTCGCAGTACAGCCGGACCGAGCAGGATGCGGCCGGCCCTTGCTCCAGTGTGTGTTCCTTCCTCAACCGTCACTTCCCCGTTCACCAGAACATACTTAAAGCCTTCTGAGTAAGCATGCGGTTGGACAAATGTGGCGCGATCCTTCACCTTCTCCGGATCGAAGACGACGACATCTGCCCACAAGCCCGGTCGAAGCAATCCACGATCGGTCAGCCGAAAGCGCTGCGCGGGGAGCGACGTCATCTTGCGAATGGCATCTTCCCACGTGAGGACCTTTCTCTTCCGCACATATTCTCCCAGCACGCGAGCATTGGTACCATACCCGCGGGGATGCGGAACGCCCGATCCGAACTCGATCACACCGGCATCGGAAGCGATCATCGTGTAAGGATATTTCATGATTCGTTCAACGTCTTTCTCGCTCATCGAATGATATACCATCCCTGCGCCGCCGCGTTCCAACATATCGAGCACCGTTTGGATCTCGTGATCGAGCGTCCCCCGCCGTTTCCACAATTTGTTGATCTGCGAGATGTTCTTGCCGTTGAGCGTAGAATCCCAGCTGCACCGTGCCACGTACGCATAATCAAGACGCTTAAACCCTTTCTTGAGAATCGCCTGCTTCGTTTCGGCCGCAATCTTCCTTCGCATCTTCGGATCCTGCAACCGCATCTTCACTGCTTCGAAGCTATCCGCCAACGCCCAAGAGGGGACAAGGATACCAAGGTGTGTACTCGATGCGGCGTAGGGATACTGATCAACGTTGACATCAATCCCCTCTTTGCGCGCCTTGTCGATCATCGCAATCGTTATATTGCTTTGTCCCCAGAGTTTCTTCGCAGAGATTTTGAAGTGCGAGATCTCGACCGGCATCAGTGCCGTACGACCGATGTGAAGTGCTTCTTGGATTGCATCGACCACCTTCAAACCCTCATCACGAATATGGGACGCATAGATACCGCCGTATCTCGATGCCACGCGTGCCAGTGCTTCCACCTCGGATGTTTTGGAATACGTGCCCGGAATATAGATGAGGCCCGTCGAAAAGCCGACCGCCCCCTCCCGCATTCCTTTCTCGATGAGTTGCTCCATTGCCTGCTGTTCCTCGGGGGTCGGATCGCGCTGCGCCCGACCCATCACAGCTTCACGAACGCTATTATGACCGATGAGTGTCGCCACATTGATGGAGATTCCCTTACCGCGGAGTTCTTCAAAGAAAACGGGAAGGTCCGTTACCGACCCGCCGCAATTTCCGGTGATGATCGAGGTGACTCCGTCCAAAAGAAAATTATCCGCCGTTGGGATGCGGCGAATTCCCCCCTCGGCGTGTGTGTGAACGTCGATAAAACCGGGGGCAACGAAATGACCCGAGGCATCGAGGACTCGCTTGGCCTTCGCCTCATCAATTTTTCCGAGAGCCGCTATCTTTCCACCGGCGATGGCAACATCGGCATCATACCACGGATTGCCGCTCCCATCGAGGATGCGTCCGTTCTTGATGAGGAGATCGTACGGTTGTTGTGCAAAGAGAGGAAGGGAAGAGAGAAGAAAAAAGAAAAGCATTCGTCGGTTCACGTACGGCTTCCTTTCTAAGTCAAGAAATGATGGGAAGGGGTTATTCCTATGGGGTATCCGTCCGGCATCTGTCGATTGCCGTCAAGCTTCTCACTCTTTCCATTCTGAAGCGAAAGCATGCGGCGAGCATCACCGCGAGTTAAGACCGTCAGCCCCCGCCGTGGGATAGAATCCCACGGCTGGTAAAGAAAAGCTCCGTGGGTTTGGCAGGTTGCAGATGTCTGCTAACTGCCAACTGCCTTCTCGCGTCTTCCTACTTCCTACTTCAATACTTTCCCGCTCTTCATGTCTGCGATCTGCAATCTGTCCTCTGCCAACTCCTCTCTCGCGTCTTTCTCCTCACATACTTTCTACTTCCGTACTTCCTCCTTCACATTCTTCCCCGCAAGATCTTCCACTTATCCAGCACCTCGTCCTCTTTCACCACATAGTAGTAATCAAAGTTCGCGGCGGTAAGACAGGAGTGGTGCTCGAGGATACGCACGAGATCCCCTACCTTGAAGCGGTCCTCGATCACGGAAGGATCAGAACACACCACTTTGCCATGTTCTTGTGAAAGCGTTCGCACGTGAATGTGGGCGGCGAGCCGTTTGCGTGCGTAATCTTCATAGATGATTCCCATGTCCATATCGTTCCGGAGATGGGTGGGACCCATATCTTTTGAGAGTGCCAGCGCGCCTGCATCCGTAATGAAGTGGGAGGCACCCGGTTGGTGTGAAATGACGGATGCCAGCACGGTCAACGCACAGTCTGCAACCGTGCAGCTGCCAATCATCGCTTGCGTGTAATCATAAAACACATAGTTGCCGGGGCGAATCTCGCTGATCCCGTCAAGATTCTCGGTTACAGCCATAGCGGGTGTGGAGCCGATACTGATGTAAGGAACTTCATACCCTTTACCTCTCATTCTCTCGGCAAACTCCACCATGACCGATCGCTCTTCTTCCGCCACCCGCTTGATTTCCTCGCGTGAACTCGCGGCGTAGGCATGACCGGAGTGTGACAGGATGCCGTCGAAGATCAGGAAGGTTGATTGATTGAGCTCGCGCACCAAATCCTCGGCAAGCGAGGAGCGCGGATCGACACCGGCGCGGTGATATCCGCAATCCACTTTCAACCATACGTGCAGTCGGTCACCATCTGTCCGCGCTGCTTTTTCAAGATGCCCTTTTGCCTCGAGGCTATCGACCACCACGCGCAGGGTTGTGCGCTGGTTCAGCTCTGCGACGCGAGCAGCATAGACCGGAGGAAGGGGAAATGCCCACGTGATATCGTTAAAGCCGTGGTGCGCGAACTGTTCGGCTTCATAGAACGTAGAAACGGTGATGCCGCGCGCACCAAGCTCCATTTGATGATTCGCAATCTCGATGCACTTGTGGGTTTTAATGTGCGGACGCAAGTTCACACCGAAATCATTCGCGCGTTCCTGCATGCGGGTGAGGTTGCGTTCAAGGATTTCCTGGTCGATCAACAACGCAGGAGTGGGAAGCTCAGAGATGGTCATGCGTATCCCGTCAGGTTAGTAGCGACGCAGCTCGTTGAGCTTCTCGGCAAGCCTGCTTTGCGCAAGAAATTGTCGCTCCAGATTTGGATTGAAGGGGACCGGAGTTTCGAGCGAGCCAAGCCGCATCACCGGCGCGTCGAGGAACTGAAACCGTTCCTCCGTAATGGTGGAAGCAATCTCCGCTCCGAATCCTCCCACCGTCGTATCCTCGTGGAGAACGAGACACTTGCCGGTTTTCTCCACCGAGACGAAAACCGTCTCCTTATCCCACGGCAGGAGCGTTCGGAGGTCGATGATCTCGATGCTAAGATCGGAAAACACTGCAGCAAGTTCTTTGATCCAGTGCACACCGAGACCGTACGTTACCACCGTCATGTCGGATCCCTCGCGGACGACACCTGCTTGTCCGAGTGGAAGCGTATAATAGTCATCCGGCACCGGCTCTTCAAGACTTCGGTACAAAAACTTATGTTCAAAGAAAAGAACGGGATTCGGCTCAAGAAGGGACGCGCAGAGAAGACCTTTTGCGTCAAACGGTGTTGAGGGGTACACCACACGCAAGCCGGGCACGTGTGTAAACCACGCTTCGGTACTCTGTGAATGAAACGGTCCGGCTCCGACACCCGCGCCAGTCGGCATTCGAACAGTGACGTTCACCGCCTGCCCCCATCGGTAATGCGTCTTGGCAAGGTTATTGACGATTTGATTGAAACCGCACGTTACAAAGTCGGCAAACTGCATCTCCACCATCGATGCCCGATCGCAGATGGAAAGTCCAAGCCCCGTTGCCACAATCGCCGATTCGCATAATGGCGTATTGCGAACCCGTTCTTTGCCGAACTTCTGAAGAAATCCCTCGGTCACTTTAAAGACGCCGCCATATTCCGCAATGTCTTGCCCCATCAGGATGAGCTTCGGATCGCGCTCCATAGCCTGGTACAATCCTTCCCGGATCGCGTCGACAAATCGCTTGGGAGATTGTCGATCCAGATTCGGCTCCACCAACGCGACCGAGGATGGTGCATAAACATCGATCAATTCCTCTTCTATCGAAGGAGTGATATCTGGTTCGGCAAGAGCGATCTCCCACTCCTCGTCGATGACAGCCTGGAACTTTGCCCGCCGCTCCGCCACCATTTCCTCCGTCAGGAGACCGATGTCGAGGAGATAGCGCTGATAATTTTCAACCGGATCTTTCTTTTGCCATTGCTCAATGAGTTCTTTCGGAACGTATTTGATACCGGATGCTTCTTCGTGTCCTCTCATGCGGAATGTCATCGCCTCCAGAAGAACCGGTTTGCGGTTGGACCTCATGTTCTCCGCGATACGCTGTGTTGCTTGATACACTTCGAGAATGTTGTTCCCATCGACCTGTATTCCCTCGATGCCGTATCCGATTGCCTTGTCGATAAACTGCTTGCAGCGAAATTGTTCGTTGGAAGGGGTTGAAAGACCATAACCATTGTTTTCGATGAGGAAAATGACAGGAAGATCCCAGACCGCGGCAACATTGACCGCTTCATGGAAATCCCCCTCGCTGGTTCCTCCGTCGCCGGAAAAAACCAGTGCGATCTCCTCCTTCCGGTCCAAATTGCTCGCCAAAGCAATGCCATCTGCAACACCAAGCATCGCCCCAAGATGCGAGATCATGCCGATGATGCGATATTCCGGTGTACCGAAGTGGAAGGAGCGATCACGCCCTTTCGTAAAGCCGGAGCGTTTTCCTTGCCATTGAGCGAAGAGCTTGCGGAGAGGAACTCCACGCGAAGTGAAAACACCGAGGTTGCGGTGAAGAGGCAGAATGTAATCGGTCGGTTGAAGACCTATGGTGCAGCCCACGGCGACCGCCTCCTGTCCGTAACCGGAGAACCACTTGGAGAGCTTCCCCTGTCGGATGAGGAGAAGCATCTTCTCTTCGATGAGCCGCGGGAGCAGAATGCCGTCGTAGAGATCGAGCAGCGTTTGGTCAGAGAGCAAACCGCGATCGAACCGGAGTGTGTGTTGAGCCGCTTCTGATTGTGTCAGCATGAGGTGAGTGAATGAAGGGATAGAACGCAAAGAATGTAACGTCTAATCGGTTGAAGGGCAAGTTGAAACAAGAAAGGAACGCGCGAAGAGAAATCGTTGACCGCATACAACCGTCCTTGATCACGCAACGCTACTTCTTGAAGTAGATCTCCACATCGAAAATGTACCATGCGTTGCCGAATTTCAGGAGCGTGAACTTGATCTCTTGCGAAAGCATGGGAACTTCGACTTTGATGGTCGCCTCGGTCCGCGTCTTATTATACACGGGTTCATGCGGATAGCTGAAGGGCACACCGCGCCAGAGGGAAACAAGTCCCTCAATGGATCGCTGCATCTGCTCATAGTGGATGCGTTTGAGCGGACCCGACCCGTCGTCCTCCGCCATATACTGGCACAGCGTGCCGAGGTCGTTGTTATCTAAGGCTGCCTTGAATCCCTGTACCGTTTTAAGCGGCGTATCGCTCTTGGCAGACAGATCCAGAGAACACACCACCACGAGAAGATATGTGCCTATCAGACGTCTCATAGATGCCACCACTTCATGCGCCCCCGCAATATAACGATTGGAGGTATGATGTCGAGAATGAATTGTGATGCATGGGAACTTGTGCATTACTTCCGTGACTTCGGCATTTCGAAAGTCCCGAGAAACCGTACCAAATCTCCAAGATTGTACACCCCCGGCGGTCGGGATAATGTCCGCATGCTCTCCGCATACATTTTCCCTGCACATGTGGGACAGAGACACTCTCGCATACCCTGCGTCCCCCCCTTCGAGTGTACCAGCCTTCGTTCAAGCCATTCATCCGCTTCTGACTGTATCCTTCCGCATGATGTGCATTGTGCTTTTGGTTTCATGGATCGTTCCTCCTGTTGATGATGAGAGGGTCCCCTAATCTCACTCTCTCCATCCGAAAATCGGCACCCGTCCCCTCCACCCGCTTCCTTGGCTTGCCACCACTTTCGTTGCACGCTTAATGGCTTCGCTACTGTAAAACACTTTGTGATCCTCATTTCCTTTGCATTCTTTTTTTGTCTCAAGTTTCGGAGAAAGCAACACCACGGCCCCCAATACATCCAAATGCAAGTGGAACATGTAGTCCGCCAGAATAATACCTTTGAAGGCCGATTTCTTCGTGTGAATGTTATCCACTTTGGCATTGAGGCTTGAGTTGTGAACCACGAGAATTCCTTCCGGCGACTCTCCAAGGTTGGCGGATTTCCATGTCACGCCCGGTGCAAGTTCAACGTACGTAACACCCCGTAACGGGTAACGAAGATCCTTTGGATTGGTGACATATTGACTCCCCTCCTTCCCGCTCTGGGCAATGGACTTCAATGTTCCTTCCGGATAGCCGAGCGCCTTATCGGGCGAGTCAGGAAAGTTTCCTCCCCACTTATAATTTTGCTCAACCACGTTCGGATGCTCTGGAAAGTTGAGAGGATAATCGACGCCGTTTGCGTCCGTTCCGCCGATACGTGCATTTTTGCTATTCGAAAAAGAAGTCCCCGACGAGACACCAAAAACACCAGAGCCGGGGAGGTACTTCCAATTCCAATCATGATCGCGACCATCAATCTGCATATCGCTGATCGTGTTGTCCAACGGGCCAACCACTGTAAAGGCACCCCGCACAACGGGAGGCACATAGCCGAAGTTTCTGTCTGCGTACACCACAACCGAGTGAGATTCCTTTCCGTACACAGCTGTGACGGCGAGCTTGATGGCGTTCCGCTCGACGCCGTTTATCCGTATCACCGTGTCTTTAATGATATATGTAGCCGTGTAGGAACCGATATCGGAAAAGAGATCGTTTGGGATGGAGGTGGGCGATGTGACGCGCCACGAAGCGCTATCGGCTAGCTGGCTAAGCAGGTAAGAGGCGGATTGATTCGCAATGTCGCGCGCAATGGAACTGTTATAGTATCCCACCATATTCTCCACCGCCCGTTCCGAACTCTTATTCAGCTGCAGGTTCATGACACTCAGCACCATCGACGCGCCCAGCACGATTATGAGTGATCCTTTCCCCATTTACCACTCACCCAAATTTTTTGGCCGCACCGTTTTGGTCACGGTGACGGGAATGAAGAGGGAATCAAGCGGGTCGCTCGGTTCCACGGTAAACCGAACGGTAATCAGACGGACGACCTGGCGATAGGCCTCGCTCTTCAGGGAATCGTACCGCATCACGTTGCCGCTCGTGTCGATGTACGAGAAAAAGAATCGAACCAATCCGGGGGCCACGTTGATCGAATCGCCTCTGTTGATCGAACGATAGAGCGGAATGTCTCTCGGATTTGTCGTACCGGCAAGAATATCCGCCGTGCCGACCCGGTACAGTATCGTATCGGGTGTCCCATCGTCCGCGAGGTCCGCAGCAAATTTCACGGCAAGCGATTCAGCCCGCAGCAGAGGAACTCCGGATGTGCGATAGCCAAGTTTGTACAGGTCGTGCTCAAGCAATTTCGTCAAGTTGACCGCTGCTTCTTGGGAAACAAGGTCGCGGGTCCGCTCAAAAGCGGAGGTAGTGATGTTGGCATTCAGTGTCAGGACTGTCAACACAATCAGTCCGCCAATGATCATCGAGCTGATGTTATCGAGCGACGTATTCATCTGTTCTTCGCTTACTGATAGAAGACGCGGGAGACTTTTAGTGTATCCTGCATGCCTTCGGTGAAGACGGACACCTCGACTCTCTTTGCGCCGGTCTGTGTCAAAGCTCTCTCACCCGTTTTCTTCGGATTGACATATTCGACCCGAACGAAAATATCCAAAGAATCTTTGAACAGAGGATTCCACGATCGCTTTGTGAATCCGTTGAAATCGTCGATGTCATCAAAGAAGGGATAGACTTCATTTGGATCGCGTCCAAGCAAGCCGGGGGGAGTGAAATCACTCGGCTTCATCGCGATGCCCGGTGGAAGTCCCTTCGACGATTTTCCTTTCGTTGCTGCCGACTCTTTCACTTTCTTTGCGACGGCCTGATCGAACGTTCTTGCCTGGACTTCCTCCAGCAAGTTTTCCGCCTCGGCAATGGATGCAATCATTGCTTGCGTTTCGAGCATATTGGAATAGGTGCCAAGAATAGCCCGATTGGCCGCGAGCGTGAGGAACGCGACAAGTGTCAGACCGCCAAGTGTGAGAAGAGATTGCGATCCCATGTGCCGGGAATTGTTGAGACGGATTTATCCGTCGTTAGGAGGGCAAGAATTGTGCCCAAAATAGTTTTGAAATGGTTCAGAAAATGAGGGCTCGGTCACAAGGCGGGTGGGCTAACTCTTCCCATCCTGTGAAGAATTAGCCCGATTGTTTGAGGGATTAGATGAAGCGTGGAAGGCCGGTATGTATTCGAATGAGATTTGCTTCTCATTCCAAGACAACACTTTTCAACTCTGCCTCCGTTGAGCGTCTGACCAGTAGATGATGGGTTTTACTTTATGTGCACCATTGCCCGACGCATCGTCCAATGTGCGCCGTCAACGGTTGTCGCAACGAGTTGAGCCACATACACACCACTTGCAGCATGCTGATTCTAACGATCCTCTTTGTCATCATCGTCTTTTTCTCCTTTCTTCTTCGGCAGGCGATCAATCAAATACTCCGTGTTATATTTTAGCAGCGCATAGGCTTCGCTGGTCATGCGCTGATTCCTACCACGCTTCTCTTCGTCCTGACTCCGTTTCCAGACCCGTTCCACTTTCTTGACGAGCTTCTCAAGCTCTCTTCTCGCCTTCACGGAGTCTTGTCTCTGCAGTTCCCGTTTGGCCTTGTTGAGCCGTTGTTCGATGTTGCGCACAAGTCCATGTTCTGGCTTCTCGTCCTCATCGCTATCCTCATCTCGGTCTCTCCCTTGTCCTGGCGGAGCAAGCCAGCCTAATGCTGCCGATTGGCGGGTGTAGGAGAGAAGGGTGTCGAGGAAGGCGAGGGGGATGAAGGGCTCTGGCGGTAAGACAGGAGCAACTGTCTTTCGTATTACTCGGTTTGCAGGGAAAATCTCTAACTTTGCAATTTGCCGGTCAAGTTCAGGGGGTGGACCGCCATCCGGGAAGGGCGTCATCGGAACATTCCCTTGGAAGTAAGCATTAACAATCGCTGGAAGTCCTACGCTTTTTATTCGAAAGCCTTCAGCTACGATACCAAGACCAATACCAATCCCACCTGCCCAGAAGTAACGGTTGGTTTCAACATTGCTTATTCTATTTCCTTCCAGTACCGGTCTCTTTATTTTCCTACCCGTCCATCTGTTTTGTGTTACATCTACGAAATCAGCACTGTATTCTAATTCAAAGTACTGCAACCTTTGCTTGCCATTTTTTTGGTTGGTTACCTTATAGTGGTAAATTAACGTATCGCCCTGGCCCGAGAGACTCACTTCAGCATCCACCAACGGATTGATCTTAGTGGCAGGCTCGAATATAACTGTGACAAGAGTGTCCTCGTCTCCAACGTACTTTATTACATAATTCCCAGTAGTTGGATCAAAGAATAAGGTATCAGGTTTGATTTGCGCGGTTAAAGGAAAGATCGCCAAGCTGACTATTATGATTAGGTTTTTCATAGTTCACTAATTCCAAAAGTATAAATGATAATGTTCAACAGTAATGATTCTACCTTGTTTATCTTTTTTTGTTGGTTCAAAACGTGGGCGCGGTACCCATCCCTTGAGAATCTCCACTAGCTTTGTCCGATGAAGATCCAGTTTTCCGTTCTTGTTATGGTCTACGGTTAGTTTTTCTCCGGAGTCAAAAAAGCCATTTGCATTTTCGTCTTCAAATTGATCATCTAAAATATCCCTACTTCTTAAATCCACATCGAGCCCTATACGATGATAGAAATGGCTTCTATGCGTCCAATCACCGTTGATCTCATATCTCCCACCATGCTGTAAACTTGCATCGGTTACCACTAAAAAGGCACTTTTCCCAAGCCTGAATTCAAACCGAGAGGAATACGGCGGCTGATAGGAAAGGGGAGGTGGGTCTCCGAGTGGACCCGCTTGGTGTGTTGCCGTTCGCTCCGCAACAAGGAGATCATCCAAAAACACTCTTATCGTTGCCTGTGTCGGCTGAGCGAGTCCGGTGAGGTTCAGATGAATCTCATATCTTCCTGCTGGAGCCGAGGGGATGGTGTAGCTGATGCTTCCCACGCCGCGTGAGCGGGGGATGGTGCAT
>JBGFRO010000045.1:0-35299 GCA_041695085.1 Bacteroidota bacterium | reverse complement strand
AGCCGCACGGGCTGGTGAGGGTGAGGGTGAAGGAGCGGACTTCCGTTGTGAAGGACCAGGTGCTCGACCACTCGCTCGTTCCACCGGCATTCGTCGCATTGACGCGCCAGTAGTAGGTGGTTCCAAGGTTGAGGCCGTGCACGGTATGCGAGGTTCCAATAATCCCATCTTGATTGGCGACGAGTGTATTGAAGGAAGGTTCAGCTGCAACCTGCACCGTGTAGCTTGTAGCATCGCTCGCCGCGCTCCAGCTGAGGGTCAACGAGGTAGAAACGCCCGAGGCACCGTTGGCCGGCGAAGAAAGGAAAGGGACACCAGGAAGCGGCACTCGAACGACCGGCGTTTGAATCACAAACGGAGGGCCCGAAAGAGCACTGTGAAAAGCAATGAGCTGATTATCTTGAGCGTTTTTGCTTATCTGAACTCCGGCATACTGGCCCGTGGATGAAAGAACATAGGGGCCAAGCCAAGTAGCCCCATCACGCCTCGCATGGAAGATTCCATCGGCCGGTGTAAACCAGACCAGAGTCACATCGTCCAAGCCCGCCACCCTGTGATGGGAAATCGAAGGGGCCGTCGGATAGTGGCTGGGGCCGGAAGCGTTCGAAAACGTTGTTAATGCAGAGAGATTCCCTCCAGAGCTCACCGACCTAAACTTGATGTTTCCCTGGGAAGTAGAAGTGTTTCGATATTCCCAGGCGATGCAAGCGTTGCCCGAGGCGTCGCGCACAACCACAGGTTTGGCATTGATCTCTGACCCTGTATTATCGACAACGACGAGGACCGCACCCCAATCAGCCGTTCCATTGTAATTCACTGTACCACTCCGATAGCGAATACCGGTGCCGCTCTGCTCCCAAACAAGATATGCTGTTCCGTCGTCAGGACCTGACCCGAAAACTTCGACCGAGGGATGTCTTGAATTTGCATCTGTCCCCGGAACCATGCTCGGTCCGTACTGTGGATAGTTGATGTTTTTCCACAAGATGCCGTTTGGCCCTTGCCAGAAAACCATGCGCTGAGAGACAACAGGTAAAGCCTTCTCCGGACGCGCCGTAAGATCCTCATAGAGAAGAATAGGCGCGTCCCACGCATTGGCTCCGCCGGCCTGAACGGTCTCTATGCGCTTTCTCGCCCAGATGCGATATCCCGTGCCGTTGACAGGGTTCTCTTCCCAGACGACGTAGGTTAGATACGAGGTCTCGCCGCCGACCGAGTATTGCATGGATTCAATGCTCGGATGTGAAGAGGAGCCCGCCCCGTTGCTCACCATTTCCTGCCGGCTGATGATGTTGGGATAGTATTGATGATCTTCGCTCCAGGTCGAGCCGCCGTCTGTAGACCGTGCATACCAAATGTCACCGCCGGATTCATAAACTAAAACGTGCGGCATCACCTGGCTGCCGCGGACAAGCTTTCGCTGGCTCCCATAAATCTGGGGTGTCGAAGTTGCCATATGGGCTTTGAATCTGGCGCCAGCAACAGCATTGGGAGCGGTGAAGACGACAGGCGTTTCATAAAAAAGTGGAAATTGAAACGCCGCATTCGTTCCCTGCCAGCCCAAAAACTGCCACAGGAATCCGGGTAATGGCTCAGAAGGGGCACGGACGGAGTAGTAAGGTGGGCGAGTAAAGTTAGGCTCACCGGCATTCAAGAATACGCCTTTGTAGTTTGCATTGGCAGGAGCAGAGAGTACAAACGGGGATGCTTTTGAAATGAAGGGCGCGTTCATTCCACGATTTCGGTAAACTACCTGAGCTCCCAGATTTACTTGCTCATCAATGAGCCAGGGGTCCTTAAACTCGACCGTACTGCCGCTGCCACCATCTATGAATTCGTTTCTGATTGTTATCGCGTTCTCGGTTGTGGAGAAATGTGCCGCCAATTCTGTCAAGCCATCTTCAATCACGAAGCTTCTATGATTTGAAACATCAGCCAGCGAATTCCAGTCGTGATACTTCTCGGTCGTTCCCGGCTTAAAATCCTGATAAGCCTGAAGCGTCTGGTTTGAACCGACGGCCCACCAAAAATCTCGTTCATCAAAAAGAGAGAACGCACCTGATCGGAGCTTGCCGAATTGACCGAACGGGGCTCCTGCCGCATCGGTTTGCTTCACGCGAACTTTGCGATAGGGATCTTCAAAGAACATCCGGCCGTCGGCCTGTTCAAACATAAAGTCGGTATCGACCACGCGATTCTTTCTGATGATCAGTTTGCCGAACGCGTCAAGCCTGCCGGAATTGATGATCAGCGAAGCATCGAGAACCGTCGTCGATCCGGAAGCCACCGTTACCTGAGCTCCATTATTGATTTGTGCCGTGCCGGTTACGCGTACGTCATTCCAGCTCGTATTCGATGTAACCGTGGGGTTGTTCAACACCGGCATCGGCTTGATCACGGCTTCATAAATATTTGCCTTTCCGTAGCCCGATTGATTGTTCCACGTTCCGCCGCTTCCAGTGCCGATGGTGCTCGCCGTAGATGTGAGATCGTTGAAGAAATCCTGATTTGTCCTCAGAGGGTATCGTTCATAGTACAACGCTGCGAGAGCCGCAATATGCGGTGCGGAAGCAGAGGTTCCGGAAAATGGATTTGCGTGCCAATATCCCCGGCTTCCGACATAGGTTTGGACATTTGATGTCGCAGTGATGGTTGGGGTATTTTGTGTGGTCCACTGACCGGTCGGTTGGCTCACATACATGGTCGATGGGCCGCGCGAGCTGTAGCTTGCAATTGCATTCTGATTCTCCGCCTGATACGCCGCGACGCTTATCACGTTGGGGTAAGCGGAATGGCCAAAGATATGCCGATTCCCACTATTGCTGATTGTTCCGCGGGGAATCCAGAGTGCGAATTCCATGCCATTCATCTGGCTTCCTCCATACCATTTGATGCGGATCGTAAACGTCTCGGTTGAAGTTGTCTGTTTCGAAAAGCTAACAATTTCGTATGGTGGCTGATTCGCATTCTGTCTGCTCGTTCCGCCAGTTCCAACCCTTTGGCGCGCACTGTTGTACACATAGAGATCAAAGTCTCCAGCTGGAAACTGCCAATCGGATGCCCACTGAAAGATGATCCTGACACTGTCTCTGCCAGAGATGGTGAAATTGATGCTGTCTTGAAACGCTGGAAAACGGTGAAGCGAGTCGCCCTCAAAATTGGTTGTTCCGTTATAAAGAGAGTTTCTATCGTTTCCTGCGGAGCTCACATAGGTATTGCCGTAGACGATGAAGTTGCGGATGGCGCCTCCCAGGGCTGATTGATCGGAGAAAAATGGTTCTGTCGGGAAGCCGATATCGTCAACGATGACTTTGCATCCGCTATTCCAGAGAGCATTCACCCGGTCAGCCATGTGATTTGGCCCGTCGGTTGCACCGAGCCCACCAAAGTACAATTCTGCATCGGGGGCAAGATCGTGAACGATCTCTAACATGGCGGTTCCTTCGTCACCATGGGGATCGCCGGCATGAAGAACGTTGATAGCCGGCAACTCACCTGCGGCTCGAACGGTATCGCGCGCCTGAACCCCATCACTGATGACTCCGATCCTTATATTCCTTCCTGTGACGGAAAATCTTTCGCGCGTCGCCTTTGCCACCAACTGCGTATCGCCGGCTGTCGTCACGGCTCTTGTCACCGGTGGATACATTATTCCGATAAATCCGACAGACGGAAGAGCCGCTATCTGTCTCAATTGAGCGATGGGAACCCAAGCATACAACTCGGAAGGATAGTTGGGTCCTTCCTCCGTTGTTTGAACGACCGTGCCGTTCACTCCCCGGACCAAAGACTCAACCTGCCGTAACTGGAGTCGCTGACCCATCTGTAAGCGGATGGAAACATAGATTCGGTTATCCTGGTCCAAAGACAACCGGTGTAGAATCCGGTAAGGGGCAAGTTCCTCTGTTAAGGGCTTTCCTGCCTGAACGGCGTTTTCGTATGAACGGGTAATCTGAAATACTTCTGCCGCAATTTTCTCCTCAACCACTGAAAGCTTTTTCTTCTGTGCCTCCGCTGCCCAGATTTGCTGTCGGGCACTCAACCGGGGTTCCTGGGCCGGTTGAGCAACGAGAGGCATGATGCTGTTGCAAACCGAGAAATACAGCCCGATAGCAACGATCCACGAACATGCTTTTCCTGTTCGCATAGTTCACCTCGTATCCATTGGTTTTGAGAGCGTTTCTTTGTTACCTTCAAACAGCAAAGGGTAGGGAACATCACCTGCTTGCAGATGATGCAAAGGTTTCCAGCCTTGACCTTCCTCTTTGCGCAACACAGGGGCGGGATGGCGTAAACATCCTGCCCCGTTTCTTCTGGACGCGCTAACCTCCTTTCTGCCGTTTGCCCATCAGTATCACAGCTTGAGCATTTCGCTCCCCAACGGCTATTACCAAATCTCTTTTGTAGTTCAACGAATGATAAAGCGCTCTGGGAGCATCTGCATACACATGCCAACTCGCTCCGTTGAAATGCGCCACCAAACCGAAATCGCCCACAACAAAAACATCGTTCTCCCCAACACCCCGAATGCGATTGGTAAAGATCAACGGAATCTCCGTTATTTCACTCCAATCCTGATTCTCCTTCCGAACAAACACGCCTCCACCGGCTGTATACAAAGCCGAACTTCGGTCAAACCAAATGGAATGGATTCTTCGCTGAGGTGACCACGCAATGGTATCAACACTGTTTTGCTGGCCGATGCGAAGGATTTTTCGTTCACCTGGATCGAACTTGTTTGATGCGGCACACAGAACGAGGCGCTCACCTGTAAGCGAATTGTGCACGCCCCACACATCGTTAATTGTCACCCTCGTCCCGCTTGAAAGCTTCTGCCAGTGTTGTCCATCGAAATAAGCAAGACCACCTTGTGCTCCCCCCCCGTAAAGATTTTGACTCGAGCTTCCCCAAAGCCTGTCTATGTTTTGTCCAGGTGACAAAACAGTGTTAACCACCTGATGCACGATGAGCAGCTCGGACAGCCCATCCCACCAGAAAACGTCTGCATCGGCAAACCAGATACTCTTCTCAGAGAACGCGAATATTCCACGCGGCCTGATAAAGGATGGCGATTGTCGGTTTGGATACTGTGCAAAGAGTTTCTTGAGAACCCACTGCCGCCCATTCCAAACAGCTAACCCATACGGAATCGAATCCCAATTCCCCGAGCTATCTGACTTGTAGATTTCGCCAACCGCATACACCAGTGTGTCGTTGATAACCACCACATCATACAGCACGCTGCTATTACCATCGCCAAGCGTAAAGGTCTGCCAGGTAAAGTTATGGCTCGTCGTGTCGGGCTTCTCCGTGCCCGGTCCGGGCGGCAAATCCGCACAGCTGATCAACATACCAACGAACACCAACAATAACATTGCCATAAGAGAAGTGAACTGATTCATTGTTCGGTGTGCTTCTTCAAATGTGAATGATTGTAACCCCTCCTCTGCGCAACACAGGGGCGGGATGGCGCAAACATCCTGCCCCGTTTCTTTTGGACGCGCTAATCTCCTTTCTGCCGTTTGCCTATCACCACAATGGCTCTGTCTCCCCTTTGACCTACACACACCACAACATCGTTCTTGATCGCCACACCATAATATGATCCGCTAATCTCGGGTAATTCTTTTCCCGTGTAGTTCTTCCACGTCGAACCATTGTAGTGCAGCACAAGACCGAAAGCTCCCACGACGACAACATCGTTTCTGTTGTTCCCTCGTATCGCATTCTTATAGAGAGGGGGGAACGCTTCATCGCGGCTCCACCTTGTTCCCAGGCTTGTTGAAGGATAGACACCATCGCCCACAACATAGTATTGCTGGTTTGTCTGAAACCAGACCCCACTCAAACTCCAGGAGAGACCGCTATCGGGTACCATCTTGGTAGTGAGACCTTCGATCTTCAACAGTCGCTTACCTTCGTTCAAGAACTTGTTGGAAGCAACAGCGATGATCTCAAGCCTGCTGGATCTTGTGTCCACATCACCCCAGATATCTTGTATCGGCAAACTCGTCCCGCTTGAAAGCTTCTGCCATCTGCCATTAGAGTACTGGGCAATCGATCCTCCGTCACCCACGATGTACAAAGCATTGTCTGAACCCCAGATCTTGTTAATACGGTAGGGCCCCCAAACGCCGGGAGGGAGTTGAACAGAGTTAAAGTTTTGTCCATCCCAATGAATCATATTACCGATGCCAAACCAGATGTTGTTGGCACTATATGCGAAAACCGCTCGAATTGGTGAGTAAAACTGTTGCTCTTGGTAGATATAGTAGACAGTCATCAACCGCCAAGTTCTTCCATCCCATCGTGCAAGATTGTACGGTGGATTCTTCCAACTCCCGTCTGAAGCTTGTACATTTATCTCCCCGACCGCATACGCCAACGTATCATTGATGATCGCCACATCGTATAGAACACTGCTATTGCCGTCGCCAAGCGTAAAGGTCTGCCACGTAAAGTTATGGCTCGTCGTATCGGGCTTCTCCGTGCCCGGTCCGGGCGGCAAATCCGCACAGCTGATCAACATACCAACGAACGCCAACAATAACATTGCCATAAGAGAAGTGAACTGATTCATTGTTCGGTGTGCTTCTTCAAATGTGAATGATTGTAACCCCTCCTCTGCGCAACACAGGGGCGGGATGGCGTAAACATCCTGCCCCGTTTCTTTTGGACGCGCTAATCTCCTTTCTGCCGTTTGCCCATCAGTATCACAGCTTGAGCATTTCGCTCCCCAACGGCTATTACCAAATCTCTTTTGTAGTTCAACGAATGATAAAGCGCTCTGGGAGCATCTGCATACACATGCCAACTCGCTCCGTTGAAATGCGCCACCAAACCGAAATCGCCCACAACAAAAACATCGTTCTCCCCAACACCCCGAATGCGATTGGTAAAGATCAACGGAATCTCCGTTATTTCACTCCAATCCTGATTCTCCTTCCGAACAAACACGCCTCCACCGGCTGTATACAAAGCCGAACTTCGGTCAAACCAAATGGAATGGATTCTTCGCTGAGGTGACCACGCAATGGTATCAACACTGTTTTGCTGGCCGATGCGAAGGATTTTTCGTTCACCTGGATCGAACTTGTTTGATGCGGCACACAGAACGAGGCGCTCACCTGTAAGCGAATTGTGCACGCCCCACACATCGTTAATTGTCACCCTCGTCCCGCTTGAAAGCTTCTGCCAGCTGCCATTATAACGGACAATCGTCCCCTTGTTGCCGACAAAGTATGCATCCCATTGACCTGCCCAAATCTTATTGATACTGCCGTCGCTTTGTGTCAGCACACCCATATCGAACAAGTGGTACTGTCTCCATTGTTGACCATCCCCACGTATAGGGACTCCAGATGAGAGCCAGATATCGCTTGCCGAAACCACAAAGATTGCATTAAGACGTGGAGTGATAAGATAACCTCGGTACGGCACCGTTATCCTTTGTAAATCCCAATTTGCACCATTCCACTTCGCTATGTTGTAAGGCAATGGATCGAACTGACCAGCCGAATCTTGGAGATAGATCGCTCCGACAGCGTAGGCGAGGGTATCGTTGATAACCGCAACATCGTATAACACACTGCTGTTACCATCACCCAGAGTAAAGGTCTGCCACGTAAAGTTATGGCTCGTCGTGTCGGGCTTCTCCGTGCCCGGTCCGGGCGGCAAATCCGCACAGGTGGTCAACATACCAACGAACGCCAACAATAACATTGCCATAAGAGAAGTGAACTGATTCATTGTTCGGTGTGCTTCTTCAGACAAGGTTCTCCGCCGTCAGCTCAAGGCGCGGAAGATCGTCGGGATTCACCCCCTTGCTACACTGAGCAAAGCAGAACAAGACAGAAAGAGCAGCAAGAACTACCATCGGCGTTGAGACTCTCCTGCTATGAATGAGAGGTGAGGTCACTTGCTTGGTCATTGACGTGGCTTCGTTCGTTGCTGTAGCGATGTTCCTTTCAATTTCTGCGGACGACTCAACAGAACAAAAAATCCTCAGCCTGCACCTGGCACCTTAGCGGTTAACCAAGTTTCAGATTGAGGATCATTGTCAAGAAAGGTTGCACGCCCCCCTCGTTTGGAACTCGATGGAACCTTACATATGAAACGAGTCAAAGTCAAGAGAAATCTGTTCAGATAAGATTTCTTAACTGATGTTACGCAAACAGCCTTTTTCGATGTTTTCAGGGTTCCTTCTGGATGTTACTTTCTTTGATGCCAAAGAAAGTAACCAAAGAAAGCTTTCCGAAATCGTAACGCACGCGAACGAGCAGCCTCCCCACAGCCCGTTGATTTCGGCCTCGGAGAGCACTGCAACTGATTGTCAGGAGTGTACGTGGCCGAAATCAAAACGCACGGGAGAGGGCTGCCCGCACACAGCGCTAACGATTTCGGAGGCCGCCGCGCAAAAGATTCTTTAGCCAGTTTGCCGACGCGACCTCACGGTCGTTCAAAGGACAGACCTGCGAGAAGGGATAAATCGAGCTTCTGCATAACATCTGTTCTTAATTATCGATATCCTCTTAACACAACGGGCACGCCGAAAAGACCCGTGAAGAATTCGCCTCCAACAACTATGAAATCTTTCTTTGCATAAATGCCATACCAGTGAGCAAATCCGCCGCCTAATCTTTTCACATCAGCATCCAGCTTCCACGTCCCGCCATTGTAATGCAACGCTTCGCTTCCAGAGCCGGTTACAAAAATATCATTCTGCCCTGTCGCCCGAACGCGATACGGTGCATACGTTCCAGGTGTTTGCAACTTCCGTAACAGAAACTCATTTGTGCTCGCAGACCACCAACCACCCACACCTGCCAAGTAAAGCATCCAAGGGTTATCTGTCCAGACAGAACTAAAACCTAAGGATCTGCCCCGCGGTTGCCCAAAGCTATCATAAATAACCGACCAGTTACTGCCGTTATACTGCAAGACAACACTTCTACTTAGGTCTGAATTCGTCCCCGTCGCCCACACGTGCTTCTGGTCTATCCCCCACACATCCTCCAAATTCACCGTCGTCCCACTCTCCATCCTTTGCCACGATGACCCATTAAATCTGATAATTGATCCGTTACTTCCCACGGCAAAGAGATTCGATGAACTCGTACCCCAGATTTTTTTCAAATAAAAGCCTTCCCCGGCATACACATATCCTCGCCAAGATTGCCCGTTCCAGTGATAAGGAGTACCTGACCCGATCCAGATGTCGTTCGGTGCAAAAGCAAAAACACTATACGTCGGTGCCAAAAATACTCTCTCGCTCTGCCACTTCTGCCCATTCCACTTGGCTATATTGTACAGCACCGGATCCTCCTTCCCCGTCGAATCTCTCAGGTAGATCTCTCCCACCGCCCAGATGTTGTCGCGAGCAAATGCCCACACGTCGAAGATCGTCCCCCTCACACCCAACGTGTCCACCTCCCATCGCACCGCGTGGCTCGTGGTGTCCAGTGTCACTACCTCTAACACATCGCTCTCTAACGTCCTCACACCGCCTTCAAGCTGAATCACCTTGTAGCGGTGAAGTCTCTTCGGTGTTGCCGTTGTGTCAATCACCAACGTGTCTGCCTTCTGCGTCCTGCCTGCTGCTATCTGCTTCCCATCCCGCTCCACCACAAACTCCCACGGCTGTCGTACGTTCACAAACTTCACCCGCAGCCACACTTCTTTGGAGATCACATTCTCCGCCGTCAGCTCAAGGCGCGGAAGATCATCGGGATTCACCCCCTTGCTACACTCGACGAAGCAGAACAAGACAGAAAGAGCAGCAAGAACTACAGAAATCTGCCTCGACCGAAAAAATGAATGTGCAGAATTGGGAAAGATGACTTCGAGTCTCAAAAACGGGAAGGCCTAACCAGTTCCTCTTGATTCACGACATGTTTCGCGTCTGTTTACCTCTCCACTTCAAACCCAACCCGCCTCAATACCCCCTCTGCTTGGTTGGCGAGTTCTTCCGATTCGAACGAAACGCGAAACGTTCCGCCGGTCCCTTCACGTATCTTCATCAACTCGATATCCTTGATGTTGATCTTCGCTTCGTGAAGAGCCGTCGTCAGACGGGCGAGCATGCCGGGTTTGTCTTCGACAAAGACATAGAGTTCGGCAAGAGGAGCGACGAATCCTTTCATCGATTTGGGAATCTGGTTCCGAAGTTCCCTCGCTTCCGCAAACTTCTTCGGGAGCGATCCAAGGCCTCGACGCTCGAGCTGTCGACCATAAGACTGCAACTCCTCTACAAACAGCGAGAGTGACCTGCGAATCTCCGCCGCGTTCATCGGCAAAATATGCTGCCAGATCTCGAATGAGCTGGAGGCGATGCGCGTCAGGTCCCGGAATCCTCCCGCAGCCAAACTGAGATGCTGTGAAGACGTCGGATGGAGTCGCCCCGCGACGTTCATCAACGCCACGGCGGCCAACTGCGGCAAATGACTGACAGCACTCGCTACCGCATCATGCGTGCGAGCGTCGAGGAGTACAACCCGTGCCCCAAGATCTGAGAACAAACGGATAAGTCTCTGGAGCTTTTCCTGCGGGGTCCGCGGCAAGGGGGTGAGTACGTAGACCGCATTCTCGAACAACAGAGGATGCGCCGCTTCGATGCCCGAGTTTTCGACACCCGCCATCGGATGTCCGCCGATGAAGTTATTACGAGGGAAGACCCGTCGTGCTTCATCGACGATCTCCCGTTTGACACTTCCCACGTCGGTCACGATGACATCAGAGGTTACAAGCCGCGCAATACGCGGGAGCAATTCGACAATGACTTTGGGGGGAGCGGCGAGAATGACGAGTTCAGCCTTGTTGACTGCTCGAGGAAGCGAGTCCGAGACCCGGTCGATCGCACCACGGGATTTTGCCCTCCCTAACACCCCGGGCCGGTCCGAACCCGTGATGAATACCTGCGAGCCATACCTGCGCTTCAGGGCCAATCCGAGCGAGCCACCAATAAGTCCTACACCAACGATGGTAATTCTCGAAAAAGGGGGTTGATCGTTTGACTTCATAAAAGCAAAAGAGGCTGCGCAAAATGTAGGGCGAGATGCCTTCTCGCCACCGTTGGTGTTGTGACAACCGTCTGAATTCCTCAGATCTCCAACTTGCACCTCACGTCGATTGTACTTTTTGCACCCCCTCCCCCTTTCCTCGTTTAGGCAATCGATCTGCCGATCGCTTCGGCAATGATCTTCACCTCTTTCATCATCTGGGAGAACTGATCGGGGAAGAGGGACTGAGCACCATCCGATTTCGCGTGATCGGGGTCGTTATGTACTTCGACGATGATCCCGTCCGCCCCGGCTGCAACGCTCGCCCTCGCCATCGGGATAACCTTGTCACGAATACCGATCCCGTGCGACGGATCGGCGATGATCGGAAGATGACTCTTCTTTTTGATAACGGGGATGGCGCCGATATCCATGGTGTTGCGCGTTGAGGTTTCAAATGTACGAATACCCCGCTCACACAGGATAACCTGCTGGTTGCCACCGGAGAGGATGTATTCCGCCGACATCAGCCACTCCTCGATCGTCGCAGCGAGGCCGCGCTTGAGCAAGACAGGTTTCGACGCCTTGCCGAGATCTCGCAGGAATGTGAAGTTCTGCATATTCCGCGCGCCGATTTGTAGGATGTCCGCATATTTCTCTACGAGGGAGATCTGACTCTTCTCCATCACCTCCGTCACCACCTTCAATTTGAACTGATCTGCCGCTGCGCGCATCAATTGAAGTCCCTCTTCGCCCAGGCCCTGAAAGGCGTAGGGAGACGTTCGTGGCTTGAAGGCACCCCCGCGAAGAACTTTCGCGCCCGCTTTCGAGACATGTTCAGCGATCGCGAAAATCTGTGCTTCGCTCTCGACCGAACACGGCCCTGCCATCACCACCACCGCATTGCCTCCGATCGTCACATCGCCGATCTGGAAGACCGATCCCTCCCGCTTAAAAGTACGGCTGGCGAGTTTATACGGCTCGGTGATCCGTAAGACTTCCGCAACGCCGGGGAGCAATTCAATCTGTCGATGGTCGAAATCGGGCTGCACCCCGATGGCACCCAACACCGTCTGGCGCACACCGGTCGAGCGATGGACATCGAATCCATGCTCGTGCAACACCCGTATGATTTCTTCGATTTGTTTTTCTGTCGCACCCGGTTCTGTGACAACTACCATAGGTTTCTACCTCACTTGCAGGTTGAATAACGTGGAAGGGAGAATCAACACATACCGTACAGTTATGAACAGACGTTCGGACCTACACGTAGCGATCCAGCTTGAACTTTTCACCAAGATACAACTTCCGAGCCTCTGGATCGTTTGCGAGAAAATCGGCGGTACCCGATTTGAGAATTCTTCCTTCAAACAGCAAATAGGAATGATCGGTAATCGAGAGTGTCTCGTGAACGTTGTGGTCGGTGATCAACACGCCAATGTTTTTCTCTTTCAACTTCGTAACGATCTTCATGATCTCCTCGACAGCGATCGGGTCAATTCCCGCGAACGGCTCATCCAGCAGCATGAATTTCGGATCGAGAGCCAGGGCGCGCGCAATTTCCGTCCTGCGTCGTTCTCCGCCGGAAAGGACGTATCCCTTACTGCGTGCAATGTGGGTCAGTCCAAAATCCATCAGCAAGCGCTCAGACTTTGCCTCCTGATCCTTACGCGACAAACCGCTCATCTCCAGCACCGCCATGATATTTTCACGAACCGTGAGTCGCCGGAAAATGGATGCTTCCTGCGGAAGATACCCGATGCCCATCCTTGCACGACGATACATCGGCATCGTGGTCAGGTCGACATCATCGAGAAACACTCGCCCAGCGTTGGGCCGTATCATGCCGACAATCATGTAGAAGGTTGTTGTCTTTCCGGCTCCGTTCGGGCCCAACAACCCAACAATCTCGCCTTGTCGGACTTGAACCGTGACTTCATTCACGACCGTTCGTTTCTTGTAGCGTTTGACGAGTCCTTCGGACCGAAGCAACGAAGCTGTGTTCGTGTGGATGTGGCTCATAGGGGAGATGTTCGACGGAGCGCTCACTGCTCAACCTCGACGATCTCGAGGCCCCGTCGGCTCGGCCTCTTTGGCAACCATCGAAACCCATCAAGGTTATAGGTCGGTTCCCGGCCGCTGACCATGGGTTCCGGATAATACCTGCCTTCCACTCCTTTCGCAATGGTGATCTTCTCCGTTTTCCCCCCCTCAAAGTCGATCTCAATTCGGTCTCCACTGGATCGGTTGACGCCGTTAGGCCAATCGTCTTCGAACAGATAGTACAAACTCGTGGCATTCCGGTCCGCCACAATGCGTTGCAGTTTCTCGCCGTCGAAGAACATCGTCAGTTCGCGACCCGTCAGTTGATCAAACCTGTTGCGGAGCGTTGAATCGACGCGTGAAACGGCCATGGCTCGCCCCCGGACATACACCTGCCGAAGGCGTTTGTTCTCCAGAGTCACCACGATGGAATCACCGGACACCTGACTCACCCCATGCCAGATAACTGGTCCCTGCCGAAGGATCATACGATCTTCTTTCATTTCGTAAATTGCCTCACCGCATTTTCCTGCAAAATCCAAGCGAGCCATCCTTACCTCTCCGCGCGCAATAAATCTCTCGCTCGTATCCCGAAACGATTCCATCACGTTGCTCGTCACCACGAGGGTATCGATCGTCCCACTCGATGCTGTGTCGATCTGAACGAGCTTCGGATTTTTCGGAATCAGCGAATACTTCAACCGATCGAAATGAAGGAGCGAATCGCCGTAGATCGTCATATTGTTCTCGGGATCGTGCACGCGCACATTGCCTACGGCAATGGAGCGTTCGTCCTCTTCGAAATACGTCAATGCATCGGATAAGGTCGACGACCGTGCATCGACAACGGTTACCTTTCCTTCGAAGTGGGCCCGTTTGTCGGTTGTAAAATACTCGCCCCCCTGTGCGGTCAACTGCATCGTCCCTTTTATCAATCGGACTCCCTTGCGAACGACAGCACGCTGTTCATCGCCATAAAAGATCCCCTCAGGCGCAAACAGCGTGACGCTATCACGGACAATCCGTACCCGTCCATACAGCTCCACCTTGTTCGCATCCATGTATCGACGTGCGGAGTCGCACCAGATCTTCACCACCTCCGTCGGCGTCGTCTGAATCAGATGCACATTGCCAAGAAGCTCACGAACTTCCTCGCCGTTCACCACTTTGACGTTGAGTACATCGGCGGAGCGTACTTCGATCACCTTTTCCTGCCGTGCAAAGGCGACGCTCCCGACAGCGATCAATCCTATCGCCAACCTGCCTCTCATCGACTTGCTGACGGCGTTGTCGTTCTTCCGGTCACGCGGAAGATGCGGTAGTTGCGAAGCTGCTGATCGGACTCGAAACCCTTCCCTTGTACCTGCTCCCGCGATGAGACGATTGAAACGTATTCCGGAGTATGGATCAGCCGTCTGCCGTTGTCCCAGTAGAGCTTTTCCGTCTGCAGCCGTGTGCTATCCTGCGAGATAACGACGACGTTTCCGTGTGCTTCAAGGTTATTGGTGAGTTCATCCACTTTTCCCTCACGCGACGTGAGCGTCGACGTATGACGCTGCTCGTCGTCGTAGAAGAAGACGGTCACGCCTTCGCGTAAAAGTATTTCGCGCGGCTCGTCGTACTTTTGAATATACCCCGCGCGAATGAGTGCTTTCAGCTGACCGGAATCCGAAAGCGCAATGGTGCTGTTCCAGCTCTCTTGTTGCGGAATGGTTCTGCTATCGATGCCGGGAAGTACGGAGGGCTTGATCTTCTCTTCGCATCCCCAAAAGCTAATGCTCAGGAGCACCACTGCGGGAATCCAGCGCATCATGGCACATCCCTTCATCCTGCGGCATCTCCTCCCAAACCGGCTTTGACAAGGTCGTGGAGATGCACCATTCCCACAGGCCGCTGCTGTTCATCGACGACCACCAGCTGCGTGATGTTGAACGATTCCATCTCCTCCAACGCCGTTGCCGCAAGGAGTTCCTTCCGTATGGTTTTGGGATTGCGCGTCATCGCATCTTCCGCTCGCAGGTTTGAGATGTCCGTCGTCCGCTGAAGCAGACGCCGGAGGTCGCCATCCGTCACAATCCCTCGCAACACACCATTTTCATTCACCACACACGTTGCACCAAGCCGTTTGGATGTCATTTCCACGATGGCCTCGGTCAACGGGATGTGTTCTTGGACGATGGGAATATTCTTTCCTGTGACCATCATCTCCTCGACACGGAGCAACAGTCGCTTGCCGAGATTCCCACCCGGATGAAACACTGCAAAGTCTTCTTTCGTGAATTGTCGCTTATGCAGAAGCGCAATGGCAAGCGCATCGCCCATGGCGAGCGTCGCGGTGGTCGATGCCGTGGGCGCGAGATCGTGAGGACACGCTTCTTCCTTCACGGTGATATCGAGGACGATGTCGCTCTGACGCGCCAGATGGGAGGAAACATTACCGACCATCGAAATGATCTTCACCCCGATCCGTCGGAACATCGGAAGGAGCTGCCGGATTTCCTCCGTATCGCCGCTTTTGGATATGCAGATCACAACATCCTCCTTGCGCACCATACCGAGATCGCCATGAACGGCGTCGGAAGGATGAAGAAACACTGCCGCCGTACCGGTGGAGTTCATGGTTGCCACGATCTTGCGAGCAACAATACCGGACTTGCCCATACCCGTGACGATCACCCTACCGGAAGAATGAAAGATCAGTTCCACCGCCGCTTCAAAACGTTCATCAATCTTCTCTTCCAATGCCGCCACCGCCCCCGCTTCGATCCGGATAACCTCCCTCCCTTTTTGAATCGAATCGGACATCGCTAACTCCGCTTGAAGAGTGAACGCAACCGGTTGAGGAATGACTTCCTTGGCTCCGGCGGGATCGCAATCTCGTGATCCAGCACAATCTTCGTCCGAAGCTTGTTGTAAGTGACAAAAGCATAGAGAAGATCGCGATCGCTGTACGTGTCAATGTTCGCAAAGAGAAGTTCCGGCCTCAAGGCAATGGATGGGTCGCGTTCGTTCTTATGCAGCATCAATTCATTGTAGAAATTTGTGACAGGAATGATGTGATTGATTCCCGTCTTCGAATCGTAAATCCAAATCTTTTTGTCAGCCCGACAGATCGCCAGCGTCAACAGATGCGTCGGCGAAGCACGCAGCGGCACTTCACGCAGGATTCCATCACAAATGGGACACGGTTCGCCGGGAAGCCACGTCGAGTAAGTCCATCGCCGGATTTCTTTCCACTCTCGAGGAATCGTCTCACTTTTCAGCGAAGCGATCTCAAATTCAACCTGATCGCCAAGTCGCTCCCGCACCAACACTGTAATCTCATCCCCCTCGGTCTCGACCAGACCGTACGCCAGCAATTGCGGCAGCGGCGATTCGTTATCCGGCACCGTCCCCTCCGCTGCGAGAATGTAATTTCCCTCCCCACGTCTCCCTTGTGCGCGCACCTGCCATAGATCGAGAAGTGCACGATAGGCGCGGTAACCGCTCCGATCCGCAGGAAGAAGCCACTCCAAGAGACCCCGCTCCAATGTTGTGAGGGGGCGAGGGAATTGCGCATCTCCATTCATCACACACCAATCCGAGCCGCCAAAATCTTCTCGATCACTTCCCTTACCGCTCCTCTTCCCCCTTCGCGCCGGCAAACGTAATCGACCTGTTTACGAACGGACTCCACGGCATCAGCCGGTGCAGCGGAGAAACCGACCAACTGAAGTACCGGCAGGTCAAATTCATCATCTCCGATGTACGCTACCTGGCCGTCTGAGAGACCGAGTTTCGACTTAACCTGAGTATATGTCCAGAGCTTGTCATCGAGATTCTGGTGAACTTCACGAATCCCAAGCTCGGCTGCCCTTCGCTCCACAATCTTCGAGATTCGACCCGTTATGATACCGACCTCCAGACCAAGTTTCTTCGCCTTGACAATTCCGTAGCCATCCTGAATGTTGAATTTCTTCATCTCTCCCCCCTCTTCCGTGTAATACACTCCTCCGTCGGTCATTACCCCATCGACGTCCAGAAGGAGAAACTTGATCTTCCTCAGTTGTGCGCGTCCGGTGCGTTTGCGGGGCATCTTCGTTAGCTTCGTGCGTGCGTACGTATCTTCCGGAGCGCCCCGTCAATCGCCAGTACTTCTGTCAGGAGCCGAGGAAGCAGATCCAGGTGTAATTGACTCGCCGCATCGCTGAGAGCCCTCTTCGGTTGCGGGTGGGTTTCAACAAACAGCGCATCGCATCCGGCTGCGATACCTGCACGAGCGATAGGGAAAATGAACTCCGGTTGACCGCCGCTTCTCTCACGCTCACCTCCGGGGAGTTGAACGGAGTGCGTAGCATCTAACACAACCGGATATCCCGTGCGACGCATGATCGCAAGCGAGCGCATATCGACCACCAGATTGTTATAACCGAAACTCGCTCCCCGTTCGGTCAGAAGGATGTTTCGATTGCCAGTCACAGCCACCTTTTCCGCCGCCAGTGCCATGTCCTGCGGAGCGAGGAATTGCCCCTTTTTGATATTTACTGCCCTCCCCGTACAACCTGCCGCTTGCAGTAAGTCGGTCTGGCGGCAGAGAAACGCCGGAATTTGCAACACATCCGCCACCTCAGCAGCAATGTCTGCCTCCTCCGGCGAATGAATGTCAGTCAAAATCGGAATATCGAATTCTCGCTTCACCTCCTCCAGAATGCGCAATGCCTCCGCCATTCCGATGGAGCTAAAGGAATGCGCGCTGATGCGATTGGCCTTTTTGTACGAAGACTTAAAAATGAGGGGGACGCGATGCTTGGCGCAGGTGCGGTGGAGGACGCGGGCTGTCTTCAGCACCACCTCTCGATTCTCGACCACACACGGTCCGGCAATGAGCACAAGGGGAGATCCGTCGCCAATGCGGATGTTACCGACACGAACTTTCAAGGGAGAGAGTAGTCGTTATAGATATTGAAGGCGATGTCAACGTACGAAAAAAAGCGACAACAATCAAAAAGCCCGATGCTTCAGCGCATTTCTTGCATCTCCTTCGTTATTGACGTATTTTAGCGCCGGACTTTCAATTCAGTATGACGCTCCGAGCGTACGCAAAGATCAACATCGGCCTTCACGTCGTGGGCAAACGCCCAGATGGGTATCACAACATCGAAACGGTCTTGTATCCCATCGATCTCTACGATGAAGTCTCCATTCACGAGCACGAAGAGGAAGGAATTCATTTCCAGAGTTTCGGTGCCAATCTCCCGCATGATCAACGAAATCTTTGCGTGCGAGCGGCGCAGCTTGTGATGGATGTGACCGGCGTACGTCGTGGAGTGGAGATCGTTCTTCTCAAAAGCATACCCATCGGCGCAGGTTTGGGAGGTGGTAGTTCCGACGCCGCGGCAGTACTCAAGGGACTGGTGAAGCTCTGGTCGCTCGATATTACGGTCAGCGAGCTTGAACTCTTGGGAAGCTCCCTCGGATCCGACGTCCCCTATTTCATACGAGGCGGAACTGCCTTCGCAACAGGGCGAGGCGAGATACTCGAACCGCTCACCATCAACCTTCCTTACTGGATTGCCGTGATAACGCCGCCAATTCACATCTCTACAGCGTGGGCCTATCAACAACTCGAACTTCGCCAGCAAACAAGGAAGACAGATTGGAAGAATCTCCTGACGAACGGATCAAGAGATTCTGCCGAGATGCGATCTCGCCTTTTCAATGATTTCGAAAAGGTTGTTTTCAGGCATCACACCGAAATCAAGAAGATCAAAGATCAACTACAGAAAGAGGGAGCAGATGTAGTCCTGATGAGTGGCACTGGTTCTTCTGTATTCGGTTTGTTTCGTGATGAACCTTCCCTCGATTCGATCTCATCGCTGTTTCCATCATCGTACCATCTTTGCATCACCCCTCCGTCGTTCCATCCGATTGCCGCGTGACGAACTTCTTGCGCACATCATCGCTCAACAGCATCTTCTCGTTGTTCTTGCTCGCGTTCACACTGACACTCTCTCTCGTCCCAAGCCGGGCGTTTTCTCAGAAGTCCTCGGCAGATACATCCATGCAGACGCGGAACGACACACTGAAGGTTGCCGTGAAATCGACGCATTTCATAGCAGGGACCGGCTCCGTATTAGGTCGTGCAGAAAAAATATCTGACGTGCGTGACACAACATTTCGATGGCGGGATGATGTAAATCCGACCGACGTGCTGACGCATACCTCTGGCTTCTTCTACCGGTCGCTCGGCGAATGGGGTCAACCGATGCACCTGATGTACAACGGCGTCAACGACTACGGTCTTCCGACGCTCCTCGACGGCCGGACGGTAACCGATCCGTATTTCGGCCGCCGAGATCTCAACACCCTTCCCCTTGAAGACATTAAGCGCTTTGAGATGCTCAGCACATCGGAAGCAATGTTTGTGACGGGACAATCGGTCGCCGGCGCATTGAATGTGGTCACACCTGTTTACTCGACTTCCCAGCCCTACTCAAAGTTACGGTACGTGCAGGGCCCGAACGAGCGATTGCTTTCAGACGGCGTTTTCAGTCAAAACATGAGGCGCGATCTTAATGTCGCGTTGGGCTTTCAACGGCATGTGAATGATGGAAGGTTCTCGGGATCGGCATACGACTCCTGGATTGTCCGTTCACGCATCCGCTTCAACCCCTCCCATCGCCTCAACCTTTGGATGAGCGACCTCTATTATCGCGGCACGACTCAGTTCAACGGCGGAATCGATCTGAACCGAAGTCCTTCCATCTTCGACAACATCACCGCTCTTCTCCGCACCGACGATGCGTTTCAGACGGTTGCACGCCGCGATTTCACACTTGGAGGCGCGGCGCGTTTCTTCCCCGATACCCTTTGGTTGACGCGACTCTGGCTCTACACATCATGGCTCGACCGTGAGTATATCGAGCGCAACCGTGCAGGGGATTCAACGCGTATCGTCGATAATCTTGTGACCACCTCTCTCGGCGCACAGGTAGAGCAACAGCTGGTCGCTGGCCCGTTTACCTTGAAAGGCCGCGCCGTCTTCGAGCGACGCAAAATCGAGAAAGCACCGCACATCCGCCCTCGAACGGAGCACTATACCTCCTTCTCGACTTCGGTCTCCGTCATTCCATTCTCGTTTCTCGACCTCTCCGCATCGGCTCAGGCCGAGCATCTTCGTGGAAACCAAACAACATCGTACGGGATGAAGGCCACAGTCAAGCTCATAGAAGGCTTAGGACTCTTTGCGGAATACGCGAGAGCGTATCGGCATCCGACGATGCAGGAATATCATTGGGTGATTCCGCCTGAAGCTACTGCAAGATATCATTCCTCCGCGCGACCGCATGCAGAACGACACAAGAATTGGCACATTGGCATCGATGTCTCCATCGCACATGCCATTTATCTTTCTGCGGTCGCTTTCATCAGAACCCTCTACGATGCAATCATCTTCCATCCCCTCGCCGCCACTTCACTCTTTCCAGCCGCAGCTCTTGAAAACATTTCCCACACATCTCTCGAGGGAGTCCAGACCGATGTTCGGATTTCGTATTGGAAGTTGTCCCTCGCCGCTGCAGCAACACTTATCAACTTCCAGCAAGAAGGTATGCGACGAGATCCCTTTCCGCGGCTTGTCACTTCTACCGAAGTAACGTATCGAGACACTTTGTTTGACGGAGCGCTCGAAGGGGTGATCGGCACACGGTTGGTCTCGATGTCCAAACAGGATGGCATGCAATATAATCCTCGCTTCGACTTCTTCTTGCGTCAAACGGACGTTCAGCTCGGAGCTTGGTCCAGACTCGATCTGTACACCGTCCTGCGTCTGGGGAGTGCCTATCTCACCTTATCATGGCGAAACGCCCTCGGGATCGACTATCTGATCACTCCCACATATCCGATGCCGGGAAGTGAAGTGACACTGGGTGTGAACTGGATGTTTCTTGATTGACCTATGAATTTATCGACGACCATTCCAACCATTACCGTCTTTGGCAGTTCGCGACCCCGCGAGGGTGATCCGGAATACCAGCAAGCGTACGAAGTCGGCTCGATGCTTGCACGCGCCGGCTTCATCATCTGCAATGGGGGCTATGGCGGCACCATGGAGGCGTCGGCACGTGGCGCCAAAGAGGCGGGTGGAACGACCATCGGCGTTACCGTCGACGCCTTTCGTCGCAACGCGAACCGATGGATCGACCGAGAGCTCCGGACAGGAACGCTCGTCGAACGCATTCAACGGCTCGTTGAACTCGGGGATGCCTACGTGGTCTTAAAGGGTGGTACGGGAACGCTCCTCGAATTCGCCTATGTCTGGGAGTTCATCAACAAAGGTCTGATGCCGGAAAAACCCATCGTCGTTGTGGGGAATTTTTGGAACGGCGTTGTGACAACGTTGCGGGAAGAGTTGATGTGGGAAGGAATGGAAGATTGCACACGCTTCATCCACCTCGCTCCAACACCTGCGGCGTGTGCGGAACATCTTCGCAGGCGTCTCTTCGAACGAACTGCTCAATAGCCGTCGCAGCAAGTTTTCTTATGAGCTTAGCGATTTGCTTCAACAGCCCTCTGCAGCACACTGAGCATCTTTTCCGCCGACTCGTTCCAATCGAACGAGGCCGCCCATTCTATTGCGGCTTGTCGTAGCTTTCGTCGCAAGTGGGCATCGCGCACAACGAGCAGGATTTTTTGAGCGAGCTGTTCAATGTTGCCGTATTCGTAGAGAAGACCGGTCACTTCGTCCACGACCGAATCGCGCAACCCCGGCACATCGCTTGCCACGACCGGCACCCCGCAGGCGTTCGCTTCGATCACCGTCAAGCCCCACCCCTCCTTTGCCGAGCAGTTGACAACAACGTGCATTCGTTGAAGAGTCCGGACCGTTTCCTCCTTCGGCAGATAGCCCGTGAACGTGACTGCCGTCGAGAGTCCGAGCTCCCGTGTCATACTCTCCAAAGTACCACGGTAGTCTCCATCGCCGATGATCTTGAGATGTGCCTCCGGTAACTCCGCACGCACGATCTGAAACGCCCGAATCAGATGTTCAACGCCCTTATACTTTTTGAGACGACCGAGGTGACCGACAAGGGGGGGGCCTTCCGGCATCTCATCGGCAGGCCGGTAGAGTTCGTGATCGACGCAATTCGGCACGAGTGCAATCTTCTCCGCGTCGTAACCTAGAGAGATCATCTCCTGCTTCGTGCTCTCAGAGACCACCGCCATCGGTACGTTTCGATACACCGGGTGAGCAATTCGCTCGGAAGCTGCTACATAGAGCCCTGCGGGGAGCGACGCTTCGAGAAAGATGCTGTTCCCGAAGAAATGGTGGACAATTCCAACGATCGGCTCTTGAACAAAAAGGGGCGTGTAGAAAGGGATCTTATTGATGTCATCCACGACAACATCGAATCTCTCGCGCCTTCTCAGCGCGCGATAAGCGGAGGGAACGACGAAATTAAAAACATTCCTCCCCCCTTTTCTGATCACTCTGATGCCATCGAGAACCTCTTCGGATGAGGCGTGGGGAAATGAGCAACAGAGGAGCGTAACGGAGTGTCCGAGCTTGACAATTCGCTTGAATATCTCATGCAGATGAACCTCCGCCCCTCCTCCTTCCGGATTTTTTATATCCTGCCAATTCATGACGAGGATGTTCATCGAACGTCACGGTTTTCGTCCCACCACTCCGATGGAAATGCCGGTATACAGAGGGAGCGGTGTGGAAAGAAGGAAGTTGCGAATGGACAAACGGAGTCTGGTGAATGGTTTGAGCTGAAGATGAAGGGGAAGCGTGATACCTCCCTTTTTCAATACCTCTCGCATAACTCGATAGAAGAAGCTCGGCATCATCCAGTCGCCGTACGCAGAAACAGGGGATAAGCCGATCGAGTGAAGAACGGCTCGAAGTTCACCTACCGAGAACGAACGCTCCCATCCCGCAAACCACCTGTTCACCGCGATCAGAAGGTGTTTGACAAGAGTATAGATGTGATAACGCTGTGGTACATCGACAAGCAGCAGGCCTCCTGATTTCAGGACGCGGATGTTTTCGCGCAGAAGCGCCTCGGCCTGTTGGGGACGGAAATGCTCGAGAAGCCCTTGATGGAAGACAATGTCGAACGATGCATCTCGAAACGGCAACCGAAACGTATCACCACCGATGATAATAACGTCATAGCCTGCCTGTTGTGCAATGCGCCTCAGTATTTTGAGTGAGTTTTCCGCGTAATCGAGCTGATAGACAATCGCCCCGCGGTCAACAAGCGGGAAGCTGTCCCGTCCTGTTCCGGCGCCGATTTCCAGAACGCGCTTCCCGCGCAGATTCGTCAGACGTTCAAGTCCGCGCAGGATACGGTCGGCATTGGAATACACATCCCCTACATTCTGTTTCTCATCCCAAAATGTTTCCCAGTGTTCGCGTCGGGACTCTTTGCAAGGCGCTTCCACGCGACCCGTCCCTCACTTCTTCACTGAGTTGGAAAGTGCTGCAAGACTATCGCGTTCACGAGCCGCGCTACGATCTGCTTCAATCTGTCCTCGCATTTGTCCTATGACCTGATCAATGCCTTGTTCTCGCGCATACACCGTGCGGATAACGTCAAGGAGCCGAAGCGCTTCATCATACATATCGAGACTCTGGTAGGTCTGGAGCAAAATGATGTAGGGATTATCGAACGACAGCGGCTCATTCACCCCTCGCTCTATAATTGGTTTCAAATCCTCCACCACTTCCAACGAGAGCTGACGAAACTTCACCGTATCTCCGGCTGCACTGTAGAAATTCGCGATGTAGGCCTTTGTCCGGTAATCCATCTCGATCACATCGCGCGGAATCACCTGCTCCATCCGGTCCATGACCTCCGCTACCTTTGCAGGCTGATTGCGGCTGTTCATGTAATGCAGTCCAAGGATGATGAACGCCTGCCGATAATTCGCCATCAAGCGGCGTACGTCCTCATCGAAGTACGTCGATTTGTTTTGCAGACCGCGCCAGAGAAATCCAATCTGAGGTTCCTTCGAGGGTTTTTCGATGTCGGTAAAGAGGTGTGCGCGCATCTTTGCTTCGTCGACGTTCGCCCAATAGGCAGTGCCGCGAATCGGCGTGAGTCGAAACGCCAATCCTTCCAGCCGCATGTAGTCACGCAAGCCGATTTGGCCGTCGGGAGCAACGGTCATCGCAAAGTAGATCGGCCGCTTCCATGCCGAGGTACGGACGATGTCGTACACCATGATATCCTGCGTCCGAATGGCCTTTACGTTACCGAACTCCAACGTATGAGGCATGGTGAAGCGCAGAATGCCTGCGTGCTGCACGGTGGAATCGATCATGACGCCAGATGTTCCTTCGATGCTGTAGGATTGTACCACTTCTCTCGGCACCGGCAATTCCATCACTTGCGTCTCGAACGGCACCGGGGCAATGCGAGCAATATCCGCGTCCGATATGCTGATCGGCACCTTCTTCGCACCGTACGGTTCGTTGTGCTTGAGCTGCCGAATGTACCAATCGGTGTTGAGCAGACTCAAATTGACAACGCGAATGTCGCGCCGTACACCTTCCACATCCTGGAGATACCACAACGGGAAGGTGTCGTTATCCCCATTGGTGAAAAGAACGGCATCCTGCTCGCAACTCTGGAGCAGATTGTATGAATAATCCCATGCCACGTAGTTGCCTGAGCGGTTCGACTCGTGAAAATTGGTCCGCGCCATGTTGACGGGTACGAAGAGAAATGCAAGAATCAAAACTCCGTAGCTGGAGAAGGCAGGAATGCCGTTGCCGCGCAACTTCTCGCGCAACTGGTCAATCAGACCAAGGACACCCATACCAATCCACATCGAGAAGATGAAAAAGGAACCGACATAGAAATAGTCGCGCTCGCGCGGCTGGGGCTCCTGCATATTAAAGTAGATCACAAGAGCAAGTCCGAGTACGAAGAAAACCGTCGTCGCAACAAAGGCCATCTTCGGATCCTTCTTCCAGTGGACGTAGGCACCAAAGAGTCCGAGGAAAAGTGGGATACCGAAGAGCTGTCTCCAGTTCACGCCGGCTTCTTTCCAGTCTCCCTCCACCCCTACGAAGTTCCAGCCGAAGTACCGAAGATACATATGGTTCAGCTGGTAGCGCCAGAAATAGTCGAAGTCGCTGCTATATTTCTGATGAGCAGCACGCTGTTCCGGTTCGTTCACGTTCCAGCGACGGTCGATGAGCGGAGCGGTACCATATTGCTCGCGGTTCAAATACGACACGAGCCGTCCGAGGGTGCTGGGATCGTTTTCATTCATGGGGGGATTGGCGTTTGCCCGAATGTAGACCATCGTGTACGTCGAGTAACCGAGCACGATGAAGAGGAAGGAGAGCAACGCCACATTCATCACCCGGTTGTGCGTCTTGATAGAGTGATAAACGCCGTAGATTGCGGCGAGAAGCAACGCGATGGGAATAAAGGTGATGAAGCCGCTGCGACGTCCGCCGAACTCACCATCGAGCAACGAAGGGAATTCTTTCACGATACCCGGGTAAATGATGGCAAAGACGATGATCGCAACGGCGCTGAACTTCAGAAAAGAGTTGATGGAGAATTCGTACGTCCGGAAATAGATGAGCAGCATGATTCCGAACAACACGAGAATGGCCAGCAAATGCACCCCCACGGCTAACCCAATCATATAGGAGATGAAGATCAAATAGACATCGCTCCGCTGCCAATCTGCCCGTTCATACCAACGCAATCCGAGCCAGAGGATTGAACTGACGAAAAACAAACTGAGGCCGTACACCTCCGCTTCCACCGCGTTAAACCAAAACGTCTTGCTGAACGTCAGAGAGAGTGCCCCGATGGCCGATGAGCCGTACAGCACAAGTCGGTCGTAACTCGTTGCCGGTTTGCCGCGCCACGACATCATGAACCGAACGCTGATGAGGTACAGAAACATCACCGTGAGCGCGCTCGCAAGCGCAGAGACGAAGTGCATCCGCACCGCAACGTCCGGCGTGAAGGGAATCATACCGAAAATTCGCGCAATAAGGAGGAAAAGTGGGGCTCCCGGTGGATGCGGCACTTGAAGTAAATATGCAGCAGCACAATACTCCCCCACATCCCAAAAAGCCACCGTGGGTGAGAGTGTGATGATATAGGTCATCAGAGAAATGCCGAAAACGGAGAATGCAACGATCCGGTTAATCGTTTTGTGTTCCATGCGTTCCTCAGGTGTCGTGCAAAATGGTGCGCAATCTATGATGAATTGGATTGAACTGCAACAAACCCCTCGCTAGCGGAACGCGAGGCAGATTTCGTCGCAAAGCAAATAGCCTTTTGACGTAAGCCGCAACCGATCCCCCTCGAGGATGGCGAAATTCTGTCGGATCAACTCTGCGACATACGTCCCATACTCCTGCAAAATGTCGCGACGGTATTTCTTCCTGAACCCCGCGACGTCAAGGCCCTCGCTTCGTAGACCGAGGAAAATTTCTTCCTCACGCAGTTGCTCGCGTGTTAACCGTTCCTCGCCTGCTTGCGGAAGCCGATCTCGCTCAAGCCGTTCGGCATATCCTATCACATTTGCAATGTTCCACCAGCGACGAGCCGAAAACGGGGCTTCGCGTTCCCTCCAAAAGGAATGCGCTGAGGGACCAAATCCGAGATAGTCAACATGGTTCCAATAGTTACTATTGTGACGCGACTTGAATCCGGGTTTGGCAAAATTCGAAACTTCATACTGCTCAAAGCCACGAGATGAGAGAAACTCCATTGTCAACTCATACAGTGCCGCATCTTCTTCCACGCTCAGCGGCATGACCTGCTTTGCCTGAACCATGCGAGCAAGCGGTGTGTTGTGCTCGACGATCAAGCTGTAGCAGGAGAGGTGCGTCGGATTGAGCGCGACAGCTTGTTGAAGATTCGCCTTCCATCGGTCGGCCGATTGTGAGGGGAGCGCGAAGATGAGATCGAGGCTCACATTTTCAAATCCAACCGCGAATGCGTTGTTCACGCACGCTTTCGCCTCTTCCGCCGTGTGGATGCGACTTAAGAACCGTAAATCATCGTCGTGAAACGATTGGATGCCGATGCTCAAGCGATTGATCCCCACAGAACGGAAGTCACCCAGCTTTGCACTCTCCACTGTCCCCGGATTCGTCTCTAACGTGATCTCAGCTTTGGGGTCGATGTGAAAGCACCGACGGAGCTTCTCGAGGACAGAGGCGATCTCCTTCGGCTGCAGCAACGATGGTGTTCCTCCGCCAAAAAAAATCGTCTCGATACGTTGAGCAAAGTGTTCCTCAGAAGCTCGCAGGTCGATTTCGCGGTCGAGCGCGGCGAGAAATCGCTTAACGAATGCACGACCCTCCGCAGGCCGGTCATTGGGGGTAATCGAGTAGAAATCACAATAGATGCACTTGTGCTCACAAAAGGGAATATGCAGATAGAGACTCGCCAAGCAGCTCTCCTCAGTGATTAATCGAGATGCAGATGAATGGACTTTCGCACGAGATTTCTCCTCAATTGTGAAACGGCGCTTCGATGCGCCCGTCACCGAATGAATGTCCCGATCCTGTCCCAACGGACGCTGGCAATCTTATCGACAAAGTTGGAGAGGGCGACGTCTGGATTCCACGACCAGTAAACGAGAAGCGCCTCACCGATGAGATGATCCTCCGATACGAATCCCCAGTACCGGCTATCCAGACTGTTTCCGCGGTTGTCCCCCAAGACGAAATAGTAATTGCGTTTCACTTCATACGACGAAGCTTCGATGCCGTCGATCGTGATTTTGCCGTCGTTGGTGAGGTGTGGGATGTGTCCCTCACGTCGTATGAAAGAGCGCCAGCGATCAAAATTCGCCCGTGAAAGCTCGATCACGTCCCCCCGTTTGGGGACGACAAGCGGTCCGTATCGGTCTTCCGTGAAGCCTGAACCCGGGGGAAAGAGGCGATAACTCCGCTGCCAGTGCGGGTGGCGTATTCCGTTGCCCGCTTTTGCGTGCGTTGGAAACGTCAATTCCCTACCATTGATGAGAACGCGACCATTCCGCAATTCAACTGTATCCCCAGGCAATCCGATCGCCCGCTTGATGTAGTTGACCGATTCACCATGCTCTCTTAGTTCCGACTCGCCGGGAAATTCAAAGACGATCACATCCCCCCGTTGTACCTTTTTGAATGGTGGAAAGGAAACCGACGGGATCGCGACGTTGGTCAACGGAACATAACGCGGCGTCCGGATACCATAGACCAGTTTGTTAACGAGCAGAAAGTCCCCCACAAGCAACGTATTCTCCATCGAACCCGAGGGGATGCGGAACGCTTCCACAACGAACGTCTTCAGGAGCAAGGCAACAACAAGAGTGACGAAGAACGTCTTGATGTAATCGAGCATGCGTTGTCGTGTTCGTGCACCGGGTGTCGGCTCCGCGCTCGATGGAGCCTGTTTCTCGGTCGATGAATGTGTGCCGTCTGCGCTATGTTGTAGTTCTTGATGCACTTCGTTACTTGATGAGTGTGCCAATTCTTCCCCATCGGACCGATGCCAACTTGGCGAAGATGTTATAAATGGGGATGTTCGTGTCCCACGACCAATAGACGATCAACGGTGTTCCGACCAAATCTTCTTTCGGAATAAAACCCCAATACCGGCTGTCGAGACTGTTATCGCGATGATCTCCCATGCCAAACAAATAATCGCGTTGAACCACATAGTGCGTCGCCGGAGTCCCATTAATCTCGACAGCACCATCTTTCAATCGAACGGAATGTCCTTCGCGCTGAATGAAAACCTCCCATGCCTGATAGTTCTCCGGTCCCATAGGAATTGTCATTCCCTTCTTAGGAACAACGAGAGGACCGTAGTTATCTTCATTCCACGGCGCGCCCTTTGGAAAGATGCGTTCATCGGCTAACCGAGGATTAGAGATGGGAGAAAAGCTAAATTTCATATTGCGCGGGATAGGGGCTTGTGATCCGTTGACGTAAAGCACGCGATTGACTATCTGAATCGTGTCGCCCGGCAAACCGACACAGCGCTTCAGATAGAATGTGAATTCCTCCGGTTGCACTTCATCCCGATATCCCGGAAACACAAAGACAATAACATCGCCCCACTCCACTTCCCGGAAACCCGGCACCTTGAACCACGGCAAACGAACATTGGTAAAAGGTATGTTGCGGGGAGAGGTGCCGCCATAGATGAACTTGTTGACGAATAACAGGTCGCCGGTCATCACTTCATTTTCCATCGATCCCGTCGGTACCAAGAAAGAGGCAATGACGAAGTTATTCAAAACAAGAAATGCCCCAAAGACAATGCCAAACTCCTTCAGAAAAGCGAGCGCCTTCTCTTTGAACGTTTTGGGCTTCGCGGGTTGTTCCTCCCGATTGTGCCGATCATCCCGTTTCGTCACGATAGTTCCTCCACGTTTGAATTCTTGAGTTGATGGTTCGATCTCCTTCCCCATCACGATGTTCCGAGGCTTTCTGAGCGGTCATCATTCAGTTCTCATTCCTCCATCGAAAGCACCGCTAGAAACGCCTCCTGTGGCACTTCCACCCGACCTACTTGCTTCATTCGCTTCTTTCCCTCTTTTTGCTTCTCAAGGAGTTTGCGCTTGCGGGTGATGTCCCCTCCGTAACACTTTGCCAACACGTTCTTCCGCATAGCGCTCAGCGTCTCGCGGGCAATGACCTTGCTGCCGATAGCGGCCTGAATGGCCACTTCGAACATCTGACGCGGGATCAGCTCCTTCAACTTGGCACAGAGCTTCCGACCCCATTCATAGGCTTTAGACCGATGGACAATGGTCGAGAGCGCGTCGACCGGCTCGCCATTCAGGAGAATATCGAGTTTAACGAGATCGGACTCGCGATACTCGAGAAAGTCGTAATCAAACGACGCGTATCCTCGCGAAATGGATTTCAGCTTGTCGTAGAAGTCGAAGATGATCTCTGCCAGCGGAAGCTCGAATTGAATATCGGCCCGTTCAGGGGAAAGATACGTCGTGTTCTTATGAATGCCCCGTCGGTCCATACATAACTTCATGATGCCTCCGATGTATTCCGTCGGCGAGATGATTTGCGCTTTGATGTACGGTTCCTCGACACGTTCAATGTTGCCCGCCGGCGGCATGAAGGCCGGGTTGTCCACAAGAATGACTTCGCCGCTCATTGTATACACTTTGTATTCGACGTTCGGAACGGTGTTGATCAGAGATTGATTGTATTCGCGCTCCAACCGCTCCCGGATAATCTCCATATGGAGAAGTCCGAGAAAACCGCAGCGAAATCCGAAACCGAGAGCCAGAGAAGTTTCCGGCTCGAACATCAAGGCGGCATCATTAAGTTTCAGTTTTTCCAACGCATCGCGCAGCTCGGCGAAATCATCGCTATCCGCCGGATACATGCCACTGAAGACCATCGGCTTGACCTCTTTGTAGCCGGGAAGCGGTTCGGGTGCAGGCCGATCGGCGTTGGTGATCGTATCTCCCACCTTTGTGTCGTGCACGTCCTTCACGTTAGCGATGATGTACCCAACATCCCCCGCAGAAAGCTTGCCGGTTCGCTTCCTCTGCATTTCGAGAATCCCGATATCCTCCGCCTGAAACTCCTTGCCGTTGGAGAAGAACCGGATACGATCCTTCTCCTGCACCATACCGTCCACAACACGCACGTAGGCAACCGCGCCGCGATATTCATCAAATACCGAATCGAAGATCAGTGCCCGAAGCGGAGCGTCCGGATTCCCCTGTGGGGGAGGAATGCGCTTTACAATCGCCTCCAGCACCTCCTCCGTCCCTATTCCGGCCTTTGCGCTCCCGAGAAGAATCTCTTCATCCTTGCAGCCGATGAGGTCGATAACTTGATGTTTGACGGTATCGATCATCGTTTCCGCACTCGGCAGGTCGATCTTGTTGATGAACGGAATGATTTCCAGACCGGCATCGATGGCGAGATAGAGATTCGAAATAGTCTGGGCTTCAACTCCTTGTGTAGCATCGACAACGAGAATTGCCCCTTCACACGCAGCGAGGGAACGAGAAACTTCATACGTAAAATCTACATGCCCAGGCGTGTCGATAAGATTCAGCGTGTAGCGTTCCCCATCACGGGCCGTGTATTTCATCCGGATGGCATGGAGCTTAATGGTAATCCCACGCTCCTGCTCCAAATCCATGTCGTCCAGAACTTGCTTCGTCATGTTCCGCGCCGCAATCGTGCCCGTGTACTCTAAGAGCCGGTCTGCGAGGGTCGATTTGCCATGATCGATGTGTGCAACGATGCAAAAATTGCGTATGTGCTTCATGTCAACAAGCTAACCCCAATTCCAGACATCTGCCTCTGTACAAACAGACGCCGGTTTAGACGCATAGAAACAAGAAAGAGTAAAGAGTGGAGAACATTCAGGCACCCTTTACTCCCTGAAAAAGCGCCCAAAATATAGAGGAAAATGGTAAGAAGCGCAAGAAAATCAATAAGTTATCGCGATCTCGAGGATCAACCAACCGGACTTACGTTTCTACATCAGCCAAGGCGGACCGAGAGGCAAGCGGCTCGAAGAGCGCAACGGAAACATACGCGACGAGGGACGCGGCAAGAGCAAGAAGGTAGCTGAAATCGAAATCGAGAACGTAGTGACCGATGAGCCAAACCAGGGCACCGACCGTAAGCGTGGAAACCGCACTTCGCCCCCCTCCGAATTTCGTGAACAAGCCGAGAATAAACACAACAAAAATCCCTGCACTTCCAAATGATGAAGCATCCTTGACGAGATCGTAGACTCCTTCCGCATACAGAGCAAGCAGATAGGCAACTATCCCCATCAGAGCGACGCCCCATCGTTCGAGGCGCACTTTGTGACGCTCCTGCATCCCGGGTCTCAACGGAATCAACACGTTATGTGAGAGAAGGCTCGATGCAGCCAGCAACGCGCTATCAACCGTTGAGAGAATAGCAGAGACGAGCGCTCCCGCAAAAATAACATACAGAAGCGTCGACAGATGCTGTTGCGCAAGAAGAGGAAGGATCTGCTCGGGATGCTCGAGCCCCGGAACGACATGAACTCCCACCAATCCAATGAACAAAGGAACGAGACCAAGCATAACATACAGAGCCGACGCCATCAACGAGGAGCGCTGCGCAACCTGCGGTGAACGCGAGGAAAGCACTCGAGCAACTAACTCTTGCGCGATGATCGAACCGCAGATAGGAATCGCCCATGCTTCGAGCAGATGGAACGAGACAATGGGGGTCGAATCGACTTCGCTCGGAATAAAGGTGAGCCTTGCAGGATCAATCGACGAAATGGCAGCCGAGACTCCACCAAGCTCCCCTATCACGGAGGGAAGAAGAATCACTAAACCAAGAACAAGCACAATACCCTGCACGATGTCCGTTACCGCGTCAGCCATCATACCACCTATGACGGTATAGGTGATGACTACGGCAGCGGCGACGGTGACAGAAATGGTAACGGTTAGATCTGAAGATGCAGAGAGAACTTGTCCGAAGGCGCGTATTTGGGCCGCTGCCCAAAGGAGCGAGGCGGGAACCATCAGCAGAGCTGTGAGGCGTTCCGCAGAGACCGAGAAACGCAGCCGGAAAAAATCGGCTATCGTGGTCAGCTTCATCCGCCAGAGGGGTATCGCAAAGAGGAGGCCCATCAGCAGCAGGCAAATCCCGTAGCCGAACGGATCGGCTGTGACGCCGGCCAGTCCCGATTCATACGCGGCACCCGCGGTACCGATACACGATTCCGCTCCGAACCACGTTGCAAAAATCGAAAAAGTGGCGAGTCCGTATCCCAGCCGACGGCCCGCCAAAAGATAATCGTCTTCCGTCTTTATGCTTCGGGAAACAACGTACCCGAGCAGGAGCTGGAGCAAGATGTAAAGGAGAATACCGATGAGGATGACGTTCATCTCAAAGAGAGTTGAAAATCCGGGACTAATATACCAAGATGGTGTAGAAATTCAACAAGAAATTAACGATACTGCGTCGAACCACGGGGGGAAATCGGAAGCTGCGAGCACCACAAGCTTATCGAGCGCCCCCCAACCCTTCTTAACCGCTTATGGAGATTCCATTATGAAGATACTCCTCACAGGCGGCACCGGATTTCTCGGTCGACACCTCATTGCGGGTCTCCAACGCCAGTCTCATACTCTCATCATTCTGACGCGAAATCCTCATCCCCCCCAACCGACGACGGGAGTTCGGTCTATCCATTGGGATGCGAAGACGGTCGGGGCTTGGGCTGAAGAGATTGATGGGGCAGATGCTGTTATCAATCTTGCGGGAGAATCGATCGGCGCCAGACGTTGGACATCTGTCCAGAAAGAGCGCATCCGTTCCAGCCGAATCGACGCAACGCGCGCAGTGGTTCAGGCCATCGAGAGGGCTGCGAGGAGACCGGAAGTCCTGGTCAATGCATCAGCCGTCGGTTACTATGGAAATGTTCCTGAAGGAGAGGTGACGGAAGACTTTCCTGCCGGGAAAGATTTCCTAGGGGAGACGTGTCTTGCGTGGGAGAACGAAGCGAGGAAAGTCGAGCGATTGGGAGTCCGACTCGTCTTACCCCGCACCGGCATAGTACTCGACAAGCAGGGTGGAGCGCTGCAGAGAATGCTTCTTCCGTTCCGCTTTTTCGTCGGCGGTCCGCTTGGCTCAGGAGAACAATGGTTTCCATGGATCCATATCGAAGATGAAGTAGGAGCGATGATCTTCGCATTGGGAAAAAAGAATCTATCAGGACCAGTGAATTGTGTGGCGCCTGAAGCTGTCCGTATGAGAGAGTTTTGTCGAGCATTAGGGCGAGCAATGGGTCGACCTTCGTGGGCTCCGGTTCCGTCATTCGTCCTCAAAATCGTCCTCGGAGAGATGTCGACCCTCGTTCTCGATGGCCAGCGCGTTCTTCCAAAGAAGTTGCTTGAGGCAGGGTATGAATTTAAGTTCCCGAAACTCGAGGAGGCGTTGAATCAGATTTTTGGAGGAAGGTAATGGCTTATCTGAGAGGAATCTGGATTCGCAGCGCCACTCCATTCAGACTATCGTCGACGTCGAAATCGTACAGGCTCGCCCCCACGTAGGCATCAAGAATGTTGAGAAGGTAGGTGAGGGCGATGTAGAAACCGAACCGATCCCGTTCATCGCGATAGAAGTTGCGCTCATACAATGCCTGACCATCTCCTTGCCCACCGTTTTCCCCACGCTCAACCGACAAGCGATATTTCTCACGAGCATTTTCATAAAGACCGTCTGCTCGGGCCCACTGCCGCACAAAGTATGCTCCGAAACCGAGAATCAGCGGCACTTTCCAGTATCGTTCCGTATAGATCTGCCCCGCCCCCGGGAGAAGCGCTGAGAGAAGAACTGCCGTCAGGGCGGACTTGCTTTGCCTGACCACAGCCATCGTGTCCGACTTGAGAGAGTCTGCTCCAAACAAGCTCAGACCGACGGAGGAGGAAGAGGAGCCCTGTGCGTGAAGAAGGACACTCTTCACCTTGTATTGCGCGTGTGAGAGGGAGAGAGGAAAACAAAGAAGCAGCAAACCACAGAGAAGGTGAGGAATGAAGTGAGGTGACCGGCTGGGCGGCAAGAAGAGTAGGCCCTCTTATTGTTCAACAATGGCGACCGCTTCGATCTCCACTTTCATGTCACGAGGGAGGCGCGCAACCTCGACGGTGCTTCGAGCAGGGGATGCGGCCGAAAGAAACTCGGCATACACCTCGTTCATCGCCGCGAAATCGTTAAAGTCCTTTAAAAACACGGTCGTTTTGACAACGGATTGGAGGGAACTCCCTGCCGCCTTCAAAACCGCCTCAATATTCCTCAGTACCTGACGCGTCTGCACTTTCACATCCCCTTCCACAACCTGGTTCGTCGCCGGATCGATAGCAACTTGACCGGCGGTGTAGACGAACTTCCCGTCCACGACAATTGCTTGACTGTAGGGTCCGATAGGATTGGGTGCATCCGGAGTGTATATTTTCTTAAGAGCCATGGTGAGCGCGGAGTTCGCGATGGAGAATCAAAAATGAGTAAGATGACTCAATGGGAATGCATTCTCGGTGGGACTTCGCGCCACCTCGGTGTCACTCTCTGAAACATCCAGTCTCCAGAGAAGCGGTCAACTTGAATACGATGACTTGTTGAACAAAGAATTTACAACAGTAGTGTCCAACTGTTGAACGGATAAAGAGCAATAATTCAATGTCATACAATCGGTTACAGTCGAAGATACCCGTAATCGATTTGAACTTGGTCGAGACAAAATGCTATCCTTTGAAGG
>JBGFRO010000023.1:0-151090 GCA_041695085.1 Bacteroidota bacterium | reverse complement strand
TACGTCGAGCAAGGCATTGAACGCTACCAACAACGTTTCAAAGAACAACAGCTTAAGCGGCTACACAAACAAGCCAAATCCCTTGGATTACAACTTATTCCAGCTTCATGTCAGTAGCAGTTCATGCTTATGTGCAATTGCCCGCTTCATTCACACACACGCAGGTTCCAATGAACATACTTCATCGATTCTGGAGTGGAAGAGAAATGCTTAGACGATTGTGTTTGTATTTTCTACCTCTTGCGCTTGCGCACGCGCAACCAAGTTCCTCAGTGCGTTTTGCTCTCAGTCCCGGATATGGCCTGGGAATGTCAACAGAAGTCGGAAGTTCAGATCGAAGAACGCTTCAACCATACGGTGTGGGGCTAGGGATCCGAATAGAATACATTTTAGAGCATGGTGTCTCACTTGGCGCTGTTTTCGTTGCACATCGAGGAGAATCAGCCGATATCATCACCGCCGATGGCGTACCTGTTACGCTGACAACAAGAATGCGTTATGGTGGATTCGAACTCGGTTACTTGATTCCTCTTGCCGCGCACTACGCCATCCATCCTCGTTTCGTTGTTGGCTTGGGGGAACCCGCAGGCAACTTTTCAAGCGAAAGATCGGACCCGGGTTTGCCGGCAACGTCCGTGAATGGCCCTAGACCTTTCGTCTCACCAGCTTTAGCAGCATTAGTTGAACTCGGCTCCCTATGGTTTGCAGGTCTCGATGTTCGTTACGTGGCACTGGCAGACTATCGGAATGCTCATTCACTCTCGGTTTTTGCCATCATCGGTTTTGAGCTCTCAATCAACGAATAACATCGAAAGGAGACCATCATGAACCTCGCGTCACAACTCTTACGCTTGTCCCTCTGTGTCATGTTTTGTCTGGTCGGTTCTACACCCATCACAACCGGTCAGATCATCCCCATCAAGACCGTTCCGCTGGCAACAGGCAATCAGTTTTCCATCTTTCCGTCCGAGAATCTCGCCAGCGGCGGCATCTCTATCGCGGCAGATGACGCGTTGCTCGATCCATTCCAGAATCCTGCCAAAGCAGTGAAGATAGAAAGCATCTACATCCTGAGCGCGCCGCAAATGTACTCCATCTCAATGCAGCGGGGTACAAGTGAAGGCTCAGGCAAGTCCTTGCCGCTTGGATTAGTACTGAGGAACGGTGAGTACTTCGGAGGACTTTACTGGGCGCGACAGGAGCTTGCGACGGACCGGAATGCCACTATCGGCATTCCACAGGGCAGCTCAGGATTCTTCCAGGAAGATCCCGAAAACAATACCTACACCTTTGCCCTTCTCGGCACCTCGCTTCCGGATTTTAACCTTGCCGTCGGAGCAAGTGTGTTGTGGGGCGAACTAAGCTCTGTGGAGGGGGTGAAGCTGTTGTTTCCAAGAAGTCCGGTCGTTCTCCAAAACGGCTCGCTTGCCCAGTATCGTCTTGGTATTGCGCGCGAGATGAAGGGTGACGAACGGTTTGACGCCGTGCTGGTTCGTTCCGTTTTCAAAATGAGGTACGACGTAGGCTCATTTCCGACGTGGCCGGGAAGGGTGCCACAGCTTCAATTCAATCCGGAATACGATCAAACCAATCTGTGGGGATTGCGGCTCCGCTACACGCGGCCGCTTGCTCTGACTTGGCGCATCGGTGCACTCTTCACGACCAATTGGAAAGATCATCCAAAGATCCCTAACTACGAGCTGATGAGCATTCCGCGCGATCCGGGGAATTCAACGGCCTACAATCTCGGGATTGGACTCTTCAGCGAGAAGAGCAACTCGTTCTTCGGCGTCGATCTTATCTACGAACCGATCACGACCGCTACGTGGGCCGAGGCGGACCGCCCGATCCCGCTCCCCGGAAATCAAATCTTCCCAGCAGGGATGAAAACGGTAGAAAACTTCTTCGACTTCTCCAACTGGATCGTGAAGACCGGCTTTAAGATCGGAGGGGAGCGATCCGGCTTTCAGGCGGGACTTCATCTCCATTCAATCTCCTATGACCTTGAGCAGATCAATCATCTGCAACGCTCAAAGCGGAATCAGCATGAAAGTTGGGTGGAGTGGACCCTCAGCGCCGGATACGGCTTCACCATTGGACCTGCACGCATTCACTATACCGGTATGCTGACCTCGGGTACGGGACAGCCGGGTGTCGTCTCAGCCGGATGGACGGGCACAGCGAGAGCAGGCGTTGGGGTGGAGTTCTTATCGGGTGATTTTCTTCCCGCACCCAGCGGCGCACTGAACCTCCGCGAAGCTCTTGTCTGGACACATCTCGTGTCGGTATCTTACAGAATTGACTGAAACCGATTCGTAACCTAAATTCAAGTGTGTCGTGTTTTTCTTTTGATCAGTGGATGCGAACAGCTTTTCCATTTGTGGGATTGATTGCGTGCGCTTCTCTGGTAAGCGCCTGCGACGCCACGGAGCTTGACTTTCTTTGAATCGCCCGATGTCAATCGCAACTGGACATTTTATCTCATCCACACGCATTGCACTTCCGCTGGTGCTTTCGACCCTCCTTTTTCCTTGTTGTGACCTCTTCTCTCCCACCAGCTCAAACGATCCTGCCGAACGCGTTATTATGGTCGACGATTGGCAAACCATTACGCTCTGGAACGACGAAGCAGTCATTCACAACGCGCAAGTTGCGAACGGCGTGCTGTATTTGACCGTCAGATACGGCGGCGGTTGTGCCGAGCATACATTCAGTCTGTATGCAGCCAGATACTTTTTGGAATCGCAGCCGCCGCAAGCCGTTCTGCGCTTGTCACACAACGCGAACAACGACCAGTGCAAAGCTTTGATTCAGACCGTTTTGAGGTTCGATCTCTTGCCGCTTCGTCAAGCTGCACTGCGAGCGTTCGGCGCAGCCGGGACACTCCTCCTCCGAATATATCCACCCGGCAAGAATGAGCCGTACACACCGCTGGTGGTGTATACATATTAGCGCTCACCTTCTTTCTCCCTAAATTTGATTCAACCCGTGAGATACGTTTCAATATCTCACGGGTTCAATTTCCGCACATCGATTCGTCGTAACAGGGGTTCTCGTCCACGTCTCGAGGCGAACGCGAAACGAGGCGCACCCTCACACGCGCATTCGTGCTGGATAGGTTGCAGCTTGTTGGGAGTTGATGCACGCCTGTTCTGTTCAGTTTTTTCGCGGTAGCTCGGCGGGCGGGACAGCGTCCCGCCCTACATGTCTTCCAGCACAGCTTTCATATCAGGAGGGAGTTCGGAATCAAACATCATCTCGCGTTTGGTGGTAGGATGGACAAACCCGATCGTCTTCGCGTGGAGAGCTTGACGCGAGATGAGCTTCAGAAGATTGGCGGCCCGTTGCGCCTTCTTCCCCTCCAAACCTCCCCACGTGTTGCTTCTCCCTCCGTACGTCGGATCGCCAAACACCGGGTGACCGATGTGAGCGAGATGAACGCGGATTTGATGGGTACGACCGGTTTTCAGTCTCAGTCGAACCAATGAAAGAAATTCAAACTCCCGCAACACCTCATACTCCGTCACGGCGTGTTTGCCGTCGGCAGTGACGGTGACCCTCTTCCGATCCCGCTTGCTCCGACCCAGACTTGCTTCAATCGTTCCGGTTCGCTCTTTGAACTTCCCCCACACAATCGCCCAATACTCACGTTGCAGCGTCCGTTTCGAGAATTGCCGTGCCAAAAGATGATGCGCCGTGTCGTGCTTCGCAACCACCATAAGACCTGTAGTATCTTTATCCAGACGATGTACGATACCGGGACGAAGGTGGGTGTTGACAGTGGAGAGGGAACGACAATGATGCAGCAGCGCATTGACGAGCGTGCCCGTGTAATTTCCGTACGCCGGATGCGTCACCATTCCCCCAGGCTTGTTGACGATAAGCAGGTCGTCATCTTCATACAGAATATCGAGCGGGATGTCTTCAGGCTGCGCCTCAGGACGCGGAGGCCTCGGAAGTGTGATCTCGATGACCTCACCCGGACTCACAGGATGACTCGGTTTGACTTTCCTGCCGTCCACCAACACCGCGCCCGCCTCGATTGCCTTCTGCACTTTGCTGCGCGTGGCGTTCTCGACCTGGTGGGTGAGGTAAACATCGATTCGTTCTTTGGATTGTTTCGGCGGGACAACGATGCGTAGGCGCTTCCGTGCATCGATTTCACCGGCCGGGGACATAGCTCAGGAATGGTCGGGGGGAAACGACGAAACCGGCCGTGTCGGTGTTGAGCCGTCCTTCATTCCATCGGAAGGAGACGAGGATGCGCTGGAGGTGGCGAGTGAAAGCTCCGGCTCACCCGCTTGTGTGAATTGACGATGGAAGATGAGCAACAAAATGACGCCGATCGAAACCGATGCATCCGCAAAATTGAACACCGGCCATCGGGTCATATGGTAACCGAGCAGTTCGAAATTGAAGAAGTCAACGTCAATAAAATCGACCACCTTTCCGTAGAAGAGACTTCCCTCCCCGAAGATCACGCCGTAGAAGACTCGATCGATCAAGTTTCCGATCGCCCCTCCGAGGATCATCGCAAGGGAAAGGCGGATGACAAAGGCCTCGTTGCGAATCTTATAGAGGTAGATGAAGATGCCAATGGTGGCGGCGATAGAAAAGAGGGTGAGGAAGAGTTTTCCCCCGACGTCGATCCCGAATGCCATCCCCGGGTTCTCAATGAAGGTGAGGCGGAGAAAATCTCCAATTAACGGATAGCTGGCACCGAGCGGCATGCCGGAGTGGTAAAGATTGAGAAACGGAATCTCAAATCCCTTCACCAAGAGCTTTGACACCTGGTCGATGACAACGATACAGCCTGTCACATACAGCACTTTCATAACGTTTTCTGCCTTTGAGTCGAATGAAGTTCCTTCACCGCGAATGGCGCATTTCATCCTCACCGCTCTCTCATCTGCACGAGGCGACCCAGAGTGTGATGAGCTTCTCCGATCGCGTCGTTACTTCCCCCTCTTCAGTTTACACTTGATGCAGAGCTGGGCGTGAGGGACCGCCTCCAGTCGCTCCCGGTCGATGAGCGTTCCGCAGTCGAGGCAGAAGCCGTACTCTCCCTTTTCGATCCGCTTCAGCGCGTCATCGAGGTAGTTCAGGAATTTACCTTCCCGGGAGGCAAAGAGGAAGGTTTTTTCCCGTTCCATCGTGTCGGTTCCCTGTTCCATGTGGAGCGAATACGTCGAGTTCTCCGTCACATATTCCCCCGTCGTCACATCCATCATACTCGCCTTCAGGGTTTCGAGCTCTTCGAGGATCTCCTTCCGTTTTTCTATGATGATCGCTTTGAAGTGAGCGAGATCCGCTTTGCTGTATCCTTTGCGCGCCACCGGCGCTTTGACCGGCGCGGGCTTTGCCTTGACGGAGGCCGGCTTCACCTTGGCCGACACCTTCGCCCGTACCGCCTTCGTCGATTTGGCGGTTGACTTCTTTGTGATTTTTTTCGCCATGGACTCATCTCCTTCTTTGGTGCTAGGCGTTGAACGGCCAAACTTGTTATGAATTCTTCACTTTCTCAAGTGCAATCCGCACCCGTTCGTCGTTCACCTCGTCTTCGACGAACGAAGCGGTCGAGGGAACCGCGTTCGACAATTCGACCGCCAGCGTTTCCTGCTTGATGTAATCCTCCAGGCGCTGCAAAGCCCGATGAACGCGGGGAGACGATTCGTAAAAAACACGAATACGATCGGTGACCTCGAATCCCGACTCCTTCCGGTGATTTTGGACGCGACTGACGAATTCCCGCGCCAAGCCTTCGTCAATCAACTCCTCCGTCAATTCGGTGTCGAGTGCAACGGTGATGCTGCCATCGGATTCCACCAGCCACCCCTCGATATCCTCGTGCAGGATTTCAACATCCTCGCGCGAAACGAGATACTCGGAGCCATTCACGGGGAGCGTAAGGCTCCCTGTACGTTCAAGCTCATCAATCTCACTTGCCGTGAACTCGCGCACGCGCGCCGCAATGGGTTGCACCGCCTTCCCGTACTTTTGACCCAACGTGCGGAAGTTCGGCTTTGCTTTTTTCTTGACGATGCCGGAATCGCTTCCGACATACTCGATCTGCTTGACGTTGATTTCTTCGAGAATGACCTCTTCCATTCGCTGGATCGCCGCTCTGTCCTTCTCATTCGATACCGGGATCATGATTTTCCGCAGCGGCTGTCGAACCTTGAGGTTCGACTTCATCCGCATCGCGCGCACCAGACTCACAATGGCCATTGCGCGTTCCATACGATCTTCCAGCTCCTTATCGATCACTCGCTCATCGACCTGCGGAAGGAGCGAGAGATGGACGGAGTTTGATGACTCCTGTTTGCCGACCGAGTTCAGGTTCCGGTACAGTTCGTCCGCCAGGAACGGAGCAAATGGCGCCATGAGCTTGGAGACGGTGAGGAGAGACTCATACAGCGTTTGATACGCCGCTGTTTTATCCTTGCCGCGTTCGCTCTTCCAGAACCGGCGCCGGTTGCGTCGCACATACCAATTCGAAAGCTTGTCAATCGTGAAGTCGCCCACGGCGCGTGTCGAACGTGTGACGTCGTACGCGTCCATCCATTCGAAGTAGTTCTTCACGAGGGTTGCGAGTTCCGACAAAATCCAGCGGTCGATCTCTGGACGCTCATTTATCGGAATCGGAGGCTCGGTATGTTCGAATCCATCCACATTTGCATAGAGAGCAAAGAAGGCGTACGTATTGAGGAGCGTACTGAAGAACTTCCGTTGTACTTCTCCCACCCCCTCCTCATCGAACAACGTCGGCCGCCAGACAGGACTGTTGGAAACGAGATACCACCGGGTCGCATCTGCACCGTATTTCTCGATCAACCTGAAGGGGTCGACGGTGTTCCCCTTCGACTTCGACATTTTCTGACCCCGCTTGTCAAGAATCAACTCATTCACCAGCACATTCTTGTAGGCCGGCTTATCGAAGAGATACGTGCCGATGGAATGAAGTGTGTAAAACCATCCGCGCGTTTGATCGATGCCTTCCGAAATAAAATCGGCTGGATAAGATGACTCAAATACATCCTTGTTTTCGAACGGGTAATGCCACTGTGCAAACGGCATAGCTCCTGAATCGAACCACACATCGATCAGCTCCGGCGTCCGACGCATTTCCCCCTTGCAGTCTGGACAGTCGAATGTGATCTCGTCCACGAACGGCTTGTGCAGATCCAACGGCTCCTTTACGTTCTTGCCCTCGCGTAACTCTGCGACGCTGCCGACACACTTTTGTTTACCGCACGAATCGCAGATCCAGATGGGAAGCGGCGTTCCCCAGAAGCGGTCGCGTGAAAGGGCCCAGTCTTTATTCTCCTCCAGCCAATTGCCGAAGCGGCCCTCGCCAACTTCCGGCGGAATCCAATTGATCGTCTTATTCAGCTCGATCATCCGCTTTGCATAGCTTGTCGTGCGGATGTACCACGACTCACGCGCATAATAGAGCAACGGCGAAGAACAACGCCAGCAGTGGGGATAGCTGTGGAGGTATTGTTCTTTCTTGAAAAGAAGTCCGCGCCGTTTCAGGTCAGCAACAATCTCCGGATCGGCATCCTTCACAAATTTGCCCGCGAAGTCGGTGACCTCAGGTCCAAACTCGCCCGATTTGTTGACCGGGTGGATGGTGGGTAGCCCGTACTTTCTTCCCGCCTGGTAGTCATCTTCGCCGTACGCCGGAGCCATATGCACGATGCCGGAGCCCTCTTCCGTTGTAACAAATTCGGCCTCGACCACGTACCATCCTCGTTGCTCAACAGCGTGATAGGAATACAACCGTTCGTATTCTTTGCCTGCGAGCGCGCTTCCTTTAAACTTCTCCAGCACGACAGACTCGTCCCCGAGGACAGAAAGCCTTGCCTCGGCAAGAATGAGGCGTTCACCTTTGTAATCGACCTTGACGTAGTCGACGTCGGGATGAACAGCAAGGGCCACATTCGAAATCAGCGTCCATGGCGTGGTCGTCCACACGAGGAAGTACGTCTTCTCTTCCCCTTTTACTTTCATCTTCACATAGACGCTTGGGTCCTTCACATCTTTGTAACCAAGCGAGACCTCGTGGGATGAAAGCGGTGTTTCGCAGCGGGGACAGTATGGTTGAATCTTGTATCCATTATAGATCATCCCCTTTTCAAAGTACTGCTTCAGTGCCCACCAGATCGATTCGATATAATCGTTTTCGAACGTGACGTACGGATGATCGAGATCGACCCAATAGCCCATGATGCGAGTCATCTCTTCCCATTCCGATTTGTAGCGCCAGACCGACTTTTTGCACTCCTCATTGAACTTCGCCACACCGTACTGCACGATTTCATCTTTGTGCTTGAGGCCCAGCGCTTTCTCGACTTCAATTTCCACCGGCAATCCATGCGTGTCCCAACCGGCCTTGCGCCGCACTTGATACCCGCGCATCGTCTTGTAGCGGCAAACGAGGTCTTTGAGTGTACGGGCCATTACGTGATGGATACCGGGCCGGCCGTTCGCCGTTGGGGGACCTTCATAAAACGTAAAGGAGGGAGCTTTTTCGCGCGCGCTGATGCTCTGCGCGAAAATTTTTTGTTCCTCCCAAAACTTCAGAATTTCGGTTTCGAGAGCGTGATAGTTGATTTTGTCGGTGAGTTGTTTGAATGGCATCGGTTGTTGATCTGGATCGTCAAGCTTCTGAATTACTTTTTGCTAAGGAAGGAGATCAGCCAGAGAATCGCGCTTCCGACCAAGCTCAAGAGGATACTCGTGCCCAGTGGGATGATGACCTCAAAATTCTCCTTTTTGATGTGAATATCGCCCGGCAGCTTTCCTAAGAAGGGAATCTTCGGCGCGAGCATCAGGAGAAGACCAACAACGGCCAACACAGCGCCGAGTAAGACCAGTAATTTTCCCATGCCGACCATAGCGCGCTACGAAATTCGATCATCTACTTCTTCGACTTGAGAGGAAATCGCTCAGGATGTTCTATGATTTCCGTACTCAAATCGACATCGAGCGACGGCCAATAAAAATGGCCTGGAGTTTGCTCTTCGACATTCAGAATGTCGCTCACTTGAGCATTTTGAAACCACGGAAAATCTTTGTAAGGCAAAAATAACTCCTTTCCTCGTACAAGGAGCCAACAGCCATGCTGAGAAATGTTCGTCACTTCAACTTCTGAATGGTAGGGCTCATCAGTCATACGTTCGTTTTTTCTCCATCATCTCAAACCAGAGAATGAAAGTAACTGCTCAGCGAACAAAAGAATAACCACAGATGACACTGATTATCACAGAACTATTTTTTTTGAATTCATCTGTGAAATCTGTGGTTACTGTCTTCTCAGTGTTTTTGATGAAATCAGTTTACACATCAATACTACGCTGAGTAGTTACGAATGAAAAACTAAACCTTCATCCTCCTTACCACTTCCTTCATCACCGCGGTCATCCTCGGCTCGGCTTTATTGGCAACGGCGATGACCTCCTCGAGCGTCACCGGCTTGAGGGAATCAGGGAAACATTCGTCCGTCATGATCGACACGCCGAAAACTTTCATCCCCATATGAACGGCAACGATGTTCTCAGGGACTGTCGACATGCCTACTGCATCCGCTCCGATGTAGCGTAGGAAGCGGTACTCGGAGCGCGTTTCAAGATTCGGCCCCGTCATCGCCACGTACACCCCTTTTTGTACTCTGATCTTCAAATCGAGCGCCGCTTGTTCTGCAAGCTCTAACAGTCCCCGATCGTAGGCTTCCGACATATCGGGAAAACGTGGGCCGAGCGAATCGTCGTTCGGACCGATGAGTGGATTGTCTCCCAAAAGATTGATGTGATCCACCATCAACATCACGTCCCCTTTTTTGAACAAGGGGTTCAATGCACCGGCTGCGTTGGAGATCAGAAGCGTCTCCACTCCCAGGAACTTCATCGCTCGCACCGGAAACGTGATCTGCTTCATCGAGTACCCTTCATAGTAATGAAATCGTCCCTGCATCGCCACGACCGGTTTCCCTGAGAGGATGCCGAAGATCAGTCTTCCGTGATGCGACTCCACCGTGGAGACGGGAAAGTGCGGAATCTCCTCGTACTCGATCTCGAGCTCTTTTTCGATTTCCAGCGCAAGCCCACCCAAACCGGTACCCAAAATGATGCCAATGCGAGGCATGGATTTCGTTTTGGTCCGGATAAAACCAACCGTTTCGTCGATCTGTTTGCGAAGATCTGTCATCGACACCTGACGTCGTTCGTTTGTGGAAAGGATTGCGATGTCGGAAGGCATCGTCGATCCCTGATCTCAAAGCTTCTTAAGGATCTCGTCAATCTCAATGTGATCTTTTCCGGTTCCTTTCGACGCGTCGAGTTTGGAGGAGTCCTCTTCATCAATTTCGAGGGCTTTGATGAGGTCGATTTCCGAGGCGAGGAGAACTTTGAGTCTGCTCAGGATACTTTCCTTCCGGGCTTTCAGATTAGCGATCTCTTCCTTCATCCGGGCGAAATCCATGCGCGCCTTATCCACGATCTGCGATGCCTTTAACTCGGCCTCCTGTACGATTAACTCGGCCTCCTTCCGCGAGTTCTCGATCTCTTTCCCGCTCGTTTCCTGGGCTTGGAGAAGTGTTTGTTGAAGTGTCTTCTCCATGTTTTTGTAGTCCTTCAACTGCGTCTCAAGCTCGATAATGCGATCCGAGAGAGCCTTGTTTTTCGTCAACACATCTTCCAGTTCGTGCGAGAGCATATCGAGGAACGTATCAACCTCGACCGGATCGTAACCGCGCATCACCTTCTTGAACTGCTGCCGTTTGATTTCGAGCGGTGTGATTTTCATGAGATGTTCTCCTACGATGTACATCCCGACGTGCAAAGGTGTCCAAAATGTAGGTTGGGACGCTGTCCCGACCAGATTGAGTTTCCGAAAATCACCGGTTTTTGACTACACTCGAAGATATCAATGCGGTTCTTCGAACTTTTTGGACAATCTCGTCGCAGTTCTACCGGATTAGGTGAGTTGGGTGTTCCGTTTGCCAAAAATTGCAGTGCCGATGCGAACGATGGTTGCGCCCTCTTCGATGGCAACTTCGAAATCGTGACTCATTCCCATCGAGAGATGCTCCATCGTTAGGCCGTCGATTCCTTCCTGTTCGATTTTTCTCTTGAGTTCAACCAGCTGCCGGAAGGAAGGACGCGAGTCGTTCGGGTCGTCCGAAAACGGCCCCATCGTCATCAAACCCCGGACGCGTACGTGATCGTATTTCGAAATCGACCTCACAAGATTCACCGTGGCTTCCGGCATCACACCGAATTTCGTAGCCTCGTCGGTCGTATGGACTTCGACTAAGACATCGATCCGCCGACCAACCTTCAAGCCCTGCTTTTGAATCTCCGCGGCCACCCGCTCATTATCGACCGAGTGGATGAGATGGATGAAGCCGGCGATGTACTTTACTTTATTCGATTGAAGATGACCAATGAAGTGCCATCGGGCTCGTTCATCCGCCACCTGAGTTCGCTTCTGGCTCAGTTCCTGAACGTAGTTTTCGCCGAAATCAAACAATCCCGCATCGATCGCTTCCCGAACCCGTTCCGGACCAAACATCTTCGTAACTCCAACCAGCATCACTTCTTCCGGCCTTCGCCCGAACCGCAGGCACGCGTCGTGGATGCGTTTTCGGACGATTTCAAGGTTCTCGGCGATCATGCTGCGTTCTTAAGGGTTCGAATATACCCGAAGATTGCACGAAAATCAATCAATGTTCCTTCCCAAGGCCAAACATTCCTTACCGAAACTCCTCCCTACTCTGTTGGAAGTCTTCTTGACTGCGATTCCAAATTTTACTTAATTGACGTCGAGCAGTTTTATCAATTTGAGAGAGGAGTACCGCACGATCGATGCCGAACTTTGATAACTTCGACGACGATCCCCTCCCCCGTCCCAACGACCGCGCCGATGACGATCTCCGCCGCTTCCGCGAGCAACTGAAGAACGGCGAGAAAGACATCAACAACACCGAAGCCCTCGAAGAGATCATCCAGTTCTATTTCGAACACGAGCAGTTCGAAGAAGCGCTCCACTTCGTCGACCGCCTGCTCTCCTTTGAGCCGTTCAGCGGCGACGCGTGGCAACGGAAAGGAATGATCTTGAACAACCTTTACCGGTACGATGAAGCTCTCGCATGCTACGAAAAAGCACGGAGCCTCAATCCCACCGACGCCGAGATTTACGTCAATCAAGGCATCACGCTTGACAACTTGAACCGGACCGAGGAATCCCTCGCCTCTTTCAATGAGGCGTTGGAACTTGAACCAAATTCCGAAGAAGCGCTTTTTCATAAGGGCGTGACGCTTGAGAAGATGGAGCGATTCAAGGAGGCGGTCAACATCTTCCGACGCATCCTCGATATCAACCCGGAACATATCGATGCGTGGTATGAACTCGGTTATTGCTATGACTTCCTAGAAGAGTTCGAGCAATCAGTCAAATGCTATGACGAGCACCTGAATCGCGATCCCTACAACTACAACGCCTGGTATAATCGAGGCATCGTGTTGAACCGGATGGGGAAGTATCTGAACGCTATCGAGAGCTACGATATGGCTATCGCCATTCGTGAAGACTTCCCTTCAGCGTGGTACAACAAGGGGAATGCCTACGCAAATCTTGGACGGCTGTACGACGCCATCTCCTGCTTCAAACAGACGCTTCAGCTGGAACCGGGGGACGTGCCGGCATGGCATAATTTGGGAAATGCCTATGAAGAACTTGGCCTTTACAACGACGCTATTTGGGCATTCACGAATGCTCTGAAGTACGATCCTCAACATTATGAGTCGTACTTCGGGAGGGGTTGCTGCTTTGATGCGTTGGAGGATCCGAAAAAGGCCTTGACGGATTACAAAGCGGGACTTGCCCTTCAGCCTGATTACCCGGAGCTGTGGTTTGCCCGCGCCGATGCCGAATACAATTTGGGACGAATCGAGGAGAGTCTCGAAAGCTATAAAAAGGTGCTCCAGCTCGATCCCAACAATGCTGAGGCATGGTTCGATTATGGGGATACATTGTACGAGATTGGGGAGGTGAAGGAAGCCGAAGAGGCGCTGCAACAATGCGTCACCATTGCTCAACGTTTCGCCCCGGCGCATTACACTCTTGCGAAAATTCATGTTCTCCTGCACGATTACACAAAGGCAGCCGCTTCGCTCGCCATTGCATTTGACGTCGAGCCGGAATTCAAACGCCGCTTCAGGAAAGATTTTCCTGACCTTAAAAACGATCCCACCTTTCAGCGACTTCTAAGAAAGTAGAACTGCCTCTCCCTTCTCGTAACCTTTCGAAGGTTATCTCAGCTTTACCCTCGCCTTCGAACGGTTTGCAATGCCAACCAAGGCAATCCCTCCAAGACTTCGACTTTACACCGAATTCGTTTGCAAGGAGTTAAGATATTTGAGATGTTTCCTCGGAACATTGCATTCTTTCTTTGTATCTTGATGCAACAGTTCGCACTCAAAGATGAAACGTTTTTGCATCATCGGTCATCCGATCTCACACACTTTGTCGCCGTTGATGTATGGCGAGACGTTTAAGCAACTCGCACTCGAGGCGTCGTATGAAGCGGTCGATGTTGAGCCGGATCGACTTCAGGAGCGCGTCGACGAACTCGTCCGGGCGGGATTCTCTGGCTTCAATGTGACGGTCCCCCACAAAGAAGCTATCATGACCTTGCTCGACACGCTTGAACCGGCAGCCGCGAAGATCGGCGCCGTGAACACCGTCTCGATCAAGCAGAATAAGCTCCAAGGATACAATACGGACGCATACGGGGCGCTTCGTTTGATCGAACCGTTGCGCGAAAGGATCGATGGACGAGCAGTGCTGATGATTGGAGCCGGGGGCTCAGCGCGCGCTGTGCTGTACACTTTGCTGACTTCGTTCCAACCAGCTCAAGTTACGGTAATAACACGAACCCTCTCACGCGCACTCGATCTTGCAGATCGCTTCCAGGCTCTCTCTCCGAATGTCCCTCTCCGATCAGCTGACGCATCTCATGAAGCATTTCGACGAGAAATCGACGCTGCCTCCGTTGTCGTTAATACGTCACCTGTGGGGATGTATCCGCGCGTCGAGGATTCGCCGGTTCCTGACGAAATATCTTTTCGCTCCGACCAGGCAGTAATCGACTTGATTTATACTCCTCGAGAAACTAAATTGCTCCGGCGTGCCGCCGCCTCAGGTGCGAAGACGGTTGCCGGACTTGACATGCTTCTTCATCAAGGCGCGCGCGCGTGCAAGATATGGACCGGTGCACAGATGCCCATCGACCACCTCCGGCCGCTCTTGCTCGAAGCTCTTTCCTAAAGGGAGCAATCACACAATTCGATTTCATCGCCTGACGAATGACACGTACCCGATGATTACAACAGAACTTCAAATGAAGGAAGCGAGATTGCGAGCTCTGGTGCGCGAGCTCGGCAGCGTCGTGATCGGATTCTCCGGCGGCATCGACAGCACGCTGCTCATGAAAGTCGCAACGGAGGAATTGGGACCCCGAGCGCTTGCGGTCATCGGTCGATCCGCCACGTATCCCACGCGTGAATTCGAAGAGGCCATTCAACTCGCCGAATCGTTCGGCAGTCGCTATCGCATCGTCGATACGGAAGAAACCGACAATCTGAAATTCAGAGAAAATCCTCCCGACCGATGTTATTTCTGCAAGACGGAGCTCTTTGGGAAGCTCCATACCATTGCCCGAGAGGAGGGAATACAATGGATTGCCGATGGTACCATCACCGATGACCTTGGTGATTTCCGACCCGGCATGCGCGCAAAGTCGGAGCAGGCGGTACGATCCCCTTTGCTTGAAGCCGGCTTCTCCAAAGCCGATGTTCGGACGCTAGCCCGCAAACTTGGCATTCCGACGTGGGACAAGCCCTCATTCGCCTGCCTCTCTTCCCGCTTCCCTTACGGATTCGGCATTACGAAGGAGAATCTCATGAAGATCGATACAGCTGAAACGATGATGCGGGACCTCGGTTTTCGTTTCTTCCGCGTACGACACCACGATGAACGCACGGCCCGGCTGGAAATCGCTCCCCCCGAATTCCACCGCCTCTTCGACGACGCTCTGCGCGAGCACATCACGAAAGAACTGAAGAAACTCGGATTCGTCTACGTCACGCTCGATCTCCAGGGGTACCGAACGGGGAGCATGAACGAAATCCTTTCTGAAGAGTCCAAAGCCGAGTATCTCAAGAACTCGTAGCACTCCTCCCCTCCCCACGTTCCGCTCGCGCCAGCAGTTGACTCCCTTGAAAAATCTTCTAAATTGATGGCTGAACAATTGTTCAGCTATTTCATAATGATTTCTTCATGCATGAGAACTGGCGTGAAAGACCACTCTCCCCATAGTCACCGGGATGTCATCCATGCTGCCCGAAAAACGATGCCCGACGAAGAGACCATACAGGCGCTGGCTGAGACATTTGACGTCTTGAGGGATCCAACACGGCTGCGCATTGTTCTGGCCCTTTCGCGGCAAGAGATGTGCGTGATCGATATCGCTCAAGTTCTTCAGGTATCCGAATCTGCCGTCTCGCATCAAATGCGGCTCTTGAAAACACTGCGGCTCGTGAAACACCGCAAGAACGGCAAAATGGTGTTCTATTCACTGGACGATGAACATATTGAAGACCTGATTCGTGTGGCAAGCCGCCATATTTCCGAACAATGACTGCTCCCGATACAAAAGAAACAACCTTCATCATTCCCGATCTGTGCTGCGCAACTGAAGAAGCGCTGATCCGCAAGAAGCTCACTCCGCGTGAGGATATCCAAGAGCTTGCGTTCAACGTGGTCTCGCACAAACTCAAGGTCCGACACACTTGCAGTGAGGAAGTCATCCTCCGCCTTCTCAAGGAGGCCGGTCTCCCCGGCATCAAGGTAACATCCTCAGGCCTCCGACAAACCACGCGCGTGCATCGCATCCTCCTGATGTCGACAATTGCAGCCGCGGCATTCTTTCTTGCCGGCCTCGCGGCACATGTCGCAGAATTACCTCCCTACATAGCGACCGCAGGCTTTCTTGCTTCGATGATGGTTGGAGGCTGGCAAATCGCATGGAAGGGTATCAAAGCAATTTTAAGCCGTCGTCTCGACATGAACACGCTGATGACGGTTGCTGCCATCGGTGCCGTTCTCTTAGGTGAGTATGCCGAGGGAGCCGCCGTTATCCTTCTGTTCGCTATCTCGCTGCTTCTCGAATCGTTGAGTCTCGACCGTAGCCGTCGGGCCATTCAATCCCTCCTCACCCTTTCACCACAGACCGCCTCTGTCAAGCGCGATGGCAAGGAGAGAGTTGTTCCCGTCGAAGAGCTGAGGGTCGGAGAGGTGATCGTCGTTCGACCCGGAGAAAGAATTCCGATGGACGGCGAAGTAGTTGCGGGGTACTCCGCTGTCAATCAGGCCGCCATCACCGGAGAATCGATGCCCGTTCCCAAGGGAATGGGAGACACCGTCTATGCCGGATCACTCAATCAGCATGGTGCACTTGAGATCCGCGTGACGAGGCTGTCGACAGACACGACCCTCGCGCGCATCGTCCACCTCATCGAGGAGGCACAAAGCCAGAAGGCTCCTCTCCAATCTTTCATTGAAAGGTTTGCGCACGTCTACACGCCCGCCGTTTTTGCGCTCGCAATCGGTATGACGCTCCTTCCGCCCTTGCTCTTCCACAGCGACTTCAGCGAGTGGTTCTATCGAGCACTCGTCGTCCTGGTCATTGCATGTCCATGCGCATTGGTCATTTCGACGCCCGTGACCATCGTCAGTGCAATGACGAACGCGGCGCGTCACGGGATCCTCGTCAAAGGAGGTAAACATCTGGAGGCGCTCGCTGATGTGCGCGCCGTAGCCTTCGACAAGACGGGGACACTGACGGAAGGAAAACCCGAAGTGACCGACGTCGTACCGCTCGACTCGCTGTCTCCCCGCGACATTCTTCAACTTGTCGCAGCCGCCGAACTCAAATCGGAACATCACCTCGCCGATGCGTTGGTGCGCAAGGCGCTCGAGGAAGGGATTGATCTCTCCACACTCCGTTCCGGGGACTTCTTCGCCATCACCGGCAAAGGAATACGAACAACGTTGAACGGACGGGAGTATGTGGTGGGGAATCATCAGCTCGTTGAGGAAATGGGAGTCTGCTCACCACGCATCGAAGAAGCGTTGCAGAGGCTCGAACAACAAGGAAAGACGGTGGTGCTGCTTGCCGACTCCGAAAGCGTGTTAGGAGTCATCGCCATTGCGGACCGAGTACGGAAGGATGCACGAGCGACTCTTCAACGGCTTCACTCCCTTGGCATTGAACACACCATCCTTCTCAGCGGTGACAACCGGCTCATTGCCGAATCGGTCGCGCGCGAGCTCGGATTCGATGAAGCGCGGGCGGAGCTCCTTCCTGAGCACAAACTGGAAGTGATTCGATCCCTGCAGTCGACCTACCGGAAGGTAGCAATGGTGGGGGATGGCATCAACGACGCGCCGGCACTTGCGGCGGCAGATGTCGGTATTGCGATGGGGGGAATTGGATCGGATACAGCACTGGAAACCGCAGACGTCGTGTTGATGTCCGATAACATCCTTCGCATTCCACACGCAATCCGCTTAGGCAAAAAAGCCCTTGCAATCATCAAACAAAACATCGTTCTTGCACTCGGCACGAAGCTTGTCTTTCTCATCTTAGGGGCTCTGGGATGGAGCACTTTGTGGCTGGCCATTCTGGCAGATGACGGGGTGGCACTTCTGGTCGTCCTCAATGGCATGCGCCTTCTCAATCTGAAAGAAAATACGTATCTTTGATCCGTCACTTTGCACTCCGTACTAATTGAAAGCCATGGGAATGAAGTCGAAATCCACCGCCAATCGCCGACAGTTTCGCATCGGATCATATTCCGCCTCGTTCGTGAAGTTGGCTGACCTCTCGTATTGGGAGATCTACGGTCCCAAAAAGAAGATCGTTGGATTTGCCGCATCTAAGGAAGACGTCATCGAGAAGGTGAAACAATTCGAGCTTGAGAAGAGTGTCTCGAATGAAAAAGAGTCGCACTCTCCCTCTGGACGAAGAAATTATCGTTGACTTTGAAGGACGTTTTTCATAGATTAGGTACCGGTTTGTCTAACAGGGTGTTGAAAAACCCTTACAGAGTGAGAAATGAACCGCGAAGACGCAAAGGACACAAAGAACTTCTTTGAGACTTCTGAATGACAATGGGCTTAGAATTTTTCAGAAGTCTCTCTTTTTGGAATAAAGACAAAATAAAAGGTCTCTGTTCTTAGCGCTCTTTGCGCCTTAGCGGTTTGCTTTTTCAACAACCTGCTAAAGCACTTACACGAATTCAGCATCAGAGGCTTTCATGTACGCAGTGGTTGAGATAGCAGGACAGCAATTCAAAGTGGCGAAGTCGGCTCGGCTCTTCGTTCCCAAACTCGATTCTGAACCGGGTTCGAAGGTGAAGCTCGATAAGATTTTGTTGATGGGAGATGAGAAGCACACGAAGATCGGTACACCCTATGTTGCCGGAGCGAGCATCGAAGCAAAAGTTGTGGGGCACATCAAAGATGAGAAGGTGACGGTGTTCAAGAAGAAGCGTCGGAAAGGTTACAAGGTTCGCCGCGGTCATCGGCAGCAGTATACGGAGATTGAAATTACCAAGGTATCTTAATCCGTTTGTTGGAGATTGAGTTATGGCACATAAAAAAGGGGGCGGAAGCTCCAAAAACGGTCGTGATAGTAATGCTCAACGCTTGGGCGTGAAGCGCTTCGGCGGTCAATTGGTGACGGCCGGAAGCATCCTTGTTCGCCAACGGGGTACAAAGATGCATCCCGGCAACAATGTCGGCATCGGCAGTGATGACACGCTCTTCGCTTTGATCGATGGGGTAGTGAAGTTCGAGCGCGTAGGAAAGACCAAGCAGCGTGTTAGCGTATACCCTCCCGCGGCGTAAGTAAAAAGATCTCCAGAGCCTCCTGCGTGCAGGGGGCTTTTTTATTTTAGGCCGTTCCGTTCTCAATTTCGGCACCGTTCTAAACCTCCAAGTTCAGTACATCTCGTCGTTCATCAAAAACCGGAGAACTACCATGAAAATTACAGTCATTGGTGCGGGGAATGTGGGCGCTACTGCCGCCCAACGAATCGCGGAAAAAGAACTTGCCAACGAGTTGGTTCTTGTCGACGTCGTCGAAGGATTGCCGCAGGGGAAGGGTCTTGATATGTATGAATCAGCCCCCATCGAGGGCTTCGACACGAAGCTCATCGGCACAAATTCTTACGAAGAGACAGCTGGCTCAGATATTATCCTGATCACGGCAGGCATCGCGCGCAAACCCGGCATGAGTCGCGACGATCTTCAAGCCACGAACGCGAACATCGTCAAAACCGTCACAGAACAAGCGGTTGCGAAGTCGCCTCAAGCCATCATCATCGTCGTCTCCAATCCGCTCGATGTGATGACGTACGTCGCCATGAAGGTGAGCGGTTTTGAACGTCACCGCGTCATCGGCATGGCCGGCGTGCTCGATTCAGCCCGCTTTCGTACGTTCATCTCCATGGAATTGAACGTCTCCGTTCAAGATGTCAGTGCGTTTGTGCTTGGAGGACACGGCGACTCGATGGTTCCCCTGCCCCGTTACTCCACCGTCGCGGGCATACCGCTGCCCGACCTTATGGACCAGGCGACCATTGAGCGATTGGTCAAACGGACGCGCGATGGCGGTATCGAAATCGTCAACTACCTCAAGACGGGCAGCGCGTACTATGCTCCCTCTTCGGCGGCAGTGGAGATGATCGAATCGATTGTGAGAGACAAAAAGCGCATCCTTCCGTGCGCGGTATGGCTCAAAGGCGAATACGGATTGAGCGACGTCTTCTGCGGCGTCCCCATCAAGATCGGCAAGAAGGGAATGGAAGAGATCATCCAGATCAAGTTGACTCCAGAAGAGCAGGTGGCGTTGAACAAGTCGGCAGCCGACGTGAAAGCCAATATCGCGAAGCTCGCTCTCTGACACCGCTGTACGGCTATCCGGAGGTCGAATCTCGCTGCTTTTACACGCCAGCTCTGCGAAGGTGGGGATTTTTGTTGCTCCTTTGGTAAGGAACGATTCCTACCCCTGTGATCGTGGTGAGACATTTCCTTGTGTTGTCGAAAGGGTCAACAGAGTGCAATTCTTGAGCGACGAAACAAGGCTTTCAATTTCTTGACTCTGAGGATGCTGTTTCTTAAAATTGAGCGACTTTGAATTGAAGGATGTCTTTCGCCGGCAAGCGGGGCACCACTGAGAGTGCCGGCTTAACCCATTACATAAGGAGGATTTATGAAAACCTTGAGGTCGGTTTTCAGCGCTTCGATTGCAGTCCTCGTTACACTTTCCACAATGCTCTCCGTCACCGGTTGCGAGAAGTCGTCCGAACCTGAAGATACCGTGCAACCGATAACGGAGGACTTGTTCCCGCTGGTGGTTGGGAGAAAACTGATCTTCAGCGGATTCCTCCGCGACAAAACAACAGACGCAAACATTGAGGCGACTGGAGCGGTGTACGAAGCAAGGATGACCGTGTTGGCGAATAACAGCGCGACGCCGTTCGGACCGGCGCACGTCCTCTCCGACTCACAACGTGTCCCCACAGGTCTCCCAAACCCGCCAACAGTCTGGGTCGTCGGCCAATTTTTTATACAACGAGATGCGCCCACCGGAAGCGGCAATTTCTCGTTCCTCACAAACATCGGACGCTTCTACCGCACCTTTGGCATCAATCGACCCGATTCCCTGCAGTGGATCATGCTCGTTCGTCAGGATGCGGGCGTTGGCCGCGAGTGGACAGGGTTTGATGGAACCTGGACAGCACCCGCGGGACAAGTACGGCTTCAAATTGTAGGGAAGATTGAAGGTCGCGAATCCCTCACGTTAGGGGGGCAAACCTTCAACAGCTACAAGGTCACAGCAACCAGACGAGTCTATCTCGGCGGATCGACGACTCCCGCACAGGTCGCCCAGACAGCAACCATCTGGCTTGCTCCGAACATCGGCATCGTGAAATTCATCTTCAACGCGGATGGTGAAAGCAACGGCTTTTACCGAGAGTACAAGAGCCGCAACTTCTAACTTCCACAACACGACGTTCACTCGAAGCCCCGTCCCTCCAGGTCGGGGCTTTTTTGAATCTGACTATCCATCATCCGACAAGGAGCAACGACCGTGTGCATCTTCCAAAGGATCTCCTTCCTTCTTCTTCTCCTTCTGCCCGCAACGCTCCCGCTGCCGGCGCAAGGCGGCGGAACACTTACAGGGACAATTCGGGACCGCGAGACCCTTGAAGCGATCCCTAACGTTAACGTGATCCTTCGAGGTACCGGATTCGGAGCCGCCACCGACGTCAACGGCCGATACACGATTGCCAATATCCCACCGGGGAACTACATGCTCGTCGTTTCGTCGGTGGGATATAAGCGAGTTGAGAGGTCGATTGTGTTCTCGGCGGAACAGACACTTGTGCATGACTTCAATCTTGAACATGAGACGCTTCAGGTGGGCGAGATTATGGTATACGGCGCGTCGCTTCGACAGGAACGCATCACGGAAGCTCCCGCAGCAGTTACTGTGATCGAAGCAAAGGACATCGCGCGATTTGCCGGAAGCGGCCAACTCCCCAAACTGCTCGAAACAGAGCCGGGAGTTGATATTGTGCAAAGCGGACTCTTCGATTTCAACATCAACACTCGCGGATTTAACAGTTCGCTGAATCGTCGACTACTTATCTTGCTAGACGGACGAGATCTCGGCACCGCGTTCCTGAGTGCAACGGAATGGAATGGTCTGTCCGTACCACTGGAGGAGTTTGGCCGCATTGAGCTCGTGAAAGGGCCCGGATCTGCTCTGTACGGAGCCAATGCGTTCAACGGCGTTCTCAGCGTCACGTCGATACCCCCTAAAGCGATGCTCGGCACACGGGTGATCGTCGGCGGCGGCGAGAAGAGCGCCTACCGTGTCGATGTCCGCCACGCGGGCGCCTCAGGCAACTGGAGCTACAAAATAAACGCCGGTACGATGAGTGGAAAAAGCTTTAGCACAATCAGAACGAACAGAAGATTTGAGTATGAGGGGCTCAATCCGTTTTTAAACAATGAGGTTAAGGATCTCAACCTCGATCCCGTGAAGACGATCTATGGCTCAGTGAGGATCGATCACGATTATCAAGCCGGCGGCGTGGCAACGATTGAGGGGGGAATCGCACAAACGGAGAATGAGGTCATTGTAACAGGCATCGGTCGCGTGCAAGTGCAGCGTGCAACCAAGCCTTGGGCACGACTGAACTATTCCGGTCACGGTTTCAATGTTCTCGTCTGGACAAACGGGCGATATAACATTCGACCGGAAGTATCGCTTTCCACAGGACTTTCACTCGAACAAGATGCCCTCATCACGCACGGTGAAGTACAATACCACTTCACCTCATTGGACGATCGTCTCTTTGTTGTGGCAGGAATATCCCACCGCATCGTCGATATCGATACCAAGGGAACCCTCATGCAATCACCCAGGCAGGATAATTCGAGCGGGGTGTTCGCTCAGGCAGAGTACCGCGCCAGCGAGAAACTCAAAGGGGTCGTTGCAGCACGTTGGGATCGCAACACCCTGCATCCCAGTCAGTTCTCCCCGAAAGCGGCTTTGGTCTGGACTCCCCTCAGCGGCCATACTCTGCGCGCAACGTTCAACCAGGCATTTCAATCGCCGAACTATTCTGAGCTCTACCTCTATGTCAAGCATCCGACATCGCCCTTGGCGTATCTTGGTAATAACAAGCTCGTACCTGAACGAATCACCGGTTATGAGGTCGGCTACAAGGGCGTATTCGCCAACGCGCTCTTCGTCAGCATCGACGCGTATTTCAATCAGCTTAAGGAATTCATCACGGACCTCGGGCCTGGTGTGAATCCGAACTATCCGTTCTCGATGATCTTCCCCGGGGAGAAGGCTCCGAGGACCATCTGGTCCTATACCAACGCCGGCAAGGTTGATGAGGCAGGATATGATGTTGGAGTGAACTACTATCTTTCCGACTCGTGGCTCGTCGACGCGAACTTTTCGTACTTTACCTTCAAAGTGGTCGAACGACATCCCAACGATGTGCTGCTGCCCAATTCGCCCCGCTGGCGCGGCAATGCTGGACTCACCTATTCACACCCGGGCGGCCACGACGTGAGCATCAAGTTGAAATATGTCCCCACGTTCGATTGGGCAGCCGGCATCTTTCGCGGCAAGATTCCCGCCTACACACTGGTGAATCTCGGTGCCAACTATCGCCTGACCAACTCGATCAACCTCAACCTCAACGTCTCCAACCTCTTGGACCGCAGACACTATCAGATTTTCGGTGGCTCGTTGTTGGGACGCCGAGCCATTCTCACCGCCTCTGCCGATATTTAACGCGAACGAGGCCGGCGGGTACCAACTTGCCGGCCTCGTTCCACCAATCCTTTCAACCATGTGAAGCTATTTTAGGAGCCTCAGGTTGATCTTCAGTTCAACAACCGTCCCGTTCGGCGTAATGGTATACTCGACGCCGTCCATCAGCGACTTCATCAGGAACAATCCGCGTCCGCTCTCTTTCATCAAATTCTCCTCCTGCAGCGGATCCGGCACCCTCTCCGGCTGAAAGCCCTTCCCCTGATCGCGCACCGTTACCACAATGGAATCGTTGTTCACGTGACAGGTGAGCCAGACTTTTTTCTTGGGGTCGGACTTATTGCCGTGCAGGATGCCATTGTTGACTGCTTCTGTGCTCGCTACCAGAAGCCGATAGAACGTTCCATCGTCCAACCGGATGCGTCGATTTACATCCTGAAGAAACGGCTCCACTTTTCGTATTTCTTTCGGATCACTCTTCAGCTCTAGCGTGTATGTCTCCTCCCTGCCCGGTGCTGCTGATGTGCGCGTCCGTCCTTTTGAGGTTTTCGGCGGGGAAAGCTTTCGCGAGCGTTTCTTCATCAAAGTGCCATGCTGACTGTGAGTGATAGATTCGGGACGGTGCGAACCGCTAAGCCGTCCTGACGTTGAACCTCTCTCCACCCTTCAAGACTAATATATTCCGCCGCCTCTCCGCGCCATCGGAAGACCACAGTGGGTCCCGAGGTGGTCAGGGAACGCTCCTTGCTCCGATCTCCTCTTTCATACCGATACCTATCCTGTCGAAACCAACGATACCCAATTCCCAATTCCATCGACGCCATCAGGTAATACGTACACCGCGGCCAATACGTTTGTTCGACGAAATAATTCTGTGGCCGCTCGCGAAAATCGGACCAGAGGAGCACGCCGCGCTCATAGACGCGTACGGTCCCGAAGACGTCGAGCGTAAGTCTGGCCGTGAGACGGAGACTTGTTGTATCAGTCCATGACGCCTGGCGAAAGGAAAAACTGCGAGTAAGAGCGACTTGCTCCTCGAAATCGTACACCGTGTAGTTGGCAAGCACCTCGGCGTGATTGGCCGTCCGGAAGAAGTCAGAGGGAGCATACCGGACTGACGGGGAGAAGCGGAGGATCCTATTCCAATTGTTGTTCGCGCTCTGGAGTCGATGAAGATAGACGAGATGGCTGAGGGTTGCATCGACTTCGAATCGGAGTTCCAACTGCTCGCTGATCTGGTGGACACTCTGAACGCCCAGTGATATGAGCAACTCGTCCCGATCGTCGATGTTCAAGGTATCCGGTGTGTCGTAGCGTAAGATAGCGGCCGATCCGGCAAAGTTCAACTGATCTTTTGTGGAGAGGATCGTTCGTATCTGCGACGCAAGGGACGTACGGCGAGCGATGTTATTCAACTTCCGTTCGTTCCGCTCCTGTTGGAGGGCAAATCCGTCGGAGGCTCCGCGGTCTCGGGCAAGTGTATGGCGTTCCTCTCTTTCCGCATAAGCGATCGATACATCTGCTCCAATCCACTCGCTTATTTCCAGCCGGCCCTTCAACGAACCGAAGAGCTGCATTTCTTGAACCTTCGTATCGAGCGGCGTCGGCGCAGGTCCCTCCGCCACCTTGAACCGAAGGCCGCGCGTGATCGTCCGGGAAGAAAGTCCTGCCTCAAACTCTAAACGCGCGCGATCAAACGCCTGATAGGTGAGATGATTCGTCACCCGAAATCCATTTGCATCGCGTCGGAAGATGTTGCTTTGGATGTCGTAGAATCGCGCCACCTGATCATCGGCGCGCGTGTAGAACTCTCGACGCTGATGTGTGTACTCAAATGAAACCGATTCGACCGCCCCGGTGCCGAAATCCCGGACGATGTTCAATTCGACGCCCCCCGAAGCGGGACGACGTGGCGAAAGAAACGATTGCATCCATCGTGTTGCAAAAAAGGCGCGAAAGTCCTCCATCTCGATCTCCCGTCCTTGCGCCTCCAGCATGTATGCGAAACCACGATCCGATTCCTCCTGCTGCGAGTCGTGCTCGAATCCAGCCAACCCTGCAATGCTCATCGCGGTGGTAGGAAACACTTGAACTCCTACAAGTCCTTTGTACTGAGCCAACTCGCCTAGATCGACGGCACGATGGTCCGAGAGCAAAGATGCCGTGGCCTGCGCCTGCAGATTCCACCCGTCAGAAAGCTTTTTTCGGAGGTCGAGCGTGTCCACTAACTCATCCTGGATCGAGCGCTGTTCGGAGCGAATCAGACGAGAGCGCAACCGCTGACGAAGATCGAGCGTGAGGCCTCCCACCTCGGCAGAGTAGAACAGGTCATTCTTCCATGTGAATGTGTTCAGCAGCCGCTCGAATCCAAGCTGGGACCTCCGTTCAGATGCACTGATTTGAACCGGATGCACCTGTGACCGTACGCCTTCGGGAGACGCGAGATACAGAAGTGCCAGGAGAACGATGACCTTCCGTCTCATCCCCACACCCTTTCATGAAAGAGCTTGAAGAAACGTGTCCGATCAACGCGCAATGCAACATCGACGGCGGCTTCTTCTTTCCTCACCTTCCGTCGAAGATCGGCAACGGTCATCCCGCGAGTAAATTGTCCCCCACATTCAACGTCGACGTGGAGACGTTGAGTCTGAATGACCAACGGATCGATCGTAGCGGCAACGGCGAGCGGATCATGGAGATAGCCACCATGAAATCCTTCGACCTTGCGGTGATACTGCATGTACGCCCTCGTGAATCGAGTAATCGCACGCGAAAGCCGATTCGCTCGTCGGGCCGCTCGATACTCTAATTCCGACTGCATCAACACAAGTTGTTGTGTTACGTCGAGGGGGACCACTGTCACAGGCAATGCAGCATTCAACACCAGATGTGCCGCCTCGGGGTCGACATAGTAATTGAACTCGCCGACCGGACCTGTGTTGCCGGGCACGCGGAAAGCACCCCCCATGGAAATCAATCGACCGATCGACCTCAGCGCGCGAGGCTCCGTCTGAAGTGCAAGCGCGATGTTTGTTAGTGGCCCTACAGCAATTATGGTCAATCTTCTTCCATAGCGTCGGCAGCACTCTACGATCGTCTGCACAGCACGCCGCGCCACACGAGGGAGCACATGTTGCCCCAGGAGTACGCGCCGCATGCCACCAAGCCCATCTTCGCCGTGAACTTCGGGGGCAGTAACCAAACGACGCCGCAAGGGACGGGAAGCTCCTTTGGCAACGATCGGGAGTTTGGAGGGTTGTAGGAGATGAAGCAACGTCAAAACGTTTTGCGTGCAGTGTCTCACCGGAACGTTGCCCGCCACCGTTGTGATCGCGGCGACAGAAAGCTCCGGTGAGCGGAGCGCTAAGAGCAGTGCGAGGGCGTCGTCCACACCTGCATCAGTATCGATCAGAATTGGTTGGGGCAAGGGTCAACGGAGATCAGTCGGAAAAAACGTCGGTTGCTTTGAACCGGGGTTGGAATCCAAACGCGCGCTTGGCTTTGAGATTACTCAGAAGCGACATCGCGCCTCCAAATTCTTCCGCAATGTGTTTTGTTTCGGGGAAATACTCCGCGATCAAAGACCTGCTCTCTCTCCCCGTCCAGTTTTCATCTGCACACACGAAGTAGGCATCGTGTTCGGGAAGAGATAAAGAATCAACGCACAAGCGTACGGCCGATACAAGATCCCGCACATCAATAAAGGCCCAGAGATTTTTATGCCAATTTGAATACTCTTGAATGAGCAAGCGATATCTCGTTTGCTCGGCGCGTTCCGGAACCCAAACCCACGGCGGCCTGAGACAGATGGTTTGAATTCCTCCCTTACGGGTGTACGACTGGCAAAGCATCTCGCACGCAAGCTTGCTTGTACCGTAAGGATCCTCCGGGCGGAGTGGATGGTGTTCGTCGATTGGCACATACAGGGGCCAGAGCCGGTTCGTGGAAAAGGCAAAACCCAGGGTCGATTCACTGGATATCAGGATAAAGCGACGAATTCCATTTCGCCAGCAAGCTTCGAGAGCGTTGAAGGTTCCCACCGCATTGACCGTAAAGACTCTCGATGGGGGATCGTTGAGAGGATGAGGAATTCCAGCGAGGTGAACGACGATTTCGACATCCTTCACCGTTTGGAGCATCCCATCGGCATCCAGCACATCCATCCGGCGATACGGTAAATCCCGTCGATGAGACGGTTTGATGTCCAGAAGGATAACCTCATGGGCTTTTGCCAGATCGTCCGCTACGTACCGCCCTACGAGGCCGCTGCTTCCTGTCACAAGAATTCGCATCAGAACAGCTCTGCCTCCTTGCCCCGTACGGGTATCGTCACTCAGGTGAGAACTCGATAAGACGATGCGAAAGTAGGCAGAAGAGTTGTGAGAAGCAACGCGTCGTCATGAGCGGCTGCATTTGCTTGGGGTCCGGATTTCTTCGAAACCCGCGCAATAAATTTCTCTTTAAACTTCTCCGATACATCTCCGCCCATTTGCTATGACCGCTCTCTCCGTAAGAAAGGTTATGGAGCCTCCCAGTACTTTTACTGGGTCTTGCAGCTACTTCTCTTGCAGTTCATTTTCATCGTGACGAGTCCTCTCTTCGTGCGTCTCATCATACTATTTGTAGACATCAGTTCTTCGCCGCTCATCCATCGGCATCCATTCAGATCTTAGCAACTTGACCCTCCCCGCTAAGAGTCTGCCTCCCTTTGTAGAAACTACAAAATCTCCGGCGCTATCGTGTCTTGAAACAATCAGTCGTCAAGCTTCTAATCCTTTACATTTCAATAAGTTAGAGAGAAACAGGTTCTGGCACGCGAAGTCTCCCTTCGTGGTACGTGCCGTGCACCAATAACGGCAAGCAGCAAGCATCTAACGAATGGAGAAACTGATGTCTCAATTATTCAGAAGTATATTCAGTATCGTCGTCACCTTCCTCCTCGCATTGGGCGTTACGAACGATGTAATGGCCGAGAACAAGCTTAAGGTTGTGCGCACGTCAGCGAGCGAACTTACCGTCAATCTGGAAAATTCTGCACCCGTCAGCGCAATTCAGTTCTCCGTCAATGCTCGAGGTGATATCCAGTTTATGCAAATGAGCATCGGTTCCCGGGCAGCTGCCGCGAATTGGGAACTCTATTCATACAGAAAGAACGACTCAACATGGAACGTTGTGATGCTCTCACCCATCCGCAAGCCCTTCGACCAAGGTGAAGGAACTTTGGTCTCCATTCAATACGGAGACGATCCGTCGAAGACATCAGACAGTGTCGTTGTCTCCTTGAGCAGGACAGAAATCGTCGATCCGCAAGCGCAAATTCTTCCTCTTGAGCTGCAAGATACCCGATGGGCAACCAGACAACAGGAGTCACCGGCTCTCTTCAGCTTTAATCAGAATTTTCCGAATCCGTTCAATCCGTCGACGACCATCTCTTACACCTTACATCGTCCGGCGAACGTCCAGCTCGTGATCTATGATATCGCAGGAAGAGAGATCAAACGGTTAGTCAGCCAATATCAATTTGAAGGGAGTTACGCTGCGAACTGGGAAAGCACGGATGAAGCGGGTCGCCGAGTTCCCTCAGGCGTTTACGTAGCCCGGTTGTTGGTGGAACAAGAATCAGCAATCAGGAAGATGGTCCTGACAAAGTAAGTCCATAGAGGAAGGCGCCCTCAGGGCGCGCTCTTGAACACAAGAGCCCTACCGTATCCCCCTGCGGTAGGGCTTTGTGTTTTATGAAAGCGAGTCACCTCCCGAAGATTCTCTTTGCAATTCCAATGTGCATTTGAACCTTTACGGTTTCCCATTGCAGCCGTCGATTTCAATCGACGGCGATGGAAGGTTCCGAAGGATCTTTGAGGTTTCTCATTGCCTTCGGAAGGTCACACAGGCCGCGTTCCATCCTACGTCCCCCACCGGAGGTCGTACAAAAAGTATCCTCCCGTGGCAAAATGGCATGAAACAAATTTCGGAATCCGCTATCAAATTGAATTCTCGCAAGGCAATTTTACCTTGCTGAAATTTCGTTGTGGAAAGAATTACTTTTCTACAGCCACAGATGGCACTTTCTCTAGCGGTCGCGGACAACTCCGTAGGAGTTCCACAGAGCAATCAATCAAAATATTCGAAGACATATTGTGTATCTTGCGCTGAATCTCTTTCGTTGCGGTGAACATGTTCAACTCCTGACGGAGTTGGATCTTTCCTCTTATTTCATTTCTACAAATGTCCGACCCCTGACGGGGTCGAATGATCGCTTTTGTTTTGGGACGTCCGACCCCTGACGGGGTCGAATGATCGCTTTTGTTTTGGGATGTCCCACCCCTGACGGGGTCGCGATGTGCGTTTATGTCTCAAATCGACCATGACGTGACGATGTTCAACTCGTGACGGAGATCGTGCTTCTGGTTGCTTGTTCTACAAATGTCCGACCCCTGACGGGGTCGAATGATCGCTTTTGTTTTGGGGGTCGAGGCTGTGCAAAGAGTTCAATCGACGTGATGTGCGAGTTCAAGATTTGAGGAATTCAGACAGTTTTCGCAACACGAACGCGGGCGAGAAGGCTTCTCGCCCTACATTTTGCACAGCCTCGAGATGGACGCTGATATCTCGATCCGAGCTGCCGATGCGATGTTGTTCAACTCCTAACGGAGTTGGATCGTGCTTCTGGTTGCTTGTTCTCCTTATCGCAAAATTGCGGAAGAACTTTTAACTGCCATCCGCCATCTCACATCTTCCTACTTCCATACTTCCTACTTCCATACTTCCTACTTTCATACTCCCCCCCATCACTTCAACAGGATCATCCTCTTCGCCGTGTGGAAATCTCCGGAAACGAGGCGATAGAAGTATGTTCCCGAAGGCATCTTATTGCCACGATCGTCGGTACCATCCCACGTGACCGAATACCGTCCGCTTGCTCGTTGACCGACGAAGAGCGTCTTCACCTTTTCGCCCGACACATTGTAAACCTGGATGAGAACAGGCGCCATCCGCCCTTCTAATTCCGGAACCTCGTATTCGATCTTCGTTTGTGTGTTGAACGGATTCGGGTAGTTTTGATAAAGGACAAAGGTGTACGGAATCCTGTCCTGATCGCCAACGCGCCGCTTCTCCACCGGACCCTTCAGGGCTTGGTCCGCTTCCACAACGTTGTCCACCTTGCTGACAATAACCTGGCCATCGGTGATCTCTGCGACGTCCGAAAGCTTGATCGGGAGCCGGAACAATGCTCCAGAGTCCGGCGCGATGGCGATGTTCTCGTTGTTGTACGCTACTACCCGCATCTCCAGACCTGCCGTGTTGATGAAGAACTGATGGTGCCGTGCCCGCTCAAATACAACATCGGGAGCGGTAACGGAGACCGGATTCTTGAGCCTGACGATCAGATGCAGACCCTTCACCGGCACCTTGTTCGTCATGTGGAATCGCAGTCCGTTTTCGCTCAGGACGAACTCGCCTTTGACATCTGTCGTTTCATCAGCGGCCGATCCGCCCAGAGCCATATCCCGCGTCGACGAGTTTGCGAGATGGAGACCCGCGTCACCTCTCAGCTGTCCAATTGTCAACAGGCTATCGCGCATCAGCACGACATCAGCAATCGATATTCGGCCGTCTCGATTCACGTCGGAACGTATCGAATCCAGACCCCGCAACGGAGGAATGCGCTGCAGGATATGGTCGATGGCGGTCGTGAGATCCGCAATGTTCAGTTCTCGAACGGTCTGCCGGATTTCGCTGATCAAGCGCGTCGCATCCGCCGTGAAGAGCACGGGACTACCGGTCAGACCCGGTGCCGTCGCCGCCACCACGTACCGACCAACCTGATTGCCGAGCGTGAGATATGCAACGACCTTTCCCTCAAGATCACTCGTCGAATTGACCACTCGAATCCGATCACCCGTTGCCCCTTGCGGTTTCTCGACGATGGAGAATTGCACGGCAACACCCGGCACCGGATTTCCTCCAACATCGACTACGTGAGCCACAAAGGGAGCCATCAATTCACGCGTGATCAACTCCTGTTGTCCGCTGCCGGAAGCAAGCAGCAGAGACGCAGCGACATCGTGTGTTGCTGTGGCCACGAATCGTATGGGACTTCCCGTGAGTCCGGGGACTGCGGCGTGGACGACATACCGTCCGGCTCTACTGCCCAACGTCAACCTCGCACTCGCTTCACCTTGTGCGTTCGTTACGCCGTTGATAACCGTGAGTGCGTGCCCAACCGATCCACTCGGAATGCTGTCCAACGTGAACGCAACCGCCACACCCGGCACCGCATTGCCGCCGACGTCGGTAATTCGTACCACAAAGAGTGAATCGAGCACCGTATTGATCCGCTGCCGCTGCCCGTCGCCACGCACATACGCCATGGCCACAGCAGCTCCGTGCGTCGCCGTCAGCCGGAAATAGATCGGACTGTTTGCCAATCCCGTCGAACTCGCCGCCACTCGATACACTCCAACCTTGTTCCCCAACCTCATCGAGACGCTCGCAAATCCGTTGCCATCTGTCCGCACCTCCGTCGATGTCGCTCCGTTCACAAACGCTCCCGTCGCTCCATTCGGTATGCTGTCCACCGCAAACGTCACGGGAACGTTCTGCACTCCGTTGCCCGCCACATCGGTCACTTGCACGCGCAACGGCTCGGCCAACGGCCTCGACACCTCTCCGGTCTGACCACCACCCGAAACAAAGACCAGCACCGCCGCAGGGCCAATATCGGCTGTCGCAGTGAATGTGATCGGACTGTTTGCAAGACCCGGTGCACTTGCCTGCACCACATACCTGCCCGGTCGGTTGCCAAGAGTCAGAGACGTGGAGGCACGTCCTTGACCGTCTGTGTTGACTCGATCCACGCTCAACACCTGTCCCGTGGCACCCTGTGGCACCTGCGTGATCGCAAACGACACCGTCACTCCCGATACCGGCACGCCTGCCGAATCTGTCACTACCACTACCAACGGATTCGCCAACGTCGTCGTAACCATTCCCCGCTGATTGTTGCCCGAAAGCAAAGCGATCTCTCGCGGAGCGGCATCATGTGTTGCTGTGGCCACGAATCGTATGGGACTTCCCGTGAGTCCGGGGACTGCAGCGTGGACGACATACCGTCCGGCTCTACTGCCCAACGTCAACCTCGCACTCGCTTCACCTTGTGCGTTCGTTACGCCGTTGATAACCGTGAGTGCGTGCCCAACCGATCCACTCGGAATGCTGTCCAACGTGAACGCAACCGCCACACCCGGCACCGCATTGCCGCCGACGTCGGTAATTCGTACCACAAAGAGTGAATCGAGCACCGTATTGATCCGCTGCCGCTGCCCGTCGCCACGCACATACGCCATGGCCACAGCAGCTCCGTGCGTCGCCGTCAGCCGGAAATAGATCGGACTGTTTGCCAATCCCGTCGAACTCGCCGCCACTCGATACACTCCAACCTTGTTCCCCAACCTCATCGAGACGCTCGCAAATCCGTTGCCATCTGTCCGCACCTCCGTCGATGTCGCTCCGTTCACAAACGCTCCCGTCGCTCCATTCGGTATGCTGTCCACCGCAAACGTCACGGGAACGTTCTGCACTCCGTTGCCCGCCACATCGGTCACTTGCACGCGCAACGGCTCGGCCAACGGCCTCGACACCTCTCCGGTCTGACCACCACCCGAAACAAAGACCAGCACCGCCGCAGGGCCAATATCGGCTGTCGCAGTGAATGTGATCGGACTGTTTGCAAGACCCGGTGCACTTGCCTGCACCACATACCTGCCCGGTCGGTTGCCAAGAGTCAGAGACGTGGAGGCACGTCCTTGACCGTCTGTGTTGACTCGATCCACGCTCAACACCTGTCCCGTGGCACCCTGCGGCACCTGCGTGATCGCAAACGACACCGTCACTCCTGATACCGGCACGCCTGCCGAATCTGTCACTACCACTACCAACGGATTCGCCAACGTCGTCGTAACCATTCCCCGCTGATTGTTGCCAGAAAGCAAAGCGATCTCTCGCGGAGCGGTGCGGATCGCGTTCGCCACAAACGTAAACGAACTGCCCGGCAGAGATGGGGAAGTGGCTGTAACTGTATAGGTGCCCACACTGTCGCCAAGCGTCAATGTCGTCTGTGCGAGACCATCTGCGTTCGTTGTCACAACCGAGTCGCTCAGGCGCTGACCCGCTGCACCAGTCGGCACTCCACTGATTGCGAACCGAACTTGGATTCCTTGCTTTGCATTGCCGAATGTGTCTGTAATCGACACAACAAACGGCTGAGGGAGCGGCGCACGAATCTGGCCAATCTGATTGTTGCCTGAGACCTGCGTCAGGAACTTCGGAGCTCCCGCAACAGCCGTTGCATGGAAGTTGATCGGCGACAACGTGCCTAATGTTGCCTGAACCGTGTACGATCCCACCCTCGAACCGAGCGTGAGTCGCGTGAATGCAAGTCCGGAACTGTTGGTGACCATCGAGTCCGCGGAGAGACGCTGACCGATTGCTCCTGTCGGAGCTGCCGACAGGATGAACCGCACCGTCGCGCCTACGAACGGCTGACCGTTCTGATCGAGCACACGGACCACAAAAGCGCTCTCAAGCGTCCTCCCAACCGTATCGACTTGATTCTGACCACTCGCCAGCACCATCGCGGTGGCAACAGGTCCGGGCGGCGGTGGTGGAGGTGCACCCAAAGCCATGGCGCTAAATGTGAGCGGACTCCCCACAAGCGAACCGGAGCTTGCAATGACCGTGTAAGTGCCGGCGAGGTTTCCGAGCGTTAATATAGTCGAGGCTTGACCATTCGCACCAGTCAATACCGACGTAGCGCTGAGTGACTGGCCAGAGGCACCAGATGGAACCGAACCAATCGAGAACTCGACGCTGACACCGGCGATCGGGTTGCCGTAGTAGTCGCGCACCGTGACAATGAAGGGATGGGCCAACGGCGTGCTGATGGGACCCGATTGATTGTTCCCTGATGTCAGGACCATATTTTGCGCGACCCCTTCGATGAAATTTGGGCCCAACGGATTCGCGGCATCCGACGCCGTCCATCGGCTAAAATTCAGGATACCCGACTTTGTAATCGTGTTGGCCGTGACATCCACCGTGCCGCCCTGCTTGCGCCACGTCAACCCACCATCGGGAGAGCGCCAGAGGGAAAGTGTCGATTCATTCTGGCCGTTTAATTCGCTGTCGCGATAACCGAAGACTAATGTCCCATTCAGTCCTGTGCCAAACGTCGGCGCGATATCGTAGTAACGTTTGATCGATTGGCTGGATGTGAAACCCGTTTCCGTCGAGGTCGAAACAACGCCGGTCACGCGAGAGATCGTCGTCGTGCCGGGTGCCGTGCCGGACCACGAAATGGTTGCACCGATATTACCAAACGGAGAGGAACCTGACGAACCGGTAAGCGTCAGAGTCTTCTCCATTGTCCCGAGCACATATCCTTGTTCGTCCAGCGTTCCATTGAGTTGAACGATATTCGTGGAGGAAGCATCAACGGTGACATTGCTTCCAACGGTCATCGTCCCGAAAACGGAAACGTTGCCGCCTGTGACAGTCTTCGTCCCGCTTCCTATTAAACGCAGGTCGGCAAACCTTCGGCCGGGGATTGGTTGATCCGCGCCGAAGAACTCAAACACACCGCTATTGATCATCGGCAACCCCATAGCCCGGTTGCGTACCTTGATGGTGCCGGTGTTGTTGATCGCCCCGGTGTTCTTGAGATCCCCACCCGCCGCCGCGGCGGAACTGACAATGGAGATCAGCATCAAGAATAAAAGGAACGCGATCTTCAGCGGCGATCTGCTCCGCCGCCAGCGATCGAGTCGCCTTCCGAGTTTTTGTACCGTTCGTTCAACCATAGGACTACCCTTTGGTTTGATTAAATCGTTCCACTCCAACTTCCTTTCGGACGGGAAAGAAAAAGTGGAGAGTCTCTTGCGCTGAAGTTGACCATTGTCAACGCCGGCGCGAACAACCCTCAATTGAATACTATCCTTCTTCCGCATCAATGGAAGCTCCCATCAGTTAAAGGATGAACCACAGATTCACGGATTAACATTCCTCAAAGAACGACCCTCTTCCATTCCCGAGAATTCTGTGTACCTCCATGCCAATGCCGATAATTGTGTGGGTTTCTTCCCTATAGGGAAATTCCTTTTTATCCAAATCTTCTTCTCCAATCTGTGAATCTGTTTCAGTAAGAACTTGTAACCTCCTCTGAACCACTCTGCTCGCGAAACGATGGTGGAGAGAAGGCGAGAAGGAGCGAACTCACCTTCTCTCTCTGCCACCGGTTGGAGGAGTTCCGTGTCTCTCAACTTATGTCGATCAACACTCATGGCACTCCCCTTCAGTCATCGGGAAAGAACTGAGCAGGAACTTTCCCGGTTGTGATCGAGCCCGCGGAAAGGTGCAACATGCCGCCTGCCGATCATCACGGAGAAGTAGATGAAACACGAAAACGCAACGACATATGTGATAACGCCACACGCGTCCCGCCGCGAGTGCACTCCGCGGCATACGCCTTCCCTGCACGCTGCGCCGAGCAATGGAGAAGGAGCCCCACATGGGTCCCGCATCAACGGGAAAAACTCCAACCGCTCGCGCTTCGCCAGAAGGAAAAACAAACAATGACAACGGTCGCGGAACATGATGCCTCGAAGCAGTAAACCGACGCCTGATCCGCTTACGACATTGTCCGACGTGTGATCTGTGTGTCATCACAAAATCTGATATGAATCTGATCGCATGGGTAGAATACTCCCTAGAGCTTTATTGAAGGTAACCTTCATCTGCGCGGGCGGACCTATCCCTGTCGCCTTCCAAAGGTTCTCTCTGTCGAAGGCTACCTTCCTCACAGGATGATCCCGGTTGAACGCGACCTTCACCCGTGGGCGGCGGAACGATGTATCCCACATCGAGCTGATCGTTTCACGTGGCCAAACGAACAGTCCGGGCGGACCTATCCCTGTCACCTTCCGAAGGTTCACTGGACTTTCTCTCGCCCTTCGGAAGGTTCTCTCAGCCGTCCTGTCGAAGGTCACCTTTCTCACAGGATGATCCTTGTTGAAGGTGACCTTCACCCGTGGGCGGCGGAACGATGTATCCCACATCGAACTGATCGTTTCACGTGGCCAAACGAACAGTCCGGGCGGACCTATCCCTGTCATCTTCCGAAGATTCACTGGACTTTCTCTCGCCCTTCGGAAGGTTCTCTCAGCCGTCCTGTCGAAGGTCACCTTCCTCACAGGATGATCCTTGTTGAAGGTAACCTTCATCTGTGCGAGGATCGCCTCCCGCGGCCTGAACCAGATGGGAGCCCGAACAAAGGGCACCTCCGCGGTACAATCCTCGGGTGGACCGAGTGCTTGAAGATATGCCATGGTTTTCTTCCCATGCGGTTGTTTAATATGCCATCGTGTACGGTGAGATCGATATGGGAGTGCTCATTACTTCTTCCCCTTCAAATTTCGGAATGAGAAAAAGCATCAGATTTCTCCCTCTCGATGCATCACTGCACACCATAGCTGCAATCGCTTCCTAAGCGAACAACGTTAGGAGAAGCGATCTTAGTTCACGCTAATCGTTCCAGCGTTCGTGATGATACCATCGTTCTCGAGATCGCCATTCATGGTGATCGTCTTTCCTGCGTTGTTCACGAGTTCACGTCCAGAAGCGATCGTTAAGCTTATGTTGGAGACGTTTGTCAGGGTTACAGTAGTCACGTCGTTCGTGACAACACCGCTTGTTCCGAGAATATCCAGTCGCGCGGCACCCATTGAAGTACCGGAAAGATTCTTTGCACCGGAACCTGCAAACTGGAGAATATAGAAGGTCTCGGAAAGACCGGAGATGGTCTGAGTACTCGTTCCAGCAAATTGGAAGGTGCCCGTGCTGTAATTGCGCGTGCCCGTACCGGCATCGATGGAGTAGTTACCCGTAACGGCGACGGTGGTTGACGGGAAGTTCTTCCCACCGCTACCTCCGAGGCGCAGATTTGCATACGTGGTTCCACCGATTGCTTGGGCGCTTGTACCAGCGTAGTAGAAGTTACCCGCGTTGGAGATGCCGCCATGGAACGTCGCATCGCCGGCCAACTTGATCGCTGAACTGTTGATCAGCGTGGGACTATTGGTGCTCAGGTCGAGATTACCCGAGGAGACGAAGAGTGTATCGTTCGTGTCAACCGTCAACTGTCCACTTGACGCAAACGAAAGGCCACCGGCAGAGGTCTTTGTTCTTGCCCCAGTTGAGCCCGTGAGCGTCAGAACCTTGTATTGCGTCGGGATGATCGACTGATTCAGATCGCCCGCGTAACGAACGGTACCCGAGCCCGCACTCAGCGTACCCGTGTTCTGTGCGACGTTGGTTGCTCCTAACAGGTTCATACGAAATGTGCTTACCGCAAGCGTCGAGCCATTATCGATTCTCAACGAATCCCTCACCACAATGCTATCTGCCAATGTCTTCGTACCGCTGTTATCGGTCACAAGCACCCCATAGGTGGTCGCCACGATCGTTTGAGTACCACCATTGTACCACACGCGACCACTATCCGTATCGAACGTTCCTCCGGTGGTAAGTAACCCACCCGCGATACGAAGAGTTGACAGGCCGGCCGAGCTGTCATTATCGAATGTTGCACCCGTGAAGTTGGTAAACAGCGAGTCAGCAACAACGGCGGTGCCGTTCCCAATACCGCCGATGTAGTTTCTGACCGTACCAGCCCGGGCCGATCCATCCGTATTCCTGAACTTACCCGATCCTCCCGCAGCAGTGGTAGTGGAAAGCGTACCGCTGTTCACTATCGTCCCATTGCTCGTACCCTTGTAGTTCTGGATCTCTTTGAACGTGGAGTTCCCAGTATTTCTGAACACCCCGCCATTCTTAAGAACGCCTTGGCTGTACATCGATTCGATGCCAAAGACGAGTGTAAGCAGGGCCAACAGCCCCGCGCGGAAGAATTTGACTGCGTTCATGACTTTGCTCCTTTTTGAAATTGGTTTATTGATATGTTGATTGTTGTTTGTGTTGCTTTGTCGATTGACCTTCCGGTCACCATCAGGTACTGCGTGTTGCGTTTTCATGACTACTGCTCCTTTGTTTGATTGTGAAGAGTGAACTGTGAACGGTAAACAGTGAACCGTAAACCGTGAATCGTGAACTGTAAATGGTGAAGCGTGGACTGCCGTGGCCGGGAAACCTGAGTGCTCACGTCAGGAACCCGAACGAGGTTGTGCAAGATGTAGGGCGGGACGCCGTCCCGCCACCAAGCTTCCGCGAAAACAAACTGAATTGCGGAAATCTTGAACTGACACAGCGCGTTCATCGAACTTTTTGCACAACCTCGGGCAGTCGCCAACCCTAAGGCGGGCGACAGGCGTTCGCATTCATACGTGCCTCCTTTCTTTGTTGTTTGTGAGTTGGTTGCATTGTTGATGAGTCCTTACCGAAAAGTGAATATTAAAGAATCAAACTTGTCGTCTGAACAGGGAACAAAGCTTGAACAAGCTCCTCCCCCTTGCCTCCTCGGGGAGGGGGATATGTTGCGCGGCGGGCAAGGCGAAGTAACACGTTGCAGCACCGGTGTACCAATCAGATAGGATGATGAGGTGGTGTCCCCCTCCCAGAGGGGGATACAGGGGGAGGAGCTGTTCATCCTCACGCATTCTCTCATCAAACGTTGATCACGGACATTCATTCGCCAAGACTCATCGTGCTTGTCCAAAGAGAGCGGGGGCTCATATGTCTTCATACTCTTTTCCATCATGAACCGTTTAATTTCCAACATTGATGATTCCATCGTTCGTGACAAATCCACCATTCTCAAAATCACCGTTCACCTGCAGATTGCCGCTCGCATTCACCAACAGCGGTGAACCGGTGTTCACAATAAGATTCCCTTGCACACTCATTGAACCGCCAATCGTCTTTGTACCCGAACCGCTAAAGGCCAAATGATGATAGGTTGTCAACTTCACCGTCTGTGCCGAGTTGCCGCCGTACGTCACCGTGTTCCCCGAAGCCGTCGCCGTGAGCGTTCCGGTTGTCAACAAATCCTGCAGAACGGTGAGGTTTGAATTCGTCGCATTCGTCCATGTCGACGTCCCATCGATCCCCGTTAATCTCGTCAGAGTCATCGTGCCGTTGTTCGTCACTGTCTTGCCTGAGAAGATGTGGATGCGGAAGAGCGTCAGCGAGGCGGAAGCGAGAATGTCCTTGTTCCCCTCCGCCTGCAGCACCGGCGTGCCGCTTGTCGTGCCACTTCCGGTGATCGAGTTCCCGTCGTTCTTCCAGCTCATTGTTCCGCTGCCGCTCCACGTTCCGTTCAGGACAAAATCGCCGTAGACCGATAACGTCGTGCCGCTGTTGTGAGCAAACTCGCCGTTGGCGTTGACCGTCACGTTGGTGATCTCCCGATTATCCGTCAGCGTCACCACGTGCGAGGCGCTGATCGTCACGTTGTCATTCTTCTTCGGCACGCGATTTCGATCCCACGTGGAAGCAGAATTCCAATTACCGGTGGTGACCGACGTGAAATCGGCCCGTGAGGGATTACCTCCCTGGAACTGGCTGAACGACGTCATACCTGAAATCTCAATACTGGTGGGCGTACGATTGACGACGGTCGGCTCGCTCCAGACACCCGCGTCATACTTCGCCATAATCATCTCGCTCGTGTTGACGGCAGGATCGAGGTCCCCTGCTACAAACACGAACGTCGCACTGTAGCTGGTGAAGGAGATGCCGGAATTCGTTACCGTCCAGTGTCGGTTGATGCTCTCCGTATCGAGCACAGGCGAGTTGAGGATGTCAGGATGATCTCCTGCATCGGTGCGGGCAGTGAGATACCCGGCGGCCGTCACGTTTGCGAACGCGACCGTCACCGGCGTATAATTGGAGGCGTCGCCAATCTCAAATGTCTTGCTGGTCGGTCCGGCAGCGATATGTTTTTCGAAATTGCCCACGATATGTCCGCTCGTCCTGCTGACCGTTGCACTGGGACCCATCGTAAGCTTGAACGATCCGGTCGTCACGTTTCCGGAGGTCAACGTCAACGTGCCGTTGACGATAGTATTGAGATTGAGCGTAAGAGATCCGCCCGACTTGTTCATTGCAAGGTTGTTGAACGTCGTCTGGCTGCTCCCGCCGATGGTCTGTGCGGCTGTGCCCGTGAAGGTAACCGTGCCGGTACTTGCGGTGTAGGTGCCGTTGTTCACCCACTGTCCGGATATCTGGTGATTGTAGGAGACGCCGCTGAGGGTTGATCCGTTGGAGATGATGAGCGAATCGGTCACAGTCAATGCCCCACCTGCACTCTTTGCTCCACTCCCCGTTAATTTAAGATTGGCGTAGGTGATCGTTTGATTGACAGTTTGTGCATCACTGCTGACATACTCTACAACCCCTGCCGTTCCAATGGACGTTGGGATCTTGCTGTAATTGGTGACGAACTCCGCACCACGGACAAGGATGCGCGTGCCGTTTGCAAGGGTGAAGTTGTTGGCGATGGTGTGTCCGTACACACCCGGATCAAATGTACCGGTCACAAGGTTGAGATTGTCCGACGTGTGGATGCCCGTGGCAATCGCGGTGCCCGATGCACCGACATTGAGTTCGAGCGTACCGAAGTTCGATGCGCTGATCTCCGGAGCTGCACCAGTGAATCGCACAATGCCCGTTGCCGTAAATGCGCCGCCCGACTTGTTCCAGACTCCACTGCCGGTACCTGTAACGAGGATCGTCCTGCCATTATCCACAAACGTTCCGTTGCTGAGGACGAACTTGCCGGTGGTCAGATCGTGTCCCGCAGTACCTGACAGACTTGTGGAAGCGGAGCTGGAATAGGTGAACGTTCCGGTAACGGAAAGTGCCGATGCGATCGTCTTGCTGCCGGTGCCGCCCAGGGTCAGATTTCCGTAGGGAAGGTTTGCAACGGATTGCGTCGTTCCCAGATATTCCACGGTGCTCGTGGAGGCGAGCGTCGTCGTGCTGAATCCCGTCGGGAAGCCAGTTGTGCCAGTGAGCTGCAGTTTGGCATTGGAGGAAACTTCAATCGTATCGCCGGCTCCACCGGTAACGCCGAAACCGGCATTCGAGAAGATGCCGGACTGGACCCGGAGATTGCCGGTGACATTGGTCGCTGTAATGGCAGCGCCAAGCGAGGCGCCGCTGCCGCTCGTGTTGTTCGTATGCAGGTGAGCATATGTGAAGTTCGTGACGTTGATCGTTTGTGCCGACGTGCCGTTGTAGTTGGTGATGCTCGATGTGCCCGGAGTGAAAGTACCTTGTGTATTCTTGGACATCGTCCCGCCGATGTTTAAGACGCTATTCGCAGCGCCGCTCAGGTCGAGCACGGCACGAACCGCCGTGCCCGTCGAGAAGGTGATGTTACCTTTTACCGTTAGCGTACCACCAGCAACGTTCACGCGTGCATACCGGGCGTTCGTATTGCCGCCGGTGAGTGTCATGTTTCCGTTCACTGTAAGTGATTGAGCCCCGACACTCAAGACTGCGGGACCGTTCGTGTTCCCTGTGACATTCAACGTCAACACAGAGTGAGTGGCACTGATGGTGACGGTAAACCCACCCGTTACGTTGGCAATGTCTGTCGGGCCGGGATAGTTGACCCCTTCTGTCGGTGTGCCTGTTAGACCCCACGTGGCGGGATCATTCCAATTCCCCGTTGCGACGGTCGTGAAACCGACCGCAGGCTGATTCGCTAAAGTCCAGTCTCCTACCAAAGCTGTAATGGAGTTTTTCTCAACCCACTTATCGGTCTCATCAACCGACCCTGTGCGGCCCTGATTGATGTATGATGAGCCGGATTTGTACCAGAGCGTCATCGCCGATGCAGTGTTACCATTCAACTCACTGTCGAGATAATGCAAGCGAACGGTCGCCGAGTATCCGGAGATGCCGGATTCCGTCACAGCATACTTACGGAGAATCGCGTCAAGCTTTTCTGCGGGAGCCGAACCGATGGAGATGTTGAACGTGACCGAGCCGGTCAGCGACCCGCTCGCAAAGTTGATCGAAGTAAATCGATTGCCGAATGAATATGCCGTTCCCGTCACGAACGTACCTTGCCGTCGCACGTTGCCCGTCACATCCCCCGTTCCAGCAATCAAGGGGGTCGACACACCGAGATCGAGGATATTGGAGCCCATTGCAAAAGTACCGTTGAGGGTCAGAGTACCGCTCACGGTGATGTTCGTATTGCCGGTGACCGTCCCTCCTGCGATCGTGAGATGGTTGAACGACGAGGAGCCGGAAATTGTTATTGCCGAGCCGGCGTTCATCGTAATCGTGCCGGTCGGATTGAACGTGGAGCCTGCGCCGACAGTGAGTGTCCCCGCTACGTTGAAGTCTGAAGACGACGTAATCGTGCCGGATCCCGTCGTCACGTTATAGAAGGTGAGTGAGTTCGAGTTGGCGATGGAGGAACCGCCGTTCATCGTAACGGTGCCGCCCGATGCGGTGAAGCTTCCGGATGCTCCAACACTCAGAGATTGAGCAACAGAGAAGTTCGAGGAGCTCGTCGTTGTGCCGCTGAAGACGACGGTGTAAAGTTGCAGGGCGTTGAGATTGCTGATGGTCGAGGTCCCCGTCATCGTCACAGTGCCGGAGGTCGCCGTCAGATCGCCGGCAAGACCGATACTGAGTGACTGTGAGACGCTGTAGGAGGTGTTGGCCGTGATCGTACCAGCCACGAAGAGTGTCCCGAACGTCAATGAGCCGGAATTGCTGATACTCGATCCACCGAACATGGTCACCGTACCGGAGGGAGTGAAGGTCGCGCCTGTTCCGACACTGAGGGCGCCGTACACACCAAAGCTGGAAGCCGACGTAGCAGTATCGCCGGCCGCCACAGTGAGGTTGCTGAAGTTTAACGTTCCGCCCGAGACCACGATGGAAGCGCCGTTGTTCAACGTGACCGTTCCGCCCGGGTTGTTGAACGTACCGGTCACCGTAAACGCACCTCCCACGGCGGGCGATGAGGAGCCTGTGACCGTTCCGCTTACCCGCAAATTCGCGTAGGTGAAAGCATTCGAGAGCGTGGCAGTCGAACTGGTGTAATCGACTGTCGAGTTTGAACTGACGGTGGTCGGAGACTTCGAATAATTTCCGGCGAAGGTGGAGGTATTCACCTTCAACGTCGAGCCCGAGGCCAGTGTGAAGTTGGTCGCAATGGTGTGAAGAGAGGAGCCGGGATCGAACGTGCCTGAGGTCAGAACGAGGTGGGTTGGTGTAAGCGAGCCTATTGCGCTCGCCGTATTACCGCCTGTAACGTCGATCTCGAGCGTCGCAAAGTTCGATGCTCCTATCTGCGGAGCGGAGCCGGTGAAACGAACGATCCCTGTTGCGTTGAACGTTCCGCCCGTTTTGGACCAAGTTGAGGATCCACTGCCGGTGACGATGATCGTCCTGCCTGCATCGGAAAACGTTCCCGCAGTCTGGAGGAACTTGTTGGTGGTAAGATCATGTCCCGCCGTAGAGGAAAGAGAGGTTGTGCCGGAGCTGGAATACGTAAAGGTACCGGCGACGTTCAACGCTGTGGAGATGGAATGCCCACCTGAACCACTGAGAGTCAAATTTCCGTAAGATTGGTTCGAAATCGTCTGACCGGTTCCCGCATAATTCACTGTACTCGTTGTTCCGAGCGAAATTGTGAATCCGGTTGGGAAGGAGCTGGTACCGGTGAGGTTAAAGGTGGCGCCGTTTGCGACTTCAAGCGTCTTACCGGTATTCCCCGCGATCGCAAATCCTCCGTTGTTGAAGGCTCCCGATTGCACCCGGATGTCACCCGTCACGTTCGAAGTCGTGATCGCGGCATCGGGAGCGAGGCCGCCTCCCGTGTTGTTCACCCGAATATTGGAGAACGTAAAGGCAGAGACGTTGAGTGTTTGACCACCCGTTGTGCTGGTGAAGTTGACGACACCCGTTGTTCCCGGCACGAAGGTTCCCGCCGTATTCTTCGTCATCGCGCCGGTCAGAGCGAGAACGCTATTCGAACCGAGACTGAGATCGAGCTGAGACCTCACAGCCGACGACGTATTGAAGATGACATCCCCATTCACGCTTATCGTGCCGCCGGCGACAGTAACTTTGGCAATGCGACTGTCGGACGTACCCCCCGTCAAACGGAGTCCCCCCGTGCCGATGGTAAGCGTGTACGCACCCACTTCCAGCAACGCTGTGCCATCAGATGTCGGACCTTCAACATTTACACGCAACGCGGACTGGTTGGCCGTGAGGGTCACTGTGACATTGTTGATGATGTTCGCGATGTCGGAAGGACCCGGATAGTTGATACCCTCTGTGGGCGTACCACTCAGGCCCCACGTTGCGGGATTGTTCCAGCTTCCTGTCTGTACGGCAATGAAGCCGCCTGGATTCTGCCGACTCAACGTCCAGATTCCGGTGATGCCATCCAGGCCGGACTTTTCGACCCAATTATTCACGAGGTCGTTCGCACTTCTGCCGGAGTCGGCGTAGGGTGAGACACCCACTTTCCTCCAGAGCGAAAGCGTGGAGGGATCATTCCCGTTCAGCTCACCGGTCAGGAAACGGAGGCGGAGCGTGGCGGTATACGTTCCACCACCGGATGCTGAAATGTCATTATAGCGCAAGATAGCCTCCGGTTTCTCGACCGGAGCAGATCCTTTCACGACATTCACCGTGATCGACGTGGGAGGCGTGCCGGAAGCGAACGTGATGGAGGTAAACTGACTCCCGAACGTATACGAAGTGGAGAGGGAGAACGTGCCCGCTCTTCTCACGTACCCTGTGACATCGCCGAGACCGGTGATGGTGGCCGTTGTTCCGAGATCGAGTATGTTCGTTCCCATCGCGAGGTCGCCGTTCAGCGTAAGCGTTCCAGCGATCGCGAAACCTTGATTGGCCGTGGCTGTTCCGGAACCAATCGTTACGTTATTCAGGCTGAGCGTTCCGGTGTTCGAAATGGAGGCACCCCCGCTGAACGAGACGGTCCCTACCGTTGCCGTCAGGTTGCCGCCCGAACCGACATTGAGCGACGACGTGACTGAATAGCTCTGGTCTACCGTGACGGTGCCGGTAACACTTAACGAGTTGAAGATTAAGTTTCCATTGTTTCGAACTTTCGCGCCATTCTCCAGAGTGACGCTACCCGAAGTCTGGTTGAGGGATCCGGAAGGTCCGATGATGAGCGAATCCTTCACCGAGAAGTTCGTATTGGCCGTCACGGGACCGGTGAGCTCCACTCTGTAGAACGAGAGCACCGACGAGTTGACGATACTCGATCCACCTGTAAAGACAATCTTACCGGCGCTCGGATTGATCTCTCCGTTGGCCTGAACGTTCATTGTGCCGGAGACCGAGAACGAGGAACTGGTGCTCACGGGAGCGGAGACATTCAAGTTGTTGAAGGTCAAGATGCCTTCGTTCAACACGGTCGGGTTGACGTCGATTGCACCCCCCGTGACAAATGAGATGGTGCCGGTGGGCTGGAAGACCGCATTCTGTCCAACGATGAGCGAGTCGTTGATACTGAAGTTGCTCAAGGAGGTGACCGTTGCACCGTTGGTGATCTGCAACTTGCGGAAGGTGAGTGCGCCGTTGTTGATGATCTCTGCCCCGTTATTGAAAATCATCTTTCCACTTGACGGCGTGAAGGTGCCGGTCACGGTAAACTTTTCGTTCACGGTCGCGTTGGTCCCACCGGTGACGCTTCCCGAGACCTTCAAATTTCTGTATGTGAAGGCATTGCTAATGGAGGCCGTCGCGTTCATATAATCGACCGTGCTGCCGGATTGCGTTGTGGGATTCGAGCTGTAATTGGCGCCGAAGGAGGAGTTTCTCACGAGAAGCGTTGTCCCGTCACCAATCGTGAAGGTCGAGCTAATCGTGTGGAGCGCCGTACCGGGATCGAAGGTGCCCGTGGTGAGCGTGAATTCGGACATTGTGAGCGCACCGAGCGCGGTCGCCGTATTGCCGATGCCCACGTTGATATTCAACGACCCAAAGTTCGAGGCGCCAATTTGTGCCCCGGCACCGGTGATGTTGACCGTTCCCGTCGCATTGAAGGTACCCCCCGATTTGTTCCAGACCTGCGTATTCGTTCCCGTTACGGTGATCGTGCGGCCATTGTCATTGAACGTACCACCCGTCAACGTGAACGTTTTCGTTGTGAGATTGTGTCCCGACGTAGCGGAGAGAGACGTTGTCGCAGACGAAGAATAGGTGAAGTTGTTCGCGACGCTGATCGATGAGGTGATTGTTTTGGAGCCCGTGCCACCAAGGATCAGATTGCCGTAGGCACGATCGGAAACGGATTGGGCTCCGCCGGAATAGTTCACCGTGCTCGTTGGATCGATCGAGGTGGTGAAGCCCGTGGGGAAGCTGCTCGTACCGCCGAGAATAAACGTTGTGCCCGCGCCAAGTTGGAAGGTCTTGCCCGTATTACCGGCGATGGCATAGCCGCTGTTGTTAAAGATGCCGGATTGTACCAGGAGATTACCGAGGACGTTTGTGGTGGTGATCGCTCCGAGTAATTCAACGCCGGAGCTGCTCGTGTTGTTGAGATGGATATTCCCAAACGTGCAGCTTCGCACATCCAACGTCTGTCCGCCGGTACCGTTCATGTTCAGGATGCCGCTGCTGCTGAAGGTGATCGTACCGGAAGTTGCGTCGGTCCTTGAGATACTCCCCTTCAGATTCATGGTGCTGACGCCGCTGCCGCCCGTGAGGTTGATGACGGCATCCGACGTGCTTCCGGCACTCATCGAAATACTTCCGTTGACGTTGAGCGTGACGCTGGGGCCGTTGATCTGGGCCACGCGACCATTCAGATTACTCGTCATCACAATGCCGCCCGTGCCGACGGTCATCGTTAGACCTTCATTGATATTCACCCGGGCCGTCTTGGGCGTGCCGGTCGGTTGCATCACAATCTTCCGTACGGATTGATTCGTCGTTACGGTGACCGTGAAATTGCCGTTGATGTTGGCGATGTCGTTCGGACCGGGATAGTTCACTCCCTCCTGCGGTGTGCCACTTAAGCCCCACGTGGCTGGTGCGTTCCAGTTCCCACTCGCCACAGCAATGAATCCCGTCGGCGCAAAGTTGGCCAACGTCCAGGATGTTGTAAGCGCCGTCAAACCCGACCGCTCGACCCAATTGTCGGTGATGTCAAAAGCCGTCGAACCAGTATCGACATACACCGATCCGCTCTTGAGCCAGAGGTTGAGGGACGATTCGTCGTTCGCGTTCAACTCACTGTCGAGGTAATGCAAACGAAGCGTCGCGACAGTCGAAGACCCGCCACTCTGCGTGATGGCGTAGGTCCGGAGAATGGCGTCACTCTTCTCCGGAGGAGCTGAGCCAATCGTGATCGCGACATCCACAGAGGTCGGTAACGCCGAGGCTGAGGTGTAGTTGATGGAGGTGAATTGATTGCCAAACGTGTAAGGAGTTCCGATGGTGAAGCTCGTTCTCCTTACTGTTCCCGTCACATCTCCCGTCCCGGCGGTGGCGCTGCTACTTCCCATCGTGAGGATGTTGCTTCCCATCGCCAGCGTTGCATTGAGCGTGAGCGTGCCGTTCACGGTGAAGTTGTTTGAACCCGTTGTCGCACCGCTAACGGTCAGGTTATTCAACTCCAGCGTCCCTGTATTGCTGATCACAGCTCCGGTCTGCGTCGTCAGCGTGCCGGAGGTCTGGTTGACCGTACCGGAGTTCGTCAAGGTCCCCTTAAGCGTAAAGCTCGTATTGAGCGAGACGGTGCCTGAGATAGTGAGATTGAAGAAAGAGAGCACGCCGCTGTTCGTCGCAGAGGAGCCATTTGTCAACGTCACGGTTCCGCTTGTGGGATTGAGATTTCCACTTGCGCCAACCGTGAGCGTTCCCTTGACAGTGTAGCTCGCATTTGCCGTCACAGGGCCGTTGACAGTGAGGTTGAAGAACGACACGGAACCGCTCGTCGAAATAGTCGCGCCGGAACCGAGTGTGACGGTTCCGCTTGTGGCATCGAGTGTTCCCCCGCCGGCAAGTGTACCGTTCACCGTGTAGCTCGTGTTCGCAGTGACTGCACCGCCGAGAGTCAGGTTTTGGAAGACGAGGGAGCCCGCGTTGGAGAGTGTCGCACCACCGTTGAGCGTTACCGTTCCGCCCGGAGCAAACGTCGCGCCGGTTCCGACCGACATGGTACCTCCGACGCTGAACGAGCTGGATGTTGTGGCCGTCGCCGCATTGGCAATGGTCAAATTGCTGAACGTCAGCGTTCCGGAATTCACAAGAGAAGCACCGTTGTTCAGCGTGATCGTTCCACCGGAAGGCTCAAAGGAGTTGGAAACAGTGAAGACGCCGTCGACACTTGCAGTTGAAGAGCCGGTCACCGTCCCACTGATCGTCAAATTGTAGTAGTTGATGGTCTCAACCGTCGAGCCGGTCGCTGTGTACTCGATCGTGCTACCGCTCAGGATCGTGTCGGGGATTCGGCTGTAGTTCGCGCCGTAGGTTGTTGTTTTCACAAGCAAGCGCGAACCGCTGTTGAGCGTCAGATCAGTCGAGATCGTGTGAGTGTATGCTCCGGGATCGAACGTTCCGCTGGTCAGCGTGAAGTTGGCGGGCGTTAACGCCCCGGTTGCGGTTGCCGTATTCCCGCTGCCGACGTTGATTTGAAGTGTGGAGAAGTTCGAGGCGCCAATTTGAGGGGCTGCGCCTGTGAAGACTGTAATACCTGTGCTCGTGAAGGTGGCCCCACCACTCTTATCCCACGTGCCGGCGCCGGTACCCGTAACCATGATCGTGCGGCCGTTATCGACAAGCGTGCCGCCGGTGAGCACGACCTTTCCGACGACAAGATCATCGCCGGACGTACCGGAAAGCGTTGTGGTGCTGGCGAGATGTGTCAGTGTACCCGAAATGGTGAGTGCGGAATTGACCGACTTCGCACCACTTCCGCCGATCACCAGATTGCCGTACGACTCTTGAGCGATTGTTTGAGTCGTTCCTTCATAACGGACTGTGCTCGTCGCTCCAAGCGTCTTCGTACCGAATCCTGTTGGGAAGGAGCTCGTGCCTGTCAGGATAAACGTGACACCGTTTGCTACCTCGAACGTCTTGAGTGGATCGCCTGTGATGGCAAACCCGCCGTTGCTGAGGGTCCCCGAAAGCACGCGCAAGTTGCCGGAGAGGTTGGATGTCGTCACCGCCGCATTGAGCGCGGCTCCATTTGCATGCGTGTTGTTGACGCGAACGTTCGCAAACGAGAAGTTGGCCACATCAATGGTCTGGGGAGATGTGCCATTGAAGTTCACGCTGCTCGATGTACCGGCGGAGAAGGTTGCCGTTCCGCTCTTCGTGAGTGCGCCGCCGACATTCAGCGTTGAGACACCGGAGCTGATGTCGAGCACGGCGCGTGGTGCGGAGGAGGCGGTGAGCGTAATCGGTCCCGTGACACTGAGTGTTCCGCCTGCAACTCGCACGCGGGCGATCTTTGTATCAGCATCGCCACCCACTATGCTGAGACCTCCTGCACCGATTACGAGATTGTACGTATCGACATCCAACAACGTCGTCCCAGCGGCATTCGATGCCTGGATTGTCACCGCCAGCGCTGAATGATTTGCTGTCAGAGTAACCGTGAAGTTATCCGAAATGGTGACGCTGTCGACCGGACCAGGATAATTGACTCCCTCCGTTGGCGTCCCCGTCTGGCCCCACGTCGCAGGATTGTTCCAGTCACCACTATTCCCCGCTGTAAACAGAAATGTCGGTTTGTTGGCCAGCGTCCATCCCGCGTTGAGGGCAGAGATGTTTGTGCGTTGGACCCATTTATCGGACGTATTGATGTCGCTTCGACCGAAGTTGGCATAGCCGGAACCGATATCACGCCACAGTTCGAGCGTTGTCTCGGTATTGCCGTTCAATTCTCCGGTTTTGTAGCGGAGCCGTAAGGTTGCGCTGTAGCCTGTTCCGCCTGTTTCGGTGATCTGATAATACCGATTGATCGCATCCGATTTGCCTGAAGGGGCGCTTCCGACAGTCGTGTTGACGATGACGGAGGTGGGGAGCGTTGTGGCTGAGGCAAACTGAAGCGTCGTATAAGCGCTTCCGAACGTGTACTCGGTCGCGAGCGCGAATGACGTACGCTGCACACTTCCCGTCACATCGAACAGTCCGCTCGTCGTTGCGCTCGGTCCCATCGTCAAAACGTTGCTCCCCATCGCCAGGTTTGCATTCAGGGTCAAAACGTTGTTGACGGTGAAATTTCCCGTCCCCGTCGTTGCACCTGCGATCGTCAGACTGTGCAGCGTCAGGCCGCCGGTTCCGCCGATGGACGAGCCGCCACTCATCGTTAGCACGCCGCTCGTTTGATTGATAGTTCCATTATTGGTAAAGGAACCTTTCACCGTGAAGCTCGTATTCATCGTCACCGTGCCGGCTGTCGTCAAGTTCTGGAACGAGAGAGTGCCACTGTTAGAGATGGAGCCGCCGTTGACCGTTACCGTTCCGCTTGTCGGATTCAGAACGCCGGAGACTGTCACGGTCAACGCACCTTTCACTTCGTACGACTGATTTGCCGTCGTCGATCCTGAGATCGCCAGACCAAAGAAGGAGACGCTGCCGCTTGTGATGGTGAAGGTGGAGAGGTTGCCGAGTGTCACCGTACCGACAGTCGCATTGAGCGTCCCGCTTACGCTCAATGCACCATTGACAGCGTAGCTCGTGTTCGCTGTGACGGTAGCGGAAAGGGTGAGGTTTTGGAAAGAGAGCGTTCCAGCGTTGGTAATCGTTCCGCCGTTGACCGTTACGGTACTGGATCCGGAGGGGGTAAAGTTTCCTCCTGTTCCAACCGAAAGGGTCCCAAGTACACCGAAGGAGCTGGAGGTTGTCACCGTGGCGCCGTTATCGATCGTCAGACTGGAGAATGTGGCGGTACCGGAATTCGTGATCGACGCACCATCCGTGAAGGTGATCGTACCGCCCGATGGGGTGAAGGAGCCGGTAACGTTGAAAACTCCACCGACCGTCGCTGTAGAAGCGCCTGTCACCGTGCCACTGATTGTGAGATTGGAATAAGTGAAGTTTGCAATGGTGGAGCCTGTGGCTTGATACTCGACCGTGCTTCCGCCACTCACCGTTGTCGGATTCTTGCTGTAGTTGCCGCCAAAGGTTGTTTGTGTCACCAGCAACCGCGTGCCGGTCGCCAGTGTGAAATTCGTGCTGATCGTGTGGCTGAACGCTCCCGGATTGAACGTTCCGCTCGTCAGCGTGAAGTTGGTCATCGATAAGGCGCCAGTAGCAATCGCCGTATTAGCGGCACCAATGTCGATCTGAAGTGTCGCAAAGTTAGAGCTGCCGATCTCCGGCGCAGAGCCGGTGAAGATGGTGGTGCCCGACGTCGTAAATGTTCCTGACATCACCCAGGTATTGGCACCGGTGCCAGTAACGGTGATCGTATTTCCGTTATCTTGAAGCGTTCCGGCAGTAATGTTGACCTTGTTTACGGTGAGACTCGCGCCCAAACTGAAGGTGCCGGAGCTTGACTGTGTCAACGTACCGACGACGGTCACCGAAGCTGTTGATGACTTTGTCCCGCTTCCGCTCAGCAGGAGGTTTCCGTACGTTTGCGCTGAAACCGTTTGCGTTGTTCCGGTGTATTCAACGTTGCTCGAGCTTCCGAGCGAGACTGTGAAATTCGATGGGAAGGCGCTGGTTCCCGTTACTTGGAATATTGCTCCATTGGCAACCTCGAATGTTTTTGCTGCGTTGCCAGCGATGCCATTGCCGTTGTTGCTGAAAATGCCAGACTGAACGCGGATATCGCCGGTTACGTTCGTCGCCGTAATTGCCCCACCTAAGGTTACTCCGGCGGCGTTATTCAGCCGAATGTTTGCATACGTAAAGCCAGTGATGGGAAGTGTCTGTGCGGAAGTACCGTTGAAATTGACGGTGCTGGAGGTGCCGGGCGTGAATGTCCCGCTATTCGTCATCGATCCGGCAATGTTGAGGGTGCTATTGGAACCTGCTCCGAGATCAAACGTGGCGTTCGCATTCGCAATACTCAAATTTCCCCCGATTGTCAGCGCGCCGCCACCCACCTGGAGCCGACCGAATCTATTCCCGGACCCGCCTGCCACCGACACATTGCCGGTCACATTGAGGGTGAGAGAGCTGACATCGAAGGTCGTTGTTGTGTTGTTTCCGCCCAAATGCGTCACGGAGAGGCTGTTCACAGCGACATTCGCATCGAGCGTGACGGTGACATTGGTGCCGGTGACGGTGACATCGTCAGCCGATCCGGGCACACGACCGCGGCGATATGTGATGCCACTTGCGCTGATCGAAGAATTTGCCGTCAGCGTAAGCTGAGTGTTGCTTTCGATGCTTGCGATTGTACCGATAACCGTGAACGCAGCGTTATTGCGAATGACAAGATCACCGACCTGATACTCAGTCAAAAAGGCCGTACCACTCCCGGTCACCGTGGGAGTGGCGGTCGAGACGGTGATCGTACCACTCAGGTTCGTCGTGGTCACCCATGTCGTCTTCGCGCTCCACACGCCGGTTTGCCGACTTTGGTACGAATCGGCATGCGCGAGCAGGCTGATGCCGGCGAGCGCTAACAGAACAAGAAGCACTCGTCGCACGGCTGCGATGCGCGTAAACAGGGGCACTATGTCAAGAAATCGGGCCACGGTCCGAATCGTCGGAGGCTCGTTCGGTTATGATCTACGCTGCCGTGACTTGTGATGAGATCGGTTGATGTGCGGCAGCTGCAGCACCCAACAGCGAAATCAGCGCGTGCTTCATTGAGCTCTTGTCGATAAATCCGTCTGCCGAGTATTTCCAGGCCATCCGGCGATATACATCGCCGCCGTGAATCGAGAGAATCACCACTTTCGTGTCCGGCCCGGTAGCTTTGATGCATCGAGTGGCTTCGAATCCATCACGCCGCGGCATGTCGAGATCCATCAAAACGAGGTCGGGTCGGAGACTTTCGGCCTTCTCTACGACCTCCACCCCATCGGCCGCTTCGCCTACGATCTCGACGCCCGTTTGAGCGTTCAGAAACGCGCGAAGGGAACGACGAAATCCTTCGTGATCATCCGCGATCAAGACTTTTATGGTTTGCATGGCGGTACTCCTTTCGGTGAGTGTTTGGATATTGGTGTGAATGTCACATTCGTAGCTCCGGAGTGCGTTGATCGGGTCGGAGCATCATCTGACGCCCATCGACGCAACGCAGCTTCAAGTTCCGGTTTCATGGAGGACTTGAGAATGAAATCATCGGCACGCACCTCTCTCGCACGCATACGATAAACGGGGTCCTCGCTCATCGTCGTAATTACCACTTTCTTCGTCGGCCATCTGTCCTTGATGATGCGCGCGGCATCAAGTCCATTCCGATGCGGCATCGAGATGTCCATCAAGACGAGATCGGGATCGAGATGCTCTGTTTTTTTGATGACATCTTCTCCATCGACCGCTTCACCGACCACCGTGACGTTCGGCAGCGAATCGAGAAATGAATGAACGACTTTGCGGAAATCGCCGTGATCGTCCGCGATCAACACCCGGATCGTGTGCATCGTAACCTCCAGTACAAGGAAATTTGGTGAACCCCCAAGGAAAGGAACGGTTGAAGTTCCCCTGTGTAGACGGTTCAAAAATCAGAGAAAACGAGGGAAGAGGGTATCATCTCTACACCGTAATTCTAAAATTACGGTGTCGTACGGAGCACTCTACGGTTTACACCGTAGACGAAATGGAACTTTGCGAGCACATATTTGCGAACGAGGGGGGAGGAAAGAAATTCTAACGAGATGACTTCGACTTTATTCCGGGCGCTCAAAGTGAACAGGGCTTAGGAGGAAAGAAATTCTAACGAGATGACCTCCCCTCTTCGCGAAAGATTTCAGGATGGAGTGAAGCGCGTTACTCGGTGATGGTGATGACCATCCACGAGGACGATTTGTTCGGACGTGAGAAGATCGATGCGGAAGTTACAGCATGTTTGAGAGTGGAGCGGCGAATCGGGAGGATGGAATGCGATTCCATCAAGGAAGTGGATGAAGCAGTTTGATGAAGTTCTACAGCAGAAGACTCGTTTGCTGAAACGGTTACTTTCTTGTTGTCGGATGCGTGTTCGATGGCGCCAGCGTGCTGGGGAGAAATTCGGTAGACTGCAAAGGTCACGCGTTGCGTCGCGGAACTTTTCGCCTGTGCCGCGGCGTCGCTTGGAAGTGCAACGAACACTCCTATGAACAGGCACATGGTATGAAGAAAGCAGCGCATACGAGAATCACTCGGTTAATGTCAACGTGATCGTCCGCGATTCTGCGGCAAGCTGTCCAACGGTTGCGTCGGCGGCAAACGCGTAACGTATCGGTTGGTTGACATCGCTGCCACGACCGATCCCTGCGACCACCGTCACGGGCGAGGATGCAGTTGAGATATCCACGAGGCCGGAGCTCACACCGGTCGATGTCCCCAAGGCCACCATTAACCGCGTTCCACGCGGCATCGGGCGGTCGATGGATGCAACGATCTTCATCGCGTCGAGGTTCGTCACCATGCTGTAACGTGTCCGTTCATCGGTGACCATGACCGGTTCCGATCCTGCATCTGCATCGGTAACAACCATCGCCGCAGGATCTCCTGAAACGGCGAGCTTCGCGATCGGTTTTACTTCAATGGTAACGATTTGCTGAACGCTTGCACCCCGTTGGGCGTAGGTCAGCAAGGGAAGGAGGAGAAGAAAAATGAGAGTCGATGTGGTGGCGGGGGGTCTCATTGATGGCACGAAATAAGCAAATCAAATGATGAGAGTCAAGTTTTAGTTTAAGAGGGCTCATCAAAGCCTCTTTCGTACAATCTCTCAAACAGCATGCCACGCATACACATCAACTCTCCTTTTGCAAACAACGAAGAAGTGCAATGGTTACAGGGCATTTGCAATGCAGTTGATGTGTGATTCATTTGGAGACAGTCCGCGCGTTGTAATTTCTACAGATTTCATCGCTGAAGGAGTTCTCTCTACGATAAGAGAATGATTGGCGGGAGAATGCTTGTTGGGGTGCGCGTTGGAGCGCTTACGGAAGAAGAAACAGTGAACGTCTAACGCATTTGGCGCATTTGGGCGAGGAGGTTGCAGAGCTGCTCTGCCGCCGCACGCGTGGGGAGGGACGGTAGAACGAGGACGAAACGAGTCGGTGTGATGCGTCGGATGAGAATTTCGCCTGAGAACTTTCGCTGAAGCGGCTGCATGGCCGCACGTGCATCACGATCGGAGGTCCATTCGAAAACATGGATCGCAAAGATATTTCCCTCTTGAACGATTTCACAGCGCTTATTCTGCCACGAGTCCTGAGCCCCCGATTGATCGGGCTTTATTTCTTGGAGGACTTTTCCTTCCTGAAGTATCTGGATACGCCGACGTCGCGGCAGGACGCGAAATTCCACTTCAATCCTCTCTCCGGCCTTCATCACAAGATCGTGCGCGTCTTTCTCCAAGAAGTGATACTCGGGAAGGTTTCCCTCGACAATTCTCACTTTCCACTCTCCGGGGCGAACGTCGGTGAACCGGAAATTGCCACGGGCATCACTCAACCGGCGCTGCAACTCAAGGCCGTTCGTCAATTCGATGACCGCTCCGGCGTGGCCACCCTTCTCGATATAGCTCACGCGGCCGGTATCGGGCTGATCCTCCGGAAACGCCATCAGACGAATCGTGCCCGCAATCGTTCCACCGTGCGTCACTGCAATGTCAAACGTGGCGTCTTCGCCCCCGCGCAAGATGATTTCCCCGGGAAGCTGCTGGACCGGTATCTTGTCGAGCCCGATGGTCGCTTTGTCGATATGCAAGAAGTAGGTATCGGGCTTGAGCGAAGGAATGCGGTACCTTCCCTCCCGATCCGTTGCAGTAACCTTTGCACCTACGATCACCAGAACATTCGGTATGCCCCTCCCTGTGGCCGCATCAAGGACGGTTCCGCTCAAGGATGCCGATGTACGCACACGCGCGAGCGGCACACCCAGCGGTACCGTGTATTCGATCATCGAAGCGAGATCTCCACCAACCGTAACGGGCGTGAAACGGTGCTGTCGTGCGCGCACAGCCAACCGGTGCCCCCACGGAAACGCGTGCTCAATCGAAACGTCGATCAATCGATACGTCTGCACAAGTGCCGCCATCGTTCGACTTGTGAAAAATGTCGCCGACACTTGTGTGTTTGCCGTCAACATCATCCAGCTACTGAGGCTGAGCGACAAGCGCTCCTGTGTTTCGTCCGAGAAGATGTTCCGGTCTTTGGAATACTCGAAGGTAGCGTTCACGTTCACATCGTCCGAGAGACGAAGATTGGTGAACAGTGAGTAGCGTCGAAACGGATTCTTCTTTCCAACCAGCTCGTTGCGCTGTTCACCGAACTCCGTACTGAGGATCCATGCGAACGATGCGCTGCTGAATCCGCCACGCGCTTGTACCGCTTCTTCGATCAAATCAAATTGTGAAACAAGCAATTCGTCTTTTTGCCGCCCGAATCGATACGAGAGCGAGATGAGATCTGCGTATGCAACACCGAACTGTGCGAAGAGGTCTTTTGGAGCGAAGGTCAGCGACGTATCTCTCTGCCGATTCCTCTCCTCATCACGAAGGTAGGCTTCGATGCGCAGCTGTTGCCACGGAAAGACGCCGAGGGCCAGCGTCTTGAACCGCACATCACGGTAGTATCCGCGATAGTTCGTCCCGGCATCCACGTAGCGTGCATCGTACGCAAGCCATGGTTCCCTTCCGCTCACGCGCAGGGAGAAGGCATTGTCGGTGATGCCGGAGCTGGAGGATGTTCCATATTCTACATCGATGTCGGTCAACGAGGTGGGTGATGATCGCCCTCGGAGTGTGAGGATATCACTCCATCCTTCATCGTTCCGACGAAGGTATTGAAGACCGAAGAGGCCAACGCTTCGCGCCTTGTAGTTCAAGAATGCTCCCAGCTCTTTGTGAGTAGGCCGTATGAAACGCGTTTCATTATAGAATCCCCCACCTGAAAGCGTTCCGAAGTCTATCGTCCCGCCCACACCAAATGCATATCGCCCAAATTCGGTGAGAGGAGAAAGATGGAAGCTTCGGTCGCCGGCATAGATTTCATACCCCTCGCCGCGTAACGTCAAGCGGTACTCATCGCGCAGTCCGAGAATCGACCTCGCCTGAATGTCGGGCGTGCGGACCAGAACCTCGAGTTGTTCCTTGCCTGATTCGAAAAGCCGGCTCATCCCCGAAAGCTCGAGTTGCGATCCATACACGCCCCCTTCCTGCACAGCTCTCAGTCGCGTAAGGAGCGGATATTCAAAATAGGGACTCTCCGATCTCGCGCGTCGAGGGATCACCTCCACAGCGCTTGTCGCTCGAGCTACCGCCATGCTGTCTCCCGCCAGTTCACACAGGATTTCAATCAAATCCAGAATCTTTTCCTGCATGTCAGAATCAGTACGAACCGCCACTGTGAGCGGACGCGACTCCCTCGCCTCAAGATGGAAGGCCGATGAGTCAAGCCTCGTGCGAAATCCCGCTCCACTGCGCGCTGCGAATCGAACCGTGTAGGCGACGTTCCCGCGATTGGTGATGAGAAACGTTGTGAGATATTCTTCCCCTGCAACGACAAACCGCGGCGCTTCGAGTAACCGAATTTCCACCTGCCGGACTGCCGTAACGACTAGAATGACTTTCGCTTCCGAGAGTTGCTCTCCTGACGACCGATCCTTCACAGCAAAGGTCACAACAAACGAACCAGCGGGAGAGGTGGAAGGAATATTCATGTTGATGAGCTTGACGACCGATTGTGAAGGAGACAGCGTGAAGGGGGGTTCGGATGCGAGTGATCGCCATCCGCGCGGGAGCGTTACGACAGGTTCGAGCGACCACGATTTATTCGAGGTATTCGTCACACGGAAACTGACGGTGACGAGTTTGCCCGGCGAAGTTTCCAAACGACCTCCCGCGCTCGGCTGAACATGTACGGCCTGACGTGCAATGAGGAGGCCATTCACGAAGAGAATCAAACAGAGAAAAAAAATCCGGCGCAGGACCGGATGTATTTCAACGCTCCCTATCACGAAGGGCTCTACAGTTTGATCGTGTATTGTGCTCCGAAGACGTCGTCTCCGCCCGCATCCACCACGACCAAAGCCCGGTATTCTCCTGCCGGAGCTTTGCTCAGGTTGATTTGCTGACGCACAGAGGTGCCGGGATACATGCGAAAGCGGATGCCGGGAAATTTTCCGACCGACGCGCCATTGGCATCGAACAATTCCACATACACATCAGGTCGAATGCCTACATCACCGGTGTTCTCGATATCGACCTGCAACACTTTTTCCCCCGTCTCTTTCGTGACCAGTTGGGCATCCAAAAAATTGATCTTCCTCTCACCGGTCTGGGCGATGTGTGTGGCCAGTTGAATGCCGTAGCGAATCGTCTGTTGGATGCCCATGTGGGTCCTGTTGGGATCGCGCGGAAGCGTCGACTCGGCTGAACCCTTTGCAACCCCTTCGATCATCAACATGCTCCAATATGTCCCTACCAAAGGTTTGCCATCGAGGTCGGCGGGAATTTGTACGGTAAAGTTCACCGCCATCGTGCTTTGTGGCGGAACGACGAGGGTGGCAGGACTGAAGGTAACCCACTTTGCGTTGGATCTCGGAGTTGAGCCCGGCTCGGCATAGTCGTTCGTACCGTTGAAGTAAAAGAGATAGTCCGTTTGGTACACCTTTGCTTCCTGTGGTTCATTTGTATCGTTCTTGACGATGATAACGCCGTCATATTTCTCGCCGGGTCGCGCTTCGCGGTCCTGACTCAACTCACCGATGACGGAAATTTGTCCGAGCGCGGTGACGACCGTCGCTACGAGAAGCAAAAGCAATGAGATCATTTTCATGGGTGTCCCTATTGGGCTAGGATGGTGTACGTCACGGTATGGACGTCATTACCAAGTTCAGCGCTATTGCCCTGCGCGAAGGTCGCGGACGCCATATAGCGGAGCGTGATCGTCGTCCGCGTGAAGCCGGTAGCGGGAATATTGACGATGAAATCCGTATCGAGCATGCCATGTATCAGCTGAACAGCGGGGGCTGCTACTCCCCGTGAAACCCCCTGCGCCTCCACTGACAAGTTAAAGTTCTGACCCGGACAAGCTGTGCGCACCGTGATCTTGGACCTCCGTGCCTGCCGGCGATAACGGAGCGAGGAATTCGTGTTCGTCACGGCAACTGGCTCCCCCCCTGCGAATCCTGATGTAATATTCAGTGTCTGATTTCCCCCGCGCACTTCGATCGGTTGCGCCTCTGAGGTCTCAGATGCGAGCACAATCACGAACACGGATACTGCAAGAGCGCGCACATGCAACAAACGTATGACCGAGTAAAGTATCTGCTTCATTGATTTGTGATGGTAAACGTGACGGTGTGTGCATCGCTTCCTGTCCCCTGCGATGCAAGAGCGAGCGCCGTGTAGCGGATCGCACACGAGCCTGACGAACGACCAATATCGAACAAGAAATCGGCCGCAGCGGTGCTCAAGGCAACTTCCGATGCAGCCGTTCCGCTCGTCGGACTGATGGCAGCAACTCTGAGTGAGTACTTCGGAGTTGCAAGGCTGGTGCGCACGGTGACTTTCTTGCCCGAGCTATTCGTTCCCCAGAGAAGAGTCGACGATTGATCGCTCACCGTCATTAAGTCCTGTCCAGCAATGACCGAACTACCAGTAATAGAGAGGCTGACGCTTCCGACGTTCGTCTGCAGCAGCGTGATCGTTGCGACGGATACCGTGACCCGATGGAAATCGGATCCGTATGTCTGCGCCTGAACTGACTCACTTGAGGCCGCAAGGACGAAGAGGGGAAGCATCAATGAGAAGGGGAAATGTGTGAGTCGTTTCATCGTCTCAAAAAGAACATACGCCGAACTGGTTGAAGAAAGTTGACCCAATATATCTCGTCTCGCTCTGAGATTCAAGCGGAGGAAGGTGGAATGCTTCCCACCTTCACTCGCGCTGGTCGTCCTTGGAGGACAGAGCAAGAGAACCCTCCTGCCTCAACTTCCGGTGATGGTATACGTGATGACGTACATCTCGCGACCGACGCCAGCCTGGACCGGCGCCGATGCGGTGTATCGAATTTGGCAACGCCCAGACGTCTTCGTTACACCCGTTATGAAATCCCTCGTCTGGGTGTCGTCAAAAATGATTTCCGGAACTGGAACGCCGGCCTGAGGCGTGACGTCTGCCGCCAACAGCTTCAATTCGAAGCGAGGGGTGGCGTTGTTGCTGGCGACGGTGATCTTCTTGTTGTCTCCATTCGTCATCCAGAAGAGAACGCCGTCTGAGTTGGCAGCAGGGACTGTTGTGCCGGCTTGTGCGTTGGCGTCTTGTATAATGAGCGTCAAAGATGTCATGTTTATGTCGATTCGATTCAGCTCAAGAACCTCGAGGGTCACCACCTGGCGTGCACTCGTCCCCTGCGCGTGAGCCGTCTCAAGGAGAGCAAGCACCGTCACAAGAAGAAGCAACGCCTGTAGCAGAATGGAAATCCTTTCCGGTTTCATGATCGTAGCCCTTTTCAGACACCGATCCGTGGGAGGCCGTAGGGCCTGCCACGGAACGGAGAAGCATCTGTCGTTAATTCGTCAGGGTTAACGTCACGGTCTTGTTGGTTGAGGAAAGCGTGCCAGCACTGGCAAGAGCCGAGAAGGTGTAGCCAATCGTCTGGTTCGCATCCGCACCCATTCCGATCCCCGTCACTACATCCACTGCACTGCCCGACGTCGCATTCGAAATATCCACCGTCCCTGCACTTGTCCCCTTCGTGCTCGCCAGGTTGATCGACAACGTGTATCCCGCCGGCAAAGCCGAGTTCAAATGTGCCGTCACCTTCACCGTGTTACCAACGTTTTGTGTAATGTTGTAGGTCGTTGAGTTGTCGCTCACCGACGTCAATGCATCCGTACCGGCGGTGCCGTTGTTGATCGTCAGTGCTCCGGGGTTGCCGGAGGTGGAAATCTTATAGACTGCATTGACCGTCAATTGAACGGTCTGGTTTGCCGTAGCCTGGGCATTCGATTCTTCGACGAACAACAGGCTCAGGGCGGCAAGGGCGAACAGCGTTGCGAGCTTTTTCATGACATCCTCCAAGATGATTGTATTGTTTGTTTGGTTGAGTTTCAATTTCGTCTGCCATAGGTTCCACAACCGGCGTGCCAATCACGATTTCCTAAGGAAATCTAAGGTTTCGATAATAGATGCCCCTTAAACTGTTTCACTTTGACAATGGTGATTCATTTTGATATTGCCTAACTTCGTTTAAATAACAGAGGATTTTGTTGAGTCACAGTACATGCGTCTCCATTTCAGTCTCATTTCAAAACAGCCAAGCTCAGTTTGCTATGTATTTGTTGGGGAAAATGGCTTGGTTTGAGGAATTTCGTTTTGGCACAGGCCTTGCGATTGTGAAAGTGCAAATGCAGGCTTCATTCAACGACTCATCTTGTTGTGGGGAGGTTCGCTGATCGACGGCCATACCACATACAGGATCCTTAAGCACTCTTCGGTCATGACCATAAAAGAAGCAAGGAGCACAAACGAACTCCTCAAGAAAGTCTCCCACGAGCTTCGCACTCCCCTCACATCCATCATCGGCTACGCGGAGGCGATGCTGAGCGATGCAAGACTACCGGCGGAGCGACGCAGGAAATTCGCCGAGATCATCCGTAGCGAGGGCCAGCGCCTCTCGAATGTTATTGACGATTGTCTGAACGTCGCCTTCAGCTCGCAGGAACGAATTCTTCTTCATCGAGAACGGACAGATGTGCGGTACCTCGTGCATCAAACGGTGCAACAGCTTCTCGACTCGTTCAAGGCACTCGGCGTGGAGTGTCGGATCTCCATGCCCTCGACGCCGTGTTTCGCGAAGGTGGATGGACTCCGGTTTCAACAGCTGCTGCAGAATCTCCTTCTGAACGTTCTTCGCCTCTCTCAGAAACGAGGGATCATTGAAGTGACCATGAATGAGAATGAGAAGCTTTTGAGTCTCTCAGTCACCATGCGCACGCCCGTGGTATCCGCGGACGATCTTCTGAAGGAAGCGAGGAGAGATTTCATTTGGCACCATGCTCCCGACGTTGAGCTGCGTGAGGCAGGGATTGGATTTGCTTTCGCTCAACACTTGATCGAAATCCAAGACGGCAAATTGATGCTGGAGATGACGGAGCAAAACGCTCTCCGTTTCCTCCTGCAACTATCTCTTGACTGACACTCAATCTAATCCGAGGAACCTCTTATGCCCAATCGTCTCGTGTACGTTGTCGATGACGAAGAAACGATCCTTCGTTTGTTGGAACACTGGATCTCAAAGAAATGGGGATACGAAACAAAGCTCTTCCGGAGCGGTGAAGCGCTCCTCGAATCTTTGATCGAGGTCCCCGACGTCGTCTTGCTCGACATCATGTTGCCTGGCATCGGGGGTGTGGAAACGCTGACAGAGATCAAACAGCGTTATCCCGACCTCCCCGTCATCATGCTTTCGGCTCAGGGGAAAGTGGAGGTTGCGATCGAGACACTCAAACTCGGCGCGATGGACTACTACAGCAAACCGGTCGATTTTGCCAAACTTGAGGTCTCACTTAAGAACGCCATTCAGACCCACGATCTCGCAAGAGAAGTCCAGAGGCTACGCGAGGCGATGGAAAAGCCTGCCCATTTCGACAATATCGTCTCCCACAGCGGTGCCATGCAGGAAGTGTTCAAGTTAGTGCATAAGGTGAAGGACAGCGATATTTGCGTGTTGGTTTTGGGGGAGAGCGGTACAGGCAAGGAGCTGATCGCCCGTGCCATTCACTACAATGGGAAGCGAAAGAACGAGCCGTTTGTGGTGGTAAACTGCGCGTCCATCCCGAAAGATCTGCTTGAAAGCGAATTGTTCGGTCATGAGAAGGGTTCCTTCACCGGGGCCTACCAGCGCCGCATCGGGAAATTCGAACAGGCAAATGGCGGAACCATCTTCCTCGACGAGATCGGAGAACTCGATCTCAGTCTACAGGCAAAGCTCCTGCGTGTCATCCAAACCAAACAGTTCGAGCGTGTCGGCGGGAACGAAACGCTGACGTCTGACGTCCGCGTCATATCGGCAACCAACCGGGACTTGATGAAGGCGATCCAAGTGAAGGAGTTTCGTGAAGACCTGTACTTCCGCCTGGCAACGTTTCCGATTATTCTTCCCCCCTTGCGGGAACGAAAGTCGGATATCCTCTTGCTTGCCGAGCATTTTCTGACAAGGTTTGCAAACGATGTTGGAAGATCGCGCATGGGCTTTTCGAAGAAAGCGCTCCGGCTACTGTACGAATATCCCTGGCCGGGGAACGTGAGGGAGCTAGAAAATGCCGTGCAACGCGCTGTGCTGATGGCGGATGGTCACACCATCATGGAAAAAGACCTCCCGCTTGCACTTCAGACGTTCGGTATGCACGAGGAGGAGAACTCCTCCCTTCTCTCCCCATCCTCAGATATCATCAAACCGATCGAGCAGTTGAAAGAGGAAGCCATCCGGCATGCGTTGAAGGTGACGGAGGGAAACATCGTCGAAGCAGCACGGAAATTGAAAATCGGAAGGGCGACTTTTTATCGACTCCTGAAGAAGTACAAGATTTCGACATAGGGGGTCTTGTTCAGGCGATCAACACCTTCTGGGTCTTCGGCTCGCTCACTGACTGTGATGAGCTGTACGAATTACTTCTTTTCTTCGCTCGGTCGATCGTCTTGCTTGGTGAGGAGACCATGATCGATTGCAAACCGAACAAGGTTGGCGAGGTCGTGAATATCCAGCTTCTGCATAATGTTCGTGCGATGCGTATCAACCGTGCGGGGACTGATGTAAAGCATATTCGCAATCTGCTGATTGGTGAGACCTTGAACAACCAGTGCAAGGATCTCTCGCTCCCGTTTCGTGAGCGGCACTTCCGACCGTGACGAGGGGGCTTCTCCGTCCGCTCTTCTTACATATCCTTCCGCCATGATTTCCGAGACACGCGGGCTGAAAAACTTTTCCCCCTTCGCAACTGCGCGAATGGCGGTTGAGAGCTCATCCTTCCCGGCGCTCTTCAAGACATAGCCCGACGCTCCCGAGCGGAGGATTTGATAGACGTATTCCTCATTCTCGTGCATCGTCAGAACCAGAACGTGCACGGCGGGAAACCGGCGCGTGATGACTTTCGTCGCTTCAATGCCCGAGAGACGCGGCATCGAAAGATCGATGACGACGACGTCGGGTTTTAACAATTGTGTCTTCTCGATCGCTTCCTCCCCGTCGGAAGCCTCCCCAACCACTTCCAAGTCGTTCGCGCCCTGTAGAAGCGTCGCAATCCCGCTGCGAATCAGCGCGTGATCGTCTGCAAGGAGGATACGTATCTTGTTAGTTGCCATTCGAATGCTTCAAGGGTATCTCGACAATAATCTCCGTTCCCCGCCCTGGTTTGGAATCGATGACGAAGCTGCCCTGAAACGACGTCGCTCGCTCCCGCATACTCACCAGTCCCATCCCATGCCGGTCACCCCTCATCTGATCGAACGCGCTGATCTTGAAACCGCGTCCATCATCATCGATGAGGAGCCGCAGGTGCTCGCCGTCACCGATCAACTGCACGTTCACCTCTGCCGCGTGTGCGTGTTTTGCAATGTTATTGAGGGCCTCCTGCGCGATCCGGAACAAACCGATCTCTACCGCGCGATCGAGGCGATCGTCGATGCCGCTGGAGTGGAAGCTTAGTTTCAGTGAGTTGCGCTTGGCAAACTGATCACAGAGAAGCTGGAGCGCCGGAACCAATCCGAAATCGACCAACACGCTCGGCATGAGGTTATATGAAATCTCTCGCGCTTCCTCCATCGCACTATCGAGAAGGCCCTTAATATCGGCCAGACGCTGTTGATCTTCCGGTCGCTGGAGATTGGACGAATCCTCGAGGATTTCTATATTGAACTTGATCGCCGTAAGCATCTGGCCAAGGCTATCGTGAATTTCGCGTGCAATGCGACGCCGCTCCTCCTCCTGCGCGCGTACGCGGGCTCCCGACAAATGCTCGAGCTCCTTCTCACGCGACAGCAAGTCATCATACAGCTGCGCATTAGCAAGGGCAATCGATGATTTTTCAGCCAGAGAGCTCAGAAGGCGCAGTTCTCGCGGCGAAAACTCATGATGCTGTCGATAGCCGACCATTAACTGCCCTCGTATTTCCTTTTCGACCACAAGGGGAAACCGGGCGGCAGAGATAATGTGCTCCTCCTTGAAGGGGGGAAACTCCTCTACCGGAAAACGCGGGTTGTTCCCGAAATCCTGAATCACCAGTGCCTCCCGACTTTGAGCGATGGTCGCATGTGTTTCACCCAAACGGAATGGTTCGGACGGCAACGGGAGCTCATTCCCTTTTGCGGCCCTCCACTGCGCGCTGTTGGTCGTGGGATCGATCAACATCACACCGGCCCAATCAGCACGAGTAAGAATCTTCGCATGATGCGAGATCGTCTCCAGCACTTTTTGCAGGTCGACGGTCGACACAAGCTGCCGGTCGATCGTGCTCATCGTCTCATGTTCCCAGAGCCAGAGCGCCTGGTCCCGCTCAAGCGCTTTCCGCTCCGTGATGTCGCGAAAAGAAGCCTGTACTGCCGGTCGACCGTTCCACGAAACAAGCTTCGCGTTCACCTCGAGGTCGATGATCTTACCCTGCTTTGTCAAACCCTTGAGCTCATAATTGCGCAGAATATCTTCGCCGATTAATTTTCCTTTTTGATACCCCTCTAAGACGAAGAAGCGACTGGCGGGTGCTACCGTGTCGGTGAAACTCACAGATCGCATCTCTTCGGTCGATGTATATCCGAAGATTTTCATAGCCGAAGAGTTCGCGAAGACCAACCTCCCATCCTGCACGATCACGATCCCATCAAGTGAGCTTTCGACGATGTTTTGGTATTTCTCCTGCGATTCTTCAAACTTCCTCGCCAACTCCTTTCGCTCGGTTATGTCGTGGTAGATCGCAATGCATTCTACGAAATCTCCCGACTGGTCCAGAACCGGCGAAACAATCAGGAAGGCGAACGTGACCTCACCCCGATCACGCACAACTTCCACATCGCTTGACCAGACCTTGCCTTGCCGCAATTCGTTGACAACCGCCTCCCAGAACGAACCGTTCTGTTGCGGCGAGTTGAGTCGCCGCACACTCTCGAACGCGTGGGAACCAAGCACATCTTTGATCCGCACGCGGGCCCACCGCTCGAAGGCGGGGTTCACATAGACAACCCTTCCCTGCGCATTGATCACCTCGATAGGATTGATGGAGTTCTGCAAGATGGTGTAGAATCGAAGCGAAGCTTCAGCCGACTTCCCCTCCTTCCGAAGAAGAAAGAAGGCGAGGCCACTCCCGACAATGAACAAGATGATCGAAAAGCCGAACGTACGAAAAGCAATGTTCGAGACCCGCTCTTCCGATTCGGAGACCCGGACGACATTCTCCTCTAATTCGGCCTCCAACAGATATTGAAACGACCCACGAAGCTCATGGAGCATTTCCGTGGTTCGAGGCACAAAGGACGTGACGGACAGATTATTCCGAGACGTTTGTGTACTCAGACGAGTCGGCCCCTTGATCTCTTTTTCGCTTGCGAGGAGAAGGTCGATGTCTGAAGAATAACGCGCAAAGCGTGCAGCAAGCGTATCGCGCACATTTGAAGGGGAGAGCGGAAGAAGCCTCTCATACTCCCCACGTTCCATCCTGAGTCGGTCCGCTACCGTTTCCAAATAAAGTGTCGACGCTTCATCGGCCGCGAGCATTTCACGCGCCGAAAGCAGAAGGTTGGAGAGTTCTAAAGCAGTCCGATAGGTAGAGAGCAGGAGCGTGTCACGCCGGGTGGATACGGCATATTCCTCACGACCGCGCGTTGCTGCATCGAACAATTGAACAAAGAGAATGGCAAGACCGACGAACGTCGGGAGGAGGATGCAGGCAAGAACGAGGGCAAGATTCCGTTGCGTCCGATCAATCGTTCCAAACCATGAGGAAGAATGTCTCGTAGCAGACGTTCCTGTCATATGCACGAAATTGATATCACAAGCGGGCAAGAGCGCACCATGCATCGACCCTCGCGGTAACCAGCCGAAACAGAGAAAAGACAAGGGCAGAAATGGTCAGCGAAAACGCCATCACTGCCGACTGCTCCAAGACGAAGTACCTGGCTGGAGCTGGGCAGTGCGCTTCGTCCGTTTACTTCGCGATCAATGTTTTGTAGGCCTCGGCATCCAGAAGCTCGTCCAGTTCCTCAGCCTTGCTCAATTTCATCTTGATCATCCATCCGCCTTCGTACGGCTCTTTGTTGACGAGTTCGGGACGATCCTGTACGGCTTTGTTCAACTCGACGACTTCTCCGCTAACAGGAGCGTACAGATCAGAGACCGCCTTGACAGCTTCGATGGTGCCGAACGCTTTGCCCCGTTCGACCTTGGTGCCGACCGCGGGAAGCTCGACAAAAACAACATCTCCCAATTCCCCCTGCGCATAATCCGTTATGCCAACCCATCCAAATTCTCCGTCGACGCGTATCCACTCGTGATCCTTCGTGTATTTGAGATTCGATGGGAAATCCATGTTCCATTGTGATGAGGTGTGAGAAAATGACCCGCCTGATTTCGGGATTGAGCTGATGATTGAGGTTACGACATTCCAAGAGTACTAGCTGCGGAAACTCAATAGATGAACAGTACGGATTTTTTTCACAGGAGAAAAGCTCCGTCCACCTACCGCATACCCTCTGTCTCTACGCCTTCTCTTTGAAGTCGAACGTCTCCACAAACTTGGTATCGAACTTCCCGCTCCGGAACTTCTCGTTTTTCATAAGTTTCTTGTGAAACGGAATGGTCGTTTTGATTCCCTCCACCACAAATTCGTCCAACGCCAGATACATTTTATCGATTGCCTCCTCTCTGGTCCTACTGCGGACGATGAGTTTGGCAACGAGCGAGTCATAATACGGAGGAATTTCATAGCCGTCATAGGCGTGGGTGTCCACCCGCACGCCGATGCCGCCGGGAAAGTGAAGTGTGGAGATTTTTCCGGGAGAGGGACGGAAATCATGGTCTGGATCCTCGGCGTTGATGCGGCATTCGATAGCGTGCCACTGCGGTTTTGGCTTCGCCTTCTTGAGCCGCTCTCCCGCCGCGACCTCGATCTGCATCTTCACCAAATCGACGCCGTACACTTCTTCCGTAACGGGATGCTCCACCTGAATGCGCGTATTCATCTCCATAAAGTAGAAGTGCTTATGCTTATCGAGTAGGAATTCTATCGTCCCCGCACCGAGGTAATTCACGCTCTTCGATCCCTTCACTGCCGCGGCTCCCATCGCTTCACGTAATTCTGGCGTTAAGGCAGGAGAAGGGGCCTCCTCCACAAGCTTCTGATGTCGTCTCTGGATCGAACAATCCCGCTCCCCGAAGTGGATCACATTCCCATACCGATCTCCCATGACTTGTATCTCGATATGGCGCGGCTCGTCAAGATATTTCTCGATATAGACGGATGGATTGCCGAATGCCGTCTCGGCTTCGTGACTGGCGGTTCGGAAGGCGTTTTCCAGATCACCCCCCTCCCGCACAATCCTCATTCCCCGTCCGCCACCACCTGCCGTGGCTTTGATAATGATTGGATATCCGATCTCGCCCGCTATCTTCTTCGCTTCGTTAAAGTCGGTGATAACGCCATCACTACCCGGCACGACCGGAACGCCCGCCTTGCGCATGGTCTCTTTCGCAAGAGCCTTATCCCCCATGGCGCTGATCGCATCCGGCTTCGGCCCGATAAAGGTCAAGCCGGATGTCGCACAGATTTCCGCGAAATTGGCATTCTCCGCCAGAAACCCATAGCCCGGATGAATGGCGTCGGCGTTGGTAACTTCCGCCGCAGCGATCAGACGCGGAATGCTGAGGTAGCTTTCCTTGCTTGGAGGAGGACCAATACAGACCGCTTCGTCGGCAAACTTTACGTGCAGCGAATATCGATCTGCTTCTGAATAGACGGCAACCGTCTTAATGCCCAATTCACGACAGGCACGAATCACGCGCAGGGCAATTTCCCCACGGTTCGCAATCAATATCTTCTTAAACAAGCGTAGTCCCTTGAAGTGATCAGATGATCGTACGTGAACGTCCCACCCACCGTGATGGAGGAGTATAGTTTAGGACGGCTCGATCAGGAACAGCACCTGGTTGTACTCAACCGGCTTCCCGTTTTCGACGAGGATTTGAGCGACTCGGCCGTTGACATCCGACTCGATTTCGTTCATAAGTTTCATGGCTTCAACGATGCAGAGCACGGTGCCAACTTTTACTTCCTGACCCACCTCGACGTAATTCTCCGCGTCCGGAGCAGGGGCGCGGTAGAACGTACCAACGATCGGCGACCTGATCTCGTGAAACTTCTTTTCCGGCTTGGTCGGTGGAGATGGGGCGGCAGGAACAGTACCCGTGGCGGGCAAAGGAGGGGCTGGCGCGGCGGCGAGCGGCAGAGGATAACTCGCCTGCAACGGAGCCGAGGGCATTGAGTTGCGGTGCTTGGCTACGCGGATTTTTTTTCCTTCTTCTTCAATCTCAATTTCATCAACTTCACTTTTCTCAACGAGTTTTATAACCTTTTTGATGTAGGTGAGATCCATCGGTTCTCCGTTTTCATTGTGGGGAACAAAACGAAGCTCCCTCCGTCGACACGCTCGAGCAACGTGTCGGGGAGGGAGTCCGAACATTCAATTCTTGACGCGTTCGAGGTATTCACCCGAGCGGGTATCGACACGGATGATATCCCCTTCGTTAATGAACAGCGGGACGTTCACCGTGGCGCCAGTCTCTACCTTTGCCGGCTTCGTCGCTCCGGTCGCCGTGTCCCCCCGAACCCCCGGAACTGTTTCCACCACTTTCAGTGCCACGTTAAACGGCAACTCAGCGCTCACAACTTCGTGCCCAACGAGCATCAACACAACCGTCTCCCCTTCTTTAATAAACTTCGCCCCTTCTCCCAACACGGTCTCGGAGACGGGAAGTTGTTCGTACGTCTCCTTGTCCATGAACTGATAGCTTGACCCGTCGTGGTAGAGATACGTGAACTCTTTCTGTTCGAGTCGCACCTCCTCCACCTCCTCACCTGCTCTGAAGCGATTCTCGGTTACCCGACCGGTTTTGAGGTTTCTGAGCTTTGCCTGCACAAACGCTCGGAGGTTGCCGGGCGTGCGATGGATATACTCCTCGATTCGATGCAACTCACCATTGAACCTGATGACCATCCCAATGCGGAAATCTGCCGTAGTTGCCATAAAAACTCTCAAAATTCTCTCATTTCTATCAAAAAATGCTCCATTTTGCAGAAAATTGGGGTGAAAGTATACAGAATTTAGGAGGGAAAGTCAAGCTAAATATCCAATGGTAAAACGGTCGTTGACAACTCCATCGCTGAACCCCAGATAGGTGTGTGCTCAATTTGCTTTCCGGCGTCTTTCAAGTAGGTGAGATTCATCGTATATTCACACACATTTTCCTAAAAAAACCCAACAACCTCGGAGCTACACTGCATGCTCACGGATCTCGAGAAGATGCAATATTGCGAAACAATACTGGAGACCATCGGAAAAACCCCGCTCGTTCGACTCAACAGAATCTCGAAAGGTTATAAACCTCACATTTTCGTGAAAGTTGAATATTTCAATCCGGGCGGATCTGTCAAAGACCGCATCGGAATTGGGATGATTGAAGAGGCGGAACGGGAGGGGAGACTCAAACCCGGCGGGACGATCGTCGAATCGACGTCGGGAAATACCGGCTTGGGATTAGCCATTGCCGCTGCGGTGAAGGGCTACAAATGCATCTTTACTATGCCCGATAAGATGAGCATCGAAAAGATACGCTTACTCAGAGCATTTGGCGCCGAAGTAATCGTCACACCCACCGCTGTCCCTCACGAATCGCCTGAAAGCTACACGGAAGTTGCCAAGCGGATCGTTCGCGAGACTCCCAATTCCATCCTCGCCAACCAATACTACAACCCCAAAAATCCTGAGGCTCATTATCGGACCACCGGCCCGGAAATTTGGGAGCAGACCAGCGGACAGATCGATTATTTCGTTTGCGGAATTGGAACCGGCGGCACCATAAGCGGTGCCGGGAGATTTCTGAAGGAAAAGAACCCTAACATAAAGGTCATTGGCATCGATCCGAAAGGATCGGTGTTGAGAGAGTATTTCTACACAAAAAAATACTCGCCCGTCTTCAAAACCTACAAAGTGGAGGGGATCGGGCAAGATTACGTGCCCGGTGTTCTTCATTTCGAATTTGTCGACGAAGTCGTTGAGGTAACGGACAAGGAGTCGTTCCTGATGGCGCGTCGTTTGACGAGAGAGGAAGGAATTTTTGTAGGGGGATCGGCAGGAACGGCAATGGCCGGCGCTTTGAAGGTGGCGGAGCGTCTCGGTGAAAACGAGGTCATGGTGGTGCTCCTGCCGGATACTGGTGAACGATATCTGAGTAAGATCTACAACGACGACTGGATGCGAGAACATCGTTTTCTCGTTCCGGAGCGCATTACCGTTCGCTACGTGTTAGAGGGGAAAAAGGGGGTTCCCAGCCTTGTCTCAATAGATCCTGTCACAACGATCCGCAAAGCGCTCGACCTCATCGGCGAGCACAATGTCTCTCAGCTGCCGGTGTTGGAGAAGGGGGAGCCCGTTGGGAGTGTGGAGGAGAGCGACATTATGAGTGCGGTGTTGAGTAATCCCGCTCTGTTCGACGCGCCGGTCAGCACGGTTATGAAGGATCCATTCCCTCGTGTTCATGTCGACGATCTGATCAACTCTGCCATTTCGTACCTCTCCAAAAAGCATCATGCGGTACTGGTGGAAGAAGAACGAAAGATCATCGGCATCCTGACACGGTATGACGTGATCGAGTACATGTCACGCTGATACTCACAGATTAACACAGATGCTCGCGGATCGGCCCACTCCAAATGACTACGAGACAAACACTGTTGTATGGGGATTTGACGCAAAAGATCATCGGTGCCGCCTTCAAGGTGCACAACAGCTTGGGGAAGGGACTGAGCGAAAAGGTCTACGAGAACGCCCTGTCCATAGGACTTCGAGATCTGGGTTTAAGCGTTGAACAACAGAAGGCTTTACCGGTCTACTTCGACTACCACAAGGTTGGTGAGCAGATTGTCGACCTACTCGTAGAGGAGAGAGTAATTGTGGAGACTAAGGCAGTTGATCGCCTCTTGAAGAGCCATGAAGCCCAACTTCTCGGTTATCTGAAGAACACTCACTTTCAACTCGGCCTCCTGATTAATTTTGGTTCTCGAGTGCAATTCAAGAGATTGATCTTTACAGCGCAGAACAAATAACGACACCAATAATCCACGGACGGGCTCAAGCTCGGTGTCGGGATGATACGGGCAATCACCTCGCTTCGTCCTCCCCATCCAGATCCCATCATCCGTGAGTATCCGCGATCATCAGTGAGCATCCGCGATATAAGGAGAACTACCATGGGCTTTTCCACAAAAGCAGTGCACGCCGGCATTGAGCCGGATCCATCCACCGGTTCGATCATGACCCCCATTCACCTCACCTCCACGTATGTGCAGGAGGAGCTGGGGAAGAACAAAGGGTATGAGTACTCGCGCGTGTCGAATCCAACGCGCACAGTGCTCGAAAAAAACATTGCCGCGCTCGAGAACGGAGCAACCGGACTCGCCTTCGCTTCCGGCATGGCAGCGGAAACAGCCATCTTTCACCTCCTCGCCTCGGGCGATCACGTCATCCTTTCGCGCAACGTCTACGGCGGCACGTACCGGCTCGGCAAACTTGTGCTCAACAACTTTCAACTCGACTTCGAGTTTGTCGATACAACCGACATCAATTACGTTAAGAACGCGATACAGCCGAACACCAAGATGGTCTTCATCGAAACGCCCACCAATCCGACGATGGAAATTACCGACCTAACAGCCGTTGCAAAACTAAGCAAGAACCATAAGCTTGTTTCTGTGGTCGATAACACCTTTGCCACGCCGTATGCGCAGAATCCGCTCGATTACGGAATTGACATCGTTGTCCATAGCGCGACGAAGTACATCAACGGCCACAGCGATATGTTGGGGGGATTGGTCGTTCTGAACGATCCTGCCCTCACCGAACGGTTGCTCTTCATTCAAAAGTCGACCGGCGGAGTGATGAGCCCCTTTGATGCGTGGCAGTGTCTCCGCGGCATTAAGACGCTTGCGGTTCGCATGGACCGTCACCACACCAACGCAATGGAAGTGGCTCTTTGGCTCAGCAAGCAGAGAAAGATTGAGAAAGTAAACTATCCCGGACTCATCACTCATCCCCAACACCGCTTGGCGCAAAAACAAATGCGTGGATTCGGGGGCATGATTTCATTTGACCTCGGCAGTCTCGACCGCGCAAAGATGTTCCTGAAGTCGGTTCAATTGTGCGCTTTAGCGGAAAGTCTGGGGGGAGTGGAGACACTTATTTCACATCCCGCCACGATGACGCACGCTTCCGTGCCACCGGAGGAACGCATGGCAATCGGCGTAACCGACGGATTGGTGAGGATTTCTGTTGGGATAGAAAATGTTGAGGATATTATTGCGGATTTGAAGCAGGCTCTGAAGGTGATCTAGAAGCCGGAGACAATTGCACCAAACTTTTCGCAGTGCACTTGACACCAACGGCAACGTTGTCTACATTCTGACGGCTTACCCATGCAACAGATTGCCATGAGGGCAAAGTCGTGTCGATGCCGATGCGATCATTGCCGTGAATGGTAAGCCGATGAGCTATCTTTGTTGCCAAATCCCGTCACAATCGGAGTTGAAAGAAAGAAGCTGGTCTCGCTGATCTACCCAACGACCTATTTGATACCGACATCATGATTTCCGAACCTGGGGCATTGGGACAAGGAGTTGGGCCTGAAGTACCGCGGCAGTTACTTGAGCGTAGAGTTCGCGTGGACAACTCAGCACCAGTCAACCGCGCTTTGGGGGTGTTTATCTGATGCCGCGCCGCGTGCTGCTTTCATGGAGTTCGGGCAAGGACAGCGCCTGGAGCTTGCATATGCTACGGCAGGATCCGGACGTCGAGGTCGTCGGCCTCCTGACGACTGTCAATACTACCCACGGGCGAGTCGCGATGCATTCGACTCGCCTCGCGATCGTTGAGGCGCAGGCGCGTGCGGTTGGGCTTCCGCTTCACATTATCCCGCTCCCGTGGCCCTGCTCCAACGAGGTGTACGAGCGCGCGATGCGCGGAGCGATAGAAGAGGGGCTCAAGGGGGGTGTAACGCACATCGCCTTTGGAGACCTCTTCCTGGAGGACATCCGCGCGTACCGAATCAGGCAGCTCGGAGGCACTGGCTTGGAGCCGCTCTTTCCGATTTGGCAGGAACCGACGGAGCCACTCGCTCGACGCATGATCGACGCTGGTGTCGAAGCTGTCCTTACCTGCGTCGACCCAAAAAAACTCTCGCGCTCCTTCGCTGGCCGCAACTTTGATCACACCTTGCTCGCGGAACTGCCGGAAGGCGTCGATCCGTGTGGCGAGAACGGTGAGTTCCACACATGTGTCCTCGCCGGACCTATGTTCCGCGAGCGGCTGCGCGTGACGATGGGCGAGGTTCTGGAACGAGACGGGTTCTACTTCGCCGATCTAATCCTGAGTCCGCCAATGGTCGATGTTCAAAAAGTGGCTCACAACAGCATCCAGCGGACAACGCTGCGCGCAGCCGCTGAACCGGAGCGTTAGCCGGAGGTGGAGCCCGCAATCTTGCCGCCTGTCTTCTACCATACGCCTGATCGGAGATGCAAGATGCGTCCTCAAGTCGAATTCGCGGCTATGACCTCCCTGGTGGTGCTCACGCGGGTCGGGGATGGGATCACCACGCACCTGGCGACGCCGGACCTCGCGCGGGAGTTGAACCCCCTCGCGGGCGGCGGATGGCCGGCATTGATCGCAGCAGCATTGGTTGTGGTGATCGTCTCGACGTTTCTCCATGCTCAGTATCTCTTCCGGCCCGTCGACAACTTTCCCGCCGCGCCGCATGTAGATCTGCGCGCTTTCAAGAAACACTATTTCGACCAGCGGGCGAACGCTCTCCTGCACGCTCAGCCTTGGAGGGTAGTTGCTTACGTCCTCGGCTATGTAACGCCGCGGACCCTGATCCTATGGACCCTTATCCTGATCATGAACAACCTGGCGACGGCCGTGCCTGTTGAGTCGTATGTCGAGCTTAAACGGCGGTTTCCAGTCTGGATCGCGTTCTATGCCGCGCTCCCCTTGATCGCCGTCCTCCTCGTGGAACGCCTGCAGCGGCTGGATTTTGCACGTTATCGCGGCATCCAGCTCGGTGCCGTGTCGGTAGGAGAGGAGCGAAGCGATGCCGCGCACTGAGGCACCCCCACCGACGGTCGCTCCGGGCTCGGAGATCCTAGAGGACCGTTCGGTTTCCATGGAGGGCGCGCTGCTGTACCTTTTCGTCCTCGCCGGCCCCTTGGTCCTGCTCCAAGGGGGGATCTTCTCGGCGGTGCATCGATGGAGTGACCTGCGCGCCGGCCTTGAGACGCTCTTCACGCTTCGTATCGGCGGCCCCGTGTTCATCGCGGGTGTGTTGGTCCACGAACTCGTCCATGGCGTCAGTTGGAAGATCGCTGGTGCCCTCCGCTGGCGAGACATCCGATTCGGATTTCAAGCGAAGAGCTTTACACCCTATGCCCATCCACGCCTGCCACTGCAGGCGCGTGCATATCGGCTCGGGACACTGATGCCTCTGTTGGTCCTGGGAATGCTTCCCTTCTGTGTTGGGTTGTCCCTTGCCGAGGCGCGTCTGGGGGCATTTGGTATGGTTTTCACCTTTGTGGCAGGCGGTGACCTGGCTATTCTCTGGCTGCTGCGCGGCGTGCCGTCGAAAGCGTGGGTGCAGGATCATACCTCCCGCGCTGGCTGCTATGTCGTAGCACCCCGCCGGCTAATAGGCTGATGAAGCTGAGAGTCGCCTTCGGCTTCCTCAACGTATCAGCACGCCGTTAGACATCCGAGCCGGAGGAGCGAAAAGCAATCGGCGTCACGGATGGACTGGTGCGCATCTCTGTCGGTATTGAGGATCTGGAAGACATCATCGACGACTTGAAACAAGCTCTGGCAAAGGTGTAACTGCATCGCTTGAATTTTGGAAGGCCACTCCGTATACTAAACCAGGTGAAAATGGGCTATGGAAACCACCAGAATGGTTGTGACATACGATGACTACCTGAAGCTCCCGAATGATGGGAATCGGTACGAAATTCTCGAAGGAGAATTAGTCATGACACCGGCACCGGAAACCGACCACCAACGCATTTCGAGAAACCTGGAGTTCGTCCTCCATTCGTACGCCACCAAACATTCGCTCGGTGAAGTGTTCGATGCACCGATGGACGTGGTCTTTTCGATGACAACGGTCGTTCAACCCGACATCGTTTTCGTGTCGGCCGAGAGATCACACATCATCACGAAAAAGAACATCATCGCCGCGCCGGATCTTGTCATCGAAATTCTTTCTGAATCATCTGAAACCACAGACCGCACCACAAAGAAGAAGCTGTATGAACAGCACGGCGTCAAAGAATACTGGATCGTCGATCCAATCTCACAGACGGTTGAACAATACGTCCTCAGCGGCACGACGTATCGACTCATTGCCAAAGCCGCTCGGACCGACTCACTGACCGTCCACTCGATGCAAGGTCTGTCGGTCGAATTGCGCAAGGTCTTCATCTCCTGACAGGTTGTTGAAACAACTCAAACGCGAAGAAGGCCAAGAGAAACAGCATGCCCCTATAGTGTTTCACACTCCCATAATCGTTCTTTGAGTTCTGTCATTTGAAAGGATTGTTCAACCTCAGCCGAGTGTGTAGCTCGTGTCATCACTCTATTCATCTCAATAGTCCCCTCGCGCATTTTCTTCCCACCTCGAGACAATCGATAGTAATGTGTTTCCTCTGAAGTGGAGTTGGTAACGAGGACCGATTGATTCAGTCCGCAGAGATCACCCAAGATCGGGATTCATCCGATCGCATTTCATTCCCTTGCACTCAAGAAGAGCCATGGAGACACTCTCCATTCTGCTGCTGACAGGCTTTGCTTTTCGCACGACGTCCGCCCAGCTCCTCCCTCCTGACGAGATGTGGGTAGAACGAACGTTGGGAGACATGACGCTCGAGGAAAAAATCGGACGACTTCTCGTCCCGGTACATTCCAACATGGATCGGATGAAAGAGTGGACCAGTGAATACAACATCGGCGGCATTTGGTTCGCCTGAACTGAAACAAAACGAATTGCCGTGAAACTGAACGCGCTCCAGCAAAGATCGAAATATCCGCTTCTTGTTACAGTCGACTTCGAAAAAGGAGCGGGAACCTACGTCGACGGCGCAACGGATCTTCCCATCAATATGGCATTGGGAGCGTCGAGGAATTCGGACTTGGTCTGCAAAGCCGCACTGCTCACCGCAAGGGAAGCACGCACAATCGGTGTCCACGTGAACTTCGCCCCCATCGTTGAAGTGAATAACAACCCGAAAAACCCCGTCATCAACACGCGTTCCTACAGTGAGGATCCGAAGCTCGTCGCCCAACTTGCCATCGCTGCCATCAAAGGGTATCAGGATGGAGGCCTTCTCGCCACGACGAAGCACTTTCCGGGACACGGCAACACGGAAATCGATTCCCACTCCCACCTTTGAGTCGTCTCCAGCAATCCGGAGGAATTTGAAATGATCGAGCTTTTCCCCTACAAGGAGACCCTCCGGCGCGCTCCTCCCTATGCCGTCATGATATCGCACTTGTGGATCAAGGCGGTGGACAGCGATACGATTCCGGCCACACTCTCGCCAAATGCCATCAACGGATTGCTGCGCCAGCGGCTCGGCTTTGACGGGGTCATCTATACGGATGCAATCGCCGACGCGTTGTACGCCAAGCAGCGGTTCTCCGGAAAGTTACCTGTAACGGTGGGCGAACGAATGGAATTTGGGAAGGGAATGAGAAGCCGCTAGCACGGCAAGACACTCTCCGAATGCAACGCAAGAGGATTTCAGCTACTTTGAGTCACATCCGCCTGCTCCAACCGAGTTCTCTCGCAGAACCCTTGGCGAACAGTGCAAACACCGCCTTCAACGATCCAACATCGTTCTGATCGAGCGCAGGATCTCTTCGAATCCATACGGTTTCTGCAGAAACTCGCATCTCAGTTCCTGCATGAGATTTCCTTTCGCGGCCGGATCCAAATAGCCGCTCACCAGCATCGTCCGAATAGTCGGATTAGACGAGCGAACGCGTCGTAACACCTCATCGCCGGGTATTTTCGGCAGACCCAGATCACTGACGATCGCGGCCAGTTCGTCCCGATGCCGCTGAAACAATCGAATTGCCTCTTCGCCATCCCCCGCGGAAATTACCCGATACCCCTTCTCTTTCAGCATATTGAGCAGGGCTGAGCGGAGCGTCTCCTCATCCTCCACCACCAGCAAGGTTTCAGTGCCTCCTCGGACAGAGTCGAGAGTGCTCGTTTCACGGGGCATCAGTTCGAGCGGGCGCTCCTGCACCGGCAGGTAGACGTGAAATATCGATCCGCGGCCAACCTGGCTATCCACATCAATTATGCCGCCGTGGGCGGTGACGATTCCGTGAACGACGGCAAGGCCCAAGCCCGTGCCGCGACCCGGAGCTTTCGTTGTAAAAAACGGCTCGAAAATCCGCTCTCGAACTCCTTCTTCCATGCCGTGGCCGGTATCCTGAACACTGATGGAGATGTATGCCTTGTGTCGAATATCGCGAAATCGGTAACGAAGCTCATGTGCGTACACCGTACCTGCCGCAAGAGTAAGCGTCCCACCTTCGGGCATTGCATCCCGCGCGTTGATGCAGAGGTTGAGAATCACCTGATGCAACTGCGTCATATCCCCTACCACCAGCGGAAGATCGCGAGACACAACAAAGCGAAAGTCGATCGTCTTGGGAAACGTTTCCTTCAGCATCTGACTGATTTCTTTCAGCAGGATTCGAATATCCAGGGGTTGCAACACTGTTTCGGTCTTCCGCGCGAAGACAAGCATTTGCTTGACGAGCGATGCACCGCGTTGTGTCGCTTGCGTAATCGCCTTGAGGCTTTGGCTCACACGTTCCGACTGCGACGGATCATAGGCGAGAAGAGAGGCGTGACCCAGAATGATTCCGAGAATGTTGTTGAAATCGTGCGCAATGCCGCTCGCCAACGTGCCGATGCTCTCCATTTTCTGGGCATGTCGGAGATGGTCTTCCAGCTTCTTCCGCTCCGTGTTATCGTAAACCTGACCCTGGATTTCGAACAGTTCACCTTCATCATTGAATTTGCCGCTAACATTCTCGATAATATGAATCACCGTTCCGTCCTTTTTTCGAGCCTCACCTTCAAAGTGCTCCAGCTTCTTTTTCATCCGGACGAGGTCGAGGAACTTCTGCCGGGCTTCCGGATTCTTATGGAAGTCGCTCGCATGTCTCGTCATCGCTTCTTCCGGGGAATCATATCCAAAGATTCGTGCAAACGTTTTATTGCAGGCAACGATGGTTCCATCCGGCCGCGAGACATAGTTGCCGGTAAGGGCTTCATCGAATAGCTCCCGATAACGCTCCTCGCTTTCTTTGACCTTCTCCTCCGCCAACTGACGGTCTGTAATGTCGCGTGCGATAATACGGAAGCCCGTCGGTGTCTCATCCTCAACGATCAGCGTCGAGGCTTGGCTAAACCATCGAATTTCCCCCGATTTCGTACGAAACGGAAAGTCGATAGTCGTCGAAGGAGTCATCCGCAGGTACTGCTTCATGTACTCTCTAGAGACACGTCGCTTGTGGCTCGGAACGATGAGGTCGAGATAGTTCAGCTGCTTTAACTCGTCAAGTGTGTAGCCGGAGAGTCTAAGCCCTGCCGGGTTTGCATAGACAAAATTCCCGTTGATGTCGGTCAGATAGATGATGTCCGTGGCATTTTCGACAACATCACGGTATCGTGCTTCCGATTGCTGCAATCGTTCTTCGGCGAGCTTTCGCTCAGTGATATCGCGGGTTACCGCGAGTAGTGCTTCGATGTTATTCGAACTCGCACGCAGGGGAACCGCGTGGGTTTCTAACCAGCGACGCGTCCCTTGCAAGCCCACAATTTCAAATTCCAGCTTCCCGGATTCGCCCTGTAACACTCGCTCGTGCAGCGCGGCAAAGGCTGGCTTGAAGCGTTGAGCCACAAGCGAGATCATAGGCTTGCCCCGGACGGTCTCGAGTGATGTCGCCTCGATCATCTTGAGACCTGCAGGATTCATTTCCATGAGCGTACCATCGGCAGCAACTACCTTCACACACTCGGGTTCTGCATCGACGATCAGCCGCCGAAACGCTTCGCTTTCACGCAACGCTTCTTCCGCACGCTTACGATCTGTGATATCGAATGCTGTACCGATAGCATATGTTTTGCCGTTCGGCCTGAACGTGCCGGAGGAGAATTCGACCCAGCGCGTTTCGCCATCCTTTCGAAGAATCTGGAACTCATACCGGCTCGCAACATTCTCACCACGCAACTGAAGCGCACCCTGTTGTCGTATGAGCTCGCGATGGACGGGGTGAACAATATCCCAGAAGTTCATCTTCAACATCTCCTCACCGCTGTACCCAGTTAATCCTTGCGCTGCCGGATTGACATACAAAAACTTCTCCCCGTAGATAAAGATCGCCGCCGCGGATGTTTGCGCAAGCGTTCTGAACTTTGCCTCGCTCTCTAAGAGAGCAAGCTCGGATTCCTTATACTCGGTGATATCTGCCGCAATACCGCTGATGCGATAGACTTCGCCCGAATCGTTTTTCACAGGAAATGCCCTGTCGCGAATCCAGCGTATCGTGCCGTCCGGGCGAACGATCCGGTACACTTCGTTGTACGTGCCTGCCACCTGCTTGGTCAGCGCGGCCTGGAGTACCCAATCCCGGTCGTCTGAATGAATTGCCTCCATCCATGATCGCGGGGAACGATAAAGCTCCTGCACGCTTCTTCCCCAGATCTGCTCGTACGCCGGGCTGACGTAGATCATCTCGTTCTTCCGGGGATCCGTCATCCAGAAAACGTGCTGGATCGTTTCGGTGATTTGACGAAGACGGAGTTCGCTCTCAGCGAGTTTTTCGGCTGTCCGTTTGCGCCCAGTGATATCCCTCTGGATCGCAACAAATCCTTCAACTTCACCTATGGGATTGACAATGGGATCAACCGTAGTCTCAATCTCCAACAGTCGCCCGTCTTTAGCCCGATTAATGATTTCGCTACGGAGTGTCTTTCCGGAAGAGATCACTTCATAGAATTGCCTGTACTCTTCGGCTGAATGCTTGCCACTTTTAAGGATTCTCGGATTCTTTCCGATAGCCTCCTCGGCTGTGTAGCCGTACAACGATTCAAATTCGGGGTTAACGTAGGTGATCGTTCCATCTTTTGCGGTTATGAAAACGACATCGTGAGAGTTCTTGATCGCTTGTTGCAGGCGCACGCGAGTCTGTTCGGCCCACAACCGTTCGGTTACATCGGTTACCATGACAAGTTCCGCTCGGCGACCGTTGAACTCCAGAACGTGCGACGTAATCTCCACATGGAGGAGGGTTCCATCCTTCTTACGGTGGCGCCACACCCCCGCTTCATCTAAGCCTTCCGTCACCTGAGCAATATTGTCGAGAAGCGCCGGTATATCGTCAACCGGACGGATGTCTTTAATGGTCATCCGAAGGAATTCTTCTTCCGTGTAACCGTACCGCGCAATCGCGGCGTCGTTAACAGCGAGGAACGCTAGTGTTTCCAGGTCATAGACCCACATCGGCTGCGGGTGGGCCTGAAAGAGCTGACGATACTGCTCTTGGCTGCTCGACAACACTTGTTGCGTTGATGCTGTATTTGAAACTGATTTCCTCTTCTTCATAGCTTTCTCTGCTCCCCCAAGGAACTTAAGTTGTGTACGTACTTGCGCGCCGAGCTCAATGCCAATTCAGGCAAGAGCAATTTGTTGAACAATCTCAACCACGTGTTGAAACTCCAATGTCTTATCCAGCACATGGTCTGCTCCGAGACTCAGACATTGGCTGCGGAGCTCAGGAGTCGCATAATTGGTCAGAATGATGACCGTCGTGTGTTGGAGGCTATTCCCCATCTCCCGGAGGAGATCAATACCCGTCTTTTCCGGCATCTGGACGTCGAGGATGAGGATATTGGGCTGAAGAATACCGATGAGCTGCTGTGCTTCCTTTCCATCTGCGGCTTCGGCAACCTGCTCGACACTCGGGAGTGATTCGAGCATCCGTTTGAGGCTGCTGCGAACCGGGGCAAAATCGTCTGCGATGAGTATGGTCATGGAGAAATCCTTTTTGTGGTTTATCAATGCGGATTTAAGATATCAAAGGGCATCGACATGCGAAGTCATTGCGACCATGAAAAGCATGTCATGGTTTGAATGACAAGGTAGAGTCCGATTCGTAATCGGACACATTGCGTAGAGTCCGATTCGTAATCGGACCTCCCCCGAATTTGTCCCGTTACGAACGGGACTCTACAGGGGGTCGTGTAGAGTCCGATTCGTAATCGGACATGCCTGGATTCGTCCCTTTGCGAAAGGGACTCTACAACTCGTCCCTTTGCGAACGGGACTCTACGGAGATGGTTGATGGGGAATGGGTGTGTTATTCGAGGGGTTCGACGAGGTTATGGCGGATGGCGTAATGAATCAACTCGGCGGTGGTTTTGAGGCTGAGCTTTTGCAGGATGCGTCTGCGGTACGTGGTAACGGTGGGAACGCTGAGGGAAAGCTTTTTGGCTATCTCGGAAACGGTTTTACCTTTGCCGAAGAGACAGAGAATCTCAAACTCGCGGGCAGAGAGGATTTCGTGCGGTTTACTCAATTCCGGTTTTGCAAGGTCTTCCGCGAGCTGGTCGGCAAGTTTCTGGCTGACATACTTCCGCCCGCTCAAGACTTTGCGGATGGCGTTGAGCAATTCTTCGGGCGGGGCATCTTTGGAGATGTAACCCGAAGCGCCCGCTTTCATCGCGCGCACGGCGACGGTCTCTTCCGGATGCATGCTGAGCATGAGCAGTTTGACTTTGGGGAATCGTTTGCGGAGATCATACAACAACTCGATCCCGCTACGCCCTGGCATGTTGATATCGAGCAGCACCAGGTCAACCTTCATGCGGGAGAGAAGCTCGAGCGCCTCGGCGGCGTTGGTGGCTTCAGCGGCGATGTGAAGATCGCGCTCCGGCGCAAGGAGTTTGCGAAGACCCTCACGAATCAGGGCATGATCATCGGCGATGAGGATGTTGGGCATACGCGGTAGAGTCCGATCCGCGATCGGACAAAAAAAGGTAGAGTCCGATCCATGATCGGACGACAATGGAGAGAGTCCGATTGAGAATCGGACTCTACTCGTATTTTTGTGGAAGCCGTGTTTCATCAAAGGAAAAGAAATCCATATCCAACCATCCTTTTGAAACCGCGTCCATAAAATTGTGATAAGGAAAATCTTTGGGTGCTATGCCAAGATGTTTGTAACAATTATAATAGAGATAACGAATGTGATTCTCAAAATCCTTGTTGCTCCACGAGAACCGAATACAATGGTCCATCGTGCCGCGTTGCCAAATATGATTCTGTGTCAACGATAACGTTGTTTTGATCTCTTTGGCAGCTCGCTTTTTGAAATCCCGCAGGAAAGCAGAGAGGTGAGCAACCTTCTCGACTTCCATCAGAAGATGTATATGATCAGGCATGATTGTATATCCGATCAATTCGCGCAACCGCTTTCCATAGAAACGAAGGTTTTCGATAAGCATTTCTGGAATACCTGGTTGATGCAAAAGAGCTTTTCGGTCATAGGTACAGAACGTGAGAAAATAGATCGAATAATCTCGATCATAACGCGGTGGTTTCCCGGATATCTTGCGTGGCATAAACATCTCCTCCCATATTTGATTCGTAGAGTCCGATCCGCGATCGGACGAAAAAGGTTGATCCGATCCGCGATCGGACGAAAAAGGTTGATCCGATCCGCGATCGGACGAAAAAGGTTGATCCGATCCGCGATCGGACGACAATGGAGTCCGATTGAGAATCGGACTCTACACAACATCGTCCCGTTGCGAACGGAATTGTCTCGTCCCGTTACGAACGGAATTGTCTCGTCCCGTTACGAACGGGACTCTACGCGTGTAATCTCACCTCCACCACTGTTCCCTTTCCCTTCCTGCCGCCAATCGTCAATTCTCCTCCCAGCGCAGCGACTCGTTCTCGCATGGCCAGCAGGCCGAACGAATGTGGCTTGGCCATGTCTTCCTCGCTGATACCCTTACCGTTATCGGAAATCCGCAGGCAGGTCTGTCCCGATTCGAATTCGAGCTCAATTTTTACCTTCGTTGCTTCTGCGTGCCGGGCGACATTCGTGAGGGCTTCCTGGACGATGCGGAAAAGCGCCACGGCTTGCTGCTTCTCCAATTGCGGCTCCTTCTTGGGGAGCGAGATCGAGACGCGAATCTTTGTCCGTTTCTCGAACTCTTTCGCCTGCCACTCAATGCCGACGAGCAGGCCCATGGTTTCCAACGCTTCGGGTCGCAGGTCGCGCACGATCTTGCGGATGGATTGCACACCCCGGTCTAACAATCCTATGAGTGCCGTTACTTCTTCCGACACCGCCGTTTTGATCTTCTTCTCTTTCACCCCGTCAACGGTTCGCAAGAGGAGGAACAAATCCATTTTGATGGCAGTAAATGTCTGTCCGATGTCATCATGGATTTCCCGTGCGATGCGGGCACGCTCTTCTTCGATGGCGTTTTGCAAATGGCTGGTTAGTGCACGGAGTTGCTCGCGGGAGCGGCGTAGTTTTTCCTCCGCCCGTTTCCGCTCAAGCACAATCAACGTAAGATGCGTCACGAATTCGATGAGCTTGAAGTCTTCCGGTTTCGGACTTCGTGGCTCTCTGTAATACATCGCGAACGTACCCAGAACTTTCCCCTGCTTGTTGATGATCGGCGTTGACCAGCACGCCCGCAGTCCGTGTGGAAGGATCAGGTGGCGGTAGTTTTCCCACAACGGGTCGGTCTCTATGTCGGTGACGATGACAGGTTCCTTCCGATAAGCAGCGGTACCGCACGACCCGGCAACGGGACCAATGGGCGCTCCTTCAATTGCCCGGTTGTAAGAATCAGGCAAATGGGGAGAAGCCCCATGATGAACGTGCACCCCGTCGTCGTCCAAGAGGAGAATGGAAGCAATGGTCTCGTGCGAGAGTGCTTCGATATTCAATACGATGCGTTCAAGGATCTGAGCGAGCGGTTCCTGTTGAGCGACCATGCTAAGTACTTGCGATTCAAGCGCGACCAGACTCTCCTGCCGCTTGCGGTCGGTGATGTCGAGAACAAAGCCTTCCAGTGCCTCCAATTCGCCTTTGGGATCATAGATTCCCCTCCCTTGTTCCCAAACCCATTTCTCTTTTCCCTGCGCATCTCGGATTCGATACGTCAACTCGAACGGCCGTTTTTTACCAAGAGCGCTTTGGATTTCTGACCAGACCCGTTCCTGGTCGTCCGCATGAATAAACTCAGAAATGTTTCGACGATGCTCTTCGAAATCAATTACTGGGCAACCGGTAAGCTCTTCAATCTTTGCACTCACAAACTCGGTCGTATAGGTTTTGTCGTTACGACATCTGTAGACAGCGCCCGGCAAATTCCCAATTAGCGTAGAAAGCTGACGCTCACGGTCACGAAGCTTTTTCTCCGCTAGTGCGCGCTCGGTAACATCTATGGCAACTCCAATTTTTTGTTGTACAGATCCGTCGGACAAGCGCAGGAATGGCGACTCATAGCTGTGGAGCGTCAGCCATTGCCCGTCTTTGTGTCGCGTGCGGTATTCGATTTCGAGAACCTCTTGATCCTTTGCTGCCGCAATCTTGCTCTGAAACGCCATGACGGCTGGCAGGTCGTCGGGGTGGACGAAACGCGCGAGCAACTCGGCACCTGCGGCTTTGATTTCTTCCCGAGTATAACCCAGGATGCGCTCGATCCCGTTATTCGAGTACACATTGCTATGCGTGGTCAGATCATAAATATAGATGATCGCAGGGGCGGTGTTGGTGAGAGCGGTGATGAACTTGTTCTGCATGTGGAGAGCTTCTTCTGCCTTCTTCCGCTCAGTGACCTCCGTAAAGAAGATTGTCAGTCCTTCTCTGGAAGGGTAGATCCGGTTTTCGAACCAGCGGTCCCACGGCTGGTAGTAGGCCTCGAAGATGATCGGCTTCTGCGTCTCCAACGCTTTCACGTATGCGTTGGCGAAGGGGGTCCCTTTGGCTTCGGGATATTCTTTCCAGTAATTCTTCCCGATCAGGTCTTCTGGCTTGCGGCCTAACAGCTCACCCCCGCGACGGTTGACAAAGATATAGTTCATCTCCGTATCGAAAGCGACAATGCCGTCGGTGATGCGGTCCAGTATCATTCGATGGTCGTACAGCGGGAAAGAGGGCGTGTTGTGAGGCATGGCTTCCTCCGCAGAACTGTACACTCTTGGGGTTTCTCCTCGATCAGAAGAACCTCTATGAAACAAAGCTACTCAGTCACGCACCCAAAAGCAATGTCTTACGGGATCTTGGGGGTATCCGATTGACGTATGCTGAAATAACTGAGAAGCAGTCAGAAGGAACGAAGGGGATCGGAGAGAGATGAGCGTAATTAAGCTAGGGGAGAAGTGTAGAATCGAGGAGGGGTGTGGAGGCTTGCGCTTAGAAACGAAAAAAAATGGGCTGGCAATCAAACTTCCTCGCAGCAAAGAACGCTCCCCATCTCGGAAGCGGAAAAGAAGCAATTAATCGTACATGAGGTAGTGAGAGCGAATATTCCGAAACTGCTCCACCTCCCCATCCCACAACGCGCAGATTTCTTCGGCTGAACGGCCCGCATCGATCATCAGGCGGAGAATCGGAGTGCCGGCGAGGCGATCGATGGAGCCGCGCCATTGGAATTGCGTGGGATAGAGTTGCTTCAGAGCGGCAAGCATGTGCACTGCGGTCCTGACAGGCTCATACGCGTTGCGGTCGGTCACCTTCACGAACACACCGCCACACTTCGTCCCTTTGTGCTTCGGATTCGTTGCAGCCCCGGGAATATCACGCGGCGTGAACTCGATCGGCTCGAATATGACCCCCTTCAATTGTCGAGCGTTCAATGCAGCAGCGAATGCTTTTCCATCGACATACGGCGCTCCAATGTACTCGAACGGTTTCTCCGTCCCTCGTCCTTCGGAAAGGTTTGTTCCTTCAAACAAGCACGTGCCCGGATAGACGACTGCAGTGGATAATGTCGGAATGTTCGGCGAAGGTCTCGTCCATTTGAGGCCGGTCTCGTCAAACCACATGTCCCGCCTCCATCCTTCCATCTTCACCACGGTCAAGTTTGCTTTCACACCCCCCTTTAACCATCCCGCCTTGTTGAACATGTTTGCCAGTTCTCCCATCGTCATGCCGTGGGCAATTGGGATCGGATGCAGACCTACGAAGGAGCGGAGCGAGTCGAGGCGAATGAATCCCTCGACCCACGTTCCGCGAATCGGGTTGGGGCGATCGAGCACCACGTAGGGGATCCCCTGTTCCGCTGCAGCCTCTATGGCAAGTGACATCGTGCTTTCGTACGTATAGAACCGCGCTCCGACGTCGAAAATATCAAAGAGTACTACATCGACTCCGTCCAGCATCTCCGGCGTCGGTTTGTTGATACGTCCGTACAGAGAGTACACTTTTGCGCCGGTTCGTGCGTCGACATCGTCCTGAATCTTCTCTCCTGCCGGTGCATCGCCGCGAATGCCGTGCTCGGGACCGAACAAGACGACGAGTGTGCAGAGGCGAGAGGAGACGAGCGCATCGGCGAGATGCCGGCCGTCGCTTAACAGTGCCGAGTGGTTCGTTACAAGTCCGACACGCTTACCCTGAATGAGATACGTATAGTTTGTGAAGAGGAGATCGGCGCCGGGGGTTACTTGAGCGGACGCAACACAGACAGAAAAAACAACGAAGAGAAAATATGAGAGCACGCGTTTCATAGGACTAACCTTTCGGAGAATGAGTGGAATATATAGAAGTGCATAACCGGCATTGGAATGCGCGGTCCTAAAAACCGCTCTTGAAACCCTTGGGGTTTCCTCATCCAGCCGTAGGATTCATCCCACGGCGGGGTGGCATATGCCTCTTCAGGTAGAGACACAGCCGAAAACCCTCCGTTTGGATTGCTCTCCTCCTGAGTTGAATCGACCAGGGTCAAGTTAGCCACGGCCGCCGTTATGGCAAACTGGAAGAGACCGGTGGCCGTGGCTTTGGCACACCTGTGTGCTGAAGCACTTCGGTGCGCAAGCACAGGGGGAATCAGCATGCAATTATGCTCTTGAGCAGCAGGACGTCGCTCTACACTCCCACTTGATTTAATATTGAGGTTAGGATTCTGTAATAGTACAGCAAACCAAGAACGGTAACTTTGTGCTGATGAAATCTATCCAGAGATTCATACCTACGGTTGTCTGGTTAGCGGGAACAGCACTTGGCGTGTATGTGATTGTTTCAGTGTTCAGAGGTTCGGAAACCGATCGGATTTTTCAGATTCTCTTAGAGGCAAGGTATTGGTCGCTCTTGATCCTTCTTCCATTTGTTATCGTTGTTTACCTGGATAGTGTAGCGTGGCAAATCCTTTTCGTGAACATGGGAAAGCCTCTGCCTCTTTCTGCTCTCACTCTGACGCGCACTGCGGCTGAAGCAATTGCGTTAACACTTCCGGCGGGTGTTGCAGTAGCTGAATCAACAAAGCCGCTCATGCTTCATCGGACATCTTCGCTTGACATTCCCTCGGGAATTGCCGGCGTATTCCTAAAAAAGTGTTTTGTCGCACTCTCGCAAGGTACGTATGTTCTCATAGGGCTTTGCATGGGCTTCATCTTTCTCTCCCACTCTCAGAGGCTGCTCCTTCCGGGAGGCTCTTTGATTCAACTTCTTGCTGCTATAGGTGTCGGCTTGATACTCGTCGGCATCCTTGGTGTTATGCTCTGTCTCGCTCCACGCGAATCCTCGTTCGTCAACGGCATTCTTCACGTTCTTCCCTTCGCGTCGTGGAGAGCAAAGATTGGAGAAATAGGAGACAAAATGCAAGGGGCTTTTCACCGTTTTCGGCACATCCGCTCCGGGGAGGTGGTCCGAGTGCTGGCATTGCTCACGGTGGCGTGGCTGTTTGAAAGTGTGGAGTCTTTTATCCTCTTGAGGGCGCTTTCCGTGGAGTGTACGATATTCCAGGTTCTTCCTATGGAAGTAAGTGTTTCGTTGCTCCGCGGTTTCATGTTCTTTGTTCCTGCGGGAGTTGGAGTGCAAGAATTCGGCTATGCTTCTTTTCTGACTGCAGCTGGTGTGCCCGATCCCGTTCATTCCGCGGCAGCTTTTGCCTTTCTCAAGCGGGCAAAAGAAATCGTCGTCATTGTTGTCGGATATATTCTCATCGCGCGGTTTCTCCGAAAGAAAACCGAGACGGAATCTCCTGAACTAACCCCGGGGGGGCTATGACTCCTCGCGTACTTTTTATATGCGGCACGTACAATCAAACCAACCAGATGCTGAAAATTGCCGCCGCTCTCCCAGAATGTGAGCACTGGTTTTCTCCTCATTATGCCGACGGAGTAATGGGTGTGCTGCAGCGTATAGGGTTGCTCGATTTCACAACCCCGGGGAAGCCGTGGGTTCGCCGCACCACAAAAATGCTCCAAGAGCAAAAGGTGAAGATTGATTACAGGGGAAGGAAAGGACCATACGACCTTGTGGTTCTTCCCACAGATCTGATCGTTCCTAAAATTGTCTATACCACACCGACCGTTCTTGTTCAAGAAGGCATGACGGATCCAGAGACAATGATCTTCAAGCTGATCCAGCACTTACGTTTCCTGCCGCGGTGGCTTGCAAGCAGCGCAGCCTATGGATTGAGCGATGCATACGATGCTCTGTGTGTTGCCAGCGAAGGATACCGCGACCTCTTTGTGCGCAAAGGAGTACGTCCGGAAAAAATCCGCGTAACGGGAATTCCTAACTTCGATAACTGCAAGCGATTTCTTCAAAACAACCTTACGCAGCGCAATTATGTGCTCGTGTGTACGTCGGATGTGAGAGAAAATTATGGATTTGAAAACAGGAAGGCGTTCATCGAGCAGGCAGTCCGCATCGCCGCCGGACGTCCGCTGATCTTCAAGCTCCACCCGAATGAGAACCGAAAACGCGCCAGCCGTGAAATCCGATGCTACGCGCCCAAAGCTCATATTATCTTCTCGGGGAGTGCAGAAGAGCTCGTCGCAAATTGTGATGTTCTCATTACAAAATGGTCATCTGTAACATACGTGGGAATGGCTTTGGGAAAAGAGGTTCATTCTGATTTTCCTCTGGACGAGCTGAAGCGACTTATGCCTCTTCAACACGCAAAGGCAGCCGAGCACATTGCGGCAGTGTGCCGTGAAGTTATGCATGCGGAGCATATCCAATCACTTTCTGCACCAGCGTTGGAGGCAGCCCATTGAAACTTTGTGTCGTTATACAGGCGCGGATGGGTTCGACTCGTTTGCCGGGGAAAGTACTCCTTCCCCTTGCAGGCAAACCTGTGCTCGAACGTATGATCGAGCGGGTACGGGCTTCAAACGTTTTATTCGAACTGGTCGTCGCTACCACCAAAGATCCGGATGATGATTCGATTGTGACACTGTGTCGCAAAATTGATGTCCGGTATTATCGAGGTCATGCAACGGATTTGATTGAGCGGCACCAGGGAGCCGCAGCGTTGGTCGAAGCAGATGCGCTGGTCAAGATCCCCTCAGATTGTCCGCTGATTGATCCTCGTGTCATTGATCGTGTGCTCGGATTCTGGATGAAATATGAGGGCTATTACGACTATGTCAGTAATCTCCATCCTCCAAGCTATCCGGATGGCAATGATGTTGAAGTTCTGGGCATGGATACTCTCGCGATAGCGAACGCAGAAGCAACAAGACTGTTCGAACGTGAACATCTGACTCCGTACATCTGGGAACGACCGGAACGCTTTCGCATTGGCAATGTTATGTGGGAGCGAGAATTAAACTACTCATTGCGTTACCGATGGACGCTTGACTACCGGGAGGATTACCAATTCATGAGCGCTGTCTATGAGCACCTTCTTCAGGAACGGGGACCGTTGTTCTCACTCGACGATATCCTTGAGCACTTACAGCGATACCCGGACTTGGCAAAGATCAATCAGCGCTTTGCAGGGGTCAATTGGTATCGGCACCATCTCCAAGAGCTGCACACGATCCACCACGATGAAACACGTCAGGAACCGATGCTATGATTGGTCGCAAACGATCGCGCGTTGAACTTGAGTTCCAGGCGTTGAAGGTGAGGGAACATATTATCCGTATGGCGACCGATGGAGGTTGTTTCATTGGTGCATCCCTCTCCTGCACCGACCTCCTCGTGTATCTCTACAATTGTGTTTTGAAGATCTCTCCCGAAACAATCCGAGATCCGGCAAGGGATTATTTTCTTCTTTCCAAAGGGCATGCTGTTCCGGCGTTCTATGGGGTCCTGGTGGAGAATGGATTCTTTCCGGCTGAACGACTTGGAGCGCATCTTTCGGTAAATGATCGGATCTATTGGCATCCGAACACTAACATTCCGGGGGTGGAGTTTCACGCAGGCTCGCTTGGACATCTTCTTTCTGTTGCAGCGGGGGTCGCGATGGATATCAAGCTTCAACGAGGCGAGAACAACGTTTTTGTCCTCTTAGGAGATGGAGAACTGAACGAAGGCTCCGTGTGGGAAGCTGCCCTCACGGCATCGGCGAAAGAGCTTGCGAATTTAATTGTCATTATTGATCGAAACAGTTTTCAGGCAAACATCGAGACCGAACGCCTGATACCACTGGAGCCGCTTGAGAACAAATGGCGTGCATTCCGATGGAATGTGTTCTCGACGGATGGACACAGTTTTGATGAGATGGAGCGGACCTTCAGTATTGCTTTGCGGCAACGCGGCCCCACGGCTATTGTTGCCCACACGGTGCGTGGAAAGGGGCTCCCGAGCATCGAACGACGCGCTGACCGCTGGTTTGCAAACTTTACGCATACCGAGAGAGACCAACTGCTTCGGGAACTCCATGGCAGCAAACAAGCAGAATTGGGTTCTGAGTCTCTGATTGTACGGTGAGCACAATGACCTACGAAGATATGCTTGTTCAAATAGTACAGAGTGATGATCGCGTCATTGTTATGACCGCCGAAAACAGGGCGGCAATACGCGCTCTTCAGGAACGGATTGGCAACCGTTGTATTGATGTCGGTATTGCCGAGCAAACGATGATCGGCATGGCAACCGGACTGGCTCTTCGCGGGCGCATCCCCATTGTTCACGCGTTGGCTGCATTTCTCACTATGCGCGCGTTCGAGTTCATCCGCACCGACGTCGGCATCGGGCGCCTTCCCGTTAAGCTGATCGGCGCCGTCCCAGGGCTACTTTCGGAGGCAAATGGTCCCACGCACCAAGCGTTGGAAGACATCAGCCTCCTTCGAGGCATACCGGGAATGAATGTATTCTGCCCAGCTGATCTGGACGACCTTGTGATGAGTTTGCCGACGATCGTACGAGACCCGAATCCATGGTATATACGGTATCCCTCCGGCCAGGGAATGTTCAAGCACGAACGGTTTATCCCCGGAAGAGCGGAAGTGTTTGGTGAAGGTACGGATGTAGCAATTCTCACCTACGGCCATCTCGTGCGCGAGGCATTGGATGCAGCGGCGCGTCTCAGGGAACGGGGCTATGCCGCCAGAGTAATTCATGTCCGAACAATTAAACCTCTCGATACTGAAGTTGTTCTCTCGTGCGCTTTGAGTTGCGGAATCGTTGCAATCGTTGAAGACCATTTCCTTACCGGTGGATTAACAAGTGCAGTGTCCGAACTTCTGACGGAACGCAAGGTTACAGTTCGCACGGTTCCTCTTGCGTTTCGCGAACGATGGTTCCATCCCGCGCTCCTTCCAACGGTGCTCGAGCATGAAGGGTTCACCGGAGAGCAAATTGCCAACCAAATCTGCAGGGAACTTCAACGCGATGAGGAATGGTTCAATGCCCCCTTCCCCAACTCTGTAGGAATCGCTCCAATACTTTGACCAAATACTGCGTAAGGAATGACAATGCCAAATGGAGTTTGTCCAAACGAAACCGATCCAATTATAGCTACATCCGACAGACTGTACCAACGCTCTCTGGGCTTGATTCCCGGTTCAACCCAAACACTTGCCAAGGGTCCCGGACACTACATTCGGGGGGTCGCACCCAAGTATCTTCAGAGAGGAAAAGGAGCACGCGTGTGGGATGTTGACGGGAACGAATTCCTCGATTACCAGATGGGTATCGGTCCTATTTCTTTAGGGTATGCGTACGATGCAGTAGATTGTGCCATCGTTGCGCAGCTTAAGGACGGTATAACCTTTTCTATGATGCATCCACTTGAGGTGGAGGTTGCGGAACTCATCCGCCGGCATGTTCCGAACGCTGAAATGGTACGGTTCAGCAAGACTGGTGCAGAGGTCACCAGTGCAGCGATTCGGTTGGCACGAGCGTATACCGGTCGCCGGAAGATTCTGTGTTGCGGATATCACGGCTGGCATGATTGGTACATAGGAGTGACCGACCGAAATCGGGGGATCCCTGATGAAGTGAAAAACCTGACATTTACATTTAACTATAACGATCTAGCATCGGTGCATACATCGCTTGATGAAGACACAGCGGCGGTGATACTCGAGCCAATGGTGGTGGAACACCCTGCCCCGGGCTTTTTGGAAGGACTGCAGGACCTTTGTTCTGACAACGGCACGGTTCTCATCTTCGACGAGATGTGGACTGGTTTTCGATTGGCACTCGGGGGAGCGCAAGAGTACTTTGGTGTGACTGCCGATCTGATGTGCTTCTCGAAAGCCGTTGCAAACGGCATGCCAATTTCCATTTTAGCAGGTCGTTCGGCAATTATGGAGCTCTGTAAACAAGACGTTTTCTTTTTCACGACATTCGGTGGCGAGGCGCTTTCGCTCGCAGCCGCAAAAGCAACGATTATTGAACTTGAGGCGAACGACGTTCCGAATTATTTGGACAATCTGGGAACCATGCTTATGGATGGATACAACAAACATGCGAGGGCATTGGGGATGTCCTATACAAAGTGTGTCGGAATGCCCTGCCGCTCGATGGTTCAGTTCATGCCCGAGGCGGGAGATCCCCTCGAACTTAAGTCGTTTGTTCAACAAGAGCTCATTCGCCATGGTATTCTTTGGAGCGGATTCCACAACCTGTCGTACTCTCACACTTCCGAAGACGTAACCTACACTCTCAATGCCTATGCGAGGATCCTTCCAATGCTTCAAAAGGCGGTAGAAAGCGGTACCGTCCGCGCGAAGCTTCGTGGAGAACCTGTTGAACCTGTCTTCCGTCGGACGTCACATTTTAACTTGAAACCGGTTACAGCAGTTGAGGTGAAAAACTCATGACAGAGAACGACACACTGTTCTCTCTCGAAGGGCGGGTTGCGGTAGTAACAGGGGCGGCGGGCTTGCTTGGGAGCCAACACTGTCTGGCACTTGCAGACGCCGGCGCGCTCGTGATTGCATCCGATCTTGATGAGAAGCGGTGTAACGAAGTTGTTAGCACATTGAACCATGACGGCGCAGAGAACATCGTTGCTCTGCAAATGGATATTACAAATCCCGCTTCCGTACAGAAAGCGTGTCTCAAAGTTCTTGATATGACTGGAAAGGTAGACGTCCTTGTGAACAATGCTGCCATCAATGATGCCGTTGAGCATGCACGGAAGAGTGAACTTTCGAAATTTGAATTTTTCCCGCTTGAACTCTGGCACGCGTCACTTGAAGTGAACATCACGGGGACTTTTCTCTGCTGTCAAATCTTTGGTCGCGAGATGGCTCAGGCAGGTAAAGGAAGTATTATCAACATCGCTTCGACCTATGGAACGGTTGCCCCCGATCAAAGTCTTTATCGCAAGCCGGATGGCACGCAGGATTTCTTCAAGGGACCTGCGTATCCGACAACGAAAGGGGCTGTGCTCTCGTTTACGCGCTATTTGGCTGCCTATTGGGGCAGCAAGGGTGTCCGGGTAAACGCGCTTTCGCCGGGTGGGGTTTTGAACAACCAAGACGAACATTTTGTAAACAACTACGCTAGGCGGACGCCTCTCGGTCGAATGGCAACGCCGAGCGATTACAAAGGCGCACTGCTTTTTCTCGCAAGTGAAGCGTCTGCGTATATGACGGGCGCCAATCTTATCGTTGATGGAGGTTGGACTATATGGTAATCGATCAATCAACCCAAATTATATTAGAGGATTATGAGTTACGAGCGCGCGCAAGGCGTATACTCCTTGTCTTGACAGACAATGACGGAGTGCTTACGGATAACGGTGTGTATTATTCCGATGCGGGAGAGGTTATGAAGCGCTACTCCGTCCGCGACGGGATGGGCGTAGCGGTTCTCCGGAAAGAGGGAATTGAAACGGGCATTATCAGTGGGGAACATTCGCCCAGTCTGTTGCGACGTGCGGAAAAACTCCGGATTACTCTCTGTCGTTTAGGCGTTGCAGATAAGAAAGTGGAACTGGCAACGGTTCTGGCAATCGCTCAACTGAATCCGGAACAGATCGCCTACATTGGCGATGATATCAATGACCTTGGGATTATTGATACTATCCGATCTTATGGACTTACAGGGGCTCCGGCCGATGCGATGCCCATCGTCAAGCGGAGCGTCCATTTTATTGCAAGCGTACAGGGAGGGCATGGTGCGTTTCGCGATTTTGCGGAGTGGATTATCTCCCTCAGGAACGGTCATAAGGAACATACAGCCTATCAACCCGTTTTATCGCCTTATGCACAGGAACTGATATGAATATCACAATGCGGAGTGAGGCACTTCGGGATCATCTTCCGGCACGCGTGAGAGTTGGCAACAGACTCGTCGGCGAAGGTGAGCCAGTATTTGTCATTGCAGAGATAGGTATCAACCACAACGGTTCCCTCGACCTTGCCAAAAAACTTATTGATGCCGCGTTTGTAGCAGGGGCTGATGCTGTTAAGTTTCAGAAACGAACCCCTGAGATTTGTGTTCCGCGCGACCAGTGGAGCGTCGAACGTGACACTCCCTGGGGAAGAATGACATACATTGACTACCGGCGCAGGGTCGAGTTCGGAAAAAAGGAATATGAAGCAATCGCCCGGCACTGTCGGGATCGCTGTATTCTTTGGTTCGCGTCATGTTGGGACGAGGAATCAGTGGATTTCATGGAACAATTCGATCTCCCATGCTACAAAGTCGCATCCGCGTCTTTGACCGACGAAGCATTGCTGTTGAAGAAACGAGCGACGGGGCGACCAATAATACTCTCGACTGGAATGTCTACAATGGAAGAGATTGAAAATGCAATGGATTTGCTTGGCACTGAAAGGGTACTTCTTGCGCATGCCACTTCAACGTACCCTTGCCCGCCTGAGGAACTGAATCTCCGAATGATCACCACGCTGAAACGACATTACCCGCAAGTTCCAATCGGATACTCCGGTCACGAGACGGGTTTAGCCACTACCTGGGCTGCGGTCACACTTGGTGCAACGTTCGTTGAGCGCCACATAACATTGGATCGGTCGATGTGGGGAACTGATCAGGCTGCCTCTGTCGAGATCGGCGGGTTCGTACGGTTGGTCAACAATATTCGGGATATCGAGAAAGCGCTGGGGAATGGGGTAAAACGGTTGTATCCAAGCGAACTCAAGCAGCGTGAGAAGCTGCGGCGCGTTCAACCGGGTTCCATGACGCGGGAATTGGTGGGCTCGACAACGAGCAGATAGCGGTCTGTTACGATGATTGTTTGACAGCGGTGTCATGCCGAGCCAATGTTTTTCGCGCCTGACCAGTCGTAAAGCACTATGATTAGATTCCGAAACAAGTTCGGAATGACGCTTTCGTTTTGGACACCTCGAGGAGAAATCCTGACAAGACATTCTCGCAGATCATTACTCTCTCACTATGTGCGTGCGAGCAAGCATCCAGGCAGCGAGCGTCATTCCATCCCAAATCTCGCCGGAACGGATCTTCGCATCGAGTTCGACGGGAGTAAGAAAGACGTGCTCGAATTGTTCCGTTGTATCGGGTTTTGATACGACGGGACTCAATCCTCGAGCAACGTATACCCGGCACATCTCATTCGTGACGCCGTTGAATGGATTGAACTTTCCGACGTAGGCGAGCTCTTCGGCCTTACATCCCCCTTCTTCCGCCAGCTCGGCCACAGCCGTGCGCACGTAATCGCTCCCTCCCTTGACGCCTCCCGAGGGGAACTCCAGACTCTCTTCGTCGCACAGATATCGGTATTGCTTCACCAACAACATTTTTCCGTCGTCCAAAACCGGAATCACCATGACCGAGCCGTTCGTGTGAACGTAGAAATACTCGCCCACCTCTCCGTTCGGCAGCTCAAACGTATCCTGCCGATAGACCCACCAAGGGTTCTTGGAAATATCGCGCTCGGTTAGCTTCTTCCATTTAGAGAGAGACATGTGAAAACTGCCAATTTTGAGGAATTCAAACCAGCTCACTTTCCGAAAAGAAAAACGCAACCTCCAACTTCCCATTCTCTGCCGAATCGGATCCGTGCACGATGTTCTCCCCTTTGCTGTCGGCATACAGTTTGCGAATCGTTCCTTCGGTTGCTTCCCTCGGATCGGTTGCGCCGATAAGCGTACGGAAGTCAGCAACCGCGTTTTCTTTTTCAAGTGCAAGAGGAACGCAGCGACCGCTCGACATAAACTTCACCAGTTCGTCATAAAAGGGGCGGCCCCGATGCACCGCGTAAAACGCTCCGGCCGTCTCGACCGTGAGTCGCATTTGCTTCATACCGAGAATCTTGAATCCGGCCTTCTGAATCCTGGAAATCACTTCGCCCTGCAAGTTCTTTCGAACACAATCGGGTTTGAGAATTGCCAAGGTGCGTTCTACCGCCATTCGTGCTTGACTCCTTTCGAGAAGACTTCAAAATAGAGAATGGGTTGTAAAGTGGTTCCTCTGTTTATGCCCGGTGTTGATTCCACCACCGTTCCATGACGTCATCGGCCTCCGTTGCCGCGCCCTTTTGCTTCCATTTGTCGAAGAAGTAAATGTCGGCGCTCGCAGGCTCGGGATCGGGCATGTCGATCTGCACGCGCATCGGCATAGGCGCCGCATCCCCAAGAATGAGCGCCTCGCCTTGCCGGAGCGTCGGAATCACCGCATCGAGTCCGCTGAATGTGTCGGGCACAAGACGACGGATGTAGGATTGATCGACCGGATTCAACAGCCGGAGAATGACGAAGTTGTTGCATTGCGAAAGAATCGTCTCCGAAATCTCCGAGGGCCTCTGACTCACGATCATACAACTCACACCGTACTTGCGTCCCTCCTTGGCGATCCGCTCCACGGTCAATCGCGCCGCAGTCGATCCCTTCGTATTGAGGGAGAGATAGTTGTGAGCTTCTTCGAAGACGAGGAGGATTGGGAGTTCGCGCCGGTTCGGATTCCAGAAATTGAAATCAAAGGCGATCCGCGCGATGAGAGCGACGATCGTGTTGACAATGTCGAATGGAATGGCGCTCATATCCATGATGGTGATCTTCGACTTGCCGTCGAGCCCGAAAATGAGTGTGAGCAAACCTTTGACCGAATCCGTTTCGACGCAGAGTTTCGGCTTGAACATGAACGCATAGCGTGGATCGTTCAACCGGCTGTTCAATCGGGTCAGGAAACGCGAGAATTTCCCGTAGTACGGCCCCTCTTTGGCTCCCGCCCCCACTCCCTTCTCCGTATCCATAAACTGCATCTTCGCGCGCACTTCATTGATGTCGTAATACACCGGCGAATCCACCGTGATGAAGTTTGCCAAGCGAGGGTTCTTCGACTTCTTTGCGGCAAAGACAAGATCCTGCAAGACCGATGCCTGCGTGCTGGCATTCTCATCGCGCGGATCGATCAACATCTCCACCAGCTCGTCGAAGTTCATCAACCAATACGGCAGCTCGAGCGCAGCGATATCGAAGTGCTGACACCCTTCCGGGAACGCGTGCTTGTATTCGTTGTGCACATCCAGGATCACAATGTTGGTGTCGGGATACTTCACCACTTTTTGCAGAAGGGAGGAGACGGTGCACGACTTCCCCGCGCCACTCGATCCCAACACAGCGAGGTGTTTACCGAAGAAACGGTTCGGGTCGAGATACGCCCGCTCGTTTTCGAAGAGCGAGAGCTGACCGATGGAGAAATTGAACTTCTGAAAGGTGGAGAACGCCACTTTCAAATCTTTGTCCTCCAACAAATAGACCGGCATATCGACCGTCGGGAGAATTGAGACGCCGGTCTCGAACTTTCCTTTTTTGAGCGTGCCGATGAGGGTGACGTTCATAAGGTAGCGCTGAACGATCTTCTCCCCCTCATACACATCCCCCTTTCGGAACTCCGAGACGATGCCAAGGATGAGCAAATTCCCGACAGGGATCAGCACGTACGTACCGATCTGGCCGATGTAGTATGTCTTGGACCCGATTTTTTTCGCGAGAGACGTGATTTCCGCATCGACGACGACGATAACGGAGGAGCCTGTCACTTCGCGGATGAGACCGATACGTTTTTCATCCCACATAAGGTTCCCCTTTTTGACGAAGGATCGTGAGAACGCACTTGCGTCGGTTGGATGGCCGACACATTCAGAGGGAAAAGACTGTTACCGTTTCTTCGCCTTCTTCCCGATTCGTTGCCTCGCCGTGCCCTCCTTCGAGAATTTCTTCGCACTCGCTTTTTGAATGATCCTTTTTGCCCTTCCTCGTTTCGTGCGTTGATTTTTTTTCAAGGGGGAGATTGTCTTTCGTGCTTGAAGGACACGCTCCATCGTCTCACCCAGGAGCGCCGGACTTTCCACCACGTGAATGCCCGCTTCACGCATCGCCGCGGACTTCTCAGCTGCCGTTCCTTTGCCTCCGGAGATGATGGCTCCGGCATGACCCATCCGCCGACCCGGCGGTGCGGTTTGACCAGCGATGAAACCGACGACCGGCTTCTTGACATGCCTCTTGATGTACTCCGCCGCTTCCTCCTCCGCCGTCCCGCCGATCTCCCCAATCATCATGATCGCATCCGTATCGGGATCTTCATTGAAGAGTTTTACAGCATCAATGAAGCGCGTACCAATGACCGGATCACCGCCGATGCCGATGCAGGTGGATTGTCCGATTCCTCGCTCGGTCAGTTGCCACACCGCTTCGTACGTCAACGTGCCACTGCGAGAGATGAGGCCAACTCTCCCCGGTTTGTGGATAAAGCCCGGCATAATGCCTACTTTTGCTTGACCGGGCGTGATGATGCCCGGACAGTTGGGGCCAATCATGCGGACGTTCTTCACCTTCAAATACTCATACACCTTGACCATATCAGACGCAGGGATTCCTTCGGTAATCGTCACCACAAGCTTCACACCCGCATCCGCCGCTTCCATAATGGCGTCGGCGGCAAAGGCTGCGGGAACGAAAATAACGGAGACGTTCGCGTGTTCCTTCACGACCGCTTCGGCTACCGTGTTGTAGACGGCCACCGGGCGAGGGAATTGATCCTTCTCGTTCCCCCGATACAGCGTGCCACCTTTCCCCGGGGTAACGCCAGCAACGACGTTCGTGCCATATTCCAGCATTTGTTTCGTGTGAAACGTCCCTTCTCCCCCCGTAATGCCCTGCACGACGAGGCGCGTATTGTTGTCAACGAGAATGCTCATAGAAGAAATCTGTTGTAGGTGTGTGAGATGATGAGTGTGAGAATGCGCGACAGCTCATGTATTTGAGTGAGGGGGTCAGACAGAAACACATCACACTTCTCGCTGTTGACGTTCTCACATCTTCCGACGCCCGCACTAGAATTCCCAACGAGGATCAGCTGCGACGGAGATCGTCTCATACGGCGAATCAGCTCTTGCTTCCCCCCTCGGAGGCCGACTCCAAAAAATCCGCCACACGCAAGATCGTCGCTTCGTCAAACTGCTTTCCGAGGATCTGAAGACCGATAGGAAGTCCGGCACGATCGGTTCCGCACGGGACGCTGATGCCCGGAATGCCCGCGAGGTTGGCGGACGTGGTATAAATATCCGAAAGATACATCTGCAATGGATCACCCGATTTCTCCCCTGCTTTGAACGCGGTGCTTGGAGTGGTTGGCGTGACGAGGCAATCGACACTCTGGAACGCCTTCACAAAATCTTCTTGGATCAGTCGCCTCACCTTCTGACCCTTTCGGTAGTACGCGTCGTAATAGCCAGCGGAGAGGACGTACGTGCCTAACATGATCCGTCGTTTTACTTCGGATCCAAACCCTTCACTCCGGCTCTTTGAATACATCTCGAAAAGGTCTTTGATTCCCTTTGCCCGATATCCGTACCGCCCTCCATCAAATCGCGCCAAATTCGAAGATGCCTCGGCCGTGGCGAGAATGTAGTACGTCGCGATGGTATACTCGGTGTGCGGAAGACTCACCTCCATAATCACTGCACCGTTTTCCCGCAAATGATCGATTCGTCTCTCCAGAACCGCGCGAATCTCGTCGCTCAAGCCCTCCGCAAAATATTCTCGTGGAATCCCGATGCGGAGTCCACGTACATCCTTTGTCAACGATTGCAGATACTCGGGTACCGGCACGTCGGCTGAGGTAGAGTCCTGAGGATCGTATCCGGCAATCACCTGCAAGAGGCGCGCAACGTCCTTCGTATTCAATCCAAATGGTCCGATACAATCGAACGACGATGCAAACGCAACAAGCCCGTATCGCGAAACGCGACCGTAGGTTGGCTTCAATCCCACTACTCCCGTGAACGCTGCGGGCTGTCTGATGGATCCTCCTGTGTCTGTCCCCAGCGAGGTGGTCGACATCCCTGCGCGCACGGCAACCGCCGAGCCTCCGCTCGATCCTCCCGGGACTCGCTCCGGATCTTGCGGTAACTTGACTCGACCGAACGCCGAGTTTTCCGTGGACGATCCCATGGCAAATTCGTCCATGTTGTTTTTGCCGATAAGGATGGCATCGGCTGCCTTCACACGTTCCACGACCGTCGCGTCATAGAGTGAAACGAACTTTTCCAGCATCTTCGATCCGCACGTCACTCCCTCGTCCTTCACACAAATGACGTCTTTGATAGAGACAACCATTCCGGCAAGAGGGCCTGCGGTGCCGGCAGCGAGCTTTCGGTCGACGGCACGAGCCTGTTCCAACGCGCGCTCCGCGAACACGGAAAGCATCGCATTGAGGTGTCGTTCCTTCTCGATCGCGCCGAGATATTCCCGGGTGATCGACTCGCAGGTAGCGACACCAGCGGATAAGTCTGCTCGAATGGAATCGTACGTTCGCATGCGGAAATAGACCTCTTCCCGATCCACGAGGTCTGATGGCGTGGAGGGTCGAGCGGGAGGCACTACGACGGAGCCGGTGAGAGTCCGGAGCGACTATTGCTGTTTTTCTTTAGTCGATTTCTCTGTCGGTTCGATCTGCTTCACTTCTTTTTCGATGTCCTCCTGCACATCACGTGCGGCCTTGCGGAACTCGCGTATGCCCTTTCCGAGTCCTTGCGCAAGCTCCGGAATCTTCTTTGCACCGAAAAAGATCAGAACGAACAACAGGATGAGAATAATTTCTTGTGTGCCCAAACCGAACATGTCCTTCCTTTCCGTCGAATGGTGATGGTACTCCCTCCCTTAGACGAGGGCAGGTACGAAACTCTCGACGAGTGAATCAAAAATCTTTTTTCCGTCGGTATGACGCAAGACCGGATCCGATGCGCGCTCGGGATGCGGCATCATCCCCGCTACGTTTCCTTGTTCGTTGATGATGCCTGCGATGTTCAAGAGCGAGCCGTTCGGATTTGCCATATCGGTCACGTTCCCCTCTACATCGCAGTAGCGAAGCAGAATTTGATCCCGATCCTGCAATTGCTTCAATGTGTCTTCATCTGCAAAGTAGTTACCGTCGCCGTGGGCAATTGGGATCTCGAGCACCTCCCCTTTCGCACACGCACCCGTGAAGCGAGTATTCGCATTCTCGACACGGACGTGCACGTAATCGCAGATAAACTTGAGCGAGCGGTTCTGAAGCAGCACACCCGGGAGGAGTCCCGCCTCCGTGAGGATCTGAAAGCCGTTGCAGATTCCCAACACCGGACCACCTGCCTGGGCGAACCGAGCGACGTCTTTCATGATGGGCGAAAACCGGGCAATCGCTCCGCAACGAAGATAATCACCATACGAAAATCCCCCCGGCAAGATCACCACATCCACATCTCCCAACGATCCCTCTTTGTGCCAGATCAGTCGTGCCTCTTGCCCAAGAATGGTCTCTGTTACATAGTGTGTGTCGTGGTCGCAATTCGAGCCGGGGAAGACCACGATGCCGAACTTGACCTTCATACGTTACGCTCCACGCTCCTCGATGGTAAAGGAAAAATCCTCCATCACGGGATTGGACAAGAGCTTCTCACTCACCTCACGCGTGATGCGCTCTGCTTCGGCTCTGTCCGATGCTTGCACGTCCAGCTCGACGAACTTCCCGATCCTGACGTCGTTGACCATCTCATATCCCAACGAGTGCATGCCGTGCTGGACGGCTTTTCCTTGCGGATCGAGAATCGACTTGCGCCTGGTGACAATTATTTTCGAATGAAACACAGGCATACTCCCGGTAAGCTAAATATCGATGCTGGAGACTTCGTTTTCTTCCTCGGGTTCTTTTTCCACGTGCGTGATCGCCGCACGCAGCCACTCATACACCGAACGAACAATCCCAAACAGGATAAAGGCCAGCATCACTTCAAAAATCAAGCGACCCTTGGAGAGTAAGATGATCGCCGCTGCAAGAGCAAAGATGCCGATACGGAGAGGATGTGCACGTATCCCTTTGCGCGAAAGCTTCGGCAATGTGTCGTATCGCACCCGGCTCACCATCAACAGCGAAATACCCCCCACCAGCCATACCAAGACGTCCCTCGACCATCCGTGCAATCCGTACCCTTCCGTGTAGTGTTCGAGGAGGAAGGCACAGATCGTAATGGCCGCCGCGGGGATGGGGAGACCTTTGAAATACTCCTTCTCAAAACCCACTAACTGCACATTGAATCGGGCGAGACGGATCGCGCCGAAGATGAGCGGCATGGAACTTACCATCACGCCGATGTTATCCAGTGTCGAAAGGTGTGCCTGATACACAAGAAAGGAGGGCGCAGCGCCAAACGACACGACATCCGAAAGAGAATCGAGCTCAACGCCAAACTGGCTGGAGGAGCGGGTAATCCGCGCCATGATGCCATCGAGCGAATCGAAGACGGCTGCCAGGATGATGAACCAGGCTGCCATCTCGATCTTGCCTCTCGAAGCATAGAGCAGCGAGAGAAACCCGCAGAACGCGTTCAAAACGGTAAAGAGACTCGGAACGACAGCACGAGTGATCTTCATCGCGTGCGACCTTTCCTGTAGTTCATTAACGGAACTCCGCCAGCACCGTCTCCCCCGCTACGGTCACATCACCCACCTTAACCCGCACTTGTGCGCTCGTCGGGAGGAACACGTCAACCCGCGATCCAAATTTGATCATCCCGAATCGGTCGCCCGCCTTCACAGAATCCCCTACCTGCAGCGTGCAGACAATACGTCGCGCAACGAAACCGGCAATTTGCTTGAACAAAATTTTCCCGTACTTCCCCTCCATCCCGATGATCATCTGTTCGTTCTTTTCTGACGCCTTATCTTCAAAAGCCGCGAAGTACTCTCCCTTCACATATCTCGCATGCCTCACAACACCTGAAATCGGATTTCGATTCACGTGGACGTTGAGGGGCGACATGAAGATGCTGACCAACGTCGCCTGCGATCCAAAGAACTCTTTTTCCTCGACCTGCTTCACCTGGATCACTTTTCCATCTGCCGGAGAAACAACGAGGTGATCTCCGGTCGGCGTAACGCGCTCCGGATCGCGGAAGAAGTTGAGCGTAAATCCAAGGAACAGAACCGACAGTGCAATGAGCCCGTACTTCGGTATCTTCGGCTCGATCCACACGAGAGCGATGATGATGAGCAGAACGCACACCGCCGCTATCGTGAAGAAGACATCGTAACCGTACTTCGTTACCATCGACCCCTATCTCTCCCCCGCCTCCGGACGAAAAAGAAGCGGAGTCCGGCACGCTAAACTCTTGCGGCGAAAATGCGGTGAAGGGAGGAGAAAGCGGCAACAAGGAGAGAGGGATGAAGCTATCCTCAAATCATGAAAGAGAAAATCGGCCACCGGGATTCTTGGAGATAAGGTTACGGAAACAAATAAGCGTTCCCAAATGAGAAGGAACTGACGGCCACGATGACTGCCGTGAGAGGTTCTTTCGAAAAAATGCGACAAAAGTATATCGAAAATTGGGAGGAAAGTCAAGGTAACGCGTGATGCTGTGCCACCACGGTGAAGAGACGTGAATGAGATCAGACCAGCACTTCGCCGGGAACGTGATGTTTGTTCACCGGGCTCCGCGAGAAATTGTCATTGGAATTTTTGGGCGATTTGAGTAAATTTGGTCCCCTTGAACTCAGACCGACTCGTGTTCAAAAGGTTTGGATGGAAGAGAGCGAGGGATGGAGTGGCTTCATCTCGAGATCATAAGAGTCGAAATTCTTAATCGGAGACTTGAGTCGGAGCCTCATCTGTCTTGGCGGAAATGGAGGAAGATCTATTGCCCTGTGGTGTAACTGGCAACACGCCTGACTCTGGATCAGGAGACTCTAGGTTCGAGCCCTAGCAGGGCAGCAAGAAATATGGAAATGTGAAAATGGGGTAATTTGAAAATGCGCAAAATGAAGAAGAGACTGCAATTCCCTCCTTCCCCCAATTTAACATTTTCCCAATGATTTGGCCCTATCGTCTAACGGTTCAGGACGCAGCCCTCTCAAGGCTGAAATACGGGTTCGATTCCCGTTAGGGCTACGAGTTGCACCCTGAAAGTCAATTGCGTTTTTGGCTTGAAAACGCGGTTGGCCGCTGACAGGGATACTCGCTGCACCCTGAAAGATGGAAGGTATCTGCGCCCGGTCTGTGACGTTGGGAATCGTTGGCAGGGGTTTGATGTAGCAGCGGACCTTGCGTTCCTCCCTGTTGACCAGAATCGCTTCTACAATCCTCTTGAGTGCTTCCTTTCTTTCCATCACTGACAACTCATCGAAGGTCCTTTCGACGTCCTCCAAGAAAACTCTCACAGCATTGGCGACGCGCTTCGGATCCAGCTTTGGAGGCTCAAGCGCCAGCAATCGCCTTCGCTCCTGCTCAAGCTTCTCCTGAATCTCCTCGAGTTCTCTGATTCGAACGCTTACACTCCTCAATCCTGCTCCCTCTTCTGCAATCGAGAGAAGGTTGGCGATTTTTCCTTCGTTTTCCCGGAGGATTTCACCGATACTTTCGAGCCTTTGTTGAATTGCTGACGGCTGCTGTTTGTTGAACTCTTCGACGTATTCGAGGACACGTTGCGCAGAACCAGGATCCAAGAACGTTTGCTTGATGCTCGAGAGAATGAAGTCTTCCAATTTGTCTTGCCTGATCGAATACCAGCTGCAGACACTTTTCCCTTTGTTCACGTAGCCACCATCGATGTAGTATTTGTTGCCCGTTGGCTTGTGATGATAACCTTGATAGCTGAAGCCGCAATGGACGCATTTCACCAGGCCAGTCAATAAATAGGTGCTTCTGTAATAATGCTGGTTTGGTTTGACTGGACGCGGTTCTGTTTGAGCGTTCGCCTTCTCGAATAGCTCCCTGGAAACAATTGCGGGATGAGCATCGGCAACAACAATCCATTCTGACTTCTCGTTGAACCATTTCCCGCGGAGATCCCATCCTTTCTCCTTGGCGAGAATCTTACTGAAGGACAAGCGATTGTAAACCCTTTCTCCAACATAGGCGGGATTCTGAATGATGCCCAGGATGGAGACTCCGGTCCACTTCTGGTCTTTGTTTTTCCAACGCCCACGCTTTGGGCAAGGAATTCCCTCATCGTTCAGAATGTCTGCTATCCCGACATAGCCGACACCGTTTGCTCGCATCTCAAAGATTCTTTTGACGGTGTTAATTTCGAGCTCGTCACCCAATTCCCAGATGACCTTCTCTTGCTTTGGGACAGAACGCATCCCGTCACGCATTACCCTCCGCTCGCCCGTCTTGAGATCGATGGCCACTCTCTTGTAACCATATGGAGCTGTTCCCCCCCTCGAGAAAACCCCCTGTTGTGACGAGAGCATTCCCCTTCTTATCGCCCTGGAGAGTTTCTTGGAATACTCGGAGGCCTCCGCTGATTCGACCACCTCTACAACGTAGCTGCCAATATCATCGCCGTTTTTGGAATTGGAGTGAATCACTCGAACCTTTACCCTATGTCTCTCGAAGTGAACCTTCCAATAGGCATTTTCCCGCGGATTCAAAGCTCTCCCCCACCTACTTTCATCGTAGACAAGGACATAGTCAAAGTCTGGCTCGTTTTCTACCCTTCTCACAAGCTCCGCAAAACCAGGACGCGCGAGAAAACTGGTTCCGCTTTTGCCTTCATCAATGAACCATTCAACGATCTTGAAATCGTTGGCTATGGCCCATCTCTCGATCTCCTCCTTTTGTTGGGGAATTGATGTTGCGCCCTGCTCGTCGGTGGAGCATCTGACATATCCGACGGCTGTCTTAGGCGAAATCTGATTCTTCGGTGAATTCATCACGATGATCTCCTTTAGAATGAACTGACCTTTCCTTTTCTAGTCTCCGGTGAATTGCCTTTGCGATTAGTCTCGCCAGGAAGTCGAAATCAGCGTCGGAAAGTTGGGAACCTTCGATCATCTCAAAAGATACTCGCCTGCTCGGGATCTCGGACCGGCTCACGTCATCGTCACCACCCCCTTGCTCTCGTCTTGTCCTTTCTCTACAAGGACACCAGCCCTATCCTTACTTATACCAAGAGATGTGGTGACAACTTCCCGAACCTTGCGCTGTAAACCATTGCCGCCATACAAATCGAGAACGACCTTGCGAAACGCTCTGAATTGGCTTTCGGACATGCTCATTTCGCCGTACGTTAAGACAGATTTCATTGTCTCGCGGTTCAATTCCTCGAGCTGCGAAATGAGTTTGCCGGCAATGTCAGAGAGCTTCACAAATCCTCCAGACCTTAATAAATGGAAAGAAAAAATTCAAGTTATTCATCGGTACTTCTGGGGACGGAACAAGAAGAAGGCTCTGAAGACCCGGAAGACCAGGTAGGCCATGAATCCGAGTGCTGAGAAATAGATGTAGAACTCACGGTTACTTGTTCCCAGTGAGAATATCTTGAAGAGTGTGAAAATGCTTACGCCAAAGATGTAGATCGGTCCCATATTGAAGTACTCGCCGTGTTCAGTCTGGCGGAGTTTTCGAATTTCCTCGGTGCTCACATACTTTTCCCGTGAACCATGCCAGATCATATTCTTGATGTGAAACGGGTTGCCGTTGGCAGATTTCAGAATTTCACGTTTGTAGAGCTCAACATCGATTACGTGAATGGGATAGTTCTCAACAAAGTGATAGATCAGTTGAGAGCATATGGTTTCCGGGAGCGGTGTCAGTTCTATCTGGTTAAACGACGACCAGATCTTTCTAAAGTGGTATGCCTCTTTGATCTGGACAATCGCCGCACAGACGACTGAAACGGCAAAGAGTCTTTCGATGAACTGCTGGTGGCTTGGAGATATGCGATCCAGGCTGTCAAAGAAGAGGAGATATGGTTTCGATGAGCGGGAGAGGCTCTCCAGCACCAGGTCCTGAAGCTTCATATTGCCAAGTCCGCGAAGCTGTTTCTTGACTGTCGGCCAGTCGGCAGCGGGTTCGAGGGGTGGCTCAACCTTTAGGTCCCGGTTCTGATACAACTTCTCACACGTCTCATTAAGGCAATCACCTAAAGGCGCGGAATGCTCGATATAAAGCATTTTGTATTGATCGGGACGGATGCGGACTCCAAGTTGACCGGTCAGTTGTGCGATGACATTGGCTGAGAAGTCGATGCGTTTTGTTTTGCCTTCAAGGATTGCTTTTGCTTCCATCATCAGTCTGCTTTTGCCGATGCCTTTGGGACCGAGAACAAGGGTGTGCCGTCCCCGCTGGAGATTCTTGACGAGCTGGTAGAGTTCGTCTGTCCTGCCGAAAAACGTCGTGTCATTTCTTAAGTCCGGATTCATTGGGGAGTCGTCTGATCACGAACGTGACCTGTAGTTTGTTGTTGTGATACAGCTGCCGGATGTCGTGTATGATTCCTGTTGCGGTGGAGCGGATTTCTGATTGTCTCGCTGCTGCTTTTTCTTTCGATCTGAGTTGAGCAATGTCGTTCTTGAGTTTCTGAATGTCGATTGCAAACTTGGTTTGGATTCTATTCTTCGCCGACAGTAGATGTGCGTAGGCTTGTCTCGAGTCGGAGTATTTCAGCCTGCTTTGATCCAAAGTCAGTTCGGTTGCATATCCGTTCTCGTATTGTCTCTGTGTGTGTGCGAGGTTGAGCGAATCGCTGTCCATTCTCAGTTTGGCTTGTGAAAGCTTCTGTTCGATTTCTGCCAGTTTGAACTCACGTTCTTCTTCGAGAGCGGCAATCTTCTGTAAGTTGAGAGCTATCTGTTGATCGTAAAACAGGGCAAGATCACGCTTGATGAGAATGTCCTTCTCTCTGACAGTATCTCCCTTTTGATGAAAGAACTCGATGTTCTCTTTGGGATCGATCTGGAAGGAGATCTGAGCAAATGAAACAAAGCCATCTATACCGTTACCGGCCGCTTGTGCCTGGAAAGCGGAATCAAGTCGGGCTTGCGACGGAAGAACGGCTTTTGGCTTGACGGTCCGGATGGTGAGAGTGCCTTTTGTGATGAAGATATTATCAAGGTTCAGTCGTTGGATGTCGTCGTAGGTGGCGTAGTTAAATCTAATGTTGTTGAAGGAGCCAGCAATTGGACTGAACGTCTTGCTTTCCTGGGGAACAGAAAAGGGATCGCTTGAGCTGAGTGCACCAAAGAGATGGGTCTCAAACCGAAAATCGAGATATGTTGATATTTGTGCGAGAAGCTGGTTGCTCATATCGACGGACCGAACAATCGTTTCTGCCGGATCCCCTTTTTTGCAAATGATTCGCTCTGCAACATACTCCGCTTCGTACTCCCTACCCAAGGAGTGAAGCGCTCCGTCTTTGCCTCTGAACAGGATCGTGGTGGGATTCAGAGTGCCGATGATTTCAAATGTTCCGGCGATTCGTTCTTTGGTCATCATATTGTAGGCGACGACCTCGGCGAAGACGAAGTGATCTTTCGAGAATTCGTTGTAGTCACGGACGGCTGACTCGATGTTTTTTTGGGTTGACCGGATGAATCGCTCGTATCCCTGATGCGCAATGAGAAACGTAGGGATACAGCCGATGAAGAAGAGCAGGCTCAAAGCTTTGTCCATCTTCGAGCCCGTTTGTAGGCGGTAACGGTGCGGATTGTTCACCTCCAACGGAAACACGCACTTGACCGTTGAGAAGGGGTAAAATAGCTTGACTCCGTGCACTGTCATTGTATCAAGAAAGGGGTGAGATGCATAGCCAATGAGAAGGCAAACGTAGATGTCCGGTGCGAACAGATAGAGCGGAAACAATAAGATTGCCAGGCCACCGACGAAAACTGCTGAGTGTGTGAGAGTCCTATGACCAAACCTTCGCTCAATCCTCTTCGACAGAAACGGACATGCCCGGCCGATGAAGCTCGCCGCCGTGTCGACATCGGGCAGAATTGATGCGATGGCCATCACCATGCCGTTGACAGTGTTTAAGGCAACTCCTGTGGTGGTGAGCAAGAGCAGGTAGACGAACTCCGCGAATGTTATGTGAGTGGGAGCGGTCATTGTGAGGCGGATCGCTGGATTGATGGAATATTGGATAAATGGGACGTGGTACTGCTTCTGAGCCTCGCTTGAGAGTAAAGTTCAACGAGCGTTGATAACCAACGATCGATTTGGTGTTTGTCTTCTGCGAGGCGTGATGACAGTTGCTCTGAGAGACGAACGATATCATCCTTTGTGGCAATCGACGCTCCGGTTTGTGTTTCGACCGGCAGTTGTTTGAGCCACGATTCAAGCGTTTGCAGTATGATGATTCTGTGGTTCATTGGTCTCTGTCACTCTCTTTCCTCAGGTGGCCGATAGGCTAATCCAAGATGGCGAAAGATTTCTTCCTCGCTATGGATCGGGATGAGGGTTCCTCCGGGTGTTAAGAGTCCGCTGCCGTCGGCCTTCAGGTGCATATGGAGATCCATCGCTCGTTTGGCAAGTTTGATGTTGTGATTACGGCTGCCTGTGCGAATCAAGAGTAAGGTCCACCAGGTCTGCTCATTTGCGATGTAGACGTCAATGGGGATGGTGTCGCCGTCAACGGTTTTCAGAAACCGTTTGATCTTTGAACCGTTGGCCTCAAGGTCGAGCTGGCCGATGAGACACAACTGCGAGAGCTTTTTCTCCAGCAGATTCTCTTGCACAGGCTCGCCGAATAGGGTCTCATCCTTCACCTCGACAAACTTTGGGATCACGACAAGATCGATGTCGTTGACTGCCTGTTTGCGCCGTCGCAGTGAACCGGCAATCTCAATGCGATCACAGAATCCTGAGATTTCGATCACGAGTTCCTCTGCAATCTCACGGGCAAAAGTATCGGGGAACATTACGTTTCTTCCTTTCGATTGGATTCTGTGGTCTTCTTCAATGCAAGCTTGCTCTTCGCTTCCGAAAGTCTTATCTGAATAACGTATCCGCCGTGGCGGATTTTGTCCCTCTTTGCCTTTTGCATGAGTCCGATCAGGTTTCTTTCTTGAATCTCCAACTCTTCATCAATGCTTTTTCTTTCCTCTCGCAGTTCTAAGACACGGTCAGCCGCACGGACGAGCGGTGTATCGTTTGCGTCGTCGAAGAGTTTCTGCTGCCTCTTTGCCATAGTATTCATTCCTTTCCTGTGAGTAATGGGATTGATTGGATAAGCTGACAGTTGATTCTTATTGTTACGGTGGCCTGAATCGTTTCAGAGCCGATGCCAGTGACTGCTCTTCCTCAGCTGTCAGCAGCTGGACCCAAGGTGTCGTACCGTCGCCGTTCCCGTGAAGGCAGGTCCACATCCATCCGAAGGGATTGACGATTCGGGATTTCTCACTCGATTTGAGCATCAATTTGAGCGCGCGCAGAACCAGCTCAGGGTAGTGAACCTTTTCACCAAGCAGCTTGAATGCGTGGTAACACATCGTGACCTTGTGTTCGTGCTCACCGCCGAAGAAGAGCTTGCGTAGTTCAGACTCAGCAGGATTCCAGTTGAATTTGTTAGGGTGGCCATCGTTCCAGCTTGCGAGGGTCGATTTGAATGTTCTTGAATATTCCTGGAATCCTTCTTCCGAGAGCTGAATGAGGTATGGCTCATCTTTCAGGAATTCATACTGCTCAGATGTTGATAACTTGTTCTTGTCTGAAGCGTTATTAGCAGGCATTTCTTTTTCTGATCTGATTCTATTCTCCTTCTGTATCTGTTCTGCTTCTGTTTCTAGGGGGACTTTCTCCGCGTTTCTTCGGACAGTGTCCGAACTTTGTTCGGATTGTCTTGGGTGTTCGTCCGAAGGTAGTTCGGAGCTTGTTCGGACATTCGCGGACTTCCTTTGCAGGCGACGCGTATAGTCATCCGCACGTTGTTCGAATGCGGGGCTGTATAAGACATTGAATTTCAACCACTTCAAGGAATCAAAGAGTCCGATCTCGACACAAGTGTCGATCACTGACGCAAGCTTTCTTGGCGAACTGAAGAGATTCTTTGCAAGAATTTTCACGGGCAGCCTTGGGACTTTGTTGATGTCAATGTTGTTTCCGAGCGCATCGGCTGTCGATTGTTCCGCGTTCTCGACAAGATTTGCAAAGGACTTGTCGGCGTCTGTGGAAATTCCGAGAACTTTTAGATGAAATGTGTCGGAATGTTGTCCGATTTCTTCCAAAAGTCCCCAGAAGATGCCGAGGCCTTCGGCGCCGTGTGATGAGCCAAGGACCTGAAGTTTTGGATCGTGCCGTGCAGCAGTCTCGTGATGGAACCATTTCATAGAAGCTACTATAAGTCAGATTCTTCGTCGTCCCGATATACTACATCGGGACTCCTCAGAATGACCAGACGGCTTTGATAATTCATAAGTCTGGTCACCTTTTTAACCGGTAGTAAAACTGCTCGACCTTTTCGATAACGCGATGCTGTTCGAGGAGCTCGTACTGTTTGTTGTAAAGATCGGCTACCAATGTGAGCGCTGCCTCACGCAACTTTGACTTCTTGAAGAAAGGTGCGTCGTTCGCTATAGTCTCGACAAGATCGAGCGTAACAATGGCTGTTTCATCGTTCAGCGAGCGAAGGTCAAATTCCGGTGTGAGGAAACGGACTTTGCGTTCGGCCTCGGCGATCACCGTTTCTGAGCGGTCGCCGTAGCAGTCGAAAATTTGTTGGCGAAACGAGCGGAAAAGGCGTTCGAATAGTCTGATGTAATCGTGGTGGTCTGAGAGTTTGACCTCCTCCGCAACGGCTGTCGCAACCATCTCCTGTCCTGTCGCCTCAACAGACTTGGCTTTTTCCTGCTTCAGTGGAATGACTTCTTCGGACTTGGAACGGGGTTGTTTGGACTTTGGTTTATCGAGAGATCCTTTTCTGGATTGTTGAGCTCTTCTTTGCTTGTGCGAAACAGGCTGTGTGTCTTCCGAGCTACTGTGCTCATCCTGGTTGGATCTTTCTTCCGTCCGTGTTATCAAAAATGCTTTCTGTTCAGGCTCGGTTACACGCTCATCTGGTGGGGGAGAACTCAGAATCTTCTTGATGAACTCGGCGAATTCCTCGGCTGCTTTTTCATCAATAGATTGCAGGGGATCAACGGGGTGTTGGCGGGAACTATCGAAAATGTGGATTGAGGGCCGATTCACTGATTCGTCCTTCGGGACATTCCCTTGGGTTGTATTAGCGACTGAATGAGCAACGTGCTTCAAATGTGCGGAGTAGCGCTCCTGGACAAGTTCCTTGTTCTTCTCTGTGTCATACAGCAGTATGCGGCCGTTCTTGAATTTTGGATGGTACTGGGCGATGTCGTCGGACGAAGAGATTTCGAGCAGTTCGATTGAAGGAGTTATCTGAGTGAATTCGTTGCATTCGATGATTCCGTGCTGGCATCCGGTGCTTTTCAGAAGCGTGATGATTTGTCTCTTCGACAGGGCTTTGACCTGAACTTTCAAGCAAGGCTCGTAGTAGAAAGTAGCCCGGAAGCGGTACAGGAGCTCGTCTGACGCGAGGAAAAGAAATACTCGTGTCTCTTCTTGCCGTCCGAAGTTCTTGAAGGTCTGAAAGGCAACTTCCTGATGAAGCTGAAAGCGCAGGTCTTGATTCAGACGTGCGCACTCAAAGATCACGGGACCGCGAAAAAAGAGAAGGTCGTAGAATCGCGAAGGCTGTTGGCCTTCGTCCACCGATAGGCTTTGATAGGCGATCATAATGAATCCAACCGAATCCGGAGCCTGAGATTGAGCAAGCAGCAGCGGGTCAAGATGTTTCCCGGGCACACCGCCAATGATTTCCGTAGCGCCATTGATCATTGTTCTGCAGCATAGTTCGACTGTGCTCACTACAAGTTATTAACGGGCAACGAGGATTTTCCGCGTGACATTTTCTATGGGTGATTCGACGCGAACGAAATAGACACCTGTTGGAAGCCTAAGTTGAGAAAGGTCAATCCGGTAAATGCCTGCCGGTAAAAGGTCGTTGACGATCTGGTGAACCTGCTGACCAAGAAGATTGTAAAGATGAATTGACACGGCCGTTTCCCTTGAAAGACTGATGCTCAACGTTTCATTGTGAAGCGATACGGCGATTCTGCTCTGGCCCAGCTCATCCACATTTGATATGTGAGTGACTGTCGAATTGTTTTGGGAAAGTCCCTTGCTACTCAACTGAAAGGTGTCTGTCCCGACCACGTAAAACGTATCGTACACCGCAATCGTGACAGTTCCCAAAACCTTTATCTTGGAGACAGTCCCTCCATTCCCAGTTTCAGTTTGATAGATGAACCGGACTGACGGAGAACTCTGCAGACGGTCGAGCGTTTTTTGTGTCGGATGTCCGTAAGTGTTCCGGTCGCCAACAGAAATCACAACCGCTTCCGGCCACAGGCTATCCAGAAATGTTTGGTTTGTTGAATAGCGACTGCCGTGGTGATTGATTTTCATTGCATCGACATCACCTGCGATCGTCGACAAAGGCGTTTCGAGATCTGCATAGATCCCGGTTACTCCGCCGCAATCGCCGCCAGTGAAGTATTTGAATGTGTAGGTCTTACCGTTGCCCGACTGTTGAAGTGAGAGCAACCAGGCGAGGCTGAGATTGTTCTCATCCTTTCTGCTGTTCTGAACCTCTCCAAAGTTCAGAACCGCTCCATCAACAGCGAGACAACGAAGAGTTGTGGAATCTGAAAGCTGAATGATTTGTCCAAGAGCGATCTGAAAGTGTCGATTTGTACGATCTGCCGCTGACCAATAATCTGAAAATGCTTTCGTCGTTGGCAATGGCGGATTGCTTCCACGGTCGAAAACTGTCCGAATGCTATCCGGTGAAAGTGCCTCAATGACCTCGTCGAGTCCGCCGATATGGTCGGCGTGGTAATGGGAGGGGATCAGGTAGTCGAGAGATGTTACACCGAGACTTTGCAGATATGGGAGTACAACATTCTTTCCCTTCCCTGTGTTGCCGGCGTCGATGAGAACTGTCTTGCCGTTTGAATGCCGGATCAGGGTTGCATCGCCTTGTCCCACGTTGATGTGGTGGATGGTGAGAATCTGTGTGCTTGCAGTAGACAAGCAGAAAGAGAAAAGAAACATCAGGTTGAAGGGTCTGCTCATTGTAGGATTCCTTGAGAGAGTTTCGATTGAAGTTCGGATTGTTGGTATTGAATGCGCAGAATTGCTTTCCGGGCGTTGAGTAGTTCGAGCTTGGTTCGCATCAGGGTGTCAAATTCGATCTTTCCCTGCTCGAAACGGAGTTGGTTGAAACGAACCAGGTCTTCGATAATTCTGATTTCCTCTTGAGCAATCACCAAGTTTTGTTGCAGTGCGGACAGTTGTTGTTCGAGAATCTTGCGTGACTCAGCAAGACTGAGAAGCCTGAGCGATCGTTCTGTTGAGAGTCTTTCGAGTTCAAGTTGCGCCAGTGAATGCTTGGAGAAGTCGAATATCCCGGAGAGCGAAAGGCTAATCGTCAGGCGGTAGGCGTCGCGTGGAAGTATGAAGGGCGTGAATGTCGTTGGATCGACAAAAACAACATCGTGAATTCCAAAGCTCCCGGAGACGTGGATTTCGGGGATAAGGCGCTTCCAGAGACTTGTTTCGCTGACTCTTGCTTGAGCCTTTTCGATCTCAATGTCGAGCAGCCTCAGCTCGAGGCTGTCGAAATCCACATCCGCAGTCTGAAGACTGCGGCTACCGATGCGGATAGCATCTTGCCCGGTGGGGGCTGTCACTGTTTCGGGAGGTAGAACAGGAACAGCCCCTTCTCCTACACTCTCAGGATTTGCAATCTCCCGCCACAAAAACGGCGGGCAGGGAAGATTGCGGCTACCGAGGTTTTGTCCATTCATCACAGCCCACCAGGCTAAAGACAGAAACAGCGTGAGTTTAACCTTTCCGACCATTCCATTCCTCATGTTGGGACAGACTACTGCTGATTAGTGCAGCCACATGTCTTGCATTCCCGGATATCCTCTCCGCATCCGCATAGGCACTCGCACACTGCGGCTTGCTGAACAGACGATGAAGGTCCGAGACTCGAAGTAACCTCGCGGAGAATCGTTCCATCAGCTTGGCCAACTGTTCGAACCTGACGCCAGGATGAATCGGGAAACTCCGTTCTCGTCACCAGGCTGCCTTCTGCCTGACCATTGCTTCGCCGGAGCTGAATGAGGTTGCCGTTGCCATCTCGTACTTCAGAGATGACGTAACCGTTCGCTCCGTACCGTGTCGTGATGCGAATGGATCCATCCTGCGGATTAACGACTCTCGTAATCACAGGAAGCCGGAACGTGAAGGTTTCGAGTGTGCCGTTGCGAAGGACGTGCGTCACGATTGTGTCAGCAGCGAGGCCATACAACTCCGTTACGTTGGTCTGCTGCGGATTGTCGTTCTGAAGGTCGGCATACGAGATGTATCGTTTCGTCTGCGTAACGATGCGACCATTCTCTTTGCCGTGACTTTTCCGGACCGTGATAAGCAAGAGCCCTTTCGGATACGAGTATCGCTCTGTAACAACGGCGCCATATCCCTCTGGAGTTACTTCGCCATAGATATAGACAGTATCGGTCGCCGACTTAGACAGGATGAGCTTGTTTTCCCGTTGCGGAAGGTTCAGGTCCCGCCCAGAAGCTGGCGGGATGCTCATTTCGACAGTGGACTTAGTCCCGCTCTTCAGGATTCCGCTATTAAGCGGGATTCCAGAAAGCGGAACTTCACTACGTTCGCTAAGTCCAGTAGGAATGGCATTTGTCCAATCCGCAATGGCGTGGACCTCGTCGAGAGCAGAGATTAGGAAGTCCTCGCCTCTTGCTTCAAACTCGAGTGGCGGGACCTCGGGAAGGTTGGTTGGCTGCGTGAGTAGATTCTCGCGTTCGCAGCCGCCGATGAAAACGGCGATAAGAAGGGTCAAGGCCGCTCCGAGAAGGCTCCAGGTCACGGCGTCGAGCGGCCTCATCCATTTTTGGGGAATGGGGGTGTTCATAACGGTCTCCTTTTTGTTGTGAGTGGTTGTGGGTTAACCCGATTTGTTCGGGAGTTTAGATTTTGCGTATTAATCATCTTGCTGTGTGTCCATTTTCTTTTGCTCGCCCAAAAGAAAATGGACGAAAAGAAAAGGGCGCCGAAATCGAAACCCACGAATCAATCGCCATCGCGCCTGCCGTAAATTTCGGCTGCCGGGATGGACACAATGAAATGCCGAAATTTAAACCCTTCGATTGATTCTCCCCTCTGCACCCGCCGTCGATTTCGGTTGGCCCACGCGCAAAAGCAGCATTGAGCACCTCAAAAGTGAAACACCAACACTGCTGCTTCGAAGCGTTTGTGCCGAATCTGGACGACACCGATGTAGCTCCCGAGTGGTGCGAACTGTCCTTGGTTTGTGTCTCCGAGCCACGTGTGTGCGTGAGTTCCTTTTGTTTCATTCACGTTTTCAATGAGAGTCTTGACCAGAAACTCTTGTCCAGCAGAGTCTCTCTTTGTAATGAAGATGCTTACCGTAGCCGGCGCTTTCAGCGTGTACCGGATTTCCGTGTTCGTTCTGAACGAATCGAATGCACTGGGAGAAAAACGGAGGTTGCTCACCAGTGCCGGATCGTCCAAGGCTGTCGGAAGCTTGCAGCTGCTCAGAGCGATGAAGACTGTGAATGCGAAGAGTTGTTTACGCATTTGATACTGCTCCGTAAACTCGTTGCAAGCGGTCTGTCGAGAGGCGCTCAAGGATTCTGTGCCGTTCTTCCGGATTCCGCTGCAGATGCAGGTGCGTGTCGTAGAGCGATTTCGGTGAACACTCAAAGCCAAGAGCGTAGCTCAGTTCAGTGAAGACCGTGCGCATACTTGCGTGATCTACAGGTTTCTTCCTGAGCGGTTCCAGGAAGATCGTGTCTGCATTGGATTTGCGGACCGACAGGTAGTCCCTGAGTTTCTGAAGAACAAAGCTGTCAAGTTTGATGGAGAAGCCTCTCTTGACTGTCAGCAGGACATCCTTTCCAGTCGTCTTAAGTTGAGAGAGTTTCAGGCCGCTTAGTTGATACTGGCGGACACCGTAGAGAATCATCAGAAGAAAAATGACTTCATCCCGGCGATACCTGATGATGTCGCACTCATTCCCAGCCTTTTGGTGCTGAATGAGGTATTCAAAAAGAGCAAGTACCTGGTCACCTGTAAGAGCGTTTTTTGCGACAGGCCGTACCGTCAAGGACTTCGATGGATCGTTTGTGATGATCCCTTCGTCGAGCAGAAAGCTGAAAAACCTGCGGATTGCAGCGACAGTTCGTTTTATAGTGGAAAACCTGAGGTTCTTTTCAGTGAGAGACTTCAGGTAGGATTCAATATCGTCTGGTTGAATCCTTTCAAGCGAAGCGACAGTCAAGGCGTCTGACTTCAACTTGAGGTGATCGAAGAGTCCTCTCAGATCCGTGCAATAGGCTTTCAGTGTGCTCTCAGAGACTTTCTGCCTCTTGAGCGATTGGAGGAAGTCCGAGATTGCAATGCTTCCATTCCTGTTTGTATTCACCTTAGATCGGCTCCGAAAAAATTTTCTCTAGAAGGCACGATTTTGACTGAAAACTGTCCGATAACTGAGATTTTGGAAAATCAGGGTTATCGGATAACTGAGCATTTGAAAATCAGAGTTATCGGCCAAGAGCAATCAGCCTAATGCCGGTTATGAAAATCGGGAGGTAATTAAATGGTCAGAAGGGGGGAAGGAAAGCAGGCTTTTGCGCCGAATGTTTTTGGGAATGCAGAAAGAGTTAGCGATCTGGATTAGCGTCGCCGTGTCACTGGCGATTATCGACAATCATTGCTGTCGCACAGAATAAGGAGGCTGCGGGAACCGTCAACAGAATTATCAGGCCCAAAGATGGTAAAAACCTAGGACGACATTTTGATTTTGAGGCATGATTTCTTACATTGTCAACCAGTGATACAGGCGTATCTGCGACATATCGTTCCTTTCGCTGGACCACTTATTGCGGTCGTGTTCACGCTTTCCCTTTTCTGGTGCGGCGACCCTGATTGCCTAACCGGAAACAGCAATGAGGATTGCGCCTCGCTCATTTGCTCGTTGCTCGACAAGCACGGCGCATCGTCATCAACTTCCGGAACCAGTTCAAACGATTGCTCCTGCGTGTGTCACGTTCCGACGATTGCCGGCAGTCACTTCGATGTTGTTTCCTATTCTTCTCAGCAATACTCATTTCTCCCAGCAACGATCGCACTCCCCTTCGGCTTCGACCGTCTTATCTACCGTCCTCCAGTAGCTTCATAACGTTCTCCCTTTAGCAAGTCTATCTCTAAGGCGGGGATCTCGCTTATCTGATCGCGCGCCTTTGAGCGTACTTCGCGCATCACATCTCTATCAACTAAAACGAGGTAACACTTGAAACAGATCTTCCCAACAGTCGGGATGGTCTTTCTCCTTTTCCCTTTTATAGCATTCAGTCAGCTGGCACCGAAAGCTTCAGGGGAGGCAGAGAAATTATCCCTTCAGGAGGCAATACGCCTGGCGTTGAATAACAACCCCGAACTCTTAAGAGCGCAAAAAGAGATCGATGCTGCCAGCGGACGCGTCCTTCAAGCCGGCAGAATTCCCAACCCAGAACTTGAATTCGGCTGGAATGAAACACCGTTGAGTTTCAATATTGGTGACGCTGATGAGAAGGACATCGGGATCGTTCAGCCAATCGAATTTCCAACAAAGCGCTCCAACCGGATTGACGTTGCAACCTCCGATAAGCAAATCGCTGAGCTGCAATATGAGCGAGCGAAGAAAGTTGTTACCGCTCGCGTGAAGAAGGTATACCACAACCTCCTCTTCAGCAGGCACATAGCTGAAAATCTACAGGAACAAGCAATGCTGTTGAAGGATTTTCTCGACGTTGCTAATGCGCGCTTGAGGGCAGGCACTGGGACCTATCTCGATGTTATTCGCGCAAAAGTAGAGCTCACACGGCTCAACAATGATCTCGTGGAGGCTCAGCGCGATGTTCAGGCGCGAAAGGTTCAATTGAACCTCTTGCTCGGACAAAATCCGGATCAGCTGTTTGAGTTGACGGATAGTCTCTTCTATTCGCCGCTCGGTGTGGAACGAGACACGCTCCTCCGGCGCTTGATGAATGAGAGTGCCACATCCAAGATTGCTCAGCGTGCCGTAGCCAGGCAACAAAGTGTCTTGTCGTTAGCGAAGGCAAGCTATTTGCCGGATTTTACACTTGGACTGTTTCAGCAGCGACGGGCAGAAGAACCGCCGTTCAATGCGAATCAGTTTATCGGCACAACGTCGAAAAGCTTAGGCATTCAGCTCGGACTTTCGATCCCGCTCTGGTTTTGGCAAGAACCGAAGGGCCTTGTGCAAGAGGCTTCCGCCGGTGTGAGCATAGCCGAACTAAATCTTTTGGCCACGCAACGAAGAATTCGTGCGAATCTTCTTCAGGCATTCAATCTTGTCGATGTTGCCGAGACACAGGTTAAGGTCTTCGACACAACCCTGCTGGCTGATGCTGAAGACATACTCAAGACCGGCATTGCACAGTATCAGAATAATCAAATTGATGCGTTGAACCTGATTGATGTCTATCGCACGTACCGGGCTACAAAAGTGGAATATGCCCGCTCCCTACTTAACTTTGTCAACGCTGTTGCAGATCTTGAGGCAGCGGCTGAATTACAATTTGAAGATCAATAATGGAAATGGAGATTGTATGAAGTATTTGACATCTGTAACACTCACACTCCTGACCGGTATTCTTGGACTTCTGCTGACAAGTGGATGCGGAAGGACAACGGATGAAGAGTCGGAAGTGAGCCATAGCGAACATAGGTCTGAATCAGCGGAGAACAGAATCGTTCATCTTGATAAGCATAAAGTGTTCCACGCGGGAATGCAGGTGGAGGCGGTGCAGAAGAAATCCGTTGCCATTCCGTTAACTCTGCCCGGCAAAGTGAGCTTCAATGACCGAAAGCTTGCTCACATCACAGCCCGTGTCAGTGGGCGTGTTGAAAACGTCTATGCGTTAATCAATGAAAAGGTTTCTACAGGGGAGGTCTTGATGGAGTTATTCAGTCAGGAGTTTCTCTCGATGCAGTCTGAGTTCCTCCAGGCGGCTGAACGGTTCCAACGCTCAGAGAGATCAGGCGGTAATGAGCGATCTACAGCTCAATCGATTTATGAATCAGCTAAGAGAAAACTTCTTGTTGTCGGAGTGACGGAAGATGATCTCCGGGAGATTGAATCAAGGCGGACGCCGAAAACATACCTTCCTGTTCGCGCTCCGTTTACGGGGACCATCATCGAAAACAGCGTCCGGCAAGGGGCAGCTGTACAAACCGGCTCCGAATTATATGAACTTGCTGATCTTTCGACGCTGTGGGTACTTGCCGATATCTACGAAAAAGACCTCCCGCGTATCTGGGCGGGGATGAATGCGAGTGCTGAGGTGAATGCATATCCAGGTGAATTGTTCGAAGGACAGATCTCGACGGTTTATGGCGTTCTGGATGAGCGAACACGCACAGTAAAAGCGCGCATTGAAGTCCGAAATAAGAACGGGAGACTCAAGCCGGAAATGTTCTGTAACGTCCACATTCAGACGGAGCTTGGGAAGGAAACAATCAAGATCCCTGCAAGCGCGTTGTTAGGCGAGACGGAAAAGCACTTTGTGTTCGTTGCTCTGAACGACACAACGTTCGAAAAACGGGATGTGCGCACAGGAGTTGAGACAAGAGAGTTTGCGGAAATCCTTGACGGGCTGCTGGTCGGTGAGAAGATTGTCGTCAAAGGCGGCTTCTTCTTGAAATCAGAGCTTGCGAAAGAAACGTTCGGGGAGGAGCACTGAGACGAGTTAGTCAACCATTCCATTATGTCCAACGTCAACTTTTGCAAATGAGAAAGCAATGAAATGTACTGATCGTGATGAAATGTTCGAGGGCAAGTGGTACGCTCATCCACCGATGCGAAACGCTCTTACGGCGGGAGGGATTACGGGGATTGCCTTTGGCCTTGCTCATAGTGACCTGCTCCATCCAAATGTCGAGGTCGGTCTCTATATCGTTGCTATCATTCTGGGTGGATATCATTGGATCCGCGAAGGCTTTGAGGAATTGATTGAGGAGCGGGAAATCGGCATTGAGATCCTCATGCTTGCCGCAACCGTTGGTTCTGCGATCCTCGGCATGTGGGATGAAGCGGCTTTTCTCGTGTTTCTGTACGGTGCTGCGGAGGGCTTGGAGGAGTATACCTATGCCAAAACCCGTGCCTCCATACGGAAATTGCTTGACCTTGCACCAAAGGAAGCGAGAATCCTAAAGGATGGAGAAGAAAGAACTATCCCCGCAGAAGAGATCGCTGTCGGTGATATCCTTTTCGTAAAGCCAGGCGAGTCTATCGCAACCGACGGCATTATAATCGAGGGAAGTTCCAGCGTCAATGAGGCTCCAGTAACCGGTGAGTCTATTCCAGTTGAGAAGAAAGAAGGAATGAAGGTTTTCGCCGCCACGATCAATCAGGAGGGCGCATTAAAGATAAGAGCAACGGCAACGTTTGCGGACAATACGCTCTCGAAAATGGTTCACCTCGTCGAGGAAGCACAGGAACAAAAAAGCAATACACAACTCTTCATCGAGCGGTTTGGAAGACGATATTCGCCTGTGGTTCTTCTCTCCTCCTTGCTTCTCGTTATCGTTCCGCCGCTCCTTGGTGTTCCGGTTTCGGAATGGGCAGCGCGTGCGGTTGTTCTTTTAGTTGCAGCTGCCCCGTGTGCTCTTGTGATGTCCACGCCTGTAGCAATCGCCGCAGGAATTGGGAGAGCAGGCCGTTCTGGTGTCTTGGTCAAAGGCGGAGTACACCTTGAAAACCTCGGTAAGATTAAGGTAGTTGCTTTTGACAAGACGGGGACTCTAACGAAAGGCAAACCTGTCGTCACTGATGTCATTGCTGTGAACGGCGACTCCACAAGCGTTATCGCTCTGGCATACAACGTCGAAAGATTTTCTGAACACCCCCTTGCTCAGGCTATTGCTGGAAAAGCTAAGGAGATGGGAGCTGAGGGCATCAAGGCAACCGAATTCAGCGCTCTTGTTGGTGCAGGGGCGAAAGCACGAGTCGGAGACAATATCGTGTATGTCGGAAAACCCGAGTTGTTTGTAGAGCTGGGTCTGAATCCTGACAGATTACCGGATATTGAGAGACTTACAAATGAAGGAAAGACCGTGATCCTTGTCGGCACAAGCGAATCCATTGCAGGCATCATTGCTCTTCGTGACGAGGTGAGAGAGACAGCAAAGCGTGTGATCGGCGACCTCCATGCGCTTGGGATCAAAGTGGCGATGCTGACGGGCGATAACAATGTGACAGCGAGAGCAATTGCAAAAGAACTCGGCGTTGATGATGTCAGAGCCGATCTCAAGCCGGAGGACAAAATCAGGGCTATCGAGGAGCTGGAAAGAGAGTACGGACCGGTTGCAATGGTTGGAGATGGTATTAATGATGCACCCGCACTTGCACGGGCAACCGTTGGAATCGCGATGGGAATCGCTGGATCGGATGCGGCGATTGAGGCGGCCGACACAGCTCTGATGGCAGACGATCTTTCAAAAGTAGTGTATGCCATCTCACTCGGAAAGAGGTCAAAAGCAATCAGTTCTCAAAATATTGTTTTCTCATTGCTGATCCTGGCGGTGCTCATCCCATCAGCTCTCATTGGAGTTATGACTGTGGCGGTCGCCGTATTCTTTCACGAGGCCTCTGAACTCTTGGCGGTTCTGAACGGACTCCGAGTAGGACGAGGCTGACGGGCTTATCAAGCGGCACGATTATATTGACTAGAACATTTCATCTGAAAGGAAATAAGAATGCAAACTACAAACTATGCCTTCAAAACGACAGTAATCCTCTCATTTGAAGAAGCGCTCGAGAAAGTCACCGAAGAACTCAAGAAAGAAGGATTCGGGGTCTTAACTGAGATTGATGTAAAGGAAACCCTGAAGAAGAAGCTGGATGTGGACTTCCGGAAGTACAAGATCTTAGGCGCCTGCAATCCGCCGAACGCCTACAAAGCACTTCAGGCTGAAAAAGATATCGGATTAATGCTTCCCTGCAATGTGATCGTCTACGAAAGTGAAAGCGGTGAGACGGTTGTAGCAGCCATTGATCCGGTCGCGGCGATGAGTCCTGTAGGAAACATTGTTCTTGACACTACGGCCACAGAAGTGCAACGAAAACTCCGGAATGTCATCGAAGCGATGGACGTGTAACCACACAAAGAAGAAGATTATGAAAAGCACGAAAGAGTTTCTCCTTGTAGCCCTTCTTTCCGTCATCCTTGTTGCTGTTTCAACTGCTCTCTTGACATAGGAAGAAGCCGTTCCGTAGGCAGTTCTCACGATGGCAGTCCTGCCGCTTCTCGTTGCGCTGTGGATGGAGCTTTCATTGAAACGATTGATACCCGACTTCATATTTGGTGCAATCGATACAGGATTGTTGACCGTCTTTGCAATCGCCGGTGGACAAACCTTCGGCGTGATTGGTGCGGTCGTTGGCGGTGTGGTTGGCGATGCGATTACCGATGGCATCCCCGGCTTCTTTGAATGGAACATCGCCGAATGGCTGCGGAATCGAGGGGTTGATAAATCAAGACTCCCTTTGAGTTCCGGCCTGGGCAAAATGGCAGGTTGTTTGTTGGGAAGCGGAGTGATTTTGATCGGTGCGGCTCTTTTAGGAATTCATCTGCCCAAAGTTGATCTGTGACGAGAAAGAATCGGAATTAAGCTCATTCAAGAGAATGCCGTTCGAAACCTTCAAAATAGTGTACCTTGCGATAAGCATCCTTGGTTCTGTGTTCGCAGTTTGGCTCGTAAGGAAAAACAAAAATGATCTGCTGGTCCTTTTCCTGATGTCCTTTGTGATGGGGTTCCTCCTGCTGACGCTGTACCTTGATGTCAAACAAGACATGCTGCACGACGCTGAGATGATGGGATACGCGCTGACCGGATTGACGCACGTCCAGGATGTTGCTTTTGTTGTTTGTAATGTTCTGCTGTGGGGCGTTCTCCCCTTCGCGATCGGGATGCGATTACGCAAAAAGGCACACGGCACTCGTCTTGTCTGGATATTTTTCATCAGTCTTTCTTTCCTCAGGACCCTTGCCGAGGATCAACTTCTCATCCATCAATACCCCGAAGTCCTTGCTCACAGGTATGAGTGGGGATTCGTCTTGTTTGATTGGCTTATCGTTTATGTAATTGCCGCGTTATTTATCACTAAAGGAATTGAATCACTAACCAAAGAATGAACCTATGATCAACCGCCTCATTGAATTTTCGCTGAAACAACGATTGCTTGTGATCGCAATGACGATCCTCGTCATCGCCCTTGGTGTTTATTCTCTCAATAACATCCCCATCGACGCGTTTCCGGACGTCACGAACATTCAGGTTCAGATACTCGCTGAGGCTCCGGGACTTTCACCAGTCGAGACCGAAAAGCTCGTGACATTTCCCATCGAAGTCGTAATGAATGGGCTTCCACGACTTACCGAAATTCGTTCCATTTCTAAATTTGGCCTGGCTGTCATCACCGTGGTTTTCGAGGATGGTGTGGACATTTATTTCGCCCGTCAACTTGTGCTCGAGCGCTTGCAACGAGTTAAGGAATCACTGCCACCAACAGTTCCTGAGCCAGAAATGGGACCCATTACAACTGGGATGGGTGAAATCTACCAGTACTTCATCGAGAGTGACAGTTTAGACCTGATGGGTCAACGCACCCTCCAGGACTGGTTCATCAAGCCGCAATTGCGAACGGTTCCCGGAGTTACCGAAGTCAACAGCTTCGGCGGGTTAGTGAAGCAATATCACATTCTTGTTGACCCAAGCAAACTCTTGAGCTACAACTTGACATTGGGAGAAGTGTTTGAAGCGGTTGAGAAAAATAACTCCGTGGCCGGTGGGAATTTCCTTGAGCACGCTTCCGAGCAATACATCATTCGCGGTATCGGCCTCGCCCAGACAGAGCAGGATTTGGAGAACATCGTTGTGAAGAATGAAGGTGGCACACCGGTGTATGTCAAGAATGTCGCCAGAGTTACCGTCGGTCCGGAAATCCGTCAAGGCGCCGTTGTGATGCAAGGACGCGGCGAGGTTGCCGCTGCAATTGTGATGATGCTGAAGGGTGAAAACAGTCGCAAGGTGATTCAGCGCGTCAAAGAGAAGATCGAGGAAATCAACAAGACTCTGCCGCCTCACGTCAAGATTCATCCGTACTACGATCAAACCGACCTCGTAAACAAGACGATCACAACGGTGAGGACAAATCTTCTGGAGGGCGGTTTACTCGTCATTGCGGTGTTGCTCATCTTTCTGGGTGATATCCGTGGAGGGCTCATTGTTGCATCTTCGATTCCACTCTCGATGATGTTCGCTTTTATCGGTATGGAGTGGCTGGGCCTATCGGCGAACTTGATGAGCCTCGGAGCAATTGACTTCGGGATGATTGTCGACGGGTCGGTTGTGATGGTGGAAAACTTCGAACGAAAGTTACTCCACAAAGATCCCAGGAAGACCAAACTCGAGGTCATTCAAGACGCCGCGAAAGAAGTTGGCCGACCGATTCTCTTCGGTATTCTCATCATCATTGCCGTCTACTTACCTATACTGACACTGCAGGGCATTGAAGGAAAGATGTTTACGCCGATGGCTCTTACGGTTGCAATGGCGCTGATCGGCTCCCTTATTCTCACTCTCACATTCATTCCTGTCGTAAGCTCTCTTATCCTGAAAGAGAAAACGAATCACACGGAGCCGAAGGTCATCCACTGGCTCAGGAGAATCTACACGCCACTTCTTGAGAAGGCGCTGAAACGAAAATACATCACGCTCGGCATTGCATTGATTGTTTTGCTGACCTCTTTTGCCCTTGTTCCGTTTCTAGGCACAGAGTTCATTCCTGAGCTCGACGAGGGCTCGATTCTTGTGCAGCCCATACGGATGCCGAGCATCTCACTGACGGAATCCATTGAAATGGAGAAGAAGATTCAGCAAATCATAATGCAGTTTCCTGAGGTTGAGTTTGTCGTGGGACGGTTAGGGCGGCCGGATATTGCCACCGACCCTATGGGGGTGAACTTGAGCGACATTTATGTGACGCTTAAGCCAAAATCGGAATGGAAAACCGCATCAACGAAAGAAGAGCTTGTGGAAAAAATGGTGGGAGAACTCAAGCACGTCCCCGGTGTGAATTACAACATTACGCAACCCATCGCAATGCGAGTAGATGAGCTCGTGTCAGGCGTGAAGTCGGATATCGCAATAAAGCTATTTGGGACGGACCTCAAGATGATGAAACAGAAAGCAGATGAGATCGCGGAGGTTGTTCGATCTGTTAAAGGTGCCGCCGATGTTTTGGTCGAGCAAACCGCCGGACAGACGTATCTGAATATCTACATAGACCGCGGCGCTATCGCTCGCTACGGACTGAATGTGGCTGACGTTCAGCGGATTGTCGAAGTCGCCATTGGCGGCAAAGTGGCGACAGAGGTGTTCGAAGGTCAGATCCGATTCGGGGTGCTCGTGCGCTATCCGGAAAACAAGCGGGGTGATATTCAGGCAATTGAAAACTCGCTTGTGAATTTGCCCAACGGCGGAACAATTCCGTTGAGTCAAGTCACACGCATTGTTGCGGAAGAAGGGCCAGTGCAGGTGAGCCGTGAGTACGGACAGCGCCGGATTGTGATCGAGTGCAATGTTCGAGGACGGGACATCGGCAGCTTCGTGGTAGAGGCAAAGAACAAGATCTATGCCCCGCAAGGCGGGGTGCAACTGCCGACGGGACATTACATTACGTGGGGCGGTCAGTTTGAACACCAGGAGAGTGCTACGAAACGATTGCTGATCGTCGTTCCGCTCTCCATCTTCATCATCTTTGTGTTGTTGTTTACGACGTTTGGAAACATAAGACACTCGATGCTCATCCTGCTCAATCTTCCTTTCGCTTTGAGCGGTGGGATTTTTGCGCTTCTTATCCGAGGGTTACACCTGAGCGTATCGGCTTCAATAGGTTTTATCGCTCTCTTTGGCGTTGCAGTTCTGAACGGCGTTGTGCTCATATCGTACCTCAATCAGCTTTTGAAAGAAGGGCACGATCTCGAATTCACAATCATCAAGGGTGCCTCTGACCGATTGCGGCCGGTGCTGATGACGGCGCTTGTTGCGAGCCTGGGATTTATTCCGATGGCCCTCTCACAGGGAACAGGCGCCGAGGTTCAACGACCACTGGCAACGGTTGTCATTGGGGGCTTGATCACATCGACGCTGTTGACTCTCTTTGTCTTGCCTGTGGTGTATCGTTGGATTGAACGTAAGAAACCAGAGGTGTCCTGAGTTCTGGTAGTCAAGTTCTCTTGCGCCGGATTGTCCGTTCGGTCAGGCCAAGCAACTGAGCAGCCCGGACCTGGTGTCCACCAAACTTCTTCAGGGCTCGTTGGATGATTCCATTCTCGATTACGTTGATGGAGTGACGAAGGGAGAATTCGTGACCGTCTTCGAGCATCGTGATCATCTTCATCACTTCGATCTTCTCGCGCTCTTGAATAGCGCCTTCGTAGCTGGGGACGATGAGGCTCCGGATGTAGGCTTTGAGTTCGGTGACGTTCTCGGGCCATTTCTGTTTGACCAGGAATTCGGCAAGTTTTGGATCGAGAGTCCCGGCGTTTGTCAGGCCTTGAACGTGCTCAATGTTCCCATCTACGATTGAGTGCAGCCTATCATAGAAACGATGCAAGAATCGCTCGGCAAGAATTGGAATGTCTTCTTTTCGACTACGAAGCGGTGGGATACGGAGTGTTTCGTATGTGTTGAGAAGTTCTGCAAGGGTGGAGTGGATTCGTTTGTTCTTCGAGAGATCGGAAACGGGTGATCGAAATGTGAAGATCACGCGTGCGGCCAGCTGGAACTTCTCGTTTATGCCGGGACGGACTACAGTTAGTGTCTGAAGAAATTCAGTAAGCCTTTCCTGAATAGCATAAAGAGACGCCTGATCAAGGTGCTTGAGGATAAGAGTAGTTGGATCTTCAAGAAAGCTGCGAAGAGTCGTGTTCAACTCAGGAGGGCCGCCGCCAAAGAGTTTAATGCGTTGATCGCGCTCGCTGAGGAGACTAAAGTTGATGATTTCTAACTCAGAGGACTTGAAACGGCTCCGGGAGTGGATGTGGGAGGCAACGAGCGACTTGCCCACGCCTGGTTCTCCGATGATGACGATCGGAGTCGTGTCGGCAGCGAGGCGAGGTATAGCGGCGCGTATTTTTCTGAGGGCTGGACTCCCCCCGATGAGTTGCTCGGGCATTCAGCGGTTCATCCGTTTGAGACAAAGCGACCCAGTTATCCTTAGAGTCGCTTGTGCTTGACGGAATAACCGCTTGCGGGCGGGGCGAAATCTACGGGGTTTGTGTCAAGTTGTCAAGAAGGAAGGTTCTGGCGGGTGTCGGGAAATTTCCCCTTCGCTCTGGGGAATTTCCCGATGGCTCTCATTCTTCTTGGAAAAGCCCAAGCTGATTGGGACAAGTGAGTTCGCCGGAGTCAACCAGACCGAGGTGAATTGCACGTGCAATAAGCTCCGGCGTCGTCTTTACCCCGAATTTCTTCTTCAGCTGTGACCGGACGGCATCGACTTTCCTCTCCTTGATGTTCAGCAGTTGGCTGCTCTCCTTCAGGGTTTTCCCCTCAGCGGTAAGTTTGAGAACGCGGAGTTGGAGAGGACTCAAATGGTTGAAGGATAATCGGCGGATATTGCTTGACGTTATGTCTTGTTGTCTTCCCCAGACCCGCACAAGATGGTTGTTCTCAATGATGCCGCGAGCATCGTTCAAGAAATACTTGGGTTCTCCGTTCTTAGCCCGCTCATGTGTTTCCACGTTCTTGATTGTGTATCCGGACGAGAGAAATTTCCGGATTGCGTCCAAGTTGGCCGGATCGGAGAGAAGAAGCAACTGTGGGAATCGGACACCGACGAGCTCTTTGGGGTTGGAGTATCCGTACATGCTGGCAAAAGCTTGGTTGCATTCGTCGAGGTACGCGTACTTGAACAGATGTTCCTGTTGCTCTTCAATCGGCAAATTCACTGACAATGGTTTCTCGAGCAGAGCAATCCAGTGGCCGTCTTCCGATTCCTCAAAGGAAAATCGAAAGAACTCCGCAAGTTTCTGTTTCGTAGCAATGGGCATACGTAGGTGGTTCCTCCTAAATGTTCATAGTTCTCCTTGAGACTGTGCAAGCGTGTAGAAAAGATGAAACGATTGTGGTATCACAAAGGTGGCAGCTTACAGATCACAGATCCGAAAGCTCACCGCGTGGAGGCGGGAAGGGAAAGTGGAAAGCGTGTTTAGAAGTTTTTGAGATGAAGTACACCGGAATGGGTGGATACTGTACGATGAATGTTAGCGTACTCGACTTGTTCCTCTCCCTGCTTGATACGCGATATGTTCTCTAGACAAGTGCTGCTTGAACGGTTCGTCGACTGACGTTCATCTAGCACGCTTCGTGCGATCAGCGTGTCGTTTACCCTTCTTCGATTTATATTTGGCCTGTTTTTCCCGAACTGCCGCGACTCTAAGGAAGGTCGAGTACACATCGGGTCCAAGTGTGTCCTTCAGTGCCTCTTCGTTTTCTAGACGTTCCCGCAATTCGTCAACTGACTTAATTCCTTTTTCCTCCATGAGCTGATAGATTTTTTGCGCCATTCCTTCTTGAGCAGTCGCCGCACCTTCCCTCCTGCCCGTTATGATATAGGCCACATCGAGACCGGCTTTCCGCAGGAGTTCTCTGAATTTAGGTCCGGGTGCATTGATTCCGGAAAGGTACACATTCAGATATTGCTGTGTTTTCCCAATCGCATCTGCGAGGGCTTTCAGAGAACCGTATTTTGCCAGCGCTTGTTCCCGTAACCGATTGGCAATCTCACGCTTTTCATTCACTATAAAAAATCTTTCTACTTACTTGACAAAGCTATAATGATTGATTATATTAGCCATGATTAGTTTTGGCCGAGAATGATATGGAAAAAATCAAAAATAAACAAAAAGGAACAAAAACCGTTCTGCGAAGGGTTTTGGAGCAGGATGGCAGGAAGCTAAAGTGGCTGGCAGATGCTAGCGGTATTAACTATCAGCGCTTACAACGGATTGCTAACCATGGATACGAGCCAACCATTACAGAGGCTGCAAAGATCGCAAATGCTCTCAAGAAGTCACTTGTTACGTTATTTCCGTCAGACGAGTTGCAGCAAGCTCTTGCAGCGACTATGGCAGATGATGTCATGAGAGGAAGAGAATAGCTGGCGAGCCGAGGGAGAAGTAATTTCGGCTCACGGACGGAATAAACTCTCGATCGCAGCTGTTGCAATGTAAACAACTCACGGGAGCCGGCGAAATGCTTTTCCATCGTTGAATCTTCAGATGAACCTTACACCATCAAACACATTTTGTGGAATATCAGGTGGGAAAGCACCGAAGTTCTTTTGCTTGGGCCAGTCTACCTCAAACGGTAAAGTGCCGTTTTTGGGAGCGTGTGTGCGAATGTACACCACCGCTCCACCAGCAAGCATTGCGGCAAGGCAGATCTTCCAGGATGTTTTCATGCATGTCATCTCCTCTTGAAAGATTAATGTAAGAAAAGAAGAACTCAATTTCTTTGCGGGGCCGCTGATGATCTTGCTAATCGAAGATGACGAGATGATGCGAAGTCTTGTGGAATGGCTCCTCCGCGATAAAGGCTACAAGGTAATAACCGTGGGGGATGGCGTTGAAGCTGTGAACGCGTACAGGAGGTTTTGGCCTGAGATTGAGGTTGTGATATCCGATCTCGAGATGCCAAAGCTCGACGGGTTCGAGGCGTACAAACAGATGAGAGCACTGAATCCCGCGCTGAAGATCATTATTGCAAGTGGTTATATTGATAGTCGCACAAAATCTAAACTCCAGCTTGAGGGGGTGCGGCACTTCATTCATAAACCGTACACGCCGGATCAGATTCTTCATGCCATTCAAGAGCTTATGAAGGCGGAATAAGAGACCTTGTACTCCACCATGTTTTCCACCATCCTGCTCTGTTCCGGTTAACAAAACTCCATCGGTTCTTTTCTCATTTTCTTCATTCATAGCGTACCTCGACTCATTTCATTCAGTATTTCTCCTGTTTTTGCCACCCCCCTTGAAGGTGACCTTCATCACCTACGGGCTGTTTGATGGGGAGCTATATTTGGCCAAAGGTATTTACGGCAAAGGGATGACTTAGTCACCTAGAACAAGGGTCACCATAAAAGGGGTGCTTATGCCGATACAGGACAGACCGCGACTCAGCCTGCGGACGCAACTAATCGTATTGATTCTTCTCGCCGCGCTACCGTTGTTCCTGCTGTTCGTGTATACCTCGCTGGAACAGCGTCAACAACTTGCGCTTCAGACTCGCCAGAACGCCCTTCAACTCGCACGGATCATTGCCGCAGAACAGGAAGACCACTTCGAAAACACACGACAGCTTCTCTCGTTGCTGAGTCAGCTCCCGGTTATTCAAAGGTTGGACACGCTTTCCTGTGGCAGGCTTCTGAAGGATCTCCTAAAGTCCCGAGACATCTATGCGAATCTCGGTATCATCGGAGCCGATGGCTACGTGGTCTGCAGCGCCGTTCCCTACGAGGAGAGAATCAATCTCTCAGACCGACCTTATTTCGTTCGAGCGCTCACCACTCAATCGTTTTCAGTTGGCGAGTATCAGATTGGGCGTTTGACGGGAAAATCCTCGCTCAATTTTGGATACCCCATTATTGACAAATCGAGCACTATGAAGGGTGTCATATATGCGGCGTTGGATCTGTCACGCCTCGCTCACTTTGCCTCACAAGTTGAACTGCCAGCTCAATCGACCTTTACGTTGTTAGACCGAAACGGTACGATTCTCGCTGCGTACCCTCACTCTGAATCATGGGTAGGAAGAATTGCTCCCGACTCAAGACTTACACAGACGATTCTCCGCGAGGGTGAAGGTGTCACCGAATCGACCGGTGAGGATGGTGTGCGGCGAATCGTTGCGTTCACGCCGCTCCGTGCGGCACCAGAAGCAGGATATGTCCATGTGAGTATTGGCATCTCTCAAGAGACAGTCTTTGCTGAAATCCATGCAAGTCTCGTGCGCAATCTTGTGTCACTGGCGCTAGTAATGTTGATAGCCATTGTCATCGCATGGCTCGGTTCGAGCGCCATTGTTGTCAACAAGGTCAACATTATTATTGACGTGTCAAAGAGGATGGCGACAGGGGACCTTTCTGCTCGAACCGGGCTCAAGGCACGTCATGGAGATCTCGGCAGATTGGGCCAGGCATTTGACGAGATGGCGAATTCACTCCAGCGGCTGATTCTTGAACGCGAGAGCCGGGAAGCGAAGCTGAGCGAGCAGGCGAGACTCTTGGACGTCGACCCCGATGCCATCATGGTCATCGACCCTGATGACTATATTAGCTTTTGGAACAAAGGTGCCGAGAGAATGTACGGTTGGAACTTGCAGGAGGTTACCGGAAAGAAAGTGATTGACCTCCTTCCGGCTGAGCTGCACGAGATGTATCATCGAGCCAAAGAGCACGTTATGCAAAAAAGTGAGTGGGGTGGAGAGTGGAAGCACCTAACGAAAGGAGGGAAACCGATTGATGTTGAAACGAAATGGTCTCTGGTACGGGATGCTGAAGGGAAGCCAAAGGCAATTTACGCTGTGAATACGGACATAACCGAAAAGAAGAAGATTGAGGCACAGCTCTTCCGGGCGCAGCGACTTGAGAGTTTGGGAACCCTCGCGGGAGGAATCGCCCACGACCTCAATAATATTTTAGGACCGATTCTTCTCTCCGCCCAGGTACTCCGTAAAGGGGGCCAGACTCACTCGAATGAAAAGATTCTCGACATGGTGGAAGCGGCCGTGAACCGCGGCTCCAATCTCGTGAAGCAGATTCTCACTTTTGCCCGCGGCTCCGATGGAGAGCGATCGGTCATCCAGCCGAAGGCTCTGATTCAGGAAATGGAGACGATCGTGAAGGAGACTTTCCCGAAGTCTATTCAGATGAGAGTTGCAATGCCGAACGATCTCTGGACAGTTTTGGGAGATGCGACACAACTCCACCAAGTTCTTCTTAACCTCTGCGTCAACGCAAGAGATGCCATGTCGACCGGCGGAATCCTTACGATGGCTGCTGAAAACGTTCTGGTTGACGATCATCTTCTAAAAGTGCATCGTGATGCGAAAGCCGGTGCGCATGTTTTGATTTCTGTCGCTGATACGGGCACAGGAATGTCCAAGGAAACGCTCGGCAGGATTTTTGAGCCGTTCTTCACGACCAAGGACATAGGGCGTGGAACGGGATTAGGACTGTCCACGGTGCTTGGGATCATCAAGGGGCACGGCGGCTTTGTCGATGTGTACAGTGAGCAGGGGAAGGGAACACAGTTCAAGGTCTATCTACCTGCGATTCCAAGTTCAGAGACCCAACGGGCTGAAAGAGATCGGCAGCACCTGCCTGTTGGTCAAGGGCAGACGGTTCTGGTGATTGATGATGAATCAAGTCTCCGGGAAATGGCGAAAAGCACCCTCGAAGCGTTCGGATACAAGACGCTCGTGGCAAGCGACGGAGCCGAGGCAGTTTCCCTTTTTGCCCAGCACTGGACAGACGTAGATATCGTTATCTGTGACATGAACATGCCTTTTATGGATGGGACCGCTACGATTCGTTCGCTGCAAAGAATCAACCCAGAGGTCAAGATCATTGCTGTGAGTGGTATGATGGACAGCGAACGAGGGACGGCGATATTGAACGAGCAGAAGATACCGTATATTGAGAAGCCGTACACCGCGGAGAAGCTGCTCAAGACTCTCGCGGAGGCTCTAAGATTAGAACCGGAGCATGTCGGAACAACGCACTAAGTCCTGGATTTAGTACGGCACTATCGTGAGTGGTTAAATCTGTGACTTGAATGCGCCTTTAGGTTCTAGGCAGCTCAGCAGTAAGATGCCGATGCCAACAAGATCGCTCGCCACACATAGGTAAACCACCGATGATCTTCCCACAGGATAACTTCCAGTGAGTTCGCAATACTGGCGAGAATGAGCACGCCGCCGAGGTAGTGCCGCTTCCCATAAATAGTATGGTGTTTCGGACATAAAACTGTGCAAATTGGAGCGGCACTACTGCCTTGTTTGATAAGTTTTAGAAGAAGGCACAAGATTTCTTTTTAGAAGTGGCACTAGCGATGCACTATTACGCCCACATCGCGGCTTCGTGCGTGCTGTGTATACACAAGAAAGAGAACGCCGATCGTCGTCAGGGCTGCCGGCCAGACGAATCGCCAACCTTTTGACCTAAGTCTCTCAGCCCTCAAAAGAACTTCAACACTCCCTGCAATGAAGAGCAGCAACGCCATTAAGAGATGCTGGCGTTGTTGGGGGTCTTCCATTGTTGTATTCAAGACGCTGCCGATTTTGTCCAGTCCGTGATGCAACAAGATATTGGGTGACAGAAAGAATCCTGAAAAAAGAAGAAAGCCGGGCCAGAGGAATCTTGCAGGCGTAGAGCCCAGTTTGAACTATCTCTCCAAATGATAGATTGCCAAATTCGTCCAAAGTGAATTCAATTGCGTGTCACTGACTTTCGTGACTTTGATATAGGCGAACAGGACTGGCAGGCTCGTGTCGATTTCGGCTCGTGCCTCGCCGTTCGATCCCGTCCGAACCATCGTAGTTTTGCCATGTTGCAGAACGCGAACCGGGGCGTTGGCAACGGCTCTCCCTTTGTCGAGAACACGGAAGCGAACCGCCGTTTTCCCCTGCGCCGCATGTTCCCAGGAAACCAATACCAGTTCCAAAGGGAGTCCAACAGCGGAATCTCTTGGTGATGGTTTCACACCGCCGACAGACACGACCGTTTTCAAGAAGCGGCTGTAGGTTTCGTGAAACTCCTCCACGCCCGGTGTGAGATAGGTGAATGCCTCTTCTTTTGTAAGCCCGAACTCCTCGGTAAGAACGAGTTGCGCTAAATCGCGCTTGAGTTTGATCTCTCGCTGCTTCACACCCGCGGTAGCTATGAGATGAGAAGCAGGAGGAGCTGTTCCCAGGATGGTTGAGTCTGATGGATCGCCTTTGAGTGACGACATTCTGCCGCCGAGAACATACACGGAGGGATCGATGAAGCGGCTCCAATCTTTGATTGGCTGGCCGTCGGGAAACTTCTCGGCAACAAGGGGTGAAATCAGAATACTGGTTTTGCTGGAGTTCCATTTTGCTGCAAGCCAGGCATCGTGAGCGAAGCTTTGCGTCGCCATCAAAACGATGGCGGCATAAATCATTAGGAACAGCCTTCTTGATCCCATAGAATAAACTCCTTTCGAAAGTTTCAATTCAATGTGCTTTGTGATGGTACAAACCTTTGAAAAAAGAAGCGAGGGCAATTCTGACTCCTCCTTTCTGCTGCCCCGGCAAGCAGTCCTGGCGGGCCAGCATGTATAAAGCACCGGTGAGGGAGGCACCACCAGTGCTTCGGTGTGAATTGCCCTCCGCTTCGATAGTTCCTTAGTGTTTATGATCACTGAAGTTTGTTTTCACTTTCTTGGGGTCGATCTTTTTGTCCTTCCCCTCGCCCCGCTGCCAGCCGCCGTAGCATTCATTGCACACAGGCTTTCCGTTTTTCAGATCCTCATAGCAGGGACAGCTCTGGTGGTCCATCGCACATTGGTTGCAGGGAACTTCAATGCAGCAGTTGTATCTTCCCTCCCGTGCTAATTGTCCTTTTGCAACAAACAGAAGTCGCTTTGCTTCTTTGATGTTTTCAGCTGCACTGACTTTCTGCTGGTTCTGACCCTCTGCCACGTTGCTCTCGGCAGACGATAACTTCGTCAGATTCATCCCACATTTTGGGCACTTGCCGGGTTTATCGGACTTTACTTCCGGGTGCATTTCGCATGTGTAGACATCCTGTTCCTGGTGCTGATGTGTGGCCTTCTCGTCCTTCTGCTTTTCCTGTGCTTGCATAGGGACACTCAAGGCCAAAAAGCACATCAACAAAGTCCCGCTCATCCATTTGACGCGATTCATACCGGTTTCTCCTAAATAAGTTGAGTGAATTGGTTTATTTTACAGCGGACTGTGGTTGATACACTTGTTCGTACTCCCGTTTTAGCCATCCAAACCGCTGTATCAGTTGAAGAATGATTGTTGAATCGTTCAACCCCTCTTGTAATGACGCTCTTATGAACTGTCGCTCTTCAGCCGCACGATGGCATGGACAGCTCTCAAGAGGAAGTTCGCCGCAGGAGCCGCAAGAGCAAATAAATTTCGATGCGATCTCCAGTGTTTTCTCCTCCATGAGAGAATCTTCGCTGAAGACTTCGGCTAATCGGTCTCTGACATGAACCGGTGGACCTCGAAGGATCTCCACCAGGGCGTAAAACGCAAGTATTGGCACGATGATCAGCAACGCAACAAGCGCTGGATGCCATGAGCGAGATTTATTCCGGCCGAGTTTCATGTCTATTTTTTTGCGGTTGTATCCATTTCCTTTGGAGGATACATGATCTCCTCCCGCACAACTTCCACCCAGTTGATAATCGAGGTTTTTTCTGCCTCGGACAATTTTGCATGGGGATGCATCATGAGATACTGCGGCGGCGGCATGCGGCCCTGATGGACCTCTTGTGCCATCTGGTCAAGCCGACCCACGCTGCGGAACCTATCGTAACTCCAATCTGAGAAATTAAGCATTCTGCGGCCGTTCTTGACGTCGGTGGTTACGAGCCATGATGCGGGTGCAACATATGAGTACCATGGCCATTGAGTTTCGTGCGAATGACAATCGTAACATGAGCGTCGGATGATGCCGTCAATGTGCGCGGGAACGTTTACTCGCGCTTGGAACCTCATGGTCGAATCGACAGGCGGGTTCGTTCGCTCAACTGGAACGAACTGAACCCCCAAGAAGATGACAACAAGAATGCTTGCTGACCACTTCAAGAATCTTGGCATGAGGTATCTTCCCTATGGGTGGTCAGAAAAGGCCAGTAATTGAGAATTCCATATTACATTCTAATCCCATCACGACGCAACTCTTCGGCCGTTGCGTGCATTGACTGGGTGCCGACTGGATTTTGGTACCAACCGGGGTCTTTGTCGTAACTCGCTAAACGTGCGCGCACCTTGAGAATAGTGAACATCCCGCCCATGGTGATGTAGTCGTGCGGTCCCCAAGAGCCAACCATAGGAATGCTATTCTTGGGAACAGGCATATGCCCCATTTCGACGTGCTCACCGTGGTCATCCATACCGCGATCGCCCATGGTCATATACGTGGGGAGAAGTTTCTGGACTCGCTGATCCAGCCCGCGCGTGTCCATACCCACCAGATTCGGGATACCGTGGCCCATTTGATTCATAACATGATGAGTCATGTGGCAATGCATAGCCCAATCACCTGGATTATCGGCGACAAACTCTATGGTTCGTGTCGAGCCAACAGGTACAATCACTGTTGTTTCGGGCCACTGCGCACTGTCGGGGATACGCCCCCCGTCGGTCTCAGCGATGCGGAAGAAGTGTCCATGAAGGTGGATTGAGTGGTGACTCATGGCGCTGAGATTGCCAATGCGAATTCGTACGCGATCACCTCGTCGCACGATTAACGGGGAAGTTCCGGGGAATGCTTTGGCATTGAAGGTCAGAATATTGAAGCCTTCCATGACGTTGGGATCGGGCCGCTCCGTGCCGGGACGGATGAACCATTCACTCAGCAGCAACGCAAAATCGCGCTCCACTTTTGGGATTGTGCGCGGATTACGTGGATGAATGACGAGCATCCCCATCAGCCCCATTGCCATTTGTGTCATCTCGTCGTGGTGCGAATGGTAGATGAGGGTGCCATGCTGGTGGAATGTCCATTCATATTTGAACGTTTCACCCGGGCGAATGACACGCTGGTTGAGCCCACCGACACCATCCATTCCGCTCGGCAACAAGGCACCGTGCCAATGAATTGTCGTTGGTGCAGGTAGGCGATTGGTTACGTAAATCCTCACGCGGTCGCCCTCGACAGCTTCAATGGTTGGTCCATGAACCCGACCGTTATATCCCCAGCAGTTCGCTTGAAGTCCAGGTGCAAACTCATGGCGCACTGGCTCGGCAATCAAGTGATAAACCTTGACGCCGTTAACGATTCGATACTCCAGGGATGTATTATTGGGTGTGACAACGGGCGTGTAGTCTTTACCCGGCGCAAGTGGTGGTTGTTCCCATACAGGCCGGGCGCTCCGTCGTTCCGACTGAAGGACCTCCTTCGCCTGAACCTTCTCCGCTGAGTGCAGGAACGCGCTGCCAGCGAGAGCAGCACCGCCGGTGAGTATCATTTTTCTTCTTGAGATTTTCATTGTCTAATCTCCTTCATCTTAATGTGCACCACGGAAGGGAACAGGTCCCCCGATTGTCTCGAATGGTCTTGGTACCCGCCCTCGAACTAATATCTCGAGAGCCGCTCGTACAGACCAATAGTCGTATAATGCCTGGATGTACGCGCTGCCGGCCTCGATTTGTCGTTCACGGGCACGCAAAAGCTCGAACAGTCCCACCTGCATGGCGTTGTACTGCAGTTGGGTCTCATTGGTAATTCGCTCGCGCAGTGGCAAAAGAACCAGCCGATAGTGACGAACTAACTCTCTGGCTGCCTCGAGATGGGTGCGGTATTCACGCGCGATCGAACGTATTTCTACAGCAAAAGCGGTGTAATACTCTTGATCCTGACGCAGTTCCGCCAGGCTGCGTGCAATACGAGCTCTCCCTTGATCGAAGAGAGGGAATGGAAGCGACCACCGAGGACCGGCTGACCAGTCACCATCTCGCTCCACTTCTGCACCAACATCCAACCACGGTATAAGAGCAGTGGCTTCAGTATATCCAAGGAGCCGACCGGCTGTTGTGATCCGTTGTGCCGCCATTACAAGATCCAGGCTTTGTTCAATAACGCGTGACTCCAATCGATCCAGATTGATTTCTTCTTCGGGAAGCTCCGGAAGGCGACCTACTATGTTCCAATGTATTTGTTCTCCATAAAGTCCCAGTAATTGATTTAGTCGTTCACGGGAATGAATGAGGTTTTGCTCGGCCCGGCGCTGATCGATGCGAGCCTGCTCGAACAAATCCCGCTGCTGATTGAATTCTAAGTCCGTGATGTTGCCCGCAGCATGCAAACGGCGAGCGAAGTCGTATCCAGATTCGGTAGCAAGAACGACCTGCTCAAACATTTCGACAAGCTGAGCATTTGCCTGAACCCGGTAGAACATGACCCGTGTCTCATATTCCACGTCGAATACAGTTCGAGTTACGGAAAGTTTCGCTTCCTCGAGGAGCGATTCGGCGATTCGCCTACGCATCGGGATATAGAAAATCTCCAGAAAGCTCTGTGTCACCCTCAATCCAACCGAAACGGGGCTTGTTCCCACGGGAGAGAGATAATCTCCGCCGAACACCGGATTGCTCAGTAATCCCGCCTGCACTAAGTCTGCTTGCGCGATGCCCAGACTCTGATAGACAGCTTGCAGGCGCCGATTATTCAAGAACGCTATCTGCACAGCCCTGTCGAGGGTTAACTCTTCTTTCAGCCATTGGTCAATCACATTTGCAACTTGCCGATCCTCTCCCCGTCCAGTGTACCAATAGACACTGTCAACCCCACGCTTTTTCATATCAGCCTGGACTTGTTCGAAGGCGACTTCGGGTGAAGTACTGGCACAGCCAGCCGCGATCACCGCGGTGATCCCGACCAGCACAACGAATGATAGTTTGTTTTGGGAAATTGTGAACATGCAGCCCTCGCCTTTTAGTGGTCACGATTGTGCTTGTTGTCTTGCTGAACGCGTACGAGAGTGTCCCTCACGGAACCACAACGCAGCATTCTTGTGCCATAGTAAGGGTTATTTACTTGTTCGTATGTTTGAAGCCACTGCGACCCCCGGTTTCCGAATGCCATTGGGCAGTGAAGAACGTACACAGGAGCGAGGTTACCGCTCCCAAACGCGCGAACTGTTTTCTCGATTTGCGCAGAAATCGACTCGAAGGCGGTCCGTGCTGCCTCAAGAACCGGAGCGTCAATAGCCCTTTGAACTGCGTTGCTTATGGCTTCATTCGTCTGACGCCATTGCTCACGCTTTATTTCTTCTAACAATTTCGGATCTGCCTGTTTCAACCGAGTCTGCATGAGTTCCATCTTCGTTGTGGCAGCCGGGAAATCATCGGCCGCGAGAGCATCGACAGTTTCGAAGTACGCCTTCAGAACTTCTGTGAGCTGACCTTCAAAATCATGTGGCAACATCTCGTGTGTGTCCTTGATCTGAGGATCAGGTTTCTTCTCCGCAGAGTGTTGCTGATGGTCAGTGGGCATATCCTTTGGTTGTGTCCACTGGAGCGATTTGGCGGGACGTGGATCAACCGAATCGGCCTCTGCCAGTGTTGTGGAACGTTCGTATGCCGGCTCCACGAGATTTGGATTTGCCGGGTGGTTGGGTGGTGGAGGAGAAAGTTCATAGGTTGAGGCGCAACCACTTATCAGCAGCAGCAAAGTGCCGATGTGGAGATGTTTTACATGCATCATATCAGGCTCGTTTCTGTTAATCTGGTCAGTGTTATTCTTGATAGCTCCGTTCGGCTGTTGTCATTCAAAACGCGCTCTGGGCACAATGCCCGGTAAAAGAGGATTACGCGAAGTTCGTTCTGCAAGAGTTTCGCAAGCAATATACCCTTTTCGACAACTAAGCAGAGAGAAAGAAAATGATTTCGCGGCCAGGCGTAACTACCAGGTCCCCGTCAAATACAGGTGCCTTGACTTTGGGAATGAAACACCTCACCCTTAGGGACGAACGCCTCGTCGAAATCGGAAGGGGTTAAATCAGGAGATTGGAGTTGAGAAGCTCGATATGTTCCGCCAAAACGAGCGGGGGCGAATGTGGGAGAAATTTGAGGGGATAAGAAATCTTTATGTATGGGACACTTTCGTAGAGTAGTGAGAAAGCCGGGCTTAAAATCTTCGCGGCTTGATACAGATCAAGTTTCTGAATTGATGGGGTGAATGGATCGTCTGAGGTGAGCGTAAAGATATGGCTTTCGCAGCATGTTCCTTGGTCAGTCAGCCGGGGGGCACTACTGTGCATTGAACAAGTTTGGGCTGCCGACATTTCGCAGGCACTGGTGCTGAATCTACCTCCCATTCCGTGGCAATGGTGTAACTCCACCGTGACGCCTAATGTAGCGACAGCAAGAAAGAAGACAGAAGCCGCCAGAAGAGGTTTATTATGTGAGAGGAGTTTCATCACCCAAAAGGAACTGTAAGGAAGGTAAGAAAGTTCCTGCTCAACGGCAAGCTTTGCAGAAACATTTATACTTCTATGTTTTCCTCCCTCGGAATACCATCGACCGCCAGAGACTCCAGCACAAATTCTATGAGCTTGCGGTGCTTTACGGCATCCATTGTGTGGTCAATAATGAGGGCAGCAGCGTCAATGACGAGCCCGCCTACCTCGGCGCGCGGTTGTTGGATTGCTTTTTCCTTCACACGTTGGATCTCTTTACGGTTTTCGTCGAGTATGCGTTCAGCCTCGCTTGCCGGTACCGATGAAACAGTAACCTTCAGTTGATCAGCGAGGGCATATTCTTAGGTCCGCGACATCTCGAACAGTTCGCCACGTCAACGTCAATCAACATCACTCCCCACACGACCCAATGTTGGTTAGATAGAATGAGCGACCAGATCGAAGCGATCGAGGTTCATCACCTTGTTCCAGGCAGCTGCGAAATCGCGCACAAACTTCTCCTCCGCATCGCTGCTCCCATAAACTTCCGCGAGCGCTCGTAGCTCCGAATTGGAACCGAAGATCAGATCAACCCGTGTGGCAGTCCACTTGCGTACACCTGTTTTACGATCTCGACCTTCGAACAGCTCTTTTTCCTCCGTCACAGGCTTCCACTCCGTGCTCATATCGAGCAGGTTCACGAAAAAATCGTTGCTTAATACACCCCGTCGTTTGGTGAACACGCCGTGAGATGCACCCCCGTAGTTGGCGCCCAGCACGCGCATCCCGCCCACCAGCACCGTCATCTCCGGTGCGGTGAGCGTCAGCAATTGCGCTTTGTCCGCCAAGAGAAACTCGGAGGGTACGGTGGATTGTGCTTTCAGATAATTGCGGAATCCATCGGCGAACGGCTCGAGTACGGCAAAAGACTCGACGTCCGTCTGCTCCTGCACAGCATCCATGCGGCCCGGTGTGAAGGGCACTGTCACATCGTAGCCGGCGTTCTTCGCTGCCTGTTCGACCGCAGCACAGCCGGCAAGCACGATCAAATCAGCGAGCGATACCCGTTTATCGTCCTTTTGCGCTCGATTGAACTCGCTCTGGATGCCTTCCAGAGTCTTCAACACGTTCCCCAGTTGCTTCGGCTGGTTGACCTCCCAGTCCTTTTGCGGTACAAGCCGTATGCGCGCACCGTTGGCGCCGCCGCGCTTATCCGAGCCGCGGAAGGTCGAGGCAGACGACCACGCCGTGTACACCAACTCGGAAACCGTCAGCCCCGAAGCGAGCACTCTCCTTTTCAGCTCAGGAATGTCCTTCGCATCAATCAATTTGTGATTGATCGCAGGGATGGGGTCTTGCCAGATCAGTTCTTCGGTAGGAACTTCCGGGCCAAGGTAGCGTGCGCGCGGTCCCATGTCGCGGTGCGTGAGTTTGAACCAGGCACGCGCAAAGGCGTCGGCAAATTCATCCGGGTTCTCGTAAAACTGGCGTGAGATTTTTTCGTAGACCGGATCATAGCGAAGTGAGAGATCCGTCGTCAACATCGTTGGAGGATGCTTTTTAGTCGGATCGTGCGCATCGGGAATGATTGCCGGTGCGTTCTTGGCCACCCATTGATACGCGCCGGCCGGACTTTTCGTCAGTTCATACTCATAGCCGAACAGATTCTCAAAAAAGTTGTTGCTCCATTTCGTCGGGGTTGTTGTCCAGGTTACTTCCGGGCCACCAGTAATGGTGTCGGCCCCTTTTCCGGTACCATAGCTGCTGATCCATCCAAGCCCTTGGGCCTCGATGGGGGCTGCTTCGGGTTCAGGTCCAACATACGTAGCGGGGCCTGCACCGTGTGCCTTGCCGAAGCTGTGACCGCCGGCGATGAGCGCCACCGTCTCGACGTCATTCATTCCCATGCGTCGGAAAGTCTCCCGGATGTCCCGCGCCGCGGCAACCGGATCGGGGTTACCGTTAGGGCCTTCCGGATTTACATAGATCAATCCCATTTGCACGGCAGCGAGTGGGTTCTCCAGTTGTCGGTCGCCCGAGTAGCGCTTGTCTTCGAGCCACTGGCCTTCCGGTCCCCAGTACACAGACTCGTCTGGTTCCCACGCATCCACTCGACCACCGCCGAAGCCGAATGTCTTGAAACCCATTGATTCCAGCGCCACATTGCCGGCAAGGATCATCAGGTCGGCCCAGGAGATTTTGTGGCCGTACTTTTGTTTGATGGGCCAAACGAGTCTGCGCGCTTTGTCGAGGTTAGCGTTGTCGGGCCAACTGTTGATGGGAGCGAAGCGCTGCTGTCCTGAACCGGCCCCGCCGCGACCGTCACCGATGCGGTAGGTTCCGGCGCTGTGCCAGGCCATGCGGATCAGGAGCGGTCCGTAGTGACCGAAATCCGCCGGCCACCAGTCCTGCGACTGGGTCATCAACGCCGCCAGGTCTTGTTTGATTTCAGCAAGATCAAGACTGTTGAACTCTTTCGCATAGTTGAATTCCTTCCCCATCGGGTTGGAGAGCGGCGAATTCTGGCGCAGGATTTTCAGGTTGAGCTGGGTCGGCCACCATTCGCTGTTGGTCTTCACGCTTCCCGCAGCAGCGGGATGATGAAACGGGCATTTCGATTCGGCTGACATAGGTGTATCTCCTTTTTTGATAGCATCAAGAATGTGCGTCTGATTGCTCCGAATATACGGCGCCACACGTCATAAATCCAATTGATAATCTTGATGCAGTGATAGAAGAAAGCTATCTTCCAATCACTATGACCCTCATTCAACTCCAGTACGTTGTCGCCGTCGACACGTGGCGGCACTTTGCGACCGCGGCGGAGAAGTGTTTCGTCACGCAGCCAACGCTCAGCATGCAGATTCAAAAGCTAGAGCAGGAGTTAGGAGTGCGCATCTTCGACCGGAGCAAGACACCGGTTGTGCCGACGGAGGAGGGCGCAGCGATCATTGCTCAGGCGAGGGAGATTCTCAGAGAAGCGGAGGGGTTGGTGGCCCTTGCCCACGAAAAGAAGGGGGAATTGGTAGGCGAACTGAAAGTGGGCATTATTCCCACTCTCGCACCGTATCTTCTTCCGTTGTTTCTCAAGAACTTTCTCAATCGGTTTCAGGGGATTCGTCTCAACGTCACCGAACTGACGACGGACGTGATCGTGGAGAAACTGAAGAAGAACCTCCTGGATGCCGGACTGCTCGTCACGCCCTTGGACGTCAACGGCATTACCGAGCATCCGCTGTTCTACGAAGAGTTTGTGGTGTACGTCTCACCCGACGAAGCGGCCTACAAAAAGCGCTATGTTCTCGCTGACGACATTGACGTGCGCCATCTGTGGCTTCTTGAGGAAGGACATTGCTTGCGCTCCCAGATCATGCACCTGTGCGAGCTGAAGACGCGTATCAGAGAAGGAAACAATTTTCAATATGAGGCAGGAAGTGTCGAAACGCTGAAGAAGTTAGTAGAGACACGAAACGGCATCACGATATTACCCGAGCTTGCGGTGCGGGATCTGAGCGCGCGGCAGATGAAGATGGTGCGGCACTTCAAGCCGCCGGTTCCCGTGCGCGAAGTGAGCCTGGTAACCCATCGGAACTTCGTGAAGAAGAAGTTTCTCGACGCGCTGCGTGAATCCATACTGCAGTCCATCCCCGACCATATGAAGCGCAAGAACCGACGGGATGTGGTTGAGGTGGATGTGTGACGACCACGCTTCCTTTGCCACGTAGTCCGGACAGTCCAGTCACAGGTCCAAGTCGCTCAGCGCCGTCGGTGCATCTCTCACCGTTGGCGGGTCAGTTGGAAATACACCGCAAGCTCGCTCCAACGTAAGAGTGGTAGGAAAAACATCTACGCCTGTACGCTTTCCTCTTTGGCAATACCATCAACCGGCAGAGACACCAGCACAGACTCTATGAGCTTGCGGTGCCTTGCGGCATCCATGGCGTGGTCAATAATGAGGGCAGCCGCATCAACAACGAGCCCGCCTACCTCGGCGCGCAGTTGTTGGATTGCTTTTTCCTTTACACGTTGGATCTCTTTACGGTTTTCGTCGAGTATGCGTTCAGCCTCGCTTGCCGCTGCCGTTGAAGCAGTAACCTTCAGTTGATCAGAGAATGCATACCCCCGCAGCCTTATTCTCTCGCGTTCCCTGTCGAACTGTGAGAGAGCATACCGGGCTTCTTCCAAAACCTTCTCTGCGTCGCGTTTTGCTTCCTCAGCAGATTCTATTGATTGACGTATCGCCGCCTCGCGTTTGTTGAGAGCTAGAAGAAGAGGCCTCCACGCATACAGACGAAGAATGACAATCAACAAGATGAATGTCAGAATTTCCCAAACGGTAAGTCCCGATTCGATCTCAAACAATAGAACAGTCCTTTTGCTCACTTCATACTGGTTGATAATGCTGTGGTACTGCTATCTCGTCCTTCAGAAGCTTTCCGTCGCGCAAGTGGATGCAGCGATCGACATACTTGATGTTCTCCGGATTGTGAGTCACGATGATGCAGGTATGGCCGTCATCGTTCAGCTTCTGAAGAAGCTCCATAATCCCCTCGCTCGTGGCAGTATCGAGATTCCCTGTTGGTTCGTCAGCAAGGATGATTGGCGGTTGGTTTACGAGCGCGCGGGCGATGGCAACGCGCTGCTGCTCCCCGCCGCTTAATTCGTCCGGCAAACGGAGCGCTTTCGACCGCAACCCGACTCGTTCTATGATGTCGATAGCCCTTCTTCCTTTTTCAGCTTTTGATAACGATGTGATGGAAAGGGGAAGCATCACGTTTTCCATAATCGTGAGATAGGGAAGAAGCTGGAAGGACTGAAAAACAAATCCCAAATATTCCCGCCGGAAATCTGCACGCTGCTCAACGGAAAGAGCATAGACATCAATTCCGTCGACCACAATATTTCCCTCAGTTGGGTGACTCAGTCCGCCGAGAACGGAGAGCAAGGTACTTTTGCCGGAACCGGAGGGTCCCATCACTGCAACAAACTCGCCTTGTTCGATATCGAGTGTTACTCCCTGAAGAGCGTGGACATGATCGCTGCTGGTGTTATAGACTTTGTGAAGATTCTCGATCTGAATCAGACTCATATCAATGACTCCCAATTTCAAGTTGAGCAAAAATCTGGTGCGTGAATGTTTTTGCGCTAGTAACTGGTGTGTGGTAGCCGAGTGCGAGGAAAATCCCAGGCGACACCTGGAATTTCATTGAGGAGAGAAGAGAAATATCCGGACGTACGTTTCCGAATGTGCCTCGTGCGTCGAGTGTCACAAACAGGTTGGGCCACAGTTTCACGACGCTTCCGGTCTCGGCTATATAGTGCTTTGCCGTGAAGTCGTAATGGAGGATAATATCGTTTGTTATCGCCTCCGGCACAGCAATCCTCCCTGTGAAACCAGCGAGATACGATAAGCCGTGATGGGCTTCGCCGTCTTTCCTGCCCGTCGGTACGCCAACGATACCGAGCAGTGAAATTCCTTGAGAACGCTCTTCATTCCGCCAGAGGCCTACCATTCCGATGATTTCCGTGAACGGCGTGCTTCTCACTCCCAAGCTGCGGAGGTGAATGCCGCCCCAATCGAACATCCCATAGCTGAGATGCCCGCTCACATCGTACTTGCCATCGCCATCTTTCACTTCCCGGAAACCATTGAGCCTGATGTTGTAACTTCCGACAGGATCAGGCATACCCATCGTGGCATTCAATGGATGAGGAAAGTGATGGATAGTGACTGCATCAGTGCGTTGAGGATTTCCCGCACCGTTAACTTGAGCGGATGCTGGTGAGAGAGCTAAGAGCAGAAGGAGTGCAGCTGTGCTTGAAGATTTAGCGGATAATGTTGTCATTTCTGGTTCCTTTTCAGTTTTGTTTCTTTTAAATTGCGGCTCGTGATTTTTTTCGGGCTCTGTAGAGCGAGAGTGTCCCAAAAACAGTCACGAAACGTGTTGTTTCTTGGACCTCGACAAAACCTGCCTCTTCCATCAGAACAGGAAGCAGCCCGCGCACATTGTCCATTGTCGTTTTAAAGCCATCGAGCATTTGCACGAGGAGAAACGCAGCGCGCATTGCTTTGTTGGATGCCTTCCCCCAATCAGCTACATGGAGTTCACCTTCCGGCCGCAGGACTCGATGAATTTCTTTGAGAGTGTCGAGCTTCCGCTTTCGTGTCAAGTGATGAAACAGCAAACTTGAAAGAACCCGGTCGAAATTTCCGTCGGGATACGGAAGTTGATAGGACATCCCTTGATCGAGCGTAATCGGCAAACCGGTCTGCTTGGATTTCTGCCGCGCCCGTTCCAAGATTTCTGGATCAGCGTCAATACCGGACACTTCGGCAGCAGGATGCATTTGTTTGATGAGCAAGGTCAACGTTGCTGTGCCGCAACCGACGTCGAGCACGTTGTGACCATCGAGAATAGCTGCTTGCTTAACGAGATGGGGTTTGAACGTCGATTCTCTGATTGTGAACGCGACAAGAGGATCGTAGAGTGGCGTAAGCCATTTGTAGTTCAATGCGTGTATGAAGGATTCTTCCGTTTTCATTGGCCTTTGAGTTCTGGATGTGCTCATAATGCTTTCAATGCCACTGTTGGGTCGAGCCGAGATGCTTTGTAGGCCGGGTAGATGCTCGAGAGCAGGCCGACAAGTACCGCGAGAGCAACCGAGAATCCCAACAGCACATAGTTCGGCGAAATTTCTCCATTGCCATTCATCGTGAGCATTGGTATAACGAGTCTCGATACGACGAGTCCCACGCTGTATCCCATAATGCCGGCAAGGAAGCTTGTCAAGAAAGCCTCGATAAGTATAATCTTCATAATATGCGTCCGGCGGAACCCGATTGCACGGAAGACACCAATCTCACGCGTCCGCTCGTTCACCGAAGCGGTCATATTCGTCATCACAATCAGCGCGGCGACAAGGACGATGACTGCCGAAATCCCGTAAGAGAAATGTTCGAAGCGGTGCATTGCTTCCATTTTCGATTCGATGGTCTGGCGGATGGCCATCACCTTGGCCCCCGGCAACTTCTCCGATGTCTGGCGGACGATTTCTTCAATCGGGCAGTCGTAACACAGTGCGGCAACCTCGATAAGACTCACTTCATCCGGTTTGCCAAAGAGTCGCTGAGCCGTTTTCAGATCGATGAAGACAACCGCATCGTCTTGCGAGCCGGTCGGTTCGAGAATGCCG
>JBGFRO010000019.1:0-157690 GCA_041695085.1 Bacteroidota bacterium | reverse complement strand
GCAAGCCGATACTCTCGATCATCAAGCTTGATCAACAGATGCCCCTGAGGAACGAACGCTCCATTCCGGACAAAGACCGCGATCACTTCGCCGCTGACGCGCGCAATCAGCTCCACCTCCCGTCTCGCGCGCACAATCCCTTGCGTCTGGACTCGCTTGACGAGCCTCCCCCGGCGTGCAACGGAGACTTCCACCGGCAGAACCACCTCCGTTGTGCTCGCCCCAGCACTCACCGATACGGAGGAAGCTTGTCCCTCTTGCCCATCAACGGGAGCGTCTCCCGGAGGGAGAAGAACCACAACGGCGAGGATCGCAATCGTCAAAGGAATCCCAATCACAAAAACCCTGGGGTTCTTCATATGCTCTCCTTTCTAATTCTGCACAAGTATAAAACATTTTCGCCAAACTTGATATCCGTGAAAGTACGGACATTTTCATGTCCGTGTTTTTCCGGACATGGGTTTCGCGCTTTTTGAGAATGCTTGTTGGGTTGGACCTCGGGTGGAAAGGGATGACGGGATTCGCGTCGTTTTATTGTTGTGGTAAGAGAACCGCTGGGAAGAAGCGAGCCGAAACAGCCACAGAAGGGCACTTCAATGCCGCGTAAGGGGAGTGTCATCAACACAATCGAGAATATTCCCAAGAGGAAGAAACACGTTTTGTAGACGTGCCCCACCCACCGTCGCAAGAGCAGGAAAATCGAGCCGACTAATTCCACGTCGCTCGTTGTTTCGCTTGTTCACTTGCGTACTATTCGGTAAACCACAATGGAAGGATTGAAGGCGCCGGAACCTATTGGCTCAACGTTGATACCAAAGATGTACTCGTCACGAACGGACAGAAAGATGTGTGGAAGCGGAATCGCGAGTTGCAGGGGTTCCCCCTCAACCGTAAACACATCAGCATAACGCTCTATCTGGACGTTCTCCTTGTCATTCGGATGAACGCTTCTTCGGAACCACTGGACCACTATCACATCATCTATCTGGAGTGGAAGACCGACAATCGAAAAATGTTGCTGCTTTGTTGACTCTTCAAGTGAGTTGAGAGCGGGAGGCTGATAACCCGGAGCTTCTGCGCGATACCTCGCCAGCACTTCTCCATTCCAATTGATTCGAATCACATCGTATTCTCGTATAAAGGAGAAAAGTATTTCACCATCGGAGGTGAGTGACATGTGACCACCCGGGAGACGGACAGGCAGGAGTATTGGCGAGGTTGTTTTGATGTTACTCCCTCTCAGTAGACGACCGTCGAGCGAATAGAAATCAAAATTCCGCAAACCGATGGACTCGCTCACGATCAAGATGCCGTGTGGGCCAACCTCTATACCACTCGGTTGACCAGTCTCTTTCAGCCGGAAGGAATACAGGTACGTACCGCTGCGGGAAAAAAAGGACACCCGATGGTTGGCTGCTTCTAAGATGGCTACCGTATCACCGAGCAGGGCAACGCTCGTTGGTGCCCCCAACTCTCCAGGGCCACTACCCCCTTTGCCGCCGATACGAGCAAACTTTGTACCGCGCTCGTCAAGCACCCACACGGCATGGCATGTCCGGTCAGCAAGATACATGTACCATTCGTTATCGACTGCAAGGTCATATACATTGCAGACGGTTTCATGCTCATCGAGTGTAATAGAAATCTCGCGCACTTTTTCAAAGTGGAATGACACCGGTTTCGATTTGCATCCATCCAAAGTCCAAGCGACGAGAATGACCAGACAGAAAATGGTCAGCACACGTGTTTTGCATAAACCGGGATATGTCCTGGAAGTCTGAAGGAGGAACCTTTTCACAGCTCTTCATTCTCCTCCTTGCGTGTTCAGTGCCAGTGAACCAAGGCTGATCACTCGATTGTCAGGTCTATTACTGAGCAAGAGAACAAGAGTGGATGTACCTTCTACATCAAGGAGCTCACCTGGAATTTGTATGTCGTTCTCCAAAAGCTCACCCTCTAGGGTGTAAACTGCCAGAAAGTGTTCTCGTTCAACATCATAGTATTCCCTTGACAAGTTCTCTTCCGTGAGCAAGGCGTGGGTGTAGTACACAACGAGAAGAGGTAATTCGTAGCCACGAACTGTTGCAATCTTCACTCTCACATATCGCGTACGACTATTGATAAATTGAACGGCCTGTTTGACTGAGGCTTGAGGTGTTTCCTTCGCCAAGGGCCGATGACGCGGACTTTTCGCCCCAAAGCTGCGTTGAAGCTCCCCATCGAACGAGTAAACACGCACATACGGTAGCGCTTCCTCGACCAGATAGATCTCTTCATCATAGATCGCGAATGTTGATGACTGCAAAGTAAAGAGTCCGAATTCGGCGATAGCCGGATGATGCCTGGCAAACATTCTTACGAGTTTACCACTCTTGTCAAAGCAGCCAAGTATCAATGTCTCAGAGAGAAAGTTGGACAATTCTATTGCTTCCTCGTAGACTGTGGTAAAGATAAGCATTCCCGTCGGAGTTTCAACAATCTCTAACCCTGCAGGGCTTATTGCTATTTTTTCGGGCAAGCTCCGTGCTGAAATACGCGATACGACATGACCCATGGAGTCTATTTCCAGAATCTCGGACGAACCGATATCTTTTATCCATAAGTTTCCATCTGTGCCTCTGGCGATATTGAGAAACGAACAACCTGACCTCGGCGTTGGCACGATCGGGATCGTTTTCAGAAAATTGCCCGATTCATCATACACGTACACTTCCGGATGTGCCGTACCCACGGCGTAGAAGCGCTTATCACGATACACAAGGTTGTGAAAGCGAACCATGAAGCCGGCACCGTCAGTATCCAACCTCACCTGACGCACTACGTTCAAATCTATCCTCTCGCCTTTTGTTGTGAGGCTTCCAACGCGAGCAGAATCCTCGTTGACGGCAGACTTCGATGTCTCGGTGTTACGAGATTTGCATCCCGGCAGGAGGAAACACGCAATCGACAGCAGGAGAATTACTCTGTTCATGTCTGTTCGTTACGATTCAGTTTGACACAAGAACCGCCAGGATGCTTTTCACCTCGTGGACACTTTCTGGCGCTCCCACAAGCGCCCGTTTCTCGATCATCCCGTCTGACAGTAACATGAGGAGCGGCTTCGGTTCATCGGTCAGCGAGTTTCTCACGCTACTCAGCCTATCATACAGAATTGGAAAACTCAAACCATACCTTTCTTGAATCTTGGCTACTGCCTGCCTGTATGGCGAACCAATAATACCAACTATTGGCAAGGCATTCTGATTATTATTGTGCATTTCATTTAACAGGGTTAATACCTCTAAACAGGTCTCACAATCAGTGGGAGAAAAAGCAATCACTACCATTCTGCCTTTCTTGAAGTCAACTTCACCATCAAGTGATGATTGATATACTGGTAAGGAAACCTGAGGGAATGAGATTTGTTCCGAAGAATCCTTGACTCCGCCGCTGCGAAATAGCATCCAAACACCAATGGGTGCGAGCAAAGAACCTACGATCACTAGCGCGCGGGCAATACGTCGTTTTGGCATGCGAAAGGGGAGGAGGGACCGCGCGCCCAGGTAGGGGGGTAACCTCGAATCAGCCAACTCCGAAAAACGACTGGTTCAAAGCACCCCATCTACAATGCGCCGAGCGACAAGGTAAGTCTCCTCTAACAACGGTGAGCTCTGAACCTAATCCGGAATAACGTCAATGCAGGGATGGCAATTTGTTCCTCGATGGCAACAGAGGCCATCCGGACCATATGTTGCAGTCCAGTAATTCCGACAACAAATTGAACCTCTGTTTTTCCGCTATTCGAAATCTACCTGATGCCCCTTTCATCCGCAAGCAAATTCCCTTGGCAGTAGAGGTTGATCGTAGAGGTTGACTTTATAGGCTTAGCTCGGAGGTTGGTTTTTGTCAAGGGGCTGATCCCATTGCAGCGGACAAGGAGATAGGGTAGGCTCTCAAGGAAGGCTGTCACTTAACAGGAGAGAAAACGAACGCTTACAATAACGTGCTGAGAAGACTTTCCAATTGAGCATAGAATTTCTCATGCTTGTGCTTATTGCCTACCTGAGCAATATAGCTGAGTATCACTTGGTTACGGCGATTTAATAAAAGAACTGTTGGAGCCTTCGCGGGTTTTAGATAGCTGAAAACTCGAAGGGAATCAAGAAATACTGGAAATTCCGATTTGTATATTGTGCGATATCGGAAAACGCTTGCCATAGCTGAGTCGATACACACTCCGTAGACATCAACAGGATAAGTCTGATAGAGATAGGACCACTTGGCCGACTCGAGATCCAAGCATGCGGAACAATCTTTTGGAGAAAACAAAGCAACGAGTCTTAGGTTTCGCGTTGTTTTCGTCGTCAGAGGTAGCTTAGAAATAGTTTCGCTCAAGTCTACGTTGACAAGATTCGCTTCTGCCTCTATAGTTTGAAGCTGATTTGGTAAATGAGACTGCTGGTGATTGGATACTTGACCCTGCTGCTGAGCTGAAAAGATGATGTATGCCTGAACTGCATTGAGCGTGAGTGAAAGGGCCAATGATATTTGATGACGAATTCGTGTCGATATTGTATGTAACCGGCAATTGATTGATCAGCTCTCCTTTTCGTCAGCCATTATCCTGGCTGCGCGCAACATAAATCTTACCATTGAAAGCATCCGCAAGATAAAGTCTGCCATTCTTGTCAAAAGCAATGCTGCGGACTCCTATGATGTCATTCGCTCTCACAAGCACTTCTGATGAATTCTCGCCATCGGAAGAGCGAATCTTGTAAAACAAGACCCCGTCGTACTCCTTTTGACTCACACCACTTATGAGTAAATATATTTGACCGTCGAAGTACGAAGTCAGGAAAACCAGTGAATGAGCGCCCGCTTTCCTCTCATCCTTCTCTATTGCATTGAGTCTACGACGAACGTGCGGAATATCAGAGATGTCTCTTTCCCATATTAACCTTCTTTCGCGATCGTATTTGCGAATGATGGGGCGAGAATGGAAAATCACGTAGATGTTATCTGATTCGTCAATTTCAAGGTGCACGTGGTTTTGAATCGGTGTACCCGGCAACGTTGAACCAAAAGATTCAATCAGTTTTCCCTTCTCATCGAAAACACTTACGATTCGACCACTAGACGGCATTGAGATGTATATCTGCTTTTGCGAATCCACAGCGAAACTGACAGTCGGAAACATCTGCACTTTGAAGCTCCGGAGATATTTTCCCTCCATATCGAGCACTTGGATTCTCATGTTCCCCGCATCTGCGATAAAGATTCTATCGCCGACAATTCGAATACCACTAGGCCCCAAGACTTCACCGGGTCCTTGCCCTTTTCTTGCGAAAATCTGGGCAATATCGAATGAGTCCCCCATTTTAATTACCTCGTTCCTCTTCATGTCTGCAACATAGATGGTATTGCCAGCAACAGTCACACTCGTTGGCGCAACAAAGACTTCCTGTTGCCTCCCCGGTATGAACTCTATTTCCCGAAAAATGTGAAATGTCTTACGGGCGCCAAACAAAGCTTCTCTTTGTGACCAGAAAATGACTCCAGCAGCAAGAAAGAGTGTTACCGCAAGAAGGATCTTGCGTCGGAAGTCCTGTGCAAAATGCATAGAATCAATCCTATTGGGAGGGCCTCGACGAAATCGTCCATTCCAGTGCGAGCATCGGAACGAGATCTCGTCCCTCAGGATGGATAACGCACGGGGGAAGGCCATCCTCCCCTCCGCCGACGATTTCGGAGGCCTTCGCTCCACAAATCAAGAACACTCTGCTTTTCATCGAGCTGTAAGGCCTTACTTACGATACATCCCCAAGAAAGAGCAAGAGATGTTTCTGCGTAACATCACTTGATATTTCTCAAACGGCATTCGCGAACAAGATTACGAACGAGAAAAAGCGAACCACTTTGGTTGAGCGAGGTATTCTCCCCCTGCGTTGAGTCTCATCTTGGTGCTGCAATCAGAACGATGAACTCATGGAGGATCACCCACATCCGCGTTCCAAACGATCGACCGAAGCAATCGGCCTCAATGAGGTGTACAATCATCACACTGCTCTGAATAGTATTCATTGTTATCCCAGCAAACACAAAGAACCGATCCTCCCCAATTTGTGCAAGTGCATCGCTCGCACGAACTTGACACAAAACATTGGCCGCAGGCTCCGCCAGTACAAAAAGCGGAACAACATGCACTCCATTGTCCAACCACTGTGTGAGGAGAAAGAACAAATGGAATTCCGACAGCAATTAAGAGAATGAGATAACCTGAAACTACCCAATGAAGAAGATATCCCCAGAGAGGATAAATTGTTTTTGATTGCATGTTGACGCCTTGACGGAATACGTGGTTCATGAATTTGTCCCGTTAATTGGCATTCTCAGAGCAAGGTAATCGGCAACAACCCGCAAACGGCACTCACAGCGACAACTTAATGAGAACAAATGCACAACTTGCTACAACGGCTGACATTCGCGACAGTCCTCACTGTATTCTTCCATATTATCCCAGCAAATACACATGACATATGCCGGAGAGGAACCATTGCAGTCACAGTGTTCACAAGAATTAGAAACCATGCACTGACCACACTTGCCACCGCTACAATAGGCCGCGCAACAAGCTCCCCATTGAGCATGGAGTGCAGAATAATTAAGCACGTACCAAGCGATGTAGATCCCCATGAAAAGTTGGAAAAACATTGAGAACCTTCCAGACTGGTTAACCAATACTCGTCTCATATTTGATCCTCCGTCAAAATCAGTTGAACTTATGACCGCGTCCTTCGCGAATCACGAATAGGAGATAATACCTTTCTCGCTTTCGACCGTCGCTTGCGGACCCTGAAAGGACGTTTTTCTTCCAATCCGTATAAGAATAACAACCGAAGAAAGACGAAGCAACAAAATTCCCTTGGCTGTAGAGGTTGATCTTATAGGTTTATCCCAGAGGTTGGGTGATTTTAGAGGTGGCAAATATCACCGTGATCTATCGGCTTTTCTTCGCACCTCGCGGATTACCTGCCCGGCCAGTTTTTACAATCCGATGCTTCGTCCTGAATTGCATCATCGTCATCCCGACACGCCGCTTGAATACTTCCGCTCCTGAGTCATCGCGGCAAAAACCTGCCAGCAAACAGACGTCTTTATGGAACATTCTTCATCTTTATCTTCCCACTCGCGAGGTCAGCATAAAGGTAGGTGTGGGAGTTGCGAATTCTCCCTACAATTCCCCATGCTCCTGCAACGATTTTCTGTGCGGGATTGACATTTGGCGCTTGAAACCCGTACCGGTAGATAGCGTATTCATTGCTCGAGAGATCCCAGATATACATTTCAAGATAGCTTGAAAACACTTCAATTTTATAGATAACGTATTTGCGAAGAAAATCTCGCTTAAACCATTCTCTCTCAGGGTCGATATTAGGAGGCTGGATTTTTCTCCTTTCACGCTCCATAAGTTGGTACCCTTGAGGTGCAAATTCGGTCAGAGTGATTCCAAGCGAATCCATGGAAATACTTATCATCTTCCCCCCGGAATCAAACAATATGATTCCCTTCCATCCTCCCGATCTCAGAATTGTAAACTTCGGTGGCACAATCGAAAGCAAGAGAACGTCTCCAGGGCCTATGAGCAGCTGCTCAGTATTACCTGCCAAGGAGACCGTTAGCTTCTGAGAATGGACGCCGCCTTCCGCAGAAAACAGAACTTCTTGCCGCTGGCTGATAGCACACCGCAATGGAGTACTACTCACAAGAAGAAGTTCCTTATTATCCGGAAAACCCAGAAGCGAGTACAGAACATAATGGTAGCTCCCCGCGTTAGAATTTTGATCCCTTTCACGAATGAGCAGACTCCCATTGACTAACCCCTCCACGTAGTTATTCGCAAGATCACGAAAAGCAGGGAAATGACTCATTCCAATTGTCAACGGGTGTACTGCGCCCGTTGTTATGTCGATCAACAAAGTTTTATGTAAGAATCTGAGTAGAATACAGTTTGATGCCACAATAGGTGGATAGGAACTCTCTAAGAATGGGATATCTCCAGCAGACAACGTTTTGTGCCGGTTCACATGAGATTGCGACAGCAGTTCTGGGTTCGCGATCAAACTAGCGAAGAACAAAATCAACAACAGCTTTTGTACGCAGGTCAATTTCTTTATAGTCAAGAGTCGCATCGTATACGTGGAGGGAATCATCGATCCTCTTTGCGGCGAAAAACGCGCCGTGGGCCAGTGCTTCATTATTTAACTCAAGATCCCTGAAATAGTCGCCGGCAATGCCATGGAATTTTATGCCGCTTCTGGAGTAGACTTTGTTCAATGACTCGATCTCAAATTCATTGGCGCCTAGTGTTACGATGGCCAGCTGTTTCTTATGGCCCGAGGTATCCATCTCAATAGATGCTAGAGCATACTCCAAACAAGCTCGACAAACAAATTGAGATACTATGAGGAAGCGACACGGCGGTGACTCCACAAACCGTTCGACGACATCGTCAGCAAGTTTCTGTTTTGTCACAATTCGGTACGCGGAATTCGAAATGCCCTTGATCTCAGGTTTCTTTCCACAGGAGAGTGCTTCCATTATCACTAAAGCGGAGACAATCCATGATGTACTTCGTCGGTCAAGGATGAATCTGGTAGGGCGTCTGAACAACAACGTAGGGGTAATCATCAATATCACCTGAGAGTTCAATATGCGCATAATAGTTTTCTTGCACGTCGTACACATAGTAAGATGTCCATATCTCTCCTCTGAATTCACCTTGATAAGAATAGAAGCGAATTTTCCATTGTGAATCAGGAGGCCTTCCTTGCTTTGTGACAATTGCTAAATGTCGATCCAGCGGAAAGACTCCCATGATGAGTTCCACCTTTTCGTTCACAAGCTTTAGTGCAGAAGACAGGTTGTCGGCGCTGGCGAGATCGGAGTCATCGGGCAATTCAAGACCGACCGTGATTGAAGAAAGGGAGTGGCTTATCACATCATACTCCCAAACGATTGGTGACAAGGGAAACGTAAAATAGAGCTTACCGGCTCTCTGTTTAACTGAAGTCATAAGTTTAATAGGAGATCTCAGAAATCTACCCTGCAAATTTCTCTTCGCGAGACCCAAAGGGGTGAGAGTTTGGTCAGAATTGAGTTTGAAGAATACTTGCTCGTGGTCCGGTGTTACAGAAGACAATTCGGTCTTGATAAAATACATTGTCTCATCATTCACAACGAGAGCAGAAAGGGCCGCAAACTCCTCGCTCCTGACTGTCTTTTCAAATTCACATTCATTCGTACCAAGTGAGAATGAAAGAAGCTTCAGTTTCGACTTGTCGAAAATCACAATTGACCCGTCATATACGCAGAATGCGCTGACTCGGCTATATTCACCGGAGCCTTCTCCTTTTTTCCCGAGCAGCTTGACGAATCTATTCTCAGAGAAAAGGTGTAAGTTCTGTCGATTATCCAAGATGATGAGAGAATCCTCTCCAACAGGCTCGATATGAATAAGTTCGCCTAAAGGTGGCGTACCGTCAACGAGAGCGGCCCGTGTCGATTGTGAAGAAACTTCAATTCTGCTTTTGCTTTCACACGCGGCCCCGAGAAACAAGATAAGTATGAACAATATCCATCTCATCCTACACCTGCAAAAGACTCCAATGCTGTAGCCATCCGTTTCTCACATATACTCGAGGGTCAACTATCTTCATCTCCTACGGCCAAGTACAGAAGGAGAACCAACACCCTTCGCCGCTTGCGCCCGGAATTGTTCCATCGTCATGCTTGTCGCGCGATGGAGAAATGCATCCCTGCTGCGGCATCGCAATCGGCTACGTATCCCGAAAACGGCGCTCGCACCTCCGTCCACTATTCAATCTGCGCAGCAAGCAATGCCGTGGAGGCCTTCTCGTAAGCAAGCCGATACTCTCGATCATCAAGCTTGATCAACAGATGCCCCTGAGGAACGAACGCTCCATTCCGGACAAAGACCGCGATCACTTCGCCGCTGACGCGCGCAATCAGCTCCACCTCCCGTCTCGCGCGCACAACCCCTTGCGTCTGGACTCGCTTGACGAGCCTCCCCCGGCGTGCGACGGAGACTTCCACCGGCAGGACAACCTCCGTTGTGCTCGCCCCAGCACTCACCGATACGGAGGAAGGGTGTCCATCTTGCACATCAACAGGAGCGTCTCCCGGAGGGAGAAGAACCAGAACGGCGAGGATCGCAATCGCCAAAGGAATCCCAATCACAAAAACCCTGGGGTTCTTCATATGCTCTCCTTTCTAAAACGCTTCGAAGAAAAAACCTCTTGAGGTAGACGGGCGTTTGAAACTCGTCCAAGTTCACTTGTGCGGCTCATCACATATCCAGAAGATACGGGTTTCCCCTTCTGCACAAGTATAAAACATTTTCGCCAAACGTGATGTCCGTGAAAGTACGGACATTTTCATGTCCGTGTTTTTCCGGACATGGGTTTCGCGCTTTTTGAGAATGCTTGTTGGGTTGGACCTCGGGTGGAAAGGGATGACAACGAAGAAAGTGTCATGGGCCACTTGATTCCCCAGGTAGAGGGTAAGGGTATTCCCCACCTGAAAGTTAAAAAAACAATATCCTCAATTTATTCTGTACTTTTCCCATACTATCCGATATGGATATTGGGGAACCGATTGATGCGCCGTATCGACTTCCCAACGTGCAAACAGGCTATCCTGGACATCAAATAGGAAGGGATCGACGTTGAATTGTGCAACCTTTTTGCCTGCGTATGTGTAAAATCGAAGTTGAGATCTCGCACGAGTTGGAGCCTCGTTAAACTTTGGAACCACGCTCCAGAATGCTATTAGATCATCGAGAAGAAAAAATGCACTTACAACCTCGATGTGTTCTGAAGCTTTCATCTGATCTTGCAAGTCTCGTAAGCGACTGAGATCTTTTTGTTGGGGGTACTCTAGATCGAGCTTGAATGACTCCACTGAATCCCTGACGACATCATATATCCACATTCTGTTGGAAAACGGAAAGCGAATATAAAGCACGTTCCCCCCGTCTTTCATCAAAACGAGCGCCATTGGTGGATATTTGAACATGATCTTGTCATAACCAAGATCGGCATAGCGAAAGCTTAGCTCTCTCAACTTTTTCTCTCGGTCAAGTGTAAAGAGCAGAGACTTGTTGGGTTCGGTGTCTGGTGTGTACCGAGCAAACGCAAGATAGAATTTTCCATCCTTTCTGAGAAAGCCATAGAATTGGCTCAAATCTTTATTCACAATTTCATCTATGACCTGATCTGTTTCTAATGAGTATGCTACGATTTTTGACATACGTCTATCAAACAAAAATACTGTGTCGCCGTTCACGGTGAAGTCGAAAATGGAGCTGTATTCGCCTGGACCTTTCCCCCGTTTTCCTACAGTTTTCTTGAATTTGTAATTGACAAACAATTGAAGCTGGTAGCTTCTATCTGTCACCAGGATCGAGTCCCTGCCAATTGGAAGTATTTTCGTGATCATGGATAGAGGTGGACCATCGTCGATCAAGGCGACGCTTCCTGAGGGAGGCGTCGTACTTATAGATTGTTTTTTCCGCTCACAACCACATAGAAACAGTAACCCCGCGAATGCAAGGAGGAGAACTTTTCCCCTTGAGCGTTTGCGTAACGTTTTAGGTCGCTTGAACCGCATTTGTCGGAGAGGGGCTAGTAATGGTTCTGGACAAAGGAATCATGGTCTTTGCTAAAGAATTCCTCCGGCCAAGGCTGGAGACGTGGACGAGAACCCCTGTTACCTCGAATCGATGCGCGGAAATTGAACCCGTGAGATAGTGAAAATAATCTCACGGGTTGAATCAAATTCAGGGAGAAGGAATTTGAAACGAGACTTTTTCGTCCACGTCTCTAGCACCAATTGGGGCATGATCCACAACCACCTGAGAGGAGTGCCGTCTGGGCGAGAGGGGTGTAAGGAACCATGCCGCTGTAACCGACACAACTCTGTCCAGCTCATGCCGAATGCTTTCTTGACCCAGCGTGTAAACGAGTGTTCCTCCTGATAGCCGAGCTCTCGTGCAAGTTCGTACGCAAAACAGTGATCTGTGCGGAGCCGGGTGAGGAGATACTCCTTGCGCTTCTCCCGCACGTAGCGCGCCATCGTCTTGCCTGTCACACTTCGAAAAAGTCGATTCGCATCGGAGGGGTCAAGCGCAAACTCCTTCGCTACCTCTTTCACCGTTATCCCCTCTCTCCAATGCTTCTCCACATACGCAACAATCTTTTGTGTGACGTGGTCGCGCATTGCCTACGGAAGGAGCGTGTTCTGTTTTTCGCCATCCCATGGCTCCGAGTGATGAGGGTTTACAGCTCGTAGAGAATTGATTGTAACGAGACGATTTAGATGACGGGATTACCAAGGTTATGGCGAACATAAGATTTTTGCGTGCCTGTGTCAAGATCGAGATACCCTCCCCATCGCCCACTGGTCGATGAAGCTGTACACGATGGGTATGGCTATCACCGTTAAAATGGTGGAGGCGATTAATCCCCCGACCAGCGGTATCGTGAGGGCGCGGACCAATTCCGATCCCGTACCGAATTCGAACACCAGCGGAATAATGCCGAGCACGGTCGTCGCCGTCGTCATCAGGATCGGGCGGAGGCGTAAACGCATTCCTTCTTTAATCGCGTCGGTGAGACTCTTGTGCTCTCTCCGTAGCGCCGTGATAATGTCAACAGCGATTACGGCGTTGTTGTCGACAGCACCAATCATAATCACCAGACCAATGAGCGACATCAGATTATAGTGCTGGCCTGTGACAGCCATCGCGAGGATTGCCCCAATGAACGCGAGCGGGCTTGTTAATAAGATGACAAACGGATAGAGGATCGATTCATATTCAGCTGCAAGAATCATATACACGAGAAAAATGGAAAGCAGAATAATCAAAAACAGGCTGCGGAACGATTCCTGCATCTCCTCGTTCTCCCCTCCAACGGAGATGGTATACCCTGCCGGCAGAGGGAACTGCTCAACGGCTGCTTGAATTTCATCCACAACGCTGCCAATAGAACGGTCGCTCACATTGGCAACAAGCAATACAGCGCGCTGGCCGTTTTCACGCCAAATCTCTGCAAAACCTTCGGTCCACTGCCATTTCACCAACTCACGCAGGGGAACAAACGACGATGCAACCGGCATCGAAGAAGAAAGAATCCGGTCGATATTCTGTCTTACATCGCCTGTCGGCTGGACACGAATAGTGACCTTCCTGTCAAAGTCGCTCAGGTATGTCGCTTCCTTTCCACGCACCAATCCCGCAACAAATTGTGCTACTGAGTACACCGAAAGACCATAGCGTGCCGTTTGTTCACGGTCAACCACAAGCTGGTATTCGGGGCTTCCACGCTGCAGCGATGTGCGTAGATCGACCAATCCCCGTATGTCGTTGAGCTTCTGAGCAAACCCTTCAGCAATCCTGTATGCCACTTCGGGGTCGCGTCCGATCACGCGCACTTTGATGTCGTTCGGCTCGGGTCGCAGGATCTGTTCAAACGTTGTGCCTCGGCGTTTGACTGAAAATTCCACCCCGGCGAAGGAAGGACGAGTATCGTCAAGGTACTGTCGTACCTGTTCGATGACCTGCTGCGTCCGCTTTTCATCCGTCACCTTGATTTCAAGTTCAGCTTTTTCAAGCGATGCATCAACAACGGTCCACAGCGTGCGTTCTTCCGGTATCCCGATGGCAGCATACACCCCCTGAACGCCAGGCATCTGTTGAAAAGCGCGTTCCAGCCTCCCGACAAACTCGGACGTCCCCTCTAAGGTAGCACCCTTCGGCATATGGACTTGTACGGAGAATCGACTCTGGTCGATATCCGGTGCCGGTTCACTCGGAATGAAAAAAGCAACGACGATGCTTGCCGCAAGGAGTACAACAATCATTCCAAGCGCTTTCACTCTATGCTGAAGGGCCCACTCGAGGTAACGATCCAACGCTGCATACGCGGCTGTGCTCAATCGTTCCAAAAAACTATAGAAAGACAGAGATGGAGACCGACCATCCAAGATTTTCCGCACCCCGCGGTGCTGAGGACTCCTCTGCGGATCCGGTCCGCCCGAGGCAGATTCAAAGGGACGCAACGACAATTTGATTTCTCGTGAAACGAGCATCGGAACGAGTGTCACAGCAACCAGCAGCGAGGCCAGCAGCGAGATTGTCATCGTAGCTCCCATATCGATGAACAACTGGCTTGCAACCCCCTCAACAAAAACAATCGGCAGAAAAATTGCAACGTTGGTCAGCGTAGCCGCGGTGATGGCAAGACTAATTTCCTGCGCGCCTTGACAGGCAGCATCGACCAGACTCATTCCCTTCTGCCTCAACCGGGTAACGTTTTCAATGACGATAATCGCATTGTCCCCCAGCATACCGATCCCTAAGGCAAGACCGGTAAGAGAGATGATGTTCAGGTCGATGCCGAGAAAATACATCGCCACTAACGTCGCAAGTATCGCAATAGGCTTGGTAAGGCCGATGATGACCGGATACCGGAAGCTTCTCAGGAAAAAGAAGAGAACGAGAAACGCGAGGAGCGCGCCGATGACGATGGCTTGCTGAACGTCGGTGATGGACCTGGAGATAAACTCGGCCTGGTCGGCAATGACATCGAGCTGAAGGTTGGGGTACTCCGTTCTCAATTGGTGAAGTACCTCATGGACCCGCTTTGAAACCTCAATCGTATTTGATCCGGCTTCTTTGCGGACATGCAGAGCGATGATCTCGCTACCATTATATCGCGTAATACCCAGCCGCTCCTTGTAGGTATCGTTCACCCAACCGACATCGAGAATGGTAAGAGCACGTCCAAGAGGAGTTTGACCCACCACCACACGCCTGATCTCGTCCACACTCGTGAACTCTCCCACTGTACGAAGCGAATAACGAAACAGCCCTCGCTTGATGGTACCGCCGGGAAGATTGAGATTGGCATGAGAAAGAGCTTGTGAGACCTGATCCAGTGTGAGCCCGAACGCTTGCAGTTTGCGCGTGTCGATGTTGACGTGAATTTCACGTTCGACTCCGCCGAGCACCGAGACCTGTGCAACACCGTTGACCTGTTCGATGCGACGTTTGATAAGCGCGCGGGCGGTTTCCTTTAACTCAACAAGTCTCGACTCGTTCTCCCCCCCTCTTCCCAGCTCCGTTGCTCCGTCACTGGCTTTCTCATTCCCACCTCCATCCGATTGCAACAATGTCCGCTCAAGGCGCACTGCTTGCTTCCCTTCCGACACGGCCATCGTCATAATCGGTTCAGCCGAAGGATCGACGCGCAAGATCGTCGGTCGGCCTGCTTCCCGCGGCAGCGATGCACGCATTTGATCTAACTTCTCACGCACCTCAAGCATCGCGAAATCCATGTTCGTGCCCCAGTAGAACTCGGCAGTAACAAGAGAAAGCCCCTCACGCGAAACGGAGGAAACTTTCTTTACTCCTGTCACCGTGCCGAGCGTCGCCTCAAGAGGCTGTGTAACAGTGTTTTCGATTTCTTCGGGGGAGACGTTAGGGTACGAGGTTTGAACAGTGAGCTTGGGAATCTTGATGGAAGGGAGAAAATCAACCGCGAGGTTTCGAAACGCGATGACGCCAAGCAGCACGACGCCCGTGTAGAACATAAGCGTCGTAACAGGGCGGCGGATGGAGACCGATGGGAGTGACATTCTCGTGAAGTCAAATCTCGCAAAATGTGCACTTACATGCAACGGAGGAAATTATGAGTGGACTGATATTCGAAAAGCGATGAAACGCGGAAAATGAGGACCGAAGGTCTACAAATAGTCATAGGGCTATTTCGCTTCTGTCCTTGTGTGCAGATGAGTTCACTTGGCTTGTTCGTTGCATCAATCGAAAATATCGAACACGAAACCTCAGTAACTTGTATACCATGCCTTTATCTTCCAAAGAGAGGAATTTGATTTAGTGGAAGAGCTGGAAATCGCTACAGGCTATCTCAAAAATATCCGGAGCGCGTGACAGAGTCCGCGCTGTCAACAAACCTACTTAGCGAAGAGATGTAAAACAAGCCAAAGGAAGGAGAGAGGTGTAGGAAGTCTCTGGGTGGAATGATCTACGCTACCATTTCTTTCTTGCCCCTGGGGTATCGACAGAGTTGATCACACTCATAAACCTTTTCATCTCGTACAGAGGATTATCGAAAAATATCTGATTGCCAGCGCTGTTGAGTATGAGAACTATCGGTGTATCCTTACCCCCAACTAGTTGGGTCACAGCCCGTGCAGTATCACAATAGAAATCGAAAGGAAGAGAAAGGGTTTCGTAATGATACTGCGCGACCCTAAGAGATTTGTTCATCACCACGAAGCATGTGGGGATCCCGTCGCTTCGAATCATTTGTATCCATGGCGAATTTTCTGAAATACAAGGTGAACAATCTTCTATTTTCGCGAAAATCACGATTTGATAGTTCTTGAAGATCTGAGAATAGGAATCAGACTTCTTACTCTTTGAAAGTAGATAAGTGTTTTCTAATTTCGGAATGATCCCTCTTTCCTGAGCATTCACATCATGGGACAATAATACAAATGAAGCGAATGCGATGGCTGCCATTTTCACCATTGACTGTCCCCTTTTACTTTTTTCCGGACGATTTTTCACTCAATGCATACTCTCTCTCGACAACAAATCTGTATTTTGAGATGACCATTCTCTCTGGTTCTTCTTCTTCCAGGAAATAGAGAACACCTGCATGATCGCTACACAGAAATTGACCCGGAGCTTTCAGGTAATCCACTAGACAATTACCCTCCAGATCAAAGACCTGGAGATATTCATGGCGGTAACGCCTGTCAGGAGTATTAATGTACTCTGGCTCTGTATTTGTGAACGTAATGAATAGGTACTTGCCGACTATTTCCAACTTGCCGGTTACTGTATTGGAGTAAAACCATTTCTTAACTTTGTCCAGAGGAACACGTTCAGGCTGGCGTTCTTTTATTGGTCTGAACTCCTTGAATGGATAATTGAACCGCTTTAGTATTTTACCATCGGGTGAATATTTATGAATGTTATGCGAGTGATCATGGACGAAGTACAAATTCCCTAAAGAATCTATATCGAACCCTATCTTAGGAGTAGGCACAAAAAAATCTTCTAAAACCTGTTCGAATTTACCATATTCCCCTACGCGAGTATGTTTAAAGTCGAACGCTGTTATAACCGAAGAAACATCGTCAACTTTGAATGGACGCTTAACACCCTTTGGCATATTTATATACAATGTGTTATTTCTCACCCGTATTGTGCCTTGGATGTAGTAACAATCATCACAACCAACCATTGGCGACCACGCATCCAGAACAGAACCGCTTATATCATACACGCTCACTCTATGCAATGTATAGTCGCTAATCCACACTCGGCCAGAGTCATCGATGCAATGGTTTTCTAATCCTCGAGTTTCCCCGGGTCCGCTTCCTTTTCTCGATATTTTTTCAAGAAACTTTCCCTGGCTGGAAGTTATCTTGACCGTGCCATCCAAACCATCCCCCAGTGATAGCCGCCCATCGTGAAAGACCGCAAGGGAGCGCAGACGACCTATAAAGAATGAATCCGTATAATTCAAAACGACTTTATCAACCAATTGAAATGAATATTTGACGTTTAGCTTCTGTGAATAGATTTCCGGCAGGATATTGTCGACCCTCTTATTACATCCAACAATGATCATGGCTATCGAGATATACAGAACTGAAATTCTCGTGTTGCTCTTGGCTTTCTTGTGCATCATCACAGTCACCTAAAGAGGCTTGGGGCTATGCTCAGAAATACTTTCCATTCTACCCTGTAGTGCGTGTGCAGAAAACAGCCGCATCCTCCCTCTCGGGAAGATGCGGCTGTTTGATCTTGAATAGCAAACGGAGTGGCATTCACTTGATCTGGGCAATCACCGTCACAAGGAATTTGGTCGACGCGTTACCGTATCGGGTTTGAAAAGCTAAACGCGCATTTTCCATCAGAATCGGTTAACAAATTGCTCCTTCACATCCCAGACAATTCTTTACCATTCCGTCGGAACAAGGAGTCCCCCAATGACCATTCCAATAACATCTATAATCACAGTCTGGTTGTACTGCCTGCGAGCTCGGCGAAAACGCAATAGTGAAGAACGTCAGAAACACAAACACCAAGACAGCAAGGTTTATCACAGCCTTGGTTCCCACACGTTTTATTTGTGCTGACATGATGACCGCCTTTAGATTTGTGAACGTTGATAGAGTCCTTGCAGATTGCAAGAACCTTCGCATTCCCGATCTTAACTCATCTGCTGCTTATTGTTTGAACTTTTTGCTTCGTCTGCACGATGAGCTGGGCCATGTACCAAGCCTGCTCCTTATTTGCCAATCTTTTCATGAATCTTCGCTAAGAGTTTTATTGGGCGCAGCTTCCTGAGCCACTTTCGTGGTCACAGGTTACTGTGCAAATCTACCCCTCGCCTCCCTCATCTAAAATGGACGGGCGTAAAATACTTCAGCTGCCACTCATAGTCAACAACGATCTCATTTTGCGGTTGTCTTTAACGGTTGTCTTTATTTGCTTTACCCCCCAATGATCATTGCGATACTCGGTCATGGTGCAGTCGTGCTGCTCTCGAAAAGCCTTGCGAAAATAGACGTCATCCCGCACACCAACTTGGAGAATAACATCGATAATGGGTAAGCTCGTTTCACGGAGAAGAACTCTGCTTGCCCGAAGACGCACCTCGAGCAAATATTGTTCTGGACTCTTCCCATACTCCCTGCGAAAACAATGGGAGATGTACGAATAGCTTTTGCCAAGCTCTTCAGCACAGTCGGCAAGCCGGCGGATCTCTGTATCCTGTGCATCAACATACTGTTTGAACCACACTGCCACTTCGGCGGAGCTCATCCGTGGACCTTTTCGCGACTTTTCCCCAACGTCAGGTGACTTCATGCTTCTCCTCCTTACCTACATTGTTCTACGTTCTTGTACGCGAGAAGTACTTTCACCAAGTATCAATTCTTCACATTAGGGTGTTGTGGTGCATGAGTCGAGTGTCGTGGAAACGGCACCATGGGTTGCGAACAATCTGTTAGCCCACCTCTCCAATTTTTAGTTTTTCATTTTTCACTTTTTATTCTGAGTTATATTCCAAAGCTGTGTAAACTCGAACCCTGGATGAAAGGGTAGAAAACAAAGCGGCGCATCCGTATCTTGGGGTGCATTTTCAACCAAACAAAAACCCAAGGAGGATACGCCAATGCAAAGTATCGTAAAGAAGGATCATCTGCAAGAACGAAGAAAAGAGTTTTCGAGCTGGAGCAGCCGGTTGAGGGAGAGGGTCGCTCATATGTGGATGCATTAGCCCGTTCACACATCCAGAGAGGTTTGCAAGATGCCCTAGAAGCGGAGCGGGATGAAATTGTAGGCCGAAGTTGGCACGCCCACCACGAGGAGGGGACGCCGTTGCAGTATCGTAATGGCTATGGCGACCCCCGATGTGTGACCTGCGGAAGCGGGACGGTCGAGATTCGGATGCCCCGGTTGCGTGAGCCCTATGAGTCGAAGATCGTGGCCAAGTATGAGCGTCTGACGCCCGAGATGCGGGAGTTACTGCCGCAGTTGTATTTGCATGGACTAGCTCTGAGGGACTTTGCGCAAAATGGTTGGTCGGCCAGCCTCCCGCGGCAGCGATGCACGCATTTGATCTAACTTCTCACGCACCTCAAGCATCGCGAAATCCATGTTCGTGCCCCAGTAGAAGTCGGCAGTAACAACAAGAGGCTGTGTAACAGTGTTTTCGATTTCTTCGGGGGAGACGTTAGGGTACGAGGTTTGAACAGTGAGCTTGGGAATCTTGATGGAAGGGAGAAAATCAACCGCGAGGTTTCGAAACGCGATGACACCAAGCAGCACGACGCCCGTGTAGAACATAAGCGTCGTAACAGGGCGGCGGATGGAGAGGGAGGGCAGGGACATTCAAATCGCAGGACGCGAGCGACTTAGATATGAATATGGGTGGATACTTACTTCTTAAACAATTGAGTCATCAACTCCTCTTTCGACAGCTTGAAATGCTCTGCGACTTCGCCAAGAATGCCAGACAGCGTGCCAACACGGAGGGAATCGTGATCAGGAATCGTTACGTGGTGCTCACCTTCCTGTGTTGTCGTCAATCGGAGGTGGCTGCCAGTTTGACGCGAAATACGGTAGCCCAACGAAGACAATTCTCTCGCCAGTTCTCTTCCCGAGAGGTCCCGCGGCAGCTTCATATCGTAATGACTTGTTCACGTACGTGGTGGAGACGAAGAATGCGAGGCATCTTTCCTTCTTCGAAATGACAGCGAACCGCGTCACGCACCTTGTCGGGGATCTCTTCGAGTGAATCGGCTTCTGTAAAGATAGGCTCACCGAGCGCGCGAGCCACGTAACCACCTTCCTGAGCTTCTTCCACAAGAAATATGATTTCATTCATGATCATACACTTTCTTGGTTGGGAATTCCAGGTGTGAAGGTGCACTTTTTTCGGGCTTTTTGCAAACCCTCACCACGCCGTCTGTCGAGGTTGGAACACCAAGGCGACAAACAGCATCATGCCAAGGAAGAGCATGATCGTTGTAACCGGAGGGCGTATGGGAAAGGAGGGGAGGGACATTGCGTTTTATTAACTGCTATGAAAATAATTCTACCATAGACAACCGAATTTTTATTTTCATCCAGCGTGGTGAAGCCCTGATTCATGACCGCTGATGTTACGCAAACAGCCTTTTTCGATGTTCTCAGGGTTCCTTTTGGATGTTACTTTCTTTGATGCCAAAGAAAGTAACCAAAGAAAGCTTTCCGAAATCGTAACGCACGCGAACGAGCAGCCTCCCCACAGCCCGTTGATTTCGGCCTCGGAGAGCCCTGCAACTGATTGTCAGGAGTGTACGTGGCCGAAATCAAAACGCACGGGAGAGGGCTGCCCGCACACAGCGCCAACGATTTCGGAGGCCTCTGCGCAAAAGATTCTTTAGCCGGTTTGCCGACGCGCACTCACGGTCGTTCAAAGGACAGACCTGCGAGAAGGGATAAATCGAGCTTCAGCGTAGCATCTGTTATTAAATCAGAACAACAAAGTTAATCGCCCTTTGCGCTTTTCAACTCGTGGTAAGGATTCACGTTTTTTGTGATGAGAGGGAATGGCCAGGTTATTTCCATGATCTCGAAGTGAAGGTGAGGCGGAGTAGAAACAGCGTTACCGGTGTTGCCCACCAGACCAATTGGCTCGCCAGCGCGAATGATCCTGCCAGGCCGGAGATCGAAGATGGAGCTGAGATGAGCATAGTAGTAGAGGCGCCGATCCCGACCAACGATCTTTACAACATTTCCTCCGAGACCGTCTCTGCCGGCATACGTGACCACGCCTTCACAGACACTGTGCACCATTGTTCCCCGCATGGAAAAAAGATCAACCCCTTCGTGTGATCTTCCTCCGGAACGAGCAGCACCAAAGGTATCCTCGATCTGGTCTATCTGGATACCTCGGATGGGGAACGCCATTCTCGACCTCTCTGCCGAGCTTGACAACACAGACTGGTATATCAGTAACCAGTCCGATGGCACGATCAGAACAAGGAGACTAAGGGTCGGGAGTGTGAGAAGAAGTATCTTTTTCATCTCCGGTGAGAATTCGCATTAAACGCTCGGCCCTTTCGAAAAAACTTCTCGCCTTCGGCAGTGTTTCCGTGGTGATGTTGGCCGCGAGTATCACCACATCATCAGAATCAACCAACAACAACATCGATTCTTTCACGAGCGGTGGATCCCAGAATGCCTCGGCGAGATCGGGAAGTGCGGTAAAACGGAAATCTGCCCCCATGGTTGGCAAGTATTGGGGATTGGGCCCCTGATAGTACACCTCCACGTTGCCGGGGTATGTTGAACTGAATGCGTTAAGTTCCTGAATGACCTCTCGAATGCAGCTACTGCAGCCTCGGTCTGTTACCAGCGCCACAACCTTGAGGGGCGTTTTCGGCTCGCGTTCTACCCTGTTTTTTCTTGCGAGTCTGAAGACCTGGTTCCGTTGTAGATACTTCGCGTTTATTCTTTCGTGCTCCTGAAGCTGTGAACTGAGCAACGCGATCCTGCTTTGCCTCTGCACGTTCGCATAGATCAACAGCCCATTCAGAAAAAGAAAGACAACGACCGTGAGAACAAACGTGCGCCTGGATATCATACTTTCGTACCTCCTGGGACAAAAAGAGACACGTAATCGTTCGAAGGATGAGATCTCAGTGCCAATCCGGTATCAATGGGAGCCGGCGTTCGCGGATTCCGCTTCACCTTGCCTCATACTTGGTTTCGCTACCGCCTCTGATGACCGGGGCGTTTGTTCATGCAGAAGATGAGTTATCTGTTCATAAAATATCCTTCTAGCCTCGTCTTCACCTACCTTTGCGTGGCGGGCAAGAACAATCCTTCCATGTTTATTGAGCAAGAGTACAAATGGTGTTTTTGTAATGCCCAGCTTGCTAACCAGCCTTTCTTCATCCGGATAAACGGCAAATGTTGGTTGGTACTTTGCTTTGTAACGATAGAGGTTGCCTTCACTAGTATCTGTGCAGAGCGCGAGCACATTAACCTCACGATGAAGTCGATGAAGTTTCTCCCATTCAAACGTTTCCTCCGTCAAGCAAGAAGAACAATCCCTGAATGAAAAGAAGGAAAGCAGCATAAAGCTGCTTCGTTGTTTGCCCCCCTTCTCAGAAAGTCGATCGAATCGCACCTCTTGCCCCAGCAGTTTCTCCGAGAAACCGGTCGATGAGATTTTGTTTTGTAGCGAGGCGATTGTCTCTTTGAGTTTTTGAACCTCATTCGATCTATCCAAAGAACTGACAATCTGGACTATATTAGCGATGAGGAGAAACAACACGGCGGCAAGGTATGGTGTAGCTCGTTTCATAGTCGGCTTGACAGTCAATTCAGTATTAAGGAAGGATATATCTCACGGGGTTGGGGAGCGTGAGGAAAAGGCCTTGCCAACAACGTTGGCGATATTATCCACAAAGTACAGCGTGCCTTCCTCATCCAGTTGAAAGGAAAAAACGATGTTTCCCTTCGTTTCAAGGATTCCTTTGCGATACAAAACACCGTCACCCACCCCGAACGAAAGGATGGGTTGATTCTCGAGCCTTGTCGAGGGAAGAAGATGCAAGAGGCCAGCATCGTATTGAACCTGAAGAACTAAGGAGTACAGGTTATACTTCGCCATTCCCTCCTGTTTGTTAAGATCGTCTATTTCCCTTTTGCGGTCGCGGATCTCCGGAATCCACGATATATCTTCCTCCCAAACTAATTTTCCTCCACTATTATATTTACGGATTAATGGCAACTCATAGAAAATGGAATAGACATTGTCGTGTTCATCCACCTCGAGAAGTATCGCATTCTTGGCTTTTTGCATTCTCGGATCATCAAACGCAACATGAGACCCGAACGCGTTAACACGTCGGCCACTCTCGTCAAATTCCAGCACTAAGTCATCGGTTTGATAGCCATTGAGGAAGATGTGATTGTTGGAATTGACTGCAATGTTCATGAATGAGAATAACCTTGCGTTGAAGGAATGCAGGTACTCCCCTTCAAGAGTCAAAATCTGTATTCTTTGGTTACCTTCGTCAGCAACAAAGATCTTACCATTCTTCACCCTTATGTTTGTGGGGTTCGTGAATTCTGCCGGCCCCTTACCTCTCTTTCCGAGCACCCTTGCCCCCACGCCGTCCTTTTGAAGGACTACAATCCTATGATTACCCCGATCGACAATGAATATCTCATCTTTGTATATTGCCAAGGAATGTGGCTTGTAAAGCAAGCCTAATTCATCCCTTCCAAGTCTTTCTTGTGTCTCTCTGACGACGAACCGTACGGTTTCAGGTTCGTACGTAGGTCTTCTATAAACGGAGAACAGGACAACAGTCGCGATAACAAGAATGCTTAAAACCAGAATGACGCCAACCCGCCTAACGATTTGCTGATCCATATCATCGTACCTTTCGATGTCGATGGAAGTTTGCTGGTGTCAGTTTGAGCATTGCTCTTACGAGTCAATTGGAGTCCCAGAAACCTTTTGGCATTATAAACCATCATGCTGCCTCCGTTTACGGGCGATCAATGCAAACAGAGGCAGCAGAATGATCCGATCGCGAAGTTGTACTTGTTCGATTGTGTTTTCTACCCCCACACACGTGTCGCCGGAATGAGTCAATCACTGCAACGGATTCATAACCTCCTCCAGCAAATGAGGGAGCAAATAAGGCTCATCTCGATTTTGCCGCCATCTCTAGGCTGGTGGACAGTAACCATGGCTAAGGGTAGTCTTGCATTGACATGTTACACCGTTAAAGTTCGACTCACACGAGCATTCGCCCGCACAATCCTTGATCGAACATGAAACTTTTGATTTGTCTGAACATTCCACCTCTACGCTACAGTTACATTTAGGCGGAGCAGATTCACTCGCCACCGCACTTGGAATGAACGCCGACATTTTTAATCCGAAAAGATTTATGTCCCCGGAGCTTCTCGTGTCTAACGCAATTCTCATATTGAAGAAGAGGAGAAAGACAAAAAAGATTCCTGTGACGATTCTCAATATCGTCCTGGCGACCCTCTCGGTTTGTATGGACATGACGACCTCCTTAGATTGTTGATTGTGAGTATTGATTACACAAATTAACCGCCATTTTGCAGTGTAAGCGCAATGTGCGGAACGAAGAAGCGTTCGCAACGGATCTGTTCCCTCAGCGATGACCCTGTGTGACGGCATTCTTCTGCATTGATCTGCGTTCGATAAACTCCGGCCAACCTCCCATCGCCATTGGAATCTCAACAATAACCGGGACAATCTCGTTACGTACGGTCACCTCCTTTCGCATCAAGCGAATTGTTTTGAGTGTTCTCCAACCGAAATGGTGGTGATTAACAAGATCCAACTCTCGCATATCGCAGGGGAGAAACTCACTGAATCCCGGAAGCGAGAATAGCTCGCACTTGTGTGTAAAATTGATTTCTCTTTTGTGCGTTTCCCACTTCTGGGTAGTATGTCGCGAGGATTTGCCGAAAGGGGCTTACAATAACAAGATAAGGCGTTTTCAAAATAGTGATTTTTTGTCCGACTGATAAACCTCCGAAATATATTCTGAACGTACAATCACACACTTCTCGATAGCTCCGTGGCGTGGTCCGGGATGAATCTACTGTGACCACACGAATTGCTACGTTCTTAAAGGAGTCATCGATTCTTTTCAATTCCTTGGCCTCTTCAAAGAGGCAAGCAGCACAATCATTTCTTGAGACAAATTTGAAAATTGAAAGTTGAGTTTCCCAATTTTCGAATTGTTTGCTGAAGTCACATGAAGGAAGATACCAGCCACGATGATCAGGACGAGCATGATGATTGTTACACAAGACAATGCCACCGTTCTTCTCGAAAACTGACTCATGTTGAAAATCCATCGAAGGACTGAATATTCTTCATCGTTCGTTCCCACTAGCGGTCCGCTCTGCCAGAACAATCGAATGCGTCAGTCGATCAGTAAAGAAGACTCTATCCTCGGTGGCTACAGCAAAATGGAAGATATATCTATTCTTCCTGTCAATATTTATTTCAGCTTTTAGTTCACCTGCCCAACAATTCAATACGAATATTCTCGCATCGGTTGAGGAAAGTGTTCCCAGAAGAAAGAGATTCTCGTCAAGGTACTTCACATCGACCACAACTGACGTTAGACCGTACTTTAGTCTTTCATCTTTTGCCATTCTTGCTTTAATCTCTTCAAGCCGATTTCTTACGGCCCGATGACTGGAGAGATCGTTTTCCCATAACACTTGTCGCGTCTTATCGTATTTTCTTACAATTGCCCTTTCGTAGAGAGCTACATATACATTATCATCATCGTCGAGCTCGACAAGACAAGAATTCTTGACCCGTCGCATACGTGAATCATCAAAAGGAAAGAGTTCGCCAAACGACTCTCTTGTCGTTCCGCTTTCGTCGAATACCGACACAAGATGCTCAGATTGAGGCTCGTGGAGAAATATAAATCCGTCCGAGCTTACTGCAAAGTTCAACACGGGTGACTGGCGGACCGCAAACGAACTGATGTAATTTCCTTGAAGATCCATTATCTGGATCCGTTGGTTCCCTGTTTCACCAACATAAAGTTTCTCATTGCGGACTCTTACCGTTGTTGGACCTTCAAGCTCAGCGGGTCCTCGGCCCTTCTTACCAATATGTCGAGCGAAAGAAAAAGTTGTATCGAGAATTAGAATTCGGTTGTTCTTTTTATCTGCAACATACAGATGGTTGTGATATATGGCGACTCCCGCAGGACCGAAAATGATGGGTTGGTCCAACGAGGGAAGCTCCTCGACCGCCTTTGTCGCTGTCAGGACAACTACTTCAGGGGACAACCTCTTTTCTCGATAGATCCAAATCGAAAAAACAAGAACTACACTAAGAATCACAATGGTGATAATAAAGAGAAACTGCCTACGAAATTTTTTCGGAATGGATTTTGAATGTACGATGACCATGAATGATTCTTATCTCAGATTATGGTGAGTTAGAGCGTCTGAAACACGAGTGGGTCATCCGACGATCGCAAAGACGTCGAGATTCCCATTCCAGCCGATGCTGTCCTGATTTTCCAGTCCAAAACTGAGATCCAGAAATGTTTTTCGTTTAGCGATTGTACAACAGGGATTGAGTAACATCCTATAGCTGCGGCCCAACAAAAAAAATAGAGGGAATCTTGTGGATTCCTCGGCTACACTTGCTCCCTAGATGTCACGGACATTCCGTCGTCGTAATATCTTCTCCACATCCGCACGCGATACCCCAAATATCTGATTCACAAAACGCCAAACCCTGTTCGCTCGTACACTTCGCCGAGCATGTCAACACAGAATCATTCTTGCATGTGGTCGATGCGTTACATGAGCTTCCACCTTCTTCCGTGGCAGCAAGGCTTGGAAGAAACATAGCCATCCTTAATGCATTCAGACTATTGACGCGATGATTACCGATGCTACTGGTCTTCGGATTTTGGAGATCAATGCCCGAAACGATAGCTGCAGCAAACAATACCATGAGTAGACTCTTACCAGCAATGGTTTTCTTTGTTTTCATGTTATTGACTCTTGGATTTAAAAAATGAGCGGTTTCGCCAGTGTAGGACTATGTAATCTAAATGCGAAAACCCGGAGTTAATCCTAACCATGACCTGTCCCATCGTCACAGGATGCTGTAAATGAATCAAGTCCACAAGTGCATGAAACTTCTGTGTCGCTGACCGCTTCGCAATAGGCCAATACGTTGCATGATGATATTATGCAACAAACCTGCAATTCGGCTGAACATTGGACACACGCCTCACATGACAGCTTCCCTTCGCTTGCTGCAGCAGTTGGTACGAAAAGCAATACTCGGAGGTTACCGAGATAAAGCCCACTTCGATCCAGTCGATCGTTTGATACACTTCCGCTCAAAACTGCCAAGAAAAGAATTGCAGCCGCAACTGTAGATCGTACAACCAATCGCGTGACATTAATCGTGTACATAACTGCTTTCTCCTTGCGATTCTGTCTGGATGATATGAATTAGTTCTGTATAAGAAGCAAAGATCGCATTTCCTTGCGCATTTCCTTTATGGCGCTGGAATTCACCTTCACTTTCATCGCCAACATTTGCCTCGCGATAGCCTTTGCCCTCACAATGTTTCCATCCTCAAAGAGAGCTTTTGCAAGTAAGTAACGCGGATAGAAGTGATTAGGGGTCATATTTATCGAATGTTGTAGGGATTTTTCCCACAAATCCTCATTGCCCATTACGCGTTGGCACTCTGCCAATGCAATCCAAAGTTTCGGATCGTTAAACCTTCTGGATGCGCGTTGGAGCACACTATAAGCCTTCTCATACTGAAGTGCAGTCGCTAGTACTGCTCCATAACTAAAGAGAAATCTCCCATCATCTGACAAAACGTTTTCAAGTTTCGAAAATAGTTGCGCTGCCTTAGTGTGCTCTCCGCTTAGGCCAACAACTTCTGCCTGGTGCCATGTCATGTACGCGCTAATTCTTTCCTTGAGATAGCCAACAAATACACTCCCAAGAATCAACACGCAGCCCGCGAGTACTTTGAAAGCTACGGACAATGAATTATTTGGGGAAATGTTCACCATCTTCATCAAGGCCGATAAGAACGATACCAAGAAGTAGAAGCTTATACTTGTCGGCAGAAGGTGAGAGGGAAAGGAAAATAAAGCTATTACCAAGTATGACGAGATTGCTGATCTACAAATAACCATTTTTCGTTGACTAAATAGAACAGGATGCCTGTCGTTTATGGAATGTTTCATCTTGAAGAGGTTCCAAATGATTAATCCAAAAAGTAAGCACCCCACCGCTCCAAGCTCAGCCACACTCTGCAGAAACTCATTATGTGCCTGTTTGACATTCCCCGCCACCCACTCATCGTACGGTGTTCCCTTACCCGACGCGAAGTACTCTGCTTGATAGTTGTTATACTCAACGGCAAACCTGTCAAATCCGATCCCAAAAAGGGGAGCATCCGCAATCATGCCCAACGTCACCTTCCAGATCAACAACCTGCCGTACGCCGAATCGGGCTTGAGCCGATACAATCCAACCATCACAACGGAAAACAAAAGAAGTGCAATGAACGCCCCGGCCAGTATCCTCCACTTTGTGATGAAGAGCTCTCTCAGCTTGACCCATAGTCTGTACTTATAGACAAGACAGAACCCCGTTCCCGCAGCCACTGCCAACCAGGCACCGCGAATGAGTGTGCCCGGCAACACGAAGATACCCGCAAGGAACGTGACCATACCCAGCAATCGAATCCATCGCACCTCCGCCTCATCTTTTGGTGTCAACTGCCACACACCGAAAGCAAACGGAATCACCGTCGCAAGATATCCTGCCACCGCATCAGGATTTCCAAACGTCCCCACCACCTTGAAGTAGCGGCTCGAATACCACGGATTGATATCATACAGTTGTAAAATGCAAAACAACGACTGCAACAATCCGCTGAGGAGAAAGCCGGTGATCACGATCTTGCGCTCAACCGTCCATCCCTTCTCCTGGTCGTCGCGTTGCAGCACCCACTTGAAAACAAAATACAACAGTGTCAGCAGCGTTAGAACAATAAACCGCTTGTTGTCGAACGAGACATAGGGTGTGAACGCAAGCCGGATGCAATTGTAACCCCAAAACGCTAAGATGCTGACGTCGAGCCAATGAAGCTTCACCGTCAGAGGTTTCCGCGCAAACAGCAATCCCAGCGAGACCGTGAAGAGGACGACAATCGAAACGCCTGAGAAATAGAACATCTTTGCGCTCGAAAGTCCGTCCATCAGCCGTTCCGACATCGCGAAGCTGGTGAAGAAGAGCAGAGAGAGCAAGATCGCCAGGATGATTCGATAGGAAGGAAACGGCTTCATGAGATTGCATCTTTCCGACTGATACACGTGCGGCTCTAACAATGGAAGAAAGAACGAAGAGAGAAACAATTGGTAATGAGTGCGACAGTCCAGTGCGGAGACTTTGAGCACCAGTTACCTCACTGAAGAAACTATTTGTGAGACTTGATAATAAAATCGTTCCCGTTTCGCGTCGTTCCCGGCCTCTGCCACTTGCGCCAAAACTATCTTATTTTTTCTATCAAGCAGCAACACCACCGGAGTTCGTTTGACTTCCACCTTTCCAAATATCCTTCCCGCATTATGAAGAACAGGAAAGCCGGGATTATACTTCGCGGGATACCTATCGACATCAGCACTGTCCTGGTCGACGCAGAGAGCAAGAACGGGGATGTTATGGTCCCTACGTACCCTTTCCCAGCGAAACATCTCTTCAGTGATGCATGACGAGCAATCTTTCGATGAGAAGATGGCTAACAGTTTGAAGGGACTTCGGTCGATTCGTTCTTCAGAATCTTGCATTGATGCGTGGATCACGCTTATTTCTTTGCCTGCTAAGTCATACTCTTCTTGCACCGATGAGAAGTTTCTCTCTAAGGTTTGCAATTCTCGCGTGATCTCATATAGCTGACTCCTCAAGTTGATATTCTTATGGATCTGTAGAATGTTCGCTGCAAGCAGCAGGGCCAATGCTAAATGCAGTAGAATCTTCCGTCTCGTTGATGCAAATTGAAATATTGATTTCATATTGGCCATTCGAGACGATGCTTCCTGAAGACTTGTCTTTACGCCGCGAACATCATTTCCGACAAAACTGAAGTACCGCATTTATACGTTGGGGCGCCGGGAGATCAAATCCATCGTATACCATCAGTTGTCTGCTCGCACCACGTTTGACCCCTAAGAAAACGCCCATAGAATATCTCTTGTCTATCTTCGCCAATTTATCCCACAGCATCTTACTGCATCGCGTGAACCTCAATCGTTGTCTTCCATATATGGCGTTCAAAAGCCTGACTTGGCCTGATTCACCTCCAACCACGATGAAATCCAAATAGTCTTCAAGTTCTCCGTACGTGACGTTAATATCATCAAGACAAGTCAAGCACACATCGGGCGATACCAAAAAGAATCTGTTAGATTTCACGCCTGCCTCTTCCATAATCTTGTAAACTACATTCTGGATCTGTCGTTGGCGTTCGTTATTTGCTGGACCTCGGTCAGGTTCAGTGCAACTTGGTGCAGTGACAATCAAGCCTGCAAGGCTTAAAGTTGCTATCAATTTATTCTGTACTTTTCCCATACTATCCGATATGGATATTGGGGAACCGATTGATGCGCCGTATCGACTTCCCAACGTGCAAACAGGCTATCCTGGACATCAAATAGGAAGGGATCGACGTTGAATTGTGCAACCTTTTTGCCTGCGTATGTGTAAAATCGAAGTTGAGATCTCGCACGAGTTGGAGCCTCGTTAAACTTTGGAACCACGCTCCAGAATGCTATTAGATCATCGAGAAGAAAAAATGCACTTACAACCTCGATGTGTTCTGAAGCTTTCATCTGATCTTGCAAGTCTCGTAAGCGACTGAGATCTTTTTGTTGGGGGTACTCTAGATCGAGCTTGAATGACTCCACTGAATCCCTGACGACATCATATATCCACATTCTGTTGGAAAACGGAAAGCGAATATAAAGCACGTTCCCCCCGTCTTTCATCAAAACGAGCGCCATTGGTGGATATTTGAACATGATCTTGTCATAACCAAGATCGGCATAGCGAAAGCTTAGCTCTCTCAACTTTTTCTCTCGGTCAAGTGTAAAGAGCAGAGACTTGTTGGGTTCGGTGTCTGGTGTGTACCGAGCAAACGCAAGATAGAATTTTCCATCCTTTCTGAGAAAGCCATAGAATTGGCTCAAATCTTTATTCACAATTTCATCTATGACCTGATCTGTTTCTAATGAGTATGCTACGATTTTTGACATACGTCTATCAAACAAAAATACTGTGTCGCCGTTCACGGTGAAGTCGAAAATGGAGCTGTATTCGCCTGGACCTTTCCCCCGTTTTCCTACAGTTTTCTTGAATTTGTAATTGACAAACAATTGACCTGAATCATGCATGATCATGTGACTTACACATGTTGGAAAGAGAGTATTCATTGGTGTTACAAGGTATTTGCCGTTCTGGACAAGATACACACCTCCGGTGAGGGTTTTGTCCAATAGGTTTCCGGGCCTGAAAATGTCGGTTTTTCCTTCAAGGGCAAGAACCTTACGTCATTTTGCAGGGCTCTTTCTCGTTCAACTTCACGCAGGATTCAGGTTGAAGCTGGTAGCTTCTATCTGTCACCAGGATCGAGTCCCTGCCAATTGGAAGTATTTTCGTGATCATGGATAGAGGTGGACCATCGTCGATCAAGGCGACGCTTCCTGAGGGAGGCGTCGTACTTATAGATTGTTTTTTCCGCTCACAACCACATAGAAACAGTAACCCCGCGAATGCAAGGAGGAGAACTTTTCCCCTTGAGCGTTTGCGTAACGTTTTAGGTCGCTTGAACCGCATTTGTCGGAGAGGGGCTAGTAATGGTTCTGGACAAAGGAATCATGGTCTTTGCTAAAGAATTCCTCCGGCCAAGGCTGGAGACGTGGACGAGAACCCCTGTTACCTCGAATCGATGCGCGGAAATTGAACCCGTGAGATAGTGAAAATAATCTCACGGGTTGAATCAAATTCAGGGAGAAGGAATTTGAAACGAGACTTTTTCGTCCACGTCTCTAGCACCAATTGGGGCATGATCCACAACCACCTGAGGTGTAATCATAGTATAACCTCCATTCCCACAAACCTACCAAGCACTGACTGCAGCAGTCATTATAGCCGCAACTGGCTTGACATTGCTGGCCGGGACTCGTCGCCACCGCGCTCGGCACAAACACCGAAAGCTTCAACCCAGCCAGACCGAAGTCGCCGCCATCATCAAACGCAAGTTGGATGTTGATGAGCATAAGGAAGATAAACAACGCGGCCGCGAGGAGTTTCACTCCCCGAACGCCCGCACGTCTGATCTTTGCAGACATGACGACCTCCTGTGGTATGTGTGATTGGGAAGTGTTATTTCGTTCCTGCCCACTGCAGGTAAGCTCGCATCTCCGCTCTTATTTCATAGACAGCCGTGGTGCCGGTTTTCACCTCTGCCTGCACGATCTCCTCTGCCAAGCGGTGCGCATCCTCTTTACCCGTTTTCTCGTAGAGTCTTGCGAGGAGATACTGAGAATACAGTCTATGCGGAACTATGTTCATAGCGTGCACATAATGCCGTTCCGACATCGCGAAGCTGGTGAAAAAGAGCAGAGAGAGCAGGATCGCTAGGATGATTCGATAGGAAGGAAACGGCTTCATGAGATTGCATCTTTCCGACTGATACACGCGCCACGTTAACAACGGAAGAAGAACAAAGCAAGTAAATTCCCTTGGCTGTAGAGGTTGATCGTAGAGGTTGATCTTATAGGTTTATCCCAGAGGTTGGGTGATTTTAGAGGTGGCAAATATCACCGTGATCTATCGGCTTTTCTTCGCACCTCGCGGATTACCTGCCCGGCCAGTTTTTACAATCCGATGCTTCGTCCTGAATTGCATCATCGTCATCCCGACACGCCGCTTGAATACTTCCGCTCCTGAGTCATCGCGGCAAAAACCCGCTTCGAAACAGACTTCTTTGCACAGCAGATCGGTCTCGATCAAGAGTTTCTTTGCTCTCCTGATTCTCGACTCGATTATGAAATCGCTCAGGTTGCGCCCCTCATTCCGCCAAAACTCCTTTCGTAACGTCTCCGCCGAACAGTGCCACTGTTTTGCAACATCTTCCAATGTGTGCACATCCTTGATATTCAATTCGATCCACTGTTTCACTTGCGCAATGTCGATCGCCATGACGGATTCTCCTCCAGGTTCTTCCGTGACCGAGATCTCATTTCCACAACAAGCACCATCTTGCGCTTACTGAATTCTTATCCTCGCATCATGCGCCAGCGTATAATGCCCACCCACGATCACCGTGTCCCCTTCCGCTATGCCGGAGACGACTTCATACACCTCTTCGTTCGATTCCCCTAACTCCACATAGTGCCACTTCGCCAACCCCTCGCGGGCGACAAAGACCAACGTGCGCTGGTCGCGCACCAGCACCGCCGCCTTCGGCACCACCAACCGGTTCGTCAACACATCCGTCTCCAGGCGTGCCGTCACATACATCCCCGGCTTCAAGCGAGGAGCCGCCTGAACAGGAGACCGTCCATCGTTTCTTCTCCGTAACGCAATTGTCACTTTCACCGTCTTCGACTTCGGATCAACCACCGGGTTGATCGCAACAACCGCTCCGAGGAACGTTTCTCCCGGATACGCATTGGCCTTCACCTCCGCTCTCCGCCCAACGGCGATCTTGCCCACTTCGTTTTCCAGCACCTCGACATCGACATACAACTCAGAAACATCCACCAGTTTCAGAAGCACTGTGCCGATGGAGAGATGCATCCCTGCTGCGACAGCGCAATCGGCTACGTATCCCGAAAACGGCGCTCGCACCTCCGTCCACTCCAAGTTCAGCTTCGCCCGCTCATACATCTCCTTGGCCTGACTCAATCCGCTTTTGTTTGCGATCACGTCACTGCGATGCGCATTCAGATACGCCACATCCGTCTCATACTCCCGTTGCGCCCGCACATACTCTTCAAAAGAAATACGGCCTGCCTGATAATCCTGCTCCGCAGCGCGGAACTTGCGTGTCGCTTCTTCAATTCGTCCCTTCAGCTGGACGGAATCCACGTCGCTCAAAAACGGCGAGGAGCTGAGCGACTTATATTCAATCTGCGCAGCAAGCAATGCCGTGGAGGCCTTCTCGTAGGCAAGCCGATACTCTCGATCATCAAGCTTGATCAACAGATGCCCCTGAGGAACGAACGCTCCATTCCGGACAAAGACCGCGATCACTTCGCCGCTGACGCGCGCAATCAGCTCCACCTCCCGTCTCGCGCGCACAACCCCTTGCGTCTGGACTCGCTTGACGAGCCTCCCCCGGCGTGCGACGGAGACTTCCACCGGCAGGACAACCTCCGTTGTGCTCGCCCCAGCACTCACCGATACGGAGGAAGGGTGTCCATCTTGCACATCAACGGGAGCGTCTCCCGGAGGGAGAAGAACCACAACGGCGAGGATCGCAATCGTCAAAGGAATCCCAATCACAAAAACCCTGGGGTTCTTCATATGCTCTCCTTTCTAATTCTGCACAAGTATAAAACATTTTCGCCAAACTTGATATCCGTGAAAGTACGGACATTTTCATGTCCGTGTTTTTCCGGACATGGGTTTCGCGCTTTTATAGTAATGGTTCTGGACAAAGGAATCATGGTCTTTGCTCAAGAAATTCCTCCGGCCGAGACCGGAGACATGGATGAGAACCCCTGTTACCTCGAATCGATGCGCGGAAATTGAACCCGTGAGATAATGAAAATAATCTCACGGGTTGAATCAAATTCAGGGAAAGGAATTTGAAACGAGACTTTTTCGTCCACGTCTCTAGGGTTACTGTATTCTCTCTTGCTTCGCGTGAGGATACGAAGTTCGGACGGTAGGCTTGGGGATCTTAATTGAGGGGAGAAAATCAACAGCTAAATTCTGAAACGCGATGACGCCAACTTGCCCGCCATCTTTCGCGCTTTTTGTTCCGCCCTCTGAATCCCGCTCAATGGGCGGAATCCTAAGAAGCGGGACATCCCGATGTTTTCAGTCGGGATTGGCGGGGCAGTACTACACCTGTGTAGAACATGAGCGTGGTAACCGGGCGACGGATGGAAAGGGAGGGTAAGGACATGACGGTAAGCCGCTTTTGACGCAATCTCACCAAACGTGAGAACAAATGCAAATTGCGCTATGAGAACGGCTCTGGGTTTAATGAATGGAAAAACTCAGGAGGTGGGTTCTCAAGTGATGCTGTAAACTCGCAAACTGAAGAGGTCTCACAACGACTAAGAAATAAGCCGATTTACTCTGGAGAGAAAGAGGTCAAAAGTGTGAGGGTACTGAGATTTTACAACTCGAGCGTACAAAATTCTTCCCTTTCCGTTTGATAAAATAGCGATGGTAAGCTCCTCCGGAACATTCAGCTTGCTGTGAATTTCTCCGGATGGATCATCTATTAGCACCTTTGTTGGCATAGGTAGAAGGGCAAGTTTTTTCCTCAATGCATGTACTCTTTGAGAAATAATAACGATCGGAACTGGATCGTTATTATGAACCCACTCAAAGTTCGAGAGGCGATCAAGAGCCATATCGAAACATGGCGTGCAGGGCTTTCGGGCCTCCACTATCACTACAGAGAATGTCGAATTGAGAAGCAAATTGGCTGATCGCTTCGATTTCGAGTCTCCACTCATAAGATGATCAGTCGATAGGAAACGTCCTTCAAGATTATACGAAATGGAATCGTCTCGAATATGTTCAAGCCTCCGCTCAACCTCATGAGACATTCTCTCTGTTTCGTTCAATAGATGAGCCGATACTCCCCGAAGTTGGAAATTGGAATAGGTGGCAACAACTGCCCCGCCTATCGCTAGAAATAGTACCGTCTTCTGAAAGACTGTCACTGATTATACTCCTGAGAGATCAACAAAGAACAGTTTCTTACCGAAGTCTGTATTTTAGTATCGCGGAGTTCTGCACATCACCCTCAGCATTATCTTTGCTAGGCTCCACGTAAAGGTCACCACCTTTTGTAACAGAACTATACGGCGTGAAATACATGGGGCAGTTTACACCAATCTTGTACGAGTTGCCGGCAATATCGCAGATATCCATGACGCGCGGTCTCATTTGACTTTCCGTTATCACAAAGAGCAACATATCATCATACAAAAGAAGATTTACAATGCTTATTCTCCCACAAGAGCGAATTTGTATTTTGAGATCACCATTCTCTCTGGTTCCTCTTCTTCTAAGAAATAGAGAACCCCTGCATCATCGGCAGATAGGAATTGACCCGGAGCTTTTAAGAGATCGACCAAACAATTACCATCCAGATCAAAGACTTGTAGATACTCATGCCGGTAACGGCTATCATAACTGGTAAAATATTCCAGATCTCTGTTTGCAAACGATACGAACAAGTATTTCCCAACTATTTCTAGGGTTCCTGTAGCAGTCGTAGAAGCATACCATTCCGCCCACCTTCTGCGACCTCCAGATATAGGCGGCGGATCTTTAATCGGTCTATATTCGTTGACTGGATAATAGAAACCTTTTGTTATCTGTCCGTCGGCTGAACTTCTCCAGATAATGTTGGAGTTATCATGTACGAAATAGAAATTGCCTGAAGAATCCACATCGAATACGAAGTGAGGTTCTAATGAATATTTTTCTACGTTCTGGTCGTATTTACCATATTCTGCTATTGGTTTATGCTCGAAATCGAACGCTGTTACAAGCGAAGAAATATCACTAGCTTTGACCGGATTTCGAACGGTTCTGATGATACCAATATAGATTCTGTTGTTTACCACTCGTATTGTGTTTCGGAAATGACAATTGTCACAACTGTCCAGCGCGGACCAGATGTCTCGAACAGAACCACTTGTGTCATATACGCTCACTCTACGCAAAGCATAGTCACTAATCCAAACCCTGCCAGAATCATCTACGCAATGCCATAATAATGTCCGAGTTTCACCAGGTCCGCTTCCCTTTCTTGAAATGCTTTTAATAAACTTCCCATCGCTTGAGAATATCTTAACCTTGGAGTCAAGATAGTCACCGATGGAGAGCTTGTCATCTTTAAATACAGCAAATGAAAGCAGACGACCTATAAACATTGAATCTGTGTACTGCAGGACGACTCTGCCTAGCGGTTGAAATGAGTACTTAACATCTCGCTTGTATGAATATATCTCCGGCCTTTTATTGCATCCAATAATAAGGATGAGCACGAAAATATGTACAAGGGACTTCATCATACTGCTTTCTTACCAAACCGCACGTTCTGAGAAAAGCCACATCACCCTTGTCGGGAAGATAAGGCTTTTCATCTTAAACAGGATTAGGGTTGCAAGCGGCGCCAGGACACCCACAACAATTTCTTACAACGGTTGAGTCGAAACATGTGGGAGCCAAACCATTCCAATAACATGAACATGTGCACCAACCACAAGTACCACCACAAAGATCTCCAGACGCTATGGCGCTCGGCACTAGGGCGGAAAGCTTCAACCCCAGCAGTCTGATGTCACCAACACTTCCGGTGTCAAACGCAAGCTGGATGTTAAAGAGCATAAGGAAAACAAACAACGAGGCCGCGAGGAGTTTCACTCCCCGAACTCCCGCTCGTCTGATCTTTGCAGACATGACGACCTCCTGTGGTATGTGTGATTGGAAAATGTTATTTCGTTCCTGCCCACTGCAGGTAAGCTCGCATCTCCGCTTTCATTTCGCGGGCGGCCGCGGTGCCGGTCTTCTCACTTGCCCGCATGATCGCTCCTGTGTTCGCGAACAAATCGCGTCACTTTCTATAGTGCCATTTGTCCCCTGGTGGGGTTTTGGTATTTTTTTGTCTTTCTCAGTGTTTGTTTCTTTCCAAGCTTCGGATGAAAGTGGGTAGCGATCCTCGTATACTCTAACACTACTCGCTTGCCAATACCGATCAAGTGGGCGATTTCTTCCACTGTCATTTTCTTCTTCATTAACTCCATCACGCGGCGGTAATGACTCAGATAACGTCCCACGGACTTCAGATGATGATTCGTTCGCCCAGCGATGTCTGCTTCGCTGACACCGCGCTCCCACAACGTGCAGATCAATGCCTTATGTGTCGGATTGCTCCCTTGATCATAAATGTATCCGCGCAGGGGAAGGGTCTTCTCATGATTCTTGGCATAGTACTGTTTGACGTACTTCCCGATCACTCCTAACAACACGATGCCGATGTAGAACATCAGCGTCGTGACGGGGCGGCGGATAGAGAGAGGGGAGGGACATTTGCGGTCTGGGGGTTTACGGCGAGAAGATGGGCAAAACCTGAAAGAGAAGCAACTGGAGATGACCGCAACAATGCAGTGAACGAGAATCTGAGCGGTAGCTACCTCGCTGGAGAAATTATCTGTGAGACTTGATAATAAAATCGTTCCCGCTTAGCATTGTTTCCAACCTCCGCTTCTTGCGCCAGTATTATCTTGTTTTCTTGGTCAAGTAGTAACACTAAGGGCGTGTGGCTTCCTCTTAACTTTTCTAGTACCGTATCCCCGCTATGAAATACATGGAATGCGGGGTCATACTTTCTCCGATATGTAAGCACATCAGCAGAATCCTTGCTCACTGAAACTGCGACAACAGGAATCCTGTAGTTTTGAAAAAGCTCTCCCCAGCGGAGAGTCTCGTCAGTTAGGCAGGAGGAGCAATCGTTCATCGAAAAGAATGCTAAAAGCTTGTACCGATTGCGATAGTCTAAGTAGTTTTGGATCCCTAACTCACTGAGCGCTACGGCGACTCCCACGAAGCCCGTCTCCCTTTCCATCGAAGAGACTTTCTTCTCCAGGTCGCGGAGTTGTGTGGTTGCGTGATGGATTTCTCCCCTGAGCGTAATGTTTCTATTGATCTGGAGAACATTTGCGCCGACTAGGAGGAGAATGATAGAAAACGCCACTATTCTTTGCCCAGAAGGCAGTAACTTTGTTGATGATTTTGATGAATCAATCGCCATTGTCAGTCGCAAAAGATTCAAAGAATTGCAAAATCGCTTCAGTTTTGTATGAATTCAAGGACAGCTTCTATCCGTCTCGGCGCAGGAATGTCAAAGCCATCATATGTCAACAAGTTGGACGCTCGATCTCGCCTTGCTCCTAGAAACACTCCCATGGAAAACTTCTTGTCAATCTTCACAAGCTCCTGCCATGCTTCAGGGCTAGCGTGGGAGAATTTCAATTGCCATCTTCTATAAATGGCATTTAGTATTTTAACCTCGCTTGAATCAGCTCCGAGCACTACCAAGTCTAAGCGATCATCGAGGTACTCAACTACTACTTTCATCTTGTCGTCAAGGCAAGTGAGACACGCGTCTGCGGAAACTAAAAGGAACCTCCCCGATGTAACGCCTGCTCCCTCCGCAATCTCGTGAATCAACTTATCCCTTTCCGAAGGGCCCATCTTCCACTTCTGTTCAGAATCAATACAACCCTGGCTAAGCTGAAATAGCGCCAACGAAAGCGCAACCCTTATTATCCAATGCGTGAGTGGTTCACGGAGCAACCTTGTATTCCTTCCACGTGATTCTATAGGGGTACCTTGCTGCAACGTCGATCGTATCGACATCCCAACGCGCAAGTAGGCTGTCTTCTACGTTCCACACGAAGGGGGGTACACTGAAACGGGCCACCTCCTTCCCCTCGTAGGTATAAAACCGGAGGTTGCATGTTTCGCTGGTTGGGGGTTTCCTGAACTTTCCTTTTATCGTCCACAAGGCTATTTGATTCTTCAGAAGGAAGAAATCATCGACCATCTCGAATTCTTCCAGTATCTTCACTTGCTGCTGCAGATCCGTCAGAAAGCCAAGAACTTCTACGTGCTCAGGATAATCCAAATCAATTTTGAATGATTGAACCTTGTTGTTCTTGACATCATAGATCCACATGCTCCTTGAAAACGGCAAACGAAAATATACTAAGTCATCCTTCGCTCTCATTGGCACGGGCACGTAAGGCCAAACGGCGAATTCGACCTTATCAGATTGCAGATCTGCGTAGTGAAAATTCAATTCCCTCAAATTGTTGTGTTCGTCCAATGTGTAGAGCAGACACTTACTTGGGTCTGTGCCCTTTTCGAATGTGCGGGGCACAAGATAAAATGTTCCGTTCACCTTCAAAAAACCGGACATCTGAGTCAGCTCTGGATTGACAATCTCATTCATCACACGATTTGATTTCAATGAGTATTCTATGATTTTCCCCAAACTTCCATCGAGCAACAACAGAGTGTCTTTAATGGTTTTGAAATCCACGACCGAGCGATATTCGCCGGGGCCGCTGCCTTTCTTTCCTAGGAGCTTTTCAAACCGGTAATTGACAAAGAGTTGAAGCTGGTAACTCCTATCCATTACCACGATCGAATCACGCCCAACTGGTCGTATTCGAATAATCTGGCCAAGCGGGGGACCATCGTCGACCAAGGGAATAGTTCCCAAGTAGGCTGGTGTACTCAAGAATTCGTTTCTTGCTTCCCGTTTTCGCTGGCAATGACTCAAACAAACAATCGCCGCGAACGCAAATAGAAGGAGTCTTTTCATATTATGATTTATGATAATAGCACTTCGCGGTCAGTGCTGGTTTGCACCAATACTGCTGTTGAAACACAGATCGGTTTTGATCCCGACCAGGTCCGAACACCAACTGCGCCGAACATTCATAAGAGGAATTCCGCTTGGCTGAAAAGCTGCTTACCGTCAGATCCTGTCAGCAGCACCAACACGGACATCGTCCACAGCCGGTTGACGTGTAGTCGTACTTGTAGCCCCACGCTCCCCCGAGCCAGCATGTTGAGCAACAGTCATTAAAGCCACAATTGGACTGACATTGCTGACCAGGGCTCGTCGCCACTGCGCTCGGGACAAAGGCCGAAAGCTTCAACCCCAGCAGGCTGATGTCACCAACACTTCCGGTGTCAAACGCAAGCTGGATGTTAAAGAGCATAAGGAAAACAAACAACGAGGCCGCTAGGAGTTTCACCCCCCGAACGCCCGCACGTCTGATCTTTGCAGACATGACGACCTCCTGTGGTATGTATGATTGGAAGATGTTATTTGATTCCTGCCCACTGCAGGTAAGCTCGCATCTCCGCTTTCATTTCGCGGGCGGCCGCGGTGCCGGTCTTCTCTTCTGCCCGCACGATCTCCTCTGCCAAGCGGTGCGCATCCTCTTGTTTGCCCGTTTTCTGGTAGAGTTTTGCGAGGAGATACTGAGGATACAGTTTATGCGGAACGATGTTCGCAGCATGCGCATAATGTCGTTCAGCTGATGCATACTCTCCAACTACCTCGTAATTTTGGCCTAAAGCCACCCACAGATTGGGATCATTGAACCTCTTCTTCGCCTCTTCAAGCAACGAAATCGCTCTCCCGGGTTCCCCTGCCAATCCAAGCGTTGCTCCAAACATAAACAGGAATTTCCCCTCGTGTGCAAAATGATCCTTTAATAATTCGTATTGGATGACGGCGCCTTCGTAGTCTTCGGTTTGTGCTTTAGCGAGCGCATCATTCCATCGGCCATACGCTTGAGAGGAATCAAACAACGAAAGTGCTGCAAGGAACATTGTCACCGTTAATAGGAGAGCGAATTGTCTCCGGCGCGAATGACCGAGATTCAAATTGAACACACTTTCATATTTCCCCACAAGGGACAGCAGTAAGAGCAAACAGAGAGCATTGACCTGCGTCTGCAGGATCTGCAAAGGGAAAGAAAAAAATGAGGAGATAAAAAGCGCTATGACTGATGCACAGCCGGGGACGAAAAACACATTCCGCGTCTCATCCTCATCGTTCTTCCTTGTGATATTCCTCTGTCGAATTCCACGAAAAAGTATCAGTAGACCAAATATGTGAACTAACACTCCAATCGTTCCACCTTCAGCCAAGGACTGGAGGATTTCGTTATGTGCATGATGGACATTCCCGGCTACTCGTTCCTCCCGTGCATTTCCCCTTCCACTCTCGAAATATGCCGCTTGCACGTTTCCATAGTCAACTCGAAACCTATCGAATCCAATCCCAAAGACAGGAGCGTCTGCAATCATGCCCAACGTCACCTTCCAGATCAACAACCTGCCGTATGCCGAATCGGGCTTGAGCCGATACAATCCAACCATCACAACGGAAAAAAGAAGAAGTGCAATGAACGCCCCGGCCAGCATCCTCCACTTTGTGATGAAGAGCTCTCTCAGCTTGACCCATAGTCTGTACTTATAGACAAGACAGAACCCCGTTCCCACAGTCACTGCCAACCACGCACCGCGAATGAGTGTACCCGGCAACACGAAGATACCTGCAAGGAAGGTGATCATGCCAAGCATGCGAATCCATCGCACCTCCGCCTCATCTTTTGGTGTCAACTGCCACACACCGAAAGCAAACGGAATCACCGTCGCAAGATATCCTGCCACCGCATCAGGATTTCCAAACGTGCCCACAACCTTGAAGTAGTTGCTCGAATACCACGGATTGATATCATACAGTTGTAAAATGCAAAACAACGACTGCAACAATCCGCTGAGGAGAAAGCCGGTGATCACGATCTTGCGCTCAACCGTCCATCCCTTCTCCTGGTCATCCTGTTGCAGCACCCACTTGAAGACAAAAAACAGCAGCGTGAGCAGCGTTAGAACAATAAATCGCTTGTTGTCGAACGAGACATAGGGTGTGAACGCAAGCCGGATGCAATTGTAACCCCAAAACGCTAAGATGCTGACGTCGAGCCAATGAAGCCTCACCGTCAGAGGTTTCCGCGCAAACAGCAACCCCAGCGAGACCGTGAAGAGGACGACGATCGAAACGCCTGAGAAATAGAACATCTTTGCGCTCGAAAGTCCATCCATTAGCCGTTCCGACATGGCGAAGCTGGTGAAGAAGAGCAGAGAGAGCAGGATCGCCAGGATGATTCGATAGGAAGGAAACGGCTTCATGAGATTGCATCTTTCCGACTGATACACGCGCCACGTTAACAACAGAAAAAAAACAAAGCAAGGAAATTCGCTTGGCTTTAGAGGTTGATCGTAGAGGTTGACTTTATAGACTTAGCTCGGAGGTTGGTTTTAGCGGTTGATATAAGAGGTTGATTTTGAAGGTCGGGAATCCCTCGACAACCTATCGGTTTTTCTTTCCATCCCCGAAATTACTATCCTCGCCAATTTTTCCCTTCCGATGCTCGGTCCTGAATTGCACCATCGTCATCCCAACATGCCGCTTGAAAACCTCTGCTCCTGAGTCATCGCGACGAAAACCCGCCCGGAAACAAACTTCTTTACACAGCAGATCGGTCTCGATCAAGAGCTTCTTTGTCTTCTCGATCTTTGACTCGATTATGAAATCGCTCAGGTTACGGCCCTCATTCCGCCAAAACTCTTTTCTCAAAGTCTCTGCGGAACACTGCCAATGTTTTGCAACATTTTCCAATGTGTGAACATCCTTGATATTGTGCTCGATCCACTTTTTCACTTGCGCAATGTCTATCAGCATTACAGGTTATCCTCCAAGTTCTCTCGTGACCGAGATGTTTTTCCCACAACAAGGTTCATGTTTCTCTTACTGAATCCTTATCCTCGCCTCGTGAGCAAGTGTGTAATGCCCATCCACAATCACCGTGTCTCCCTCCGCTATGCCGGAGACGATTTCATACACCTCTTCGTTCGATTCCCCCAGCCCCACATAGTGCCACTTCGCCAAGCCCTCCCGGGCCACAAACACCAACGTGCGCTGGTCGCGCACCAGCACCGACGCCTTCGGCACCACCAACCGGTTCGTCAAAACTTCTGTCTCCACACGTGCGGTCACATACATCCCCGGCTTCAAGCGAGGACCGCTCTGAGCCGGAGATGGTGAACCGTGGAGAGAATACCGCGATCCGCTTCCCCCCAGCAACGCGATTGTCACTTTCACCGTCTTCGACTCCGGATCAACCACCGGATTGATCGCAACAACCGCTCCGAGGAACGTTTCTCCCGGATACGCATTGGCCTTGATCTCCGCTCTCCGCCCAACGGCGATCTTGCCCACTTCGTTTTCCAGCACCTCGACATCGACATACAACTCAGAAACATCCACCAGTTTCAGAAGCACTGTGCCGATGGAGAGATGCATCCCTGCTGCGACATCGCAATCGGCTACGTATCCCGAAAACGGCGCTCGCACCTCCGTCCACTATTCAATCTGCGCAGCAAGCAATGCCGTGGAGGCCTTCTCGTAGGCAAGCCGATACTCTCGATCATCAAGCTTGATCAACAGATGCCCCTGAGGAACGAACGCTCCATTCCGGACAAAGACCGCGATCACTTCGCCGCTGACGCGCGCAATCAGCTCCACCTCCCGTCTCGCGCGCACAACCCCTTGCGTCTGGACTCGCTTGACGAGCCTCCCCCGGCGTGCGACGGAGACTTCCACCGGCAGGACAACCTCCGTTGTGCTCGCCCCAGCACTCACCGATACGGAGGAAGGGTGTCCATCTTGCACATCAACAGGAGCGTCTCCCGGAGGGAGAAGAACCAGAACGGCGAGGATCGCAATCGCCAAAGGAATCCCAATCACAAAAACCCTGGGGTTCTTCATATGCTCTCCTTTCTAATTCTGCACAAGTATAAAACATTTTCGCCAAATTTGCTGTCCGTGAAAGTACGGACATTTTCATGTCCGTGTTTTTCCGGACATGGGTTTCGCGCTTTTTGAGAATGCTTGTTGGGTTGGACCTCGGGTGGAAAGGGATGACAGCGAAGAAAGAGGGGAACTTCCGGCGAGTGTGCAGGAACGTGGGCCGTATGTCGGTTCGAACAGGAGGCGGAGCAGTCGCTTCCTCGGGACGACGCGCTGGGTTCGAAATGCGCTCTCCGCCTCGGGACTTACATCACCGCTTCGTTGACCGGTCTGATAATTCTGAGGAGGGTAAGGAGCTTGATGAAGGGATAGGTGGGATCAAACTCGAATCGGCGAACGGCGAAATTGACGCGGCTCGGATATCGATGATGGTTGTTTTGAAACAACTCCCCAAGCGTCACAACGTCGAACGGGAGCGAGTTGCGGGATTGATCCCCCGTTTCATGAAAATTCACGTAGCCGTACTTATGGCCGAACCAGTTCACAATACCGCCGTGGATCGGCCCCATAATAAAGTGGAACGGCAACAGAAGGAACATCCACCACTGTGTCGCGAAGAGAACGTAGATGAGAACGTACACACCGACCCACGCCAATCGCGGCCACCAGAGAGCGGCGAGGCGGTCCAGTGCAGGCCATTCGGGTATGTTCTTGTCGAAACCCTTCTCCGGTTCCACGCGCCTCAGAAGGATGTCCAAATAGATATTCTTCGTTCGCCACATCATCTTGAACATGCTCTTAAAATAGTGAGGAGAATGCGGATCGCGTTCCGTATCGCTGTACGCGTGGTGCATACGGTGCATAATTGCATACGCACGCGGATTGAGAAAAGAAGAACCCTGGGTGAGGAAGGTGAAGAGGTAGAAGAACCTCTCCCAAAACTTCGACATCACAAACATCCTGTGAGCGGCATAACGATGAAGGAAGAAAGTCTGACTGAACAGAGAAAAAAACCAATGTGCAATGAAGAACAACACGATCACCATGCGACGATACGATTTATGGAGACCTCGTCCCGGTCTCCAACGGGAACCTTTCTTTGCCCGGAGGTAACAACTTGAAACGGAATGTGGTGCGGTGAGAACGCAACAAGGTACCACCATTGTCGGCGCAAAACAAGGAAGAAGTTGTTCCCTTGATTCCGACATAGAGGCGTGTTCTGTCGGAGGTTCGCAGAACTACATCCGTTAGAATTTGAGGTTGTTTCTTCCCCCTCCCCGCTCACGACGAAAAGAGGATGCTGAATGTCGAGCCCCTTCCCACTTCACTTTCAACGTTTAATCGATATCCCATCAACTCACAAAGCGATTTTGAAATCGCCAACCCCAAACCGGCACCTCCATAGAGTCTCGACATCCCTCCCTCCACCTGTTGAAATGCTTCGAAGATCGCACCCTGTCGTTCACGCGGAATGCCGATCCCCGTATCGATCACGTCGATACCGATCGGCGTGTCCGCTCGTTCTCCGGTCCGAACGCGAACCGTCACGCTTCCTTCACGCGTAAACTTAAGTGCGTTGCTCAACAAATTAATCAACACTTGCTTCAACATGAGCTCGTCAGTTTCAACGGGCCGAAGATTGGGTGCTACATCGATCATGACGGGTACATTCCCTTCCTCCGCACCTTCTCCGAACTGATCGACGGTCTCCCGTACGAGTTTTTCAACCGATAACGGTTCACGCACCGGCTCCAGACGCGCTGTTTCAACACGCGTAAAGTCGAGAATGTCGCTAATCAGCCGCAAGAGATGTTTGCCGTTCGCGACGATCCGTTCGAGATAGGAGCGGTCGTCTTCCGTAAGGTCACGTCGCCTCCGCTTCAAAACGAAATTGGCAAACCCAATGATGGAGTTGAGGGGCGTTCGGAGCTCATGACTCATATTGGCGAGAAACGCACTTTTCGCACGATTCGCTTCCTCCAGTTGCCTTGTCTTCTCGTGTAATTGTTTCGTAAGGCGGAACACCCGCAAAGATCGATTTTTGAGAGCGCGCTCGGAGGTTAGCATCACATAGATACAGACAGCAGAGAGGAAGAAGAGTTTCATCCCTTCCATCGCCCACGAGATGGTCCGCCCCTCGAACACGTCAAGGTACACCATCAATCCCACATAGCTGAGCATCGAGACGTGTGTGAAGAGCATCAAGCGCCGAACGTTCGTGTGCGCTTGGTCCACTACGCGCATCACCATCAGAAAGAACAACATGCTACGCTCCCCGCCGGAGAGGTACACCGCCAGCGCCAACATCAGGATATCGAATACGACGAAAAAACCCGCGACGTCGAACCACCTCGATCGCTCGAAAAAGAGATAGATCATCAACCAGGAGAGCGTCGCGTAGCTGCCAAACACCGCGACGACGAGAACCGTCTCTTCAATCGAAAATCGTTGAAGGAAGATCGTGTTGTGAGATACGACTCCTACCGCAACAAGCAGAAAGCCGAGAAACCGAAGTCGCGGAATGTGAACGACGTTCAGCGCGTAGCCGCCGAGATCCGGAGAGCCGAACGGTTCTGATCCGGTGGAGGCTCGAGGGGAGGAAGGGCGGGCGAAGGTCAAGAGGATGAGTTCTCGGAGTGCGGGGTTTCGGAGGACCGGCGAGACTCGTCGTGCCTCGAAGAGAGGAAAACGGAGAACATCGGCTCCAGATCATCAAGCCCACTTTCGATGAAGTAGCCGATTCCGTCTCCAAAAGAATGGAGGATCACGAGCGCGTTCACGTTGGCATCCTTCTCCGACGCATTGAGCAGCCGCTGCGACATGCCGCGATTGACCACGTTGATCGCCTTGTAGATCTCCACAAGCTTGGTCAAGCTCCAATCCGGCTCCTCTCCCTTTCGCTTCAGGAGATACTGAGCTGTGAGATAGGAGGAGATCGAGCGGAAAAAGGTCTCTACGGGTGTGGCAAACGGAAGATGAAATCGACTCATCGGCCGGAGCTTGTCCATGATCGGACAGTTGCTGGTGACCATATAGATGCCGATGATCGAGCTGAGTCCTTTTTGAAGCGTGGTTTTCTTGACGTAGGTACGCTGCGGGGTTTCAACCGTGACCACAGTCGTTTCGTACGACACGTCATCCCGAAACGCGTTCACCACGCGTGCAATGTTGACAGCCACAGGGCAGTGCGATACATCGTCCGAGAGGGGACAATTCTCGCATTGCGAGAATTTGAGTTTGGTCCATTCCGGTAACTGCGGCGAAGAGTCGGGAAGAAGCTCCAGCGTCTGTTCATCCAGTTCGATGACGAACTCTTTCTCGCGACCGTCCTCGTACCGGAAGTGATAGACGTATCGAAGTGTTTTTGTGCTTTGTTGCTTCACGTCAACGCCCTTGGAAAGATCTTCACCTTTGCTGATTACAATCCGTTATTCCTGATCGACTTCAGCCAAGCGGCGAGCTCGACAGGGTTGTCCTGTGTCGTTTTCGACGCTTCAACCAGTCGTTGCAGTTTTCCGCTCATAATTCCGGCTGTCGCTCGCGCCTCGGAGAGAACTTTTGTTCGTTCTTTTCTGTCGCTCATCTGGATTGCGCGATCGATGAGTTCCTGCACTTTTGCCAACGGCTCCAGCATATCGTGCAGAAACACAGACGTGTACTGCTGTTGAACCTCTTGAAGCGCTTTTTCCGACGAACGCGAGCGGAGGAGCGATCGGAGCCGCGTGACCAATTCCGTTGTATCGATCGGTTTGACGAGATAGTCCCGCGCCCCCGTCTTGAGGCACTCGATGGCCGTCGTGAAATCGGCAAAACCGGTCAGCATGATCGCTTCGGTCTGAGGATGACGTTGACGGATTAGGCCGAGCGCTTCAATGCCGCTCATACGCGGCATATTAATATCCAGCAACACCACGTCGTACAGCTCTGTCTTGAGTTTTTCCAGCGCGACTTCTCCATCCTCGGCGACATCCACATCAAAGCCTGCAGCTTTGAGCTTGAACTTCATCGAGAGGCGAAGACTCTCCTCATCGTCCACGACCAGGATCTTTTCATTCATAGCAACCTCAACTGTTAGTGAATAACTGATGTTACGCAGAAGCTCGATTTATCCCTTCTCGCAGGTCTGTCCTTTGAATGACCGTGAGTTCGCGTCGGCAAACCGGCTAAAGAATCTTTTGCGCAGCGGCCTCCGAAATCGTTGGCGGTGTGTGCGGGCAGCCCTCTCCCGTGCGTTTTGATTTCGGCCACGTACACTCGTGACAATCAGTTGCAATGCTCTCCAAGGCCGAAATCAACGGGCTGTGGGGAGGCTGCTCGTTCACGTGCGTTACGATTTCGGAAAGCTTTCTTTGGTTACTTTCTTTGGCATCAAAGAAAGTAACATCCCAAGTGAATAAGTCAGCACCGTCTGACAAGGTACAAACTTCCTGCGCACCTCTCCCGATTGTCGCTTACTCCTCAGCCGCGGGGAGCGTGCAGTAAAATGTCGTTCTCACACCCGGCTCACTCATGGCTCCCACCTTTCCTCCCTGCGCTTCGGCAATGAGTTTGCAGATCACAAGGCCAAGACCCGTTCCCTTCTGCTTCACGACCTTCGCCGAGGAAGTCTGACGATACCGCTCGAACAGGAGCGGCAATTCCTCCGGCGCAATTCCGACACCGTTGTCGGTGACACTGATCTTGACGAACGGCTTCTTCACGATCTCTGCCCGGTCGAGGGTGTCGTCTTCCACTTTCTCTACCAGAATTTCGATCGTGCCGCCAGATTTTGAGAACTTCAGCGCATTGCTTAGAAAATTCATCACCACCTGCTCAGTCTTTCGCGCGTCGACGAAGACGTTCGGCACTCCGTCGCTGTAGACCGTCGATAACTTCACGTTCTTTTGCCGGAACTGAAAATCCATCTGCTTCACAACCGGATGGACGAACTGCGCAACCGGAACGGACTGCTTCTCAAACTCGATGTTTCCTCCCTCATACTTCGAGACATCGAGAAAGTCACTGATCAGTTCGAGCAATTTACGCGAAGAGGCATGCGCCGAGCCAAGCAGTTCGAAATGATCGTCATTGAGCGGTGTGCCTTTGCCCGACTCCTGCAGCAGTTCGATAACGCTCTTGATACCGATGAGCGGACTGCGGAGATCGTGCACCAGCATCGCCATGAAATCGGCCCGCGTTCGTTCCAGCTCCGCTTCAGCACGCTTGAGCTGGATCAGCATTCTCGTACGAACAAGGAGCTCTTCGGTATCGATCGGCTTGGTGAGGTATTGTTCGGCGCCCAGTGCGAGTCCCGTCGCGATACTGTCGGCATCTTTTTTCTGTGCCGTCAGGAAAATGACCGGGATCTTGGCAGTGCGGGGATTCGACCGGAGCCGACGCAAGGTCTCGAATCCGTCCATCTCCGGCATTTGAATATCGAGGAGGATGAGATCGGGATTGTGCGAAGCAGCGAGTTCGAGACACTCTCGTCCGCTGGTTGCGCGGATCATCGTGACCGGCTTCCGCTTCAGGGCAAACTCAAGCAAATCGAGGTTGTCCTCGGTATCGTCCACCACCAACAACCTCGGGTTGCGGGTGGTAGAATGTTCTTCTTGCATGAGATCACGCATTGGTCGTACTGAGTATTCGTTTGATGGTCTTGGTCATTTCCGCCGTTGAAAAGTCGTCCTTTTTCATATACTCGGCAATGTGGCTGTTCAACTCCCGTTCTTCCGCTTCCGTCAGCTCTTTGCCGGAAAGGATCACGACGGGAATCTTCTTCCAGCGATCGTTCTGTTGGAGTTCACGCACCACCTGAAATCCGTCCATGCCCGGCATCACCAAATCGAGCAGGATCATCGCGGGTTCGGATTCGTTCAGAATCTCCAGCGCTTCCTTACCGCCGGTTGCGATCTTCACGTTGAAACCGTCCCGCTTCAGAAGATCTTTAAACGCGAGCGCGAAGTCCTCATGGTCATCCACCACAAGAATAAATTGGCCACTTGCCTCATAGTATTGCTTCACAAGCGAGAGCAAACGCTTCGGATCGGTCGGCTTCGTAATCACGTCGACGGCACCCAACGACATGGCCAGCGGTCGATTTTCAACGATCGAGTGAATGATGACCGGAATATCGCGCGTATCGGAGCGCTGCTTCAGCTCGCGCAACACCTGCCACCCATCTTTCTTCGGCATCATGATGTCGAGTGTGATCAGGGCAGGTTTGATCTTTCTTGCCAGCTCAATGCCCTCTTCTCCTGAAAGTGCCCCCGTTACCGAATAGCCCTCCGGCACAAGGTATTTGCGCAAGATCTCGATGACGTCCGGGTCGTCGTCGATACAAAGTACCTCGACTCCCCGTTTTGTCGCCGTGGGAGCCTTTTTGACCTCTTCCAGCGGTATGGCGATCTGCGTCGATGCGGCAGTGGCTTTCTTCACATCTATCATCTTCGGCGTTGCCGCTTCCTGGGTTTGCTGCGGGAATATTGGCGGGATAGAGAGGGTGAACGTCGAGCCCTTTCCGTACTCGCTCTCGAGTGTCAGATCTCCGCCAAGTAAACGGGCAAGTTTCCGCGCAATGGGAAGGCCCAATCCTGTTCCCTTGTACTTCCGCGTATTGCTGCTATCGACCTGCCGGAACTCCTCGAACACAACGTCGAAGTTCTTGTTCTCGATGCCGATGCCTGAATCCTTGACGGAGATCGAGACCATATCGCCGTTTTTCCACGCACGTATGGTGATGTCCCCTTTCTCGGTGAACTTTGCCGCGTTCGACAGCAAATTGACCAGGATTTGCCTCACTTTCACGATATCGGTCGTCATGGTGGGCAAGTGAGGTTCGATCTCTTGTTTCAGCGTCAACCTCTTCTGCATGATGAGCGGCTCGACGATCAGCACGCAGTTCGATATGATCGATTCCACCGAATCGCTCTCGATGCTTACCGTCATACGGCCCGACTCGAGCTTGGAAATATCCAGAATGTCATTGATGAGCTGGAGCAGGTGCTTTCCATTTTTCAGGACTTTCTCAAGGGCCATCCTCTGGTCGGCTGTCAAGGGGTCGCCCGTCGGTCCGAGCAGGACCGAGCTGAATCCGATAATGGAGTTGAGAGGCGTGCGAAGTTCGTGAGACATGCTCGAGAGGAACTCCGACTTCACGCGATATGCCTTTTCCAGCTCGGCGGTCTTCGACATCAATTCCTCGTTCCGCGAAGCAAGTTCGAGGGAGAGTTTTCGTGTTGCATCGGCGTTCAATGCGTTCGTGATGCCGACGCTGAGCTGCGGCACGGAATTGTTGATGATATCCTTTTCGAGCTCACCGAACTTCTTCATCGCACCCAACACCATCACACCGATCACATGCTCTTGAAAGAGCAGCGGGACGGCGGTGATGTATGGCGGCACAACTTCCACCAGCCCCGTATCGATGACAAATCCGGAATTCCGGGGGACGTTCTCGACTTCGATAATCGATTTCTCCGCCGCGCACTGACCGGGGATCCCCTCGCCCCATGCATACTGCTTGCCGAGCATTGCATTGTTCCGAAGAGCGTACCCTGCGGTCATTTCCAGCATGTTCGTTTCTTTGTTCAAAATGTACAGCGCACCGATCGACGCTTTCGTGTGGTGACACATGAGCTGAAGGCTTTTCGATTGGACCTCTTCCGCCGACTTCACCGAGTTGAGCGTCGTAACAAGCTCTGAATACGCTTGCAGGCGAGTGTAGTTGCTGCCAAGCAACGACGACATGTTGTTGAAATCGCGTGCCAACTCTCCCAGTTCATCCGAGCGATTGAGTTCGATCGCCTCGAACTTTCCGGCCATGATGTTCTGCGTACCTCGTTTCAGCATGCTAATGGGCCGGGTGATGGAGCGCGTCAAGACAAATCCGAGCGCCAGCGCGAAGACCGCGAGAAGCACATTGGTAATCGTGATGAAGATGCCCAGATCGGCGCTGAGGCTGGTGGCCAGTTCAATGTTTCGGGGCTGAGAAGAAATCTTCCGCTGATAGAGATCGCGAATAAGCCCGCGCGCCTTGGCGATGTATTGACTTTCCGCCTCCACTTTGGCGATAGCGGCAACTTCCCGCTGCACATCCGCAGGCTTCATCGACGCCCGTGCATCGCCCACTCGCACCAGTCGATCTCCAACGTTTTCGAGCCAGGCAAAGTAGAGTTCCCGGATACTGCGCACATCGCGGATGGAGGCACTATCGACGAAATCACGTTGAAGCGTCATCAGGACTTCGTCGAAATCACGCCACGACTCTTCGTAGGTCGCGCGAGCTGCATTGGAAGTAACGAACGCATACTCGAACGCCGCCGTGGGTGCATCGTTCAAGTAATGGCGCACCCGTTCGATGTTCGCGAGAGCTCGGATGTCGGACGAAGCGAGGCTGAAATTCTTTTCGATCTGAGAAAGGATGTTCAGCGTCAGCACCGTCATTGCGGTCAGGATGAAGAGCAGGAGAGCGAAATTCCCCAGCACGCGCCAATAAAGCTTCGTGCGAAAGATCGCTCCCGGGTTTTTGATGTCTGTTGCCATGGCGTCTACCTTGGCCAGTCGCCGAACTATTAAGAGTTGATGTACTTTTGAATCAGCGCCAACAGCTCTTCTGGATCCATCGGCTTCGGGTAATGCTCGGCGCAACCGATCTCCCGCGTCCGTTCCTTATCCTCAGGCTTCGCCTGGGCAGTGAACGCGATAATGGGAATGTGCTTCGTGCGTTCATCTGACTTCAGAATGGGAACGGCTTGCCAACCGTCCATCACCGGCATTTGCATATCCATAAGAATCAGATGCGGTGGACGCTGCAGTGCCTTGTCAATCGCCTCCTGTCCGTTCTCCGCAATCTCGAGCTCAATATCGAGCTTGCTGCGCGAGAGGACGAAACTCACGAGGTCTCGGTTGTCTTCATCATCTTCCACTAACAATAACACTTTGCTCATACGTGGGCTCCTTCAAAACGGCTGGTGGTCTGCGCTTCGCACAGAGTCGTTCCTCTACGTGTAGAGAGTTATGCGAGTGATGAAACGTACTCGCGAAAATGGTTCAGTTGTTCGTTCATCAGATTGGTCAGTTCTTCATAATCGAGCGGACGTTTGATACACCCCTCATTCGGCTTCAGGTCGTTCGCGCTCAAAATCGCGTCATCGCCGGCATCGGCAACAAGAATGAAGGGGATGAAGTTGAACTTGGAGTTCGCGCGCAAGATATGCAGAAAGCGCACGCCGCTCAAGCCCATCGGGAATTCCGCATCACAGAGGATCAGATTAGGATTCACCTTCTCAATTTTCTCCAGCGCCGTCTCCGGCGATGTTGCCTGAACCACTGCATAGCCCGACGACTTAAGTCGAGACGTGATGTCTTCCTTGCTCCCGATTGTCTTGGAAATCAGCAAAATCGTCCCCTTGTACTGATCCGCCACCAGGTCAAGCAAGAATTTCGATTCATTTTCCAGATACTCCGCTACCGTTACCTGATACACTTTGCGGAGCCACTCCAAGGTTGAGGAGGAATTTCTCAGCAACTTCCGTTTGGCGATAACCTCCTTGACCGCACGGCTGTACATCTCCAGCTTGACCTCCCGTTGAAGCGATTGCTCGACTTCCGGCGGTACGGAGAGAGAGACGGCCAGCTCGTGGATGGAGTAGGCCACTTGCTCCGTCGGTGCGCCGTTGACCCATGCCGCCTCCATCGTCGTGCGCAGTTGCTTGACGGCATTTTGAAGATTGCGCTTGTTGATCTCCTCGCGGGCCTTCTTCTCTTGTTCGAGGGCTTGACTGAGTTCCTCCACCTGCCGGCGCATTTCCTCAAGCTTCTTTCGCTCCTCCTCAGCCCGCTCTTCCGCTTCTTTTCGACGCAGCTCTTCCAATACCCGCATCTCGGCCTCACGCTGAGCTCGTTCCGCCGCGGCTTTGGCTTCGAGCTCCTTCGCGATCTGTTCCTGACGAGCTCGCCCCTCACTTTCACGACGGCGCTGTTCCTCATCCCTCGCGCGCATCTCCAACTCGCGCCGTTTCCGCTCTTCTTCCGCTGCCTTCGCTTCGAGGACCAGACTCCGTTGCTCCTCCTCCGCTACGCGCACTTCCAATTCTCGCCTACGACGTTCTTCTTCCGCGGCTTTCAGTTCCATCTCTTTCACCTTCATCACTTCCGCGGCCGCCCGTTGCTCCAGCTCCTTTCGACGCCTCTCTTCTTCCAAGGCGCGGGCTTCAAGGTCTTTCAACTTTTGTTGCTCCGCCGCGATCCGTTCCTCCAGCTCACGACGTCGCTGTTCTTCCGCGAGACGAAGTTCTTCCTCTTTCCGCCGCTGTTCTTCGGCAGCGATCCGGGCTTCCAACTCTTTTCGCTTCTGTTCTTCGGCAGCAATGCGGGCCTCTAACTCCTTCCGCTTCTGCTCTTCCGCCGCCGCCCGCATTTCTAGCTCGCGGCGCCGCTGCTCTTCGGAGACACGCGCTTCGGTTTCCCAGCGCCGGTTTTCCTCCCCACGAATTCGCTCCTCGAGCTCACGCCGCTTCCTTCCTTCCTCCGCCACGCGCACCTCCATTTCCTTCCGAATCGCCTCCTCCGCCATCGCTTTCTCTTCCAACTCCTTCCGTAAGCGTTCTTCACGCTCGCGGAGTTCCTCTTCACGCTTTCGTTCTTCTTCGGCGGCCAAGCGGGCTTCCAGTTCACGCCGTCGCTGTTCCTCCGCGGCGATGCGCGCTTCAAGTTCACGGCGACGTTGCTCCTCCATCGCCACCCGCGCTTCCGTTTCTTTTCGCTTCTGCTCCTCGGCCGCCGCCCTCTCCGCAGCTTCTTGCTTCTCCGTTGCACTTGCGGGTTGTGCCACATTCTTCGCCTGTGCTGCTTGAGCGCGTTCCTCTTCCTCCGCCTTCTTTCGCAGTTCCTCCTCCCGTTGGCGCTGCTGCTCCAGTTGACGCTTCAGCTCCGCTTCGCGCACATTCTGTTGAGGAGCGGACGCAGCTGGCGGTTGAGGCTGAACGGGTGCCGGTTTTGGAGGGGGCGGCTGCGCTGCCGGAGAGGCCGCTGTCTTTACAGGGGATGGCAATTGTTCTGCCGGGCGTGGGACACCTCGAGGGGCAGGCTCTTTCCTGTGCTGCTCTTCGAAGTAATTGATCCGGTCCTGAAATGCGTAGATATACCCATTCGAAGGATCAAGTTTCAGAGCCTCCTCCAGTTCCTTCCTCGCCTTTTCGAAATCGTTCTCCTTGAGATACCGATCCGCCGCCAACAAACATTGCCGCGCCGACTCCTTGTTGGCATTCAATCGTGCCAGCTCTTGCGCCGTATTTACGCCTTTTGATGCCACGTCTTGTATTGCTGTGTCCTTACTTTGAGAGAATACCTATCATTACCCAACTGCAGCCGGACAATCTCTCATCCGCTCTTATCTGCTCTTTCCCCCATGTCATCGAGCTCTGAGATTTCTCAGTACGTCACGAACCGACTTATTTTGAGCGAATCGAGATACCGGTCATGTCTCACCTTGACATCGATGCGCTTCATGTAGGTCCGGCTTGTTGTTCGCGTATGCGGACTGGTCTCCATGACATAATACACTTGCGCACTCGCTTCAAACCCCGACATGGTCGATCCGTTCGCTGTGCGTCGATAGCCGTGATAGTCGTCCACGTCGTCGTATTTCGTCGGCGATTGATACAAAGGATGGTCAGGCCATGGTGAAATGGCTTCACCGCTACCATCGGGACCGAGTCGGCTGCTTACGGTAAATGCGGATGTTCGTTGAGGTCCCGGCGACACCGCGTTCTCGTCGAACTTCTTTTTCGTCGCCTCGTTCATCAACTCTTGCGCAATGCCGATGGCCTGGGCGTAGGCTTCCGTCTTATAGTCCGTTTCCGCACTTTCGATGAGCATACGATTGACGCTGATCGCCGAGAGGATCAGAAGTGTAAAGAATGCCGCCGTGATCATCGTTTGGCCCATGCTCATAGCATGGTGCTCCTCTCCCTCGCTGCCTCATGCTTGAAATCAGGCGACCTCTGCACGTTCATGTCCGAGCCTATCATTTCTTAGGAAGCGGCTGCGTCATCGCATGCTGCTTCAGGGTTTTCAGATTATCCGAAAGCGTTTCCTGAAGTTGCGACGTGTAATTTGCGTCGGCGAAGTTGCCGTGCAAGACGTTCGCCATGCTGAGCATCGACTTGACGGCAGAGGCGATGACGCTGTATTCCTGCTTCATCTCGGCAAACGCCTTCGTCAAGCGAACTCGCCCCGCCTCGTTCACAAACGGCTGCAACTCCATCTCATGCTCCTGTATATTCAACGACACCATCGTAAGGGAGTTATTGACGATCTGGGCGATGGAAGCAAGGGTGCTGTGAAACGTCTCCACCGCCACAAGGCTTTTTTCCCTCTCGCGTTCGATCGCCTCGCGCCGCTCCTTTTCGCGTCGAAAGAGGTATCGCTCGTACACGCCGGACACAAGAATATCGATGTGGTCGATATCCACGTGCTCTTTCCGCACGTAGTCATAGGCACCTAATTTCATCGCCTCGACCGCCACCGGCTCGGAACCTGCCGCCGTCATCATCACCACCGGCGTGTCGATCTTTTCCTCAAGCATCCATTGAAGAACATTGAGGCCGCTGATGCCCGACATTTTGTAATCCAACACCACCACGTCGAAACGCTCCATCCGGAGAGCTTCAAGCGCCTGCTCGCCCGAATCGCACGTACGGACCCGATACTTGGCGCTGGCGGTAAGAATTTGTCGAATCACCGTTCGGAACGATTCGTCATCGTCCACCAACAACACCGACCGGATTTCTCTCGACTGCACATGTGAGTTCATCATAGGTCACCCGGCTGAGAAGAGGGAATGCGAAGAACTTTCCAAGATGAGCTGTCATCGCTCACGAACCTCGACGTCTTGCTGCTCCCTTCGGACCGTTCCCCGCGTATAAGTTCAACTCCTATCGACGTTGTACGCTACAACGAGGCGGCAGAGAGAGATCGCTACTCCTCCTCAATCGTCACGGCTGCAATCTCTTCAAGGGTCGTTACGCCTTTACGGATGAGATCAACTCCCGCCATGCGCAACGTATGCATCCCGTGCCCCATCGCTGCCAAGCGGATTGATTCTTCGTCGATCATGTCTCCTGCCTGCAGTACCAACTGTCGAATTTTACGCGTGAAATAGAGCGCTTCATAAATCGCGATACGACCACGGTATCCCTTGATGCAGTGAGCGCATCCGGCCGGCTGATAGAACGTGAGACGGTCGATTTCTTTTTCCTTCAGTCCCAATTTCAAGAACGTGTCCCGATCAGGATCCTGGTCGATCACCTTGCAGCGTTCGCACAGCTTGCGCACGAGTCGCTGTGCAAGGACGATATTGATCGTGTACGCGATGAGGAACGGTTCCACTCCCATCTTGTACAGACGCGACACCGCGCTGACGGCATCGTTGGTGTGGAGCGTTGAGAGAGTGAGGTGACCAGTGCTAGCGAGTTTGATGCCCAACTCCGCCGTTTGACGGTCGCGGATCTCTCCTACCATCACGATATCGGGGTCATGACGAAGGATGGCGCGCAACGCCCCTTCGAAGTCGAGTTTCGGATTCAGTTTCACCTGTCGCGCACCGTCGATGAAGTACTCGACCGGGTCTTCAACGGTAATGACGTTCAGCGTCGAGTCCATCACCGCCCGAAGAGCGGAGAACAGCGTGGTGCTCTTGCCGCTTCCCGTCGGGCCCGTGACGATCACCATCCCGTGCGGTTTGGTAATTGCTTTGCGAAAGTACTGAAGCGAGTAGGGATCGAAACCGATCTCCTGCAGCTGAGTGCTGAAATTCGGTTCCTGGAGGATCCGGATGACGATCGATTCAAACTTGCTCTTCAACTCCTTTCCGACGGTCGGGATGACCGAAAGCCGGAAACGGACCGTTTTCTTGTCGATCTGAAACTGCGCGAAACCATCCTGTGCGGCGTTTCGTTCGAACCGATCGAGGTTCATGGCCCGATCTTTGACCACCGCGGCCACCGCCTCCGCGCGCGTGTCGGTGTTCGTATACCAGAGGGTCAGCTTTCCGTCGATCCGGAAATGGAATTCCGTTCTCCGCTCGCCGCGGGGAATGACATGGATATCGCTGGCCCCCATGCGAACGGCATCCACAAAGATGTTCTCCACCAATGTGACGAGCCCGCTGCGGCTGATCTCTTCCTGAAGGACCTGTTCATACAGATCGGCATCCTCGTCGACCACCTCCTCCATCATCTCCTGGCGCGCTTCGGACTCGAGATTCGCGTACCCCGAACGACTGATGTTGACACGCTGCCACAACTCCTCCCATTGAGCAAGCTTGACGTAGCAGATCTCGAATTTCTGGAAGGGGAACGACCGCGCGATGACATAGACTTCCCGTTTGGTCGGATCGGGCGTCACCACCAGTAATCGCCCCGGGCGTTCGGGGTCTTCCCTTAATGGCATCACACGGTTTTCAAACGCGAGTTGTTTCACCTGAAGCGGCAAACCATTAAGCTGGGCGCGAACGAAAGACAATCCGTCATCGTCGATCTGATCCTGGACGATCTCCACCATGCGAAACGCATAGTACTCGGCGATCTCGCGATACACTTTGTCGTGATCGATCCTCAACTCTTCCACCAACACTTGAGGCAATTTTCGACGTTTATCGGACGGTTCGCGGCTGAGAATATCGAGCGCCATCAACAGCTGTTCCGGTGAAACGACGGAGCGCTCGACGAGAATATCGCCGAGTTCCTTCTTCACCGTTCGTGTCGATTGCGGCGAGGTCATTGGTTTATGTAGATAATCGTATCGGGTTCCAACACCTGCTGCTGCTGGCTGGATTTCGGCTCCACTTTGATCGTAGCCGTCTCAGAGGAAAGAAGCGTCAGAAACACCATCGAACCCATAATCACCATCGAGACACCGACCTCGATGACGTTGACAAGGTTCTTCATGGCGTATTTGTTTTCCATTTCATAATAATCCGCAACCTGGACAGCGGTTTGCTTGACGCTTCCCGTTTCGGATGCGGTGCGGAAACGCGAGACGACCATCTCCGGAAAAAACGTGGTCATCTCCATCGCCTTCGCGAACTCGGTGCCGTACTTCAGCATGGTCGGGATCGCCACCGTCTTAATCTGTTTCTCGAGAAAACGATTTCGACTCGATTCTGCAGCATGCTGGATGGCGTCGATGTTTTCGCCGGAGGTGTACATAATACCCAGCACGCGGCAAAACATCTCCGTGCTTGTGTTCCGCATAATTCTTCCGATGTACGGCAACTTGATAATGAACCGATCAAACATCACCCGACCATTCGTCGTGAGGACGTACGCGTAGAACGAGCCGAGCAGAAGTCCCACGAATCCGGTCAGCGCCCACATGTTGTCTTTCACGAATTGGCTCGACTCCAGCGTGAAACGTGTCAGTGCAGGGATCTCCGTCGCCATCGGTCCCAATAAATCGATCATCTCCGGCAACAGATACAGGACGTAGAACGCGAGCGCGCCGATCAACGCCAGCGAGGTGACCGCCGGAAGGATCATGGAACTGGCGAGCCCTTTTTTGAAGTCGGCTTGGCGCTCGACAAATCGGGCAACGCTTTCGAAAATTGCTCTCATATCGCCGCTCTTGGAGGCGATGCCCAGCATCAACGCCGTTTCGTGTCCGATAACGCGCCCTTGCCGGAGAAAGGCATCGCGCGAATCGACGCCGTCCTTCAGATCTTTAATGATTTCCTTGAGCGCCCGCTTGAGGTTCTTATCCCGTACGTTATTCGACATCACATTGAGAATCTCGTTGTACGCGAGCTTCTGTTCGAGCAACTTTGCACTTGTGCCGATGAACGTCACCACCTCGTCGCTCGATGCTGCCATCTTGATGTCGTAGACGCGGCGAACGCTCTTTACCTCGAAGCCAAGCTTTTTGAGAGCAGTGGTCACTTCGTCGCGCGCATAGGCGCCTTGCACCCCCTCGACAACGCTCGCGCCGCGTTTGACGCGATAGGCATAGTTTTTCTTTTTTCGGATTGACTTGATGGACCAACTGTGTGTCGAGGCAAGCGACTTCGCGCGTGCGCGCGCAGCAAAGATCGAGTTGGCTGTGATAAACCGCTGGAGCGGTCTGCCTGCCTGGTCGACACCCTGGATGCGATATTCAGATGCTGAAAGTTGAGGCATGGAATCAATGTTCGTAGGCGAAGGCGCATGCGCGCCGGACCTCGACGAGTTGTCACGCGCCGAGTGGCCCCGCGGAATCAGCGTCGTAAATTATTCCCCGACCGTCAGGATGCGATATCCCGCGCCGCAGTGATAGCAGAATTTCCCGTGTGGATGCAGGATGGGCTTGCCACACTGGAGGCACTGTTCCATCAACTCCGTTCCACAGAGGATACAAAAAAACTGCTCCTCCTCGATGTGGGAAAAGTTACCGCACTTTGGGCACAGACGGTAGCGGTGCGTATGTTCTGAACCATTATGCATAATTTCGAGCCAACTTGCCGCAAGAAAAATGCCATTCTCCGGATGGCTTTTTTTCGAGTATTTCAAGCGATTTCCGGGTCGGGGTATTGAAAACTCTGGATTCGTTGGAAAACGATTTCGGGCAACAACCTCCCCTCTCATGCCGCTCCTTCAACCCGTTAGTGAGGCAATGAGCAAACCGAACGTGCGACCATTCAACACACTACTCTTCTGAAAGAACTCCAGCTCGAGAGAAGGGAAGCTCCAGTACCCTCTTAATCCTCTCAACTTCTTCAATCCCCTCAGAACCGATGTTGCTCCCTGCATCAGAGACGAGCAACAAATAAAAGGAGAGGTGATGTTCAGGGTTTTCGTCGTATGAGGAGTTGATTAGGAGGAAACTTTGCAGCTACATTTTGACGTCGTTGCTGTGTCGAACGCTCAATGCCCACGGAAGACACGCGAGAGGGAGCGGTATGGAGAGGGTGTGACCGTCCTTGAGCAGACGCGTATGCAGCTCCGCAATGGTAACAGTACTTACCTTGCGCGTTCACAATAGGTTTGGAGCATTGAGGGCATTCCGCGACCAGTTTCGTACCACACCAAACGCAGAAGAATTCATCAATCTCCCCGAGAGAGACGGCGGAACACGACGGACAAATGCGATACTTATGATCTGATGAGTATTCAGCAAGCACTCGCGGGTCTCCTTAGAGGGGTCTCGCGTACACTTTGATCACCGCCCACCGCCCGCGGTAAATGTTCGTACCCATGAAGTAGCCCCACCACGTCACTTGAGGATCGGCAATCTTGCGTGTCAAAGCGGTGACGGTTGCTTCGTAATTGTTGACCTTCACGAGGACAGACACTGTGGCCGTATCCTTTGTGCCGTTTTGGACAATTGAATATCGAATCGTGTCGCCGCTAATTACTTTTGTGTAATTGCTTCGTAGAACACGAATATAGTCTTGTGAAGCGAGGTCGTCCATCGCCATATGGACGCCCGCCCAAGAAAGCTCTTCCGCCGCGACCATGTTGGCGTGATTGACCGCCGCTTGCAGAGAAGTGCGTTCGGCTGTCTTGATCCCCATTGCATACATTCCGATGATTAACGAGATACCGGCACTCAGTACGACTTTTGCGTTTCCCATAAACGATATCCCCCTGGTTACAGATTCATTGGAAAGATCCTGAACTCCCGCGTCGCCTTACTCTGGGACGTGGTAACCCCTTCCACCAGCATTTCCAAAACGACCTTCACGGATTTCACGTTGTTCTCTTCTGTCGTCCCTACACCATTCGCATCGTAATACAGGAACTTAATGTCCGTCAGATTCTTCCCAATCTGCATTAGACTCTCCCCGTTGACCGACCGATACAGCTTGGAAGTCGTTGCCGGATCCGGATCCTCCACCTCATAGAAGCGAACAAGTTCCACCGTTCCGTTATCGTCGAGATCCGCGTAAAATTCCATATTGTCTGGTTCTGATGTTTCGAAGGCTGCCCCCACTCTATTGTAACCGGCAAGCCGCAAATCCTTGTGCATCACTTCGGCGGCAACGCCAACAATTGCTTTCACATTTGCCTGCGCACTCTTGTCGTACAACGCCGTGTTCAACGTGATCGTCAAGTTCAAAACGACAAGCACGATCGCGCCACGGATCGCCATCGACCCAACAATATCAAAAATGAATCCCATAGACGTGGTTTGGCGTGAAAAAGCTTGATCAGACTTACAACTACACTATCAACATCGGTGCCATACACCATTCAGCATTGGGTCTGTTTAAAAAAACCATATCTGAAGGGTTTTTCTGAAATGAGAGGTTTTTTTTCTGATTCTATCGGAAAGAAGCTGTTACCAATTCTGAATTTTTCGGAAAGAGAAAACCTTTGAATTTTGTCAGAAATAGGCATTTTCACGGATACTCGCGTACCGATGTGAGAATTGACTTCCAAGTAGTCCATTATTGATACAAAGCGTCAGGAATGAAACAGATAAAGAATGAGGAGAAGGGAGAGGCAGTTGTGGGGACGCTTCGGTTCAGATGGAGCGCTGTTTGATCTTAATGCCAAGTCGGGCGCACTTGTCGTACAAAGTTTTTTCCGGTATGCCCAAGAGACGGGCACTTTCACGGACATTCCATTCAGTTTTCTCGAGAGCATGGTAGATCGCTAAACGGGCGGCCGTGTCGCGCGCCTCTTTCTCCACCTCGGGCAACGATTGTGCACGCGAAAACGTCGATTTGCCTTCCACGATTTCCTTTGGAAGATGTTCCGGTTGGATCAGTCCGCCTGGGGCGAGCAGCATGGCGCGTTGGATCACGTTTTCCAGTTCTCGAACGTTGCCCGGCCAGTTATACTGCATCAGGCATTCCAAGGTAAGTGGATTGATCCTCGCTTCGGGTTTGCCCAGCTCCTTGCCGTAACGACGCAGGAAGTGCTCTACCAACAGCGGTATGTCCTCCTTATGCTGCCTCAAAGGAGGCAAAGAGATAGGATACACATTAAGCCGATAAAAGAGATCTTGCCGAAACGTCCCCTGTTCAACCATTGCACTCAAGTCTCGATTCGTCGCTGCGAGGACACGCACGTTTACAGGGATGGGGTTCGTTCCACCGATGCGGTCAATTTCACGCTCCTGCAACACGCGCAGCAGTTTGACCTGGAGATGGACGTCGAGCTCCGCGATCTCATCGAGAAAGATCGTTCCTCCATCTGCGAGCTCGAATTTTCCGATCTTCGTTTGGGTTGCGCCGGTGAACGAACCTTTTTGATGACCGAAGAGTTCGCTCTCGATCAGTTCTTTCACAAGCGACGCGCAATTCACGGTCACAAAGACGCGCTGGTTTCGGCGACTTGCTGCGTGAATGGCGCGCGCCACCAACTCTTTACCGGTTCCCGATTCGCCGGTGATGAGAACGGTCACATCGGTCATCGCCACCCGCTGAATCGCTTCAAAGACACTCTGCATCACAGAACTGGTGCCGACGATCTGTCCCATCACCCTCTCGACTTCTTCCCGTAGCAGTTCATAATCACGCTTCAACTCTCGTTCGGCGAGCGCTTTTTCAACAAGCGTCCGCAATTCTTCGATCTTGGGAGATTTCGAGATGTAATGGTACGCCCCAAGTCTCATCGCCTGTACGGCGCTTTCGACCGAAGCGTGTGCCGTCAGCATGATGACGGGAAAATCGGGCATCGCCTCTTTCACCTTCCGCAGAACGTCGATGCCGTTCTCTCCTTCACCCAGCATGAGATCGAGCAACATGGCATCAACCTTGCGGGTGTTCAACACCTCGAACGCTTCACGTTCAGTCCGCGCCGTGAGGACATGAAACGTTCCCCCCATCAACGATTTGAAGTCGTCAAGGAAGACCTCGTTATCGTCGAGCACCAAAACTGTCCGGCGCTGATTGTCAGATTCCATGTTGGATCACTTCAACGAAATCGAGAACATCATGGGTCCGAGACGCACATAATAAAGTAAAAAAGGGCTCTCAGACAAGTCGAGAATCATGACCTTCAATCCCGACATAGAAGCGTTATCTGCTCTGGGTTCGTAGGCCGACATCCGCCAGAAATCAGTGGACTCTTTTTTACCGCATAGGTGAACGTCATGACCCGCAACGCGAGAATTCTCTCGAGGCTATGCAAAAAGTTCAATCGACGTGATGTGCGAGTTCGAGCTTTGAGGAATTCAGACAGTTTTCGCAACACCACTGTGGGCGAGAAGGCTTCTCGTCCTCCATGTTGCATAGCCTCACAAAAGAAAACGTGCCGAAATCAAACGCACGCGATGGCTGTTCCTCCGCACCACCCACAATTCTTGGCGCATCTGCGGAAGGAGGTCATGAGGATTGGCTGACTCGGAGGCGGAGAAGGAAGGTTGTTCCCGTAGCCTGATCGCTTTCCTTCACGCTCACGTCACCTTCGTATTTCTTCACCAGGTCCGATAGGAAGCTCAGATCCTTCTCCCCCGTGCCGTTCTCACGTTTGGCAAAGACGGTTCGCCACTGCGCCGGATTGACTAAAACGCCGGTGTCGCGAATTTCGAGATTCCAGTAATTGCCCGCTGCTCCCGCAGAAAAAAGGACCTCTCGCAGGGACGATTGGCTAGGATCTGTCTTTGGCAGCATCAGAAAGGCATTCAGGACCATCCTCAACTCAGATTCCGTGATGACGACACGAACCGGCCGGTTGACGATGTTCGCTGCCAGGCTGAACGCGATCGGCACGTGTTGAGCCTTCCATTCGTTCACCAGTCGGCTGAGCACCTCGGCTGGATCGGATTGGAACTCGCGAAAGATCTGCTCGCGCAAAACGCGTAACGCGTGCAGAAGTTGGTCCACATGTTTGGGAATTTCTCCTTCGAGCCGAGCGAGTGACTGTGCTGTCAGAGCCGGCTGCACGCTGAGTTGATGCACGATCTTTCCTAATTCCTCGGCATGGACTCGCAACGCCTGCGCAAACGTCACATCGAAGCGAATCAGTTGAAAACGATCGGCCAGCAGACACAGACGTTGCTCTACGTTTTCACTATACTCCGTCAGCGCTCCACGGAAGCGCTCGTACTGTCGTGGCGAGAGTGCTTCATTCAGGTTGCGGCCGAAGAGGGCAATACGGTTCAGATTCATGTGCGCCCAAGCGCCATGGTAGAAAGGCTGAAGATCGGAGAGGATTTGTTCTTTGAGTTGTTGATTGCTGGACTCTTCAGGTTGTGTCAGCTCTTCCATATTCTTCCCTTCCTTGACATATGAAACAGTAACGTACTGAACATCCGCCGGTCGCCAATCCACAAATGTCCGTCGCGGGTTTGTATGATGGCACGGATCGCACCCTCAAGCGGCGCCTTCTCGGTGTGCCACACATCGTGAATGTATTGCGTGAGTTGTTTGGATGGATCGAGTCCCGGAGTAAGGGGCGCTTGAGAGAACTCCTTCCCCGCGTGAGACGGTCGAGGCGCAAGAACCGTGATGAGCAACCGTGCTCGGTTGCACAGGGGGAGGTGGATGAATCCACTCACCGCTGGATCCTTAGTGGAACGGGTAAGAATTCTCTGTTAAAATAATGGAAAAAGTCGATCCCTTGCCCTCTTCACTCTTCAACGCCAACCTGTATCCGAGAAGATCGGCAAAACGACGCGAGATGGTGAGGCCGAGTCCCGTACCTCCGAACCGCCGCGTCGTACTGCTGTCGGCTTGGCCGAACGGCTCAAAGACCGCTTCCTGTCGATCAACCGGAATACCGATCCCCGTATCGATCACATCGATACGCTCTGCGATGCTGGTCTCCGGATGAACGATGAGACGGACGTGAATGGAGCCGTGGTCGGTAAATTTGATGGCATTACCAAGGAGGTTAATAAGAATCTGTTTGAGTTTTCCCTGATCGGTGTGGAAGAATACCTCTTCCGGTGGAAGGTCGACAAAGAGCCGTATATCCTTCTCACCGAGGCGTCCCTCAAGCTGTCCAACGGTATCCCGGATGAGGTTGTTGAGGCAGACGCGTTCAATCATCAAGTCGCCTTTTCCTGCCTCAATCTTGGAGAGATCCAGCACACCGTTGATGAGCGTAAGGAGGTGTTTGCCGTTCTCGAGGATCCGTTCGAGGTAGAGGAGATCCTCCTCATCCAATTTGCCTCGCTTGCGTTTGAGAAGAATGTTCGTAAAACCGATGACGGAGTTGAGTGGGGTACGGAGTTCGTGACTGACGATCGCCAGAAACTGACTTTTTGCATTGTTCGCCTCTTCTGCCCGAACCTTGGAGAGTTCGAGTTGTCTCGACTTTTGCTCGAGGCGCGCGAGCAATGAATTCAGTTCTTCGTTTACCCGAGCAAGTTTGTTCTTTTGCTCGACAACTTCTTCCGTGCGAAGCGCCACCCGCTCTTCCAATTCCTCGTTTTGTCGAATCAGATGGCGAACGCGCGCAAAGTAGAATGCCAGCCATATGCCGATGACACCGACAGCACACAAGGCATAGAACACGCGAGTCTGGTAAAAGAACGGCTCCACTTCGAACCGGAGAGCGGCCCCCTCCATGTTCCAAACGCCATCCTCATTTGCAGCGATCACACGGAACGTGTATACTCCCGGCGGAATATTCGTGTAATAGGCAACGCGACGATTGCCGGCGTTCACCCAGTCTCGATCATACCCTTCCAATTTAAACCGGTATTGCGTTCGTTCGCGCGCCGAGAAGGTGAGGGCTGCATAGTGAAGCTCGAAACGGTCCCTTCCTGGGGGGAGTTTTGGTTCGGCGGAAAGCACAAAGTCGCTCCCTTCAACCAGCAAATGCTCGATGACGACGGTGGGCTGAATCGGGTTCTCTGTGATGCGATTCGGATCGATCACAACAACGCCTTTAACCGTCGGGAACCAGAAGGTCCCGTTCGTTGCCTTCCAACCCGCAGGTTGAAAGCCACCGTTACATTCCTTGTTGAGCATGCCCTCCGATTTGCCGTACGCTACTGACGTGACAGTTGACCTGATTCCATTTGCGACTTGCACCAATTCGTCCTTCTTGACTCGGAAGATGCCCTGGTTGCAACTCATCCAAAACCAACCGCGCTCATCCTCGAGGATGTGGAAGACGCCGTTGTCGAACAATCCCTCCTTGACTGTAATGATGGAGAACGTGCCGTCCTTGAATCGATTCAAACCTCCTCCGTACGTTCCGATCCAGAGCGTGCCGGGCTCGGATCGATCCTCGTAGATCGCCCGCACATGACCGTGAGAAAGACCCTCTTGCGTTGTGTAGGATGTGAACGTTCCATCCTTGTAGCGCGCCACTCCGCCTAACGTTCCAAACCAAAGCGCACCTGACCGGTCTTCGGTGATGACACGCACTTCGTTATGCGGCAGACCATGTTCTATGGTGAATTTCGTGATCGAGCCGTTCCGATACCTCTTGAGGCCGGCAGCAGTACCGAACCACAGATTTCGCTGCCGATCTTCATACATCGAAAACACCACGTCGTTGGGAAGACCGATGCTTGATCCGATAGGAGCCATAATGCCATTTTTGTAGCGCGAGACACCTCCCCCCCACGTGCCGATCCAGATGGCTCCTTCGGAATCCTCACAAAGCGACCAGACGCAGTCGTTGGTGAGACCATTCTTTGTTGTAAACGTGGTAAACACGCCATCCTTGATGCGTGTAACGCCACCACAATTGGTGCCGATCCACATCGACCCCGACCTGTCTTGCAGAATGGGTAGGATGATATCGTGAGCAATACCGTCACGTGCAGAAAGAACTCGCACGTTTCTTTTCTTGAGCCGGAGCAGTCCGCCGCCGTTCGTGCCGAGCCAGATATTGTGCTCGCGATCCTGATAGATGGCCTTGACATCGCTGTATGAGGATCCATTCGACCAACTGTATGAGCGCCACGTACCTTCTACCAGAACATTGATCCCGCTCCACGTGCCTATCCATAGGTTTCCATCCCGATCTTCTTTTGTCATCGAGAGCCGATGGTCGAGCAGTCCCTCCCGTTCTGTATAGCGCGCCCACCGGCCGCTGCGCCAGCGATAGAGGCCGCTGCTGGTACACACCCAGATGGAACCGCGTGAATCGCCGGTGATGGAAGTAACAAGGACTTCGGGAAATTCCCGGTCGCGCAAGATTCTTCCCTCCACAATTCTGTTGATGCCGCGGTCGGTTCCAATCCATATGGTTCCGTTCGATTCTTCGAAGAACGCCCCAGCAAGATTTCCATTCAGTCCATCCTCAGTGGTCAATGGAGGGAGGAACTCGCCATTCTTGATGCGCGAAACGCCGCCCTGGCTGGTTCCCACCCAGAGGGTACCGTGGGAATCCTCATAGAGGTTCACAACGACATCGTCCGCCAGGCCATCCTTGGAGGTGTACGAGCGAAACACTCCCTCGCGATACGATAAAAGACCTCCACGCTCGGTGCCGATCCAGAGCGTTCCGTTGCGATCCTCACAAAGAGCCAGCGTGCGATTGCTCTTCATTTCGGGAACGGTGCCGCCGTTGAAGACCTTGAACTCCACACCGTTGAAGCGCACAAGTCCGTCATAGGTTGTCAGCCAAAGATATCCATCGCGCGTTTGCTGGATGGCATTGATCGAGTTCTGCGGCAACCCATCTTCGGATAACCAATGATCGACGATGTAGTCCGATGCGATATCGACCGGTCTTGGGGGAGTACGGGGCTGGGTCCAGAGTGACGAGGGGAAGCAGATCACCCATGCTACCAACAGGAGAAGGAAACCTGCTTGGAGGCGGGAGGAAGACCGAAGTAGAGATACTTCCATACAGACGTTGTACGTCCCTGACAAAAGAAAAGCCGGCGCGATCATGACTGACGAGGATGGTCCAGAAGTCGGGCGATCGTTTGAAGGAGTTCTTCTTCCTCCACGATAGGTTTAGGAACATACTCGTCGAAACCCGCCGCAAGATATCGCTCGCGGTCGCCGCTCATCGCATGCGCTGTGAGCGCCACAATAGGAATACTCCGGAGTCGTTCTTCGCTGCGGATGCGCGTTAACACTTCCACGCCATCCATGCCCGGCAAGGAAATATCGAGCAAGATAAGGTCAGGAGTGAACGACTTCAAACCCTCCATCGCTTCGAAGCCGGTCTCATAGTCCTTCAGAATATAATATCCTTCCAACAAAGCGCGAACAAGTAGGCGATTATCCTTGTTATCCTCGATCAAGGCTATGGATTTCACGGGACTGGTGGTTGCAAGTGTTTTCTGTAAGGAACGCCTCGTGGCGAGAAGTTTCGCGATGGCGAGTAAGTAAGTATAAGACGATTCGGGAGAAAATGCAAAGAAGAGATACTGCAGCTGTGGTTACACAATTGAAAGGGGGTTCTCTTCAGGATTTCGAGCTCATACAAGCGCATTGGCAAAGGCGAATCCATTTCAAGTTCGTCCAGAACCCGAACGCCGCTGCCTCGTTTGATTCTTTACCGACAAGTAGGCCCGTAAGGATACCGCCGTGAAGAACGTTGACCCATTCGATGAATTACTACGATTGGTTGAGGTGAAAGAGGAGAAGAAGCGGAGGCGGTTTTCGTGGGAAAGAAACGAGACCGCGAGTGAATGTCAACCCGAAAGTCGACGCGTCGAGAGAGAGCGAGAGGAGGTGGCGTGAGGGCGATGCTCGCTCCCCTGCATCACGATGTGTTGCTGCTCGGATGGCGGGAATGAGTTTGTTCGCCCGATCGCTCTTGCGAGAGCAACTCGTTCAGGTCGTTCAACGAAGCGATGGTCTCGCTCATGATCCGAGTTTCCTGTTCGATCGCGCTTAAGGTCGTCTCAAGATGCTCTTCCGAAATTCCGACGTTATGGGAAACCTCTTTGTATTCCGTCAGTCTTAATTGAATGTTGGAGATGGATTGTTTAATGAGGAAAAGGCTCGACTCCACGGCATTCTGAAACGCCTGAATCGCCGTATTCCGCTGTCTCTGCTGCTTGATGACGAGGTGGCGTTCGACCGTCGAATGGATAAGGTTCGGGATAAAATCGAACGAGACGTGCATCTTGTTCACATAATCATAAGCGCCAAGCTTCATAGCTTCAACAGCGACCTCCTCGCAGCCGTATCCGGTGATGAGAATAACCGGCATATCGACCGAATGTTCCTTCATCCACTGGAGCACTTCCAGCCCGCTCCCGTCAGCGAGCTTATAATCGAGCAGGACGATGTCGAAATTACTCCGCTGGATTTCCGTGTAGGCCTGAAGCATAGAGGTGACCAGCTTCGTGTTGTGTCCGAACCCTTTGTGAAGTACCATTGCAATCGGTTTGGAGAATGCCGGGTCGTCATCCACAAAGAGGATGTTGAGATTACGAAATTGTTTGGTCTGTTCCTGTGCATTCATGGTCGGCCATCTTTCCATGATGGTGATGAGTGTTGGGAGAACCGGCAGATAAGATAAAAATTTTTCCGAAGCACGACGTGATGGCCGTCAAAGTGTAGACCCATACGGAAGGGATGTTTTATTATCGAAAGAAGAGATGAGTTCCGTCCAAATCAAGAAGAATGTACACTTTTTTCTCGGCTCGGCAATCTTGAACTGTCAGGTCCTACCAGAAAGGCACTTAAAGGAGGGCGACACGACGAAGGATTCTCTCTTCTGGATGCAATCACAGGGACGATGGGAACGGCCCAGACGCCAATCGAGCGAGAGGCGCTGCAATCTCTGCCTTATTCCAATTTGGCTCCCGACCTTCTTTTTGGGGGACTGCCAAATTGAAAACCCCGCTGCCGTTGAGTGGGATAAGACATACTATGTGGACGCTGTAGGGATCGAACCTACGACCTCCGCCTTGTAAGGGCGGCGCTCTGAACCAGCTGAGCTAAGCGTCCAGTTCCACCTCTGAAGTAAAAGGGGATCGTCTTCTTCATCTCCGCTCCTTGTACAATCAACGCAACACAAAAATCACCGCACAATATACCAACAAGCCACTCAAACAGCAACCGCATCGGCGATCCTTTCGATCCCCTCCTCAAAGATATCCTGCTTCTGCAGTAAACTCACGACGACAATCCCTTCTTCCTCGAAGTCAAATAACTCTCCCGGATGCACGAGCGTCTGGTGCACATCGAGCAAGTGGAGCGACCAATCGTGCGCCGAACGCGCTAACGGCAGTGTGATGAGTGCATGCCATCCTCCCTCCGGCAAAGCAACCTCGATCGCGGGATGGGAGTTAGAAAGCTCAGTGAGTCGTAGAGCATTCTTCCGGAGACGAGAACGGATCTGTTCCATCATCCCCGCGGGATCTTGCAAGAGAACCGGCAGGGCTTGCTGTACCGGAGTTGATACGGAAAGAAAAAGATCGCCGATGACCTCCAATCGCCGGAGAGCGTCTTCAATCTCCTCCGGCGGACCCGACACCACAATCCAGGCCAACTTGAGCTGGGGCAATCCGAGAAGCTTCGAAATGCCGTTCAGGGTAAAGGTCAAACACTCATCCGTTGAGGCAAAACTCGGGGCCGGCGTATTCTTCGACAGGTCAAACGCATGAAAAACTTCATCGACGATCAGCGCTGAATGAGAGGCACTGACCATTGCGCAGATCTGCTCTCGTTCGGGTGACCGAACGTACGATCCTGTGGGATTATTCGGATGAATCAACACAAGCGCCTTCGAGCGTGCTGCCAGCTCCACACTGATGAGTTCAAGGTCATACTTCCAGCCCTCCTCGCGCCGCAGGTGGACGTGGCGCGGCAACACATCGTTGATCTGGCACAAATAATCAAGCAACGGATAGCCGGGTTTGGGGAGGATAACGGAGTCGCGGCCATTGCAGAGAAGTCGAAACAAAAATGTGTACGCCTCGCTCGTTCCGGCTGTCAGAAATATCCGTTCAGGATCAACCTTGATTCCCTGATGTGCATAGAAATCCGCAATTGCCCTCCGGGCAAGGAGGATCCCCTTTGGATGCGGTTCATACACAAGAGAACGGCGGGTGGAGAGAGGGTCGAGTGTGAGGTGGGGATGGTAGTCGAAACCGCACCGTGTCGGATTCGACTCGGTGAGATCGATCACCTCCACACCGCGCGCGCGAAGGTCTGCGAGATGCGCAGTAAGATCGGTCGGTCGAAAGTCCCACTCTGTCCGTGCAGAGAACATAGTGAACGCCGTTAGACCTCGACCAGCTCTGCTTTCTTCTTCGACATCCTGTTGCGCTCGTTGTGGTCGAGGTACTTCTTTCGGAGGCGGATAGACTGAGGAGTCACTTCAACGTACTCGTCGTCCGCGATCCATTCGATCGCTTGCTCAAGCGTGAAGAGCCGCGGTGGTTCGAGGCGAACAGCTTCATCTGCTCCTGAGGCACGCATGTTCGTGAGCTGTTTGGTCTTGCAGACGTTGACGACCATGTCTTGCTCACGCGAATTCTCGCCAACGATCATTCCTGCGTAGACTCGGGTCCCCGGCTCGATAAAGAACATCGATCGTTCCTGTAATTTCCACATCGCATACGCCACCGCCACCCCCTCCTCCAACGCGACCAAAGCTCCCCGCGTTCGATGTGCTATCTCCCCCTTGAACGGCTCATAGCCATGAAAATTGTGATGAAGAATCCCTGTTCCCTTGGTTTGCGTCATAAACTCCGACCGGAAGCCGATCAACCCCCGCGCAGGGACAAGGAATTCGATCCTCGTATTTCCCTGAACCTGCACCATGTGCCTCATCTCCCCCTTGCGTTTGCCGAGATTTTCGATAATCGCACCGACGAATTCATCCGGCACGTCAACGATCACATGCTCCATCGGTTCGGAAAGAACGTCGTCGATCCGCTTGTAGATCACTTCGGGGCGGGAGACCTGGAACTCGTACCCCTCACGCCGCATCGTCTCGATCAGAATGGCAAGGTGGAGTTCACCCCGACCGCTGACCTTGAAGACATCGGGAGACTCTGTCAGTTCCACGCGAAGGGCGACGTTCGAGCGGAGCTCACGCGCCAACCGCTCGCCAAGATTGCGGGTCGTTACGTACTTCCCCTCCTGTCCCGCGAACGGCGAATTGTTAACGACGAAGTTCATCGAGAGCGTCGGCTCATCAATCGACACAAACGGTAACGGTTCTGTATCACTCGCATCGGCAATGGTCTCGCCGATCTCAACGTCTTCCATTCCGGCGAGGGCCACAATGTCCCCCGCTCCGGCTTCGTTCACCTCGATACGCTTCAACCCCTCAAAGGAATAGATCTTCGTGACGCGCGCATCCTCCACGCGACCGTCGCGGTGCACAATCTTCATCGGGGCCCCGAGACGGATCGTTCCTTGAACAATCCGTCCAATGCCGAGTCGGCCAAGGTAATCGTTGTAGTCGATGGTCGTTACCAGCATCTTGAAGGGAAGCGTCGTGTCGCCGGGAGGTGGAGGAACCTTGGTGAGTATTGCGTCGAAGAGCGGCTCAAGGGAGTTGCTCTCTTCCTCGAGTTCACGCTTCGCAATCCCTTGCTTCGCGATGCAGTACACCGTCGGGAAATCGAGTTGATGGTCGTTCGCTCCAAGCGAAAGGAAGAGTTCGAACACTTCATCCAACACCTCGTGCGGCCGCGCGTCCTTTCGGTCGATTTTATTAATGACCACAATCGGTTGAAGATCGAGCTCCAGCGATTTTTTCAGTACAAACTTGGTACCGGGGAGCGGACCTTCTGCGGCATCGACAAGGAGAAGCACGCCATCGACCATTTTGAGCGTCCGCTCCACCTCTCCCGCAAAATCCGCATGCCCCGGCGTATCGACGATGTTGATCTTGACTTCTCGTCCATCCCCTGCTTTATAAAAGACAGCGGTGTTCTTTGCCAGAATGGTGATGCCTCGCTCACGTTCGAGGTCGTTTGAATCCATCACGCGTGTCCCAACCTCCTGGTTGGCGCGGAACGTTCCCGTTTGACGCAACATATGATCGACCAGCGTCGTTTTGCCGTGATCGACATGAGCAATAATAGCGATGTTGCGGATATCGTTTCTCTTGTTCATAGTGTGCGGTAAAGAATAAAAATGCCTCGGGTCGCATCGAGCCTTCAAGAAAACGATGGCAGCGAGCCAGAGGCACGGCAAAGATACAAGGAATTGGGGAGAAATCAAAACCAACGAGGCGTCTCGGAGAGGAGCCGCTTCGCGGATTTTGGTCTTCGTGGATGATGTACTATCTTGAGTTATACTATTCCGTCTCTTGTTTCTGTTTGTTACTGATTCATCAAAGCTACTATCCGCACCGGACCGCCGCTTCCGCCGGCAATTTTCATCGGCAACGCGATGATGGTGAATCCTTTCTCTGGGAGCTGGTCCAGGTTGGCAACGTTTTCCAGAGCGGGTACGTTTTGCGCGAAGAGCGTTACATGACTTTTGAAATCCTTCGACTGACCATAATCAATACTCGGCGTGTCGATGCCGACCGCCTTGATCTTTCGGACATTCACAAGCCAGTGGGCCGCGTCGGGATGAAGGCCCGGAAAATGCAGCTTCGCGACGGCCTCAGGACCGCGTTCGTCGGTGCCGAGATACTCTCGTCGATTCGGCCAATATTCTCCAAAGCCTGTTCGAATCAACACAATCGCGTTGCTCACAAACAAACCGTTCCGCTTCTCCCAAGCGGTGAAGTCTTCCACTTGAACAAGATAATCACGGTTCACCTTGCATTTTTCGGAGACATCCACCACCAGTCCGGGTGCGATCAATTGCTCGAGGGGGATCTTGTCGACGGTATTCCGGTTTTCATGGAAATGAATCGGCGCGTCGATGTGCGTACCGCCGTGTTCGGGTGAGCAGAAGCTGTTCGCTGCATAATAATATCCGGCAGGCGTCATACCCTCAAAGCCTTTCCTGAATTCAAATCCCTTTTCCGTCGGCCAATAGATGGTCGTGGAATCGTAAGGATGAGAAAGGTCAATCATCTTCCCCGTCTGCGGTTCCCGCTGTGCACAACTCAACAGGGCGAGACAAGTAAGTATCCAGATTACAGTTTTCATCGGAGCGGTTCTCCTTTCGATCGAGAGGCAGGTTGTGGCGTAGAAAATAAAGAAATCGAGATGGATATTCAACGAAAGCGGATTTGCTCAAACTTCGCTTGCCCCTCGTTCCCTTTCTTTTTATGTTATCCCCATCGCTTTTGTTTGGGAAGGTTCCCTCAGCTGCTGCCTCCCCCTTCCAATAGTTCGTGTTGAATATATCGCCACCCCAATAAGAGGAGCATTCACCGCATGCAGAACCGTCGTCTCTTTCTAAAACAAGCCGGATTCACCACCGCCTCTCTCCTGTTCGCGGAAAACATTTTTACCGATCCATATCGCCCCATGATGCGTTTTCTGAAGCCGGTAGATCCGATTCGAATTCGAGGAGTTGTTCGAAGCCGGGGCAAAGGCTTGGCGCATGTCGCAGTGACCGACGGCGTCTCCGTCGTCAGCACTGATGCGGAAGGAACCTTTACGCTCCACTCCAACTCCAATCAGGAGTTCGTCTACCTCTCCCTTCCGGCCGGATACGCCATTCCCAAAAACCCAACCGGCACGGCTTTGTTCTATCGGGCTATCGAGCCAAACGCAAACGGAGAAGCAACAGTCCAGTTTGATCTGGCGCGGCTGGCCGTGTCCGACACCAAACACGCCTTCTTTCAACTCGCCGATCCGCAAACGTTGGACGATGCAGATATGATGCGCTTCAGGCGCGAGACGGTTCCCGATGTGTTCGCCACGAGCCGCCAGTTCGATGCCCAACCGATGTTCGGCGTCGCTTGCGGCGATATCATGTTCGATCGCCTCGAGTATTTCCCAGAGTACGAGAAGGGGGTAAAGGAGATGACGATTCCATTCTTCCAGGTATTGGGCAATCATGATGTCGATCTTCAAGCGCGCACAGACGAAACCTCCGCGGCAACATTTCGCAAGCATTTTGGTCCTCCCTACTACTCATTCAACCGCGGAGAGGTGCATTATGTTGTGATGGACAACATCTTTTGGTTCGGAAAGTACATCGGCTATCTCGATCAAACGCAACTCGATTGGCTCAAAGCCGACTTAGCAACGGTTGAAAGAGGGGGAACGGTCGTTGTGTTCATGCACATTCCGCTGTATTGTGAACAACATCTGCGTACCGGCGCGAAGGAACCGAGCAACTCCATCGTTGTAACCAATCGCGAACTGATGTATCGCATCCTCGAGCCATATAGGGCGTACGTGCTGTGTGGACACACACACGAAAGTGAGTACCTGCGCGATGGCGGTGTGGAGATTCACATCAGCGGCGCGGTGTGCGGGGCGTGGTGGACCGCGAACATCTGTCACGACGGCACGCCGAACGGATACTCAGTGTATGAGGTGAACGGAAGCGACCTGACGTGGCGATACAAATCGACCGGCAAACCGATTGACGAGCAAATGAAAGTCTATCCCAAAGGAACGGATCCGGCTTTGCCGGAGGAGTTCTTCGCGAACATCTGGGGAGCCGATGCCCGGTGGAAGGTGATGTGGTATGAGGATGGAATTCGGAGAGGGGAGATGGAGCGTCGGCAGGGCGTCGATCCGGAGGCAGTGAAGCTCTTTACCGGACCCGACCTACCGCGCCGGCACAAATGGATCGAGCCGATCAAGACCGATCACTTGTTCTACGCGCAGCCGACCGCCGGAGCAAAGGAGATCAGGGTCGAAGCAAAGGATGGAGCGGGGAGGGTGTATACAACAACTGCTTCGATCTGAGGTCAGCCATCCATTCGCAAAGCCGCAGAGTGCGCCAAGGTTCGATTATGATCTCAATTTGCCGCGTCGTGATCTGAGCGAGCTTCGCAGGCGTCCTCTTTTTTGAAACTTTCAGAAGTCTCAACGAAAAGCAACTGCTCAGCGACGAAGAATGTTTGAGAACTTTACCACAGATTCACAGATTATGCTACAAAGCATTAAGAGTTTTGTCCCTTGATCATGCTGTATCAGGCGTTTTGTTATGTTTGATTTGTTGGTTTTCAGCTGAAGAGTGATAATCCGTGAATCTGTCGTCGATTTCTTTTTTGCTGAGCAGTTGCAAAGAAAGAACTGTGAGGTCATGTATAAAGAGGGAAAGCGGGTTCAGATCGCTCTCTTCGCAAGCCTACGGGAATTGACAATGATGAAGAGACTGCTCAACACCATAGCTGCAGCAGCGACGATCGGCTCCAACATGCCCGCAATCGCGAAGGCGATCCCAATGGCGTTGTATCCAAACGCCCAGATCAGGTTCCATTGAATGACGCGGAGGGTTGTCCGCGCGAAGCTGATGAGCTGTGGAATTTTTTCGAGATGATCGCCAAGAATCGTCACGTCGGCGCTTTCCTTCGCGATGTCGGTCGCAGAACCGAGCGTGATGCCGACATCCGCCGCGGCAAGAGAGGGAGCATCGTTTATCCCGTCCCCCACCATCGCCACCGTTCCCTCCACCTTACGTCTTGAGAGGTGTGCAACCTTCTCTGCAGGACGAAGCGAAGCCCTCACGCGGCGGATTCCAACCAAATCCGCTATCGATTCGACTGATGGGGGTGCATCGCCGGACAACAGTTCCGTTTCTATACCTAAGCGGTGAAGTTTCGTTACCGTCTCTTGAGCGGACGGACGCGGCAGATCACTCACTTCTACATATCCTTTCACACTTCCTTCCCATCCCACGTACAATCGAGTGAAGGGTGACTCCCCCGCTTCTTCAACTCCTGCTAACTGCTCTTCTTTCATGAAATCGTTCGTGCCGGCAACAATTCGTCTCCAAACGCGACCATCAAACACTTCTCCCGAAATTCCCATGCCGGGGACTGCCGCGACATTTCGTGCTTCAAGGAATTTCACACCGCGTTCTTTTGCATAACGCACGATGGCACGACCGAGCGGGTGTTCCGAGTTTCTTTCAATGGCTGCAAGGAGTTCGAGAAGCTCGTCAGGATTGCCTGATGCAACAACGTTGCGCACAACGAACTCTCCTTTGGTCAGCGTCCCCGTCTTATCGAACGCCACGATCGAAACCTGCGCGAGCCGCTCCAACACTGCCGTTGATCGCACAAGGATTCCCTCCTCCGCAGCCCGTCCGATTCCGATCGCGCTTGCCAGCGGCGTTCCGATACCGAGAGCACACGGACATGCGACAACGAGGACCGTTAAGGCATGTAACAGCGCTTCTTCCACAGCATCGAGGTACATCCAACCAACGAACGTCGCAAGAGCTAACGCGATAACTGCGGGAACAAACATTCCCGAAATGCGATCAACAGCTTGCTGAATCGGCGACCGCGTGCGCTGGGCCTCCTCCATCAACCGGACGATGTGGGCATGGACACCCTCGGATTGCCTTGCCGTCACACGCACCGTGATCGCGCCATCGATGTTCAAGGTCGCAGCATAAACGGGCGTTCCCTTCACCTTTGCAGCAGGCAGCGATTCCCCCGTCAGCAACGATTCATCGACACTTGTGCGTCCCTCGATGACAAGTCCGTCGAGGGGAACGCGCTCTCCCGGCAGAACACGGACGAACTGACCGACCTTAACGTCCTTCGCAGGGATCCGGTGCTCCTTTTCTCCCTCTACCACACGTGCGACGTCAGGTTGGAGCTGCACAAGCTTTTTGAGCGCCGCTGACGTCCGAACTTTGGCCGTTGCTTCGATGTACCGACCGGCGGTAACAAGCACAAGCGTCGTGGTGGCAGTATCGAAATAAATACCCCCTCCGCCGGTAAAGACCTGATGTGTTGAGAAACCAAACGCGACAAACGAGCCGAGTGCGATAAGACTCTCCATCGAGAAGCGCCACGAGCGAAGCTCGCGTGCGGCGTTGCGCAAATAGGGAAGTCCCACAAAAAGCATGATGGGAACTGAAAGGACGAAGAGGAGTTTCTCAAGGTATGGCAGCGCCTCAGGTTCAAGTCCGAACGTCGTCCATCCCCGGTCGTAGGTCATCCAGCTCACGGCCATGATATTCATCGAAAGAAAGGCGGCAAAACCGAGACGGGCAAGAAACATCCCGGCCGTTCCCTCCTCCCCCTTCACGCCGGTGAGCGAGTAGGTAAACGAACATCCGTAACAGCAGAAGTGAAGAGCCGTCCCTTTTTCGTTGCGCACAACGCCCCCTTTGCCGTACGGGAGCCCGCACTGGTCACAGGTTTGAACCTCGGAGGATGAAGTGAGAGGCGTCATCTCAACAAAGAATGGGAGGGGTGTGATGAGGGGGAGTATCCTCGCCAGCATCGACAGTGATGCAGTTACGGAAGCAAAATGTCCTTTGAGTAAAGCGCAACAAAGGGAAAGTCAGAACATGGAGAGGAATCGATCCGGGATCGCGCAACGGGTTCAAAGACCTTCAATGGCTCGGCGCACCAGCCGCGTCCCCTTGCTGAACAAGAGGGACGATCCGCGCATAGGCGAGCCAGGACAGCCCGACGGCTCCGAGATAACCGACTGTGATCCCTACCTCGACGATTCCGAGAGGGACGGAGTGTTCGTGCCAGACCGAAGGAGCGATCTCCACGAATTGGTAGAACCAGTTCGCGATGAAGATGATGGATGCGATGATGAGCAGCGTCCGCATGTTCTCTTTCACTGCACGACTCAAAAAGACTGCAATGGGAAAGAAGTAAAGCAGGATAATCACGCCCCATTGAAACGGCGGCCACGGAGAATGATCGAAGCGAAGAAGAAAGCGTTCGATCTCTTCTTCAAGATTTCCGTACCAGGTGACGAGGTATTGCGACCAATAGAAACCGCCAGCGAGCATGCAAAGCCCCATCAAGAGTCGGGCAACATCATAGAACTGCTTCGTCGAGACATGTTCTTCGAGATGAAAGTACCTTCGTGCGAGGATGGCCACAATGATGGTTCCCGCCACTGCACCGTCAAACGCATGGGCGAAATATAACCAGCCGTAGAGGGTGCTGTACCAATGTGGTTCCAGCGACATCACGACATCAAACCCGACGAACGTGTAGATCACACCATAGGCGATGAGAAGAATCGGAACGAGCGTTTTCAGTTTCTCATCGCGGGCCGCAACTGCCGCGTCGTAGCTCGTCCAGTGTGAGGTGAGCCGATCCAACCAGCGCGAGGAGGTGATGACACCTTGCTCTTTCAACAAACCGACATCGGGACGGATGGAGGTGGAGACGTACTTCCAACTCAGCCAACTCATCACGAGAAAGTACAGCGTGACGCGGATGAAGAAGAACGGTTCATTTAACCACGCCGCTTTTGCATCGATCGGTTCCTCTATCCAGGGCCAGAGATGATACCGACCGAGGAAGGCGACAAGAAAGAGCGGAACACTCAGGGGAAGGAAAAACACAAATCCTTCTGCGACACGCCGAATGGTGTCCCCCCACTTGCCGTTGGTGAGACGGTACGCAGCGGAGAACACCACCGCCCCCTGTGCAACGCCGGTCCAGAAACAAAAATTGATGAGGTACGAAACCCACACTCGTTTCGATTCAAAACCGACGATGCCCACAAGCAGGGTGATGAAACCGAGAACAACAAAGATTCTCAGCGTCGCCCGCAATTTGGGCGGATATGCAGCAGGGGGAGCGATAACTGTGGGATGTGCCATGACGAATTCGGTTCGTTACTCTTGCCGCTGAAGTGTGCGCAGATGGTTCACGATCAACCACCGCTCGTGAGAGCGAATGGCCTCATAGTACGCCGGCATGATGAGTCGACCGTCACGGATAACATAATAGATATAACCATCCGGCGCCTGTCGATACTTGGGTATAGTCAGATCGGGCGGCACCTGAAATTTTGCGGCCACCAGGCCATCCCCTTTCGCACCAAGACCGTGACAGGGGGAGCAGTACGTCTGGTAAAGGAATCGGCCCGAATCACGGTTGGCCTGCGTCGGTTTGACAGGATTGAACAGGCGCGCGGCCGAAGCCGAGTCGCGGATCGCCGCGAGTACTCCGGTGACCGGAACGGTGTTCTTGACGGGCGCGAGCGGATGCTCGTGCTTGCGGAACGACGGCTGCTCGTGCATGTCCGTCCGGTAACGGTAATTGCCGATCTCCCCATTGTCGGGACCGCAACCGATGAACAGGAACAACACAACGGCTCTTCGTATCTGACCCAAAAACCTCATAAGCTCTCCGATTTTCGAAAGGATGTTGCTCCACACTGCTTTAGCATCTTCTCGAATTCTTTCATCTTCTCCTGCTCACAAAACACCTGAACGCCGTAATGATCGCTCGACAGTCGCTCATCGTACGCAGCCGCAAGGCGAAGTTGCGGCAGGCGCGCATTGAGCAGAAAACCGATCATCGTTGCAAGGGCACCAAAGAGAATCGTCAAAATGTACGCCAGCACGCCGAACGGCGGAATGGAAATGATCGGCTTCCCTCCAACGATGAGCGGATAGTGCATGGCCGAGCCGATGGTCAGCGCCCAGCCGGTGGCGAAGCCGGTCAAGCCACCGATCAACGTGAAGACACGAACAGGGCTCCGCGGTCGGTGGAGTGCGTGCTCGATATCGTGATGCGGCACGGGAGCATATACGAGGAAATTCTCATGCCCCGCTTGCTTAAGCGCGTGGATTCCCTGGATCAGCCCGTCCATCGCAGGAAACACCGCCATCAGATTCGGTCCTTTATATCGTGCCATACCTATACGCTCTACACGGTAAATCGTTCGATAGTTGGAAAGAGCTCGGATTGACCGGAGTCGGGTCGGGAGACGGCTTTTCGTTTCTTCTCCGGCTTCAGTTTATAGAAGTCCGTCAACGTCTCCACGTCGTACCCGAACGGAAGGGCGATCGTCTCAATCGCCTTCAGTGCCAATTCCGTGTACTGTATGCAATCGTAGCCATCTTCAAACGCGTATAACGCGAGCGGCTTTGCCTTCTCCGGTTTCTTTTTGCCCGATTGATCGATGATAATGAACTCGATCCGCTCACCAGCCGCGAGATGCACCCCCATCACCTCCACCAACCGGGCAACGGTGGCGCTGATGGTGTTCGTTGTGTATTCGTGTGCCTCCCGCGTGATGTGACGCTTTAGCACTAATTCCATCGGATTTGCTTTGCCGGAGGACAACTGGATCATGGCCGGGCGAAGGCTCTCCAACACCCCCGGCATCATCGCTTTCACTTCTTCAACGTTTCGGGCGGACGACAATTGCTCCAGCATCGCGTTCTGCATGTTTTTGATGAAGACCGGCGTATCGCGCCGGCGCACTTCGATGCCGCGAGTCTTCATTTCACCGTGCCGGTACCATCCTGCATACCGATTGGCCGTTGCGATGTCAACATCCTGCTTCGAGGAAGGGAAGAGAATCCAGGAATAGATGCCCTCCAGCGAGATATCGATTCCCACCTTCTCTGCAATCTTCCTGCAAAGCCGTTCGTAGTCATGTTCCGTCGCTCCATCTTTCTTCAGCCAGAGGCAATCGATGATGGCGTGAAGAAGGTGGAAGCCCTCGGCCTCTGCGATTTCTTTCGCCCGGAGAATGGCATCGCGCGAAAACGCATTCACCGCCTCGTGCGCTTCGATTCGTCCGAACCGCGCGTTCTTATATCCAAGATACCCGAAGCAGCTCACCAACATCCACTTCAGCGCGTTCTGCCGGCGATCATATTTCCGGAACAACGCTTCATCTTCCGGCGAACGGGTGCGGACGAACTTCTGTTTGTATTCCTTCTTCAGCTTCTTGTAGTGAGCGCGCTTAATTACCACCGGCTTGAGTGTCTCGGAGACAATTCCACGCCGGCGCTCACAGATCGAATACCCCAGCTCCGGCACAAGCCGGTTCTTGCAACACCAACAATTGATCGTTTCCGGGGAAACGTTGTGCTCGATCATGATCGTCGGATACATCGACACGAAATCGAGTTCCGCGACATCCTCATGGTATCCTTGCGGCGGATTGAAGATCAATCCCCCGCGATCGGCAAGCAACAATGTTGCAGCCGACTTAAATTCTTCCGGCTCCCGCTTCTTGGACGGAATGAGGATATTATGCTGATACGCCCACGCCAGTTGCATCGACGACATCGACGTTCCGATGCTGGCCCGCGCCTCGCGTTGAATCGGGATGCGCGTGAGTCGCGCAAGCTCAAAGATCCCCTCCAGATCCGCCTCCGCTACAGTGAAGGAGTTTTCAAGATCGATATGGAGCCTTCCCGCCAGTTCAAACGCGCCATCCTTGTGGACGATTTTACCGTACTGGAAGAAGCTCGATTCGCGCGCTGTAAAATACGCGGCTGTTTGATCACGGTTGAGCATCAACGGAATCTTGAATCGCTGCGCCAGCTGAGTGAGATGCGGCAGAAGCGTTGCATCGCCATGCTGTGTCAACAGGATATCCGGATCGAAACGATGAAGGTGATGGTTCAGCGCCCGCAGCACATCCGCCGGTTCTCCCTGCTCGAGAGCATACGTTCGTCCTTCGTACGTAACCTCCAGTTGCAGAACTTTCCGGTACTTCGGCGGAACGAAATCACCGGCCGTTCGCAGCCACATCATCGAGAGGGGAGGTAACTCGTAATCCATGGCTTCATTGTCATCACGAAGCGACCACTCCTTGAGCACGCCGGCCTCGTCTACGACATAATCGCCAAGAGCGAGTGGAAACAGACGCGTCTCGTACAAGAACAACTGCGAAACGAGGATATCGGAATCAAAGAACACATAGTGCGGAAACGACCGCTCGAAGTACCGAACCGCCTCCGCGAACCGGAGCGGTTCGTGCACGTGAATGCTCAACACCTCCCATGCCTCACCGGAGTAGATCTCCGTCTTCGTTTGAGGCGAAGTTGAGACGCGTACGGGACACTTCGCCGCCATCGCCTCCGCCCGACGCCGCTCCGCACCTTCAACGCTCATGCAGAACGATGGAACGAACGGCATACCGTGCCGATGGTATCTTCCCTCCTCATCCATCAACCACAGCGTCACACCGTTGTGAGAGGGATAGACGTCGATGAGCCAACCATGGAGTGTCATTGCCATGGCTTTGTCAGCGTCCTGATTGTTGCTGCGTACGTTCGAGTTGCTCGATGCGTCGTTCCAGCTCTTTCAGCCGCTTGGCCTGTTCGAGGGCGATCGACATGATGATGCTTTCAAAAGGGACCGTTCGCATCGCATAGAAATTTTCGGCAAGGTGAAGCTTTGCCGCGCGGAATAGCTCGTCAAACACTTCCTGATCTTCCTTGCGCAAGCCGCGTCGGAATTTCGACCAACTCTCCGCCTCCTGGTCGATGATATTGGTAAACGTCGGTACCGTGCGTCCCATACAACCCTCCTACGACCGTTTTGGCGTACTGCGCTCGGCATGAAAGGCGCCCGCCGTCCGTGTGGAGAGGACGTGATCGCGCCTCCGCTCCAACGTCAAGCGCAACGGACCCTCCGGCGATTGCTCCACCCGATAGACCCGATCCATTCCCGTTTTCAACACATCGAGCAGTTTGTTTCGCGCCTCGGGCATTACTTTCATCTCGCGACAGGCAAGCAGTACGGAAGTTCCTTCTTTTTTCCGCGCCCGTAACGAATCGAGCACGCGGCGGAGCATCTGGTTGACTTCACGCGTTGAAGCCTGCTCATCATAGAACGTATCGAGTAGACCGAAGATCATCGCGGTGCGAGAGCCGATGGTATGCAGAAACGGTCCAAGCTTGTTGACGATCGCCGCCTCCATTTGATAGCACGTAAATCCACGCGAGACAAAAATCCGTTCCAGGAAAACGTCCGGACGAAGACCGTGGGCTCGTGCATACGTCACCAGCGAATGCACGTCGAACTGATTGCATCCATCCACCACCGCGATCGTGCCCCCGAGATGAAGAGCGTGCGCGGCAAGTCCGAGCGAGAGCGAAAAGATCGCACCATCACCGTACACCAGATACAGCTTCCCTTGCGGCTCGCTGAATGCCTGCACGATGTTTTGCGCCGGCACCTTCACCAGCGGCGAAGATGACCGTCGATGCTGCAGCGGAAAGATGTTATGATGTGGGCGAGAGACCATGTGTAAGTCTATGACCCTTTGAACAATCACTCTACTCCCTCTGAAGGCTTGGAATCTCCGGGTATCTGACCAAACCGTGCAATGAATGATGCCATTTTTTCGTTGAACAATTCTCTTTCGATTTCGTCGAGCTGCCGTTCCCAAGCCTCTTCGTCCTCTTGCAACGCGCGCGAGGCCACGTGTGCAAAGAGTGCGTAGACTGCTTCCACGCGACTCTCGACCTTCAGCAGGCGTAGGAACATCTCCCCTATCACAGTTGGGGGAAATGTATAATCGAACTCCCCCATCATTTTTTGAAGATCGTCATCCATTCATCATCCTCATTGCTCGCGACCATACAATCCCTTCTTTGTCATGAACCCCCGTTCCGTCGTCAAACTCTCTTTATCGAAGCATCTCCCTTTCCGCTCATCGGCGGCTCCAATTGTTCCTTCACCTCCCACATCGAGACGACGGGGAGCGTTTTGGTAAAAATCAAAAAGAGGAAGAAGAACCAAGAGAAGCTGCCAACAACGATGCCCATCTCAGACCACGTCAGCGTCGGGAACCCCCACGCAAACGGGATGTAATCACGCGCAAGCGACGTGACGATGATCGTGAAGCGTTCGAACCACATGCCGATGGTGACGGCGACCGAAACGAACACAAGCCACGGAACACTGCGCCGGAAGCGTTTGAACCAGAACAACTGCGGAATCAGCAAATTACAGAGAAAGAGTGCCCAGAAGGCCGGCCAATAGTCGCCGAACGCCCGGTAGAGAAAGATCGCCTGTTCCCATGGATTGTGACTGTACCAGGCGATGAACAACTCGATGACGTAGGCAAACCCCACCACGGTGGCCGTGAAGAGAAGGAACTTGGCAAGGCTCTCGAGATGATGGTCGGTGATATACGGATGGAGACGGAAAGCATTCCGCATCGGGATGAGAATGAGGATGACCATTGCGAGTCCGGAGTGAATCGCGCCGGCCACAAAGTAGGGGGCGAAGATGGTGCTGTGCCAGCCGGGGACGATGCTCATCGCGAAGTCCCACGACACAATGCTGTGCACCGACACGACGAGCGGCGTGGCGAGCGCTGCAAGGAACATATACGCGGCAGTGTAATGTCGCCATTGGGTATCGGTCCCCTGCCAGCCTTGTGCGAGGAAGCCGTAGAGTTTCTTGCGCCATCCTTTCGCTTTGTCACGGATGATCGCGACATCCGGCACCATGCCGGTGAGGAAGAAGATGGAACTGACGGTGAGGTAGGTGGTGATCGCGAAGACATCCCACACGAGCGGCGAGCGGAAGTTCGGGAAGAGTCCGCCCATCTGCGGATACGGCAACGTCCAATAGAACACCCACACGCGGCCCATATGGAGGAGGGGGAAGAGTCCGGCCGTTGCCAATCCAAACACCGTCACTGCCTCCGCGCTCCGGTAGACGGAGGCACGCCATTTCACGCGGAACAGGAAGAGAATAGCCGAGATAAGCGTGCCGGAGTGGGCGATACCGACCCAGAAGACGAAGGTGGTAATATAGAGGTACCAACCGACGGGGTTGTTCTTTCCCGAGACGCCGATGCCGGTGAGAATCTGGTGGAGCCACGAGCTTGCTCCCCACAGCACACCGAGGCCGAGGATCACAAGCGCAACATAGTACCACTTCTTCGGCTTATTGAGCGTCTGCGTGAGATCGAGATCGGTTTGAGTGTAAGAAAGTTGGTAAGGCATGGCGATGGTTGTCGTTTGCGCTAGAACTCAATCGCTATTCCCTTTTTCGTTTTCTCGGAGAAGGTATCTCCAGCAACCTCCGTATGTCTTCATTGGAGAGGAGGAGTTTCACTTCTGCCCCGTTCGTTCTTTGGTGAGCGCAATGAACTTTTCTTTGAGACGAAACGGGATCGATTCATCCACCTCTGCGAATCCTCGCTTGAGCAAATGGGCATTGATGAACGTTTTGTTCCTCAGGTACACATAAGCAAGAAGCCGGTTCTTGTCGTCATGCTTCATCGCGTCGAACTTCAAAAAGACGCGCTCTCCTTGTGTCATCTTCTTGAGAAACTGGACGGCCTCTTCGCGCCTCGCTTCGTCCACCTTGATACCGAGTAAACGAACTTCCACTCCGCTACTTAACAGAAGAACCTCGGGGGCGAGCACGCTCTTCACACCATTATATTCTTCGCGATGGCGCTGCGTCCCATCGATTTGCGAGCCAAAGGTCAGCTTGCGCGGGTCGACGACCTTGTCGAATCGTACTGGATCGATAAATCGGTAGGGGAGCCGTGCAATATCGTAAGAAAAATCGATGTCTTGCTCCGTCTTGACGATAAATTCGAACTGCGCATCCTCGTGGAACAAATTTTTCTCATGGACACCAAGTTTCTTTTGTATGATGGGAAGAAACGCGCGGTTGATTTCGTACCCCACGGAATGACGGGCAAGATTTTTCGCCGCAAGACTCGTCGTCCCGCTCCCAAGGAAAGGATCCAGCACTGTATCACCGACAAACGTAAACATGCGAATCAAGCGTTTCGGGAGTTCTTCCGGAAACATCGCAAGGTGCTTCTCCTGACGCTCGCCGGCAATATGCCAGTGTCCGGCAAAGTACTCATTCCATTCGCTCGTCGTGAGCTTCGAAAACTCTTTAGCTTCCCTCGACGGCTTGGGGGGTTCTCCGAGTTTCTTGAAGATCAGAATAAACTCGTAATCGATTTTGATGATCCCGTTCCGCGGATAGGGGAACGATCCCATCACACTCGCCCCGCCGGTCGTATTGGTCGTCGTCACCTTCTGCCAAATGATCGCTCCCATGTAGTCGAAGCCGATCGTCTCGCAGAACTTGATGATTTCGGTACGAATCGGAATAACCTTATAGCGTCCATAGTACACGGAGCGAGCAAACTGATCGCCGATGTTCACACACAAACGGCAACCCGGAGCGAGTACCCGGTAACATTCGTTCCAGACAAGATTCAGATTGTTAATGTATTCTTCATAGGAATGATTGAAACCGATCTGTCGCTCATGCCCGTAATCTTTCAACTGCCAGTAGGGCGGAGAAGTGACCACGAGGTGCACACTCTCCTTTTGCAACTCCGTCATTCGTCGTGAATCACCGATCACGATTTTGTGGGTAGTCTTCATCGCTTCTTAGATTGACGATCCTTCCGCCGACTATCGTTCTAGCTCCGAATCTCTTTCAAATACACCACTGCCGGCTGGGTGCTCAACTCCTCCAACACGCGGTAGCCGCGCGGCTTGTTCTTGTCCCGCAATCGCGATACTTCGCTGTTCGGATCTTTCAAATCGCCGAAAACGATGGCTTGCGTGGGACACGATTGCTGACAGGCCGGCTTGATTTCGCCGTCAGCGACGCCTCGCCCTTCCATCTTCGCGTTGTTCTTTCCTTCCACAATGCGTTGAACACAGAACGTGCACTTCTCCATCACCCCTTTTGTCCGCACGGTCACATCCGGATTCAACTGCCAATTGAGCGGCTCAGGCCATTCGTAGTCGAACCAGTTGAAGCGCCGTACTTTGTATGGGCAGTTGTTCGAGCAGTAACGCGTTCCGACACACCGGTTGTAGACCTGCGCGTTCAATCCTTCGGGCGTGTGGTACGCGGCGTAGACGGGACACACCGGCTCGCACGGTGCATTGTCGCAATGCTGACACATCATCGGCAGAAACTCGGCGTGTGGGTTGTACGGCGCTGTGGGATCTGTGGGGGGATCGCCGAAGTACCGCTCAACCCGTATCCAAGAAAGCTCACGACCAATCTCCACCTGTCCCTTCCCCACGACGGGGATGTTGTTCTCCGCATAACATGCTGTGACACACGCGCTGCAGCCGGTACATTTATCGAGATCGATCGTCATGCCCCATCGGTGATCGGGGTGATCGTGCTTCGCATACATCGAGGGACCATCCGCTTTGCCGAAGCCCTTCGGCTCTTCGTACGTCCCCTCCTGCAATTCCTTTGTCTGCTGCAAAAGCTCCTCCACCGTCACAACCTGGACGATGTTGCGGCCATGCAGATAATCGCTTCCCGCGACGTCGGCCAGGCGAACGCGCTGGCCCCGATTCACCACACGCACATCGATCTGTGAAAAGTGCAGTCCGCCCGACACATCCAGCGGCAGCGGGGGGAGGAGCGTGTACACGTTCGCACCGGCGTGTTGCGCATAGCGGCCGTATTCGGTGTGACCCTGACCGATCGGCACGGCAACAACACCCGGCTTCACGCCGGCATAGATGTACGCCGGTAGCTCCATCACACCGTGCTGCGTCGTCAGCTGGACGACGTCACCCTTCCGGATGTTGAAGCGTTCCGCATCTTGCGGGTGGATCTCGACCCAATTCTCCCACGTCAATTGCGTCATCGGGTCAGGCACCTCCTGGAGCCAAGGCCGGTTGGCACCGCGACCATCGTACAAGTTCAACGAGGGATATGTCACAAGGAGCAGCTCAGACCTCGGCCGCACTCGCGTAAACTCCTCCAATACCTCCCGTTGTTGCGGCGTGTTGGTCGTCCAGCGAATGCGTTCGGGCGTTGTGGAGGGTCTGAAAACCCCTCCATTCGCTAATGCTTCCGTCCACCATCGATCGAAGTTCTCGCGCACATCAAGCTGCCGGTGCAGTTTTCTCCAGCGTGTTTGGACATATTCGAAAAACGGTTGTTCTTTATCGGAAAAGGTAGACCGTTTGCCGAGTTTGTCGTTCAGCCCGATCAACACATCCCCAAGCATCTTCGTGGTGGAAAAGACCGGTTGCATCACCGGTTGCATCAGTCCGTACACACCAGGAATCGGTTCATCATCTCCCCAACTTTCGAGCGGCGTATGAATCGGTAGCACGAGTTTGGCGAGCGCCGTCGTTTCATCGAGGTAGCTCGAAAAAGCGACGCTCAGCGGCACTTTGGAGATGGCGTGCGCGACATTCGAGGCGGGTGGGGTCGAGAAGACAGGATTGGTTTCGGTGAAAAAGAGTGCTGCGATCTGATCCTGCTCCATCGCCTGCACAAGGCGTGTCAGGTCTGCATACGAGTTGAGACGCGAGAGAGTATATGCTCGATCAAAACGAACCGTTGTGCCGATGTTGCCGCAGACATAATTCAGCAGATTGACGGCAAGGAGGGTGGCAACTTCGCTTTCGCTGCCGAGGATGGGGCCGCCACCCACGGCAAGGCTCGGTTTGGTCTTCGCCATATCGAGAGCAAGTTGCCGCACCCGATCCGCCGGGATACCTGTCAGTTCCTCAACCTGTCTCGGCGCAAAACCGCGCGTGATCGCGAGGAGCTCGTTCGACTCGGCGAGCGAAAGTCCGGCGGCAAGACCGGAGGTGAGGACCACGTTGGCCATGCCGAGGGCAAGAGCTCCTTCGGTGCCGGGTTTCGGAGCGATCCACTCATCGGCGTTTGTGGCGGTCATCGAGAGGCGCGGACCGACGTAGACGTATTGGTTGACCTTCGTGCCATCGAAGGTTCTTGCATTCGTATACCCCGCCGCCTGAGCAACCGGTGAGACCCACGTCTCCAGGAAATCCGCGCCGAAGGAGATGATGAAGTTGGCCGCGGAAAAGTCATAGAAGGGTATTTCGGCGCGACCGAACGAGAGCCGGTTGGCACGCTTGAGCGATTCATAGGCAATCGGCTCGTAGCGCACACGACGGCGCGACCCAACGGTTGCCAGCAATTCATCGATCAGCGCATCGAGGGATCCCGTCAGATGCGGCGTGAGCCACGCGATGCTGCCCCCCTTGCCGCGGCGAAGGAGGTCGCTCAGGTGCGTCAGGAGAAACTCTTCAGCGGTCTGCCATGAGAGCTGTTCCCACGAGCCGTCCGGACGTCTGCGCATCGGATGTTGGAGGCGGTCGGGATTGTAGAGTCCCTGAAGTGCGGCTTGCCCGCGAGAGCAGAGCGCGCCGCTGTTGACCGGATGAAGCGGATTTCCTTCTACTTTGACAGCGCGTCCTTCACGCACCCGCACATGAATGCCGCAACCGGCGGGACATTCGCGGCACACGCTGGCGTACCACACCGATTTCCCCGGAATGATCTCTTCGTGCGGAATGACGTACGGAATGAGCGACTGCGGCTTTTTCGGTGTGCAACCGGGTAACGCGGTCGCTACCGTCGCTCCTCCTAAAATCTTCAGAAAATCCCTACGTTTGAGCTCCATATTTCGTTGTTCTGCTACGATCCACAACCTTCCAGAGGATTCTCATCACAGGGTGACATCGACGTGTTCAGGTTTCACTTCTTCACCCTCCCAATCGAATCGATCTTCATCACAGATGTTTTCTCCACCTCAGGATCGTTTCGATCTGCATCAGATGGTTCAAGTCGTGACCCGCATACATCTTGATGATCATCATGATGTTTTCCTCTCCCCGCTCGGCGTGAAAACCGTAGTGGTTTCGCTTCCTGGCGGGGAGAGAGCGGACGAAACGGAGGTTTGCGTTTCGTACGACGTCGAACAACTCCACCGCACCCTGCACATCCTTCACCAAATATCCGGCGTTGAGTATCCATTTGTTTTGATCCATCGCCTGAATCGGAACGCCCTTGACGCTGGCGATCATCCGCAAGCGATAGGCGAGAACAATCTCTACTTCGGCAAGGTGTGCAACAATTTCGGCAATGTTCCACTTTTTTGGCGCGCGACGCCAGATCAGATCGGCTCGCGAACAGCGCTGAAGAAGTCTTTTCAATTTACCCGTCGTTGCGGCCATGACGGTGAAGGGATTCTGCTTCCCCAGATACCCAAGTAACCGTCGCCGATATTCTTGCGGAGTCTCTTCCATGCTTTGACGACGCCTCACCATTCACTGTTCTCGGTTTACTCTTCCCGCTTCAACTTGACCTTGTCCCCCTTTTCACCGATGACACGTATAGCAATCGATGCTTGCTTTGTTTTCGCGATGGCAATCGACACACCATGTCATGTTGTTGACCTTGACGAACGGCTTCAGTTCCACCATGGACGCGACGTCTCCGTGGCATACCTTGCAGTCGATTCCCTTCGCGACGTGTGGATAGTGATTGAAGTAGACAAAATCCGCCAGCGTGTTGACTTTCATCCATTCGATCGGCTGCTTGCTTTCCCAGGCCTGCCGGATCTTCATCACCTCCGGCTTGTTTGCCGCAACGAGCTGATGGCATCCCATGCATGTCTGCACGGAGGGGATGTACGCATTCGGTCCTTTCCGGACGCCGCTGTGACAGTACTGACAATCGATTTGATACTCGCCTGCGTGTCGGGCGTGACTGAACGCGATCGGCTGGCGCGGTCCCGTTTCGGGCCGTTCGCACCCGGCAATCACAAGAATGCCTACAAGGATGGCACACCAAGTGGTGTAGAGATATCGTGCAACAGAACGTCGGCTCATTTCTTCGATCTCAGCGCTTGCAACTCGGCTGCGCTCCACGGTCCACGGACGCCAAGCTCACCGCGAATCTTCGCCACCTCTTCTGCCGTCACAGCCGCAGCGGCATTCCCCCACGATGAGCGGATGTGCGTTACGACCGCAGCGATTTCGTCATCGGAAAGCTTGTCGTGAAACTGCGGCATCTTGTTGTTGTAGGAATTTCCTTTGACGGTAATCGGTCCTTCTAAGCCATAGAGTACGATGCGAACCGGCGTTTCCGCGTCCTCCAATACCCATTCCGATCCGACCAACGGCGGATACTGTCCCGGAACACCGATGCCGCTTCCCTGATGACACGTTTGACAGACGGCGGCATAGACCTGATCTCCTTTCACCACTCGTTTCACGGCCCCGGCGGTTGCAAGCTGCGGCTGTTCAACTTCGTGCGCAACGGTCGACCACGATCCGCCGTAGCGTCCGAGATAAAATCCCATGGCGAATAGCAGCAACACGCTGATCGTCCAAACCCACCATGGTGGCGGTTCGAAGCCTTCTTCAGGCTCGACCTGCTCGCGCGCAACGATGCGTTGGTGGATCTCGTCAACCTGCGTCGCGTCGTCATCGCGAAACTCACCCCGGGAAGAATCGGGCGTCGGTTGGGATGTCGGTGTTCGCTCGTCAGACATGGATCAGCAAAGGGTCACGGCGAATCGGTCTTGGGAAATTCCAGCCGCATGATGCGATACTCTCCCTCCCACGGCACAACGGTGAATCGAGGGAACAAATCTCTCGTCTCCCGCTGCATGCCTCCCTCGGCAATTTTCAATGCATAGATCTTGAACGGCACTTTTTCCTCTGCCGTCAACAACTCCATCATGCTCTCGAGAAAAACGGGTCCCGCTCCAAGAAACTCCGTTCTGCGGAAATCAATCTGTCCCTTGCCACCCGCCACAGCACGATCGAACTGCTCACGTTGACTTTGCAGCTCTTCCGGTTTCAAAACGTCCCCAGCGTAGCTCATTTGCTCCTCCACGCGGCTCGTCTTGTGCGCCTTCAGAAGAAAATCCGCATAGGTGATGGTAAGCTTCTGATACGCTTCCCAGTCGTTCTCCTTGATCGCATCGAACGCTTGCTCAAGCAGCGCTTCTTCCGTCGTCGGGCGTGAAGTGCAACCGATTGTTCCCACGCTGACGACGATGAACGCGCTCAGAATGACAAACGCCTTCCGGGCTGAACCTCGTCCGTGTGTCATTGCTTCCTCGTGGTATCGGGTTTCCCCTGGGTGACAGGATATGACCGATCGAGACTAAGTAAATACTTCGTCAGTGCCATCGCCTCGCGGGTCGCAACGATCACCTTTCCCTTGGGGGCGAGGGAGTCGGGAATCGAGAGCACGCGCTCATTCGGCCCGGCGCTCAGTTTTTCTTGGAAGAGATATGGAAACGGCGGCATAATGGAACCGGGGACGACGATGCGCGGATTGTAGAGATGAACGAGATGCCATTCTTCGCTCGGTTGGCGAACACCGATGTTCATCAGATCGGGACCCGTTCGCATCGTTCCCAACAGATGCGGCTTGTCGTAGACATAATCGGCGGGGACGGAGGGTCTTCCCCAGAATCGGGCTTGATCCGAACCGAACCCTTCCGGACGCACCTGCTGACTGTGGCAGTAGATGCATCCTTCGCGGATGTAGATGGATCGTCCGTACAGCTCTTCCGCCGTGTAGCGTTCGAGCCCCTCCGGCGGTTGGATTTCCGAGATCATTGCATCAGGTATACCAACGAGTGCAGCCCAGCCGAGAAAGAGGGTGGCAAGGACGCCGAGGAAGAAGACGAAGGAGCGCATGAACATCATCGTCGTTTTCCCTCCGCAGCGGCCGGTGCTTCGATGGGAGCAGGTTCACGGAAGAGCGCGGGCGCAAAGCGCCGGGGTCCGGCTCGTTTAATAATAAGAAAGAATTGATACGCGAAGATGAAGTGGCCAACCATCATCAGCGTTCCGCCGAACGTACGTCCCCACAGCCATGGCTTTGTCGTATTCACCACATCCATGAACGGAATGCTGGCATCGTTCATCTGCAGTCCTTGAATCCATCCGCCAATGCTCATGGTGATGACGTAGATCGCAATGCCGATGGCGGTCGTCCAGAAGTGGGCTTTGATCAACTTTGGATAGGGCCATTCCCACTTTGCAAGACGCGGCATGATGTAGTACATCGCCCCAAACAGAATCATCGAAAGAAAACCGTACACACCAAGATGCGCGTGGCCGACGGTGTAGTGCGTGAAGTGCGCGACCTCCTGGAATGAGCGAATCGATTCGAGCGAACCCTGAAAACTGACCGCCGTGTAGCTCATCGAGCCGAAGACGACGAAGCGGAGCGTAGGACTGTATTTCAACATGCGGAAGTGGTTGACGGTGGTGAGGTGATGGTTCACCGCCACCGCCATTACGGGGACGACCATCATCACGCTGGCCACGATGGAAACGGTCACAAGCCATGTGGGGATCGGTCCGCCGACGAGATGGTGCATGCCGTTCCAATTATAAAAGAGTGCAAAGGCCCAGAAGCCGATCAATCCCAAATAATAACTATAGATGGGGCGACCGATGACCTTGGGAATAAAATAGTACGCGCCGGCCAATCCGATAGGCGTAAACCAAACGGCAAGGGCATTGTGGCCGAACCACCAGTTCATGGCCGCTTGCACGACACCTTGATACAGATCGAGGTTCGCGACCACATACAGTATCGGAAACCAGAGGAGGGAAGCGAGAATGTACCAGAGACTGACGTAGAGATGCTCGACCTGCCGAACGCGGAATGTTTGGACGATCGATGCGGCAAACAGGAGGAATGCAACGGCAATCAGTCCGCCGGCAAACTTTGGAAACTCCAACCATTCCATGCCTTGATTATATCCGGCCAAGATGGCCACCGTACCCGCAAAGACTCCGATGTTCCACAGCAATGCGGCGATATAGTGGAGCCATCCCCACTGGAGCGGTACGCGGCAGAGGCGAGCCGTCAGCCACACGATCATGCCGGCTCCTGCCAGCGATGCCCAGCCGTACATCACCGTGTTGAGGTGAGCCGGACGAATCCTTCCGAACGTCAAGGCCGGTATATCGCCCAGCCAGTCCGGCAACGTAAACTTGAGGGCGGTTGCCACGCCGAAGAGTGTGCCGATGAGGAGCCAGAACACCGCCGTCGCAAAATAAAAAACGGTCGGTGTGCGGGCAGAGTCGTCGATCGAAATGCGGAGATGTTCGTCCCGCTGCGCCTGTTCGCCCGAACCAGCGGCTTCGGATGATTGAAATTCGCGGTGTGCTACTTCGACAGATTTATGTTTGGTGCGCGCCATGGGGCCTGGAGTTCGAAGAATCAGACGGAGAACCAAAGACCATATCCTGAGCCTCACCCACTGGCTCGTCCTCATCGAAGATGAGGTAGGCACCCTTGTTGAGATGTTCGATGGAAAACTGTTTCGTACGGATAGCCCACACGAACGCGGCAAGCGCCAACGCTCCTGCAACAAGTGCGATTGCAATAACGATGAGCGCGGCGAACGAGAGAGTCATGTTCAGGAATGAGAGTGACCGTTGAGGTACCGGAAGCGCTCCAACCTGTAGGAAATCGTGCGGTCGGCGCACGGCCAAAGTACAAAGTCATTGGTACTTCCGCAAGAGAGGCGCGACGATTTTTTCCGTCGAGGGAACCCCGCAGACCGCACATCGCTTCACCCGCGAAACAAACGGAATTGCATTCCTCCTCTTCGCTCCGTACGTTGATGCGTCGTTTGCTCATCGGTCTTCTTCCACGCTCATCGTATGGATTACTGGCTCGCGTTTCTTGCTGGACTCTTCGGCAGCATGCACTGCGTCGGCATGTGCGGACCGATCGTGCTCGGGTATTCGACACAAGGAAATTCTGGCGACTCTTCTCTTCTGACCCACTTGACCGCGCATCTTGCCTATAATTCGGGACGCGTCCTCTCCTACACGATCGTCGGAGCGTTTCTGGGATTTCTCGGTGGAAGCGTGACGGCGTTGCACGAAATCGGTTACTGGTTCTCCCTTCTCCTCGGCATCCTGCTCGTCCTTGCCGGCGTCTCACTGCTCCGCCTCTTGCCGCGTTTCAGCGCTGCCGCACAGGTGAATTTCGAACAACGGACGCGCAATATTCTTTTTCTCATCTATCGAAAAACATTCGGCGCATTGATCGGCCAGAAAAATCTCGAATCGAAGTTCTATATCGGCTTGATGACACCGCTGTTACCGTGCGGCCTGCTCTACGCAATGTTCTTGAAAGCAATCGCTGCGGGAAGCTTCCTCAGCGGGGCAGTGACGATGTTCCTGTTCGGAGTGGGAATCGTACCGGCGCTGGTCGTAACGGGACTTGCCAGCTCGTACTTCGGTCAGAAACTTCGAGTATGGGGAGATAAGATTGCCGCTGTGACGATTCTGCTGATGGGACTTTCACTCATCTGGCGGGCGTTGAAGGTGGAAGCACTGTTTCACTTCCATTAGAATTAGAAGAGTCGATCGAGGGATACCTGCAATTCCTTCAAGAGTTTCGATGAGACAACACCTTGCCGGAGAGCCCGGACTGCACGTCTGAACTCTCCTCCTTCATTCTCAAAAACCTCCACACTCTTCTCGATGGGATCGACGATCCAGTATTCTTTCACGCCGGTCGATGCATAGATTTCCTTTTTGTGTTTCAGGTCGTAATAGGCTGTGGTTGGAGAAAGAATTTCCACAACCAAATCCGGTGCGCCTTCGATTTTTGTTTCTCCGATGATGCCTAAGCGCTCATTGGAGATATAGAGAAGGTCGGGCTGATACACTTCCGTCTCTCCCAAGTAGACATCTAACGGCGCGAAGAATACCACACCGAGATTTCGTGCCTCAATGTATTCCCTGAAGACGACGTTGATTCTTCCGAGGATCGTTTGATGGTAAGGTGTGGGGGAGGGGGACATAACCAACTCTCCATCGATCAACTGAGCGCGGGTTCCCTCCGGGAGCTTCTCGTACTCGGCGTATGTCAGCGCTTTCCGTGTTGTTCCGATCATCATGATGTCACCCTGTCTTGACCAGGCAAACAGTAATCAAATTCGTGGAGAAAATCAATCCAAGGTTTTGTTCTTAATTCCGACATAGAGGGGTGTGCTGTCGGAGGTTCGCAGAACTCCATCCGTTAGAAATGGATGCACTCTTTATCACTGCATAGGTGAACGTCATGACCCGCAACGCGAGAATCCTCTCGCCACAATTCTTGGCGCATCTGCGGAAGAAGGTCATGAACGTGATATGGGAGTGCGCCAAGAATTGAACGCACACCATCGCTTTCCAACCTGCGTGCCGTGATTTCGACATCCTCCCGCTTGCTCCACTTAAGTTGTAACGACTCTCTCAATCGGATTCGAGGCTTTTCTCCCCTGCTGTTATTCTTTCACAAGTACCACTCCCGATTTTTCTGGAAGCTTAACCTCGAACGTTGGGTCTCCTTTCACCACCTTGCCGTTGAGCGCATCGCGGAACGTACCCTTCAAGGGTATGCGAACTGTGTGCTGCACGTCGCTGTTATTGAGCAACACAACAACTTCATTCTCTTCAAGTGTACGTGTGAATCCGTACACCCTCGCCTGGTCGTCCACCACCAGCGTCATGAAGTCCCCTTGCCGCAACGCCTTGTTCTCCCTTCTGACTCGAATGAGCTGCTTGTAGTAATCGAAGAGCGACCGGTCGAATGCGACCGTATCCACTGGTCGCGATTTTCCAGGGATGGGATGGGAACGCTCGGCGTCGTACACCAAATCGGGCCAGACCATCGGTTTCCGGTCGTCCGGATCATCGGCTCCCCACATTCCCGCTTCTGTGCCGTAATACACCATAGGCGCGCCGACATACGTCATCTGAAACAACGCCATCAGACGGAGGATGCGCCACTCTCGGTCTCCCGGTCGCGCAACGTTGTAGTCCGGATTATCCCTGGGACCCGCGCGCCGATCATAGTCGCGGTTGGGATTGAGAATCATCGATGCCAAGCGATCCGTGTCGTGACTGTCGTAAAGGTTTTGGAGGATTTCGTTCACTTCCGGTGCGTAGCTCGCACGAATCTTCGCCAGCTCGCGGTCGAACTCGCCCGGTAAGAGTCGCGATGAGTCTGTGTTAATAAAGAATCGCACCGCCGCTCGCGCGAAGCGGTAATTCATCGTCGCATCGAACATATCTCCTGCCAGCCACCTGGATGCATCATCCCAAATTTCACCGACGATATACGCATCGGGATTGATCGACTTGACGTGTTTTCTCCACTCCCTCCAGAACTTCTCCGACACCTCGTTCGCCACATCGAGCCGCCATCCATCGACGCCGTCGGACGGATCGCCATCGCCGTTCGGATCCATCCAGCGTCGTGTGATGTGAAAAAAGTAATCCCATACCGGTTGTACGAACCCATTTTCATCCTCGCGAAATTCGGGCAATCCTTTGTATCCCCACCATCCTTTATAGTCGAATTCGTTTTCCGGCGTGGTGGGATCGTCCCACCGCACGACGTCAAACCAATCGGCATATTTCGAGCGCTGCTGGTTTTTGCGGACATCTTCAAATGCCCAAAATCTCGTGCCCGAATGATTGAAAACGCCGTCAATGATGATGCGAATCCCGCGCGCGTGCGCCTCGTGCAGGAGCCTCAGAAAGAGAGAATCCGCGGAGGTCCATCGCCACGTGGCAGGGTCGTCGGTTTCTTGCTGCATGAGAAACCGGTCGCCCTCAGGGTTGGGACCGAAATGCGCATCGATGTGATGGTACGTGGATGCATCGTATTTGTGCAGTGATGCGGCGTCGAATACGGGATTGAAGTAGATGGCAGTAACACCCAACTCCGAAAGATAATCGAGCTTCTCCAGTACTCCCTGCATGTCCCCGCCGTAACGACGGTCGAAGACGATGTCATAGAAGTTCGAACTTCGTTGCCTTTCCCAAGGCTGCATCTCATACCAATCGGTCGTCCACGGAGAAACGCGCCACTCCGCGGCGAAGCGCGATTCAAGCGATTCTTTCGTCGGATCGTTCTTCGGATCGCCATTGCGAAAGCGTTCAGGAAAGATCTGATACCAGACAACGTCCTGCGCCCATTCCGGTACGCGAAGCTGTGCCGTGGCGTTTCCGGTCAAAACGAACAAGAAAAGTAAAAAGGAAACAATGCCCTGGTGATGTTTGTTCATATGCGTCCCATGTGAGAGAGTTAGATGGATATGGCGAGATTTACGTTTTCTCGTCCTTCCCCGGCTGTTCGGTGGGGAGCTTCCGGACGCGGACGCGCTCGATGACGTTTTCCTGGACCTGTTCGATGATGAACTCGGCGCCATCCACGCGAACCCATTCTCCATTCTTTGGAAAATGCCCGAGCTGTTCCAACACAAACGCACCGATGGAGCGGATATCTTTGGGGGAAAGCTCTTGCTGGATGAGCTTCTCGACGTCATTTGTCGTCAGGCTTGCATCGAGAACATATTCGGTGTCGGAAATCTTTGCTACCTCCGGCTGCTCGCGGTCAAACTCGTCCTGAATGTTTCCTACCAGCTCCTCGAGCACGTTTTCCAACGTGATCAGTCCGGCTGTCCCTCCGTACTCGTCCGCCAGAATTACCATGTGTGTCTTCTTCTGCAGCATCGTTTCGAGCACCCGTTCCAGATTGATCGTCTCCGGCAGAAAGAGGGCATCGCGCAAGACGGAATCGAGCGTAAACTCCGGATCGTGATCACGCTCCATCTTGAAGATGTCCTTGGTGTTCACAATACCGATGATGTTGTCGATCGACTCCTTGTAGACGGGATAGCGACTGAACTTGTTTGTGCGCATGATCTCGAGGTTCTTCTTGATAGGATCCGAGGCCGAGAGACCGACCATCTCCGTGCGCGGCACCATGCAGTGACGCGCCTGCTTCAAGCGGAAATCCATGGCATTCAGCACGAGACCCTTACCCACCACCGAAGCGTTCTTTTCCTGGGCGAGCAATAACCGGAGTTCCTCTTGCGAATGCATCAGTTCGGATTCGCCTACCACCTGGAAACCGAGAGACCGGAGGATAGCATTGGCAAGGGCGTTCAACATCCAGATGACGGGTTTGAAGATTACATAGAAGAGGTTGAGAGGGTAGGAGATCCAGAGTGTCGTGCCTTGCGCCCGCTGGATGGCAAGAGACTTCGGCACGACTTCTCCCAACACGATATGAAGGAAGGTAATAATCGCAAAGGCAATACCGAACGAAACGCCGGTCACCACCTCAGGCGTGGTAACGCCCAGATCCGCAAGCAAAGGACGCAGTTCACTTGCGATGAGCGGCCCCCCGATCCATCCCAATGCAAGGCTCGCCATCGTTATCCCCAGTTGCGTTGCCGAGAGATATGCGTCGAGGTGGGTGATGATGTCTTTGGCGATCTTCGCGCGCCAATCGCCGCGAGCAACAAGCGGATCGATTTGCGCGGAGCGGACTTTGACGATCGCAAATTCGGCCGCAACGAAAAAGCCGTTCAGCAGCACGAACGCCATCACAATGAGGAAATCAAGAAACCACAGCCACATAAAGGGTCAGCACAAGTAAGTTAGGAAATGTTCGGCGGCAATATATCGGAAATTGCTCCCCCCTTCAACCGACAACGCCACTATGCCTACTTCCGGCTTGAAAACGCCCTTTTTTTTCTCGATACTGAATCCGGTTTTACGTGCAAAGCAGAACCGATGGAAATGGAGAATCGACCGACCAATCGCCTCATGTCGCTTCTCGCAGCGATCGCCCTCGTATTACTCCTCGTCTTGTTTCTTGGCAGTGGAATACGGGAGCGTGTTACGCTCGAGAACCTGCGCGAGCTTGGCAACAGCAGCTGGACGGTCCTGCTCATTATTACAGCGATGACAGGGGCGTGGACCTTCGCATTGCCTGCATCGGTATTCTTTTTTATTACCCCTCTTCTCTTTTCGCCTCTCACTGCCACAGCCATTATCTGCGGTGGAAGTTTAACAGGATCTCTGATGGGTTATCTTGCCGCCCGCTACGTTGGGGGACCATGGGTGGAGCGATTTCGGGACAACAAGGTCACCGCCTTTTTGCAGCGGCATTCTTCGTTTCCGAGCCTGTTTGCCTTACGGGTCTTTCCCAGTTCACCCCACGGTTTCATCAACTATGGTGCGGGATTGGTGAAGGTGCCGTTGGTGAAATTCCTTGCGGCAACCGTGTGTGGGGTGGCGATTAAAGCATTCTTGTACGCAACAGCCATTGACGAGAGCGCCGGAGCTTCGACGGTTCAGGAAGCGTTGAACTGGAGAACGGTGACGACACTCGTGGCGATAGCGTTGCTGGCAATCGGAGGGCATGTGGTGGGGAGAAAATGGCGACGAGAATCAGAACAGGAGTAAGACGGGTAAAGTAAACGAGAGGCCTTACAAGAAGTTTCGTTCACGCGTTGTCTGAGTTCGGAATTTGTGCAGTTCACTCCAATTTCGCAACACCACTGTGGGCGAGAAGGCTTCTCGCCCTCCATTTTGTATGGCCTCGTTTCTACGGCGGACAGAGATGTGTTCCTATCTCCTCAACTGCTCCTCAATCCAGGCGAGGTACGTTTCCATCTTGGAGAGAAAGTTCAGATACGCGGTGGACCATTCCACCGGATTGGCTGGCTGGATTTTGCCTAAACATTCCTGAAACACCTTCGCTACCTGCGATGCTATGCGGTGCTTCCCTTCCTCCAACACCGCTTCGACATCCGATGAGTAGTACGCTTTCAGACTGTTGATATCGAACCGCACACGCGCCTCAGGCGTCTGTTTGGCAAAGAAGGAGAGATCACTCTTCCCCGCGCCGGACATCTCATACACAATGAGGTTCCAGCGCTCCATGATCTTCTTGAACTGATCTTCATTCTCGCAAACATCCAGCGGCAATCGCGCTGCCGCAAGCTCCGTTGCCAACGAAGACCGAAACAGGACATCCCCCCCGACCGCCTGCGAAAGAAGGTTCACATCTTTACGATATCCATTCACACGATGGACGGCCACGTAGGTCTCCTTCTCAAAATCACGAATCACCCCCTGCTGCGCCATCGCCGGCTGCTTTGCCATCATCTTCATCTTCAATTCAAGCTCTGCATCCACCGGCTGTTTGGCAACCCGCTTGCCTTGAGCCGCGAGTGCAACCGGACGCTCCGCCCCGTCCACACTCAGAAGCTTCTCCCGTTCGTCCCACTCCAGATCATCGTACTTCTTGACGGCTCCACTCAGAACAGGTGCGGGATCTGCCTGCGCCTGAAGCAACAGCAAGAGTTTCGTCATGAGCCGATCTTTATAGACGGTTTTGAAGTGATTCATATCCACAATCACATACAGATCTTCCTCCACGCAGGAGAAGACGGAGTTCCAGAGACGCATAATACGATGCTCGCCGATTTTCCTGTCGTCAATCTGCCGCATCGTGTAATCTGCCCCGGCCATCACGAGATCGAAAATCATCGCCTTCTTTCTTCGACCGCGAAACGAATGCGGCGTCCCTACTTCAACGTTGCGTATCAGGTTGAGCCGTAGCTGCAACTTGGTGTAGAGCGTTGTTCCTGCAAAGGGGAGCACCACCCCCACGTCGCTTGCCCGCCGACCCGGTTGCATCAATGCATGCTTCACCGCCTCGATCGTTCGCCGCGTCTGCTGATCGTTGTGCGGCACAATCCGCTTTTTGCCGATGTACTGCCGACAGCTTGACTTCAAATCGCTCGTATCGAGAAAATAAATCTTCCCTTGCGCGTTGGGGGTCGCATACACGTTGATCTTCTCGTCGAACAACACCGAGCCGACGAAGAGCGAGAGTTTCGGCGTTGTGGCAAAATGAGAAGAGAGAAAGACCGACCAGTTTGGATGTTTCTGTTTCCAATCGAAGAGCTGGTTCAGCCGGTCTGTCTGCGCGACATAGAGGAAAATGTCCTGTGTCAACCACTCCGCCGCCGGACCGCTGGGCGAGGCACATTCGGGGCCGAGCTGATACGGATCGCCAGCCACCACCATCCGGTCCTCTGCCAATCGGGCGAGAGCCGCCAGCACCGGCAATTGGACGGTCTCCGCATCGTCTATCATCACCACGTCAAAGTAGATATCCTTCAGACGGGTGTCGGTCAAGGCGTTCGAAACGGTAGTTGCGACATACCGTTTTGAGTGCAGAAGCGCCAGCTCGTCCACCGCTGCGTACTCATCAACAGACTCGCTCACTTTTTTGATCCCCCCCAACTCGCTGATCTGCTTCAGGGCCGCCTGATACGCTCTCAGCTCGTCCGATTCAATGGGCGACTGTGCTTCGGTGCGCATCAGTTCGGTTGTGAGAGCTTGTTGCACCGACTGAAGTTTCTTCAGTGCAGCCTGTCGTTCAGACAATTGCTTCTGGAGCGAGGCAAGGTCCTCATTGCTGAATCCCTTCTTGAGCTTCTCGAACATCGACGCGTTCTGAATCTTGTTGAGCGCTTCCTTCAATCCGACGATGTCGTTGTTGACTTTGTCGATGTTCCGTTTATTTTCGTTCGCGCGCTCGCGCAGCTCGCTGAGCTTCGCATAGAAATCTTCATGCAAAAATTGTCTGATCTTCGTCTTCCAGTACGTCTGCAACAGCGCGACGCGCTCCTGGAACGCCTTCTTCTTCTCCCCCCTCTCTGTGGCAACCTCGTGTTCGAGCGAAAACGCTCCGAGCTCTTCCGAGTGGATGGCGAGCGGCAACCCGAGGCGCGTCATCTGTTTCTTCAGATCGAGACCGAGTCCCGCGCAAACCTCTGTTGTGCGGAGGAGCGTTTGGTCAACCCGTTCGTTCGTGTTTGCGACGAAGAGGACTTTCTTCCCCACCTTCAGATAGTTGGCTGCAAGCAAGGCCAGCACCTGCGTCTTGCCGGAAAGAATCGGACCCCACAGAAAGGAAACGCGATTGTTCAAAACAAGGCGAACAGCTTCCTGTTGATCATTCGGCGTTGTGGGAAGAAATATCGGATCGAAGGGTGCGGGCACATCGTTGTTTTCCGGGGTGGGATGGAACAGAGCCTGGTGGACAAGAGGAAGAGCGGATGAATCCGAAACGGCTTTCATCACCGGAGCGAGGTACTCGTTGTAATTCCAACGGCATTTGATCTCGGGAAGAACGGTACCGAAATCCATCGGCAGAGCGACGGTGAGGAATTGATTCTCCAGATTGAGCAGCCGTCCTTCGATGCTGACCGGCTGGAGTTGGCTGAATTGAAATTCCGCGCGCTCAATGTTGCGCAGATACACCTCCTCGGGAATCTCGAATCGATAGTACCAATGGTGGGCGAAAGAACCGACGAACTCGCCTCCAAAAAGTGTCAGTTCGGTGCGGGCTTTTGAAAGATATGCTTGTTCGGCCTGGAGGGCGTTGTGCAGTTCTGCGAAGAGTTGGGAAACGGTTTGTTGTTGGCTCATGCGTTATCGTGTCGCAAGCGGCGAGGAGGGGCGGACATCTTTTATCAGTAACTCTGCAAGGTAGGAGAAATCTGAACAAATGCAAGGTAACCGGACGCACGTTTTTGCGCGAGGGTATAACTGTGCGATGAGACACTGCAACGGTGGGTCGCTGTCTCAGAACAATATGCCGAACCTGTGGGGAAGGTTAAGCGGATGAGAGATCAGGCCGGATGTTCCTCCGGCATCTCGTACGAGAGAGGAAGATTGCTAAGGACGATCCGGCAACTCTTCGAACGCATCGCCGAACAATTCATCAGCAACCGCCGAAGAGTCGAAGAAGCCGTTAAACTCACTCCCCTGTAACGCGCGACGACGGAAGAAGATGGCCAGAGCGGAGATGGTGACTCCGGCAAGGACACCGAACAAGATGTATTTCTTCATGGATCCCCCAACAAGACCGCCGGTTTGACGGCGGGAAAGAGATGCTCTATTCGCGTGAGCTGACGTACCTAATATACAACTCGGCGACCTCAGATTCCATTGGAGAGACTCACAAACTGCATGAATTTTTCTTCACCTCCCTTCGTAAGGACGGCAACTTCAATGGAGAAGAAATCCGAAGAGGGTGTACAGAAGAGTTGCCCCTGCACCTGCAGCGAGAGCGTACGGGAGCTGGGTCTTGACGTGGTCGATGTGGTCGCTCGCCGCCGCCATCGAGGAGACGAGGGTGGTATCCGAGATAGGAGAGGAATGATCCCCGAACACCCCTCCCCCCAACACAGCGGCAATAGAGAGAGCAAGGTTGGCCTCCATGAGTCCGGCGGTGGGGACGGCAATGGGGATCATAATGGCGAACGTCCCCCAGCTCGTTCCGGTAGCAAAAGCAATAAAGGAGGAGGCGATAAACAACAACGGCGCAACGAGCATCGGACTGAGAGCTTCTTGGGCCAGGCTCGCCACGTAGATTCCCGTCCCCAACGCCTTGCTCGTATCGCCGATAGCAAACGCAAAATTCATCAAAATGCCCAGCGGTATGAGTCCCCCCATCCCTTTAAGTGAGAGATCCACCACCTCCCGAACGGTCAGAATGCGCTGCCCCACGGTAAGAATGCCTGCTACAAGAAGGGCGGTGAGGACGGACCACAGGACGGCGGTGGAGCCGGAACCGGCTGTCAGGTCCCCATCGCCGGTGATAAGCAGTCCCACCGGCATCATCACGATCATCGCGAGGATGGGGAGGATCATGTTGATCGCGCGGAAGGGGACTCCTTCTTTTGCCGCAATGGAGATCGTCTCCTCAGAGATCAGGGGGATCCCTCCATCCGCAATCGTCTTACCGGTCTCGCGGGCTCGTACCTCTGCTTTCTTCATCGGACCGAAATCGCGAAAGGTGAACGCGATGAACGTGACCATGACGACCGCGAGGATGGCGTAGAAATTCAGTGGGATGGTCGTAAAGAACACCGTGAGCGGATTCGCAACACTTTCTCGCTCTAACAAGCCGATGACGTACGCACCCCACGCGTTGAGGGGGATGAGAATGCAAATGGGGGCCGAGGTGGAGTCACAAATGTACGCGAGTTTCTCGCGAGAGATTCTGAAGCGTTCGAACAGAGGGCGCGAGACTGCTCCGGTCACCAAGCAGGTGATGCTCGATTCGATGAAGATCGAACATCCCACTGCCCAGGCGAGGATCGACGCTCCGCGCGGCGAACGGATCAAATTCTTTCGTTGAATCCATTCCACAAAACCCTGCACGCCTCCGGATCGTTGTGTGATAGTGATGAGGGCACCGATGAGTGAGGAGAAGATGATGACGCGCGTGTTGCCCGCATCTTTGAAGACGTCGATGCTTGCTTGAATGGCGGAAGCAAGACCCTGCAACACATCGCCGCCGGAGAGAATCACCCACCCGGCCCAGATGCCGAGAAAGAGGGAGACGAAGACCTGACGCGTCCAGATGGCGAGAAGAATGGCAAGCAACGGCGGAAGGACGGAGAGGAAGCCGTAGTTCATCTATTGCTCAATCCACGAAAGCCTTCCGGTCTCGAAGTTGGGTCGAATGACCGGGAACGGATACTCTTTCCTCGCCGCATTTTCCCACGAGCCGTCATGGAAATCGACCGCACGCCAGCCGTCCGGAGCACTCGACGAGACTTTCCAGGTCGGATCGGAAAGAATTCTCTTCCTTTCTGAACCCGATTGCAACTCAGCATAGAGATTGAATCCGGCCGATCCGAAACGATTGTAGTTATTCACCTCTATGGCAATCACGTTCGTCCCCGGCTTGAGAAGGGAGGTCACGTTCCAGAATTTGATCCGCTCGTGTTCAACAATGAGTGAGAGGGACCGCCGCGCCATCACTTCACCTACCTCAACGCCGTTCATCCACAGCTTCGCGTGCGTATCCGCAATCAATTGTAATTTAGCCGTCGTGGGGAGTTGGTCGAGTGTGAATGAGGTGCGGAAGAACGCTCGCGGTACCTGGGTGGCGGCGGAATCGTGCTTGTCCGGATTTGCCTGCGGGTGATAGATCCACTGACTCTCAATAAGCGGTTCCGTGATCGTACCGGTGCGCTGAAGTTCTTCGAGAGTCTCTCTCCAGTACTCTGCCTGGCGATCATAGCGCATCATAAGCCACTGGAGGTTCGCGTCACGATTCGTTGCAAGCCAGAGCGTTCGGAATTCCTGCTTGAGGGAACGGAGATCCTCCACCAATTTCTCCCCGCGCAATTTGAACAACGCACGTGCAGAATCGGTCATCGGAGCCGCCGTATCGCGGACCGCACGTTTCAACTCCTCTGCCAACGACACCTTCTGAGCGAACCACATGTTCAACCGGGCAATGAAGTCGAGAATGGCAAGATGCGACTTGTTCCGCGTCGCGTAGCGCTCCGCCTCTTTAATAAGAGATCGTACAAGCGGCATCGTTGATTCGATACTCTGAATCCGCTGCCACATATTGAGGGGGGAGGCCCGCAAGGGGAGCATGGGATGCCTCCACAACTCAAACCAGTGCATCTGCGTGTAGGGATTGGAGAGAAGAGCATAGAGCGTCTTGGCTGGTGAGACGGCCTCTTCGCTCCCGCAGAACGTCCGGAAGAACCGGTCGTCAAAGCTCACCCCATCGGGATCGAGCGGTCGCCACGCACACTCTGCCGTCCACGCATATCCGTAATAGTTGAGCTCACGGAGCGCCTCGCCGCCGTAATCGTTCCAGTTCGAGGTAAGGAGACCGCTGGAACCGTTCAAAAAACCATCCCGACTGAAATTCCGGATGTTCACCATCGTGTTGACATAGTTTGGAAAAGGACCGGTGAAGGTCCAGACCGCCGGCGATACGGCGAACGTGAATCCCGCAGCGCGAAAGACTTCCGGACTCGTATACTTGTCACTTGCCCCATACCGCCAATCGACGATGAAGACCTCCTTCGGGATCTTCCCAAGGATGGAAGGATGGTCGAGGATAATGTCACCGTACATCATCGGTTTCTTTTTGTACTTCTTGAGGATATCGAAGATCCGTTTGTAGTGCTCGGCGTGGACAGTTGCGAGATCGCTTTTCGCCACACGTTCCTTGTTCGCGCCGAGTCCTACATCCCACGATTCATCCGCCGCCATGTGAAAGTACCGGGAGCTAAAAGCCGCTGCAACTTCCCCGATCATTTCGTCGAGCAGTTTATAGACTTCTTCGTCGGACACGTTCAACGTGTGCGCGCCGGGAAACTCGGCGTACTTGACATACTCTGGTTGAATGAGGATGTTCTCCCAGTGACCGAGGGTCTGGAAGATGGGGATCAGTTCTACGTGATGCGTGCGCGCATACTGGTCGAGCTCTCTCACCTCCGCTGCTGTCAGTGCGCCGCGCCCCTTGCCGATCTTCGGATGACGCTTGAAGGTGAAGACATCTTCCATATAGAGCATATAGGTGTTCAACTTGTGGGCAGCAAGGAAGCGGATGATGGTTTTAAAGTTATCGAGTGTGGACACCTGACCGCGGCTGATGTCGTCTGTAATGCCGCGCATGCTGTACTGCGGCCAATCGCGGATCTCGATGCACGGCACGGTGAGAGTTCGTTTGCGTTGTTCGAGGAGTTGAAGAAGCGAAACGACTCCATAGAATCTTCCCCGCGGTGCGTCGGCGATGATGAAGATTCGATCGGGTTCGACGCCGAGGATGTACCCTTCGCGCTTCATTTCGGGGGTCAGGTGTTGATTGCGCTCCTTCAGCCAGCCGGCAGCCAATGAGCTTCTGGGTGATGCGATGATGATGGCGTTTGTGGCCGTGCCGCGTAGCACTTCCTCGCGTGTGATGCGCAGACCGGCGTTCTTGATTTCTTTCAAATGCGCGTTCAAATAGTCAGCCGCGAAACCATCCTCTTCTGCAGCTCCTTCACCGAGGATGATGCGCGTTTGGGAGGTGAGTTTGAACAGACCTTCCTTTGGGGAAACGTCCCTTGGTGTTGGGATGATACGCGGTGGGGGCATCGAGTCCAATGTAATCAGATTGAAGCTTTGAGCAAAAAGAAGTTCGGGAAGAAGAGAGAGCAGAAGAAGTCTTTGAATCTGCTTGAGTGCACTCATCGGGACTCGTCGGTTCAAGAATTGCAAAATTCCATTTGATTGTGCACCGCTATGATGAAATCTCTTCGGTGCTTGAGGCGTGCCGTTTGCGGCGCAATGCAAAAATCAGTTCTTTTGATGGCAAAAGCAACTGCAAGAGTTATAGAACTTGCTTCCTAATGAACAAAGGCACGTCTCGATGTTGCCCAGACCCTCTCGATAGATTAGCTGGGCAAATGCCATGCACAGAAATTGTTCCCAGCAAACCAATACAGGTTCTCACACGGTCAGGCTTAAGTGGGAAGAAGATAAGCTTGCCAATCGACCAAGAAGGAAACCAATAGAAGGATCAACCAGGTAGACACAAAGACGGTGAATAACAACAACGCCTTTTCGTGAAAAAGTCGCGATACTTGAATTGAACATACCCAGAAGAACCAGACCGTAAATACGTCCATACGTGCCAGTATAAAATGAACGGGATTCGTTGAATCCCAGTGTTCAAAAAACCTCATTGGACTCAACCCAATTATCTCTTCCTGAAGCCACAATGTCATCAACGTATGGACAATTACGCCAAGGCTGAGAATACTCGTGGAGCTCGAGAACATCAGAAAGAAACTTCGAAAACTATTTGGCGTACTCGACAAGGCAGAACAAACCACCCACACAACGACAAGCAATATTCCCAGCGTTCTCACTGAGATAGTGGCAATCTCCACGGAGAAAGCGAGCCGTATTGCAGGATTCTTGAGAGCCGCTTCGGTTCCTTCTCGTACTTGCTCGAACGCTTCACGTTCTTCCTGGGTGCGCGCCCGTGCTAGTGCCTTTTCATGAAGGCGTTCGAAGAAGTATTCGTTCGAAACAATTGAGTAAACCGAGGTAATAAGGACGAGTATAAATAGAAGCCACGGAATGGTATAAGCAATAGAGGTAGCCTCTGGAACTACCGCTTCTTGTCCATTTCGCCAACTCAAGCCAAACGTGAAGTACGTTTGCCACCAAGAGGTAGGATCGTGGTGAGCTTCTCTTGAACCGATCTCCGGCACGGTCAGCCTATGTCCCTCCGGTGAAAGAGAGTTGTGGAAACCCCGAGAATGACCGCTATGTACAATAAGGAAAGCAAGTAGATGTCAGGGTTCAACCGATAAGAAAGCACAAGCTCCTGTGTGGCCCTACTCAACTGCCCAACGGGTGGCAGGAGAATCAGACTCACTTTCAAGAGCGGATTCTGAATCTCACCGGCGTCGGCTACCAGCGGACCCAGAAAAAAATACAGTGCAACTGCAATGACTGCGGTCCCCATCGAGTTTTCAATCAACAAACCAACTAATGAACAAATCGCGAAGATCGTGATGAATTCGAAGCAGAATGAAACAGAGCCTAACAAAAGAGAACCACCTATATTGCCGTCGCTCTTTTCATAGAAAATTGCCGAGACGATAAGTGAAAATATGATGACAGCAGAAAACACCAGAAGAGAAAATCCTGCAAACTTTGATAAAAATAAGCTCGCACGCGAAACCGGGCGCGCAAGCGTAACGATTAACAGTGGGCTTCGCAACAGTTCAGGATACAGAAAGGAACAGCCGATAATAAAAAGAAACATTAAACTGGATGATACGAGTTCGTAATTCGCGGAAGCAAAGGTCTCAGCAAACGAATGAACCTGTTCTTCTATCTTTCCGCCAAACCAGTCGAATGAGACGAGCAGACCATTCTCGTAGTGCAAGCCTACTCCGAAGGCTAAAATACCTATTACGGCTATTTGAATAATCAGTGTGAGAAGAAAAGCAGGCTGCAGAATGTTCTCACGGATAGTCTGCTTGATCACTATTGTCTTCAGCATCACCATCTCCTGATATGTAATTGAAAAACACGTCTTCGAGTGTTGTACGAACGGGTTTAACAGCAAGAACGGGCACCGATCTTGACTTCAACGCCGCAAGAAGTTGTTGCAGCTGCTCTGAACCTTGAACTTCGCTCGTCCATCCGGATCTGACCTGAAGAAACGTCCACGGTCCCTCGAGTGAAGGATTCTCAGCTACTTCTACTTCAAAATGTTGATTTTGCGGAAGCAGCTCGGAAAGTTTCCCTTGGGCTCGGAGCCTTCCTTTATGGAGAATTCCAACACGATGAGCAACAAGTTCGACTTCGGAAAGCAGGTGGGAATTCAAGAGAATGGTTACACCTGAGTTTGCCAGATCAATCAGCAGAGTCCGTACCATCTTTCGCCCTAACGGATCGAGCCCCTCTGTGGGTTCATCAAGAAACAAAATCTGCGGCTGATGCAGGAGAGCCTGTGCTACTCCCAACCGAAGAACCATACCCTTGGAAAAGGTATGAACTTGACGGTTTGCTGCTTCACTCAAGCCAACCCTCACAATCATCTCATCAATGCGCACCGAAAGCGCATTGCCTTTGATGCCGCTCAATTCACCCAAATAGCGCAGCACATTCAGAGCAGTCATAAACCGCGGAACTGCGAAAAGCTCAGGCAAATACCCTACCTTCCGCCTCCAGTGATAAGATTTGAGTGTTTCTCCGAAAACCCGTACCTCTCCTGAAGTTGGACGGACTAAATCGAGGAGAATTTTCATTAGCGTGGATTTCCCTGCACCATTCAATCCAAGAAGTGCAAAAATCTCACCTTGATAAACAGACAACGATAGATCCTGCAAAGCCTGAACAGATTTTCTTCCAAAATCTGAACGATACGTTTTGGAGAGCGATCTTGTTTCAACGATTGGAATCATAGTTTCCCTCCAAAAGCTTGATTACCCTTTCTAATTTCTCTGGACCCATTGGCAAAACTTCTGAGAAGAGTATTCTCTCCGAAGGACTTATGACTGCAACGGCGCTCTTGAAAAAGTTCGCCTGTTGAAAGAGCGAGTCGTGTGCAATCAAAGTTGGAAAGAACAGTTTATTCGCTTCTGCCCAACGATGGAGGCGCGTCGGATCAGCCGGATCAGCAATCGCATCGGGCTTAAACAGTGCGAGAAGTCGTTTTGATTGACCATTTGGAAATCTTGTTTGGAGAATATCTGCCAAGGTCATAAATTCGTCAAAACAGGGAGGACAGTTAAAGTCGGGAAAATATAAAAGAAAAAGCAAACGATTTTCGCCCTCGTTGGAAGCAAAGTCGCTATGATGCGTTTTCAGGAGGGACAACACAGGTTGCAGGTTTAAATTTCTCTCTAGGTTCCGTTCTTTGAGCATTGGAGCAAAGGCAGAATACTGCAAGTAGAACACCGCAGCAAGCGTCACCGCAAGCCATACTTTTTGACTCAACGTAGGCGGACTCTTTCTCACCGATGATATCAAAGCCAACAAGGCAAAGAGATTGAAGAGCACAAGATCGACAATAAGTGCAGCTCGATTCGAAAGGCCGATGTTTAAAATACCAAAACACTGACACTCAATCTCCTTCCCTTGAATTATTGCCATGGAGAGCACCCAGAGAAAGAGAGCAATCAGGATGCAAAACAAGATCGAAAGGAGGGTGGTTTTGTATCGGAGAAAAAGCCCGACGCCACCAAGTATCTCGATTGCGATGACGGCGACTGCAAGAACAGTGGAGGTTGATTGTGCCAGATACGTTATCTCGGACACCGTCGACGCAAATGCACCGAAGGAAAAGATTTTTCCAATCCCAGCAATGATAAAAAACATCCCCAACGCCGCAGACAAAATTAGAACAAGTTTTTCTCTCATCATGTATCACTTCTGAGGTTTTGAAGCGCTGCGACGCGAGGGATTATGCTGCAGCTGATAAATTCTCACCAATGCTCTGCTTTCATCAATGGTAAGAAGCCGATCGTGTGAGTCAATTGAGAGATAGCTTGTGCGAAACGGCAGCATAAGAATTTCACTCAGCGTGCCGTTGTTATCAACGATATAGACATCTTGATCGGGGTATGAGGTGAATTCATCTGCAAGTAAAAAGATATTCCCCCTGCTGTCTACTGCTATACTCCGAAAAAATTTATCTTTTGGTGGTTCGTCCAATTTTCCCGAAAAGATATTTCGAGGCATCTTTCTTTTGTGGGGATTGAGAGGTAGACCAGGAATGGTAAAATCCCGAACAAATTCTCCCCCCAAGTTCCAAATTTCAACTTTATTTCGGAATAGAAACGCAACAACGATAGTTCCAGAATTGTTGATGTCGAAGGAAAAGATGTTTTCTAAATCATCGTTACTACGATTCTTCAACGAAATCGTCTGGAGGACCTTCCCATTGAGATCAACTTTAACAAGAATCGGCTCCTTCCGCATAGAGAAAATCCCAATCCACAAATTCCCATCTCGATCAAAACACATATCCAACACCAGGCCTCGCGCATGGAAGGTTGACTTATATTGAAAATCTGAAGTGAACAGTTGCACTCGTGTCATTGCTAAATCAGCAACAGCGATAATGTTCTCGTGTACGGCCAAACAGCTCGGATCAAGAAACTCACCTGGATTTCTTCCCCGTTTTCCAATTTCTGTTGCAAGATTGCCTTTCCTATCAAATTTTTTCAGTTTATACTCGAGATCATCGGAGACTATGAAAGTGGCATCAGTTAAGCCAACAACCCGCCGAGCGCTCAAAAATAGAGCACTTGATTGCTTGCCCAACACTAAGAGCTCACGAAGATCGTACAACGGTTTGATCTCGCTTTGGGTTAAGGCAAGTCCCCAAGAGGCAAGCGAAGACAAAGAAATGATCAGGAAGAATATGATCGATTTCTGACTCACCATAAGATACGACGCAAGATGGAAAACACCGACTTCGTTGGATCAATTTTGAAGATGGCCTACATTTACTCTTAGGCCAGTGGTGTACGGTCAATGAGACTGCAGGCGCAAGAGAGATTGCGCCTGCAGTAATCAATTGAAAAACTTCCTATTTTATAGCAGACCCAATCAAACAACCCGCGTAACACCACGATCGCAAGAAGTCTGACGAATAGTACCTTGCACAGGCATCGTAGCAACGTTCGAGTGCCGTTTTTGCTATTGCTTGACTCGGTGAAAAGGCTCCCAAAGCTAGCACAAGGGTGGCAGAAAGAAGAAGCTTTTTCATACCCTAATCCTCCTTCCTGAAAGAAGCAAGTAAGCCCGAGGCTTTCAGCCAAAGGCTGACGCGCCTCTGGCGTAATCAGCCTTTGGCTCAGAGGACGACGGAGCAACGCGAAAGAAGGCGATTTTAGCCTGGGAGGAGAGGAGGAATCATAGGTGAGAAAGAGACAACGCACTCTGACCAGCGGAAGAATACCGGATACTGTGACGAGTATATGCTGACGGTGAAGAGAGGTCCAAGCCATATTGACCTGCTTCATAATGCGAGATCGAAACCTCTGCGGCTAAAACCTACAGACGTGGACGAAAAGTAGGTATGAGCAAAATAAAGCTACGCTTTTCGATTCAGTTTGTAAGCCTATTCCCCCACGAGTGGGGTTCTCGTCCACGTCTCTAGCCGGCTATACTTCGGATGAGATCGAAGGCTGTCATTCGAAATAACTGGTAGAGGCCGACTCCAACAAGCCAAGCTCCAATCACCAGTAAACCCGCGTGAACCATTCTTAGCCCCGTTGTGATGGAGAGACCAGTTGCTAAGAGCCCTAGCAACCATAGATTAAAAATGTTGATCTTCTCAGCATACTGTGCCACTATGATTGGTAGTTGGAATATTTTTGTCAGAGTCCCCAAGTTGATGAGCTGCGCCTCCCGAAGGGTTGGATCAAGACCAATCGACCAACGTGCCATCCCAATTGCCAGGGATAGAATTGAAGACAGGAGGACTACAGAATGTGAATAAATAACCACAGCAAATATGTTCCGGAAAGAAAACTGCTTTGAGTCCTTCGAAAGAAGTACAGCCAGGAAGTAGACAATCGCCGCGAGAAAAAGCCAAGCAAGAACATTTCGAAGGGGAACGAAAGCTACGCTTGAATAACGAAACAACACCTGCGAGTCTGCCATCAATGGATCGGTAGTTCTGAAAAGCTCCGGTGAAAGGGTGATGATCGCCTGGAAGAAACTAATTGTGGCAAAAGCTGCCAGCCAATGGGGATGTTGCTTCAGATTGAGGAAAACAGATGTCGGTTTGTAGATGACTTGGATTAGTTGCATTGGCTACCTTTCGTTTAACAACTAGAAAGGGTTCACAGTACCTAGAGATACGACATAGGCTTGTGGGGGTGTAATTCTCCACGTGAAGTCCATTCGAAGAATCTCCAAAAGCCGACCTACGCCGAAACCTATTTCGCTGTACCAACGAACAGCTGTGTTTGTAGGAAGGAAGGACGATGTCGCTCGATTAACAGACCATGTTCGACCTGTTGAAGCGAAAAGAACAAATTCGTATCGGGTAGAAATACCGAGAGCTTGAAACGGTATACTCCGAAAATTGTGTTCTGCGTGCATTGAAAACATTTGATCTCCAGAAAACTCTTTCACTGCGGCAGCACGCATTACGCCAAAGGGGGCGTACTCTGCGAGCTTTGATTCCAATGAGAAGAGTCGCTGCGGAGGAACTTCATCCGAGCTGATCCCTCCAAGAATCGAAACAGCAAGGTAAGGCTTAAGAAGATGACTGCGATAGATTGTTGGGATTCTCGCACGCACCGCCGTTCGGATCTGTGTGAAGTCGAAATCACTTCTCAGCATAACGTGAGAGGACTTTTCGAGGCGTGCTTCGAGAAACAATTCGCTGTCCCTCATCTGGTTTTTCAAAAGATTCCCAGTCGCCGCCTCGAATGAAACTGCTCGGAGATTTCCAGATGCGATCGGGGGATTCTCACGATAAACTCTGTGTTTCCCACTCAAGGAAAAGTTCGTCATTGTTGCTACAGAATTGTGGCGTTCGTGCACATAACTCATCGTAAGGCGGGACGTCTGCCGTCCTTCCGTACCACCTCCGTGTAGATCGATAAACCACCGTGATCCGGCAGCAAGATAATAATTCCGTTAATCTTCCTTCTTCAAGAGGGCGGCGAGTGAAATCTCAAAGGTCCCATAGATCTGATTATCTGGGGTGTGACCGAGCGACTGGTAGCGTTCCATTCCAATGCCTATCATCCTTGTCCTAAACGGGTAGATCGTTGTTCCCACCGTGTATTTTATCCGTTTGTCCGAAAATCCATAGCCAACCTTCCCGTGAACCTTAATTACACCCAGCAGCGTGTCAAGCGACGCCTTGCTGCCAAAGAAAAAACCCTCCACTCTGTTGAAACGCATATCAACATGTTTCACCCATGGGACAAAGGAATCTTAGAAACCTGGAAACCGAGCTTCTTGGCCTTCGCGCTCTCTCTGCAGCGATGCTATCGAGGCGGATGTAGGCAAGCTGTTCCTCACCAGTCAGCGGCAGCACGTTTGTCTGAGCCCAAAATGTAGAATCAAAGACAGACGCTCGCGGGTGGAAGCTCAGTGCCGGCAACAAACGCAGGCTGTCCGTCAGGTCGCTGTTGATCGCATAGTCATACAGGACGACGCTCTTGGCGAATCCTACCTTCCCCGATGCTACGACAAGACTGACATGCGTCATCACATCCAAGTGATAATCTGCAGGCAAGGAGTACTTGTCGTCATAGAGACGGAATTGTTGCCGAAAGCGAATCGCCGTGGATTTCACCAATGGGAGGACAAAGGCTTCGTTCGGTTCAACATCAACTTCGATCATCCTGTAGGTTTTACCATCAATTGAAATTCTCCCACGAAACAGCGGAGTCAATCGAGACTTGGGAGTTATTTCTATATCATAGATTGGTACGTTATCCTGGTATCGTACAGTAGTCAATTTAAAATTGTAGTAAGAGAATGCGTCAGCCGCGGTGGGACCTACGAAGACACAACCGCCGAGATCAATCCGATCCTCATAAAAGTTCAGGACCGCGCGAACGTATGCAAGAGGGAGCGTGCTTGGTACAGTTGCGCTTTGGCGCTGCTGGGTGATAACCTCACGCAGCGAATCACCTTTGGCCCAATAAATGGTTGAATATGATTCAGCAATCATCGCCATTGATGTGTCTGTCCGGATTGCTGTCCTCGTGTACGCTTTCCCCATGAATGAGAGTAATGCATCGAACCATTCTTGTTTCCGTGCGATGACATTGCGCATGATTTCGTGAGCCGGATCTTCACCGCTAACAACTATTTCTGGGAAAGGAATTGCGATCGGCACAAGCGCCACGTTGTGCGGTATGTCGCGGGGCAAGTCAACAACCGTTGTATCGGACCTGTAACCAAGGTAGCTCACAATGATTTCATAGCGACCGGCAGGAAGCGATAAACCATACACTCCACTAGCATTAGTAATTGTCCCTCGGGCTGTTCCCACAATTCGGATATTTGCCGAAACAAGTGGTTCTTTCGAATACGCATCCACAACGTTTCCTGACAAGGTTTGACTGTTCTGTGCCGGGGAAGCAGAATACGTAAGCAATACGAAGGGGAGAACCCACCACCGTACTGTTCTACTTGTCACGCCGAGAGTATACCACGTTGAGTGCATCATTTGTGGCGATGAAAAGGATTTTACTTTCCGTAGAGTTCCACTTCATCGCGGTTTGTCCCAAGATACGTTTTTCAGAGTCAGGGTTCCCGTGGTGAGCGGAGAGGTGAGCCGCCAACTGCTTGGACAATTGAGCAAAGTGATCCGATGGCGCCTCGCGCATCAACAAGACTGTAACGGTCGATAAGGCTGTGTCTCTCTTGGAAAAAGAAAAAGCAAATCCAGCAGGATTGCTCCAAAGTGAATCACGAATCGCATAGAGCTGCATTCCGCGTACAGTCTTTAGCTCCCCGTCCGGTCTAATGTTCCTCAGATTGTCTAGTTTCATTCCCCAGTAAATTCCCTTCAGTTGTTCAAACGGAAAACTTTGCGCTTTTGCGATGCTCATCTTGAGCGATCCGGGTAATAAGAGCCACACAAGAACGATTCTTGCTATCATCGATGTCTCCATGAAGGATAAAATGCGTCTTTCCGCGTCTCAAGACGACGCGGAAAGACCATTGGTATCACTATTCAACAAGCAATTTGCAAGCTCCCCATATGACGATGCACGCGAGCTTTTCCCAAAAGCCCGATGCAAAGCCCAAACAGATGGTCAAGAGGTCATCACAACCCATGTCTCCACCGGTTGTACACGACATGTCTTGGGCCGTCATTGGGGATGTTCCCGTCGGGACAGCAAAGGCTGAGGATATCGCTGTAACAACGATCCCTACAATCACGAGCAGCGATACGATTTTCTTCATACCCTAATCCTCCTTCCTGAAAGAAGCAAGTAAGCCCGAGGCTTTCAGCCAAAGGCTGACACGCCTCTGGCGTAATCAGCCTTTGGCTCAGTTGTTTATGGTTTAGTGGTTTAATAGTTCCTGCCCGCCGGGGCCTCGTCTGCCGACGATAAACGCCGGTACCGCAACAAGAGGCCCAGCCTGTCGCGATTCCGTCGCTCATCCTCAACAGACCGACGAGCAAGGAATTTCCTCTCTTTGGCCTATGATGGTTTCACGGTAATCCTCTTTGCTTGCACGAGCGCGATAACTCTTGGTATATCTACCTTGTGCTGTTTATAGGTCAATGCGGAAAGATCCACAGGAATCTGTCTCCCACCCTTCATCCGTATGGTGAGTGCAAACATACTTATCTCTACGTCGGCAATTTCGTCCCACCGTAAAGAAACTTTTTTCCCAAAAGCCACACGGCCTTCAATCCCCTCGCGATGATAACGGAGATACCGGGGCAACGCCAGCTTAGGATACAACAAAGCAAAGAGAACCGCTCCAACTCCTAAGACAATGAACAATGCCGAAAGAAACCCACCCGGTTCTCTCGCCAATCCCTGGGCAATGAATGACAAGCCAAGAAGACCATATGCCCATCGCAGCAGTTGCCTCGAGTGTGGTGAACTCTCACCGTCCAGAGTTAGTACGAATTCGTCACGATCTGTATCCTGCATCACTGTCGAATCTTGCTTCTCGAGGGATCATCAAGCCGAAACACCAAGGTCTCGCCACTCCAGATTCTCCGTAGCTTTGCAACGGGTATCTTCAATTTCCCGAGTGCCGGGTCTCGCAGCACCACTTCCTTACCATCAGTGACGCTATCGGCCACCGCAAAATGATCTCCATCAACAAACACAATCACTGGCTTCGGTGCTTTGAGAAAATCCTCAAGTGTATAGCGCCACCCTTCTGCCTTCAAGCCCTTGAATTCCGCCATCTCTTTCAGCGCAAGCATACTCGAGCCCTTGTCGGTTAAGCCGACCGCCGACTCAATCTCCTGCACGGTTGAAGGGACCCCATAATAATCAAACACCATCTTCAATGCCGCAGGGCCGCAATTGTTGCGCTTGTCTTGCAACACGACCCCATCGCTTCCCAGGTATTCCCCGCCGATTCTCCAGGCCGAGAACCGTTTCATTCCATCAGGCGAAGAAAGCATGACGGCCATCGCCAGAATGAGCGCCAAAATACACAGCACGCTGCCCAACCCAGCCACAGCCAGAAGTTTTCTACGACGAGTGCTCATTGTCTGGTTCGCTCTGCTGTCTTACCGAGAAAACGAAGCGTCAACTCCTCATCTTCTTGAAGCGATGTTTTACCAAATCGTCGATGCTGGAGGATCCCCTGCTCGTCAATCAAGAACAACGCGGGGACGGACATCTCGAATCCGATTTAGAGAGCTGTTCCAACTGAAGTGGAGCAAGCGGGAGGATGTCGAAGTCACGGGGCGCGGGTTGGAAAGCGATGGCGGGCGTTCAATTCTTGGCGCAATCGCGCACCACATTCATGACCTCCTTCCAAAAATGCGCCAAGAATTGTGGGTGGTGCGGAGGAACGGCCATCGCGTGTGTTTGACTTCGACACGTTTTCTTTTGTGCCACTTTTCTTTTCCGAAAAGAAAAGTGGCGAGAGGATTCTCGCGTTGCGGGTCATGATTTTCACTTATTTGGTGAAAAAGAGTCCGTCCATTTCTAACGGATGTCGTTCTTCGAACCTACGACAGGACACGTCTCTATTTCGGGATCAAAGGGGACACAACCCGGTAGACATCTTTGATTTTCCCGCCTTGATCAACGACGACAGGGAAAGAATACGCTCGTTCGCGAACGAAGTGCCTCGTTTTTGCCGGATCGCTCAACGAGACTGCCGCAAAGTTGGCTTGCTTGTTGTATCGTCGATACAAGACCTCAAGGATTTGCTCAGTGAACGCGGCCAATGATACGGCAATCCTCTCCCCCAGTCAATGTCAAATCTTTTTGACAGGGGTGTCAAAAAATACGACACCCCTTGACATGAACGTGGCGTTACCTACCATGGCCGGCAGAGGTATGCGAGGAATTCACCACGCTGTTTTGCAGGACCCAACGAATGAGTTCCACGGTGTTCTGGGCACCGATTTTCTTCATCACCCGTTTGCGGATCGTCTCGACTGTGCTCGGCGACACTTGCAACGCTTTGCCAATTTCTTTCAAAGACATCCCGCGCAGCGTGAGCTCTAAGATCACTCGTTGCCGCTCCGTGAGTCTCTCGCTGAGAGAGCCAAGAGAATCGAATTCAAGCGCGCCCGTGAGAACGAGACGCTCCACTCCCCAGACCCGTACCAGTTTCCGCCTCCGAATGATCCCAACAGCAGTTACAACAAACGTGCGCACTCTCCCCCTCTTGTCAACCTCTACAAGCTCTCTGTCGGCAATTTGATATCCACCTTCGATGAATTGCATCAACAAGCTCTTGTCTCTGAAAACGGCCGGCAATCGCACTCCAACAATTGCCTCAGGATGAGAAACACCGCAAAGCTCAGCGTATGACTTATTGCACTGGGCGAGGTAGGCGTTCCGCCGGATGTGCCCACGTTGTTTCCGTACTGAAAAACGCACCGAAAGTGGTCTCGTGAGCTCAACACGCCAGCATCCTTCCCTTGACCGATGGAAGAAGGCTTCGAAGAATTCTCTCTCGAATGAACTGCCCCTCCGCTTCACAGATGATCCTCTCATGTATCGTTTTTTGACCTACGCGCTGTCATACTGTTCAAGACCGGACAGATTTCGTATGGCAAGGTTCAGCCGAACGACAATCTGCGGTATAGCTTCACTACACTGAAGCCCGACGTTCTGGAGAGTGGGAATGAGACGAAGTTGCTCTCCCCTTAATGATTCGTGTGGATTAGCGAGACTGAACGAGAAACACCAACACGACGCAAGGAGTAAGACCGGAGCCTTCATGACTGCGCCTAATTGCTATGTGAATTTTTGGGCGGAGGGGCGCGCGAGGATGATTACCCTCGCGCGTGAAGAATCAACTGGAGAGTATGGTGGTCAAAAGGGCGTGGGGCCACATGCTACCCCTCGCCGGTGTCCACTCCTTCTTTCATCATCTTCGCTTTCATCTCCTGCACCTCATTCCGTATCTCCTGCGCTTTCCGTTTCAACGCGGCCATATGCTTTCGGACCCGCGTGCCGGCGGACTTGTTCCCCTTCTGGTAGAACTTTTCGAAGTCCTTCTGAAATGTCTGAATCAAATCGAGAAGTTCTTGATAACGATTCATAGATGCATCCCCTTTCGTTGACTGGTGAAGTGAGTACTTACTTGTTTTTGGAATTCGCTTTTCGTACGCGATCGGCAGCGTGCCACAAACGCTGCATCAACGCGCTCCGTCTGTCATACAACCGCTTCACGGGCCGCTGCTTCCGCCGTGCAAGCGCATACGAGGTGAAAATGGGCATCGCAATCGTCGAATCGACATACGCAACGACCGTATCGGGCAGTTTGGCCGGATCGATCTTTCCCCAGCTGACCGCCTCCGAAGGCGTTGCTCCCGAAAGCCCCCCCGTATCCGGCCGTGCATCGGTAAACTGAATGAAGAAATCGTGCCCTTTTTCGTCGATCTTTAATACCTCTTGAATCTGCGGCTCTGTTTGCAGCAAAAAGTTCTTCGGGGATCCGCCACCAAAGATCAACACCCCGCTTCTCCCCCCCGATTGCTTCGCATCGAGTACGATGGCAGCCGTTTCGTTCACATCCGCCAGGACATCGAGGCGCAACTTGCTGTCGTTCATCAAAACGGTCTCCGCCACATTCATCCCGATCGAGCTATCTCCGGGTGACGAGGTATAAATCGGTATTCCGAGCTTATACCCAATGCCGAGGATGGAATGAAAGGGAAGCCGCAGGTTCCGCTCCCGGGCGTAGATATACTTCCCGAGTTTGTAGTGAAATTCCGCTGTGCTCATCTCCATCTGGAATTGAGGATCCATTATAACCTGACGGAAGAACTTGTCCGTATCGAGCAAGACTTTGTAATCGAACAAAATATCATAAATGCGAATGACTTCTTCTTTCCGGAGAATACGGTCGTCGATGAAGGGGGAACCACGATGAAGGCTATGGCCAATGGCAAAGTGTGTATCGTGGTACAGGTTGGCACCGGTGCTGACAATCCAATCAACAAATCCGGCCTTCATCAAAGGCACAATGCACGATCCCCCTAATCCCGCCGGCGTGAGGGCTCCGGTGAGACTCATCCCGATGGTAACATCGGGATCGAGCATTTTCTCCGTAAAAAGCCGGCATGCTTCCCCTATTCGTCCCGCATTGTAAGCCTGAAAATGCTTATCAACAAGTTCAACAACCCGTATGTTTTTCTTGATTGGGCGGGGATCGATCTTCCTCCCTTTGAGGAATCTGCTCTTCGAGGGCATTGGGTTCACGTCTGGAGGTGCTGGCTGGAAACACAAACGAAAGAAATATAGAGGATTTGCCCACGAAATCAAGCAAAAACCGCACCCCTTGGTGCGGATTCGAAGGTGATGTTTGGAAGTTTCGGCCCTATCCAAACAAGACGCTTCCTCCGTTCACGCTAATGACGGAGCCGACAATGTGGCTCGAGAGATCGGACGCGAGAAAGAGCGCCGCGCCCGCCACATCCTCCGCTGTACCCATACGTCCGCGTGGGATGAGCTTTTGAATTTCTCTCAGCTCTCTTTTTTTTCCGAGCACCTCCGCCGTCATATCAGTCTCCACCCATCCAGGCGCTACACAGTTCACAATGACATTGTATGGCGCCAGCTCAACAGCGATCGATTTCGTGAACGCGATCAACCCTCCTTTGGATGCGGCGTAGTGGGAGTAATATGCTTCGCCGCGTTGACCTGCGGTACTGGCAATATTAATGATCTTTCCCTCCTTTCTCTTCTTCATATGGGGCACGATACTATTACAAAAGAGGAACGCTCCCCTGAGATTTGTGTCGAGTGTCTCCTCCCATTCCTCCAGCCGCATTTTTCCAATAGGCCCTCTCTTCCAGATCCCTGCGTTGTTTACAAGGACGTCGAGCCGGTCAAAATGGTCGAGGACGGCAGCGACTGCTTTCTTCACATCGGATAGTGATCGTACATCCGCCCGAATAACGAGGCAATCCGAGCCGTGGAGTGTGATCCACGAAGCTACCCGATTGGCGCTCCAACGATCTCGCCTGTAGGTAAATGCCACTCGCATTCCTACTTCCGAGAATTTCTTTACGATTGCTGCTCCGATTCCCCGCGACCCCCCCGTGATAAGTGCGGTTTTTCCTTCAAGATTCAACATAGCCGAGAATCCTTTCTTTGGTACGGGAATTGAGACCGAATTTCTGGTTTATGTAAAGCGAAGGATTGTAGTGCTTCATCCAAAATAGGAATCGCTCTCAAAATATGCATTTTTAGGGCTTTTTTTTGACTTTTAGCTTGACAAACCATCTTAATCGGACTAAATTAGTCCGACTTAAAATTGGACAAATTTAGTCTGAATTAGACGTTATGTCGACACATCATTCTTTCCCTCTTCATCAGGTTTCCAAAGGAAGCAGGGTTATGATCATCGACATTCCTGAAGGAAGGAGCAAGGATCAATTGATTCGTCTCGGCATTCTCAAGGGAGCGTTGGTGCGCTGTCTGGAAAAACTCCCGGGGGGGACAATTGTGATCGAGAAGAACCGTCAGGAGATCGCCATTGGTGTCTCGCTTGCCCGCTCCATCCTCGTTACCTATGCAACGGCACAGACTCACCCAAAGTCATCGCATGCGTAATCATTCTGTTACCGGATCGTACGGCCCACCGCCTCACCGGCATATAGAGAGGCACAAACATCTCGGACTTGAAATTCCACCTGCCGATCTGGCGCGTCCAAAGGTTGCTCTCGTCGGCAATCCCAATGTAGGAAAATCCCTCTTCTTTAACTACATGTCGGGGATGTATGTCGATGTTTCCAATTATCCGGGGACGACAGTGGAGTACACACGAGGTCGGTATCGCACGTACGATGTGTTCGACACGCCGGGTGTTTACGGCATTTCCTCTTTTAGTGATGAAGAGGGGGTAACGCGCGACGTCGTCCTCGATGCCGATATCGTGCTCAACATCGTCGACGCCGTTCACCTTGAGCGCGATCTTTTTCTTACCCTACAACTGATCGACATGGGGAAGAAGGTCGCTGTGATGCTCAATTTTATGGATGAAGTGGAGAAAGTGGGATTGGAAATCGATCTGAAACTCCTCTCCAGTCTTCTCCGCGTTCCGGTCTACTGTACCACGGCCATCACGAAAAGCGGGTTTGAGCAGATCGATGAAGCAATTGAGCAGGCCAGGAAAGGGGAGCAGGATCCCAGCCTCCACAGGAAGCTGCACGAGATGCTTAGCATCACCGGTTCCGAAGCCGAGGCGCTCTTGATTCTCGAAGGGGATGAAGTGATCGCGGAACGACACGGAGTGAAGCCCGGAGATGAACGTGAGAACATCTATATCGAACGCCGCAATCGGGTGAACCTGATCATCAACGCCGTCCTCTCCGAAAAAGGAGTGCACACCCGCATTGCCACTACCCTCGGCCGATGGGCGATGAATCCCTGGACCGGCTTTCCGATTTTGCTGGGCGTCCTCTATCTCATCTATCTCTTTGTCGGTAAGCTCATCGCACAAGATTTGGTGGAGTTTACGGAGACAACCTTCGGAAACGGTATGTGGGAGCCGTGGATACGCGGCATCGTGCTGAATTATGTCGACGCCGATTTTTGGCTGGGCATGATTCTCGTGGGTGAGTTCGGGGTGTTGACGATGACCGTGACGTACCTCCTGTTCCTTCTCCTGCCTCTAGTTATCGCGTTTTATCTCTCCCTTGCTCTCATGGAGGATAGCGGCTACTTGCCGAGATTGGCAACGCTCGTCGACCGGAGTCTCAACACGATCGGCCTCAACGGCAGCGCTGTCATCCCGCTGATCCTCGGTTTCGGTTGTGTGACGATGGCAACGATCACCACACGACTGTTGGGAAGCGAGCGCGAGAAGACGATCGCAGCATCGATTCTTCAATTCGCGATCCCTTGTTCCGCTCAACTTGCCGTCGTCGCCGCCTTGCTTGCCGGAGCAGGCTTTCAATCGATTCTTCTCTACTCGGTCACCATCTTTACAGTTTTCGTCTTCATCGGCACAGTTCTGCACCGGATGTTGCCCGGCAGGACATCTCCGCTGTTGATCGACCTGCCGCCGATGCGTCTCCCGCGTCTGGATAACGTCCTGCGAAAAACCGCCTATCGTGCATACTTCTTTATGAAAGAAGCGACTCCCTGGTTCTTCGCCGGCGCATGCGGAGTAGGCGTGTTGCAGGTGACGGGACTTCTCACCGCTTGGCAGGATGCGCTTGCACCCCTCACGACTGGTTGGCTTCAGTTACCACGCGAAGCTGCCAACGCGTTCGTTATGGGGATGGTGCGGCGCGATTTTGGAGCGGCGGGTTTATACGATCTCGGACTGACCGGTTCACAAATTGTCGTTGCGCTTGTCACCATCACTCTCTTCACGCCGTGCATCGCGTCGTTGATGGTGATGCTGAAGGAGCGCGGTTTGAAGCAGGCATCTATCGTTTGGACGGGAACGTGGGTGATGGCTTTCCTCGTCGGTGGAATCCTCTCGCAAATGCTCCTATGATCACGCTTGAGGAAAAGCTCCGAACCGAGGCGCGTGAATGTCCCCAATGCCACTACGTCCTGGACAATCCATTTCTTGAACGCTGTCCGCGTTGCATGGCGCGGGTGCCGGTGATCGATCCGGGTTGTAGGTTATGCATCCACAATTCCGGATGTCCGGTCTCGAGCACGCGGCAACAACAGAAAGTGCTTTACAACGGATTCCGATAGCCGGCCGGACGTAGCTGTGCGAGCCGGAGTGAAACGGGATATGCACTGAACAAAAAAATATACTAAGGAGGTCTCCATGAAGTGGTTAATCTATTTCTGTCAATTGATGCTCGTGCTGTTGTTCGTCGTGAACGTCGCCAGAGGAAGGGATTCTGCCGAATTGAACGCTGCCACTGGAAGCGTTCAAGGGTCGGTTGTGTCGAAAGACACCCATGAGCCGCTGATCGGCGCAAATGTGGTTCTTGAAGGAACACGGTTTGGGACGGCAACGAATGAACAGGGGAATTTCCTGCTCGCGAATATCCCCGTCGGCACTTATACCCTTACCGTCACCATGCTCGGTTATAAAGAAGAATCGTTTACAGTCTCGATCCGCGAGAAGGAAACGCATACCTTGAACGTTGTGCTCTCGCCGCGGCCCGTCGATTTGCCGACGGTAGAAATCATGGGGTCACATCGTGCGGTGTTCATGAAAATTCCAGGATCGGCGGAGATCATCGGACGTGAAGCCATCGGGAGAACCCATCCGATCGGATTTAACGAAGTTCTCAGGAAGGTAGCCGGTGTCCATGTGCGCGACGAGGAGGGCTTTGGCATTCGTCCCAACATCGGTATTCGCGGTCTCTTCCCTACCCGCAGTGGCAAGGTGCTTCTGCTGGAAGATGGTATTCCTTTCACGCAGGCTCCGTACGGAGACCCTGCCGCTTACTACCACCCTCCCATCAATCGCTTCGACCGGGTTGAAGTGCTGAAGGGGAGCGGACAGATTCTCTTCGGCCCACAAACGATCGGTGGAGTCATTAACTACCTGACACCACAGCCCCCGAGCCACACCACCGGAACGGCAAAAGTGATGGGAGGCAATCGGGACTACCTGTTCGGCTATGCAGATGTCGGCTCCACGTGGGGACCTGTCGGATTCTTTGCCGAATACACGCGTAGGCAGGGCCAGCTGGCGCGTGAAAATACCTCGACAGCCATCAATGACCTCAACGGCAAGTTGGTCTGGAAACTCGATGACCAATCCCGTGTAAGTCTGAAAGGGAGTTACTATAAAGAGACTTCCAACACTACCTATGCAGGATTGACGAAGATTGAGTTCGATGAGAATCCTTTTCAGAATCAGTTCAAGGATGATTGGTTCTACGTGGACCGCTACGGGTCTCATCTCATTTATGATCGCTACCTTGGTGAGCAGGGGGCGGCATTCGCTCTCCACGTGTATGGATACAGGTTCAAGCGACATTGGTGGAGACAGGGGAATAACGGGGGAACGAATGCAACAAACCCCGGTAATGCCCCCGGCGTTCGCACCGTCCTGAATCCCACTCGCAATGACGGACGAAACAGATTGTACACCGTCTCGGGTGTGGAGCCTCGGTTCCGAATGAATCATCGTCTCTTCGGGTTGTTACACGAAGCTGACTTTGGTTTGCGGGCGCATTTTGAAGTTCAGGACCGAAAGCAGATTCAGGGAAATTCCCCAACAGCGCGAACGGGCAATGTCGTTGAAGATAATCTTCGCACAACGAATGCTTACGCCGCCTTTGTACAAGACCGAATGTTCATCGGCAACAGATGGACTGTCTCCCTGGGAGTGCGGGTGGAAAACATCCATCATGCGCGCACCAATCGATTGAACAATGCATCCGGCAAGACGTCGCTGACGGAGGTTATCCCGGGAATCGGTTTTACCTACAACCCTGCGCTTCAGATGACGATCTACGGAGGAATTCATCGCGGTTTTGCCCCCCCACGCGTCGAAGATGCGATTTCGAATACCGACGGTTCCAGCGTCGACCTCGAATCAGAGAAGAGCTGGAATCTTGAGCTTGGCATACGCACGAAACCGTTGCCGGAGTGGGAACTGCACGCCACTGCGTTTCAGATGGATTTTGAGAACCAGATTATTCCCGCCTCCCTTGCGGGCGGAAGCGCCACGACGCTGACGAACGCCGGCAAGACGCTCCACCGCGGGATTGAACTGAAATCTGTTTCAACCATCCCCCTCTCTGATCCGGCAGCGCTTGCTCTCACATTCGATGTCGCCTACACCTACTTGCCGGAGGCAAAGTTCGTCGGCGAACGTTTCAGTGCCATCACTCGGACGGTGCGCGTGACAGGCAACCGGCTCACCTATGCACCCGAGCATCTGTTGACGGCTTCTCTCGGCGTCAACGCAATGGAGCACCTCGATGTTCGTCTCGAGAGCGTCTTCGTCGGGGATCAATTCAGTGACGATCTGAATACAGTGGAGATCACACCGAACGGTCGTCAGGGTATCGTGCCGGCTCATACGGTATGGAATCTCGCGGCCAATTACACCATTCCATCGCTCCGGTTAACGATGGCGTTAACGGTAAAAAACCTGTTCGACAAGGTGTACGTCATTGATCTTTCGCGAGGCATGCTGCCCGGCGCACCACGACTTCTACAGTACGGGTTGGAGTGGAATTTCTAAGACTACTCTAACTCTTGCAAAAAAACGAGTTCACAGCTTGGGGAGCGCCGGTTACGTTCAGAGCTTACAACGCCGAGACGCAGAGCACGCAGAGAACTGCAAGGAGAATTGATGATACAACCAAAACTATCGCCAGAACGAATGAACCCTTCATCACATTGTGTGAAGATGGCACTCATGTTCTTGCTGATGGCATCGGTGACGACCGCTGCCATCGGTCAGATTCCGAAGACGTTGACGATTGCCTTCCTTCCACAGAACGATGTCAGTAAATTTCTTCCCGATGCGGAGAAGATGGCACAGGATCTTTCGCAAAAACTCGGAATCCCGGTTAAGGTCTACATTCCTGCCGACTTCGCCGCGGTGGTCGAGGCGCTCCGGTTTAATCATGCTCAGGTCGCTTTTGTTCCAAGCTGGCCCGGTGTGATGGCAAACCGGATTGCCGGCGCGCGATTTATACTGGCAGAACTCCGCAACGGCAAACCGTACTACTTCTCATGCTGGTATGCTCGAAAAGATGCCGGGATTCAGACGCTTGCCGACCTTCGCGGAAAGAAAGTCGCATTCTCCAGTCCCCTTTCCTCCTCCGGCTATCTGTTTCCAGTCGCCAAATTAGTTGAAGAGGGACTTCTGAAAGATGGGGAGGCGGATCCGAAATCCTTTTTCCGTGAAATTCTCTATTCAGGTGGATACGAAGCAACCCTCCAGGCGATTGCACGAGGCCACGTTGATGCCGGCGGCGCATCGGAGGCAGCATACGAGCTGTATCTGACCCCCGAGCAACGGGAAAAGGTGAAAGTGATTGCACGGCAGGGACCCATTCCCACACATGGAGTTGTCGTCCACCCCGCTCTTTCGACCGATTTCGTTCACGAGTTGCGGGATGTCCTCTTGAGCTATGGTGCCGGCAAGGACAAGGCACTGCTCAAGAAGCTGTATGGTGCTGAATCGCTTATTGCCGTCAACCACGAGGAACACGTTTCTCATCTGTACCGGGCCGAGCAGTTAACCGGCTATCGCTATCAGGTCAAGTAATGAACATCGCTTCGAGCGAATTACCTCATTCGGAACCGAAAGTCTTTCCGTTCCACCCTACGGCACCCGCTGTGCAGGTGGAACTGGAGGATGTTTTCGTTGATTATCCGGATCGGCCCAATGTTCTCCGCGCCATATCTCTGACGATCCGGCGAGGAGAACGTGTGGCAATTATTGGACCCAGCGGCTCCGGCAAGTCAACACTGTTGAAAACGATCAACGGCCTTCTTCCTCTTGCGCGTGGGAAAAGAACGATTCATCTTGACTCGCAGGACGGAGACGAGTACGACCACCGAAATCCATCGGTGGCAATGATCTTTCAGGAATTTGCCTTAGCACAGCGACTGCCGGTATTAACCAATGTTCTCATCGGCTCGCTTGGCAGGTCACGCGGTTGGGCGAAAGCACTCGGATGGTTCCCCGCATCTGAGAAAGCAAAAGCACGGAAGTATCTTGAGGAGGTCGGATTGAAAGGGTATGAGCAAACGCGGGTTGACCAGCTCAGCAGCGGACAGAAGCAGCGCGTGGCAATTGCCCGCGCATTGATGCAGGAGCGGGAGATTCTTCTTGCCGATGAGCCGGTCGCAAGTCTTGATCCTGAAACAGCATACTCGGTGCTCCGGTTGCTTGCCCGTCTTCATGCAGAATTGAACTGTACGCTCGTTCTTTCACTCCACGAGGTCGAACAGGCACGTGAGTTCTGCGACAGGGTGGTTGGTATTCGGGAAGGGCGCATCGTGTTTGACGGCGCGCCGTCGGCACTGACCGGCAAGGTTCTGGAAACAATTTTTTCCGCCCATGATGTCATTGAACTCAACCCTCATTAGAAAAATCGCCTTCGGTTGTGTGCTCGTCCTCCTCTTCTTCTGGTCGGCACAAGGAACTGAGTTCAGTCTGCCTGCTCTCTTTAGCGGCGGGGCCAACATGCTTGACTTTGTGGGACGGATGTTGCCACCCGATCTCAGCGTAGCAGGGACAGCGTGGAAGTCGCTCATCGAAACAATTCAAATCGCTTTTCTTGGATCGGTCTTGGGGGTTGTGTTCGCGCTCTTGCCGAGCTTTCTTGCCGCAAAGAATGTCACTCCCCCGGCGTTCACAATTCTCTTCCGCACGCTCCTCACGTTCGTTCGTACCATTCCGATCATCGTCTGGGCACTTCTTTTTGTTGCGGCGGTTGGATTGGGTCCATTCCCGGGTATCCTCGCAACGGCAATGTATACGACCGGCTTCGTTGGAAAGCTCTTCTACGAAGCGATTGAAGCTGTGGATCAGACCCAAGTCGAGGCTGTGCAATCAACCGGTGCTTCACGATTGCACGTGTGGCGCTACGGGGTGTTGCCGCAAGTTGCGCCGCATTTTCTGGGGTACGCGCTGTACATCTTTGAGTATAACGTGCGCGCGGCAACGGTACTGGGCATTGTCGGCGCGGGCGGCATTGGCTTCTATCTCCTTCACTACATGCGTTCGTTCCAGTACGAAATGGCCGCAACCGTCATACTGATGACGCTGCCGGTGGTTCTGGTCATTGATGCGGCGAGTATGTACTTAAGAAAAAAGATTGTGTAAGTTGACAAGGAGGAGCCTGAGTCTGTTTCAAGAGCTCAGGAGAAATAAAAAAGGTGCGTCACCCAAACCTTTGGCGAGGGGGTGACACACCGGGCGCAGAAAAGAACCGGGCGGGTAGCCCAGCCCTTTTTGCTTTGGCAAGCTTACAAAATAAAAGCGGGAGAAACAATATGATAAACGTAGCCAGCACGTTTCATATGTTGGCACTCTCTTTTCTCGTGTTCTGTACACAGTCGGGTGTTCTCTCCCAATCGTTTTCTGGAACGATTGTCGGTACCGTTACGACTGAACAAGGGACACCGCTCATCTCAGCCAACGTAATTATTCAAGGAACGACAGTCGGAACGGCGACATCCAATACAGGGCGGTTTCGCCTTTCCAACGTGCCGCCCGGGAAACAGGTCTTGGTGATCAGCTTCGTCGGCTACCGCACATTGACCAAAGAAATTGAGGTGCGTGCAGGCGAAGTCCACACACTCGACATTGTCCTCTCGGAGGAAACGATCACCTTCTCCCCCATCGTCGTTACAGCAACTCGTACGGAAAAAAATCTGGCGGATGTACCGATTCGAACATCAGTCATTCCCCAACGTGACATCATGTTCTGCGGCGGCTCTGACCTGCGGGCTGTTCTCGCCGAACAGACAGGTTTGGCGTTGATTCAAGACCACGGCACAGGAGTTCAACTGCAAGGATTAGACCCCGCCTACACACTCATCTTGATCGACGGCGAACCTCTCATTGGCAGAAGAGCCGGAACATTGGAGCTCTCCCGCGTGAGTGTAGGAAATATCGAGCGCATCGAAATCGTCAAAGGTCCCTCCTCTTCACTGTATGGGAGCGAAGCGCTTGCCGGTGTCATCAACATCATCACTGCCGTTCCTCGTAGACCGTGGTCTGGTTCTCTCGAAGGAAGAGCTGCGCGCTATCACACGTACGAATTGAGCGGAACCGTCGAACACACAGACCGTTGGTTCAGTGGATCGATTTTTGTGAACAGAAAATCCTCCTCCGGCTACGACCTCACGCCTGCAACGATAAGTCCAACCGTTGCACCGTACACCGATTACACGATTATTCCAAAGATGAATTTCACCATTGACGAACAGACCGCGGCATCGGTGAGCGCTCGATGGTACCACAGCGAACAGAAAAGCCAGACGTCGATCCTGCAAGACAATCAACCGGTCCTGTTCAACGAACGTTCAACGTTGACCGATTGGAATATCGCTCCGAGCATTTCACATCGTTTTCTGAATAACGTTGAGACGACATTGAAGCTCTTTGCCACGCGCTATCGAACACAAAATCAGTTGGAGTATGACGCGGGAGGAGGGATATACAGCAGAAGTCTGTTTGATCAAGCATACTACAAGGCCGAAACGCAAACCGATTTTCCCATCGCCAACCAGTGGCTTCTATCACTCGGTGCCGGCGCAATCATCGAAGGCGTCGAAGCAGATAGAATTCAAGACGGCAAACGGACGACCGAAAGCACAATCGCTTATGCGCAAGTGGAATGGATCCCAACGCCGATGTTCGATTTCATTGTCAGCGCCCGCTACGACGCTCATCGCGATTATGCCGCGCAGGTAAGCCCCAAAGCTGCCGCTCTAGTGAAACCGTTCACGTGGCTGACCCTTCGCGCATCGGTGGGGAGCGGATTCAAAGCACCGACGTTCCAGCAGTTGTACCTCGATTTCACAAATCCGGGAGTCGGATATTCTGTGTTCGGATCAGTTGGCGTAAAGGAACTGGTTGCCAAACTACAGGAACAAGGACAGATTCAGATGCTCTTGATCGATCCCCAGACTCTTGAAACCATTCGCCCTGAACATGCGATTTCCTACAACGCGGGGTTAGAGATAACTCTTCCCTTCAACAGTTTTGCTTCGTTCAACATTTTCAGAAATAACGTTCGGGATCTCATTGAAACCAATCCGGTTGCTCTGAAGACCAATGGGCAGAGTGTTTACACGTACTTTAATCTGAACAAGATTTTCACTCAGGGCATTGAAGCGGAAGTGACCGTTCGAGGAATCTCAGGCCTTTCTTTCACACTTGGCTATCAGTACCTCGAAGCCAAGGATGAAGAAGCGCTTGAACGGATTCGTGCCGGCAAGATTGTCAAGGTGGGAAGCAACGGCCGAATCCGTCCCGTTCACGAAGCGGAGTATGGCGGACTGTTTCATCGGTCCGCGCACTCCGGTGTTGTGAGACTTGCCTACGAGCATCCGGCAACCGGTACGGCACTCTCGCTTCGGGGTGTTCTTCGCGGGAAGTACGGTTTTGCAGACCGCAACCTCAACGGTGTACTCGATGATGACAGTGAGTATGCTCCCGGTTATGCATTATGGAACGCTTCGGTTATACAAACCGTCACCGATTTCATTTCTCTTCAGGTGGGAGTTGAAAATCTTCTTAACAAAAGAGATCCACAGCGCCTCTCTTCTGTCCCGGGGCGAATATTGTTTGCAATCGCTCGCATCAATGTTTCCAGTTCATCCGAATGATTAACCATTCATGTAAGGAGGCTCCTATGTTCCGATTCGTTATTCCAACGTTTTGTTTCGTCCTGATTATCGTTGCCGGCTGCAAGAAGAGCATCCTCGAGCCTGATCCTGTGGAACCGCAAGGACGCGTGACGCTGGTGAAGGATTTGCCCGCAGACACGGCTAACAGTGGCAAATTCACCTTCTTTAGTTTGCGCGATAGTTCGGTTGTCTCGAATTCAGACTCGGCGACAACAAAGTGGGATCTTGGGTTTCGATCCACCACCATCATTATCAACGGCGGCGCAAGCGGACCCGGCCAGGCGGGGGCCATTGTGATAACGGGAACGGATTTCGACACGTTATCGACCGCGCCGGCCTCTGGATATGCAACCGACAGCCCAACGACAAGAGCGATCAGAGGATGGTACACGTACACCGGTAATTCTCCAACGCCGCCGAAGCACACGGTCATTCCCAATCCGGGAACGGTCATTGTTCTTCGCACAGCTGATGGCAAGTACGCGAAGCTCGAGATTCTGAGTTATTACAAAGGAGCGCCGAATCCGATCCCGTACAATGCGACAACCGGCACACCGACGGCACCACCGCGGTACTATACGTTCCGCTATTTCTATCAACCAGATGGTTCTCGCAGACTTCGTTGAATCAAGGAAGGAACAACCTGATACGATCATCGTCACGAGCATTATGATCACGCCCGGCGGCAGCCACTCAGCAGACGCCGCTCATACCCCTGCACTATCAGGGCAAGATGTGGGAAATGGTTCGCACTACAAAACGTCGACGGAGGATACGATGAATGAGCGAAGTCAAACTGAAGATCACGCTCCATTAGCAGCAATCGCCGCTGATTTGAGCAAGGCACCAGGACACTGGCTGCTGGCGCGCATGGGCAAGCGCGTGCTGCGGCCCGGCGGCCGTGAGCTGACCGAAAAGTTAGTGGCTGCGCTGAACATCACACCTGAAGATGACGTCGTTGAATTCGCCCCAGGCCTGGGCTTCACGGCCGGGCTGGTGTTGCGGCGTCAGCCTCGTAGTTACACAGGCGTCGAGCGCGACGAGTCAGCGGCGGCTGAGGCGCGCCGCGTTGTGACTGGCCCCTCGCAGCGCATCGTCATCGGCGATGTGCTGCAGAGCGGGTTGGAGTCGGGTTGTGCGTCGGTCGTTTACGGCGAAGCGATGCTGACCATGCAGTCGGAGACACAAAAGGCCAAGATCGTGCAGGAGGCGGCGCGCCTGCTCAAGGCGGGGGGCCGCTATGGAATCCATGAACTTTGCCTGAAGCCAGACAGCATTGCGGAGGATCTGAAACAGGAAGTTCAGCGTGAACTGGCACAAGCCATTCGCGTGAATGCCCGCCCGCTGACCGTTGGGGAGTGGAAGGCTCTTTTGGCAGAGTCCGGGATGCGCATCGAGTCTGTGTTTACCAATCCGATGCATTTGCTCAAGCCGGCGCGTATGGTGGCAGATGAAGGAGTCTGGCGCGCGCTGCGGATTGCGTTCAACATTCTGCGCACGCCCGCAGCGCGCAAACGTGTGCTGCACATGCGCGCAGTTCTCGACCGTTATGCGGACCATCTGGGCGCGGTCGCTCTGGTAGCAGTGAAACTATGAACCCGCGGCACCCCTATTGATCGAACGACCGCGTCGGCCTCTGGGATACAACCTTAAATAAAAAGAAAGGAACAGCACAATGATTTATTGCAAAACGATGATCGTCTGCCTCTTTGTCGCTACCTCGGTGTTGGGAGCGGCGGATACCAGCAAAGAGACCGGTTTCCTTGTCGTGGCGCCGGATCGTGGGTTTATGGGGAATGAAGAGCTGCGCGACGCATTCGAGGAGTACCGAAAGCAATTCAATGCCGCTCTTGTCTTCGCAACCCGCGAAGAAACGGAGCGATTCCTCAAAGAAGGTCTTTCACAAGTTCAAGCGTCAGGAGCAAAGAACATCGTTGTCTTGCCTCTTTTTCTCTCGCTCCATCATCCAATGTGGAAACACATTGAAACGACTCTCTCGAACAACAGGTCTCTCACCGATCTTCCTCTAACGATTTCTCAAAAGCACACAGGAACCTACCTCATTTCAGAAATCTTATCCGACCGGTTAGAGGAACTGAGCGAAAATCCGTCCGAAGAAATGTTGATTCTCGTTGCGCAGGGAGCAAGAGATGATCAAGAAGCAGCATTGATTTCCGAAGACATCAAGCGTTTTCGCGTGTACACCGAGGATCGTTATCCCTTTGCCGGCTATAGGGAGGTCGCTCTCCAGGACGGACAACGCGGTGCATCTCCTTGGAAATCTCTCGAAGACGCTCTTGCCTCCGCACAAGGACAAAAACTCCGGCCGGTAGTTATTCCGCTGGATTTTAGTTGGAAAGCGGACGGAATGATGTCGCTTGGCGCGCGGCTCAAGTCGCTGATCCAAAAGTACGGTGGAAGCTTTGACGGAAAAGATCTTACGCCGCATCCCAATGTTGCGCTCTGGCTTGCACAACGTTCGAATGCGCATGTGCCTATTACACGAGAAAACCTCGGCGTCGTGTTTATGCCACACGGCTCCAACTATAACTGGAATCGGAGAATGATGGATGCTCTTGGCCCGCTCACGGCGCGATATATGATCGAACCAGCCTTTGGGATGGGCGATCCTGTTTTAATTGAGAGGGGGGTGAGAAGATTGGAGCGGCGCGGCGCACGAGCCGTTGTCGTCATCCGTGTGTTTTCGCTCGAATCGAGCTTCAGAGAGATCACCGAGTATGTCCTGGGTTTACAAGAGCGCTTGGGCCACGCCGGTCACGGACACGATAACCAGGGAAAGCCGCCGGAGAGAATCCGTACCTCCTGTGTACTCTTTACCCTCGGCGGCATTGAAGCAAGCCCCTTGTTTGCTGAAGCGTTGCTCGACCGTGTACTCGAAGTCAGCAAAGAGCCGAAGAAAGAGACGATCATTCTCCTCGCCCACGGCACAGATGATGAAGAGGCAAACAAGCATTGGGAGAGGAATCTCGCAAGCATAGCTTCGCATATGCAAATGGTTGCCCGACTGAAAGCGCGACACTTCCGTGACATTCAATACGCCACTTGGCGAGAGGATTGGCCGGAACTTCGCGAAAAGGCGATCCAGAATATCAGAACGATGGTGGAGCGAGCCGCTCAAGATGGAGGAACGCCAATTGTGATTCCGGCTCGCACCACACGTGGCGGTCGTGAAGAAGAATGGCTGAAGGGTCTGAACTATGTCTACAACGGCAAAGGCTTCGCCCCTCACCCAACGTTCGAGCGCTGGGTGGAGGAGCAGATTCTGATCGCCATGGCACACTTCAACAATCAACCAGTCCCTGCAGGAATTATCTCTGTACCAAAATCACTTCATCACTACCATCCCGGAAGACATTGAATAAAAAATCAGCATTCAGACAAATGAGGCGTGTACGATGAAAAACATTATCGCCGTAGGGGGAAAAGGCCAGGTGATCTATTGCACCTGCGGACAAAATGCCATTCACATTCAGTACGGCAGGTGCACGCTCACGCTGTCAGAAGCGGAGTTTGTTGACTTCAGTTTGATGATCGAAGAAGCCTCGGCGCAACTTCATCCCCTCAAGCCGCTGATGAACAGTCTCCCCAAGAATGGTGGCCGGTAATGATGTACCGATGGGTGGGTGATCACATTCGGATTGCAACGGCGCACTTCAACAATCAAATGGAAGAGGAATCGTCATGCTACAGGGATTCGTAATCACGCTTCGTGAAGGGCTTGAAGCCTTTCTCATTGTCGCGGTCACTCTGACCTATTTGCGCAGAACTGGTGGCGCGCATCTGGTACGCGCCGGCCACTGGGGCATTGCGGCGTCGGTGCTCGTCAGCGGCGTGGCAGGCATGCTCTTCGAGCGGGCGGCGAATCAGGCGCTCTGGAAAGGCGTGCTGGCGATCGCTGCAGCAGTCTTGGTGGGTTCGTTGCTCGTGCATATCTGGCGCGCGGCGAAAACCATCAAACGCGACATCGAGCAACGATTAGAGGCCTCTGCAATGAAACCCGCAAAGGCCGAGTTCATCGGCGTGTTTCTCTTCACTGTGGTGATGATCACGCGCGGGGGGATGGAGATGGTGTTCGTCCTCCATGCAGCCCTGTTCCAGGTACAGTCAGCGCTGGTGTTTACCGGTGCGGTGGGTGGTATGGTCGCTGCCGCCACGGTGGCCTGGCTGTGGTCGAAATACGGGCACCGTGTGAACCTTGCGCGGTTCTTCCAGGTGACGGCACTGTTTCTTTCGGTCTTTCTTGTGCAGCTACTCGTGTACGGCTTCCACGAGCTGACGGAAGCCAATGTGCTGCCGTACAGCGAGCCGTTGCACTGGGCCACAGAGCCGTACGGCCCGGACGGGCGCTACGGTCAGTTGCTGGTGTACTTGCTGGTGTTACTGCCGCTCGGATGGCTGGCGCTCACATCCCTGTGGGGACAGAAGGACGCAAGAGCCGAAGAGTGAAGGCACACCAAAAAGTCCCGCAACGCGAACGAAGGAGAAGGCAGTGTTGACCGAAGCCGGCTTACAGATCGAGGCGGTTCACCAAGGGAATCGAGTCAGTTTTCCCTAGCAAAAACGTGTTAGCTGCGGAAGAGTTTTTTTCGTTCAATAATCAACCACAATCAACCAAAAAGGAGTAACGCCATGTATCATCTTCGACATTTCTTTCTACTACTCTGCATTTTTTCCACAACGGTTTTCGCTCAAACAGGAACGATAAAAGGAACAGTAAAAACATCGGACAACAAACCTGTAGAATATGCAAACGTAGTAATTAAAGGTACCACAAAAGGAGCAGCAACCAATATGCTTGGTGAATACATCATTCAAAATGCTCCTGTTGGAGAACAAACCATAGTTACAAGCCATATAGGAACCGAGGCGGTAGAAAAAACCGTAACCGTAAAGGATAATGAAACTGCAATAGTAGATTTTATTCTTGCCGAATCAGCCTCCGTTTTAGGCGAAGTAGTAGTAATAGGGCAAAAACGAAGAGCTTCCTCAGCTACTAAAACCAATACCCCTCTTGAAGATTTGCCTATTTCAATTCAAATACTTGACAAAGAATTGATGCAGCAGCAATTAATAATTGACACAAGAGACGCAGTGAAAAATGTAAGCGGAATAACCGTTACAGGGACCTATAATGGTGGTTACACTGTTTTCGACTCGAGAGGTTTTTGGATGACCAACTGGAGCAATTTTAGAAGAAACGGAATGATGATATGGAATATGGGGCATCATCACAATGATAATATCGAACAAGTTGAAATTCTTAAAGGCCCTGCTTCTGTATTATATGGAGATATTAGTCCGGGTGCCGTTATGAATTTTGTTACAAAAAAACCGTTGAACTATGATTACAAGAGATTTGAATTGCGTCTCGGACAATACGGGTTGATCCGTCCTGCTATTGATTTATCAGGGCCTTTAGACGACAAAGGAACATTTCTTTATCGTCTAAATGCTTCCTACGAAAAATCAAATAGTTTCCGTGATGAGGTGAACAATGAAACCATGATGTTCTCTCCAGCTCTGACATGGAAAATCCATCCTAAATTAATTTGGGATGCAGAGGGAGTATTAAAAACTGATGAGAGAGTTGGTGATCCCGGAATAATTTCTCCTGATGGAACTTTTGAAGGAATAAACAAGCTGCCGGTTAGCACCTTCTTAGGGGAGCCCAGCGGCACATACGGTTTTCAAGAACGAAATTTATTTTCAACGTTCACGTTTTACCTTGACGACAACTGGAAAATTCGTAACCAAACCTATTACTCCGCTACAAACAGAGCCGCTAATAACATTTATTTTTCTACTACTCCCGATTCCTTGGGTAATCTTACCCGTTTCCAGTATTCTTTTCACCAATACTGGAGAGGTTGGGGTAATGGCTTTGACATCATTGGAGATTTTGAAACAGGCGCTTTTAAGCATCAGGTGCTTATAGGCTTTGATTACATGAAAAATGGAGGCAAATGGTCTCAACCTATCTGGCGAAAATTAGATTCAACTATCAATGTTTATAATCCCGAATATGGCCTTTCTGATATAAAAGCCGACCCAATAAATTGGTCAAATTTTGAAAACTTCTATGAGAGAACCGGGATATACGCACAAGACCAAATATCAGCCTTTGATGGTAAACTCCAACTTCTTTTGGGTGCAAGATATAACATAACAAGACATGGTAATGACTATGACAAGAAAGAAGATGAACCTGCAAACTATTTTATTCCGGTAGATAAAGTGATAAGCCCGCGCTTTGGGTTGGTATATAAGCCGGTTAAAGAAGTTTCGCTATACGGTTCCTATTCCCAATCTTACGAAATGAATGGTGTTGATGGGATAGACCCATCAAAAGTGATACAACCAACCGATGCTTCACAAACTGAGTTTGGAGTCAAAACAAGTTTGTTGGAAGATCGTTTAGGCATAACGGTATCGGCATTTCAAATCGACAAAAGGGATATCTACGGTTGGGTTCATGCGCCTACTCAGCCTACCTTTGCCTATATCTCATGGAGATCTGATTGGAGGTGGGCAACCTATGTGGCAGACCATCATCAAAGCAAAGGTTTCGAGTTAGATGTACATGGGAAATTATTTGATGCTCTTACAATCAATGCTACTTATGCATATGTGAAGGCGACCGTTATTGAAGACCCAGCTTATGAATCAGGCAAAGAACTTCAAGGGAATGCACGCAATAGTGGAAGCCTGTGGTTAAATTATGATTTCAAAAATACGTTGAAAGGGTTTGAATTGGGGTATGGAATCTATTATAAAGACAAATTTTATATGTCAACCCACAATAAGCCTGAAGAACTTGTAAAATCATATTATAGCATGGATGTTTCGGTAGCTTATAGATATGAAAAATTCACTGCACGTCTTAATACCACTAACTTAACAAATAATATTGGTTATCTCGGTGGTGAGACAGGAAGATTAGAGCCTTATTGGGTAAGGAGAGTAATACTTTCCGTTGCAGTTACGTTTTAATACTTAGCATAACGCTCATCACTGCAGAGGGCACAACCTCTGCAGTGATTTTATTTTATGAGAAAAACAATTAGAACAATACATCTTTGGTTGGGACTTGTTTCAGGACTTATACTCTCTGTATTAGGAATAACCGGTTCTATCTATGTGTTTGAACCCGAGATAACCCGTGCCATCACTAAAGAATATCACACACAAAACGAAAAAAGTATTTTTAGCAACGATATTGAAATTGTTTCAGAAATTGAAAAACAATCAGGTAAAAAAATTGAAAGTTTGCAGTGGCCACAGAGAGGCAGAGACACCTATGTGTTCAAACTCTTTGATGATAAAAAATGGCACTACTTCGACCAATCTACAGGAAAAATTATTTGGGGTAACGAAGGATATGGCCACTCGTTTTTTGCGTTTATACTTGACTTACACACATCATTAACACTTGGTGAAATAGGATTTTACATCACGGCAACAGCGTCGTTGATTTTTGCATTATTTATGCTAACAACAGGAATTTATTTGTGGTGGCCCAGAGTAAAAGGAAGAATGAAGTCCAGCTTTAAAATAAAATGGAATGCACAACCAAAGCGCTTTAATTATGACCTACACAATGTAATCGGATTTTACTTTTTTCTACCTCTATTTTTGCTTGGCATAACTGGTGCCGCCTTTCATTACTACGAAGAAACACAATGGGTGTTAGACAAAATCACCTTTTCTGAACCATCACCAAAATCAATCTGGGATACAGCATTGTCTGACAGCATAGCACATCAAACACCCATCACTACTCAACAAGCATTGGCAGAAATGAACAAGTATTATCCTGATTATTATAAAAGAAATATGTGGATGACAAACAAAAAAGACGGAACACTCAGTTTTGCCTATCAAAAATATCAGCATGTACATTCGGGAACAGATACACGCATTTTCTTAAAAGCCGACCGCTATACAGGAGTAATCTTAGCAGAACACCATCCCGACAAATTACAAGGTGGAGCTTCCCTATTATCCAAATGGTTACTACCTCTTCATTTCGGTGAGTTTGGCGGTATTATTACCCGCATCCTTTGGTTCATTGCGGGATTCATTCCTGCGCTTCTCACCCTGACAGGAGTAAAAATCTGGCTTGGCAGAACTAGAAAAGACAAAGCATGTATCACGAGGGATGCTGCCGGGGAGCCCGCGGCTCTTTTAGTAGTACAGCCTGCAGTGGAAGTTCCAAGGGACGTGCAATGAAGGAACAGGAGCATATCCGTGAAGGGTTGGCGCAGGCCGCGTTCGACTATGACAAGGCGCCTGGCCATTGGCTGTTAGCGCGCATGGGCCGGCGGGTGCGGCGTCACGGCGGACGCGAACTGACTGAAAAGCTGGTGGCGGCGCTGAAGATTGCAGCTGAAGATGACGTAGTTGAATTCGCGCCGGGCCTGGGATTCACGGCCGGGTTAGTGCTACAGCACCGGCCTCACAGTTACACGAGCGTCGAGCGCAATGAAAAGGCTGCTGCCGAGGTGCCGGCATTTCGCGAACAGGTGCAACCAATCAACATGATCGGCTGCACAGATGTTGCCGCTATCCACGCTCGGGTGAAGGAGTTGGCATCCAACACGCAGCCCGCACCCCCTGGCCCGCACGGCAAAGCCGGGTTGAGCGAGTTCAAGCGTGCACCCGGTATGGTTGGTCAGGTAGATGCTGAACACGTGATCGCCACCGCCACCGACCCACAGCGCATCAAGCTGGACAAAGCCGGCTACTTTGTGATCCACGTTCTCGGCGATGCGTTAGCGGTCGAACACTACGATTACGACGAAAAGCTTCTGCGTGTCATCGAGGGTCGGGACGCCCGCAGCATCTACCTCACCTTGATCCGCAACGGCTGGGTATCGCAGCTTGATCACGCGGCCTACCTCGGCAAGGAGTTAGCACGCGCCGAGTGGTGCATGAAACACGGCGTCCGTTTTGTTCAGGATGGGGCGTAGCCGTGCGCGCCTCGGCGTGGTGGCGCTGAAACCATGAATGAGAGACAAAAGGAAGTCAAGTCAATTTTCTCGAGCAAAAAATGTATCAGTGATTGCCCAGCTTTCTCTTAACAACCTATAACTCAAGGAGTAATGCCATGCATCATTTTCGATACTCTTTTTTGATCCTTATCCTTCTTTCCACTGTGGTTTTCGCTCAAACAGGAACGATCATCGGGACTGTGGAAAACTCAGAAGGTCAACCGATCCCGCACGCGAATGTTGTTCTGGCCGGAACGAACAAAGGAGCCGCGACCGATTCTACCGGTCGTTATGTCATCAGCAACATTGAGTCAGGGATTTATCTGCTCAGAGTCTCCTCTATCGGATTCAAAGAACAGCAGCGCGAGGTCGTTGTAAAGTCAGGAGAAACCCTTCCGGTGCACTTTGTTCTCCGGCAGACAGCTCACCAATTGCCAGAAGTGGTCGTTTTCTCCGATGCAGAGACCTATACCGTCACCAGACCCTCCCTTTCCTTGCGCATCAACGGATCTCTCCTCGATGTGCCGCAGAACATTCGGATCGTTCCCAAAGCGGTGTTACGCGATCAGCAGATCTTTGATATGTTGGAAGGCGTACAGCGAAACGTGAGCGGCGTGCATCGCGCAGAGCATTGGGATGTCTATGCAAGCATGCACATGCGGGGATCGGAAATCACGCCGTTCCGCAACGGGATGAATGTGCGATTGAGCCCTTGGAGCCCACTCACGGAAGATATGAGTATGGTTGACCGCATTGAATTCGTGAAAGGACCGGCCGGCTTCATGCTGGCAAACGGAGAACCCGGCGGATTCTACAACGTCGTGACGAAGAAACCGACAGGCCTGGAAAAACGCGAAGCAACCTTTTCGGTGGGAAGTTATGGAAACCACCGAGCAACACTCGATGTGGAGGGAAAATTTTCTGAAGACGGAAAACTCCTGTACCGTTTAAACATGATGGGACAACTGAGAGGTACTCACCGCGATCACGAATTTGCAAACCGCTATTCCATCGCGTCAGTTCTCAAATACCTGATTGGTGATGAAACGTCTATCCTGCTCGAATACAACGAACAATTCGTACAGATGAGCGCCATTGGTAGCAATTACGCATTCTCGAAAAAAGGGTTTGGCGACCTCCCCGTCCATTTCACAACGACGGAGCCAAATCTCAGTCCAAGCTCTTTACGGGACAAAGCCATCTTTGCCCTCTTCCAACACAGTCTGAACAGCAACTGGCGCTTCACGACGCAATTGGCCTATCTCCACTTTACCCAGGAGGGCCAGGGGCTTTGGCCGTGGGGATTTCGTGGCGATAGCTTTTTGCAACGCGGCTTATTCGTTTGGGATGCTCTTGGAACGAGCAAAAATGGGCAGGTCTTTGTGAATGGAACATTCCAGACGGCAGGTCTCGAGCATAATATTCTTGCCGGGGTTGATGCCAACCACAAGGAATACTACGGCGCTTGGGATCAAGGTGCTGCCTTAGGCGATACGACCTTCAACATTTACAGTCCAGAGTACGGCAAGGTGAACGGAAATCAGTTGCCCAAATGGGATCGAACAAAGGATGTGCGAGAAGTGGGAAGACAGTACCAGAATAATTACAGTGGGTTTTACCTTCAGGATGAGATCGGTTTGTTCGACGCTCTTCGTGTTACCGTTGGCGGACGGTACACAACAAATACTGACGGAAATCCGTACACAGGTCGTGCTACCGTCGATAAGTTCACCCCACGAGCGGGCGTCAGCTACTCGTTGACTGAAAACTCGAGTGCCTATGCGCTGTATGATGAAATTTTCCGTCCCAATCTCGGAACAGATTGGCGAGGGAACAACTTCCCTCCCATCACCGGTGAGAATGTTGAATTCGGAGTGAAGAATGAATGGTTTGATGGACGATGGAATTCGTCCCTTTCGTTCTATCGTGTTATTAAGAACAATCTCCTCACCACCGACACAGAGCATCCCGATACCGCTACAGGACGATTCATCTACAGCAGAGCAACGGGAGAGCAGCAGTTTAAGGGAATTGAAATCGACATCAACGGCCGGATTATGGAAAACCTTCATCTCATCCTCAACTATGCGTACACCGATGCGCGTATTACGAAAGATTCCAACCCTCAGCTCGTCGGAAAGCAAGTACATTCGACTGCAAAACACATTCATAATGTCTGGTTCAAGTATGCGATCACCGTTGGCGCTCTCGACGGGATGAAACTCTCCGCGGGGTATCAATACCTCGGAGGGCGTTCAGCAACGTGGTACTACTCGCCGGATCAACCTCGCGTACCCGACTACTTCCGCGTCGATGCGGGAATCGGCTATCAGGTGCAGTCATTCACTGTGGATCTGTTGGTGAATAATCTTTTGAACCGATATCTCTACATCGGCGGCGCATTTTATCCGTTCGGCAATTATTACTGGTGGCAAGCAGAGCCGCTGCGGAATTATCGGTTAACAGTTGCTTACAGATTCTAACGCCGAATACGATGACGTTGAAGAAAATCGTTCTCAACATCCATCTCTGGCTTGGTCTGCTGTCTGGCCTGATCGTGTTCATCATCGCTCTTACGGGGGCATTGTATGCGTTCAGAGAGGAAATTGAAGCCGTCACGCAAGCCTCGTATCGTACTGTGGAAGAACAGGACGCACCTTTTCTTCCCCCTTCGCAGGTGAAAGATATTGCGCAGCGTGTCATTCCTGAGCAACACCTCCACAGTGTTCTCTATAGAGGGAAAGACGAGGCGATAGAGGTCATCTTCTATGAACCCGATCCGTTGTTTTACTCTGCCGTTTATCTCAATCCGTACTCGGGCGAGGTTATCACCAGTAAGGATCTGACGGCAAATTTTTTTCATTTCATCCTGCAGGGACATTATTATCTCTGGCTGCCTCCAGAACTTGGGCAACCTGTTGTCGCAACAGCGACACTCATTGCCGTCGTCATTTTGCTTTCCGGCATTGTTCTTTGGTGGCCTCGAAATAAAGCTGGGGTGAAACAGCGATTGTGGTTCTTCTGGAAAAGAAATGCAACATCGACCAAGCGGAAGGTCTATGACCTTCACAGCATCTTAGGGTTCTACATTCTTTCCATAGCGCTCATTCTCGCGTTAACAGGCTTGGTGTGGGGATTTCAATGGTTTGCCGATGCGGTGTATGCGACGGCCGGTGGAGAAAAGTCGTTGACCTATCAGGAGCCTCCTTCCGACACCACGCGAATCCAATTGATGAGTTCGGATGAACGGCCAGCCATTGACCGTGTTTGGGAAAGGATGAGCGCGGAATATCCGAATGCCGCGGTGATCGATGTGCACGTTCCCTCGTCGCCGACATCGTCGATCTATGTGTTTGTGAAACGTGATGAAGGAACCTATTGGAGGTCTGATTACCGGTACTTCGATCAGTACACTCTCGAGGAAATCTCTGCCCCACACCTTTGGGGGAAGTTTGAAGAAGCAACCGCTGCAGACAAACTTCTCCGGATGAACTATGACATACACGTCGGTGCTATCCTTGGGTTACCGGGAAAGATCCTCGCGTTTTTCGCGAGCCTCATTGTGGCAAGTTTGCCCATTACAGGATTTCTGATCTGGCTTAAGCGGAGGGAAATCAAAAAGGTTTATCGTTCTGGTCTGCAGAGCCAGCATTCTCGACAGGAAGAGGTCGACTCCCTGTCATCTACAGTGCACGAACCCGCCCAAGTTCTTGACAGTCCCACACTGGTGCGGAAACATTAGTCGTTGGAGCAGCAACACTGCGATGAGTTTCTCAATCGCTCGTCATGTCCTCTTGTCGTCACGGGATGCGGTCGGGTAAGCGCGCCGAAAGCCAGCTTGTCAAGCCGGGAACCTTTCCATACGTTTCAACGGTTGCACAAAAAGATTTTCCGGCATTTCTGAATTCCAACGCATACGAATTCTCACCAGCAGTGAAATTCGAGACCCTGAACGTATTAAAAGATCTCTCCAATGAAAGAATTGTTTGAGAGGCTTGATCCTCACATTGCTGCGTGGATGAACCGGTACGGGTTGCTGTTTCTCCGTATTTCCATCGGCATCGTCTTGATGTGGTTTGGTATCCTGAAGCCACTCGGGTATAGCCCGGCCGCGGAGCTCGTGAGCCGGACCGTCTATTGGATGAGACCCGAGATCTTTGTCCCAATCTTAGGCTGGTGGGAAGTGGCGATCGGAGTGTTTCTGCTGTTCCGGCCGACAATACGGATTGCCATTCTCCTGTTGTTTCTGCAGATGCCGGGTACGTTTCTCCCCCTAGTGTTGTTGCCGGAGGTATGTTTTACCGAATTTCCATACGCGCCGACCATCGAGGGTCAGTATATCATCAAAAACCTCATTATTATTTCCGCCGGCATCGTCATCGGCGGGACAGTCCGCATGAACGAGCGCGTCGGAACATTGTTATAGTCCGTTCGTTTTCTTAAAGCCTGTTGCAGAGGATGACTGATGTCAACCAGGATGGAAGATTTTGGATTTTTCCTGAGCCGCACCTTTGCGAACACCAAGGCGAAGCGCAAGACGTGGCCCTATGTTCCTGGTACGTATTTCGTTGCCGATCCGGCGGCCCCTGTGGCCGTGACGACGCTGGGCAGTGTCGCCCTGGCTGAAGCTGTCAGCCACAATCCGCCGCCGGGGCTGTGCATTGTCGGCAAGCTTGAGACCGAGAATATCGGCATCGAGAAGATCGTCAAGAATACAGTGTCAAATCCCGCTATCCGTTATCTCGTCTGCGCGGGGAGCGAACCGCCCAAGCATCTGAGCGGCGCGACGATGTTAGCTCTGTTCGCCAACGGCATCGATGAGAACCACAGGATACCGGAAGCACCCGGCATGCGCCCGATCCTGCCAAACACGTCTGCTGCTGAGGTGCGGGCATTTCGCGAACAGGTGCAACCAATCAACATGATCGGCTGCACAGATGTTGCCGCTATCCACGCTCGGGTGAAGGAGTTGGCATCCAACACGCAGCCCGCACCCCCTGGCCCGCACGGCAAAGCCGGGTTGAGCGAGTTCAAGCGTGCACCCGGTATGGTTGGTCAGGTAGATGCTGAACACGTGATCGCCACCGCCACCGACCCACAGCGCATCAAGCTGGACAAAGCCGGCTACTTTGTGATCCACGTTCTCGGCGATGCGTTAGCGGTCGAACACTACGATTACGACGAAAAGCTTCTGCGTGTCATCGAGGGTCGGGACGCCCGCAGCATCTACCTCACCTTGATCCGCAACGGCTGGGTATCGCAGCTTGATCACGCGGCCTACCTCGGCAAGGAGTTAGCACGCGCCGAGTGGTGCATGAAACACGGCGTCCGTTTTGTTCAGGATGGGGCGTAGTAGACGGGTAGGCGAAAGCAAGTCTGATGAACGAGCGATTCTTTGATGATCGTCGCTTGTGCAAGCGCCGCGTTTTGCATCTGCTCCAGCGCCTGTTTCCCCTGGTAGCGGTGAGTCAGATAGACGCTGAGCACCACAGCAAGGAGAAACAACGGCAGCAGGGCAACAAGGATTTTGGTTGAGAGATTGAGTCGCAAGAACATAATGAGCTGACGCGAGAATTGACTCTGCGTCGCTCAACCAAGATATAGGAGAGAGAAGATGGATATTGTCGGTTAGGCGACAAATGGGTCAGGTTTTGAAAAGCAATTTCTTTACAACGGCACTCACATCTGTGATCTGCTGAGCTGCTGTGGATTTCCCTGTTGCTGCAATCTCTTCCCGAATCCGGACGCGCGACCAGTCAAAGCAATAGCAGACGTTGACATCTTCTTTGCTCCGCGAGCTTGCGCTTGATGCGCGCGAACATCCGGCTTCAGTCGCACACGAAGCGTGTCGGCCGCGAACCGTTCTTCAGCAGTTTGGGTTGATTTTACGGCTTTGTCGATCCCTTCTTGACTGCCTCGAGCAACGAAGCACCCATCTCCTTCAAGTTCTGCTGGTGTGTCAGTGTTGCGAGAACTTCACGGCTTTTTCCGTCGATGAGCAAAATAAATCCTGTCTTGTAACCATGTTCGGCCCATACTTTGTTCAGGCCAAGGCTTTGAGCCAAGTATGCGGATTGCTTTCGATTGAATTCACGGGTGTGATCCAGAGTGATGAAGAGGACCGGCTGTGTATCAAATTTGGCCTGTAACTCTTCGAAGACGCTGCCCATAGACTTGCAGAATCCACACCAGTCTGCGTGGAACTTGACCGCGATCACTGCCGGAGCTTCGTCTGGACTTACCTTTTTCTTTTGTGCCCCAGCCCATCCTGTACTCAAGGCCAAAATAACCAAGAGGGCGATAACCTGACCTTGCATTCTTGATTTCATTTCTGTCTCCTTTCTAGTTGTCTAGTTGCCACCATGGTCTGTTTGCCAAGGTATCACGAAGTGGCTTTTCGTGACTGCCTAACTCGGCTTGCGAGAAGATGGGTCCTCTATACACTTGAGCCTCGACATAAACCTTTAGGATGTACCATCTTCCTTATCATAGGAGATGCAACATTACTGAACAAAATTACCTAACGAAAAGGTTCGTGCCAAATCGAGTTATGTCCTCACTGGGTTTCTGATGATGTTCGAGGCCATCGGGATCGACGCGGAATGGTTCATCCGGCCGTGGAAACCTCGCAAGAGGTTGGAGATGCTGAGCTTCCGCGACTTTTCTTCCCTTCTCCCGTTATTACTCTCGACTCGACTGATCACCGCATAGGCCCGAAACACACCTACGGTTGTTGAAAAACAACCGCGTCAGAGAGGGAGGGAATGATGACAAAAAGAATCTCCAGCTTGATCCTGTGTATCATCTCGGCTGCTACGATAAGTCTCGCTCAGTCGATATACAACCCTGGAAGAATCTCCGGCAAGGTTATCGACTCTGTCTCCAAGCGACCGATGGAATATGCCAACATCGTCCTGCTCCATGCCATCGATAGCTCTCAGGTCACGGGCACCGTTACAGACGCCGGCGGCTATTTTGAACTCGGCAGCATTCCCGTCGGCCGCTACAACCTTGTTATCTCCTTCATCGGCTATGAACGTTATAAGATCGGCAACCTTCAGATTACGGAGACCAACCCAATCATCCAACTCAACGACGTCTTCCTCGCACCGGCGGCAATTCTCTTGCAGAGTGTCACCGTAGAAGGCGAACGTGCTCCCCTCACCTACCAAATCGACAAAAAGGTCATCACCCCTGAACATCTCAACACTGCTGTCGCCGGCTCTGTGGTGGACATCCTTCAAAACGTCCCATCCATCTCCGTCGATATGGAAGGCAACGTAAGCCTGCGCGGCAGGGGAAACATCACCGTGTTGATCGACGGCAGACCCACGATCATGGATCCGCAAGAAGCGCTCCAGCAGATTCCCGCAACGTCGGTCGAAAGCATCGAGATCATCACTAATCCTTCGGCCAAATTCGATCCGGAGGGAACGGCCGGCATTATCAACATCAAACTCAAAAAGAATATCTCCGCCGGCTTCAGCGGGATGGTGAACGTCAATGGCGGACTGAACGACAAATACGGCGGCGACCTCCTCACGCAGTACAAGACACCATCCTACAATCTCCTGCTCGGCCTCAACTATAACAACCGCTCGTTTTCGGGAACCGAGCGTGAAGACCGTAGCTACTTGTATGAAGGGAGATCATCTTTTATCCGTTCTTCGGGCGACTCAAAGAGAGGGAGGAGGTTCGGCGGAGTGAGGGGAGCCATCGAGCTTAACTTGACCGACCGTGCCCATCTCGCCTTGAGCGGGCAGTATCGTGACAGAGAATGGGGAAACCGTGCCCACCTCACGCATGAAGAATGGACTGATACCAACCCGCAACGGCTCTACCGCACGAACATGACGGACCGATCCCGCGGTGGCAGTTCTTCTTCGCTTGGCCTCGATTATCGGCAGACGTTTTCCTCCGACCGTCATGCTCTCACGGCATCATTTCAACACGAATGGGATAACTCTGATGAACGGACGTTGAGCGAGCTTCTGCAGGAGAATACACGCGCCAGCGGGCGCATTACCACCGAAGACGGACCTTCAAGTGAGTTCGAGGCACGAATCGAGTATGTTCATCCGTTCAGCTCCTCCCTCACCTTTGAAGCAGGTTATCAAGGCGAGGCGGAGAAATCTGAAGAGAACACCGGCTTGCACATCTTTAACCCAACCCTTGGAATCTACGAGAATCACCCGCAGTTCAGTCATCGTGTGACGTACGACGAGAACGAACATGCTTTGTATGCGCTGACGTCTGGTGAATGGGGAAACATCGGCTATCAGTTCGGTTTTCGGGGAGAATACACGAAGCGGCTGACGTCGCTCGCAAAAACGGGACAATCGTTTCTTGTCGATCGATGGGACTACTTCCCTTCATTTCACACGTCTTATCGCTTCGCAAAGGGGAAACAGCTCATGGCAAGTTATACGCGAAGAATTGACCGACCGGGAGGGGGACAGACCGAGCCGTTCGATACATGGATCGATGCCAATAACGTCCGTCGCGGCAATCCATCGCTTTTACCTGAGTTTATCGACTCGTACGAGCTTGCCGCTCAAACGTTTATCGGTTCGGTGACGCTTTCGGGAGAACTCTACTATACGGTGACACAAAACAAGATTCAGGATGTTCGGCAGGTGTACTCGGAGAATGTAACGCTGCGCACACCAGAGAATATCGGTCGCGACAAATCACTCGGTGCCGAGTTTCTGGTGAATTTCGATGCGTGGAACGACTGGAACGTGAATATTGTGGGAAATGTGTATGATTACCGGATCGAGGGAACACTCTTCGGCGAGCCATTCTTACGGAGAAGCTTCAACTGGCGTTTGCGCCTGAACAACACGATGACGCTCGGCACAACCCAAATCCAATTTTCCGCGCGCTATGAAAGTCCTTCCGTTTCTCCGCAAGGACGCGAGCGCGAATCGGTTGTGACCGACCTTGCACTCAAGCGAGAGTTTCTCGACAGACGGCTGACGGCGATCTTGCACCTGAACAACATCCTCAACGCTCACCGCGAAGAATTGACCTCAACGGGGCCCGGGTTCCATACCTTCAGTCGATCGATCCGCGAGTGGCCGATGGTGATGTTGACTCTTCGCCTGAACCTCAATCGATTCGACAATGACAAGGAACGGAGACAAGAAGAAACCGAGGGGAGGGACGAAGAATGGTAAACGGAGACCGACCGAAGACGAACGGCGAGGTCGCAGAAGCGAGCAACAAGGAAAGGAACTCACTTTCCCTCCTACCTGCTCCTGTTCAATTTTGCCACGATCGTTTGTGCAACTTGTTCCACGATGAGGAGATCATATTTCCGCGCGTTGAAAGACTTCGTCACGGACCACGGAGAAGTTTGTCCTCTATGTCGAGAGATCGTCAGCGGTTAGCCGCCAGCGATGGAACCGAGGACGATAAACGGCTCTTTCCCCTCTGCGATTTCATCTGGGAGTTTCGCATCGGGTGGGTCAAGTGAGAAATCCCGCGCGCAAGCAAAGTAGCGGAGGAACGGCCTGCGTTGTTTCGAGACGTGGTCGCGAATCGTCCCGCAAAGCATTGGGTAGCGAGCTTCGAGGGCATCGAGGATGGATTGCGGTGTTACGGGACTGTTGACTTCTACTTCAACCTCGGCTCCTATGCGTGCCAAAGCTCGAAGGTGATAAGGAAGAACGACTCGTATCATAGCCCTGATCTAACCGATGTTATCTGGCAGAAAAATGGGAGACAGAAAAATGCGTTTACCATGCTAAGCTAAACATGCTTCGTCAGCGTCTTCAATCTTACAGTTTTCAAAGAGATATTGATCCAAAACATACGTTTCAGGTTCGTGAGATTGAGGAATCGCAGTGCGTGGGACTCAAAACTCTCCAGCGAATCGGCAAAGGTTGTACATTTTAACACCGATTCCGCATTCGCTCGCCGCACACGCTGGTGTCCAATACACCGACCCTCACTCACAATAGGGACCTTTCCGATGACCTGTTCCTCTCCTCCAAGAAAGTGTGTTAGCGCGTCGACGTAGAGCTGTGCGTCAAGTCCAGTACCCCAGTCCCGTAGAATCCCCTCAACGAGGTTCCTGATCATAGATGCCGATTCCACAGAATTATCCCAGGCAGAGTCGTCGACCTCAAAACTTATCCGGTCGGCGTGGGTGAGTGTGGTATTCACAAATTCATGCTCGAGGCGCTCCGGTCGAAAGTTGAGCAGCTTCCCGTGACGGCATCCTGTAAGCAGCAAGTAATTCAGAAGTTGCGCACGATGTTCGTCGTTCAGATGAGCGACAGCCTTCAATTCGAAAAGAGCCCCACCGTCCACCACTAGGTCGACCAAATAGGTTTTCATAAAATCTTCCCACCGTACCACGATCTTTACTTCGGTGGCGGCGCGTGACCCAAGAAAATGAACCATCTCCAGGCGGTACAGATCCTCCCCAAGGAACCGCCCCAGTTTGTTATGGATTTGAAACGCTTTCTCCGTAACGTCGTACGCAATTTTTCCGAATGCTTCTTGATCGAGAAGGTGGAGGCTCTCAGTGATTTCGATCGGCATTCCGACCTACCTCGTATCATCCTTCATTATCAACAACATAGTGGTCGCAGGACAGAAAAACACATAATCCAATGATTCATATCTTTCATTTTTCTACCGAAATTCAACCTCTTTCATCTTTCTGTCATTCATTTTTCTGTCCGCCGTTTTTCTGTTATTCTTGGCGTCATCACAGTACTTGCACCTCTACCGAGAGGACAGCGGGGAGATCATGCACGATGGCCTGCCAGTTGTCCCCACCATCCGGCGACACGTAGACTTGCCCGCCCGTCGTGCCGAAATAGACTCCGCACGGATCGAGCGTATCCACAGCCATCGCATCACGAAGGACATTCACGTAGCAATCTTTTTGAGGAAGACCGTTCGTGAGCGGTTCCCATTCGTTGCCCCCCGTACGGCTACGATAGACGCGCAATTTTCCTTCGGGTGGGAAGTGCTCGGAATCGCTCTTAATCGGAATAACATAAATCGTCTCCGGTTCGTGAGCGTGCACATCGACCACGAATCCGAAGTCAGTGGGCAGATTCCCGCTGATCTCCTGCCACGAGTCGCCGCCGTTGTCTGTGCGCATCACATCCCAATGCTTTTGCATAAAGAGCACGTTCGGACGCGCCGAATGCATAGCAATGCGGTGGACACAGTGGCCAACCTCGGCGTCGGGGACGGGGATGTATTCGGACTTCAGCCCGCGGTTGACTGCCTTCCACGTAGCGCCGCCATCGTCCGTTCGAAACACGCCGGCTGCGGAGATAGCGACAAACATCCGCTTCTCATTGCTTCTATCGATAATGATTGTGTGGAGTCCCATGCCGCCGGCACCGGGAGACCATTGCGGACCCGTTCCATGGCCGCGCAAGCCGGCAAGCTCGTGCCATGATTTCCCGCCGTCGGTGGAGCGAAACAATGCAGCGTCTTCCACGCCCGCATAAACCGTGTCTGGGTCAGAGTGCGAGGGCTCAACATGCCAGACGCGCTTGAACTCCCACGGATGCTGCGTCCCGTCGTACCACTGATGTGTGGTGAGCGGTTTGCCGGTCGTGGGCGATGTATCATACACGAACATGTTGCTCGCACCCTTGGGCATCCCATCCGGACCGACAAGGTCTTCGGGTTTTGTTCCCGGAGGATTCCACGTCTTGCCGCCGTCGTCCGAGCGCTGGATGACTTGCCCAAACCATCCGGACGTTTGTGAGGCGTAGATGCGGTTCGGGTCGGCGGGCGAACCCTTCATGTGATAAATCTCCCACCCGGCAAAGTGCGGGCCCTCGACGTGCCACTGTCTACGCTTACCGTCGGATGTAAGAATGAACGCGCCTTTGCGCGTTCCTACGAGTACGCGTACGCCGCCCATGGTAGCTCCTTCGATCAGCTGATTGATGTGGTGTTGGAAGACCGTTCAGAACAACGGCAACATATTACAAAAGCGATCGGAGAAAGACAATTCGAGAATCATGTTATGCTGCCAAGGCGTTGTTGTGACAAGGATCATGTCCGGCCCGATTCGTTGTGTGATGTAGTTGTTGGTGGTTTGACAGTCATATCAGGCCTTCGTTTAACTGTTGTTATGAACGAGCGAACTCCCTCCGTCGCGTTCTCATTGCACATTCACCTAAGTGTGATGCCGATATTTGCTTTTCTTGTCGGGTGGACGTAGCTTAGGGAGTGATTTTTCTTGAGAACGGCCTTCTATGATCACCATCCTTCTCGCCTTCCTTCTCGTCCCTCAGTTGCAACCTCGCACATCAAGCGGAGTTGAGAGTCAGGAGCAACGGCGCATGGTGATCGAGCACATAGCGAATGTGCGCGTTGACCGGGATAACGACTTCCTCCCTGACCGCCTTGGCGATACGGTTACGATTGCGGGTCGCGCAAATGTTGGGACAGGCGTGTTGCACCGTGAACGTCTCCACGTGTTCATCCAGGATGCGTCAGCCGGCATCGAGTTGTTTAGCAAACAGGTGGCAGATCCGATTCAGACTGGCGACAGCGTAATCGCAACGGGTGTTGTCGGACAGTACAATGGTCTTACACAGCTGAGAGTTATTCTGTATGAAGTTGTTGAGACGCATCCTGTTCTGCCGGAGCCGCGTCCTATTACGGTTTCAGAGGCGCACTCCGAGAAGTTCGAAGGCATGCTCGTGCGTGTGCAGGGAAGAATTGTCAACAAGCGAGTCAATCGCGGCGGTCAGTACATCCTCTTGAGTCACCCCGAGGAGAGCGATGAAATCATTGCGGCCTTCGTGCGGGACTTCCATAGACCGGTGGTCAATTTTGATGATTACTCCATTGGAGACGAGATCATGGTCACCGGTATTTTGGGGCAATATGATTTCGATCCTCCGTACGCAGGAATATTACCAGATCTATCCGCGCGACCAATTGGATATTGAAACCGTTGGAATAACCCGGGCGGACGCGTACCGAATCGGAGCGATCGCCATGGTTGTACTCTTGGGCTCGTTTGCCTGGGTGTTTGCCCTGCGCGTTCAGGTCAGGAAGCGAACACGGCAGCTTCAGGAAGCGAACGAGAAACTGCATCACCTCTCCGGTCAGCTCATGGAAGCTCAAGAAGAAGAGCGCAAGCGGATTTCGCGTGAGATCCACGACGAGCTTGGTCAGTTTTTAACCTCCATTTGCATCGACCTCGAGCGGGCAAAGAAGGCGCCTGTCCTGCACCGACAAGGACAGCTTATTGATCGAGCGCTTCACGCCGCTCAACAGGGAATGGAACAGGTGCGAGCTCTTTCGTTCCTCATTCGACCGCGTGTCATTGATGACCTTGGCCTGAAGGAGGCAATCAAAGCGTTTATCTCTGAATTTGAGCTCGGCACCAAGGTCAAAGTAAAAGCCTCTCTTCGGTTTGAGAATCATGACATTCCCAGTGTCATTGACACAAATGCCTATCGGATTCTGCAGGAATCCTTAAATAATGTTTATAAGCATGCAGGCCAGAAAAAGGCAACCGTCGAGGTTTGGACGGAGAACGGTCGACTCCTCCTGACAGTTGAGGATAGGGGAAAGGGGTTCGATCCAGATGCAATCCAAACGAACAATACCTTAGGAATTATCGGAATGAAAGAGCGCGCCCGCTTGCTCGGCGGTACATTAACTGTAGTGTCTTCGCCCGGTCGCGGGACTAAACTGTCGCTCAGTGTGCCGCTTCATCAATAGTTGTTGCACATCAGTAGTGTCCAACTATAAGTCAAAGAGATTCAATTGGTTGCTGGGATAGAGACTGACATTTTGCGGTTCGATAGGTGTAAATGCTTGATCTATCGGGGTTTTTTCGAATAGTGAAACAC
>JBGFRO010000050.1:0-162270 GCA_041695085.1 Bacteroidota bacterium | reverse complement strand
GAAGCCGTATCCTTTGGCATTATTGAACCACTTCACTGTACCTTGTTCCATAAGGTTACTTCATCCTTATAGTGTTGAACATGTACACCAAATTTTTGTCTCTCAAAAACGAAAGGTCATGCAGCGTGCTTGCAAGCCTTTCATCGTGAAGCTTGGGAGGGATCTCCGCGAGAGAAACTTGCCTTGTGTCTTCCGCGAAGACGACGCCAAAACTACTCTGAAACAAAAACGGTGTGGGTGAATTACAGCGCGAGTATAGCACTTGTTGGAGTAAAAAGCAAGGAAGCGGACGGCTCACCTACGCTCGCTTGTCTTCATCCAACCAAATCCGAAATTCTCCTTTCTCCTCGTCGGGTGGAAGCTGTTCTGTAAAGGAACCCTTGTATCTGTTGATGATTTTTATTCCTTCCGGACGAAATCCGAAGAGGTCGTCGGAGGAGAAGATCCTCTTAAAATCTTCCGCCTCAAAGAAAAGCTCGAATTTTCGGGCTGCTTCCTCAAGGCGCTCAAGGTAGTACGCCGTGTTTTCGTCGGGGAAATTAGGATCCCATTCCTCCGCCGGTTTCGAGTGATCGATGATCTTGACGTTCGCTTGGTTGCCCGTTACATAATACGTCACGCGATCCCCGACGCGCACGGGAAGTCCTGATCGCTTCGCTACTTCGTAGGCCGCTGAGGGTTTTCGCTTGCCGGACTCGACCTCCCGCTCGTAGGTGTCAATCGAATCGTGAAGCGTCTCCGTCCTCGCAAAGTCGAGCACATCCCATCGATGTTCCATAATGTCTTTCCGGAGCGAAACGTAGAGGGTGTGCAAGCCCTCGATATCCTCCTGCAGAAGTTTGTGGATGCAAAGCTGCAGAAACACTTTCGCGAACCGTTCGAGGCTGCGGGAAATGAGGGCGCTTCCCCGAATGTTCACGCGATCACGATAATCCAGCAAGGCATAGTTTTTCTTCTTATAGCTCAACATTTTCTTGTAACGACCTGCGAGGGCAAGGCGAATTCCTTCCGGTAGAGCCGTTCCCATTTTTTCAACGAAAAGATCCTCCGCCTCTTCCCCCCGCACATTGTCGGGAGGCGAGAAGAAGAGACCATCCGTATCAACTTCGATCACCAGACTGTTGTGCAATTCAAGTTGTTTGATGATGGTTCTGAGTAAATCCTGGCCAGAGGTCGTTACTTCGTCGGCTCGCGCATAGTCGTTGAACAGCCCTCGTGCATAGCCGAGATAACCATAGAAAGAATTGATCAGAATTTTGAGAGAGGATTGGAACGCATCGAGGGCATGGCGACGTTGTTCTTGATTCGATTCCTGCATCGCCCGCTTGGCGTCAAGGCGACGCGTCGTCAGCTCTCTGAGAAGAATTTGAAAGACGCCCAGCTCATCCGTTTCCGGCTTGATGTTTCGGTTGAGCATCACGGAGGGGTACAGCGATTCGATATCGGCGTGCAAAACGTTCGAGGCAATGCCCGTCATGAAGATATCCGTGTAGCCACCCGTCGTCTGTGATCCGAGTTGTGGTTTTGGGATGGAGTGCTTCTGACGGATGTATTCACGGAGAAGCAAAGATTCTATCTTGAGCGCCGATCCGCTCCGGCAGACCGTTCCATAGGGGAGTGGACACATCTGCGTCATGTAAAAAGAGCTGGGTGAGAGATGGCGACTCACCTGCTCGGTAAGTGTTGATTCATGTTGGGCGAGATCAAGGACGGCGGCCGGATCCTGATGCCAAAGCGTGGAGATTTGTTCGCGCTTGAGTTGAAGCGTATCGGAAACGGTGAAACCGAAATGTGAGGCGAGGTGACGGAGGCTGAGACTTTCAAATGATCGTTTGGAGAAGTCGTATATCTGTGCCAGATGGTAGGTGTCGACGAGATGACGGCCTGCCACATCGAAGAATGACGATTCGAGGTCTCGCTCTCCCGTTCCGCCGCGAGGCGAAAAGGATTTGATGGGGGATTCATCCCTTCCGATGGTCAATTCCAGATTATACAGTTCACAACGCCGCACAAGATAGGGGAGGATGTAATGGGAGAGGCCGTGTCCTTCAATAACGTCCGGATCGCGTTCGCGGACCAAAAGCATCAGCTCCGTCATCATTTCCGGTTCCCGCAGTTTTCGGCCATCCAGAGTATGTCGCCAGCCTTCCGAGTCGGTGAGACCGATGGCGACAATACGGTCCTCGGACTTCCGCGCATCGCTGGGCCGATTTCGGCGAGCGAGGGCGTGGATGGTGATTTGCATGCGCCGGAGTTGACCGAACGGCATTCCCTTGAACAGTGTCACCCCCGACTGAAGGAAGTACTGCACCAGTGGATCGGGACGAAGATGAATCTGATCGGTTTCGACGTACGAGCTGATACGTGAAGGTGACGACTTGTTGATTGTATTGATGATGTGCCGAACTGCTTCCCACATGTCGTGCCATCGAGTGAAGGCCGCGAGATACCTGTAAAAGTTGGAACCCGCAAGTTCTTTCAACCAATGGCGTCTCGGAAATCCCCCCAGCAATGCATCATCCGCCAAAAAGAAAAACGGGAAGAATTCCACATCGGTTGTAGAAAGCTTCCCGTCTTCGCGTCGATACCACCGGATCGTCTGTTCGCTGACTTGTTGAACGGCAACGATGCCCGGTGTCTGATTCTGACCAAAGAGGACGACATCCATGAAGGATTACTTTTTCTTCACCCCATCCGCGCTCATGAACGGCCTCAAGATGTCAATCGGTACGGGGAAGATGGTCGTTGAGTTGTGCTCGGTAGCAATCTCCGCCAACGTTTGCAAGTAACGGAGCGTCAGGGCGCTCGGTTGCTCCGCGAGGATGGCGGCTGCTTCGGATAGTTTCTGGGCGGCTTGGAACTCGCCTTCGGCGGCAATCACCTTCGATCGGCGTTCGCGCTCTGCTTCCGCCTGCTTTGCCATCGCCCGCTGCATCTCCTGTGGCAGATCGATATGCTTCACTTCCACTGTCGAGACCTTGATGCCCCAGGGTTCCGTCTGATGATCGATAATCTTCTGAAGATGCAGATTGATCTTCTCCCGCTCAGCCAGAAGATCGTCGAGCTCTGACTGTCCGAGGACGCTGCGCAGCGTCGTTTGCGAAAGCTGAGAGGTTGCAAAGAGGTAATTTTCGACTTCCACGATCGCCTTTTCAGGTTGGACAACGCGGAAGTAGACCACTGCATTCACTTTCAGTGAAACGTTGTCTTTCGTTATGACATCTTGCGGTGGAACGTCCATCACGACGGTACGCAGACTCACTTTCACCATTTTATCAATAAAGGGCCAGAGGATGATCAGACCTGGACCTTTGACGCCGATCAAACGGCCTAACCGAAACACGACGCCTCGTTCATACTCCCGAAGAATGCGGACTGCATTGGCCAGTATGATGATAACGAGAAGGACGCCGACAATGAGGAGGGTTTGAAGTATCTGCATATGAGAGGACTCCTTTCTCTGATTTGAGCTATTTGACTTCTTCCACAAATACCTTGAGACCTTCGATTCGAACAACGCGTACCTTCGCGCCTTTCGCGATCTTTCCGGAGGTTGCTTCGGCATTCCAGATTTCGCCGTGGACGCGCACCTGGCCTGTTGGATTAAGAAGGGTGATGGTCTCTCCAATTTCGCCTTGAATGCCCTCCTGACCCGTCGTTGGTTTTCTGCGCTGCGCTTTCAATCCGAGTCCGATAATGAACAAGAAGAAAATAAGCGTCAAGGCCGTTGCGGTGATAATAACCGACCAGGAGATTTCAACAAATTCGAGTCCGGAGTCGGATCGGATGAGCATCATGGACCCAAGAAGGAGCGAGATCACGCCCCCCACACTCAGCAACCCATAACTCGTGACTTTAATCTCCGCGAGGAACAGGATGATGGCGAAGAGGATGAGCGCGATCCCGGCGTAATTGATCGGCAGCGTATGGAGCGAATAGAACGCGAGGATCAAGCTGATCACTCCCACCACGCCGGGAAGGATTGAGCCGGGATTGTATAATTCGAACAAGAGACCGTAGATACCGATGAGAAAGAGGATGTACGCAATGTTCGGGTCGCTCAGTATGTCCAGAATGCGCTCCGAAAAACTCATCTCCATTTGTTCGATGGTAGCCCCCTTGGTCTGGAGCTTTTGAGCGCCGGTACTTACCTCCACCTCACGGCCGTCGATCTGGCTCAAGAGGGAGTCGAGGTTACGTGCGACGAGGTCAATAACGTTTTTCTGAAGAGCTTCTGTCTCCGTAATCGAAATGCTTTTTCGAACGGCCTCCTCCGCCCACGTAAGATTGCGTTTTCTCCGCTCGGCAATGGTCCGAATGAATGCCGCCGCATCGTTGGTCGCCTTTTCGTTCATGATGGAATCCTGCTCTCCCTGCATCGAAACGGGATGGGCAGCACCGATGTTGGTGCCCGGAGCCATCGCTGCGATGTGGGCCGCAAGGGTGATGAAGACGCCTGCAGATCCCGCGTGCGCACCTCCCGGAGAGACGTAGACGACGATTGGCACAGGCGATTCAAGGATGTCGCTGACGATGACGCGCGTGGACTTGAGAAGACCACCGGGCGTATTGAGTTGAATGATGAGACATTGAGCATTCAGCTCCTCAGCGCGAGCAATCCCGTCGTGGATGAATTCTGCCACGGCAGGATTGATCGCACCGTCGATCTTTAGCGAGACCACAATTTGCGATGCTGAAAGAGCCGGGAGGAGGAAAACCAGCGGTATAACGGGAAGAAGGCGTTTCATCAGAAAGCACCTTTCATGCTCTCTTGTTGTGAAAGAGCAGATATAAGTAGCGGTGGGTCATGTGTGACGAATCGCGGAGAGGGTGGGATTCGAACCCACGGTACCCTTGAGGGGCACACACGCTCTCCAGGCGTGCCAGTTCAACCACTCCTGCACCTCTCCGAGATCGTTGATTGTTTCGCGAGTGCACAGCGGCGAGAAAGGGGAGTGGATGGCCTCTTTAAATCCCGTCGATGTTTGACCCACTTCCTCAATCGTCGCACAGCGGTATCTGTTTGAACAGCACGATGCTCGCCAAGTATAGCAGAAAAATGACCGACATGCAATCCGGTTTCATTTTGTTCGAAGTTTTTATACTTTCATAACGCACCGACGTTGCATGTGCTTAGTGCGCCATCAGATTTTTCTCCACACCTTGTTCAAGAATCTGCTATGCCGCAAACGATTCTCGTCGCAGAAGACCAACAGCACATTCGGAGTTTGATCGAGTATAAGCTCCGGAATGCCGGCTACACGGTGATAGGGGTCGAAGATGGTGTTGCAGCTCTACAGCAGGCGCAGAACCTCAAGCCGCAACTCATTTTGCTTGACGTGATGATGCCCCTGATGACGGGATTCGAGGTGCTCGCAGCTCTCAAGCAAAATGACGAAACCAGGACCATTCCTGTCCTTTTGGTGACGGCGCAAAGCAAAGAGGACGAGGTTCTGAAAGGGCTGGAGCTTGGGGCCGATGACTACATCACGAAACCGTTCAGCCCGAATGAACTTGCCGCACGGGTCAAGACCGTGCTTCTTCGCGCGACGAAATCGAGGGGTTGACGTGGAGATCGAAAAACGCTTCACGCTGCTCTACCTCAGAGCGTTTTTCTTAATCGGGTCGTTAGCGTCGTTGGCCCTCGCTCAGGAGCAGGACACACTTCTCCTGAAAGCTCAATTCCTCCAACGCCAAGGCAAACTTTCCGACGCGGTGCAGTATCTCTCCCAAGCTCTTCTCTCGCAGACGACCCATCACGAAGCTCGCATCCTGTATGCGCGATATCTCGGCTGGCAGCAGCAATGGAAGGAAGCGAGAACCCATTACGAGGTGGTCCTGCGAGCTGTTCCACATCATCCTGATGCCCGATTTGGTTTATCGCAAATCCTTGCTTGGACGGGCCAACTGGATAGCGCCATAGCATACCTTCGTCCGTTGATCGCGGAGCATCCTCGCAATTCTGAGTATCGCACCTTGCTGGGGAACATCTGGTTGTGGCGGGGGGAGACTGGGGAAGCTGAACGGCACTTCCGCGATGCCATCAGGCTCGACACGGCAAATGTCGACGCGACACGTGGATTGGCCAGGATTGCGCGCCGTTCGAATCGTTTCGAGGAAGCATCACAGTGGTATCGACGCGTGCTGGTGTTTGAGCCGCTCGACGTCGAAGCCCGTGTGGAGTTACGCAGAATGGCATACCAATCGACTCTCGAGATACATTTCGGCAGCACCCTCGAATCCTTCAACCGCGAAGGACGCTCGTCTCACTCAATTTATTCGACGGAAGTCTACTACGAAATTGATAACCAGTGGAAGCCGTTTGCACATTTCAGCAGGATTTCGAAATTCGGGTCAACCGCCACTCAGTTCGGAGGTGGAATCTACTTTTCTCCTGCGCATGGCACTTCGCTCTTCGCGCAAGTACTCGGTTCGTCCATCTCCAGTGTGATGCCCCAATGGGATGCGAACACGGAACTCAACCAATCGCTTTTCGGTAGCTTGGAGGGGATCATAGGATATCGTCTTTTAAGCTTTGCCTCCTCCTCAGCCTTCGTTATCTCGCCCGGCGTCACGTGGTATCTGCGAGGCAATGCATGGACCACTCCGCGCGTGTATCTCGCACGCAGTAGAGACGGTTCAACTTCACGCTCGTTTGTCTGCACCTTCTTTTACCAACTCGACGACTTCACACGACTGCGCATCGGCGGCGTTGCCGGGGCCGAGACGTTTCGGGCTACAACACTGCAGGAGATTGTAGAAACAAGCTCAGCGGGTGGATTCTTGGGCTTTCAGACTCGTCTTTCACGCTCATTCGCACTGAATGGACAGTACCTGTTTACAAGCGACAAGGAAGGTCTGCGTTCACACCAGTTTATCCTCTTTCTTGCCCTCCTCTTCTAACGTTGTCATGCTTACTCCATTCCCGATTGAATTCATGATTATCGTAACGTTTGCCGTCGTTGCGACCTTGTTTGTAATCTTGATTTCGGTCGCGCTCGTGATCCATAAAGCGATCGAAGCCCAGAAGATCTGGCGAGAAGATCGGCTTTACGAGGAGTACTCTGTTCTTTTTGCCGAGTTGTTGCTGCAAGAGTTGCCTTCTCCTGCTTTTGATGCGAAGCCGAGCGCTGTGTTTCGACAATACGATAGGTTGATTGCGCCGATCCAAGCGAAGCTCAAGGGTTTTTCAACGCGGCGTCGCCGTCGGCATCGGCATGTTCTGCAGAAGGTCTTGATCGATTTTGCACAGGATCTTTCCGGTGAGGCAGCGGAACGGCTCGTCTATTTCTTCTACGCTTTCGGATTTGTCGAAGAATTATGCCAACTCCTCAAGAGTCGTCATTGGTGGATTCGTGCGCAGGCGGCACGTGATCTCGGATTGGTTCGTGCGCGGCGAGGTATCAGTTATCTGACTGCCGCGTTGGAGGATGCACACCCCGATGTCCGGAATCAGGCTATGCAATCTCTCATCGTTCTCGTTGGCGTCGAAGCCCTTCGCACGATCTTTCGTATCAGTCGGGAACTCTCAGAGTGGACACAGGTGGAGCTTTCCGTCATCGTCATGGGCTTCAAAGAACGGGCAGTGCCATATCTCATCGAAGCACTTGACTCATCGGATGAAAGCGTCGTTTTGTTTTCCATCGAAATGCTGTCACAGATCGGATTCGTTGCTGCCGTTGATCCGCTTCTCAACGTCCTGTCGACGCACCCTCGAACAAACGTTCGTGCAAAAGCCGCTGAGGCCCTCGGTCGATTGGGTGACGGTCGCGCGGAAGAACCCCTGCTTTCCAACATCTCTTCCGGTGATAGCGGGTTGCGATTGAGCGCGATTGAAGCGCTTGGGCGGATCGGCTCGCCGAAGGCTGTGCAACCGCTTCTGCGACAATGGGAACGACGGGAAATTCGTGAGCGCGTTCTGATTGCACGCGCCATTGCCCGCTGTGGTGAAGAGGGACTTTCGGTCATACGAACCATCGCTCAGGGCGAGCCATCTCTGAATACTGCCATTGTGGGTCAGGTGTTGGAGGAGTTAGGCTACCTTGAGGAGGCCGCATGACGTTTCTCGATGTTGTTCAGGCTGTTCTGGAAACGTATTTCTTCTTCGCGATCGGCTATTTCATTGTCGTGAATCTTACGTATACGTTTTTTCTCGGATTATCCTTTAAGGAGATTCTTTACTACATGCGCCACAACTCCTTTGGGAATCTCCGGCTCCTTGTTCAGTCTGAAATCACCCCGCCTGTTTCGATTCTCGCACCCGCCTACAACGAAGAGCCGACCGTTGTCGAGAGCGTGAAGAGTCTCTTGAAACTCAACTACGGAACATATGAAGTAGTTGTGATCAACGACGGTTCGCGGGATGGAACCTTGAAACGACTCATTCAGGAATTCCATCTCTACCGGTCCAAGCGACTCTATCTTCCTTCTATCGAGGCGAAACCCGTTCGCGCAATTTACAGATCGAAAAAGCCCGCCTATCGAAACCTTGTGGTAGTGGACAAAGAGAATGGTGGGAAAGCCGACGCTTTGAATGTGGGCGTTAACGTTGCACAGTACGAATTCATCTGTGCTATCGATGCAGACTCGCTTCTCGAAGAGGATGCCCTGCAAAAAGTGGTGAAACCATTCCTTGAAGATCCTAAGATGATTGCGGTGGGGGGTATCGTGAGAATCGCCAATGGATGCAAAGTGGTGAACGGTAGGGTCATCGAAGTTCGACTTTCCAACAAGTTCTTGCCGATCTTTCAGGTTGTTGAGTACTTTCGCGCTTTTCTGTCCGGCCGGATGGCGTGGCAAGGGCTAAATGGCCTCCTTATCATTTCGGGTGCCTTCGGTCTGTTCCGGCGTTCTGCCATGATTGATGTCGGCGGGTATCGACACGATACTGTGGGAGAGGATATGGAATTGGTTGTGAGATTGCATCGGAAGATGCGTGAGTGGAGGCGGCCGTATCGCATCGCGTTTGTGCCGGATCCGGTTTGCTGGACGGAGGCTCCGGAAAGCACAAAGATCTTGAGTCGTCAGCGCAACAGGTGGCACAGGGGCCTGCTCGACGCCATGCTGATTCACAAAAAGATGTTTATGAACCCTTCGTACGGCGTGGTTGGATTGGCGGCCATGCCGTATTTTGTTATCGTAGAGCTGCTGGGTCCGGTTTTCGAATTTGTCGGTTATCTGACTGTGGTGTTGCTTCTTCTCCTCGAAGCTCTGAATATCCAGATGACGATCTTGTTTTTCATTGTTGCGTTGTTTTATGGTGTGATGTATTCTGTCGGGGCGGTCTTGTTGGAGGAGATTTCATTCCAACGCTATCCGCGTGCGCGCGATCTGGCCTTGCTGTTGTCATTCGGAGTCATTGAAAATTTTGGCTACAGACAATTGACAACGTGGTGGCGTGTGAAGGCATTCTGGGACTATGCACGAGGGAAGAAAGGGTGGGGAGTGATGCATCGCAAAGGATTCGAAGCGGGGAAACATGAGTCCTCCATACAAGAAGCTCGTTGAATGTTTATCAGATTCGCACTATATTGGTGCGCCCTCATCAAGTTTTATCTCCTCGCAACGCACTGCAACGGCTCGGAAGGGTGCGAGAGTGGTTGAATCGGCCGGTCTCGAAAACCGGATCTCGCTTTATGCGGGACGTGGGTTCGAATCCCACCCCTTCCGCCAAACTACCTCCCGTCAAATTACGGCAAGACTTCGTTTGGCAGGCCGCCAACGAGGCTGTCAAAGACGAACAGGACTTGGTTCGGCAGGCCAACAGCCAGGTTGTCAAAAACGGCCGGACGTCGTTTCTCGTGCCAACCCAACAGCACATAAAACTCATCTATCCTTAAATCCGATTTAGAGAGTCGTTACAACTTAGGTACTCAAGTTGACCGTCTGATCGTATGAGGGGCTAAAGCCCCAGGAGTTTTATTGGACTTTTCGTATCCCCGACCTAAAGGTCGGGGCTATAGCCACGTCCTTTAGGACGTGGGTAAAAATTTCAAACAATAATTTCAGGGGTTTCAACCCCTTACCCAAAAGCGGTCAACTTGAGTTAGGAAGAGCAAGCGGGAGGATGTCGAAATCACGGCACGCGGGCTGAAAAGCGATGGCGTGCGTTCAATTCTTGGCACACTCCCGTATCACGTCCATCACCTCCCTCCGCAGATGCGCCAAGAATTGTGGCGAGGGGATTCTCGCGTTGCGGGTCATGACGTTCACCTCTGCGGTGAAGAAGAGTGTGTCCATTTCTAATGGATGTAGTTCTGCGAACCTACGACAGAACGCGCCTCCATGTCGGAATCAAGGCCTATCCCTATTCTTGACATTCCCTGAGGCATTTGATATATTGAGTCCGCATCTGTTGATGAAGAAAGAGACCTAACCATGGAAGCATTAGGTACGAAGCGAAGCAGGCAGCGGGAGAAGATCTTTCAGGTCCTGAAGCGAACAACGTCTCATCCTACTGCCGAGTGGGTCTACGAACGTGTGAGAGAGCAGATTCCGCGTATATCTCTCGGAACGGTTTACCGTAATCTCCATATTCTGAAGGAGCAGGGAAAAATTCGGGAACTCGATTTCGGGGAAGGTCTACGACGATATGACGCGATGGTGGAACCGCACTACCATTTCGTTTGTGAGGAATGTGGAGCGGTCTACGATCTCGATGTTCCGCCACAGGAAGATCTGAATGCTCGCGTCCAGGGAGCCGTAACCGGTCACATCCGTACCCACCGGCTCGATTTCTACGGCATCTGCAGGGAGTGCCTGAACAAAGAGTAGTCCCCACGATCCTTTCGATACCACTTCACCTCCTCTCGCGCCTCAACTTCGAGAGACAGCGAGACGGACGATTCCTCCATCGAACTTTTATAGACCAGTCATGCCGCTTAAGGTAGGCGACCCGGCTCCGTCCTTCGCGTTGTATGACACCGAAAGAAACCTCCGTTCGCTTTCGGAGTTTCTCGACCGCACAACTCTGCTCGCATTTATCCCGGGCGCTTTTACGAGCGTGTGCGAGAAGGAACTTTGCACCTTTCGTGATTCGATAGGCCGGTTCCAGAACCTGAAGACCAACGTTGTTGCCATCAGCGTCGATGCCCCTTTTTCGAACGAGGCCTTTGCTGTAAAGAATAATCTTCCTTTTCCCTTACTGAGCGATTTTCAACGCGAGATCATCCGTCAATATGATGTTGTGCATGTCGGACTCGGGGGCATCGAAGGATACGTATCAGCAAAACGGTCAGTATTCATTCTTGATCCAAACGGGATCATACGGTATATCTGGATTGCGGAGCATCCCGGAGTTGAACCGCCGTACGCGGAGATCGAGCAATTTCTCCGTTCGTTGTGAAGCTCCACAACCGATAGAAGGAGCTATTCTTACCAGATCTTCAAGACTTATTGTGAACAGATGTTGAAAGTAGGAGACACGGCACCAGACTTTGAACTTCCCGCAGCAGATGGGAAGAAGATACGCTTGAGTGACTTTCGAGGAAAGAAAGTCGTGCTGTACTTTTATCCGAAAGACGATACCCCCGGTTGCACAAAGGAAGCCTGCTCATTTCGTGACAACCTCGCTCTCCTGAAGCGAAAAGGAACTGTCGTTTTGGGGGTCAGTCCAGACTCGGTCCAATCCCACGCAAAATTTGCAAGAAAATACAATCTTTCCTTTCCACTTTTGAGCGATTCATCAAAGAAAGTTCTTCAAGCATACGGGGTGTGGAAGAAAAAGCAAATGTTTGGTCTGAAGTACATGGGTGTTGAGAGAACGACATTTCTCATTGATGAAGAAGGCAAGATCGCTCACATCTTCTCTCAGGTGCGCGTGGATGGCCACACGCAAGAAGTTCTGGAGAAATTGTGACAGAGAGCGAACAAGAAGTAAAGGCGTGTTGTTTTTGGATCGACGCGAAAAGAACAGCATCTTCGCGCTGTAGTCTTACTTGACCAATTGCGAGGCGACATGGTGTACGTAACCCGCCGTGCGACATTTAGCGCATCGCATCGGCTCTATAATCCGGATTTGACTGAGGAAGAGAACTTCCGGTTCTTCGACAAATGCGCCAACGAACACGGTCACGGACATAATTACATCCTGGAGGTGACGGTGAGAGGTATCCCGCGCACGGAGACCGGCTACGTAATTGATCTCAAACGATTGAAGGAACTAATTAAAAAGGAAATCCTCGATCGGGTCGACCACAAACATCTGAATCATGATGTCGACTTTCTTCACGGAGTGATCCCGACCGCGGAAAACATGGTGCGCGCATTCTGGAAGATCCTTGCCCCCAAAATCACCGAAGGGACGCTCCACGCCATCAGGCTGCACGAAACGGAAAACAACGTCGTCGAGTATCGGGGTGAAGAATGAACAACACATCAACTGTGGCACATCTCGAGCAGCTTGTCTACGAGCTCCTGCAGGAATTGGGAGAAGATCCCAATCGAGAGGGTCTCCAGCGTACTCCCGCAAGAGTTGCAAAGATGTATTCGTTTTTGACCAAGGGATACCGAGAGGATCCTTCAGCTGTTGTCAATGGTGCCATCTTTGAGGAGAAGTACAATGAGATGGTGATTGTGAAGGACATCGACTTCTATAGTCTGTGTGAACATCACCTCGTTCCTTTTTTCGGCAAGTGTCACATCGCTTACATCCCGAACGGTAAAATCATCGGACTGAGTAAGTTGCCCCGGCTCGTGGAGGTTTTTGCGCGCCGTTTGCAGGTACAGGAGAGGCTGACGCAGGAAATTGCCGAGACGATCTTTCGGACGCTCGAACCGCAAGGTGTGGGGGTGGTGATGGAAGCGCGCCATTTGTGCATGATGATGCGCGGCGTTGAGAAGCAGAATTCGGTTGCAACCACGAGTGCCATGTTCGGAACGTTCCGAAATGATCAGAAGACGAGAATGGAATTTCTCACGCTCATCAAGCGTGGACTTGAGGTATAATGAAAGACCACACGTCACGCGTGGTTTGGATCACCGGTGCCACCTCTGGTCTCGGTCGGTCTCTCGCACGAGTCTTTGCAGAAAGAGGCGATATCGTTGTTGCGACGGGACGAAGACTTGGAGCCCTCCAAGCACTCAAGAAGGAGTTTTTAGAAAAGGAGATGGTTTTCCCGCTGTATGCTTGCGATGTAACGAAGCCGGCCGCCGTCCGCAGAACCGCTGCTCGGATCGAAAAAGAGTTCGGTCGAATCGACGTGTTGATCAACAATGCGGGGATAACCGTTTTCAAGTCACTTCGGGAGACGTCGCTCCGCGAATTCGATGAAATTCTCCGGACGAATTTACGCGGATCGTTCTTGACGCTGAAGGCGGTCCTTGAAGGCATGATACGGCGGAAATCGGGACTCATCGTCAACATCATCTCCTACGCTGCAAAAACCACCTATACCGGCTCCGGTGCTTACTCCGCGTCGAAGTCCGGAACCGAGGCACTGATGAATGTTCTGCGTGAAGAGCTCAGGCCGTATCGTGTCAAAGTGATGAACGTCTATCCGGGAGCTATTGAAACGCCGATGTGGCACCAGACACATCGGCGGCGTTATGGACGGGTGATGATGCCTGCCGATGACGTCGCAGAATTGATCTACGAGGCAACGCGAAGACCTCGTCCGCTTACCATAGAGGAACTTGTCGTCCGACCCGAAGTTGGAGATATACGCGTATGACGCTTGAAGGAGCCGTATCATTGGTAACGGGTGCGGGGCGAGGCATTGGTCGCGCACTGGCGCTTGCACTTGCCGCGGAGAAAAGTACCGTTCTCCTCACTGCGAGGACGCTGCGTGACCTTGAAACAGTACGAGATGAGATTCAAAAGTCGGGAGGTCATGCGGAGGTGGTTCAGGCGGATCTCACAAGGGATGAAGAGATTGGCCGAGTGTTTGAGAAGATCAACTCCACCTTCGGGAGACTCGACGTTCTTGTCAACAATGCAGGCGTAGGAAGGTTCGCACCGATCAAGGAGTTAGCTGTTGAGGATTTCGACGCGATGTGGCGTTTAAATATGCGTGCGCTCTTTCTTTGTTCTCAAAAAGCGATCCCACTGATGGAAGCGCAACGGCAGGGGGCGATTGTGAACATCGCATCGCTCGCAGGCAAGAACGCGTTTGTAGGCGGAGGTGGTTACTCGGCGACAAAATGGGCGCTCCTTGGTTTCTCCCGCACACTGATGCTTGAGGTCCGCGAATATAATATTCGCGTTATCACGATCTGCCCCGGCTCGGTCGATACGAGCTTCTCGTCCGAGCGCGATCCTGTCAAATCCTCCAAAATCATCCATCCAAACGATATCGCTCAAACAATGATCGTGGCGCTGAAGTTGCCCGACCGAACGATGGTGAGCGAAATCGACATCCGACCGACCAATCCCAAGTAATTTGCTATCACGTAAGTTGGAAACGATGACGCCCTTGGTGTGCGATGGTGTCGTCGAAGTTAAGAATGTGTGTGAAAGGTTTATTCATCAAACGGATCAAAATCGCGGAACCGCTCGAGCCGTTGGTGCAGCCGCTCCCGTAAGCCGAGTCCGGTCATAGGATGCCGCATTCCATACATTCGTCCCATCCGGCGATGTTCGAGCCATGGGCCGATTCTTTCGCGGACCAGCTTCTGCTGCTCGGGGGTCAGGACCTTGCGAGCGGCGAAGAGATGATCGATGCGTGCAAGCTGAGCTTGTCCTCGGAGATCGGACAATTCTTTGACTTTCTTTTCGATCGCCGCCTTGTCGGGAGACTCCGCTCGCAGGAGCTGGCGGAGTTCTAAGGCGGTGGTGGCGATCTTGGCTCGCTGGCCAATGGCTTGTTTTTGCGCATTGAACCGAATCTGTTGGAGTTCCTTCTTTTGTGCGTCGGTCAATTTGAGCTGTTCAAGAAATTTCTGTCGTTGCTCAGCGAACCGCGGCCCAGCTATCCGTCCGGTTTGCTGTGCGAAGGCGCTCGAAAGACCGACGGCGAGAAGGATCGTTGTAATAAGAACGATTCGTGATTTCATGGTTGTTCTCCTCTATGAAAAATTGTTTACAGAAGTTCAGTGGTTAGACCTGAATCAAGAGAGAAGGTTTAAACAGACGATGGTCGAGTCTGTCGGCTGGAGACAGAGCGATCCGCTGAATGCTTGAATCCCTCGTGAGCGATTGATATATTGGGGCTGCAATGATCATCAAACGACACTCAAATCCTCCGGTTTTCTCTCTCCTTCTTTTCGTTTTGCTCTTCAGTGGCTGTTCACTCTTCGGAGTTGTTGGGGACTGGTTTTCTCAAGGTTACGAAAACACGGTCTCGTATTTCAACGCCTACTACAATGCAAAGCGATTGTTCAACGAGGCGGAGGAGGAGATTGAAGGCTCCCGGCTTTCCGCGCGAGGTCGAAGCACGGTGACCCCGGCCCCCTCGGGGATTCCCAACACGGCACGCCAGAAGCTCACCCAAGTCATCGATAAATGCTCCAACATTCTTTCCTTCTATCCACGCAGTGCTCTGGTTGATGATGCTCTTCTCCTCATCGGCAAATCGTATTTTTATCAATCGGAGTTTGTGAAGGCGGAGCGGAAGTTTTCCGAGCTCCTCGCCCAATACCCGAATGGTGAACACTCGCTTGAAGCACAACTCTGGTTCTTGAAGACGCTCCATCGTCTCAACAGATTTGACGACGCTCTCAAAGCAGGGGCGTTGCTTACCGAGGCCGCTGCACAAGTAGGAGAGGAGGAAATTGTGGCCGAAGCGTATCAGACGCTGGGCGAGATGGCGGTGGAACGGAACGAACTCCGACCTGCGATCGAACTGTACGCGAAAGCCATCAACGCGTCTTCAGACGATCTTCTGCGCGGGACGCTGCAGGCCAAGATCGGCGATCTGTTGGTTCAGCTTGGTGACCACGGCGAGGCGGCGCGAGCATATCGAAAGATCTGGGAGTATACTGACGATGCCTATCTGCAGTACTATGGAGGACTCCAGGCAGCTCGTTCTCTACGAGAAGTAGAGCAGAACGATGCCGCGTTGACGCTGCTGGAAGACTTGCTCTCTGACTTTCGATTCGCTCAATACGAGAACGTGATCCGCTTTGAGCTGGGGAACACATATGCGAAGGAGGGGAATGTGGCGAGAGCGATCGACGAGTTTCGCTATCTCGATACGACGTATGCAAAGACCGAAATCGGAACCAAAGCTGCGTTCGAGTTGGGAAAGTTGCTTCAGTATGAGGTCGGCGACTTCGCTCAAGCGAAGGTGGCCTACGAGCACGCCTCGTTTCTGCCGACTCTTCCCGAATCGAAGGAAGCACAGCGCCGAAGTGCCGCTCTGACACGTTATTTTGAATTGCAGAAAAAATACTTCCTGCACGACAGTCTTCTCTTCGCTCAACAGAATGACAGTCTGTGGCGTGCGGTGGATTCGATTCTCCACGCACCAGCGAGGGTTGCTGTGGTGAATTCTCGCGATTCTTCTCAGGTAGAAGATTCAACTTCCGTCTCCCAACTGAAAGACGCCGTCAATCAGTCGAGCCTCGGGCCCGAATTACCTGTACGGCTTAACCAGGATTCCCTCCGCGCAATCTTGTCGGGAGTTTCGTACGAGCTGGGTGAACTGTTCTATTCCGAACTTGAAGTTCCCGACTCCGCATTCTTTTGGTATCGACACTCCTTAAGATTGCACCGAGACAGCACTCGGGTGGGCCGGACTTTGTTCATACTCTCAGAGATAGTTCGGTCGAATCCTGAGCGCGGCTTTGGCGATGCAGATGATCTCTACCGACAGATTGTTCGAGAATGTCCCGATACGCCCTATGCGGAGGAAGCTGCGAGGAGACTTGGGATCAAGGTAGCACCCAAGCAACGGGACGAGGCGGAACCGCTGTATGAACGTGCAGAGTCGCTTTCGGTGCGCGGGGACGTGAACGACGCGGTCGAACTCTGGAAGTCGATCCTCCGTCGATTCCCACAAAGTCCCACTGCTCCACGAGCCAAGCTTGCTCTTGCGTGGACATATGAGCATCAACTTCGACAACCTGATAGTGCTGCGGCCTATTACCGCATGGTAGCGGAACAGCACGCCACGAGCGAATTCGGCAAGGTTGCTCTGCGGCGCGTGCCTTCGGTGGAGACTCCCGCTCAGCAGCTGGTTTCCCCGCCGGACACGACTTCTCAGGTCCAGCCTCTTCAGCCGAAACAGGAAGATCGACAACCGCGCATCGATATCGATCCGGAAGAGGAACGAGTTCTCCGGGCACGGAGCGATACAACGCGAACCCGGCGAGGTGTTATAAAGGAATGAGTTCCCCGGCATGATTCATCAACTTGTTGCGCCTGTGATAGGACATCGCCTTGCTGCAAACGGCATTCATGTTCTCTCCCTTCACGCCCCCTCCCTTGCTGCAGATGCAAAGCCAGGACAGTTCATCAACGTGCGAACAACGGACGGTTCGTTGCCCCTTCTTCGACGTCCGTTCAGCATTGCGCGGGTGACGGGAGAATCCATCGAAGTGCTCTTTAACATCGTCGGTCTTGGAACGCGTATGATGAGCGCCCGGAGAGTGGGAGACACACTCGATCTGCTCGGCCCGCTCGGTGTGCCGTTTGGAATCGACGCAGGATTCGCGACAGCTTTGCTCGTCGCAGGTGGGGTGGGCGTTGCTCCATTCCCTTTCCTTACCGATGCGCTGATTCAACGACGAAAAAAGCTCGTTACGTTTCTGGGCGCTCGTTCGGCTGATCAAATCCCGACCGAACATCTGGAAAATCCTCACATCGCAACGGACGACGGATCAGGAGGGTTTCAAGGGACCGTTGTACAGCTGCTCGAGAGATATCTGCAGAAAACATCAGTCGACAGGCCGAAGATCTTCGGGTGCGGACCCACTCCAATGCTCAAGGTGCTCTCGGATCTTGCGGTACGTCTTGGCATCCCGTGTGAGTTGTCACTTGAGGGGGATATGGCCTGCGGTGTAGGAATCTGCCAGGGATGTCCTGTAGAACGGGTCGATGGCGAGAGGAAATATGCGCTTGTCTGTGTCGAAGGCCCGACCTTCGACTGCACACAAATCCGTTTGGCATAAATGGTAAAGGAATCGTTTATACTTCGTGGTGTAGAATTTAAGAACCGCGTCCTTGTTGCCTCCGGTACGTTCGGATACGGCAACGAAGTGAAAGATGTTGTCGATGTGAACCGGTTAGGAGGCATCTGCACGAAGTCGCTTTCTTGGAAGCCGCGTGATGGCAACCCCCCGCGCCGCATTGTCGAAACGCCGAGTGGGATGCTCAATTCCATTGGTCTTGCCAATGTTGGTGTGCACGCATTCATCAAGGAGAAGCTCCCCTACCTTCGCACCCTCGACACTCGCATCATCGCCAACATCGCGGCAAGCTCTGTGCAGGAGTACTGTGATGTGCTCACGCTCCTCGAGCAAGAAGAAGGGATCGATGGATACGAGATCAACGTCTCTTGCCCCAATGTGAAGGAAGGAGGGTTGAGTTTCGGGACCGACTGTGCGATGACGAAACAGATCACCTCGCGACTGAGACCGCTCACGGAGAAGCCGCTTCTTATCAAACTGACTCCGAATGTTACGCACATCTCGGAATTCGGCCGGGCTGTGGAGGAGGCAGGAGCCGATGCAGTTTCCGTCATCAACACGGTGGTCGGCATGGCGGTCGATGTCTACAAACGGAAACCCAAGCTATCCACCGTGACGGGAGGACTCTCAGGTCCCGCCATCAAACCGATTGCGCTCGCGAAAGTGTACGAAGTCGCCCAGGTGGTGAACATTCCCATCATTGGTGTCGGGGGAATTATGACGGCAGAAGATGCGATCGAGTTCTTGTTGGTGGGGGCGACGGCGGTACAGGTTGGAACAGCCAACTTTATCGATCCGGCCGCAGGAACGAAAATCGCGGAGGGGATGCGACAGTTTGCCGAGCACCAAGGGATCACCGACTTCGAAGAGATTGTCGGCGCACTGGAGACCAATAAAGATTTCTCCGTCCTGCGTTCCTGGTTGTAATTCTACGTAACCTTTATGTTTTATCGTCGCACGGTCGATTACCTCTATGGATTGCAGCAGAGAGGCATGAAGTTTGGCCTCCGCGGAATTAAAGGCCTCCTGAAAGTTCTTGGTAATCCGCACCGCAGGTTTTATTCCATCCACATTGCAGGAACGAATGGGAAAGGATCGACCGCTGCTCTGATTGCCGCGGCGCTCACGTCGGCGGGGTACAGAACGGGGCTCTATACCTCTCCTCACTTAATCGAGTTCAGTGAACGGATTCGAATCGATGGCAAACCAATTACGCGGGCAGCCGTCGTCGAATTCACCAACAAGCTTCGTCGTCCGATTGAACATCAACAAGCAACATTCTTCGAAGCCACGACGGCGATGGCCTTCGGATACTTCGCCCAGCAGAAGGTCGATGTTGCGGTGATCGAGACCGGGTTGGGGGGAAGGCTCGACTCGACGAATGTCCTCCGACCTGTTGTTTCAGTGATCACCTCCATCGGTTTCGATCATCAGGAAATTCTTGGTGACACGATCCAGCAAATCGCGCGGGAAAAGGCGGGCATCATCAAACGAGGAGTCCCTTGCATATCCGGCGTTCGTAGTGCGGCGGCGAGGAAGATGATACGCAGAGCGTGCCTTTCGTCACGATCCAAGCTCGTAGAGCAGGTAAGACTTCGACCGCGCGTGCGGAAAGAGTCGTTGCTCGGGATGAGTCTCGATGTTAAGATTGGTAAGAAGAAATATGAAAACCTCTTCGTCTCACTGGCGGGGTCATTTCAGGTTTCGAATATCCTCACGGCACTGCTTACGCTGGAAGCGCTGGACCAATCGGGAAAATTTATCGTCCCGGAGGAGGCAATTCGAACCGGGTTCGCGAACGTTCAAGCTTTGACTGGTCTCTTTGGCCGCTTGTCGATAGCCCATCATCAACCAACCGTCATTGTAGACGTTGCACATAATCCGGACGCCGTCGGAAAACTGGTGCAGAGCCTGAAAGCCCTTCATCTTTCGGGTCTTCTAGTGGTTTTTGGGGTGATGAATGACAAGGATCATTCTGAGATGGCCCGGCTTCTTGCTCCTCTTGTAAAGGAGGCCGTTGCGGTATCTGCCAAAACACCCCGTTCGCGGTCGGCGAGCGACATGACGAGCGTGTTCCGTCGACTCAATGTTCCGGTAACTGCTGCATCGAGCGTTCGAGAAGGTGTGCGTTTGGCACTGAAGCGTGTGGGACGGAATGGCACTATTTTAGTGACCGGCTCACACTATGTGGTGGGGGAGGCGTTGCTGGCGTTGCGCGACAAAAAAATTCCTTGACAATCAAAAGCCATTCGGGTATATTGGCCGGTGAAGTTCAAGAGGTTTCTTCCTGAGTTCATCATCCACCCCAGACGCTTCCAGTTCATCATTCGCAACCCCGACCTTTAAGACGTCAACGGATTCGTTCCTTCGTTGCTGTAGGATTGTTTATTAATCATTTTCCTTTCTTAATCACTTCAACCGAGGTTTTGTGCCGTATGCCAATGGACATCACTGAATTGAAGTCCAAAAAAATCGCCGAGCTGAATCAGATCGCGAAAGAGCTGAATATTGCCGGCTACAGCGATCTCCGAAAACAAGAGCTCATTTTCAAGATCCTCGAGGCGCAGACAGAGAAAGACGGTCTGAGCTTCAGCAAGGGTGTGCTGGAAGTGCTGCCTGACGGGTATGGATTCCTACGATCGGTCAACTACAACTACCTTCCTTCACCTGACGACATCTACGTTTCTCCCTCTCAAATTAAGAAATTCGGTCTTCGCACGGGCGATAGCGTGAGCGGGCAGGTTCGTCCTCCCAAAGAAGGAGAACGTTTCTTCGCACTCTTGCGGGTCGAGGCAGTGAATGACGATCATCCTGATGTCATTCGCGACCGGATTCTCTTTGATAATCTCACCCCGCTGTATCCCACCAACCGAATCAAGTTGGAGACAGTCCCCGGTGAGTACTCGATGCGCATTCTCGATCTCCTCGCTCCTGTTGGAAAGGGACAGCGCGGGATGATCGTTTCTCCCCCCAAAGCCGGTAAGACCATTCTTCTCCAGAAGATGGCGAACAGCATCATCCGCAACCATCCGGAGATCAAGCTCATCGTTCTTCTCATCGACGAACGGCCGGAAGAGGTGACCGACATGGAGCGATCTGTCAGCGCGGAGGTTGTGAGTTCGACCTTCGACGAGCCGCCCGAGCGCCACGTGCAAGTTGCCGATATGGTGCTGGAGAAAGCGAAACGACTTGTCGAAGCGAAAAAGGATGTCGTCATTTTGCTCGACTCGATTACCCGTCTCGCTCGGGCCCATAATACGGTCGTTCCGCACAGCGGCAAGATCCTGTCGGGCGGTGTCGACGCGAATGCTCTCCACAGACCGAAACGCTTTTTTGGAGCGGCGAGAAATATCGAAGAGGGAGGAAGCTTGACGATCATCGCCACTGCCTTGATCGAGACGGGAAGTCGAATGGATGAAGTGATTTTTGAAGAGTTCAAAGGTACCGGCAATATGGAAATCGTGCTCGACCGAAAGTTGAGCGACCGTCGGGTTTTCCCTGCCATCGACGTGAACCGCTCTGGAACCCGGAAGGAAGAGATTTTAATGGATCAGGATGAATTGAACCGGGTCTGGATTTTGCGCAAGTTCCTCAGTGAGTTGACGCCGGTCGAAGCGATGGAGTTCATTCTCGAAAAAATGAAGGGAACGAAATCAAACAAGGAGTTCTTAAAGTCGATGAACAGCTGATCTCTTCCACTCTCTCGACATCCTCCGGCGGTATCCGTGATACATCTCCTTCTACCGAACTCTCACATCTTGCCTTGAAGTGAATCTGATGCAAGAAGCCCTTATTGCCAGCGCGTGCCGTACTCCTATCGGATCGTTTCTAGGAGGGCTCGCTCCAATCGCCGCGCCGCGTTTGGGCGCGATTGTCATCGAGGAAGCACTCCGACGAGCCAACGTTTCGAAAACTGCTGTTGAAGAAGTCATTATGGGTAACGTGTTGTCGGCTGGAGTCGGTCAGGCCCCCGCTCGCCAGGCTGCGCTGGGCGCAGGTCTGCCGGAATCGGTCGAGTGCATGACCATCAACAAAGTGTGCGGATCGGGACTGAAGTCCGTCATGCTCGCTGCCCAGGCCATTCGCGCCGGCGATGCTGACGTCATCGTTGCGGGTGGAATGGAGAGCATGTCCAACACTCCTTTTCTTTTGGAAAAAGCGCGCGAGGGGTATCGTCTGGGCCACGGCCAGCTTGTTGATTCCATGATCAAAGACGGTTTGTGGGATGTGTATAACAATTTTCACATGGGGAACGCGGCAGAGCTGTGTGCGAGGGAATGCAACGTCCCGCGTGAAGCGCAAGATGAGTTTTCCGTGATGAGCTACACGAGGGCGCTTGAAGCATGGAAGCAGGGGTGGTTCCGCGAAGAGGTTGTGCCCGTACGAATTCAATCAAAAAAAGGTGAACTTCTCATCGAACAGGATGAGGAGCCGTTCAAGTCCGACTTTGAAAAGATGAAGAAGCTGAAGCCGGCCTTTCAACCGGACGGCACGGTGACAGCTGCGAACGCTTCAAAAATCAATGATGGTGCTGCGGCGTTGGTTGTTCTCTCGAAGGATCGCTCGGCCTCGCTCGGCGTCAAGCCGATCGCTCGCATCATCGGCTACGCGTCCGCTGCAAAACAACCTGAGTGGTTCACCACTGCCCCTGCCGATGTGATCACGAAGCTTCTACAAAAGACCGGTTTGAAGAAAGAGGATATCGATTTGTTCGAGATTAACGAAGCTTTCGCCGTCGTTGCTCTCGCTGTCAACAAGTTGCTCGGCCTCGACGAGAGCAAGGTGAACGTTCATGGCGGTGCAGTTGCGTTAGGACATCCCATCGGAGCAAGTGGGGCGCGCATCCTTGTTACTCTGCTGCACGCGCTTCGACGTCGAAATATGAAACGCGGGATGGCGGCCATATGCATCGGTGGGGGCGAAGCGAGCGCTGTCATCGTCGAGATGCTCGACTGAGCAGGTTTTTGAAAGGCTTTCCCAACAGTTCTCACGAAAAAGGACTCTACGCATGTCAGCGGATACGATCCAACGGGTGGTTGTCGTCGGTTCAGGAACGATGGGAAACGGGATCGCTCACGTTTTTGCCCAATATGGTTATTCTGTGTCGTTAGTTGATGTGAAACAAGAATTTCTTGACCGGGCATTGAAAACTATCAGCTCAAACCTCGATCGACAGATCAAGAAAGGGACTCTCACCGACGCTCAGAAGGCAGAAACCCTCGCCCGCATTACCCTGACACTCGAAGGTGAAGCTGCCTGCAGGGAGGCGGATTTTGTCGTTGAAGCAGCGACGGAAAACGAACAGATCAAGAAAGAGCTGTTTCAGAACTTCGACCGGTGGTGTCCCCCCGCAACGGTTCTGGCAACGAATACGTCATCGATTTCTATCACAGAAATTGCTGCCGTAACGCGGCGTCCGGAAAAAGTGATTGGTATGCACTTTATGAATCCGGTGCCGGTGATGAAGCTTGTAGAAGTGATCAAGGGGTTGGCGACTTCTGACGAAACGTTCCAGATCGTTAAGGCTCTTTCCGAGAAGCTCGAGAAGGTGCCCGTGGAAGTGAACGACTATCCCGGATTTGTCTCCAACCGTATTCTCTTACCGATGTTGAACGAGGCGATGTACTGCGTGATGGAGGGGGTCGCGACACCGGAGTCGATTGATACCGTCATGAAGCTCGGGATGAACCATCCGATGGGTCCGCTCCAACTCGCTGACTTCATCGGGCTTGACGTGTGTCTTTCGATTCTTGAGGTGTTACACCGAGGTCTTGGAGATCCCAAGTATCGTCCCTGTCCACTTCTGAAGAAAATGGTAGCGGCAGGACATCTTGGAAAGAAAGCCGGTCGGGGCTTTTACGCGTATTCCTGATTCGGAAAAAAAGCCGAACGCCTTTATGCAGATCTCTTTTCCTTTGATTGAATCTTATGACATTTGAGTTTACCGAAACGCAATTGATGATTCGCGACACGGCGCGACAATTCGCGCAAGAGGAGCTTGCCCCTTCTGCCGACGAAAGGGATGAAAAGGAAGAATTTCCTTACGACGCCGTCAAAAAAATGGGAGAGCTGGGATTCATGGGGATGATGGTGTCCGAGCAATACGGAGGCGCGGGACTCGACACTGTCTCATACGTCCTTGCTCTTGAGGAAATTGGTAAAGTGGACGCTGCCGCCTGCGTGATCATGTCCGTCAATAATTCTCTCGTGTGCTGGGGATTAGAGGAATACGGAACTGAAGATCAGAAACAGAGGTACTTAAGGGATTTAGCTTCGGGCAAGAAGCTCGGCGCCTTCGCGCTGTCAGAGCCGGAAGCCGGCAGTGATGCAACGAATCAACGCACCACGGCGCGACGCGACGGCGATTGGTACATCTTGAACGGCACGAAGAACTTTATTACCAACGGAGCGAACGCTGACGTGGTACTCGTCATGGCCGCGACCGACAAGTCAAAGGGAGCAAAGGGCGTCAGCACTTTTATTGTGGAGAAGGGAACGCGGGGTTTTAGTGTTGCCAAGAAGGAGAAGAAGTTGGGGATTCGGAGTTCTGATACTGTCTCGCTTGCATTTGAAGATTGCCGCGTTCCCGCCTCGAATCGCATTGGGGAAGAAGGCTTCGGCATTAAGTTCGCGCTCCGCACGCTCGATGGGGGCCGCATCGGCATCGCGGCGCAGGCGCTCGCCATCGCAGAGGCAAGTCTGGATGCCTCTGTCAACTACAGCAAGCAGCGCAAGGCATTTGATCACGTCATTGCCGACTTCCAGGCAATCCAGTTCAAACTGGCGGACATGTCGACCAACATCGAGGCGGCTCGAGGACTCATCCTTCACGCAGCGACGCTGAAGGATCAGCGGCAACCGTACGGCACAGCAGCTGCAATGGCCAAATTGTTCGCGTCGCGTGTCGCTGTTGAATGCGCGCTCGAGGCGGTTCAGATTCACGGCGGGTACGGCTACATCAGGGAGTACAAAGTGGAACGCTTCCTGCGAGATTCGAAGATTACGGAGATATACGAGGGAACATCGGAGGTTCAACGACTCGTCATCGCACGCTCATTGTTGCAGAACTAACATCTTCCTTCTAAGTCTCAACAACCTCCATCGGCATGCTGAGCTTCAATTTCCTGCGGAGTCAGGTACCGGACAAACCGGTTTTTCTTATCGACGAGAACATTCACGGGGGGGTGGGGAGCGTCGGTGACCTGAAACGACATCACGATAATCTCGTCTCCTTTCTTGACAAGATGTGCTGCCGCTCCGTTGATACAGATCACACCCGAGCTTCGTTCCCCTCTCATCACGTACGTTTCCAACCGATGGCCGTTCGTGTTATCCACCACCATCACCTTTTCGAACTCCTGCAAATCCGCCCGTTCCATCAACTCTTCATCAATCGTAATTGAGCCGACATAATCAAGATTGGCTTCGGTCACGGTCGCTTTGTGAATCTTCGAGCGAAGAAAAATCCTCATCGTCATCTCTCTCATTTTTCGAATCTGAAAGCTTGTTTTAAGGCGGCATAAACGTAGAGACAAGTTGCCGGAAATGCAAAGGTAGGTGGCACTTCTCTCTGCATGAGCGCTCCTTGTTTTTAGAACGAAGATTTGTTACCATATCGACCAATTATGACGATCTTTCTCGGTCTCCTGTGGCTTCTCACGGGCTTCGTCAGCGGGAACGAAGAAAGGGGAGACGTGCCCGCATCGCCCGACTCAACAGTTGTGATGCTATTTGCGGGCGATCTTGTTCTTTCGAATCACGTTGAGCGATACGTGGGTGAGCGGTATTCGTACGTGTTCGAGAAATGGCAGAGCATGGGTGACCACGATCTCTTCATGGTGAACCTGGAACACCCCATTACCACAGCTGAGGTCAAGGTAGAAAAGCAATTCAATTTCAAACTTCACCCCCGGTATGTAGAAACACTCCGACTCGCCGGCATCGACATCGTGAACGCTGCCAACAATCACATCGCCGACTATGGGCTGAGGGGACTTCTTGAGACGATCCAGCATTTAGATTCTGTGGGCATCCGCTGCGTTGGAATTGGACGGAACTTGCAGGAGGCAAGAAAGCCCGTGGTGCTCAAAATCAAAGGCGTCCGAGTCGGTTTCCTCGGCTATCATGGTGGCGGCAGGTTCGCTGCAACTCGTTCCGCCCCTGGCATTGCCCCGCGATCTCTTCCCATCGTTCAGTCAGACGTGGAGCAACTTCGACCAACGGTCGATTATCTCGTTGTCAACTTCCATTGGGGAACTGAATTAGCCGAGTCCCCCTCCTCTGATCAGGTATCGTTTGCGCGTGCCGTTGTCGAAGCCGGTGCCGATTTAGTCGTTGGGCATCATCCGCATGTCCTACAAGGCATCGAGCGGTATCGTGGCAGCTATATCGCCTATTCGCTTGGCAATTTCGTTTTTGGAGGAAAGAAGGTCAGCACCTATGCAACGGCTATCCTACGTGCAACGGTAAGTCGCACAAATGCAAAGGTTGAACTTGTCCCCGTGACGGTGGAGCAATGGCAGCCGCGGAGAGCAACCGGTCCCGCGCGTGATGCAGTCCTGTCGCTTGTCCATCGTCGATCTCTTCAGTTCCCTGAATTCCCTGAATTGACAGAAGGAACACATCATGAATAAAACGGTCGCCGTCGTGCTTGTGGTGCTCGGAGCCGTGCTTCTGCTCGGTTTGATCCTCGTCGGATGGGGTGTTTCCGTCTATAACCGAATTATCACGACGGAGGAGGCAGTCAAGAGTGCGTGGAGTCAAGTCGAAAACCAGTACCAGCGTCGATACGATCTCGTTCCCAATCTGGTTGAGACGGTCAAAGGTGTGGCAAAACAAGAGCAGACTGTGTTTGAAAATGTGACGCGCGCTCGAGCAAGCGTCGGTCAGCTGACGGTCACACCCGACTTGCTGAACAATCCACAAGCCATGCAGCGATTCCAGCAGGCGCAGGATGCGCTTGGCTCGGCGCTCTCCCGGCTCCTCGCTGTGGCGGAGAACTATCCACAACTTCGGTCAGTCGAGGCCTTTGTTGCTCTCCAGTCGCAGCTCGAAGGAACCGAGAATCGAATCTCCGTCGAACGCCGTCGTTTCAATGAAGCCGTGCAGCAATACAACTTGATGATTCGGCGATTCCCCGGCTCGCTGATAGCAGGGATGATGGGCTTTAGAGAGAAAGTCTACTTTGAATCGGCCGCCGGAGCCGAGCAACCGCCACGGGTGACGTTTTGACGAGCACGAAAGTCATAATCATCTTCGTCATATGGCTGCTGGCACCCTTCATCAGCTCTGCTGAGGAGGAGCCCCCGCTTCTTCGACAACGCGTTACTGATCTGACAAATACTCTTACCTCGAATCAGATTTATTCCCTCGAATCGACACTCAGGGAATATGAAGATTCCACCACGAATCAGATTGCGGTTCTTCTCGTCGGTTCGGTAACGGGTGGGTCGATTGAGGAATTTGCCGTTCGGGTCTTTGAAAAGAACAGGTTGGGACAACGCGGAAAGGATAACGGTGTTCTGCTGTTAATCGCTAAGGACGATCGCGCGATACGAATCGAGGTCGGGTATGGACTTGAAGGGGTATTAACAGATGCTGTTGCGTCGCGCATCATCCAACGGCAGATCATTCCGAAGTTTCGAGAAGGAAACTACTTCGAGGGAATTCAAGCGGGGGTTGGTGCAATCATCCTGGCTATCGGAGGCGAGTATGAAGCGACGACGAAAGGTGATGAGGCGCCCGTCATAGCGACTTTCCTGGTCTTTGCCGCCATGCTCTTTTTCTTTGGTTTCATGCTGCCGTTCATGGCCGGAAGGCGGCGTGCGGTTATCGGCTCAGGCAGGCACTGGTACTATGCTGGTTGGGGTTCGATGTCGGGTTGGGGGGGAAGCGGCTGGAGCTCCGGAGGTTGGGGGGGAGGAGGCTGGAGCGGCGGTGGAGGACTTTCCGGTGGCGGTGGCGCCACGGGTAGATGGTAGCGTTACGACGAAGGGTAGCTCATTGAGTTCGTGAATGGATCACTTGATAATGGAGCAAGGCTGATGTTAGTGTTGATGAAACAAGATGTGACGCGAGAGCACATTGAGAAAGTAAAGGAGAAGATCGTTTCGTTGGGGTATCGAGCACACGAAATTCCCGGTGCACAACGAGTGGCCATAGGCATCACGGGCAACAAGGGTCGTGTGGATCCCGATCTCTTCAGGAGTATGCCCGGCGTGGAGGACGCCGTTCCGGTCTCTAAGCCCTACAAGTTGGTGAGTCGCGAGGTGAAGCAGGAAGATACAATCATCCGTGTTGGGGAGGACTCCATCGGCGGGAGGGAACTGACCGTGATCGCCGGACCGTGCTCAGTGGAGAGCAGGTCGCAGATCCTCGAAGTGGCTGAGCAGCTGAGTGAGATGGGAATCAAGTTCTTACGAGGAGGTGCGTTCAAACCTCGGACATCTCCCTATGCATTTCAGGGTCTCAAGATTGACGGACTGGAATACCTCAAGGAAGCAGCTGTCAAGACAGGCATGCACATCGTCACGGAAGTGAAGGATACCGAGACCCTTCGGCTCGTTACCGAATATGCCGATGTGCTGCAGATTGGCGCAAGAAATATGTACAACTTTTCTCTTCTCGAAAAGGTTGGAGAATACCGTTCGCCCATTCTGTTGAAGCGGGGGCTCTCGGCAACGATCGAAGAGTTGCTCATGTCGGCGGAATACATTGCCTCGCGGGGCAACTACAACATCATTTTGTGTGAACGGGGAATCCGAACGTTCGAGACCTATACGCGCAATACGCTCGATCTCAACGCTGTCCCGCTCGTCAAGAAACTCTCTCATCTCCCGATGATCGTCGACCCAAGCCATGGAACCGGTTCGTGGGAATTGGTGGTGCCGATGGCACTCGCTGCGGTTGCAGCCGGTGCAGATGGCCTCATGATTGAAGTGCACCCCAACCCGCAAGAGGCTCTTTCAGACGGCTTCCAATCGCTGCGAACAGATACGTTCAGGGAACTGATGCGTCGTTTGGCTGAACTTGTGCCGACCGTGAAGCGGTCGGTCTCGTTCCAACGAGAATTCGCTGACTCGTGAACACACGAAAATCCAAATCATCACACCGAAAAAGAGTCTTAGGGGGAAGACTGTCGGCATCCCGCGCCGGGAGTCAAAAGGGGCGCGGTCGCAGGGCTATGAATGCTGGCCTCTTCGAGCGTATGTTCAAAGAGGCAGGAAGTGCTCTTCTTGTAATCGACAAGAAAGGAATCTGCCTCGATGCAAACGCTGCGGCGTGTGGGGTGCTGGATAAATCCATGAGAGAGGTACGAGGAAAGCCATTTGCTGCGCTCTTCGCAGCCGACCAGAGCATTACCTTACCGCTGCTGGTGGATGGTCAACTACTTCGCACAAATGGAAGACAAAGCAGGCTGGTGCACGCGCGCGCGAATCGGCTCCACCGCGGTTGCTACCTTGTTACGCTCGGGCTGGCTGAACATCGAATGCACGAGTCCCATCTGTGGAGTTTTGGGAAGAACACGAAAGCGTTGCCGGAGTTCTTTCCGGTGCCTCCCAGTGAAGACGAGCCGAACTACCGGACACTCTTCCAGCACTCTCCCTATGGAAGTTGCCTCCTCCAAAACGAAAGGATCGTGGCGGCCAATCCGATGTTCTGTAAAATGCTCGGCTATCGGGCAAGTGACGACCTGCTCGGGAAGGAGATACGCACGTTCCTGGATGAGAGTTCGAAGATGTTTTTCACCGTACTTGAGCAGCGCGCGTTTCGCGGCGAGACCATCCCGACCCGCTTTGAGACGCGGATGCTGCGTGAGAACGGAACGACCATCGATGTGGAGATGACGTTGAGCATGAGCGCGTTCCATGACGCTCCTGCTCTCATTGTGTCAATCAACGACATTACCGATAGGAAAGAGCTTGAGCGTCGGCTCACCGACTCGGAAGGCCTTTTGCGCAACGTCGTGAACTCGATGGTGGATGCGCTCGTCATTACTGACCTGCAGGGAAAGGTCTTGGATGTGAACGATGAATTTGAGCGGCTGACCGGCTACTCCCGCCGGGAGGCATTCGGAGTTGAGATCCCATACCCGTGGGTGCCGGAGGAGGATCTGCGGTCGTATATCGGATGGTTGGACAAGCTGCGCGAGAACAACGTGCTGCGCGATTTCGACATCACCTGGTTGCGAAAGAACGGCGACCGCATTGCAGTGAGTCTTAACACCACGTTACTCCGAAACAGCATGGGGGATCCGGTGCTGATGGTGAACATCGCGCGGGATATCACCGAGCGGCAGACCTCCCGTGCAGAGCTGGGTCGTCAACTTCAGCGCCTCCAGGTATTGTATGATCTGACCCGTGCATTGACCGATACATTCGACACAAACGAAATTGCCCGTATCACGCATGATCAAATCGAAAAAGTCATATCGCTCGATGCATTCTTCATCGAAATGTATGATGAACGCAAGAATCTCGTGAAACCTATCTACATGGTGGACCTTGTGGATGGGGAAAAGAGAGTTTTCGACGTGCAGGGGACAACGATGCCGCTGGATGAGACAATGGCGACGTCGAAAGTCATTCGTGAACGGAAGCCCATCTTAGAGCTTCGCACAGTCTTGCCGGAACGGTCGCCGTACGTTGCATTTGGCAATCGCGATCGTTTTTCTGCGTCGCTGATGTATGTGCCGATGTTCTCCAAAGATCACACCATCGGTGTGATGTCCGTCCAATCCTACACTCTCAACCAGTACTCTGAAGATCACCTCGCGTTGTTGCAGAGCATAGCCAACGTTGTGGGGATCGCGATTGAAAAAGCCAATTTGTATCAGGAGACGATTTCGAAATCACAAGAGATCGAGGCTCGCAACAAGGAGCTGGATGACTTCACCTACGTTGTGTCGCATGATCTGAAGGAGCCGCTGATCAGTGTAGAAGGCTATGCAAAGATGATCCGACATGAGTATCTTCACATGCTCGACGAGCCAGGACGGGAATATATTCGCTCCATCGTCGATTCGTGCACGCACATGAAGCGGCTGATTGAGGAGCTGCTTCAGCTGTCTCGTGTGACCAAATTGGCGGAGAAGAAGGTGACGATCAATGTCGCCCGGCTTATTCGCGATATTCTCGAGGAGCTTCAGTTTTCCATCCGGGAACGGAAGGTCACGGTGATCGTTCAGCCTTCGCTACCGGAAGTGGCCGCCGTGGACGCACATATGCGCATCGTGTTCCGCAACCTGCTCTCGAATGCGATTAAGTTTTCCGATAAACCGAATCCCAAGGTAGAGATCGGTGCAGAGTCGAATCCGGAAGAAGTTCGCTTTTACATTCGTGATTACGGCATCGGCATCGAACCGGAATATTTCAGCAAAATCTTTATGATCTTCCAGCGGCTCCACAAACGAGACGAGTTTGAAGGGTCGGGAGCCGGCCTAACGATCGTGAAAAAGATTATCGAGGCGCACGGTGGACGCATCTGGGTAGAATCGACAGTTGGTGAAGGATCGACCTTCTATTTTACATTGCCCAGAGTCTGGGAGGATGCCGTTGGCTGAGCAAAACCATCCCCTTCATATTCTCTTAATCGACGATAACCACGATCACGCGAAGATACTCCAGTGGGCTTTCCAGCAGAACGGGGGGCAGCATAGGATCATGTACTATGACGATGGTGCTGCGGCGTTGGAGTTTCTGACGGGCGGGCTGTCCGAAGTTGGCCCATCTCCCGATTTGATTTTTCTTGATCTCAATCTTCCACGCATCGACGGGCGGGAAGTGCTGCGCAGGCTGAAGGGGTCGGAGAAGACAAAGGGGATCCCCGTGATCGTCATCAGCAGTTCGGATCGAGAGGAAGACATCCGGCGCGCGTACGAACTTGGAGCGAGTAGCTACGTATCGAAGTCGGTCCTCCTTCAAGAGTTCGGAACCGTTGTCAAGACCTTTCACGACTATTGGTCCACGATCGCACGACTACCGTCACGGAAATGACCATGAACTCCGGTGAACGAATTAAAGTGTTACTGATCGAAGACAATGCGGCCTTCGCGAAGTTGGTCCAGCTCTATCTCGATAAATACGAAGAAGCACGGGTCGATGTTATCTGGAAAGATAATGGGAGCGATGGCATCCGTGAGGCAGAGCAGAACAAGGAATTGGATCTCATCTTGATGGATTATTTCCTCCCGGGTATCAACGGCCTCGAAGTGACGAAACTTCTCAAAGAAAAGAACATCGATCTTCCCGTGATCTTTCTGACTGTGAACAAGGATATGAACCTTGCCGTGGAGGTGATGAAGCTTGGCGTCGAAGATTACCTCGTGAAAGAAGAGATCAGTACGCCGGTTCTTCCGAAGACGATCATGAGTGTTGTCGAAAGAAGAAAATTTCAGCGGGAAGTTGCCGAATTGGAGATCCGCAAGAAGCGGCTCGAGGCAATGCAAGAACTGGTGGTCGGTATCAGTTCGGAAATTACGGCGCCGTTGAGCGAAATGAAGCAGATCGTGCAGGACTTGATGGCAAAGGAGAACTCCGAAAAAGGGATCAAGTATCTTGGAATCATCAAGGACAATGTCGAACGCATTGAATCGAAGATGGAGAAGTTGAACAACCTCAGGGAAGACAAGACCGTTCAATACATCAAAGACATCCGGATGATCGACCTCTCTTGAGCTGCCATGGCGAACCTGGTTAAGAAGTTTTTTACTGAATCGGACTTCCGAGAGATTGCCGATGCGATTGGACGAGCGGAAGCGTCGACCTCCGGCGAAATCCGTGTGGAGATCCGACAGCGACGCGAACGGTCGGAAAAAAAACTGAGCATCGATGAAATCGCTCGGCGGGAGTTTGTGCGACTGGGTATTTCCAAGACAAGAGATCGGAACGGCGTCCTGATCCTCATTCTGTTGGAAGATCATGAGCTGGAAGTGTTGGCCGACGAATCGATTCACAAGAAAGTGGATCCGGAAGTGTGGCAACGAATAGCTGACGATCTCGTGGGGCATTTCAAAGAGCAACGCTTCAAAGAAGGAATCCTGCGTGCGGTGGAGGAGGTGGGAAAGGTACTGGAATTGCACTATCCGCGAAAAGCGGACGATACGAATGAATTGACAAACGTGGTCGGAGTTCGATAAGCCCAAACTGCCTGAAAACAGGATGAACATGAAGATCGCCATTGCCCAAACCGACGCGAAGGTTGGAAATCTCAAGGCGAACCTGGAGCGGCATCTTGACGCAATCGAACGTGCCGTCCAAAAGAATGCGCAAGTGATTCTGTTCCCGGAATTGAGTCTGACCGGTTACACCCTTCGCGATCTCGCATGGGAGGTGGCGCTCCGTCCCGGCGACGCCTTGTTGCGACCCTTGATTCGGGCCAGTAAATCGGTCAGCATTGTGTTGGGATTTGTTGAGAGTGCGGAGAATCATGCCATCTACAATTCTGCACTGGTGCTGGAGGGGGGTGAGGTTCTTCATGTGCACCGAAAGATCTATCCTCCCACGTACGGGATGTTTGAGGAAGGCAGATACTTCAGCCGGGGAGAGTCGATTCGCGCATTCACATCGAAACACGGCAAGTTCGGCGTTTTGATCTGCGAGGATGCGTGGCATCTTTCGCTTCCTTATCTCTTAGTGCAAGACGGCGCCGAAGTGTTGCTGTGTCTGACGGCCAGTCCGACGCGCATTGCCGGAAAGGCACGTGAGCTTCACACGGCTTCGGTCAATCATGAACATCAGCGCGTCTACGCGCGGTTGTTGAGCTCGTACGTCGCCTTCAGTAATCGTGTGGGATTTGAAGACGGGGTGAATTTCTGGGGCGGATCGATGCTCGTTCAACCGAGTGGTGAAATGAGCGTAACGGCTAAGTTCTTTGCGGAAGACCTTATTGTCGGTCACGCGACATCTCGGGATATTCGTCGAGCGCGTCGCTTTTCCCGCCACCTTCTGGATGAGGACCTTGATCTGGTCCAACACACCCTTCGACGCATCTCTCAGCAGCGATCGTAATCTGGTTCGTTTTGCAACTCTCCTTCCTGAAAGTGTGTTCTACACATCGAAACCGGCATTTCACACGTACAGGCCGGTTGTTTGCTATCCCTTTTTTTTATAACTTTGTGCCGCATTTTTAAAGGATTGCGGACGATTGTTCATTATTATTTAGGAGGTGTGTACTATGAATATGGTCAAAACGGTCGGCCTGATGGTCCTGTTGATGGGACTGTTGATGTTCATCGGTCAATGGTTTGGCGGGGAGCAGGGGCTGTTCATGGCGTTCGCTTTCTCGCTTCTGATAAACTTCGGAATGTATTGGTTCTCGGATAAGCTCGTGCTGATGTCATACGGCGCCAAGGAGGTAACGGAGCAAGATGCACCGCGGCTCTATAACATGGTGCGGAAACTTGCCGTCCAGGCCGAGCTTCCAATGCCCCGCGTCTATATTATTCCGAGTCAAAACCCGAACGCTTTTGCGACGGGGCGCAACCCGCAGCATGCGGCCGTCGCAGCCACCGAGGGCATCCTCAATATGCTCAGCGATGATGAGCTTGAGGGGGTGATGGCCCACGAACTGGCACACATTAAGCATCGTGATATCCTCATTGCAACGATCGTTGCCGCTATGGCAGGTGCCATCACCTTCCTCACCCGTATGGCGATGTGGGCGTCCATCTTTACCGGCGGCCAGAGAGATCGTGAGCATTCGAATCCAATCGGAGAACTGCTCTTGCTTATTCTCGCTCCCATTGCGGCTATGTTGATCCAATTTGCCGTTTCCCGTTCCCGCGAATTTGCCGCTGACGCAGGGGGAGCCAGGATTTGCGGACGGCCCCTCAGCCTGGCAAACGCTCTACGTAAACTCCACGCCGGGGTCGAACGATATCCGATGGAACAGGCTGGAACCGCGACGGCACATCTCTTCATCGTCAATCCACTTCGAGGCGGCGGGGTTCTGAAGCTTTTCTCAACCCACCCGCCGATGGAGGAGCGCATTGCACGATTAGAACAGATCGCTATGGGCGGCATCTCGTAATCGTTGCCTAACGTGCTCGACCTCATGACGACTCAACAGCCTTACGTCTATCGGGAACCCGCTCCGATTTTAGATAAGGAGAATCCGTTCGAATCGATGATGCAGCGATTCGACGTGGCCGCCCATTTGCTTCATCTTGATCCGGGCGTGTATGAATACTTGAAGACGCCGGTGCGGCAGGTGATCGTTTCCATCCCCATTGCGATGGATAACGGCGAGGTGAAGGTCTACGAGGGATATCGCGTCATTCATAACGACATTCTCGGCCCCTCCAAAGGGGGAATCCGTTATGCCCCCGACGTAAATTTGGATGAGATGAAGGCACTTGCTGCGTGGATGACCTGGAAATGCGCCATCATGAACATCCCGTTCGGCGGCGCCAAGGGGGGAGTCCGATGCGATCCGTCCAAGCTGAGTCTTCTGCAACTTGAGAAGATTACACGACGCTACACATCCAACCTTATCGAAGTGTTTGGTCCCGATCGCGACGTTCCTGCACCCGACATGAATACGAATGAGCAGGTGATGGCATGGGTGATGGATACCTACAGCATGCATGTCCGTCGAACCGAACCGGCGGTTGTGACCGGCAAACCGCTCTTGCTGGGTGGATCGCTTGGACGACGTGAAGCAACCGGAAGAGGATGTATGATTGCGACGCTTGCTGCGATGGAGAAGATGGGAATGAAGCCGAAAGACACGACTGTGGTGGTGCAAGGTTTCGGCAACGTAGGTTCAGTGACGGCTCAACTCCTCCGCTCTCAGGGATGCAAGATCATCGGCATTGGAGACATCAGCGGTGCATTTGTGAACAAGAAAGGGATTGACGTCGATAAAGCGCTCGACTGGGTCCGCACGAATCGAACACTCGCGGGTTTCCCTGGTGCGGAGAAGATTCCCAACGAAGAGCTTCTCGAGCTAGAATGTGACGTTCTCGTTCCCGCAGCAAGGGAAGATCAGATTACACACCGGAACGCAGCGAGGATCAAAGCGAAGATCATTTGTGAGGGGGCGAACGGACCGACGACAGCAAAGGCCGATCCCATTCTGCAGGAAAAAGGGGTGCTCGTCATTCCCGATATTCTGGCAAACGCAGGGGGTGTGACCGTCTCCTATTTTGAATGGGTACAGGACCGCGTCGGCTACTTTTGGTCGTTGGATCGTGTCAACGGCAGATTACAGCGCATGATGACCGAAGCGTTCCATGCAGTTTACGAAACGGCCGAGCGGTTTAAGGTATCCCTCCGTATCGGCGCGTACATACTTGCGATCGATAAAGTTGCACGTACTCTCAAAATGCGCGGCATTTACGCCTGATGCGCCGGATCTTCCTTCACTCTGCCGCGGCGATAATCGTGCTCGTGCTCCTGCCGATGCTGGAGATGTCGGCCCAAGTTCCGCCTGACGTGGTGAGCGTGGTTCGCAGGCATTATCGTGAGATGGCGGAAGAGATTTCCCGCACCTTCCCCACAGTGGGTAATCCACCTCAGATGATCCGTTTGATCGTCGGTCGCTCGAAGATGCCGACGCTTCTTGAGAACGCCTTCATCGACGTCTTTCAACGATCCGGACACATGGTTGTGATTGGAGCGAAGAAAGAAGAATCGAGCTTGACTCTCCGTATCGACGAACTCGAAGCCAGCGTCTGGTATCGTGCTCGGCCGGAACGAGGCTTCGATCGAACGGTGCGGACGAGCCTTGAGGCGAGATGGGAGACGGGAACGGAACGAACGGCAACCTATGTAGGGCCGTTCGTGAAGGAGACGAAGGATGTCGTACCGGAGAAGGGGGCGGAAGGGGTGATGATCACGACGGATGAGGAATCTCCTTCGTCGTTCTTCGAGAGGTTCATTCGACCCATTCTTTTGGTGACGGGAACTTTTCTGATCGTCTATCTTTTCTTCACGGTGAGAAGTTGATCGCCTGGCGGCTGACGGTCTGCGCTGTTGTGTTCGTGCTGCGGGCGGGAGAGAGTTGGAGCCGGCCGGGTGACCGTGATACCACGATCACCGTGCTCGCTTTTGGCGACGTGAATCTGGGGAGGTCGGTGGGTCAGGAACTGTTGCGTGGTCGGTTCGAGTATCCGTTCAAGCTTGTCAAGCAACGACTCGAAGCGGCGGATGTGGTGTTCGTGAATCTTGAAAGTCCTCTTTCGGATCAAGGGGGCGAAACGCAGCATCCGAAAGATAACCTCATTTTCTGTGGTCCTCCCGAAGGTGCACGCTCGTTGAAATGGGCTGGCGTAACAGTCGTTTCGACTGCCAACAATCACGCCTTCGATTACGGTCTGAAAGGATTGAAGGAGACGATCGATTTTCTGGAGGATCAGAGAATAGCTTTTGTAGGCACCTCCAGAAGTGAGGAGGAGGTGTTTGCGCCTCGCGTGATTGAACATAACGGCATACGTCTGGCTGTTCTGGCATATACTCAGTTTGTGAATCAGCAAGGGGAGTGGAAAGGGAGGATTTCGTTATACGATGAGCTGCGAGCTCGAAAGGAAATTGATCTTGCGCGCCGGCAAGCCGAATTCGTGATCATCAGCTTCCACGGTGGTCGGGAATACGTGGATTTGCCACCGGAGGCAACGCTGCGCCAGATGCGATGGTTCATCGATGCTGGGGCCGATGCTGTCTGGGGACATCATCCTCACGTGCCGCAAGGTATCGAGCTCTACAAGGGGAAGCTTCTTTTCTATTCGCTCGGGAATTTTGTTTTCTACCAACCGCAGCACGAATGGACGCAGCGGTCGTTTGGCGTAAAGATGGCGTTCGGCAAATCTTCCGGCAGGGTGATGGTACGCTCGGTTCAGATTCTCCCGATTCGTGCAGGGAAACAGCCCGAGTTTCTTGAACGTGGGGAGGAAGCAGATATAATCGTTGAACGAATACGTGCTCTGTCGAACGTTCCGCTGGTAGCGGAGAACGGAGGCTATTTTGTCAGGCTGGAAAAGATTGATTAGAGTAGTTTCGACTGTCGTGACGGCGATCGCTCTGTTCACGTTCGCGGGATGTGAAGCGAGCGAAGAGCTGCAGCAACTAAGCGCCGAGGAGCGCTTCGCGCGGGCGATGAGATTGTTCAATGATGAAGACTATCTCGCGGCGATCGAGGAATTTAAGATCGTCACCCTTCAGTTCCAGGGGGGTACCCTTGCCGACGATGCTCAGTTTTATATTGGTGAATCGTACTTTAAGCGAGAAGAGTATCAACTTGCGGCGTATGAGTACGAATCACTGATTCGGACAATGCCCACAAGCGAATTCGTTCCCCGCGCAAGATATCAACGTGCTCTCTGTTACTATCATCTCTCTCCGCCGTCTCATCTCGATCAGGAATTCACTCGCCGTGCGATTGATGAATTTCAAACGTTCATCGAGTATCATCCCACCGATCCGCTGGTCTCGGACGCGGAGCAGAAGATTTCCGAGCTTCATACCAAGCTTGCAAAGAAAGAATACGAGAACGGCATCATTTACATGAAGATGGAATATTTTCGGGCCGCGCTTAACTCGTTCGATTTCGTGTTGGAGAAGTACTACGACTCACCGTACGCCGAACACGCGCAGTTGAAGAAAGCAGAAGCCATGCTGCGACGCAAGCGCTACCTTGAGGCAAAGGAGGAGATCGAAAAATTTTTCTCGAAGTATCCGAACAGTTCACTGAAAGAAGAGGCGGAACAATTGCGCCTGGATATCCTCTCCCAACTTTCACAAAGCGGCCGGAATGCGGCGGAGAAGGAAACTGGATTCGGCGTTGAGCGATCCTCGCTGGAGAGTCGCTAACCGATGTCCCGTCCCCGACTCCGCACCGTGAAGGAATCTCAGGTCGAAATGACTGAGATGGTTCTGCCGAACGACACGAACCGCTTGGGGAACCTGTTGGGGGGAAGATTGATGCATCTGATCGACATTGCCGCGGCCATTGCAGCTTCCCGCCATAGTCATCGTGTGTGTGTGACCGCATCCGTGGATGAACTGCACTTTCTTCAACCGATCAAGCAGGGGGAGGTTGTTATTCTCCAGGCCTCGGTCAATCGTGTGTTCCATACGTCTCTCGAAGTCGGCGTTCGCGTCACGAAGGAAAATTTGCTTACGGGCGAAAAACGCCACGCGAACAGTGCTTACTTGACGTTCGTGGCCATCGACGACGACGGTAAACCGGTCCCGATTGCCCCCATTCGAGCGGTCACGAAGGAAGAAAAACGTCGCTTCGCCGATGCTGCACGGCGTCGTGAACTCCGCCTGACACACAGAAAGGCGCGATGATGCCATGCGCTCATGCGCGCACACTGACGATCGATCCGGTAACACGTTGAACATCCGTGCGAATCCCACCTGACGTTGTACACCGCTCTTCTCACTTTCTTGCCGCAACGCTTATCTCGTGGTGGCTTTCGACAACCCAATCGTCGGGACAAACTCACGAGGTCATCTTCGGACGAGTCCACAGCCTCCCCCTCCCCGGCAGGTATGAGCAATTCCTTCTCCTCGCACGACATCCATCTTCCACGCACGTTCTGTTGGCTCACCCCAGCACCCGACAGCTGGCCGTTATCAATATCGATTCAACCATTCACGTACAATCGGCGTCCGAATGGTCGCTTCCATTCGCCTTCGATCAAATGCTGTTCGAAGATGTAGATGGCGATGGAGTGAAGGATGTGTTGTTTATCAATGAGCGGGAAAAGCGTCTATGGCGGATCAATCATCCTCTACGTGATTCACTGCAAGGCACGACCCTGCTCACAACACGCGTCAGTCCCACCAATATTCTGATCGGCGACATCAACAATGACCGTCGTCCCGATCTGCTTGTCTTTGACCGTGAGACTCCGGGAATCTATCCTTATCTGGGAAGCGGACGCGGCGGTTTCCGTGCAGGGAAAGTGATCTATCCTGATACACCTGCCGGAGCTGCGACCCTAGCACATCTCAACGACGACGGGTTGCTCGATTTGATCATCTATGACTGGGTACAAAGCGAAATACATCTTTTGTACGGAGTAGGACAGGGCAAATTCCTTGATCAATCAGCGATCCCCGTTCGCGGCGAATTGAAGAGGCTTTTGTCCGGAACGCTTACTGCCAAAGGTCATCTTGATCTGCTGCTCTCTCTTCAACAACCTCCCAGAATTGAGGTGCTGTATGGAGATGGATTAGGTGATTTCCAACTGCGAGAGAGTCTCCCGCTTGATCGGCAGACCGTCTCGATCTCGCTTGTCGATCTTTTCGGAAAACAATTTCTGGATCTGATGCGACTGACAAAACCCTCCTCACTTCAGGTATTCTATAACACAGGTGAGCAATTCATAACGCCGCCGGTTGAATTCGCCGCGCCGACCGATATTCAAAAGGCAGAATTTACAGATCTGGATGGCGACAGCGTGGCAGATGCGCTGCTCCTCGACAGGGAGGGGAGGCAGCTGCTGATCTATCGATCTGCCGAGAGACCGTACGCCCTGCACGATTCACTCGAATTCGTAACAGGCGTACGCCCCCGTGGCGTTGTCATCGCCGATATCGATGCCGATGGATGGAACGATATCGCATTGGTGAACGCGGGGAGCAATACGCTCTCCGTTTACTTCAATCGAGGTCGGGGAACCTTTGCGGGTCACGTCACCTTCACGCTCGCCGAGAATCCACGTTACCTTGGGTATCATTCGACGGTCGATTCGGTTGCGCGCTTTCTTATTTCGTACCCTCAACACGCGCACGTGTCATACTTTACCCTCGATCTTCGGGACCGCTCAACGGTGAACTATGTCATTCCTACAGGAGGGGACGCGGAATTACTTTCGTGGGATGTCAGTCATCCGAATGTGGTGGAGTTTTTTTGTTATACCGCTTCAGGAACGACCACGACCCCGGCGTTGTCCTACTTTCAACAGCTTGGTCCACAGCGCTTCATTGAACGCAATTTTCGATTGACGATACCGAATGCACTTCTCGGTGCAACTGTGGCGGATTTAAATCGCGACGGTCGTCTGGATGTCGCTTATCTCTTTCGCAACGCGGCCGGAAAAAATGAATTTGCGGTCTCGTTGGGAGATTCCATCATGTCATTCCGACAGAAAGTCTTCTCCTACGAGATGCCCGAAAAGCAAATTCAGAAGAGCTACTTCTGGAACGCCGATTTCGACGGTGACGGTTTTGAAGATATTCTCCTTTCCTTCCCTCTCATCACAAAAGTGCTGAAGATCGTCCGCGGGAAGGGAGACGGCACCTTCTTTCCGCCAGATACGCTCGCCCTGGAAGTCCAAATTGCCGACCGTTCACAGCTGCAGGTCGGAGATTTTGATGGTGACCGTCGTATCGATATTCTTTGGAATGATTCAGCAAAAAATGTTCTGGGATGGATGCGGGGGGCAGGACAGGGATCATTCGAGTCTTTTCGTGTAATTCTTCCAGTTCCACGCCAAAGTCATTTCGCGGCTGGCGACCTCGACGGCGACGGCATCGCCGATCTCGTGGTGACGGCGACGGAGAAAGGAAGCGTGAAACTCTATAACGGCACGATGTTCTTTCGTCAAGGAATACAATGACCAGACGTGCGCTTTGGGTCACCAGCCTGCTTCTTCTCACGTGCACGTTTGGAATCGGCCAGGAGCAAACGAGGTTTGTCCAAACGGCAGCAAGGATCTTGGCGACCCAGGAAGGGGTGGCAGATCCCAGCCGAACCGTCAAGTGCGGGACGTCGCTTGTTGCGCTTGTACACGCCGAGTGGAGCAATCTTTCATCGATGGCCAAAAGCGAGGTGAGCAGCCTTCTCGTCCGGCCTGAGCGTCAGACCTCGCGGCTAAGCCCGTCAGGTAGATTTCGCATACACTATGACACGAGTGGTGTTCACACGCCGGCGATGATCACTTCTACCGGCATCCCGATGCAGAAGCCGGGCACGCAGCAGGAGTATGTCGATTCTGTTGCAGCAATCTTTGATCATGTCTGGCGCCTGCAGGTCGAGCACCTTGGTTACGCCCCTCCGCCGCTCGATAACGGACAGGGGGGAGGGAATGAGTACGACATTTATATTGGTGATCTCGGCAGCGGAATGTTCGGTCAGACTTTGTGGACGCCGAACGATGCCATTCCGGGAGGACCGACGCAACGATATGCGACGTTCATTGAAGTCGATAACGACTATCTCGGTTACCGCACGCCGGGTCTTGACGGTTTGAGAGTGACGGCTGCCCACGAATTTCATCATGCCGTGCAAATCGGAACAACCGGCATCTGGAGCTCCGTCCCTCGGTACGATTTCTATTTTTATGAGCTGAGTGCGGTGTGGATGGAAGACGTCATATTCGATGAGATCAATGACTATTTGTTCGACCTTCCCTCCTTCTTCCGTGGATTTCGCGAACTTCACACACAACGCTCGTATCCATTCACAAGCTACGGACTCGCCACCTACTTCGGTTATGAACGGTCCGTGTTTGCGCACTTTCTCGCCCGCCGTTTCGGATTAGGAGTGATGCGCGAGGTGTGGGAAGGAATGCGATCTGCACCGGTCCTCGCGACGCTTGAGCGTGTCTTAAGAACGAAAGGCACCGATCTGACGACCGAGTTTGCGTTGTTCGGGACGTGGAACTTCTATACTGCAGACCGCGCTGACACCTTGCGCTTCTATCCGGAGGGACATCTGTACCCGCGATTACTTCCGAACATCACTTCGACTTATACGGGAACAACAACAACCGTCGCCTCTTCGGCTTACGCTCTGAGCCTCCAGTCGGTTCAGTTCGATCTCTCGAGCGACACGATTACAGCGACTGTTGCAAACGTCGAGGTGAGCGCAGCGATGAGCAGTGAATCCAATCCGCGACCTTATGAAATCGTCTTGACACCCGGTCATACCTCTCACGCCTCGCAGAGACTGGGAAAGGGATTGACGGCCGGTTTTTCCGGTGATGCTCGGTCTTGGCGCATCATGTATCTGGAGTCATCGACTCGTCAGAATGCAAGTATGTTGGCCGAGGTTGCACCAAATCCGATTCGCGTGCAGGAAACGAGTAAACTCACATTGCCTGTGGGGGATGTATCTTCGGTTGATGCCGAAGTGTTTTTTCTCGACGCCTCGCTCGACCTCGCCTACTCTGGTCGCTATCCGGTCGTTGAATCGTTTGGGAAGAAGGTGATTTTTGTTCCATCGAGTGATCTTTCTTCCAAACTCTCCACGGGTGTTTACTTCGTTGTAGCGCGGTGTGGAGACGAAGAATTCCGATGGAAGGTGGCGGTTCTCAAGTGAACGACATTCATCTCATCGCAACAGGGCTGGCGAAGGAATTCCAGCGGCGGACGATATTTCACGACCTCTCCTTCGAACTTTCAGGAGGGGATTCTCTTGCCATTACTGGACGCAACGGATCCGGGAAATCGACCCTTATCAAGATTCTTGCCGGCCTTCTCACACAAACGAGAGGATCGGTCACATACAAGATCGGTGAACGAACGCTCAGCGAGAATGAAGTGCGATCACACATCGGACTGGTTTCTCCCTATCTTCAGTTGTACGATGAGTTCACCGGTCTTGAGAATTTGATGGTCCTCTCCCGCATTCGGGCTCATGGACTGCCTGCGGAAGCCCGTGCAGAGGAATTGCTGAAACAATTCGGTTTGGCGTTGCGCAAAGATGATTTTGTGCGCGGCTACTCTTCGGGCATGAAACAACGCCTCAAATACGCCTTTGCGTTGTTGCACAGACCTGCAGTTTTGTTTCTGGACGAGCCGACTTCAAATCTTGATGCCGAAGGAATCGAAGTCGTTCGGCAAATCGTGGCGACTCAACGAAGAGAAGGCATCCTGATCGTGGCTACGAACGATGAGGAAGAGGCAGGATGGTGTACGCGAGCTCTTCGAGTGGGAGGCTGATGTGAACTCCTTGCCCTTCCTCCAACATTTTCGTATGTTGAAGCCCGTATGAGCGCGTTTGCCAGCACGTTTGCGCTGCTATCGAAGGATGTCCGCTCTGAATTGCGGACGCGCTATGCATTGAACGCCCTTGTGATGTTCGTCGTGACCTCGGTTGCGACGATCCTGTTCGCACTTCGAGCGGACCAACCAAGTCCGACCATCCTCTCAGGCATGTACTGGGTGGTGGTTTTCTTTACGGCGATGTCGAGCCTTTCGCGCATCTTTGTGAGCGAAGAGGAACGGGGAACGACGATGACGCTTCAGCTGGTCGCGTCACCGGGCACGGTATATTTCGGGAAACTGCTCTTCAACACGGCGCTGACCCTCTCCCTGACCCTTGCGGTAACGATCCTGTACTTGATCGTGTTTTCGGAATTTTTTGTAATTAAATCAGGATCGATTTTCCTCATGACGGTAGTGCTGGGAAGCCTGGGTTTTGCCTCTGCCGCCACCATCATTGCTGCGATCGTGGCGAAAGCGAACACGAGGGGAACGCTCTATCCTGTTCTCTCGTTTCCCATCCTGATCGTACTTCTGATGACCGTAATGAATGCTACCGCTCGGGCGCTCGAAGGGGAGCCACTGGCGGAGGCAACGGGTGATTTTCAGGTGCTGGTCGGCTACATCCTTGTGATGACGGCGGGCTCGTATCTTCTGTTCGATTATGTCTGGAAGGACTGAGATGAGGTACGTCAAATTCGGCTCCATTCTCCTGATTACGTTTGTGATCGTTGCGGGACTTGGGATACCGCTTTCGGCGAATCCTCAGGGCTTTTTTGAATTTCCGATCATTCCCGGGTTAGAGGATAAGGCGCGTAATCTGTTCTTTCACGTCCCGGTGGCATGGACGGCCGTGCTCGCCTTCCTTGTTTCGACGTACTTTGGATTCCGCTATCTCCGGACGAAGGAACTGGAGTACGATTTCAAATCGGTCTCATCGGCCGGTCTTGGTCTCCTGTTTTGCGTTCTTGCGACGGTGACCGGTGCGCTTTGGGCGCGCTTCAATTGGGGCTCGTTCTGGAATTGGGATCCACGTCAAACCTCGATTTTCATCCTGTTGTTGATCTACGGCGCGTATTTCGCCCTTCGCTCTGCCATCGAATCGGAGGAAAAGCGGGCCTCTCTTTCAGCGGTGTACGCTATCATTTCGGGCCTAACGGCCCCCTTCTTTATCTTTGTGATGCCCCGAATGATGCCGGGCTTGCATCCCGGTTCCAAAGGGGATCCTTCCGGGAAAGGTCCGCTGTTTGAGTCGAACATGATTGCACCGAATATGCGCGTCATTTTTTACATCTCACTCGCCGGATTTACACTGTTGTTTATATGGCTTTTGCAAATGAAGATCAAGACGGCGAAGCTCGAATACGAACGCTCACATCATCAGTCATAGAGGATTCAGTGGAAGAGTTTCTCAGTACGAATCAGATGTATATCGTTCTCGGCGTTGTACTGTTGATCTGGATTGGCATCGTCGGCTATCTGCTGCGCCTTGATAAGAAGATTCAGCAATTGGAAAAGCATTTCAAGAAAGGGTAGAGGCATGAATGTCAAAGTCGTCGTAGGATTAGTGGTAGTCGTGCTGGGAATCGCCATCGGTGCGGTGAATTTTCTTGAGTCGAACGTCGAATACATGGATTTCGCGACCGCGGAGCGATCGAACAAACGCGCACAGGTGAAAGGTGTGTGGGTGCGGGAACAACCGACATCGTTCGATGCAGAGCAGGTCAAGTTCACGTTCTATATGAAAGATGACAGCGACCGAACGGTAAAGGTCGTGTTGGAGGGCGCCAAGCCCAACAACTTCGAGATCGCTGAAAGCATCGTTGCGAAAGGGAGGTTTGTGGATGGAGAATTTCACGCCACGGAGATTCTCACAAAATGCCCCTCGAAGTATGATGGAGATGCAGAAGCAGTAAAGAAATCGCTTTGATTTAATCGTCGTTCCGTAGGAGGGGACATGCTCTTAGGCCAGATTGGCGCACTCATCGTCAAACTTGCGTTTCTCGCTGCCCTCGCAGCAGCGTTTTGTTACTATCAGGTTCATCGGACCGGCACCACGCGCTGGCTGACGTTCGGCCGGGGAGGGTACCATCTCGCGACCCTCTCGTTGATGACTGCATCGGCCATCTTCCTCTATCTCATTCTTACCCATCAGTTCCAGTATACGTATATCTGGAACTACAGCTCGACCGATCTCCCGCTCTCCCTTCTCATTTCGACGTTTTACGCCGGACAGGAGGGAAGCTTTATGCTCTGGGCGCTCTTCACGTCGCTGATCGGCGTTTTCTTGATGCAGTATGCGTCCGAAAACGACTACGAGCCTCACGTCATGTCGATCTACTCGCTCATCCTGGGCTTTCTCCTTCTCATGCTAGTGGTAAAGAATCCGTTCGCATTTATCTGGGAGGCGTTTCCAAACGATCTGATTCGAACAGGACCCGTTCCCGCTGGAGTGACCAATTACTTTGTGCTCGATGCCGCAAAAAGCGTCTGGGCGCGCTACCCGGTGGAAGGAAAGGGTCTGAATCCGCTTCTGCAAAATTATTGGATGGTGATCCATCCGCCCATCCTCTTCATCGGTTTCTCCGCCATGGCCGTCCCTTACGCACACGCCATTGCCGGATTGATGAAGCGAGATTACAATTCCTGGATTCGCGTTGCAACACCGTGGTTGGTCTTCGGTGCAATGGTATTGGGAACGGGAATCATACTGGGAGGATATTGGGCCTACGAAACGCTTGGCTGGGGAGGATTCTGGGGATGGGATCCCGTTGAAAACTCATCGCTCGTTCCATGGTTGCTCTCCGTTGCTTCGATCCATACGACGTTGACGCAACGAAAGAGTGGTGCATTTGTCAAGACAAATTTTGTGCTCAGCATCTTGACGTTTCTGACGGTGTTGTACAGCACGTTTCTGACACGAAGTGGCGTGTTGGGTGATACCTCTGTTCACTCGTTCGTCGATCCCGGCATGTGGGTGTACTGGCTGCTCTTGGCCTGCATCGCTCTGTTCGGAACCATCGCCTTTGGACTCCTCTTTTTCCGGATAAGGGAAATGCCCAAGGTTCCCGTCGAGCATTCATTCGTTTCCCGCGAGTTCGCACTCTTCCTGGGGGCCTTTGCTCTGAGCTTTATGGCACTGTTCGTGGCCATCGGCACTTCATCCCCGATCATCACGACGATCTTGAAAGGCAAAGCATCGGCGGTTGAGATTATGTACTATGTGCGAACCAACCTTCCCCTCGGAATCGCCGTGACGCTCTTGTCGGGACTTGGTCAGTTGCTTTGGTGGCGGCACTCAAAAGCCGGCTCGCTCCTGAAGAGTCTGATGTGGCCAACGATCCTCTCAGTCATCCTGACAGGCCTCATTCTTCTTATGGGATGGGAAGAGATCGAGATTTTGCTCTTCGCGTTCTGCTCCGCCTTCTCGCTCTTTGCGAACATCCAGGTGGGGTATGGAATCTACCGCGGAAATCCGAAGTTCGTCGGCGGTTCCATCGCTCACATTGGCATTGCTGTGATGTGTCTCGGCTTCATCACTTCTGAGCGCTATGACGACAAGGCGACAGTCACGCTGGAAAAAAATAAGCCGGTCACTGCACTCGGCTACACGATGACGTACACGGGCTATCGTCCTTTAGAGCGTGACCGATTTGCATTCGACATCGAGGTGGTTCGTGGTGACGTAAAGAAGAAGGTTGCACCCTCCATGCACTTCAGCGAACAATCCACCCTTCGTCATCCGGATCTCATCAACTTCTTGAGCAAAGATTTCTATGTGTCCCCTGTGTCGGTTGAACAGGCAGCAGGTCCGAAGGAAGAGACATTGACGCTCCAAAAAGGGGAAGAACGGCCGGTCGGTGGTTTCAACGTGAAGTTTCGTGAGTTCGATTTCAACGCATTCGAACGGGGTGCAATGCTGGAAGGGAGAAACTTTGTCATCAACGTCAACCTTGATATTCTGGAAGGAAAGAAGAAATCTGCGCTGACGCTCACTATGACCAACTCGGGGGAAGGACCGGTTTTTACTCCCGTTTCCTACACTGCCGCCAACGGATCGGTGTATGAATTCAATCTGGTGCGGATTCTACCGGATCGTGAGGACCGTTCCAAATCGCGCGTAGAATTGAGCATCAAGATGCCGAACGACCCCACCGCGCCACAACGCGACGAAACGCTCGTGGTGGAAGCAAGCATTAAGCCGATGATCAACCTTGTCTGGGTGGGAACCGTGACGCTCATCGTCGGTTTTGCCCTTACGATCTTGCGGCGTGCAGAGGAGACAAGGCAGCATGCAAAGAAGTGGCAACGAGAGTGATGTCATACAATTGAACGACTTCAAAAAAGAACGTCCCGCAGCCTCTTTGGAGCGGGACGTTTTTGTATGTTCTCGATTCGCGAGGCCCAGCAACAAGAGCGGTTCACACATCATCAGTGTGACTTGCTCTTCTTACCATCGTACTTGCAGCACTCGTCGAGCTTTTTGTACGCTTTTTCGTTCCGTTTTGTCTCGTTCGCGTCGTAGCCAACAGCGGCAATTGCCTGTTCGATCTTCTTTGCATCCGTTTTGGAGGGATCATACGCCACCGTTGCGATCTTTGCATCGAGATCGACCACAGCGCTCTTCACTCCTTCAACCTTTTCGGCGGCGGTTTCGATTGTGGCGCTGCACATGCCGCACACGGCCGTTTCCACTTTGATCGCGACAGTATCGAGTCGTGCTTCCGTCTGCTTGGTTTTATCCGTCCGTTTGGCTTGTGCAAAGACGGAGGTACCGGCGAGAGCGATAACCAAGAGTGAGAAGATGAGGTGTTTCATTGGGTACTCCTTCCGATGTGGTGAATGGATTGTTGGATGATGTAACGGTTGAGACGACAAAAAGGTTTCTGTTTATTTGATCCACTGTGCCATGCGGGAGAGTTCCAGCTTCCCTTTCTTGAGGGCGCGTTCCTTCATATACGTAAAGAGCAAGGGGGTCACCACGAGAACGTGTACCGTCGAGGTGATCAAACCGCCGATCATTGGCGCGGCGAGGGGTTGCATCACATCTGCTCCTACCCCCGTGCTCCACATAATCGGCAGCAAGCCGATCATGGTCGTTGTCACCGTCATGATCTTTGGCCGCAGCCGGAGAACGGATCCCTCGAGGGTGGCCTCCCGAATATCTTCCTTCGTGATGGGCCCTCGGATTCCGTCTTTGTGAGCGCGAATCCGTCGATCGAGCGCCTCGTGGAGAAAAACCACCATCACGACGCCGGTTTCGACTGCCAAACCATACAGAGCAATAAATCCAACCCAGACGGCGACGGAGAAATTGTAACCGAGAAGGTAGACAAGATAGACGCCTCCAATCAATGCGAAGGGGACGGAGAGCATAACCACAAACGCTTCTGCAAAATCCTTCGTCACGAAATACAGCATCACGAAGATGATAAGGAATACCAGCGGCATCACCATTGTGAGTCGTTGTTTGGCGCGGATTTGATTTTCCCATTGTCCGCTCCATTCCAACGTGTATCCCGGAGGTAACTTCAACTCGCTGGCAAGCACTTTTTTTGCTTCTTCTACGAAGCTTCCCATATCGCGTCCGCGTACGTTCAGAAAGACAATCGACCTCAATTGAGCATTTTCGCTGGAAATCATCGGTGGACCGGGAACGATGTCGATGGTCGCGAGTTGACCGAGGGGCACGTACGTTCGATCCGACGCGCGTCCTCGGTCGGAGGAACTTGAGGTCGGCACAACCGATGCAACACGCGCCAGCCTGGATGAACTCATCGCTCCGCCCATGGAGCCATCTTCCGCTGGCATCGGTCCGGAGCTTGTTGCAGACATGGCCATTTGACTCGATTCAGCTCCGGATGCAACGGGAACGAGCAACGCCCGGAGCGCCTCGACGCTCGAACGCACGTCGCGCGCATACCGGACCCGGATCGGGAAACGTTGGCGCCCGTCGATCACGGTGCCGAGATTTTCACCGCCGATGGCCGTTTCGATGACATCCTGTACGTCGCCTACGGTGATGCCATATCTTGCGACGGTGGCCCGCTCAATTGCAATATCTACAAAGAGACCTCCCTGCGTTCGTTCTGCGTAAAGGTCTGCTGCTCCGGGGACCTTCCTCAAAATGCGTTCTGCTTCAATGGCAAGTTGTTCGAGCGTATCCAGGTCCTTCCCAAAAATCTTAACCCCCAAGTCGGTCCGGACTCCCGTAGAAAGCATGTTGATCCTGTTGATGATCGGTTGAGTCCAGCCGTTTCGCACACCGGGGATCTGCAACTTGGCGTCGAGCTCCGCAATGATGTCGTCTTTTGTGATGCCCGGTCGCCATTGATCCTTTGGTTTCAGCAGGATGATCGATTCGATCATACTGACCGGTGCGGGATCAGTAGATGTTTCCGCTTTTCCGGCTTTGCCAAGCACTTGCTCCACCTCGGGTACCGATTTAATAATGGCGTCCTGTACCTGCATGATGCGATTGACTTCCGTGATGGAAGCAGATGGGAGCGTGACCGGCATAAAGAGCAGGCTTCCTTCGTCGAGCGGCGGCATGAACTCCGATCCCATCGACATGATCATGGGGACAGTGATGATGAGGGCGAGGAGGTTCAGAGCGATGGTCGTCTTTCTCCATTTTAATACCCATCGAATGACAGGGGCGTAGAGATTGTTCAGCACGCGCGTGATGGGGTTCTTGTACTCTGAACGGAATTTTCCGCGCGTCAACATCGTCATCAGCATCGGTACAAGCGTGATAGCGATGATGGCGGAGCCGACAAGGACGAAGGTTTTCGTGAAGGCAAGGGGCCGAAAGAGCTTCCCTTCCTGTCCTTCCAACAAGAACACCGGCAGGAACGAGATGACCATGATCGCGACGGCATAGAAGATGGCAGGACCCACCTGTTTCGCGGAAAGGATTGAGATTTCAACATAGTCGTGCATGGTCAATTCCCCCTTTTCTTCCATCGCACGGGCAACATTACGGTAGGCGTTTTCAACCAATACAATCGATGCGTCAACGATAACGCCGATGGTGATGGCGATGCCGCCAAGCGACATTATGTTCGACGTGATGTTGAACAACTTCATGCAGATGAACGCAATCAACACGGCGACCGGGATCTCGATGATGATGCGAAGGACGCTCCGAACATGCAGCAGAAAGAGCATCACAATGACGCTGACGACGATCGCTTCTTGAATGAGGGTATTCTTCAGCGTATGCACCGCTGCCATAATTAATGTGCTGCGATCGTACGCGGGGACGATCTGGATCCCCTCGGGGAGACCGGGTGTTATGTCTGCAATCTTCTTTTTCACTCGGTCGATGATTTCCTTGGCATTCTCCCCATGACGCATGACAACAATTCCACCCACAACCTGACCCTCGCCGTTCTTTTCCAGCGAGCCGCGACGGATATCGCCCCCGAGTTGCACCGACGCAACGTGTTTCAGAAAGATCGGTGTGCCGTTCGAACCTGTCCGTACGACGATGTTTTCAACGTCGGCAGGGGAGGTGATGTACCCCTGTCCCCGTATGAAATACTCGGCATCCGATAATTCGAGGATCTTTCCACCGACGTCATTGTTGGAGCGCATCACGGCGGTGCGGATATCCGTAATTGTTACACCAAGCGCCTTCATCCTGGCGGGATCGACATCGATCTGATACTGTCGGACGTAACCGCCGATGGAGGCCACTTCGGCCACGCCTGCAACCCCCTGGAGGTTGAGTTTGACGTACCAATCCTGAATGGCCCGCAGTGTCCCGAGGTCGTAGGGCCCTTCCAGCGTGTACCAGTAGACGTGACCGACTCCGGTTCCGTCGGGTCCCAGCTGCAGCCGCGCACCGCTAGGAAGGCTCGATTGGATGGTGGAGAGTTTTTCAAGGACACGGCTTCGCGCCCAGTATAAGTCCGTCTGCTCCTCAAAGATGATGTAGATAAACGACATACCGAACATCGACTGCGCACGGATAGCGTGGACTTCCGGAACTCCCTGAAGCGCCGTTACCAGAGGAAAGGTGATCTGGTCTTCTACCAACTGCGGTGAACGGCCCATCCATTCAGTGAAGACAATGACCTGATTTTCAGAGAGGTCGGGAATCGCATCAAGTGGAGTATTGCCGACGGCCCAAATACCCCAACCGACGATGGCGAGATACAACAAGATGACGATAAACTTATTTCTCGCCGAGTAGTCAATAATTCGTTCAATCATGGGAGATTCTCACATTCTTCGTGTCGATCATCATTCAACAATGAAGGTGCCATGCACCATTGCCATGCCGCACGTGAACTTGAACTCACCGGTTCTTGTTGGTGTCAACTCAATCGTGGTCAGCTTTCTTGCAGGGAGCCGTCGCCGGATGTTGAAATCGTCAAACACAACCTCGTTCGTACAATCCGAATCTTCATCCCGAAAGAACTTCAAATGAACGCGTTCCCCCTTCTTCACTCGAATGACATCCGGCTTGTAACGGCCCTTGACAAGTATTTCGATCTCGCGATGCGGAACGTCCGAAACAATCGCATCAGTCTTTGAAGATTCAGGTGCCCGAGGTTCGTTGGTCGTTTTCGTAGAAGAGTGACCCGCGTGAGGGTCTCTGGTTGTGGGGCTTTGCAGAAGACTCTCGGAATCGATCAAATAGCCTCCCGTGGATGCCACATGCTCACCAACCTCGACGCCCGAAACGATTTCGTAGAAGGAGTCAGAGCGCGCGCCGAGCAGGACGGCCCGAGGCTCGAACGTGTTTTCCTTCACTTCAACCCACACCACATTTCGTTTGCCCATCGCTAACACGGCAGAGGCCGGCACGACCTTCACCGATCCTATGTCGACCCGCACGGAGGCGTCCACAAACATGTTTGGCTTCAGTTTTCCATGAGGATTGGGAAATTCCGTACGGACACGGATTGTCCGTGTCTCCGAGCCAAGCATAGGATCAACGAATGTGATCCGTCCACGGAACAACTCGGCAGGATAGGCGGACGTTCTGATAGTGACCTGCTGACCCCTCTGGATGTAGCGAAGGTCTTGTTCATAGACATCGAGATACACCCACACGACGGAAAGGTTGGCAAGGCGATAGAGGGGTGATCCTTCGTCGACGTATTGTCCTTCCTGCACAAGTTTCTCGAGGACCGTCCCCGTAAGAGGCGAGATGAAAGTAAGAGTGGAACGAATCTCCTGTGACGCCTCCAGTTCCTTGATTTGCTGTTCGGTCATTCCAAAATGAATCATCAATCGATCCCGCACCCCACGAAGGAGGCTCTCCTGCATCTGAGAGGATGGCACGTCTGCTCGATCTTGCGCCGCTCGAAGTTGGGAGAGGGCAACGAGATATTCCCGTTGGGCAGTAAGAAGATCGGGACTGTACAGGTCGAACAGAGGTTCTCCCTTTCGTATCGCAACACCTGTCGCATTGATATGCAGTCGCTCGATTCGTCCTCGAAACCGAGCGGAGACGGTAGCGAGTGACGGTTCCGCAACATCTACCACACCGACGGCAGAAATCTCCTTACTCATCCTGCGCCGTTCAACAGGAACCGTGGTGATGTTTGCCAGCACCCGTTGAGTGGGGGAGAGAGAGATTGCTTGGAGTGCGGCCTGTTGATCAACCGAAATCTCCTGTTGTGCGGATTTCTTGACGAGGGCCATCCCACACACAGGGCATGCACCGGGACGATCGGAAATCACGGATGGGTGCATCGGACAGGTGTAGATGTCTTCTTGCTCGGTCTTGGCACTGCTCTGGTGGTCACCGGAGTGATTCTCGGATCCGCCTGTGCAACCCCAGAGAGATCCGAGTATGACAAAGAAAGCTAAGACAAGTGGTTTCATCGCTTGTTTTCCTTTTCTGATGATGGAATTGCCCACAGGTCTACGATGCCTACCTGACGCTCCAGCTGGGAGAGGGCAATCTCGTAGTTCATGCGCACCATTGTTGCCTCCATGCGCATGTCCTGATACATACGATAACTATCGAGGAGCATGATAAAGCTCGTCGTTCCAGTTTGGTATTCTGTCAGGAGCGAGAGGAGCGATTGATACGACTGGGGTACGATGGTGCTGTCGAGCGCTACAACCTGCGTCTCGAGCGCTTTCACTTTTGCGTAAGCTTCCCGCACTCTGGCTTCGACCATATTGCGCGAAGCCAGAAACATCGATTCCCGCATCGCGCGATCTGCTCGTGCTTCTTCGACCCGGGCCGATGCTTTCGCAAGAGTCCATGGAGCAAACGGGATCGTAATACCTGCCATCACCGTCCACGTCTTGACGCCCATTTCCGGCATTGTCACTCGCTCGAGAGAAAACCTGAGGTCGGGAACGTATTCCTGTCGTGCCACGCTCACCAAATAGGATCCCTCAACGACGGAGAGGGAATCGTGTACTAACATCGGCCGGTTGTGCCGAGCGAACGTCAGAAGATCCTCCAGAGAAACACCGAGTCGGCGAAAGGGGCCGGGATCGATCGTTCCGATCTCCGCCTTTGAAGGTCTGTTTAAAAGCGCCCGCAGCATCGACTCCGACGATCGCACCTCCTCGCGAAGGGAAGCGACATTCGTTTTTGTTTTGATGAGTTCAATGTTGGTCTTCAAAACGTCTTGTTGCGAAGCTTTTCCGACGGCAGAGCGCGTCTGTGCAGCTTCGAGAATTTGCTCCAACAGCCTGACGATCTCCTCGTTGATTTCGATGTTGGTCCGTGCAGCCCATACCATGGCGAAGGAGGACTTGACACGGGCAACCACATCAAGCACCTTTTCGAGATGTTCGTGGTGGGCATGCTCTGCTTTGAGGCGGGCGATGTCTTTCCTTAACGAAAGCTTTGTCGGAAACATCACTATCTGCATCAGTTCGAAGTTCTGGTACACAGCTTTGCCGAACTGGAGCCCGGGGAATTCCATCAGTTTGTAGATGAATTGTGGATCCTCCAGCGCGCCCGCTTGCGGGATTCGCTCCTCGAACATTTTCATTTTTTGGAGTTCGGCGGCAATTTCTGGATTGTTGCTCATCGCCTCGAGGATGAGCCATTGCATCTCCTCCCGTTCCTGGCTGTGTGCGGGCACGGAGCCAGTGAAACCAAGGAAGAGGAGTATGAAGATACGTACAATCCTCATAGATGCTCCTTGACGACACTTGTTAAAAGAGTTGAGACGGACCAATCCCGTCAGAACTGGTGAAACGATCAGAGGGAACGAGTTAGATCAACAGCGCGGAATGGAGAAGGAACAAAGATGGGGGAGATTCCTGGAGAATGGGTGCGATCGCCACGAGGGCTTGGGAGGAGACTTCGAGTGTCCCACCGTTCAGAAGTGATGGATTCAGAAAGCCGACAGTTTCGGGCTGGGGTGTTTCCGTACGATGCGAGCCGACAAATGGAGTCGTATTTCGTTCGGCGGCAACGTAGGAAGCGCAGCATTCACCCCCTTGGTTCGAGAATGAGTGATTCCCCTCGGCGGCTTCCATAGGCTGAGGGCAACAGGAGGAGAAGTTCTCCATTTCCATCGGACAGAGCGAGAGAACAACGGGAAGTCCGATGTTGAACACTATGAACGCCAGCAAGATGATGGAGGTGGATGCTATGTTCTTCGGTCGAATCATGATGACATCTCATCGCACGTGCATACAATGTGCCACGGCAAATCTAAGTCAAAACTGCGAGAATCGCAACCAGTTTGTTGAACATTGCCAGGAGTAGGAAAATTCCCGTGATTTCTTTCGCAAGGATGACACTGGCTATCCTTTAAAGAGGACAAGCTGGAGAGGGTCGTGTACTCCGATCGGTGCCCAGGAGTAGAGCGGCTCTCCGTATCTCACGCCGATCCTTTCTCCGTAGTAACGGGCGCGAACTTCGACCATTTCCAGAAATTCTGGCTGGCTCAACTTTGTCTCGGGTTCTTTGCTCGAGGGATTGTGAAACTGAGACGCGTGCGCTTTGATGGCCGCCTGTTTGATGGTCCACGTGTCAGTGATGTCAACGATAAATGAGGGGGAAAACTCATACCACTGCATGAATTCAAAATAGTGGTGTGGACGGTAAGGAGTCTGAGCCTTTCCATTAAGCGCTGTCTTGATCTTCTCTAAACCGCTGTAGAACCATGCCTCTTTGCACAGAATGTGTGTGTGCACATGGTCGGGATGGCGTTCGGTCGAATGTGGAATCAACAGGACGTTGGGTCGCACTTCTCGTATGAGCGTGATGACCTTCAGGAGATTGGCGTGCGATTTCTCGATGTTTCCATCGGGGATATGAAGATTTCGCCGTTCGGAAACGCCGAGGACTTTCATCGCTTCTGCGGCTTCGCGCTCTCGAATTTCTTTCGTCCCGCGTGTCCCCAACTCGCCTCGTGTCAAATCTGCCATAGCTACCTTGTAGCCTTGCCGAACCAGTTTTGCGACGATACCTCCGCAGGACAATTCGATATCGTCCGGATGCGCGCCGATAGCGAGCACGTCAATATTCATAATACTCCTTGAGAAGGTGGCTGAGAATATAGCCAAGTGTGGGTTGAAAGACAATGTGGATATTTTTTTGAAGCAGTTTCGCTATATTATCCCCCGCAGAGAAAATAGTCAGGTCGCTCTCCGTCTGCCGGGTGTAGTTAAGGGAGGGAAAGAAGTTCAAAAGTTGGATGGGGGGGAGCTTCGACACGATCTACTGAATTGGATGAAAGAACGGCTCGGATTATCGAAATTGAAATCTCTTCTCCCCTATGCTTTTTCCTGTTTCTGAAACTGAGAAGAATGTGTTAACGGTGTCGGAATTAACGCGACGTATCAAGCAATCGCTTGAACAAGCGTATCCGCGCGTCTATCTGCAGGGAGAAATCTCCAACGTTCGGCAGCACACCTCGGGTCATTTGTACTTCACGCTGAAGGACGAAGGTGCTCAGATCTCAGCAGTACTGTGGAGGAGTCGGGCGGTTCTCCTCGTGTTTCAACCTCAAGACGGGATGAAGGTGATCGCACGCGGTAGCATCACCGTCTATCCGCCGCGAGGTCATTATCAGATTGACGTCGATCAGTTGCAGCCCCTCGGTATCGGAGAACTGCAATTGGCATTTGAGCGACTCAAACAAAAGCTTGCTGCAGAGGGACTGTTCGACGAGGCGCACAAGAAACCATTGCCGGAATATCCAGACCGTATCGGTATCATCACGTCGGAAACAGGCGCAGTGCTGCAGGACATGAGAAGCGTGTTCGCGCGTCGATTCCCTGCAGTTGAAATTGTGCTGCGCCCGGTACGAGTGCAAGGAGTTGGTGCAGCCGATGATATCGCTGAGGCGATTGAGGACATGAATCGCTACGGTGAAGTGGATGTTCTTATCATCGGTCGTGGTGGGGGTTCGTTGGAGGACCTGTGGGCCTTCAACGAAGAAAAGGTGGCTCGTGCAATCTACGCTTCTCGTATCCCCACGGTGAGCGCCGTGGGACACGAAATTGATTTCAGCATTGCCGATTTTGTTGCCGATCTGCGCGCGCCAACGCCCTCGGCTGCGGCCGAATTGGTGGTGCGAGACCGGGCCGAAATTCTTGATGTTCTACGGAACATTTGCTATACTATGCGCGCTCATCTCGAAGACCGGGTGCAGAAAGGTCGCGAAATGATTCAAACGATCCTGAGCAGCTACAGCTTTAATCGCCCGCTCGATATGGTCCGTCAGTATGGTCAACGCGTGGACGATCTTGACCGGACACTCGGCACCTCTTTTTCCCATCGCCTTCGGTTGGAGAGGCAACGCCACCAGGCGGTACGAGATCGGCTGGAGGCGTTACACCCGACCAACGTGCTGAAACGCGGGTACTCGATGGTGCGCAAGGAGGGGAAGATCATCTCAAGCGCACAGAAGCTTCAAGAAGGTGATCGTGCGACGATCCAATTTCACGATGGCAATGTCCCAACCACCGTTCAGAAATGACATCCAGGAAAGCATCAAAACATTCGTTTGAAAACTCCTTGAAGCGGCTGGAGGAGATCGTCGAGGCGCTGGAGCACGGTGATGTACCTCTTGACGAAGCCGTGACGCTCTACGAAGAGGGCATTCGCCTTTCGAAAGAGTGTGCTGAAAAACTGAAAGCAACCGAGCTGCGAATCCGCAAGCTGACGAAAGACATCAACGGTCAATTTGAACTCACGGAACTGGACGAGGAATGAGCGAATCTCACTACACGTTCTTGAACAAGATCGATTCCCCTGCCGACTTGCGAAAGCTTGAAGTCCGAGACCTTCGGATGGTCAGTACGGAGCTGCGCGACTTCCTGATTGATTGCGTCTCGCAGACGGGGGGACACTTCGGCGCCGGTTTGGGTTCGGTTGAGCTGGCGGTTGCGTTGCACTACGTTTTTCATACACCCGAAGACAAACTCGTGTGGGATACAGGCCACCAGGCGTATCCTCATAAAATTCTCACCGGGCGCCGCGATCGGATGTACACGATTCGCCAATTGCACGGATTGAGTGGATTCTTGAAACGTACCGAGAGTGAGTACGACATTTTCGGCGCAGGGCACGCAAGCACCGCCATCTCGGCGGCTCTCGGTATTGCAACGGCTCGCGATTTGGACAGCAAATCGTACAAAGTGGTGGCCATTGTGGGAGATGGATCATTGACCGGTGGCATGGCCTATGAAGCGATGAACAACGCCGGTCTCCTCAAAAAAGACCTGATTGTCGTCTTAAATGACAACCAGATGGTTTCTCTCTCATCCGTCACCCCGACACTGTGGTCTCTTCATAACTACTTCAGCGAAGTCTTGACTCATCCCACCTACAACAAATTTAAGGCGAACGTCTGGGACCTGACAAGGAAACTGGACACGTTTGGAGATCGGCTCAGGCTGGTTGCGCAGAAATTCGAGAAGGGTGTCAAAGCCGTTGTAACGCCGGGGATGCTCTTTGAAGCGTTAGGATTCCAATATTTCGGACCTTTCAACGGTCACAACGTTGTGAAGCTGGTTGAGATCTTCCAGCACGTGAAAGACCTGAAAGGCCCCATCCTCATCCATGTTATCACCCAAAAGGGGAAAGGTTATCCGCCGGCGGAGAAAGAAATTACCGGCATGCATGGCGTAACTCCTTTTGATAAGATTACGGGACTCTCTCATAAAAAAGGTAACGAACCTCCTGCCTACACGACGCTGTTTGGACAGGCGATGGTGGAGATTTGTCGTCAGAATCCGAAAGTCGTCGGAATTACTGCGGCGATGCCGGATGGGACCGGTCTGACGATTCTGCAAAAAGCGATGCCGGAACGGTTCTTCGACGTCGGGATTGCCGAACAGCACGCGGTGACGTTCGCAGCCGGCTTGGCGACGGAGGGATATATCCCCGTTGCAGCCATCTATTCTACATTTCTTCAGCGGGCATTCGACCAGGTGGTGCACGATTGTGCATTGCAGAATCTGCACGTGGTCTTTGTCCTCGACCGTGGGGGAATCGTCGGGGCAGACGGTCCCACGCACCACGGGGCGCTCGACCTCTCCTATCTTCGCTGCATTCAGGGAATGGTGGTGATGGCCCCGAAAGACGAGCAAGAGCTTCGGGATATGCTCTATACAGCAATTGAATATAAGAAGGGGCCCATTGCTCTCCGGTATCCGAGAGCCAACGCAGTTGGAGTTCCGCTGCGACCGGGCTTTCAGAAGCTTGAAATCGGCAAAGGAGAAGTTGTGCGGGCTGGAAAGGACGTTGCCATTCTTGCCATTGGTCACGTCGTCCAACACGCATTGAAGGCATCGGAAGCTCTCAAGCAAGAAGGGATTCACGCCGAAGTCGTGAACATGCGCTTTGTGAAGCCGATCGACGATGATCTGATCCGAAGCATTGCGCTCCGTTTCGACCATATTCTGACGGTCGAGGATAACGTTGTACAAGGGGGCTTCGGTTCTGCCGTTCTTGAGTCGCTTGCGAAGCAGGGACTCACCGATGTAACGATCAAGCTGCATGGATTACCCGATACCTTTGTCGATCATGGAACTCCCGCTGAGTTATATCAACTGACCAAACTCGATGCAGCAGGCATTGCCGAATTAACGAAAGAGCTGCTCACCTCCCGGCACGGGAAAAGGGCTTACGAGCTGATCCCCTCTTAATCTCCTCTCCGGTATGGAAAAAATCCGTATTGCAGTTGTCGGTCTCGGCACGATCGGTCAAACAATCCACCTTCCGATTCTTTCCAAACTTCCAGAGGTCGAAATCAATGCGGTGTGCGACTACGATCTCTCCAAAGCGGAGTTCGTAGCGAAAAAGTATGAGATTCCCCGCTACTACACAGACCTGCAAGAGTTACTCAAGGTGGAAGAAGACGTCGTAGCGGTCGATATCTGTACGTCGACTTACACGCATCGGGATGTTGCCATTGCCGCGTTGGAAGCGAAGAAGCATATCCTTGTGGAGAAGCCTCTGGCGCGCACACACAAAGAGGCAGTGGAAATCGTCACAACAGCAAGGAAATATGGCCGGAAAGTGATGGTCGGGATGAATAACCGCTTTCGTCCGGATGCCATGATCTTGAAGAGCATGATTCAAGGCGGCGAGTTGGGAAAACTCTATTACGCGAAAGCGGGTTGGCTGAAGAAGTTGAGCACGACCAGTCCATGGCTCACGCGCAAGGAGAAATCCGGAGGAGGAGTGGTGCTCGATATCGGGATCGTCATGTTCGACCTCGCGTTCTGGATGATGGGATTTCCTGAACCAAAAGAGGTGGTGGCGGCAAACTACTCACATAATACGCGGGGGGTGGAAGATTCGTCCGTTGTCTTCCTTCGCATGAAGAACGGATCGACCATGACCATTGAATCGAGCTGGTCATTCGAGTCAAATCAGGATTTCTTCTACTGCGATTGTTACGGCACGGAGGGAAGCGGCTCTCTCAATCCCTTCCGTATTTTGAAGCGTTTGCACGGCAATCTCGTCAATGTGACGCCTGTCTCCCACGAGACTCCGCAGACGCTCTACTGGAAATCGTACGACAACGAACTGCGCCACTGGGTGGGAGCGCTGCGCGGTTTGCATCCGGTCATTTCGACCGGCGAGGATGCCGTCCACCGCATGAAGATCGTGGATGCCATCTACCAATCCGCAAAGAAGGGGAAAAGTGTTATCATCAAATGAGCCTGCCGCGCACACCGCTGCAAGGTGAAGACCGTACGGCTCAACATGCCTCTCTCATCACCTTGCTCACTGACTTCGGCAATGAGGATCATTACGTCGGAACAGTGAAGGGCGTGTTGCTCTCCATCAATCCCAACCTCCGCATCGTCGATCTCACGCATTCCGTCAAACCACAAAACATTCTACAGGCCGCCTATCTCCTCTGGGCTGCCTACAGATATTTTTCACCACAGACAATATTCCTGTCTGTCGTTGATCCGGGTGTCGGTACGGGGCGACGTCTTCTCGCCGTCGAATCGAACAACTACATTTTTCTCGCGCCCGACAACGGACTGCTCGATCTTGTCTTATTCGAGGAGCAGGAGTATCAAGCCTGGTCAGTCGACGTCACGAAGGCCCGGTCGCTCGGGCTCATCGAATCAAGCATCTCCAACACCTTCCACGGACGCGACATCTTCGCGCCAATTGCAGCCGCCCGTTCGATAGGCTTAGCCTTCTCAAGAGTCGGTGAGAGCATTCGTCTTCATGTTCCTTCCCGACCGTTTGTTACGCCGGATAACTTTTCACAAAAGCCTCGCATCCTGCATATCGACAGGTTTGGTAACATCATCACTAATCTGCGTGGAACAAGAGCCGAATGGGAGGCGAACAGATTTCAAGGTCTTGAGATCGGATCAAAGGTTGTGAAAGAATGGATTGCAGCGTATGCTGATGCACCAAATCGAACGCCCTGCCTCATTCTTGGAAGCAGTGGATTGATCGAGGTTGTGATAAACAAATCGAGCGCCGCCGAAGCATTAGAGGTGACGGTGGATACACAGATTCGGATTCTCAAGCATGCATAAGTCCGCACAAGATGCTGACTTTCTTCGACGTTGTTTTGAGCTTGCGCGACGGGGACTTGGCGCTGTCAGTCCGAATCCGATGGTTGGATGCGTTATCGTGCGTCAAGGGAAGATTGTGGGGGAGGGCTTTCATCGGAAGTTCGGTGGAGCGCACGCGGAAATCGAAGCACTTCGACACGCCGGAATCCTGGCTCAAGGGGCAGACCTCTACGTGAATCTCGAACCGTGCTCGCACTACGGGAAGACGCCTCCCTGCACCGATGCCATTATTCGAGCAGGGATCAAGCGGGTCTATGTTGCCATGAAGGATCCCAATCCTCTCGTTGGGGGAAAGGGGATTCGAACACTCCGGCGTGCGGGGATCGAGGTGCACGTTGGTCTTCTCTCATATGAAGCTGCTCGGTTCAACGAGAAGTTTGTGTGGTATATGAAAACGGGGGAACCCTTCGTTGCCCTGAAAGTCGCACAGACTCTGGACGGGTATGTTGCCGATAGCAAAGGCCGCTCGCAATGGATCACATCGCTCGATTCCCGTAAGGAGGCCCATCGGCTTCGCAGGGAGTATGACGCAATTTTGATTGGAGCAGGAACGGTCCAGAAAGACAACCCGCAACTCACCGTGCGATACGTGAAGGGGAGAACTCCCATTCGCATTGTTCTTGATGGACACCTTCGGTCTGATCCGCGTGCTCGAGTGTTTGATGTCTCTGAAGCTCGTACTCTGTTGCTGACTTCTTCGCCCGCGTTGAAGCGGCAATCGTTGCGTGCATCGGTCTTGGCGCGACAAGGGGTGGAAGTCTACGGTATCGGTAAAGATGAGAGCCTATCTGTGTCTCACGTTCTGAAGGTGATTGGCGGTCTCAACATCTCTTCTGTTCTGGTTGAAGGAGGACCAACCACGGCCGGCATGTTCTTAAGTGCAGGCAAGACGAATGCGCTCTACTTGTTTCTGGCAGGGAAGATTCTCGGGGGAGGCTTGAAGTCTTTTCTCCTTCCTTCTCTCCGTCCCATCAACCGCCCGTTGAAGATCAAGACGATCGGCATTCAACAGCTCGGTCCCGACCTTCTCTTAGAGGGGAGATTTCAACCGAATCATTTATGATTATGTGAAAGGATTGCAGTGATGTTCACCGGCCTGGTGGAAGGAATTGGTACAATCTCGAAACTGCAACAAAGGGGAAGCAGTATTGTTTTTACCGTTACAGCTCCCAAGCTTGCGCGAGGAATTCGCATGAATGAAAGTGTAGCGATCAATGGAGTCTGTTTAACCGTCATTGGCCGTACGAGCCATGCATTTACTGTTCAGGCAGTCGAGGAGACACTGAAGAAAACAAACCTCGGAGAACTCGTCCGGGGATCGGTTGTCAATCTCGAACGTGCCTTGCTCCCAACTGAGCGCTTGGGGGGGCATTTCGTATTGGGACATGTCGATGGCGTCGGCAAAGTGATACATATCGAACCCCGGAAGAGCAGTTGGATGGTGTGGTTCAAGATACCGAAGAGGTTTGCACGCTATCTCATTCCTGTCGGATCAGTTGCGGTGGATGGCGTGAGCCTCACCGTTGCCGAGCTTCGAGGGGCCACCTTCGGCGTCTCGATCATCCCTCACACGATGGAGATGACGACGTTCGCCCGTCTGCGAAATGGAAGTCGCGTGAATATTGAATTTGATGTTCTTGGGAAGTATGTTGAACGCATCCTGAAGTATCGGTGAGGAAACTGGCATGGGGAGACGCATCATATATCGGATCGAAGAGAGGGAGGAGAACACCTTCTCTGAAAGTGAGTGGAATGACGTTCTGAGGTTACAGCATTGGTACAACTCGGAATTCACATGGACGGCGGGGAAGATCGCGTTCAAACGTTACGTTCTTTTCCCTAACGCCGAAGATTTTTCCGATCTTGATGTTTCTGTTTGGGAACTCATTGCACGGCGACACCAGTCGCTTCAGCAAGAAGGTCGGAGCGACGAGGAGATCGTGCGACAACTTGAACGGGACCGGCTCGTGACCGTGAAGTGGGGAGGATATTTCGATCAGTCGCTGGCCAGCGGGTTCACGCGTGTAGCCGACAACGAGTGGAATGCATATCTGGTGTGCGAGTTCTTACTCAAGGCCTCTACGATCCTCAAGGAGAGCACGATTGTCGTATCGGATGAGGGGAAGTTTATCAAGACCGGCAGGCTTTCTATGCGTGATGGAGTTGTTCTTCTCGAGGAAGATAACATCGAGAGCGTTGTCCGGGGATTCGTAGATGCAGGCCATATCTTTTCGTTGGTGAATCCCGGCAAGTATGACAAGCATCCCGCCTTCAAGAATATCATACCTGAGTTCAATTCTCTGAAGAAGGGTGAACGACGAGCCGTTGTGCGAAATTGGAATTGGCTGGGCTATGAAGATGGATATGATGTGGCAGGTGACGACATCGACGGTTTTGACTTGAATAGCAAGGTGAGGGCATTCCGGCTTCTCCGCGCGAAAAAATAATTGAAACGTATCTTGCTTCTCACCCAACGCTTGGATATATTGGGGCCGAACCCCAATAATTGTTGGGGTTTTTGCATCTCGGAGAGGAAAGAAAGAATGTACACAGTACTGATTATTCTTGAGATTTTCGTCAGCATCTTGCTGATGATCGTTGTGCTGATGCAGGCCAGCAAAGGAGGAGGTTTGGCGGGATCGCTCGGAGGAAGCGCGCTTGGGATGACGTTCGGTGTCCGGCGGACGTCGGACTTCCTTACGAAGACCACGACCGTTCTTGCCACCATCTTTATGCTCTTGGCGCTGGTCATTAACTTGACGGCCCTTCCGCGCTCGACAGCTACGGAGCAGAGCGTCATTCAATCGTCTCCACAGCCGACGACGCTGCCGCCGCAACCCTCTCAACCGGCAGCGGTTCCCCCCTCGCGCTGAGGAACCATGCACCCATGGCTCAATTGGTAGAGCAACTGACTCTTAATCAGTGGGTTCCAGGTTCGAGTCCTGGTGGGTGCACAAGCGAGTATGCGGAGTTCGATCCAAGAAAGGCTGACTTTCGTACTTGAATGGAGCTGGGCCGAAGTGGCGGAATTGGCAGACGCGCTGGACTCAAAATCCAGTCTGGCTTACCCCAGGTGAGGGTTCGAGTCCCTCCTTCGGCACCGATTAAGAATTCATCCCTTACTTCCTATCGCCCAAACGGAGGATCCCCGAGACAGAAGGATACGACGTAGTGATCTCTCGATGGATCAGTATCCTCCATGACCTCCGGCGCGGCAACATATCTTGCTCTTCTCACGTTCCTTCTTTTGTGTACCGTCGATGCGCAAACGCATCGCGCGACAGGTGATCCTTCACATCAGCTTTCCTTCATACTTAGTTCACGAGATTCCATCCTGTTGCTTCCTCACCGCTTCATTGTGGTTGGAAGCGAAGCAGTGATGCGCGATTCGCTCGCTCCTCTTGTAAGGGGGCGTGACTATCGTCTTGAGTCGGCAAAAGGACGGCTTATTCTCACTCCAAGCTTTCTTCAGACACTGAAGGACGATAGCACTCACCTGACTCTTTCTGTTTCCTACCGCTATCTCCCTCTCGCGCTCAGAGATGAATACACGTTGCGAACGGTGGTCAAGCAAACCGATTCCCTTGGGGAAGTGACTCGGACTGTCGTGCCCGTGACAGCAAAGCCGTTCCGTGTTGAAGATCTGTTCGATCCGGGTTTGCAGAAGAGTGGATCAATTGTGCGAGGATTCTCCGTCGGTTCAACACAAGATTTTACGTTGAACAGCGGCTTCCGCATGCAACTCGCAGGCAAGCTCGCCCCCAATATCGACATCCTTGCTGCTTTGACCGACGAAAATTCACCTATCCAACCGGAGGGAACGACTCAAACTCTGCAGGAAGTAGACAAGGTTTTTGTTGAACTCTCCGGTCCTTCGTACGGAGCGACGATTGGAGATTTTAATCTGCAGGTTGGGGAGCGGGAGGGGGGAGAATTTGGTCGGCTCTTCAGAAAATTGCAGGGAGCTCGAGCAACGTGGCGCTATGAAGCGGAGATGTTGGGAAGGACGACGGGGAAAGTCTCGATTGCTGGCGCAACCGCGCGGGGGAAATTCACAACCAATCAATTTCAGGGACGCGATGGTAACCAGGGTCCGTATCGTCTGACGAGTCGGGAAGGAGATCGCCGCATGATCGTGCTTGCAGGGACGGAGCGTGTGTATCTCAATGGGGAGCGAATGACACGAGGTGAAATCAATGACTACACAATCGACTATGCGAGCGCCGAAGTCACATTTACATCGAAAAGGCTCATCACGAGCGCATCTCGAATTGTCGTTGATTTTGAGTATTCTGACCGAAAATTCACACGCAACCTCGTCGGTGTTTCTGCCGAGAATTCCTTTCTCCAGAACCAGCTTCATTTCCAATTCCAGGCCCTGCAGGAGGCGGATGATCCGGACGCGCCGCTCGATTTCCAATACGAAGACTCGACACGCGCAATCGCCGCTCGAAGCGGATCGAACCGGATACAGGCATCCGTATCAGGTGTCCGGTATGTTGGAATCGATTCAACAACGGGCTTGCCACGCGGTCAGTACTATCTTCGAGACACCCTCATTGATTCAAGACCAGTTACTGTTTTGATATATGCACCGGGCGACCCCCGCTCGGTCTACGCGGCGAGCTTTTCCTATGTCGAGCAAGTTCCTTCCGACTCGGCGGGATACACGCGCGTGGCGATCGGACAGTACGTCTTCGCAGGTCTCGGGAAGGGAAACTACCTCCCCATTCAATTCCTTCCAATTCCCGAACGACAGCGATTGGCGACGGCAAAGTTGCAAGGGATGGTAACATCCGATCTGAGTGTCGCAGCTGAATTTGCTCTCAGCGAATACGACCGCAATCGGTTTTCGAAGCTTGATGACGGAGAAGGAAAAGGGGGGGCTTACAAGGTGGAAGTTGCTTATCGGCCCCGAAGTGTTGCTTGGGGAGGAATCAATCTGGGGGATCTCGACTTCACGCTGCTTGAGCGTCGGATTGGGAGAACCTTCGTACCGCTCGATCGTTCGAACGAAGTCGAATTCAACCGCAAGTGGGATGTCGATGTCCTTACGGGGCAAGATGAATGGATCCGTGAAGTCTCTTTAGCATATGCTCCACTTCAAACTCTACGCCTTATGGGAACATACGGACTGATGCGACGTGAATCGGATTTTCGTTCCGATCGTTGGTCATTCAACGCTTTCCTTCGTGATTCCTCCTTACCGACGATTCAATATGATGTTGAACGGATTTCAACCTCGGCGACGCGCGAAGGATTTTGCACATCTTGGTTACGACAGCGAGGTGACTTGCGGAAATCGTTCGGTTCGCTGGTGCCGGGGATTCGTTTCGAGCAAGAAGAACGAAGGAGAGATGATAAGAAACAGACGCGGCAAGTGGATGGTGGTTTTCGATTTGTTGAGGTGGCGCCGAGGTTGGAATTTGCATCGAATAACCTGTTCGCGGCAACCGCAGAGTTGCAGTTCCGAACAGAGGATAGCGTTGCGAACGGGGCGATGCGGCGAGCGTTTCGGTCCGTCACCCAATTGTACGGCTGGCAGTTGCAGGAGTGGCATACGTTGAGAAGTTCCCTCTCCCTGAGTATCCGAAGCGTTGTCTTCACCGATGAATTCAAACGACGCGGCAGCGGCGATGTGGAGTCGGTGTTACTCCGATGGCAAACCCGATTTTCGCCCCTCAAAAAGGGTGTCGATGGCGACATCATCTACGAGGCAGCGAATCAACGATCTGCGCAGCTGGAACGCGTATTTGTTCGTGTGCCGAAAGGAACGGGCAACTATCGCTACAAAGGGGACGTGAACAAGAACGGTATCGCGGAAGAATATGAATTTGAACAGACGAGATTTGAAGGAGATTACATCCTTCTTCTGTTACCCGGAGATGCGTTAGTTCCCGTCCTCGATGTAAAGGTGGGTGGAAGAATCAGAATCTCTCCGGCACGATTCCTTGCTCATCCAGCCACCTTTGCCGAACGCGCCTTAGCAGCGCTAAACCTCGAAACGATCGTTCGGGTTGAGGAGCGATCCACGGAACAAGATGCGCAACAGCTCTACTTTCTCAACTTCGCACGATTTCTCAACGACGCGACAACCATCACCGGTTCACAGCTCGTCGGTCAGGACCTCCATCTGTATGAGCACGATCCCGACTTTTCTCTTCGTCTTCGGTTCCGCGAGCGGCGGAACCTGGTGAAGCTGGTTGGGACAACCGAGAAGGGATATTTTCGGGAACGGTCTGTGCGAGTCCGGACACAACTTGCCCGGGAAATCGGCAACCAAACAGAATTAACAAACTTGCGGGATCGTGTCGATGCGAGCAGTGTTTCTCGACGAGCGCGTGATCTGACCTCGATTGGTATCTCAACTGAGTTTTCGTACCGCCCCGAACCAATTTGGGAAATTACCTTTGGCACCGGCGTAACGCACCTTCTCGACTCGTATGGAGGAGGGCGTGCAACTGCCGACATCAATGAACAGATGATTCGTCTCACGTATGCGATTACGGGCTCCGGTCAGCTCCGCGGGGAGTTGAAGCGCGAAGAGGTCCAAACGAGTCATGTTGATGCGCGTCGAGCAGGTGAACTGCCGTTCGAGTTCACACAGGGTCGGGCCATCGGTCGCTCTTTGCTCTGGCAGCTTGCATGTGATTATAGAATTGGACAAAATGTGCAGGTCACATTCAACTACTTCGGCCGGTCTGAAGGAGGAGGATCCCCCATACACACCGCTCGTGCCGAAGCAAAGGCGTTCTTCTGATCCAACTCACCCCCTGGGATTCGCCGGTCGGCGGTCCGTGACGGTCGCTTTCATCGCTTGCCTTTCTGAGTCGTTTTTTCTATACTCGTGACGCTTTCCATTCCGACCACACTTCCCTTTTCATCTTAAGTATGAGGAGAGTTCAATGGCTGCAAAGTCCCGCAAGAACGGAGCCGCCGAGATTTCGTCTGTTCTGAAGGAAGAAAGAGTCTTTCGTCCTCCCGCCCACTTTTCAAAAAACGCTGCCATCTCTTCATTCGCACGGTACAAATCGTTGTATCGAGCTTCGATGAAGAATCCCGAGAAATTCTGGGGGAAAATTGCCGGGGAGTTGGATTGGTTCAAGAAGTGGAATAAGGTCCTCGAGTGGAAACTCCCCTTTGCAAAATGGTTTGTCGGAGGCAAGATCAATGTATCGTACAACTGCCTCGACCGGCATCTCTCCACGTGGCGGAAGAACAAGGCCGCGATCATATGGGAAGGTGAGCCGGGAGAAACACGGACGCTTACCTATCAGCAACTCTACACGGAGGTCTGCAAATTCGCGAATGTTCTCAAGAAACTGGGAGTGGAGAAAGGGGATCGTGTGGCGATCTATATGCCGCTCGTCCCCGAGTTGGCAATCGCTATGCTTGCTTGTGCGCGCATCGGTGCTACACACTCGATCATCTTTGGCGGATTCAGTTCTCAGGCTTTGGTGGATCGTATTACGGACGCTCAAGCGAAACTCGTGGTAACGGCAGATGGTGGTTATCGGCGCGGCACTATCGTACCTCTGAAGAAGAACGTCGATGAAGCGCTCAAGCATACGCCGAGCGTTCAAGGCGTCGTCGTTTTCCGTCGCACCGGATCCGAAATTCATATGGAGCCGGGTCGCGATTACTGGTGGGATGGTTTGATGGAGACAGCCGATGACCGTTGCGAGCCGGAGAAGCTCGATTCTGAACACCCCCTCTTCATCCTGTACACCAGCGGGAGTACCGGCAAGCCCAAAGGAGTTCTCCACACTACGGGGGGGTATTTGACAGGCGTCTACATTACCACCAAGTGGGTTTTTGATCTCAAAGATGAAGATACCTACTGGTGTACGGCCGATATCGGATGGATCACGGGTCATTCGTACGTCGTCTACGGCCCCTTAGCCAACGGCGCCACGACGGTGATGTACGAAGGTGCTCCAAACTGGCCGGAGCCGGATCGATTCTGGAAAATCATCGACCGATACAAGGTCAATATCTTCTATACAGCTCCGACAGCAATCCGGGCATTTATCAAATGGGGGGAGCAGTGGCCGCTCAAACACGATCTCGGCTCGCTGCGATTGCTCGGCACGGTGGGTGAGCCAATCAATCCCGAAGCGTGGATGTGGTATCACAAAATCATCGGTAAGGGAAGATGTCCCATCGTTGATACGTGGTGGCAAACGGAGACAGGGGCTATCATGATCACTCCGCTTCCCGGTGCCACGCCGTTGAAGCCGGGCACCGCCACATTGCCGTTCCCGGGAATTGAGGCCGATGTTGTGAATCGCGAAGGAAAGTCGGTCGCCAAAAATCAGGGGGGGTACCTCGTTATCAAACGCCCGTGGCCGTCTATGCTACGTACCATCTACGGGGATCCGGAGCGCTTTAAGAAGCAGTATTGGAACGAAATAAAAGGCGTGTACTTCACAGGAGATGGAGCCCGAAGGGATAACGACGGTTATTTCTGGATCATGGGTCGCGTCGACGATGTGATCAATGTTTCGGGACATCGTCTCGGAACGGCTGAGGTGGAGAGTGCTCTCGTGAGCCATCCGTACGTGGCTGAAGCGGCTGTGGTCGGTAAGCCCGATGAAATCAAAGGATCGGCCATCTGCGCGTTTGTCACGTTGGAAGGAGGGAGAACACCGACACCGGAATTGAAGGAGGAACTCCGGCGTCACGTTGCCAACGAGATCGGCGCGATGGCCCGGCCGGATGACATCCGGTTCACCGATGTGTTGCCAAAGACGCGTAGCGGAAAGATCATGCGGCGGCTCTTGCGGGAGATTGCCTCGAGCGGCACCGTCAGCGGTGATACGACGACGTTGGAGGATTTCTCCGTTCTTGAGAAACTCCGGGCCCACGAGGAAGAGTAATGGCTTACGCCTTCGACTGTTGGAGACCGTGAAGGAGAGCGAGCGCGTCGATGGATGAATTTCGTTCCGTTTGTCAAGCTTCTACTGAAACGTACCTTGCACAAGTGTTTGCCTGCGCGGCATTTTTTCCCTACCATCAAGCTGCAACGAACCTACTAAGGCGTGGTGGAGGAGCCCTCAGCCGCGCATGTTCATCGTCTCGACGTCGAATCTGAGTAAGCATGTCCTTCTTGTACGATTTGAATCCCGTCCAACGTGAAGCTGTCAAAGCTGCTAACGGTCCGGTGATGATTATCGCTGGTGCGGGGAGCGGAAAAACGCGCGTGCTCACCTATCGCATTGCCTATCTTTTGCAATGTGGCGTACCCCCGTCTCAAATACTCGCTCTCACCTTCACGAACAAAGCCGCAAACGAAATGAAAGAGCGTATCGTGAAGTTGGTGGGAGGGCAGGCGCACGAGTTATGGATGGGGACTTTTCATTCTCTCTTTGCTCGCATCCTTCGGCGCGAGGCGGCGCATCTCGGCTATTCCAGTTCTTTTACCATCTATGATACGGACGACTCTCTCGGTGCCATCAGGAAGTGCATAGCACGACTGAACATTTCCCCACAACAACTCCAGCCACAAGTCGTACGCTCGCGCATCAGCCACGCAAAGAGTCAGATGCTATCACATGTGGTATTTGCTGAGATGGCAACTGATTTCGTCGACGAGAAGGTGGCTCGTATTTACGAAGAATATGAGAAGTCGTTGTTGCGGAGCAACGCCATGGATTTCGACGATCTCCTCGTCAAGCCCATTGAACTATTTCGGAAACAGAAGGATGTTCTCGATAAGTATCACCACCGCTTCAAGTTCCTTTTGGTGGATGAATTTCAGGACACAAACAGGGCACAGTATGAGGTGATGAAACTTCTCGCCGCACGGCACCGGAATATCTGCGTCGTGGGCGATGACGCTCAAAGCATCTATGCTTTTCGCGGGGCAGATATTCGGAATATCCTCGATTTTGCCAAAGACTATCCTGAATGTCAGACGTACCGACTGGAACAAAACTACCGGTCCACAAAAAGCATCCTTTCAGTTGCGGATCGTTTGATCCGTCAGAATGTCGATCAGTTGGAAAAAGGGCTCTGGACGGAGAATCAGGCTGGTGAGCCTGTGAGGGTGCTCGAATGCAGCGACGATCGCGATGAGGCGTATCACATCGTTCAAGCTCTTCAGCAAGAGATTATCGATCACCAGCTCGGTTTGAAGGACATTGCCATTCTCTATCGGACGAATGCGCAATCACGTGCGCTGGAGGAGGCCTTGCGAAGAGCGGGTATTCCGTACGTGATTGTGGGAGGCATCCGATTCTATGAGAGGAAGGAAATCAAGGATGTCCTTGCATACCTCCGCCTGCTTGCTAATCCGCAGGATGACGAAAGCTTGACGCGCGTGATCAATTACCCGAGCCGGGGCGTCGGTGAGACGTCGGTGGACCACCTCTCGCACTATGCGCAACAGCGCAACCTCCCGCTCTACGCAGCAGCAGGGGAGGTCGATCGGATTCCGAACCTGCAAGATCGTGCAAGGAAGAGCATTGCTCAGTTCAAATCGTTCATCGACAAGTATACGTCTCTCCGGCATCATATGTCTTTGAGCGAACTGTCCCGCTCGATGGTGGACGAACTCGGCATTTTGAAATCGTTCAAGGAGGAAGGGACCGCCGAATCGATGGGACGATGGGAAAACGTGCAGGAGCTTTTGTCCGCCATCAGCGAGTTCTCCGATGAACATCCGGACGGCACGCTCGAAGCCTTCCTGGAGGAAGTGTCGCTCGTCTCGGACATCGATAGTTGGGAAGGAACGCGTAATGTGGTGACGTTGATGACGTTACATGCATCGAAAGGACTTGAGTTTCCTGTTGTGTTCATTGCGGGCTTGGAGGAGGGATTGCTCCCATTTTATGCCACAGCAATCGAACGGGGGGAGTTGGAGGAGGAGCGGCGGTTGATGTACGTCGGGATTACACGTGCTCAAAAAAGGCTCTATCTCACGCGCGCGCGTCTGCGTTATCGCTTTGGTGAATTGATCTCCACAAGTCCATCGCGATTCCTGACAGAGATTGGCCTTGAGTCGGTGCAGGTGGTCGAATCGAGACCGGGGAGGAATGTCGCCGAGCCGACGTTGGAAGGATCTCCCTGGAGTCCTCGACGGAAGAAGACTTCTCCGCGAAGGGTCCGGCATGAAGAACACTCGCTGCGCGACGAAATGCCCAGCTACGAAGATGAGTCGCAGGAGAACGTCGAACTGAAGAAAGGTTCACTGGTCGAACACGAAATGTTCGGAAAGGGGAAAGTGATTCAGGTCAGCGGTCGCGGCGATTCGATGAAAGCCACGGTGCACTTTGATGAGTTCGGCGTGAAAAGCCTGATTGTGAAGTTTGCTCGTCTCAAGGCGGTGTCGTAATTGGCTGCTGGTTCGTTTCGTACTAACTTTTTTTACTCCTTCCATCGCTTCGAGCGTACCACCACGATACTGTGCCAGTAGTCCCGATGGATATAATGCGTGATCAGTGAATTGAACTCGGGGATCTTCGATTCAGGCAAGATGATGTACATCAACGCCTGCCGTCCCGTGGAGCGATCGAACTGATCGAGGAAGACATTGTATTGCGTAAGGGCATGCTCGGTCTCTAAGTCTCCCTTCCCTGTCTTGGCTTCTCCAATGATATATCGTCGCTCCTTCTCATCGAACGCATAGACGTCCGGCATTTTATCTCGTTGATCGCCGTATCCGTCATTGTGCAGTTTCTTGGGGCGCGGGAGCCCCTCGACACCGTCTGCACCCAGTATGCGGTATCCGAGCTGTCGAAAGACGATCACGAGCTCTTCGACGAGGAGCCGGTGTTGTTCAACGTCGGTGCGAAGCGACATAACAGGAAGAGAGAAGTTCAGTGGGTGGCGATGCGCTCGCCGGTGAGAATCCGTTCGTAGTATCGCTCGTACAGACGAACGATCTTTGTCATCTCAAATTCCATTGCTCGCTTGCGGGCAGCTTGAGCAAAGAGACGATGCTTGGAGGGATTAGTGAGGAGGTCGATGGCATAGCGCGCCATTCGGTCGATATCGCCGATCTCTGCAATGTAGCCGGTTTCGCCATGAATCTGCAATTCGGGCAATCCGCCGACGCTGGAGGAGATGACCGGTACTTCACACGCCATCGCCTCAAGAGCGGAAAGGCCGAAGCTTTCGGATTGACTTGGCATCAGAAACAGGTCCGCGGCAGAAAGGAGCGGCACGATCTCGTTTTGCTTTCCGAGAAATTTTACTGAATCCTGAACACCCAACTCGCGTGCGAGAAGTTCACAGGAGGATCGTTCGGGACCGTCACCTACCAACAAGAGTCGGCAATGGACCTTCTTTTTCACCTCAAAGAAAATTCGGATGACATCCTGTACTCGTTTCACCTTGCGGAAGTTGGAAGTGTGGATCAGCACCTTTTCGCGGTTGGGCGCGCAATACTTTAACACCTCTTGCGCATCGATGCGCCGATATTTCGTGGTATCGACGAAGTTTGGGATGACCTCGATTTCTTTGTTGATTCCGTAGTTCGTGAGGGTCTTCTCCTTCAGAAAACGGGAAACGGCTGTTACTCCATCGCTCTGTTCAATACTAAATTTCATCATAGGAAGGAAGCTCGGTTCTAATCCTACCAAGGTAATGTCGGTGCCATGGAGCGTCGTGATGACTTTGATCGGGTGGTCCGCAAGCATCTGCTTGGCAAGATAGGCGCTGGTCGCATGGGGAATGGCGTAGTGACAGTGGAGAAGCTCCAGCTTCTCGTAGCGTGCGACCTCTACCATCTTGCTGGCGAGAGCGATGGTGTAGAGAGGGAAATCGAAGAGCGGGTAGTTGGAGATTTCGACCTCGTGGAAGGAGACGTTGTCCATGAAGCCGTTGAGACGCATGGGCATCGCGTAGCTGATGAAGTGAACGGAGTGGCCTTTTTCGGCTAACGCCTTCCCCAACTCCGTGGCCACAACACCGCTGCCTCCATAGGTGGGATAACACGTAATTCCAATGTTCATTTCCCGCTCCGTTTGACGGCGAAAAGTAATCAGTTTTGGGAGAAGAAACAAGCAAGGGAAGGAGCGCGCACGACTAAAAGTCCTGTTTCGCGAATTGGAACGAAGCGAGCGCGTAGATCGCAGCGGAAGAGAGAAGTGAGTAAACAAATGGCAGGATGTCGAACGTCTGCGAGAGTTGGTCTGGCGGGAATGGCATCTTGCCGATAATGCGGGATGAGTTTTCTAACATAGCGCTCAATTGCGGAGTACAGTAGTAGAGCACATCGAGGGTAGTGTGGTAGATGTCGTTGTTCCAGATCTGATAGAGAATCTTTGTTCGCGATTCGAGAGCGCTTGAGAAAAAGGTGTACAAGAATGCAAACATGATGGAGAATCCGGCACTTCTTGTCACAATTCCTACAAATGTCACAATTGAGAAATAGAAGAGGAAGGCGATGCAGACGAAGAGGAAGGAGAACAGGAAGCCGCTGTGCCAGATGGCCAGCTTGATTCCGAACACCAACCAGATACCAATAGCGAAATAGATGAGATTCAGTGCAACCCCCGCGGTAGCTCCAGATGCTCTGGAAAGCAGGAGCGCCGTACGCGACAGAGGCTTGCTCAGATACAGCTCCACCGTGCCTTTCTCCAACATCGACGGTATCAGGCCGGCGACGGCAAAGACGCCAAATAAGAGAATCGATGATGCCGAAGATCGCTGCAATTGAATGAGTACGAAATCGACCGGATTGGTATTCCCGATGTTTTTCGGAAGGAGGGGGTTACTGAGAAACGTGATCATTGATGGATCGTCAGGCGAAACGTCAAGGGCGTACGCCATGAACAGGATGATGATGTTTCCGACCGCAAAGTAGAAGAGAAGGGTTCCGCGAAGCACCGCTTCGCGAATTGTAAGGAGTATCATCGCCAGATGCCTCATGCGGTCGCCTCCCGTTGAATCAGGTCGATGAAGGAGTCTTCGAGAGTCGTTCGCTTTTGAGTCATACTTTCGATCAAGATCCCTTCCGAACGTAGAATATCGAGCGTCGTGTTCAGTCCAACCTTGCTTTCTGATGCGATCACCAACTTCTTGCCGTCGACGTTTAAAGATCGCAGATGCGGTCGAAGCTTTTCAATGACCGAATCGCCGAGGGATCGGTCGAGAAGAAGCTCGTATTCAATCTGTTTCGATGTGAGCTCTGCGATTGTCCCGATCTTCAAAACCTTTCCCTTATTGAGGATGGCGACGCGATCGGAGATCATTTCAACTTCGGAGAGGAGATGGGAATTGAGGAAGATCGTCTTGCCTTGACTGCGTAGCGATGTGAGGAGATCGCGTATCTCCTTCCGCCCCACAGGATCGACGCCGTCGGTAGGTTCATCGAGGAAGAGGAGGTCGGGATCGTTCAACAGGGCTTGGGCAAGTCCAAGCCGTTGTAACATACCTTTCGAGTATCGCTTGATCTTGACCTTTTTCCAGTCTTTCAGACCGACCAACTCCAACAACCGATCTGCCCGATCAGTAAGCGCCTTTCCCTTCATTCCGGTCAGACTTCCAAAAAAGATGAGTGTTTGAAGTCCTGTAAGGAAAGCCGGATAGCGATGATTTTCCGGAAGGTAGCCGCTGCGCTCTCGAATTGAAAGATCTCCTAGTTTTTCACCTGCAACGGTCGCTTCACCACCGGTTGGATGAACAATGGAGAGGAGAATTTTGACAAATGTCGTTTTGCCGGCCCCATTTGGACCTAAAAGTCCGAATATTTCTCCTTGCCGAACGGAAAGGGAAACCCCAGTAAGGGCGTGGACAACAGAACGTTTGAAAAGTCCCGATCTATAGGTTTTCGATATGTTAGATGTTTCAACGATGCTCATAAACGGCGAGAAAGTATACAAGAATAGTGAGAGACGCAACGAAGCAGTTAAGAATTATTCCTATTTTTAGCTTGACAGAGAGAGGGGAAAAGTTGTATATTAGGTCTGTCAATTCTCAAGGAACGTAAGAAAATCCTTGATTTTTTTTGTAGGAATATAGGACTTAGACAGTCGGATTTATGCTGCAGCTCTCGAAAAAAGTTGAATACGGGCTTATAGCGCTCAGGCACATGGCGATGAAGCCGATGGGTCACATATTCACGGCGAAGGAATTAGCTAATGAATATGACCTTCCTTACGAGCTGTTGGCTAAGGTGTTACAGAGACTCGCGCGTGTCGGTATGGTCCGATCTCTTCAGGGAGTAAAAGGAGGGTATGCTCTGGCCAAGAGGCCTGAGGAACTCTCCGTTGCAGCAGTTATCCGCGCTATTGAGGACAGCCGCCCGATGGTTGCAGAATGCTATTCGGATGGCGCGGACAGTTGCTACCTCTTCGATGCGTGCACGATCCGACGTCCCCTCGGCAAACTTCAGCGCAATTTGAATGTGTTGTTTGACAAAATGACCGTTCAAGAAATCATTTAGCACGTTCACAGGAAAACGACTATGGAAGAAAAGCTTAAACTTTTGACCGAGAACAACAAAGAAGTCTGGAACCTGCTGAAATCGAAGTATAAGCTGTTTCATCTCTCCAACGTTTTCTTCCGCGACCTTCACTACGGCGTCATGACGTATTTGCAACTGAAGGGTGTCAAATACGGCTACGCGGAAGCCGAACAGTTAACACGTCTGTGGATCGAAAGTTTAGAAAAGGCAGGTTTGCTCAGGAAGATAGAAGGGGATGCTTACATGTTGAACAATCCTGAATTCAAGAAACCCCCCGTAAAGCCAGCGCCTGCGGCCAAACCGGCTGCAGCTTCAAAACCTGCGTCGGCTGTTGCGGCAACACCCGCGGCAAGTCCAGCGCCGAGACCGGCGGTTCCATCAGGTTTGTCAGCCCCCGCCCCCTCGACAAATCCTGCAGCGGCGTCAGAATCGAACGCCGGAGAATCATCCTCAACGCGCTCAATGTAATTCACGTGAGGCAGAAATGAGTACCGAAACTAACACCATTGAACAGTTAGCAAGCAAAGAGTACAAATGGGGCTTCGTTACGGAGATCGAAGTCGAGACAGCCCCACGTGGACTTAATGAAGACATCATCCGATTCATCTCGGCAAAGAAAAATGAACCGGAGTGGCTTCTGGAATGGCGTCTCAAAGCGTACCGCCATTGGCTGACGATGGAGGAGCCGCATTGGCCGAACGTGAAGTACGACAAGATTGACTATCAGGACATCATCTATTACGCCGCTCCGAAACAAAAGAATCGACCGAAGAGCCTCGACGAAGTAGATCCAGAACTTCTTCGCACGTACGAGAAGCTCGGCATCTCGCTTCATGAGCAGGAGCGCCTGGCGGGCGTTGCTGTGGATGCAGTCTTTGACAGCGTGTCCGTTGCGACGACGTTCAAAGAGAAACTGAAGGAGCTCGGCATTATTTTCTGTTCCTTCTCCGAAGCCGTTCAGGAACATCCCGACCTCGTCCGGCAGTATCTCGGCTCGGTCGTTCCCGCGAATGACAATTTCTTTGCGGCGCTGAACTCAGCCGTCTTTAGCGACGGTTCGTTCTGCTATATTCCAAGGGGAGTCCGTTGTCCGATGGAGCTCTCGACGTACTTCCGCATCAACGCGGCAGATACCGGACAATTCGAGCGAACGCTGATCATCGCCGAAGAGAATTCGTACGTGAGTTACCTCGAAGGGTGCACGGCACCGATGCGCGACACCAACCAGTTGCACGCGGCGGTGGTTGAGCTCGTGGCAGTCGGGGACAATGCGCAAATCAAGTATTCGACTGTTCAAAACTGGTACCCGGGTGACAAGGATGGAAAAGGGGGCATCTACAACTTTGTGACGAAGCGTGGAAAGTGTATCGGGAAGAACTCGAAGATTTCGTGGACGCAGGTAGAAACGGGTTCCGCGATTACGTGGAAGTATCCAAGCGTTATCCTGCAGGGTGATTCGTCTGTCGGTGAATTCTATTCGGTGGCGGTCGTCAATAACTATCAACAGGCCGATACCGGAACGAAAATGATTCATCTCGGAAAGAATACGCGCAGCACCATCGTCTCCAAAGGCATCTCTGCGGGCTTCGGCCAAAACTCGTACCGCGGTCTTGTCGATATCAAGCGCGGCGCAACGAATGCCCGGAATTTTTCGCAGTGCGACTCGCTGCTGTTGGGTGACAAATGCGGCGCCCACACCTTCCCCTACATCGAAGTCAAAAACCGAACCTCGCGCGTCGAGCACGAGGCATCGACCTCGAAGATCGGGGAAGACCAGATTTTCTACTGCAAACAACGTGGACTTTCGACCGAGGATGCCGTCAACATGATCGTCAACGGTTTTTGTAAGGAAGTCTTCCGAGAGCTGCCGATGGAATTCGCTGTTGAAGCCCAAAAGCTCCTCGGTATCAGTCTTGAGGGAAGTGTTGGTTAGGATGGGGATTCTTTGACGCGCTTAGCGCACAACTACAGAACGTAATAATCACTTGAACGAGGAAAGAACGAGATGTTAGAAATCAAAAACCTTCATGCTTCCGTGAACGGGAAGGAGATTCTCTCCGGAGTTGACCTGACAGTTCGGGCCGGCGAGATTCACGCTATTATGGGACCGAACGGTTCGGGCAAAAGCACCCTTGCCCAAGTCCTTGCGGGACGTGATGCCTACGAAATCACCGAAGGCGAAGTCCTTTACGAGGGGAAGAATTTGCTGGAAATGGATCCTGAGGAGCGAGCCCGGGAAGGGGTCTTTCTCGCGTTTCAATATCCTGTAGAGATTCCCGGCGTGAGCAATTCATATTTTTTGAAGTCGGCCCTGAACGCCATTCGGAAACATCGCGGATTGGAAGAGCTCGACGCCATCGAGTTTCTGCAACTTGTCAAGCAGCGTCTGAAGCTTGTCGATATGGATGAGAGCTTCCTGCAGCGTTCGGTCAACGAAGGATTCTCCGGCGGGGAGAAGAAACGAAACGAGATCTTCCATATGGCTGTTCTGGAACCGAAGCTGGCAATTCTGGATGAGACCGATTCGGGACTGGATATCGACGCGCTGCGCATTGTCGCAGATGGCGTGAATAAACTCCGCCGCAAGGATAATGCGATCGTGGTGGTAACGCACTATCAGCGATTGCTGAACTACATTATTCCCGATTTCGTGCATGTGCTCATAGATGGTCGAATCGTGAAGTCGGGTTCGAAGGAACTAGCCCTTCAGTTGGAAGAAAAGGGATATGATTGGATCAAGACAGAAGCGGAAACATCTTTGACGCCTGCGTAAGTAAGAAAAGGAAGTCGGCATGTCACATCAGCAAGAAACGAACATGTGGTATCAATCGAGTTTTGAGTTATTCGAAAAGAGTCTGAACGGGGAAGCTGCAACGCCGGTTCATGCAATTCGGCGTGGTGCATTGGAGCGTTTTCACGCAGTGGGATTTCCCACCACCAAGAACGAAGAGTGGCGCTTCACCAACGTTGCACCGATCGCGAAAGCGGCGTTCACGCCGACCTTCGGATTACCTGGTCACATTCCTTCGGTCGAAGAGCTCGACCGGTTCACCTTCGGCACCCCTCACCGGCTGGTCTTTGTGAACGGACACTTCGCGAAGGACCTCTCGACCGTCGGAAAGTTGCCGGCTGGCGTTGTGTTGACGAATCTTGCAACTGCGCTCAAACAACACCGCGATCTTGTGGATACGCATTTCAGCAAGTATGCATCGTATGACGACAATCCGTTCGTCGCGCTCAATACGGCGTTCGCACAGGATGGAGCGTTTATCTATCTTCCGCACGGGTGCTCGGTAGATGACGCGATCAGCCTGTTGTTTGTTGCCGTCGGCTCGGAGCCGTTCTACATACCTCCACGAAACCTCATTGTGTTGGAGGAACGGGCGCAGCTTCAAATGGTCGAAAGCTTTGTGAGCACGATAAGGGCTTCCTACTTCACAAATGTCGTCAGTGAAATCAGTCTGGGCAAAGGTGCTGTCTTAGAGCACGACAAACTGCAGAACGAAAGTTTGCAGGCATTTCACATTGCTGCGATACACGTCCACCAGCAGGAACGGAGCAATTTTACCTCCAACTCCATCGCTCTGGGCGGTTCGCTTGTGCGAAATAATGTCACGACGGTGCTGGGAGCCGAATGGTGCGAAGCGACCCTCAACGGCCTTTCCGTCGGCACCGGTACTCAGTTGATCGATAACCATACGACGATCGATCACGCAACTCCAAACTGTGCAAGTCACGAACTGTACAAAGCGATCCTGGACGGCAAGTCACGCGGCGTGTTCAACGGCAAGATCTTCGTCCGCAAGGATGCCCAGAAAACAGACGCGAAGCAGACAAACATGACGCTGCTCTTGTCCGACGATGCAACGATCGATACCAAGCCTCAGCTGGAGATCTTCGCGGATGATGTGAGGTGTACGCACGGGGCGACCGTGGGTCAATTAGACGAAAACCAAATTTTCTATCTTCGCTCTCGCGGAATCGACGAAAACCTCGCTGCGGACATCTTAACGTTTGCGTTTGCAGGCGACGTTGTGAACCGAGTACATGTCCCCGCATTGCGTGAACAGCTCGAGTTCCTTGTTCATGCTAAACTTATTGAAGGACGCAAGAGCTAAGCCGTGGCTGTCACTGCTGCTATAGGGACCTCAAGACTTGCCCGCGCGTTTGACGTGGATGCCGTGCGGAGCGAATTTCCGATTTTTGCAACCCGGGTGCGCGGAAAACGGCTTGTGTATCTCGATAACGCGGCGACGACGCAAAAGCCGCGAGCAGTGATTGATGCGTTGCGGCGATACTATGAAGAAGAGAATGCCAACATCCACCGGGGCGTCCACTACTTGAGTGAGCGCGCGACCGATCTGTATGAAAAGACGCGCGAACAGGTACGGCGCTTCATTGGTGCAGGCGACACACGGGAAATCGTATTTGTTCGGGGAGCGACGGAAGGGATCAATCTGGTGGCGGCAACATTCGGAGGGGCGAACGTGCGCGCGGGTGATGAGGTGCTCATTACTGCAATGGAACACCACTCGAATATTGTCCCTTGGCAGATGTTGTGTGAGCAGGTGGGAGCGAAATTGAGGGTTGCCCCCATCAACGATGCAGGCGAGCTTCTCGTGGATGAGCTTTCGAATTTGCTGAACGCGAGAACCAAACTTCTCGCGATCACCCACGTCTCCAACGCTTTGGGGAGTGTGAATCCGATGAAGGATGTGGTCTCAATCGCTCACTCCGCGGGTGTTCCTGTTGTTGTTGACGGAGCTCAGGCTGTGCCGCATCTACGCATCAACGTGCGGGAGCTGGATTGCGACTTCTACACGTTCTCCTCCCACAAGATGTACGGACCCACTGGTATTGGTGTGTTGTATGGCAAACTTGATCTCTTGAACACTATGCCTCCGTATCAGGGAGGGGGCGACATGATCAAATCGGTGACATTTGAGAAGACGATCTTCAACGATGTCCCATACAAGTTCGAGGCGGGCACACCCAATATTGCCGACGGCATCGCATTCGGAGCGGCGCTGGAGTACCTCAGCTCGTTGGATTGGCCGATGGTCACGTTCTATGAGCAGGAGCTGTTGCAGTATGCAACGGAACAGGTGAAGGAAATCGAGGGGGTGCGTATCGTCGGTACGGCTCGTGACAAGGCGGGCGTTCTCTCCTTCGTTATGGAGGGAGTGCATCCGCACGATATCGGAACGATTCTGGATCAAGAGGGGATCGCGGTGCGGACGGGTCATCATTGTGCACAACCCGTCATGCAACGTTTCGGGATCCCTGCAACGGTGCGGGCGTCATTTGGCATCTATAACACGAAGGAAGAGGTCGATGTTCTCGTGAGAGGTCTCCACAGAGTGAAAGAGGTTTTTAACTGATGGCGACTGATGAGCTACGATCGCTGTATCAAGAGATCATTCTTGATCACAACAAGAATCCTCGGAATTTCCGGAAGATGCCGGACGCAGACTACGTGCTCGAGGGATACAACCCGTTGTGCGGCGATCACTACACGATCTATCTGAAAATGAACGGGGATGTCGTTGCCGACGTGTCGTTCGAGGGAGCAGGTTGCGCCATCTCGAAGGCTTCTGCCTCGGTGATGAGTACGGTGGTGAAAGGAAAGACAAAGCAACACGTACACGAGTTGTTCGACCTCTTTCACAACCTGGTGACGGGGAAACACGCAAGAGATGTTTCGTTAGAGGAGTTGGGCAAGCTTGCCGCGTTTGCCGGTGTGAGTGAGTTTCCTGTACGTGTCAAATGTGCAAGTCTCGCCTGGCATACGCTCCGGGGAGCGCTCGATCAACGAAAAGAGACGGTCACAACCGAATAATTGCCAAATCATTGCCAATTGCCAAATAATTGATTGAAGAATTCAATCTCGGGAGGATTTATGGCTGAAGTGATTGCAGAGGTGAAGGCTCAAGCGAATGATGTAGTCATCATCACCCCACGCGCTGCTGAGGAGATCCGGCGTATCAAAGCGGAAAACAATATCCCCGCCGATCACGCGTTGCGGCTCGGTGTAAAAGGAGGTGGATGCTCCGGCATGTCGTATGTGTTGGCCTTCGACGAAAAGCCGCGGACAGGGGATGAGATCTATGAGATGGAGGGGATCAAAGTGTATATCGATCCGAAGAGTCTGTTCTATCTTTCCGGAACAACGTTGGATTTTTCCGACGGCTTGAATGGACGAGGATTCGTATTCAATAATCCGAACGCTGCCCGCACGTGCGGATGTGGTCATTCGTTCGGAGTATGAGGAGTGTTGCGCGTGATGGATGATTCTTTGCAACAAGCGACGGAGCAGAAGACGGATGCCTATCCGAAGGAGATGCAGGCAGGGAGTCGTCGGGTGGTATTGAAGACCCCCCTCGAGGAAAAAGTTTGGGAGGCACTTCGTGAATGCTACGACCCTGAAATCCCGGTCAACATCGTCGACCTCGGTTTGGTGTACGACGTGAAGGTGGACGATTCCATTCCCGAGGAAGCTAATGTCTTCGTGCGAATGACGTTGACGGCGCCGGGATGTGGAATGGGACCTATGATCGCCGCCGACGTACGGCGGAAAGTGATGCTGGTGAACGGCGTCAAAAATGCACACATCGATTTGACGTTCGAACCGACGTGGAATCCAAGCATGATGTCCGAAGCAGCACGCCTCATGTTAAATATCTGAATTGACTTCTTCATCTCTGCGTTATCCTCACAACACATGACAACTGAAACGAAGTGTGGTGAAGAGAGTCTAAACCAGACGGTATTGCTCAAATCTCTTACTATCCTCTACCTGCGAAAGGAGCACCACTATGGCTTACGAATGGAAATTCACTCCGCGACCTTACTCCGACGAAGAAGCGAAAACGCTTCTGGCACCCGTGGTAAGTCCGGAAACAACCGATTGGCACTACAACACTCATCACAAAGGCTACGTGACGGCACTCAACAACATCGAGAAGGCTCTTGAATCGGCCGACCGGGGTGCAGCAAACGGCAATTATAGTGTAATCGGCGAATTGAAGCGGCGCTTTACATGGAACCACGCAGGTGCCCTGTTGCACGATGTGTATTGGGAGGTGATGGGAGGCGACGGCGATCCGGCAAAGGGTCCCGACATTACAGCCGCGCTTGAGAAGGAGTTCGGTTCGTTTGATGCGTGGAAAGCGGACTTTAAAGCCGGAGCGGTGTCGGCAAAGCTGAGCGGTTGGGGATTGCTGGTCTACGACCGGCTCTACTCTGGTCGATTGCTAAATGTGACAGTTGATGAACATCAGTACGGTGCGATTTGGGGCGGGGTTCCTCTTATTGCCTGCGATGTGTTTGAGCACGCCTACTATCACAAAGATGGTCCCGGTCGTGCAAAATACATCGATAACTTCCTGGGGAACTTACACTGGGGGCGCATTAACGAACGCTTCAAGAAGTACGCCGTGAAATAACAGATACAGAGTCGACAAACTCATACTCGGTTTCGAACGCGGCTCATCGCGTTTGGAGGCCATAGATGAAGGAAAGGGTTGGAGATGGACGCTCCGACCCTTTTTTGTTTGCTCCTCGCCGGAGAATTCGCTAACATCACCCCGCACCGATCATCGACCGTGACATGCTAGCGATAAAATACTTGCGCCCCCTTTCGACTCGACTCCTTTTTCTGCTCGCAGTCGCTCTCCAATTCATCCACGCTCAGGCTGTGGTCGAAACGCGGTTTGCTTCGCGCGTCTCGCAACACCGACTTCTTACCACTGTGCGGGAACTGGTCAAACTCGGCAACCGCTGGGGTGGCACGGAATCGGGTGACCGCGCGGTGTCGTACCTCGAACGAAAGTTCAAATCGTTCGGACTGGAGGTAGACGTGTTCGAAGAACCCGAGCGGCTAGTCTTTGCCCATTCATCGTGGAGTCTTCGAGTGGAAGAACCGAAAGGGCTGAGGCGCCTGATTAAGAACGAATGGCTGGCCGGTTTCTCACCATCGGCGGCGGCGACGAAAGCGGAGCTCGTCGGCTTGCCTTCCTGGGAGGACCTTGAAGACGATTCCCTTCAGGGAAAAGCAATCCTGCTGGAGTCGAGTCCTACTGACCGTCAGTATCAGCGACTCGCAGACGCAGGAGTGAGTGCTTTGCTTCTGATCTCGCCTCGTCTCCCCGGCGCATATACCGATTGGGCATTGATCGAGAACCTGAAACCATCTGAAACCAATCGCGTTCCTCTGTTCAATCTTTCAAGGAACAACGGTGACGTACTGCTCTCTGCTTTGGAGAAGGGGGAGAGGATCGTCATCTCATTCTCTGCGGTGACAAAAACAAGTCGGGGAAAGCCCAAGACCGTTGTTGCGACGCTTCGGGGGAAAAAGGACTCCTATTACCTCATTTGTGCGCACGGCGATTCAGATTCAGGGGGACCCGGGGCTGACGACAATGCTTCCGGAGTTGCAGGTGTGGTTGAGTTAGCAAGAACGTTGGGAGGCATGGTGCGCACTCGTGTGATTCCGCAACCCGAGCATTCAATGAAATTCATCGTCTGGGGAGCAGAAATCTACTCTACCCAGCATTACGTGCGAAGCTATGCGGATGAATTGGAAAAAATTCAAGCAGTGTTGAATTACGACGAAATCGGTACGGGTGCGACACGCAATTGTCTCTACTTTGAATCGAATGATATCGAACACAACGCTCGGCTCTTAAGGACGCTGGAGCAGATAGGTGAGGAATACGTGGGAAAGCGGGGGTTTTGGGAAGAAGCGACCACCAACCCATCACAGGGGGGAACAGATTCGTATGTGTTTCTTCCTTCATGGCTTCGCCGACTTCGTGTGCCAGAAGTTGAAATTCCGTCTGTGACGATCTATACGGGGGCATGGAACGAACTGAAACGTCTTCCCCAGACGGTAGGATGGAATTCGAAAGCATGGAAAGGACCGCGAGACACGGTCTATATCGACTTCTCCGCATATTACCACTCCTCACTCGATATCCCGGAACGAACCACGGAACGGGAGCCATTCAACATGACGTGGGCTGTGAAAGCGGTTGGTATTGCTTTGCTCCGACTTGCGTGGTAGCGGCAAGCCGTCTTGACATCGCGACACAATGTACGTATTTTCGCCTATGCCATTGTCCAACGGTAGCCAACGACCTGACGAACTCACATACTCGTCTTGTCCATCTGACCCGACACATTATTGGCAATACTGCGTCAACTGCGGCACTCTTCTGGAGAGCCGTCAATGCAAGTTGGTCTGTCCGAAGTGCGGATTCTACCATTCGTGCAGCGAACCGTAGAATTCCCCTCTTCTCCTCGGCTCCGACTCTCCAATCGATCGGTACATCGCGGTTTCAATTCCAAAGCGCATCTGCACAAATGCACCTCCACCTATGTCCACTGATCCCGGGACGGGTCTGACTTTCAGATTTGGATCGGTTGTTTACGATCTGGCATCCAGGACGCACATAATGGGAGTCTTGAATGTCACGCCGGATTCTTTTTCGGATGGTGGAAAGTTCTTTGAGGCCGAGCGTGCGATCGAGCGGGCGATGCAAATGGTCGAAGAGGGGGCAGATTTTATCGATGTAGGCGGCGAATCAACACGCCCCGGTTCTGAGCCAGTCCCGCCTGAGGAAGAACTGCGGCGTACGGTTCCGGTCGTGGCGGAACTGGCCAAGAGGGTGCGGGTTCCGATCTCTATCGACACGTACAAATCGGAAGTTGCCTCCGCGGCTCTCGATGCCGGTGCAACGATGGTAAATGACATCAGTGCGGGACGGTTTGATCCTGCTCTCCTTTCGCTCGTCGCCCGCGAGAAGGCAACGATAGTGTTGATGCACATGAAGGGGAGGCCCAAAACGATGCAATCGAATCCATCCTATGGAGATGTGACAAAGGAAGTTCGGAATTTTCTGAAAGACCGGGCGGAAGCTTGTCGCAACGAGGGGATAGACCAAATCGTTGTGGATCCGGGAATCGGTTTCGGAAAGCAACTACATCATAATCTTACGTTACTGCGTGAACTCAACGTGCTGCACGATTTAGGATATCCCGTTCTGGTGGGTCCGTCGCGGAAGTCTTTTATCGGGATGATTCTGGACCTCCCTGTGGAGGAGCGTCTCGAAGGTACCGCAGCTGCGGTGGCAGCGAGCATTCTCCACGGTGCCCACATTGTCCGGGTGCATGACGTTCGTGCAATGAAGCGCGTGGCGAAGGTGACGGATGCAATCAGGCGCATGGCGGTATGACGATAGTCCTGATTCCCGCGTTCAATGCCGCCGCGACCTTGCCGGAGTTGCTCTCGCGGCTCCTTGTTCTCGTACCAAGCGAGAGGATCTGTGTAATCGATGACGGTTCAACGGACGGAACGGGATCAGCGGCGGAATCCGTGAGCGTGCGCGTCCTTCGTCATACATCCAATCGCGGTAAGGGGGCGGCACTCAAGACAGGATTTCAGTTCCTGCGTACTCTTGTTCAATTCGATGCCGCGGTGACGATGGATGCCGACCTCCAGCACTTACCCGAAGAAGTACCATTATTTTTCGCCGCCCGTTCCCAACGAGGCGCTCAACTCGTGATCGGGGCTCGTCAACGTAAGAACTCTGCCATGCCGTTGCACCGCCGTGCATCGAACAGCATTACCTCGTTTCTTGTTTCGGCACGGACCGGTCAAGACATTCTTGACAGCCAATCCGGTTTTCGACTCATCGGGAGGGAAGTGATCGAGTCGATCGAGCTTGAAGCTGATGGATATGAAATGGAGACAGAGCTTCTCCTGAAAGCGGCACGGAAAGGATTCCGTATCGAATTCGTCCCGATTTCTACCATCTATGGTAAGGAGCGCAGTCACATGACACATTGGTTCACCACCAAACGGTTTCTCCAGCTGTTGTTGAGGGAGTATTAATGGGGAGATTCGACGACGAACGCGTTGAAATGATCGCGCTGCTCAAGGAGCGAGGCATCACCGACGAACGCGTGCTCCAGGCGATGTGGAAAGTGGAGCGTCATCTGTTCGTGACCGGACCTTTCATCAATAAATCATATGAGGATACAGCGCTACCGATCGGGCTCTCGCAGACCATTTCTCAACCATACACCGTGGCGTTTATGACGCAAGAGCTTTCCCCAAAGGCGGGGAGCAAGGTATTGGAAATCGGGACAGGCTCGGGGTATCAGGCGGCGATTTTGGCGGAAATGGGATGCCGCGTGTTTACCATTGAACGTCATCTCGATCTCTTGCTTGATGCTCGTAAACTTTTTGAACGACTGGGGTACCGAATCGCGTCGCGGGGTGGAGACGGCACAGTGGGATGGACGGAGTTTGCACCGTACGACGGAATTATCGTCACAGCTGCCGCACCGGATGTTCCGGAACCTTTGCTCCAGCAACTCGCCGACGGCGGAAAGTTGGTCATTCCGGTCGGTGATCTTGAGACGCAAAACCTCCGTGTCATCACGAAAAAGGGGGATGTGTTGGAAACGAAGGAGGTCCGCGGTTTTAAGTTTGTCCCGCTTATCGGCAAAAAAGGATGGAACGGAAAGTAGGTGGGAATGAAGATGAAATCTCTCTTTTCACGCGTCGTAAGTCTGTTGTGTTAAATGTCCCCGCATCGATTTGACCCTGGACGTGTCTGCATCGCCATCGTTGGTCCTACCGCTTCCGGTAAAACCCCACTCTCGCTTCTGATAGCGGAATATCTCGATGCCGAGATCATTTCAGCGGACTCCCGGCAACTCTATAAATACCTTGATGTCGGTACAGCGAAACCCAGTCGGGAGGAGCGGGCACGTGTGGTTCATCATTTTATTGACATCCTCGATCCGGCTGAGGAGTACAACGCGGGCCGATTCGGGGTGGAGGCGCGTGAAGTGGCAAGTTCAGTTTTTACGCAAAGAAAGACGCCGATTCTTGTAGGCGGTTCGGGGTTGTACGTGAGAGCGTTTGTCGACGGGCTGTTCGGAGGACCGGGAAAAGACCCGGTTATTCGGCAGCGACTCGAAACACGGCTCGAAGCGGAAGGGCTGGACGCTTTGTTTGAGGAATTGAAAAGGGTCGATGCGAAAGGAGCGTCCGCCATGAAGCAAGTGAAGGCTCGTCAAGTGATCCGTGCGCTTGAAGTGTATTACGCGACGGGTCGGCCCATGTCAGAGTTCCATGCTCAACAGGAGACCGCTCCGGATTTTGAAGTGCTCCAATTTGGATTACTCTGGGAGCGAAATGAACTCCACACACGCATTCACCGCCGTGTCGATGCGATGATGGCGCTCGGTTTCGTGCAGGAGGTAGAGATGTTGCGGGAACGAGGATATGATCGACGATTGAACGCGCTGAATTCCGTCGGCTACAAGGAACTGTTTGACTACCTTGAGGGGAAATGCACGCTCGATCAAGCCATCGAATGGATCAAACAAAACACGAGACGGTTTGCGAAACGACAGCTCACGTGGTTTCGTTCGGATGCGCGAATCCGGTGGATTCGACTCAAGCCAGGAGGTGAGATGAAGGATATTGCGGATCGTATCGTACGAAGGTATCGGGATCGCGTTGAAAAACGTAATTGATTTTCGAGCCGCGTATCGCTATATTGGCTCGCCATTTGTACGGCACTATCGGTTCGTAAGTTGATGCGCTGTGAAAAACGGGGCGTGGCGCAGCCTGGCTAGCGCGCTTGGTTCGGGACCAAGAGGTCGCGAGTTCGAATCTCGCCGCCCCGACTTTCCCACCTCCATCTATCCTCTCCTCAACTCCGATTTAAAGAGTCGTTAGAACTTAAGTGGAGCAAGCGGGAGGGTGTCGAAATCATGGCACGTTTTCTTTTGTGCCACTTTTCTTTTCGGAAAAGAAAAGTGGCGAGCGGATTCTCGCGTTGCGAGTCATGACGTTCACCTCTGCGGTGAAGAAGAGTCCGTCCATTTCGAACGGATGTAGTTCTGCGAACCTACGACAGCGCACGCCTCTCTGTCGGAATCAAGGTCCTCTTCCGCTTCATTGAAACTCAAGCCATTTTTGGCTACTTTGCGCTCGCCAATCAATCAGTATGTATGCCTTCTAACATCATTGCAATCATTGGCCGTCCGAACGTCGGAAAATCGACGCTCTTCAACCGAATTCTCGGAAAACGAGACGCCATCGTGCACGATTTTCCCGGTGTGACGCGTGATCGTAGGTATGCCGAGGCTGAATGGGCGGGAAAGCGCTTCACGATTGTCGATACGGGCGGATTTGTACCGGAGTCGAAGGACATCTTCGAACGAGCCATCCGCGAGCAGGCACAGATTGCTATTGATGAGGCCGATCTGGTCGTTTTTGTCGTGGATGGTGAAGCAGGCGTCGCTCCCCTCGATCGCGAAATCGCCCAGATCCTTCGAAAATCCAAAAAGCCGGTCTATCTTGTCGTAAACAAGATCGATTCGGCAAAAAAGGAAATACTCGGTCACGAGTTCTTCGGACTTGGACTTGGGGTGCCGATCCTCGTCTCGGCTCTCGCTGGGAGAAGAGTGGGGGATTTTCTCGATACGGTGACCTCGATATTTCCCCTCAACGGTGCAGCGCAAGCAGAGGAGGAGCGCTTCCAACTCGCCATCATCGGAAAGCCGAATGTTGGGAAGTCGTCGCTTGTCAATGCTCTTCTCGGCACGACACGGCAGGTCGTGACGGAGGTGCCGGGAACCACCCGTGATCCGGTCGATTCCATTCTGAGGTATAACAAACGCGAATTCGTGCTGATCGATACGGCTGGACTCAGGAAGCGAAGTCGCGTAAATGAGAGCATTGAATTCTTCAGCGCACTGCGAACGCTCAAGAGCATCGAGCGTTGTGATGTTGCCATCATCCTCTTCGATGCAAAGCGGGGGATCGATCACCAAGACCTCCACATTGTAGAAGCAACCATGGAGCGACATCGTTCCGCCCTCATCGCCGTCAACAAATGGGATCTTATCGAGAAAGAGACCAGTACGGCTCGCGCCTACGAACTCTTCATCAAGGAGAAGCTCGGTCAATATGATTTTCTCCCCATCGTCTTTATTTCGGCTCTGACGAAGCAACGCATTTATCGCATTATCGATATCGCTCAACGGATCGATGTCGAGCAACGAAAACGGATTAGCACAAGCGAGTTGAACGAGCGGATGCTTCCCGAGATCGAGCGTAACCCTCCCAAATCGTCCTCCCCAAAAGAAATTAAAATCAAGTTCATCACCCAGCTCAAGACCCGTCCACCGATGTTCGCTTTTTTCTGCAACGAGCCGAAGCTTGTGCAGGAGACTTATAAACGGTATCTCGCAAACAGATTGCGTGAACATTTCGGGTTCGAGGGCGTACCGCTCGGTCTTGTCTTCAAGAGGAAATGAAACAACGCATTCTGGTCGTCGGTGGTCTCGCAGCCGGACCCAGCGCCGCGAGCAAAGCAAAACGGGTCAATCCTAACGCAGAAGTAATCCTCTTCGAGCAAGGAGAGCATATTTCGTACGGCATCTGTGAGATCCCGTACTTCATTGGAGGTGTGTTCTCTGATCCTGACGATCTCGTTGCCTACACACCCGATCGGCTTCGTCGGGAAAAAGGGGTGGATGCCAAAACGTATCATCTTGTTGAAACGATCGACGCGGTGAAGAAGCGGCTGGCGATACGCGATCTGCAGAAAGATCGAGTCGGTGAATATTCTTACAACAAGCTCATTCTCGCAACCGGTTCCGTGCCGAATCGGCTCGATATTGACGGTGAGGATGCGCGAAACGTTTTTCACATCAAGTCACTTCATCACGCTTTTGCTCTCAAGAAGTATCTTGATGACGAACGACCAATTCGTGCTGTCATTGTTGGAGGAGGCTATATTGGGATGGAAATGGCCGAGGCTCTGCGTCATCGCGGTCTTGAAACGACAGTACTTCATCGACGTGATTTACCGATGTCCGGTTTGGAAGAGGAGACGCGTCGAGCTGTTAAGAGAGAGTTAGAAGAACACGGAGTGAAGTTTGTTGCGAGGACCGAGACCAGAGCGCTGCGCCTCGACTCAAGCAATCGTGTCATGGAGGTGGTGACTTCGACCGGCGTGTATCCTGCAGATGTTGTCATTTTGTCTCTCGGTGTTCGACCAAACACATCTCTTGCGCGATCCGCGCGAATTCGCTTGGGTACAAAGAACGGCATACTCACGGATCAGCGTCAAACGACGAGCATCGATTCGATCTACGCTGCCGGCGATTGTTGTGAGGTGAAGCATCGAGTGACAAACGGTTGGTCATATATCCCGTTGGCCACGACTGCTTCGAAGCAGGGGTGGGTGGCAGGGGAAAACGCGGCGGGAGGGAATGCAGTTTTCAAAGGCACGATTCGGGCAATTGCCGTCAAAGTGTTCCGGCTTGAGGTGGCACAGGTTGGCATAAGTTCGCACGAAGCGCGAACTGCCGGTTTTGATGTCGTTGCTGAACAGATCACGGCAAATTCACGCATTGCCTTTATGCCTGGGAACGCAAAACTGCACCTCACGCTCGTGGCGGACCGCCGCTCAAGGCGGATTCTTGGAGCAAACATGTATGGAGAGGATGGGGCCGTTCTTCGCGCAAATACCGTCGGCGTCGCCATCCAACACCAACTGACAATTGATGAACTTGCGCAACTCGACCTTATTTACACGCCTCCTTATTCTCCTCTCTGGGATCCAATCTTAGTCGGAGCCAACCAACTCCGGAAAAAGGTAGAATAAAAGTCTTATGAAGAACCTCACGATCATTGAGCATCCTCTCGTGAAGAGAGACCTGACGCTTTTGCGGGACCGTCGAACGCCAAGCAATCAATTTCGCGCCATCCTGCGCCGTACATCTACTTTGATGGCCTACGAGGTTACACGCCAGCTTCCACTGAAACAAGTGAGTGTCTCCACGCCGCTTGAACGAACGAAGGGACACATCCTTGCCCAACCTGTCGTTCTCGTACCCATTTTGCGCGCTGGACTTGGTCTCGTCGGCGGATTTGTCGAAGTGATCCCGGATGCGCGTGTCGGCCATATCGGGTTGTATCGTGATGAGGAATCGTTGAAGCCTGTCGATTATTACTTCAAAGTGCCGCGAAATCTGAAGCATGCCCTCGTTCTGCTTCTGGATCCGATGCTCGCTACGGGAGGAAGCGGTGTGGCAGCGGTGAGCTACCTGAAGGATAAAGGCGCGAAAAAGATCTTCTACGTGTCTCTCGTTGCTGCACCAGAGGGGGTAAGGGCAATGCGGCGCGCGCATCCTGATGTTCGCATCTATACCTGTTCAATCGATCGTGGGCTGAATGACAAAGGGTACATCCTCCCCGGACTCGGTGACGCGGGCGATCGTATCTTCGGCACAGAATGAGACGTGTTTTTGGCAGAACTCTTGCACCCGGTGTTGTTTTGCTTCTGTTGCTCAATGTCGGGTATGCTCTCCCGGCTCTGGGGCGGTATGAAGAGGCCGTCGAACATTTCTGGCATCTTCTTCGCGTGCTCGAACAGGGGGAGGAGCCGTATCGTTACAATAAAATGCTTTGCCTGTTGTGTCTTGCCCAGGCAAAGCGCGGAATTTCTGCCGATGCGGAAGCGTTGAGTATGGTTGAACAGGCAATCGAGCACGGTTCCGGGGTTTCCCTGAATAGAGAGCTGATCGGGGTCGAGAACGCCTCGAAGAGGCAAGAAAGGCTTCTCGTGGAACTTACGGCTGAAGATTTCCTCTTCGAATGGCCGAAAATAAGGGTTTCTTGACTTTGCCGACGGCTTCCCTATATTGAATCAGTAGTTCGAAGCGCTTTTCGAAAGCCATGAATTTCTAAACGGGAAAAAGCAACACGATTTCGGTGGAGGGTGATCAGAAGTGGGCGCGTATCCTCATACGGTTATGATGAACGGTCAATACAAGAAGAAGCTTGACGACCTGTTGAATGCGTGTCGGAAGAATCTTCGAACGGTGGATGAAGATCTGATCACGCGCGCGTTCAACATCAGTCTGGAAGCTCACAAACACGATTTGCGGGCATCCGGCGAGCCGTACTTCCATCATCCGTATGAAGTCGCCATGATCGTGGCAAAGGAAATACCACTGGACGATGTATCGGTAGCCAGCGCGCTCCTTCATGATGTTGTGGAGGATACGGAATTCGATCTTGAGGACATCAAGGAAGAATTTGGTCCGACGGTTGCCGAGATCGTCGATGGCGCGACAAAGATAACCGATATCTTCCGGAGTCATGAAGTGACACAGGCGGAAAGCTATCGCAAGCTGTTGCTCTCGATGGTAAACGATATTCGGGTGATGCTGATCAAGTTTGCTGACCGACTCCACAACATGCGTACACTCGAATACCTTCCTCCCGAAAAGCAACAGCGCCTTGCAAAGGAAACATTGGAGATTTACGCCCCCTTCGCGCATCGGTTCGGTCTGGCCAAGGTGAAATGGGAGCTCGAAGATCTCTCCTTTAAGTTTCTCCATCGCGAAGAGTACGACCAGATCGCGCGGCAGCTTAAGTCGCGGAGAAGAGAACGTGAACACTACCTCAAGAAATTCCTTGCCCCCATTGAAAAGCGACTGAAGGAGGAGGGGCTGGTTTATGAAGTGGAAGGGAGACCGAAACATCTCTACAGCATTTACAACAAGATGTTGAAGCGGGGTAAGCCGCTGGATGAAATCTACGATCTCTTTGCTGTTCGATTTATCCTTGATACGAAAGACAACAACGACTGCTTTGTGGTGTATGGAGTCGTCTCGGAGATCTACAAACCGATTTCGGAGCGGTTCAAAGACTACATCTCACTTCCCAAAAAGAATGGATACCAATCGCTTCACACGACTGTTGTTGGGCCGGAGGGGAAACTGGTAGAAGTGCAGATCCGCACGCGGGCGATGCACGAAGTGGCGGAGAAAGGGGTGGCGGCTCATTGGATGTACAAGGAGAACAAATCCTCGCTCGACAAAGAATTTGAAAGTTGGATCAACTGGGTCAGGGAAATCTTTGAACAGCGAAGTGAGGATGCTCCAAGGGAACTGATGGAGAGCTTCAAGCTCAACCTCTATCAGGACGAGATCTACGTCTTCACACCGAAGGGAGATCTGAAAATCCTTCCACGCAATTCCACGCCGGTCGATTTTGCATTTGAGATACACTCGAATGTCGGTTTTCATTGCATCGGCGCAAAAGTCAATGGACGCATCGTACCGCTGAACACGCTCTTGCGTAGCGGCGACCAGGTCGAGATCATCACCTCCAAAACTCAAACTCCCAATCCGGATTGGGATAAGTTCGTGGTGACACACAAAGCCAAGTCGCATATCCGACGTTGGATCAGGGATGAACTACGGAAGAAGGCAGACCAGGGAAAGGAGATGTGGGAGAAGAAACTCAAGCGCGAGAAGTTTCACATCAATGAAGATGAACTGCTCAAGTTCGTTCACAATATTCTGAAGATAGAAAATGTTCAAACCTTCTACCTCGGAATCGTCGATCAGAAGCTCGATCCTGATGCGATCCTTCAACAGCTGATCGCCCGCAGCAAGCATCCGACCCCAGGCGAGGGGAGTAAGACGGCGGAGGAAGCTCAATCGCTCTTTAAGAAATTTCTCAACACGGCGCGTGAGTTCACAACCGGGATCTCCATCCTGGGTACCAGCGATAATTTTATGCATCAATATGCCAAATGCTGCAATCCAATCCCTGGGGACGAGATCGTCGGCTTCGTCACGATCGGTGAGGGCATCAAAATCCATCGGAAGGATTGCAAGAACGTCATTTCTATGCGCATGGCGGAGAGTGAGCGTCTTGTGGATGTCAGTTGGCCCCCGTCAACCGGCGCGGATTTCATAGCGGCATTGCGTGTCTCCGGCAAAGATAGGCCGGGACTTCTCAGCGACGTTACGCACGCGATCTCAACACATCAAAACACCAATATCCGGAGCGTCAACATCGATTCCCGCGGCTCGATGTTTGAAGGACAGATCATCCTGTACGTCAAGAATACCGATCACCTCGATCGAGTCATTGAGAAGATCAAACGTGTCGATGGCATTATCGAAGTAGAGAGGTTTTTTGGATGACCGCCGTCGGATCTTCAATCAAATCGTCGCCGACACGAGTCCTCGGGATCGATTACGGCTCTCAACGGATCGGACTCGCCCTGAGTGACCCTCTGGGGATCATCGCCCAATCGTACGATACGCTCGCGAATACAGCGGAAGTGTCTCGTCGCATTGCCCAACTCGTTGTCGAACTCGAAGTAAACCTTGTGGTCGTTGGTATGCCATACAATCTTAAGGGGGAAAGGGGACAAAAGGCGCGGGAGGTTGAAGACTTTGTCGAACGACTACGCCGGGAAATGACGGTAGATATTGTCACGTGGGATGAGCGGTTTACGAGCAGGATGGCCAATGCAACAATGATGCAGATGGGGACGCGTAAAAAAGAACGGAGGGCCAACAAGGGACGAATCGATGCGATGGCAGCAGCATTGATGCTGCAGAGTTACCTGGATAGCACCAAGCGATCACACAGCTGTTAGCGATGGAAAATGGGGAACCTACGCGGCCGAGGGTACTCCGACGGCTGGCAAACTGGTGCAAACGCCATAAGCTCTTGACCGCGTTGTCGGCTCTTCTGCTCTGGGTTGCCGTGGAGCTGGCTCTGCTTCCGTATGGGGACATCGTAGAGCTTCGCACCAAAAATCCGAGTGAAACGGCATTTATGAGACGCGATCGCGAGAGGATGGAGGACGAGGGAAAGCGGTTCGTCAAACGGCAGCGATGGGTTTCACTCAAGTCGATTTCACCACATCTCGTCCATGCTGTGATTGTTGCTGAGGACGGCTCGTTTTGGTCGCACAGCGGATTCGATTGGTTCGAGTTCCAGGAATCGGTGGAACGTAACTTACGCGAAGGGCGCTTCGCTCGCGGGGCCAGTACCATTACGCAACAGCTTGTCAAAAACCTCTATCTCTCTCCTTCAAAAAATCCTTTGCGTAAGCTTAAGGAATGGGTCTTGACGTGGCGTATGGAACAAGTGCTTTCGAAATCAAGAATCCTTGAGGTATATTTAAACGTAATCGAATGGGGAGAGGGAGTGTATGGTGCGGAGGCGGCGGCACAGTACTATTTTGGTACTTCTGCTTCATCGCTCTCGCGTGAACAATCCGCTCGGTTGGCGGCGGTGATACCCAATCCGCGTCGATACCGCGCGGATGCGGAAACACGATACATCGTACGACGATCGAACCTCATCCTCAAACGGATGTCGGCTCGAGGTTGGTAACTGATCGACGGGAGAGACCATGAACCTGAAAGAGTTTCAACTCCTGTTGGAAGAAGGAGAAGGACCGACTCTTGAATTCAAGCGAAAAGTGACAAGTCCGGCGAAAATCGCTCGCGCTCTGATCGCATTTGCCAACACAAAAGGAGGAACCATCCTCTTCGGGGTCGATGACGACAAGAGCATTGTCGGAGTGGAGAGTGAGAAGATGGAAGTGGAGATGATCGAAACCGCGGGAAGATACTGGTGCGATCCTCCCATCGAGCCGACGATTGAAATCGTCACGTATCGAGGCAAAGACGTCATCGTCGTAACCATAGACGAAAGTGCGGAAAAGCCACATTATTTGACTTCCGGCAATGGAGAGGAGGACGATCAGGATACGAAGGTGCTGATTCGCGTCAAGGATAAGACCGTTATCGCAAGTAAAGAGGTTGTCAAAATCTTGCGCTCAGAAAGTCCTGATGCTCCTCCGCTCAGAATTAGTATCGGTGAGAACGAACGACGGCTCTTTGAGTATTTGAACGAGCAGGAACGGATCACGGTCAAGCAATACGGGAAGTTGATTAACGTGTCGAATCGTCGCGCTTCCCGCATTCTTATTCAGCTGGTGCGAGCAGGGATTCTGCGCATTCACACACACGAGAAGGAAGACTACTTCACAACCGCATAACGATTGGCACGAGAGAGGTCAGCCCTTTTTAGCGTTGCCTCGCCAAATACGATTCAACTCGAAGATTGCAATGCCGTACGCGACAGCGACGTTGAGTGATTGCTTGATACCGTACTGAGGAATCTCAAGGGCGAGTTCACACTCTGCTACAAGGTCCTTGTTCACGCCGGTAATTTCGTTTCCGATAAGAAGACAGAGTGGAAAATGGTGAATTTCGATTTCGGAATAAGGAATTGATTGATCCGTCAATTCAAGGCAGGCAATTGTGTATCCAGCTTCTCGAAGCTGGCTGATCGCATCGTGGGGTGAAGGGACGTATTCCCACGGAACGCTCCATGTTGCTCCTAGCGCCGTCTTTTCGATCTCTTTGCGCGGCGGACGAGGCGTATATCCCGTGAGAATCAACTTTTGAAGCATTACTCCGTCTGAGGTGCGGAAGAGAGAACCGACGTTATAAAGACTTCGGACGTTGTCGACGACGACCACGACTGGTAGTCGCTCGATGGCCTGAAGTTCCTCCGGTTTTGCTCGTTTCTCGGCGATTTCTTGGTGAGTCAGCTTTCTCATAATCGATCTAAAGATACAAGGAAGTTGCCTGAACGCACAATGGTCAACCGTGACCGTGAAGGATAAATTTTTGGGTGAGGTAGGTTGCTCGGCGTGCATAAATTGCCTATATTTATAGCCCAATTTGAGCCAATTTGCGGAAGATTGTTATCGCCATTGATGGCCCGGCTGCCTCGGGTAAGAGCACCACTGCTAAGCATGTTGCCGAGCGCCTTGGTTATCTTCACATTGATACCGGTGCGATGTATCGTGCGATCACATTGAGGGTGCTCGAAGAAGGAATCCCTCTCGACGATGAGAAGCGCATTCGTGAATTGGCAGAGCGATGTGAAATCCAGCTTGTTCGAACTCCCGACTCCCTTCGCGTCTATCTCGACGGAAGGGATGTAACGAAGGAAATCAGGACGCCGGAAGTTACAAGGGCTGTCAGCACTGTGAGCAGTTATCAAGCGGTGCGGGAAGTTCTGGTGAGGGAGCAGAGGCGGATGGCGGCGCAAGGAGGTGTGGTGCTGGAAGGAAGAGATATTGGCACAACGGTTTTCCCGCAGGCCGATTTGAAGGTCTTCATGATTGCGGGTGTCCGGGAACGGGCACGGCGACGCCGCAAAGAGCTTGAACAATTGGGAGTGCAGACCGACGAGGCGATGCTTGCAAAAGAAATAGAGGAGCGTGATCGCCTCGACTCGACGCGAACGGCGAGTCCACTGCAAAAAGCATCAGATGCCATCGAGCTTGACACGTCGAATCTCACAATCGAGCAACAAGTCGAACTTGTTGTAAAGAAGGCCGAAGAGGTTATTCGAAAAACCAATGAACGTAACGATTGACAAGTTCTCAGGGTTTTGCTGGGGAGTAGTAAGGACGATCGAGATCGCGGAACAGGAGCTCGGCGGATCATCACAGTTGTACTCGCTGGGGGAAATCATTCACAATCCGATGGAGATTCACCGACTCGAAGGGAAGGGGTTGTCGACCATTACAGTACAGGAGTTAGAGAAGGCAAAAGGGGGACGCGTTCTGATTCGCGCGCACGGTGAACCACCCTCCACCTACCAAAAAGCAGCTGAGTTGGGCATAACGATCATCGATACTACATGCCCCGTGGTGACGAAAGTTCAGGAACGAATCCGTAAGTTCTACCTTGATGGGTTTCAGGTTGTCATTTTTGGAAAGAAGGATCATGCCGAAGTGATCGGCCTGGTAGGCCAGACGAATGGGGAGGCCATCGTCATTCGCTCCCTCGAAGAAATTGACAAGGTCCGTCTCGATAGGAAGACGGTTCTTTTCTCCCAGACCACCATGGACAAGCCCACCTTCTACAAGCTGAAGGAAGTACTGCAATCGAAGATCAAGGATCTCGTTGTCGGTTCCATCGAGGATGAAGCGATTGAGTTCCATGCGAAAGATACGATTTGCGGGCAGGTGTCAGGACGAGACAAGAAAATTCGTGCATTTGCCGCGGCGCAGGATGTTGTGATTTTTGTTGCGGGGCGGCACAGCTCCAACGGCAAGGTGTTGTTTGAGATTGCCCGTGAGGCAAATCCCCATACGCACTTCATCGAAGATACGCCGGAGCTCCGAGCCGAGTGGTTCGAGAACGTTGAGAATGTCGGCATTACGGGGGCCACATCGACGCCTCAATGGCTGATGGAAAAAGTAAAGAAGGTAATTGAGCAACAGTTCGTTCCCCAACACGCATAAGAGAGTAGGACAGTCATCCCTAATTCCATTTCTGTCACATCATAAGCAGTAACCGCGTGGGTGGCGCACCAAGTGTGTTGATGACTGGCGCTTGGGGCGACGCGAAGCGGTTTCTTACCAGTCGTAGGCGGTAAGCATTGTTCGGAGGTTGAATGGTAGAAGTACGTAACAGCGCAAATGGTCTCGAAGAGAAGGAGTATTCCGAGGCTGAATTTCAGGAGCTTGCGAAGTTGTATGAAAAAACGATGGGCTCGATCAATGAAGGGGAGATTGTGCGCGGTCGAGTCGTGCACATCGGCGAATCATATGTGGCCGTGGATATCGGCTTCAAATCCGAAGGCGCAATTCCCGTTTCCGAATTTCCCAATATCAAAGAACTGAAAATCGGCGATGAAGTTGAGGTGTTCCTCGAAAGCGTCGAGAACAAAGATGGCCAGCTTATTCTGTCGCGCAAACGAGCCGATTTTATGCGCGTCTGGGAGCGGGTGGTGAAGGCGTTCGAGACGGGCGAGGTGTTGCGCGGTCGATGCGTCCGGCGAACGAAAGGAGGTATCGTTGTCGATCTGCTCGGTATCGATGCCTTTCTTCCCGGGTCACAAATTGACGTTCGACCTGTCCGCGATTTCGACGCCTTTATTGGTCGCGAGATGGATTTCCGCGTCGTCAAGGTTAACCATCCTTCCGAAAATGTTGTCGTAAGCCACAAAGTACTGGTTGAAGAAGAACTCGCAGGTCAACGCAAGAGCATCCTCGACGGCCTGGAGAAAGGGCAAATCCTCGAAGGACATGTCAAGGCCATCACGGACTTCGGCGTGTTTGTCGATCTTGGCGGTGTCGATGGTTTGGTGCACATTACCGACCTTTCGTGGGGACGCATCAGTCATCCGTCTGAAGTGGTGAAACTCGATCAAACAGTCAACGTGGTAGTGCTCGATTTCGACCAGGACAAGAAGCGAATTTCGCTCGGCATGAAGCAATTGATGCCGCATCCTTGGGAGAACATCGAACTGAAGTACCCCGTCGGTACGAAGGTGCAAGGCAAAGTCGTTTCGCTTACCGACTACGGCGCGTTTGTGGAGATAGAGAAAGGGATCGAAGGTCTGATCCACATTTCAGAAATGAGCTGGACACAGCACGTGAAACATCCGTCGCAGATGGTCTCGATGGGACAGATTGTCAACGCGGTGATCCTTTCTCTCGATAAAGACGGTAAAAAGATCTCGCTGGGGATGAAGCAGCTTGAACCCGATCCGTGGTCGAACCTTCTCGAGAAGTATCCGATCGGTTCGCGTCACACCGGCACCGTGCGTAACCTGACGAACTTTGGTGTCTTCGTCGAGTTAGAGGAAGGGATTGACGGTCTTGTGCACATTTCCGATCTCTCCTGGACGAAGAAGGTTCGCCATCCGGGCGAAGTGGTCAAAAAAGGCGATAAGATCGAGGTGGTGATTCTCGGCATCGATGTCGAACAGCGCCGCATCTCACTTGGTCACAAGCAGATTCAGGAGAATCCGTGGGATGTATTCGAGAACACGTATAAGGTCGGTACATCCGTGGAAGGCAAGATCGTGCGGATCATCGAAAAGGGTGTCATTGTTGAATTGCCCCTTGGGGTGGACGGTTTTGTTCCGCTCTCGCAGCTTTCACAGACACCTGTGAAGAATATTTCCGAATCATTCCATGTCGATGACACCCTGCCGCTCCAGGTGATCGAGTTTGACAAGGAGAACAAGAAGATCGTTCTATCGGTGTTGGAATATCTTCGAGGGAAGGAGCAGAAGATTGTGGACGAGTATGTCAATTCCCACAAACTCTCCCCGATGACGATGAAGGACATCGTCACGACGTCCTCCTTTACGGAGTCGAGCCTGAACGAAAGTTCCAACGCACAATAAGATGGTACCGTTTACAAGAAGGAGTTGTTCGAGTCCGCTCGGGCAGCTCCTTTTTTGTGAGTCGTGATGCCACACGATGAGCCAGAAACGAATCGCACTTCACACCCTCGGTTGTAAGCTGAACTTTGCTGAATCGTCGACGATAGGGCGCCAGTTCGCGCAGCGGGGTTACCGCGTGGTCGAAATCGACGAACCGGCCGAGGTGTGCGTCATCAATACGTGCAGCGTGACGGACCGAGCCGATCGGGAATGTCGCCAGATAGTACGACGTGCGTTAAAACACTCACCCGATGCCTACATCGTCGTTACCGGCTGTTACGCTCAACTGCGACCGAATGAGATTGCAGCCATTCCCGGTGTCGACATGGTGCTCGGTACGAACGAGAAGCTATCATTGTTCGATTTCGTCGACGGCCTTGAGAAGCGTTCGAAACCGAAGATACGCGTTTCCCGGATCGAAGAAGTTACTTCGTTTCAATCTGCTTCTTCCATCGGTTTTGAAGATCGCACGCGAGCGTTTCTGAAGATACAGGATGGCTGCGACTACACTTGCTCGTTCTGCACGATTCCGCGCGCGCGGGGAGAAAGCCGCAGCACCGACGTTGTGGCAACCGTCGCACAGGCTCATAATGTGGTTGCCACCGGTTATCGGGAGATTGTACTCACGGGTGTTAACGTCGGGGATTACGGCAAGAAGATCGGAACGAATCTGCTTCAGCTCCTTCGGGAACTTGTCAAGGTTGAAGGTCTCGAGCGAATTCGCGTAAGTTCCATTGAACCGAATTTGTTGACCGATGAACTTCTCGATTTCTGGCTCGCCGAACCCAAACTCTGTAAACATTTCCACATTCCCCTCCAGGCCGGATCGGACGAGTTACTTGGAGGGATGCGAAGGCGATATCGTCGCACTTGGTATGCCGATCGAGTGTTTGCCATCAAGTCCGCATGTCACCATGCGGCAATAGGTGCCGATGTGATCATCGGCTTCCCTGGCGAAACGGAGCAGTTGTTTGAGGAATCGTATCAATTTCTGGTTGACCTGCCGCTGTCGTACATGCATGTCTTCACCTACTCGGAACGGCCGAACACACCTGCCGCGGCATTCGCTGAGCAAGTCGAACCGCGGATCCGTTTTGAAAGAAGCGAACGCGTTCGAAATCTCGCTGCGCGAAAGCGGAGAGCATTTTACGAATCATTCGTCGGTGGAGAACTCCAGGTTCTCTTTGAATCCCAACGTGAACGCGGTTGGATGACAGGCGTAAGCGACGAGTTTGTCCGCGTGAACGTCGAAACACCCTTCGATTTGACCAATCAGATTCAATCTGTGAACATTACACAAGTGAAAGGAGATGCCTGCATCGGACACTTGGTTGATACCTCGTTGTTTATTGAACCCCTACACACGCCGAGAATCGAGGTACAACCATGCGTCTGATTCAAAGATTCTCATTACTTGTATTCGCTCATAGTATTCCTATGCTTGCCTCTGTTGCTCAAGACTTTGTCCGAGCGCCAGGATTTCATTCGGAAGGAATGCGGGAGGGCCGGCATGTGATGCAATTCGCTCCTTCGCTGCAAGCGGAGAGGAAATCCGTTCCCATTGCAATCGCACTCTCGCTCGTCTTACCGGGGATGGGGGAGCTTTACGCCGGGAACTTTCAAAGCGGCAAGTATCTGCTTGCAGCGGATGCTGGTTTGTGGCTGACGTATGGTGGATTTCAACTGTACGGTGATTGGCTTCGCAGGGATGCCAGATCCTTCGCCACACAACGCGCCGGTGCATCGTTCGAGAACAAAGATGAACAGTTCGAAGTAAACATCGGGAATTTTCTGTCGGTGGAAGACTATAACGAAGCAAAACTGCGAAACCGGCAGTTCGACCTATTGTACGACCCGAAGTCGACGTATGCTTGGCGCTGGAGCTCGGATGCCGATCGGTTGCGATTTCGCGAACAACGCATTCGGAGTGATGAGTCGTACCGAAATTCGAAGTTCGTTCTTGGCGCTTTAGTTCTAAATCGAATCATCTCTGCCTTTTCGGCAGGGCGCGCTGCAGCGCGAGGGAACGGTACCCAAGCCGATGCGTTGTGGCGAATCTCAGCAGATGTGTCGGGTGGGACGTTCAACCCACACGGTATCGAGATACAGGTCAGTCGAAGCTTCTAAACGATACCGATGGTTGAACTGAAATCCCGCAGAAGAGCGGGATTTTATATTTCTGTTCTATGCCTAAAATCAAATTAACGTTGGAATACGACGGAACCCGTTATGTCGGATGGCAAATCCAGCCGAACGGTCCATCCATCCAACAAGAATTGGAAAACGCGCTTCGTCAGCTACTCCAGACAGACTGCGATGTCGTAGGAGCCGGAAGAACCGACGCCGGCGTTCATGCGCGTGGACAAGTAGCGCACATCGTTGTACCGAAACAGGTGGAAAGCCGGAAAATGATGAGAGGATTGAACGCGTTGTTAGCTGACGATATCCGCGTTCTTGATGCAGAGGAGGTTGGTCCGGACTTCCACGCGCGCTATAGCGCGAAGCTTCGTATCTACAGCTACCAGCTCGCTTTACGGCCGACAGCACTGGAGAGGTATTATTCCTGGTTTGTTGGTGGATATGAAATTGACCGGAAACACCTCGATACCTGCGCGGCGGCCATCGTTGGCGAACATGACTTCACATCCTTTTGTAGAACGGAGTCGTCTCCTCTACATCACCTTTGCAGAGTTACATCGGCACGTTGGATTGACTCAGATGCTCGATTGTGTTTTGAGATTTCCGCAAATCGGTTTGTGCACGGAATGGTTCGCTCTCTCGTAGGGACGATGGTAGAGATTGCTCGTGGTCATCGAGCGGTAGAAGAGTTCGTCGCGATATTGGCTGTTCGTGATCGCCGCGCCGCAGGGATGGCGGCTCCCGCAAAAGGTTTGTTTTTAGAACGGGTCGTTTACTGAGTTCAGACGTTAAGAAGGAGTAGTCCGATGTCGTATAAACAATCACTGGTGAAGCTTCTGTTCGTCTCATTCATTTCGTTCAGTTGTAGCGGCTCCCTCGGCGTGAATATTTTTCCCGATTCCAAAGACATTGAACTGGGCCGACAGATCGATCAGGAAATCAGAAAGAATCCGAAAGAATATCCCATCCTGAAAGATCGTCCCGAAATCAAGTCATACGTGGAGCAGATCGGAAAAAAGGTTCTTTCATCTCCGGAGGTGAAGAAGAAGAACCTGTACGCTTATCAATTTGAAATCATCCACGATGACAGCACTATTAATGCTTTCTGCACACCCGGTGGCTACATTTATGTCTATACTGGGTTGCTTCGCTTCGTCGATAATGAAGCGACGCTTGCCGGTATTATCGGGCACGAAATTGCTCACGCGGAGCGGAGACATGCGACGCGGCGGATGACGCGCGCGTTGGGAATTCAGGTGCTTGCTGCGGTGGTGTTGGGTGAAAATCCCTCTCAGCTTGCACAAATCAGCGCTAATCTTTTTGCGGGATTGGGACTGTTGGTGAACAGCCGCGCGGATGAAATAGAGTCCGACACATATTCAATTAAATACCTTCAATCAACAGAATACTATCCGGGAGCCATCCGGTACTTCTTTGATAAGGTCCAGGGGGGAAAGGGGAAACGTGGTGGGGCATTCGAGCGACTTCTTTCCACACACCCGCTTCCGCAAGACCGAATCGAGAACGTGGAAAAGATCATGAAGCAGCTGGGTGATCCACAGCCAAGTGAAGCCAATTTGTTCTCTTCGCCATACGCAGAAGTGAAAAAGCAGCTCCCCTGAGTTGAAGTGGCTCAATTGCATCTGGTTCTCGTTTGATTTACATTGACTGCGCATGATTCGGGAAGCAATTCGAAAACTCTCACTCCGCGAGCATCTCACAAAAGAGGAGGCCTACGCTTCGCTCAACGAAATTATGTCGGGCGGGGCTACGGAAAGCCAAATTGCTGCCTTCCTGATGGGTCTACGACTCAAAGGGGAGACGGTAGACGAAATTGCCGGTTGTGCACAGGCAATGCGGGATAATGCGACTCGTATTCAACCGCGTCAAGATCGTGTCATTGACACGTGTGGAACAGGAGGGGACGCCTCGGGTACGTTCAATGTCTCCACCTGTGCAGCCATCATTGCGAGCGCAGCGGGGGCGGTTGTGGCGAAGCACGGAAACAGGGCTGTCTCGAGCCAGAGCGGAAGTGCGGATGTGTTGAGGGCTTTGGGTGTCAATATCGATTTGCCTGTCGAAAGGGTAAGGAGGGTGTTGGACGAAGTTGGCATTACCTTTCTCTTTGCCCCGCTATTGCACGGAGCGATGAAATATGCTGCGCCAGTGCGTCGAGATATGGGTATCAGAACGATTTTTAACATCCTTGGGCCGCTGACGAATCCGGCTGGAGCAAAACGGCAGGTCATCGGCGTATTCGATCGTTCACTTACTGAGCCAATTGCCCAAGTTTTGAAAATTCTAGGCTCAGAGCACGCCCTCGTTGTCCACGGGGAAGGGGGATTGGACGAGCTTTCGACGCTTGGCCTGACCCACGTGAGCGAACTTCGAAATGGAGAAGTACAGACGTACTCTGTTTCGATAGATTCCTTGCAAATAAGGCGAGCATCTTTGAACGAGATTTGTGGAGGGACCGCGGAAGAAAATGCTATGTGTCTCCGGAGCATCCTGAAGGGCATCGATGGTGCTCCTAAAGATATCGCTGTTCTCAACGCCAGTGCTGCATTATTTGTAGCTGGTAAGGCAGCGAATTTGGAGGAAGGGATTGTCCTAGCGACTGAAGCGGTGGAGTCGGGTAAAGCAATGGCCAAACTGAATCACTGGATCGAAGCCACCAATAGCTGGGAGTCTTAGCTTGAGACTTTTACCGAAATTACTGAAAGACCAATTAGTTAAGTGGGGGCTTCTCAAGACGAAACTCTCAGAAGACGAGTTGAAGCAGCTGCTTGAAGCAAGCTCACAGTCCGGTACTATTGACAAAACCGAACACGAGCTCATTAAGAGCATCCTTGAGTTCACGGATACGACGGTCAAGGAGATCATGGTCCCACGACCAGACATTGTGGCAATCGATATCTCTCTTCCACGAGATGCCGTCGTCCGTAAGGTGATTGAGGAGGGGTATTCGCGGCTTCCCGTGTATCGGGAGAACATTGACAATATCGTCGGGATCATCTACACAAAGGACATCCTGAGCCTCCTCGAACACAGGGACTTGATTGTTCTCCAGGACATAATTCGCCCCCCGTTCTTCGTTCCTGAATCAAAGAAGATCAGCGAGCTCCTTCGTGAGTTTCAGCAGAACAAAGCACACCTTGCCATTGTCGTTGATGAGTTTGGAGGGACCGAAGGGTTGGTAACGATGGAAGACATCGTTGAAGAAATTGTCGGGGAGATTCACGATGAGTATGACGAGGTGAGTAAGACCGTCGAGGCGACAAAAGATGGTGCCGTTGTCGTGGACGCTCATATCTCAGTGGGGGATTTTAACGCACAATTCGGGACACAGATTCCAGAATCATCCGACTACGAGACTGTCGCAGGGTTTCTCCAGAAGGTCTCCGGAAGACTGCCCGACGTGAATGAGGAAATCAAATACGGTGATCTCACCTTCACCATCCTTTCGAAGAGTGCGCGCAGAATCCGGCAAGTGAAGATGGTACGCTCACCTCGCTCAGAACAATCAGTGACAACTCCGCCATGACCATCCTTGCGAAGATCCTTGCACAGAAGGAAAGGGAGATCGAGGAAGGGCTGCGCCGCGTTTCTTTGATGGAGATGCGACGGCGCGCACAGGAAGTCGGTTTGTTACGCCCGTTCCGCAAAGCGTTGCTTGCAGCCGACTTTGCGATTATAGCTGAAGTGAAGAAAGCTTCTCCTTCGCGGGGCGTGATGGTAACCGATTTCCATCCCACCAGAATTGCGAGGGAATATAGTGACGGGGGAGCACATGCGCTCTCCGTCTTAACGGACCGCGAATACTTTCGCGGAGATCCAGCGTATCTTGCGCAGATCAAGGTGGTAACAGCGCTCCCTCTTCTGCGAAAAGATTTCATCATCGACGCGTATCAGGTCTACGAATCGAAGGCTCTTGGGGCTGATGCACTCTTGCTCATTGTCAAAGCGCTTGAGCAGAAGAAGCTTCTCGATCTCTATCAATGCGCCCGCTCAGAAGGACTCGATGTGTTGGTGGAAGTCCACTCAGCATCGGAAGTTGAGCGCGCGGTTACCATCGGAGCGAACATGATTGGCGTCAACAATCGCAACCTCGAGACGTTTGAGGTCTCGCTGGAAACTTCCTTGAGATTAAAGTCGCTGATTCCGTCCGACGTTGTTGCTATTAGTGAAAGCGGTATACGGTCGAAAGAAGATCTCCAACGGTTGGCGGAAGTGGGATTTCACGGAGTGCTCGTCGGGGAGTCACTGATTACTCAACCTGATCGGACCAAAGCGCTGAGGGAACTTGTTCGGTCATAAGCCACAAGATTTGTTTGTCAAGATTTGCGGAATTACGAATCTTGAAGATGCTCAGCACGCCATTCGGTGCAAGGCGGATGCTGTGGGTTTTATCTTCTTTGAGGAGAGCCCCCGCTTCATCTCTCATTATCGCGCCGCAGAGATCGTGAAGAGATTGCCAGACCATATTTCAAAGATCGGGGTCTTCGTCAATGCGGCTCCTAAATTCATTCACGAAGTGGTCAGTCGGGTCAATCTGAGCGCGGTGCAATTGTACGGTCATGAGGGCCCGGACGACCTCGTGAGCTACGAAACGAGCGTCATTAAGGCGGTGCGGGTGAGACCAGATTTCGACGTCGAAACGCTCCGGAATTACATTGTGGACGCTTTTCTGCTCGACACCCATCATGAGGGCATTTTTGGCGGAACGGGTAAAACGTTCGATTGGAATGTTGCCGTCAAAGCGAAAGAGTATGGTCGCGTTATCCTCTCGGGTGGATTGACACCGGATAACATCGAAGATGCAGTTCGTTTTGTGCAACCGTATGGTGTAGACGTCAGCAGCGGTGTCGAAGCAAGTCCGGGCAAGAAAGATCCGGACAAGGTAAGGGAGTTCATCATCCGTGCGAAGAGCGTTCCCTCGATCTACGACAAAGAAACGAACGATGAGGAGTAGGTAATGACTTCGTTCGGGAAAAAAGAGCCCTACATTGGAGTGTATCCGGACGAGAGAGGACATTTTGGTCCCTACGGTGGACGTTACATTCCTGAAACGCTCTTGCCGGCAGCGGAAGAGCTGACGCGCGAGTATCTTCGGCTGAAAGATGATCCCGAATTCAAAAACGAGCTTTTGCATTACCTCCGTCACTTTGTAGGAAGACCTACACCTCTCTACTTTGCCGAGCGTCTCACACAAAGGCTTGGTGGCGCAAAGGTGTATCTGAAGCGGGAGGATCTGTGCCATACCGGCGCGCACAAGATTAACAACACGGTGGGGCAGGCGTTAATTGCACGACGGCTGGGAAAGAAGCGGATTATTGCGGAAACAGGCGCGGGTCAACACGGAGTGGCTGTTGCAACGGTGTGCGCCTTGTTCGGACTTGACTGTATCGTTTACATGGGGGAGGAGGATATGGAACGCCAAGCCCCCAACGTTGCCCGGATACGGTTGCTCGGTGCAGAGGTGCGACCTGTCCGCTCCGGCAGCCGTACTCTGAAAGACGCAACGAGTGAAGCAATACGCGATTGGGTGACAAATGTGGAATCGACCTTCTACATGATCGGTTCGGTGGTGGGGATGCATCCGTATCCGATGATGGTCCGCGACTTTCAACGAATCATCGGCGATGAGGTCCGCGAACAGTTACTTCAGCTTGAAGGAAGACTTCCCAACTTGCTTGTCGCTTGTGTTGGAGGTGGAAGCAACGCCTTGGGTCTGTTCTATCCTTTTCTCGACGAAGTCGATGCGGTTGAGTTTGTTGGTGTTGAAGCGGCGGGACTCGGACTTCAGTCCGGAAGACATGCGGCGCCACTGGCGCAAGGCTCACCCGGGGTTCTCCATGGTGCCATGCAATATCTGTTGCAAGACGAAAACGGCCAGGTGCAGATCGCGCATTCGATCTCTGCGGGTCTGGATTATCCCGGCGTTGGCCCTGAGCATTCATTTCTGAAGGATCAACAGCGTGTGCGCTACACGTCTGTCACCGATGATGAGGCGGTAGATGCTCTTCAGATTCTCGCGAAAGTAGAGGGCATTCTTCCAGCCTTGGAAAGTGCCCACGCCATTGCCGAAGTGCTTAAGCTCGCTCCCAAACGAACATCGGAAGAGATCATCGTCGTCAATCTGTCCGGACGTGGCGACAAAGATCTATCTACTGTTATGTCGAGACTCTCCGTATGATTCTCGCGACGTCATGCATCTCAGTCGTAGACAATTCGAAGACCGCATGTTCCTCCGAACAGACTGACTTCCCCCCCGGATGAACCCCCCGCCATCGTCGGCACCGGAAAGGCCTGCTCGCACGAACTCCCTTACACGAAACGCTTTCTACAATGCCGCCGGATTTGTCTGGTCGGCAGCCGTCCTGTTGTTTCAGGTGACGTATGTTCTGAATAGCTTAGGTCAAGAACAATACGGCATCTGGGCGATTTGTCTGGTGCTGACTTCGACATTTGCCGTGTTCGATTTCGGCCTTGCAGCAACGATCGTAAAGTTTGTTTCGGAGTTCCACGCGAAAGGGTCGGCAGAAGACATCAATCGCGTCCTCACCAACAGCTTTCTCTTCACACTCTGTATCGATCTCCTTGTCGCGCCGGTCTTCTTTCTTCTCGACCCGATAATGACCTTTCTCAATGTTGCACCTGAGCTGTTGCCGACCGCCGTTGCCGCCGGCTCTCTTGCTCTCATCAATTTCATGCTAACGGTGAGCGGCTTGAATCTCTACTCCGGCCTACTTCAGGGCTATCACCGCTTGGACCTCACCAATCGTGTGTTGATGATCAGCGGAATCCCAAAGATCGCAGGGACGATCGTTGCCGTTGAGATGGGGTATGGTGTCGTGGGGGTGGTTGTGAGTGATTTACTTGTGGTGCTGTTCAATATCGGATTGTTGTGGCGATATGCTCGTCGCGTTGCCCCTGAGGCTCACATCGCGTGGCGATATCGTTCGTGGGAGACTTTTCGCTCGGTCTTTCGGTTCGGTGTGAAACTTCAGGCCAGCGTCCTTTCCGGGTTGATCAACTTCCATTTCGACAAGTTTGTTCTTTCGCGTATGCTTGGATTGGTGTACCTCACCTATTACGATCTTGGATCGCGCGTCGTAGGAAAGGTTCGCGGATTGCCTTTGATCGTCGCTACGGCATTGTTGCCGGAGATGTCACGGCTCTCGGCGTTGAACGAAAAAGAGGCAATTCGATCAACGTACGAGCGCAGTTCGAAGTTCATGCTGCTGTTTCTTCTTCCAGTCTTTGGTAGTACCGCCCTCCTCTCGGACATCCTGATAAACCTTTGGCTGGGATCCGGATACGAATTGGCAAGCCTTACCCTCCAGGTCCTTTCATTCTCCTACTGCATCAACGTCTTCACCGCTGTTGTCTCCAACACGTCGAAAGGGCTGGGTGCCCCTGAATACGAGGCAAGAACGGCGGCCATTCAAGTCGCCTTAAATGTTACTCTTAGCCCCCTTCTCGTTCGCTTCATTGGTTTTCCGGGGGCTCTGGTGGGAACCTCAACAGCCCTGATCGTCGGCGCGCTCTACTACGTCGTGAAGGTGAACCGGCTTTTAGAAATTGAACACGGTGTGTTTCTTCGCCGCGTTGTCGCGGCTCCGGTTCTTTGTGCAAGTGCAAGCCTCCTCATTTCCTACGCCGCTCTTTCCGGCCTGGAGAGCGCTGGATTCGGAGAGAGTCCCATCGGACAGATCGGTTTGACGGTGATGGGACTCGTTCTGGTGTTTGGTTTTTTCTTCGTGTTGATGTTTCGTACTTCCTATCTCAGCCGCGAGGATCAGGACGCCGTGAAGCGTCTTTGGTTTCACGTTCAGATCGGAAGACGGGCGGAAGGGGCAACTCGATGACTGTTTCCATCGTCATTGTCAACTACAATGGCAGAAACGTGCTGCCCGATTGTCTAGACAGCCTTCAAACAAATGTACAGCGAGATGATGTTGAGATTCTCGTCGTCGATAATGCTTCGACGGATGGAAGCGTGAGTCTTATCCGGCAGAGCTTTCCTTCTGTGCGCCTTATCGAACAACGGGAGAATCTTGGATTTGGAAAAGCATGCAATGTGGGTGCGGCTCACGCCAAAGGATCGGTTTTTCTTTTCCTGAATGCCGATGCCCGTTGCACATACGATTTCGTCACTCCCATACTTCGGTATCTTCAAGACCATCCGGAAGTCGGTTGTGTTGGACCAAAACTTGTAAACGAAGATGGATCATTTCAACTCTCGTGTGGCGAATTGCCCACGGCCATCCGAGAAGCGTTGGGCAAAGCCATTGCGTTTTTCGTTCGCCGCAAGCTTTTCGGTCTTCACCTTGTTTTCGAGCGGAAATATGCTCATACTCAATCGGTCGGTTGGCTCACGGGTGCATGTCTGTTCGTCAGACGAAGCGCCTTCGAGCAAGTCGGAGGATTCGATGAGCGCATCTTCCTGTATTTTGAGGATAAGGACCTCTCGCTTCGCGTTGCGAAAGCCGGCTGGAAAGTTGTGCACTTTCCACACGTTTGGGTTATCCATTTGCTGGGGAAAGGATCGGGAAGCCTGCCTCCCCGCCGCCTCCGAAAGTTGTATCGAGAAAGCCAACGATATTACTACCGAAAGCATCTGAGTCCGGTTGATTCGATGTTGCTCTCGGTCTACCTCTCGGCAAGGAGACTCACAGGCCGTGAATAGTGCGCGGAGAGTTCTCCAGGTCATCGACGATGCGACAGTAGGAGGGGGGCAGCAGCACTTGTTGTTGCTGGCGCGAGGCCTCGCGAAACGAGGCTTCGAGATATCCGTTGCGTGTGCGCCCGAAGGATATCTCGTCGAGGAACTTCGCAAGGAACGCATTCCCTGTTTTTCAATTGTGTTGCGTAATCGTGTTAGTCTTGAGTCGTTTTCGAAACTGAAAGCAATTATCAAGGAGTTCAACCCGACCATTCTTCACACGCATGGTGGAACCGCGGGACTGTGGGGACGACTTGCCGCAGTGCGTGGAAGGATCCCGATTCGCCTTCACACACATCACGGATTGCATTCTCTTCATTGGCGTGACGGTGCAAGGCGCCGTGCGGCGCTGCTTGTCGAGCGGCTTCTCAAGCACATCACAACATGTTCCATCTGCGTCTCACAGGGTGAGGCACGGCTCGGTTTCTCACACGGCGTGCTTGATACTGAACGTACGGTTGTCATTCCAAATGGAATTGAAATCGAGAAGTACTCTTCGAATCTCGACCGACGTGTGGTTCTGGAAGAATTCGGATTTCAGGAGAAGGAAATCGTCGTCGGGATGGTAGGCCGATTTCATTTACAGAAAGGGTATGAGTTTGCCCTTCGAGCGATGCCTGATATCTTATCGTCTCATTCGCAGGTGAGGTTTCTGCTTGTCGGGGAAGGGGAGTTGTTACCGGAGATGCGCGACCTGGCTGCGCGACTTGGAGTCGGCCAATTTGTTCGGTTCGCGGGAACGAGATACGACGTCCCGCGTCTTCTCCAGGCGATGGATATTTTTTTACTGAGCTCTTTGTGGGAAGGTTTTCCTCTCACGCTTCTTGAGGCGTCTGCGGCGGGGAAAGCGATCATTGCGACGGACGTGGGGGGGAACAACGAAATCATCGAAGCGGAGTGCACCGGACTTCTGATCCCGCCACGAAGAAGTGAAGCGATCGCAGAGGCGGTGCGTCGTCTCATCACCGATCAGTCACTGCGTGATCGCTTGGGAGAAGCGGCGCGTGAGAAAGCCCGAAGGCAGTATTCAGCAGAAAAAATGATCGATGCAACAACGGAACTCTATTCAAAACTCCTCCACTCGGCATCCTAAGCGGATCGGCATTTTTGGCGGCTCCTTCGATCCTCCGCACATGGGCCACTTGATCATTGCGGAACGCGCAACCGACCAGCTTCGGCTTGATGTGACTTTTTTCGTTCCTGCATTTCTTCCACCACACAAGCTCAGACGGAAAACGACGCCGCCCGAGCAACGGCTCGCTATGCTTCGCAGGGCAATTCGAGGAAACCGACGTTTTCGCATTTCAGAACTCGAACTGCGCCGAAAAGGGATCTCGTTCACCGTCGATACCCTGAGAACGATGAAGAGACGCTTCCCCAAATCGACGCTCTATCTGATCATTGGCAGCGACAACTTAGAATTGTTCGAAACCTGGAAGGAACCGGAGCACATCCTCAAGCTTGCGAGGTTGGTTGTGTATCCGAGGAGAACCTCGCCAAGAACCGGCCGCGTCACTCGGACATTGAGGCTTATTCAACTCAAAGGACCGATTCTTGACATTTCCTCAAGCGACCTTCGGCGTCTGGTTCGGACTGGAGCTTCGATCCGATATCTTGTCCCACACGATGTTGAATTGTACATCGCCTCTCACCGGCTCTATCGTAACCGATGAAAACGACCGCTCATCTTGACGAAGTGTGGAACGTTGTACGCACGTCACATCACGATCCCTATCGTGTTTTGGGTCCCCATCTCATCACGCTCGAGGGAAAACAAGTCGTCGTCATACGGGCATTTCTTCCGGACGCGGTGAAGGCGAGCGTGGTTGAGCTGATCGACGGTCGGGAAGGATCCCGATATCCGATGGACCGCGTGCTCGATGAAGGTTTCTTTGAAGTATTGCTGAGATCGAAGCACGATGTGTTTCCTTACAAACTCTCCGTCGTACGAGCCGATGGGAGCGAGGACACGTTCTACGATTCCTATTCATTTCTTCCTACGCTTACCGATTTCGACTTGTACCTCTTCAATGCAGGGGATCATCATCGGATGTACGAGAAATTGGGGGCGCATTATGCGGAGATTCAGGGAGTGGCGGGGGTGCAGTTTGCCGTATGGGCTCCGGCTGCGAAGTCCGTGAGCGTCATTGGCAGTTTCAATGGCTGGGATCGTCGTAAACATGCAATGCGGGTATTGGGCTCGTCGGGTGTGTGGGAGATTTTCATTCCCGGACTCGCAGAGGGTGAGTTGTACAAATTCCAGATCGAATCACAACAAGGCGCGCTGTTCGACAAGAGCGATCCGTACGGGTTTGAAATGGAATTGCGTCCGAGCACAGCCTCTCGCGTCAATTTCTTGCGCGGCCACACCTGGCTCGATGAGGACTGGATGCAACGACGGGCAGCCGGAGCCTACATCACACAACCCATTTCAATCTACGAAGTCCATCTCGGGTCCTGGGCACGAGTTCCCGAAGAAGGAAACCGCTGGCTGACGTACCGTGAACTTGCACAGCGGCTTGTCGACTATGTGCTCGCCCGCGGATTCACGCACATTGAACTTCTTCCGATCATGGAACATCCGTTCGATGGTTCGTGGGGATATCAAGTGACCGGCTATTTCGCTCCGACCAGCCGCTATGGGAAGCCGCAAGACTTCATGTACTTCGTCGACTACTGCCATCAGCATGGTGTCGGGGTGATTCTGGATTGGGTGCCGGCACACTTCCCGAAAGATCACCACGCTCTCGGTCTGTTCGACGGAACCCACCTCTATGAGCATGCCGATCCGCGCAAAGGTGAGCATCAGGACTGGGGAACGTTCATCTTTAACTACGGTCGCCACGAGGTGAAGAATTTTTTGACAAGCAACGCATTGTATTGGTCTGACAAATACCATGTGGACGGATTCCGCATCGATGCGGTTGCCTCAATGTTGTATCTCGATTATTCACGCAAGGAGGGAGAGTGGATTCCGAATCAATACGGAGGCAGAGAAAACCTGGAAGCGATTGCATTTCTCAAACATATGAACGGCGTCATTCATCACTACTACCCGGGGGTGCTGACGATCGCGGAGGAATCGACGGCCTGGCCCGGCGTCACCAACTCGCTTGAGCGTGGCGGACTCGGCTTCGATCTCAAGTGGAATATGGGATGGATGCACGACACGCTTGAGTACTTCTCAAAAGATCCGATTCATCGCTCCCATCATCAAAGCAATCTCACCTTCGCGTTATTGTATGCATTTACGGAACGGTTTCTCCTTCCGTTGTCCCACGATGAGGTCGTCCATGGCAAACGCTCGCTGTTGGATAAAATGCCGGGCGATATGTGGCAGAAGTTTGCCAACCTCAGGGCGCTCTACGGATTGATGTACGCTTTCCCCGGCAAGAAACTGCTCTTTATGGGAGGCGAAATTGGCCAATGGCGCGAATGGGACCATGACACTTCAATCGATTGGCATTTGCTGCACTATCCTCTTCACGCGGGTCTCCAACGTTGGTTGGACGATGTGCATCGCGTGTATCGCCGGGAACATGCGCTGTACGAGGTTGATTTTGAGTACACGGGTTTCGAGTGGATCGACTTTCATGATGCGGCAAGCAGCATCATCTCCTTTGAACGCGTCGCCCGGAGCGGTGGTGATCGACTCGTCATTGTCTGCAACTTCACACCCGTTCCACGATCCGATTATCGGATCGGCGTTCCGTACGCCGGCACGTATCGCGAAGTTCTCAACAGCGATTCCTCGTACTACGGTGGCAGTAACGTTGGGAATGCCGGGACGCTTCACAGCGATCCGATTGCGTGCCATCATCGACCACATTCTCTCAGCCTGTCCCTTCCACCTCTGGGGGTCTTGTTTCTGAAGAGAGATTGAGATATTTAGACCGTTGTGTTCCACTATCGTCGTTTGTACGCACCGGCCATCTCTCAATTCATCACATTTCATTCACACAAATCGAAAGGATTACCAATGAGGTACTGTGCCGGCATTCTCCTCGCGGCTCTCTTCTTTGTCGGCTGTGGCTCATCGCAACCGGCGACGCAGGCCGGCGCCTCACGTGGCGCCGACACCACTGCCCCGCAACGTCCCGGCGCCCCATCCACGGGTATGAAGCCGTACGCTCAAGTCATCACGAAAGAAGCGAAATCCGACTCAGGCGTCTTCGTTGTCCATCGCATCAAGGAAAAGCTCTATTTCGAGATTCCCAAGAAGGAGCTGGGAAGAGAATTTCTGCTCGTGAGTAATCAGGCCAAGATTCAAACGGGTCTCGGTTATGGCGGAGATGCCGTAAACCGACAAGTGGTGAAATGGGAGCGGGTGGCCGATCGCATTCTGCTCAGAAGCATCATGTATACGTCCGTAGCAGAAGATTCACTGCCGGTTTCGTATGCAGTCAAGAAAGCGAATCTGCCGCCGGTCATTATGTCGTTCGATATTCAGGCGATGAACCGTGACAGTTCGGCGATGGTAATCGACGTGACCGATTTGTTTACGACGGATGTTCCGGAGTTCGGTCTGGGCAAATTTACCCGGCAACAAAATCAGATACGTCGGCTCGATACCAAACGGTCTTTTATCGAATTCTCTCGGTCGTATCCCGACAACATCGAAACGGAAGCCACTTTAACGTACGAAGCAGGCCAGGTGCCGCGAGCCAACAACCTGAGCACGATCTCCGTCACCATGCATCATTCCATGGTGAGGCTTCCGGAAAAACCGATGATGCCGCGACTGGGCGACAGCCGTGTGGGGTTCTTCAGTTACACACGATATGACTATGGGTATGATTCCCAGCGCGCAGAACCGCGTCGCTACATCGCTCGATGGCGATTAGAGCCGAAAGACCCGGAAGCCATCAAACGGGGCGGGTTAAGTGAGCCGGTGAAACCAATCGTGTTTTATATCGATCGAGGTGTGCCCGAAAAATGGAAAAAGTGGCTTGCGATGGGTGTGGAAGACTGGCAGGTAGCGTTTGAGCAGGCGGGCTTCAAGAATGCGATCATTGCAAAATATGCACCGAGTGAGAAGGAGGATCCCGAGTGGTCGTCGGAGGATGCGCGCTATGCGACGATCCGGTGGCTTCCGTCGGAGATCGAGAACGCGTATGGGCCACACGTCGTCGATCCACGGACGGGCGAAATTCTCGATGCGGACATCGGATTCTTTCACAATGTGATGAATCTGGCGAGGAACTGGTACTTCGTTCAGGTCGGCAATCTCGATCCCGCCGCGCGGAAACTCCCGTTACCCGACAGTCTGATGGGCGAAATGTTGCGCTACATTTCGACCCACGAAGTGGGGCATTCGCTCGGTTTTCCCCACAATCATAAGTCGACGTCGCAGTACCCCGTCGATAGTCTCCGCAGTGCCTCCTTCACGGCGAAGTACGGCACCGAAGCGTCGATTATGGATTATGGCCGGTTCAATTATGTTGCACAGCCCGGAGACGGCGCGCGGCTGATTCCGATTGTCGGACCGTACGACAAGTTTGCTGTGGAATGGGGATATCGCCCCGTGTTTGGAGCGAAGACTCCCGACGATGAACGGGAAGCGCTCAACAAAATCGCTGCACGACAGGAAACGGAACCGTATTTGCGATTTGGAGTAGGCGACCCGAACGATCCCACAGTGCAAACGGAGGATCTTGGTGATGATCCCGTCAAAGCAACGACCTATGGACTCAAGAACATCCAAGCCATCGCCAATATGTTGGTGAGTGCCACGACGACGGAGGGAAAGGATTACAGTACGCTGAACGAAATCTACGGCCAGCTGCTCACACAGCGGAATCGAGAGTTGGGACACGTTGCGTCGTACATTGGCGGCGTTATTCGTACCGAACGCGTGGCGGGTCAGGAGGGGGTGGTGCATACTCCTGTCTCACGATTGAAACAAAAGGAGTGTATGGAGTTCCTGCAAAAGGAGGGATTCCGTACACCGACTGAGTTGTTGCGACCGGACATCCTCGCCCTGATTGATCCGCGCGGAGCCGTCGATCGCGTCCTGCAAGGCCATCGTCAGCTGCTGAACATCCTGACGAACACGGACCGTATGGTGCGGCTGATCAACGCACACACGCTCGTACGGAATAAAGCCAACTTGTATCCGCTCAGCGAAATGCTCTCCGACCTGCGGAAGATCGTTTGGAGCGAATTACGCGCTGCACGCGTAAGCACCGATGTCTATCGGCGAAATCTTCAACGGGCCTACTTAGAGACTCTCGGCAATCGACTCAATCCTCCCCCGCTCACGCCTCCTCAGGGATTGCCTCCAGGTGTCACGATTCCTTCGCCGACACCGTTGCCGGCTGAGGCAAGGGCGTTGATCCGGGTTGAGTTGCAAGATCTCGACAGCGCGATTGCTGCCGCTCTGCCCAAATCGGCAGATCGTGAGACCCGCGCGCATCTTATCGATAGCAGAGATCAAATACAAAAGATCCTGTATCCTGAGGGAAAGAAATAAGACCAACATCATCAGTTCGGTTTGAAAGGGGGCGAAGATGTCCCCCCTTTTTTCATTGCGGGCATGCATTAGATTCTCAAGAATGAGAAATTATTATGGTTCGCGAAAAAGACTCTATTAAGCAGCAAGAATTGGCAATCACCGAAGCGCTGATCAAATTTGAACGCGAGTTCATGGGGCGCGGCCCGTTTCGAACTCGTACGTACGTCCTGGACGAATTGGTTGTGATTCGACTTGAAGGCGTGCTAACACCTGCAGAGCTGCACCTTGCAAAAGACCCAGCGGGTATAAAGCTGTTAAAGGATGTTCGCATGAGCCTCATTGAAAACGGGAAGGAGATGCTCAAGAAGACCATTCATGATATTACGGGGCGAAAGGTCATTAGTATGCATTCTGATATCAGCGCCCTTCGAGGCGAACGAATCATTGTGTTCACCTTGGAGCCAAATTCGAAATCGTAATCCGATTTTCCTTGCCATCGGTTCATCTTTTGTCTAAATTAAACTCAACATAAAACACGGTAGATAAGTCGCAAAGCACTTCTGAGAAGTCACCAGCAGAGCGGCTAGGCGAACTGTAAACCGACATTCATCATGGAAACATGAAGGATGTCGGTTTTTTGTTGTACACGTCACGTGGTGGTGCCGATTCTCGTTCGAGCAAGAAGTAGCTCTCATTGCAAATGTGCGCGGTTTTCTGACGCCCGCGGAACGCGAATTGTTACAGCATGGTACTGGAGTTGAATCGTTACACCAATTGCGTGACGAGTTGTTTCGCTCGTTAGAGCATGTGCTGCTCGAACGGGTGGAAGACTTACTCGGAAGACGGGTTAAGAAAATCCATCATGTCCCCGGTCTGCAAGGAGATGAAATGGATATCATAATCGTGTTGGAATAATCAGGGAGAGGAGAGAGCGATGCGAGTATTGATCACGCTGAAATGCACAACATGCGGCGGGACGATGGACTTTGTGCAACGACGCGGAAGTAGCGAGGGTCGTTGGGTTTGTCCTGTGTGCGCTTCTACTCAGAGGCCGACGCAATCAAAGCCTCAATGATCTTCAGGCGCTTGAGGCGGCAATGGCTGGGATGGAGGGAAGTGCCACTCAACGTGAGGAATTCGCCTATTTGATAAATCGCCAATCAAGAATGCTCACATACCTCAACGGTGCCTTGGAACACGTGCTGGTCGGCAGCGTGGCGGGGAGACAAAGGTCATGACTCTCTGGCACAACACGTAAGACGCACCACGGAATCCTGCCCACGTCAAAGCAGGACAACCTATCGAACTCTGGATCGGTACCTATCCCATAGAACCGGGGCAAGTGGTCTTTGTAAGTTGGGAAATGGTAAACCGGGAATCCAGGAAGAAATCCGGGACGCTGCAGGCCCACTGGCAATACAACGATGAGACTCGCGGCAACAGCTACTGGCGAGCAGTTCTTCCTCCGCTGGATGCAGGTGAAGAGCTTCACTACGCGATCCAGGGAGCCAGTGGCCTCATGGAGCAACAGACATATCAACTCATTGTAGCACCGGCCGAAGACCAGGCTCAATCAAAGCAAGCTGAACAAGGGAAGCAAGCGGCTTTGCCTGTAATGCTGCTCTAGAATGGACACTCCAAGATTCCCAAGAAGATGGCTTGCTCTCTACTTTTGCTGCCGAATACGCTCGTTTCGTGTGTCGCGGTACAGTGTAAGCATAGGTAATTGGGCACAATGTCTTCATTATTATGTGACGAGCGAATTCACTACAGCAATCATGGGAGCGGGTGCTGCAAAACGGTTCTCTGTGAAATGTCAGGGTGTCGTCGGTTGAAATTGTGACTGCATGGATTCTGACGTTTCCCGTCCGCGGTGCCCGCTCGTATTTCGTAGCTACATTGAGCCATAACCTCTTGTGAAGTGGCGTTCCGAGGGTTTCAAAAGGAATATTCCATGAAATGCCCTATCTGCAAAACCGTTGAGTTGAAGATCTCTGAGCGACAAGGGATCGAAGTTGATTACTGTCCGGAATGCCGCGGTGTCTGGTTGGATCGTGGCGAGCTGGATAAAATTATCCAGCGTACGGAAGGTTCAGGCCGTCGGTCAACGTCTCAGGATGATTACGACGGTCCGCGTTCCCATGACGACCATTACGTCAAACGTCGAAAACGGAAGGGCTTGTTAGGAGAAATCTTCGATTTTTGATCGACGCTCACACCGTGAACCGAAAAGGAATCGTAAATGAAACTACAGGAATTGCAGGATCATATTAGGACCCTCGCTACGCTTGAACAAACGGACTCGCTGGTCGTCAGCTGTTATGTGAATCTCGGCCTCGACCGAGGGCATTCTCAAGTGGTTCTTCAGGAGCAGGCGAAGAAGATACGGCAGACTCTCAAGGCAAAAGCGTTGCAGGAGTTTGATGAGTTGATGGGGAGAATTGAAGAGTATCTCAATTCCTCTCGCGCAGGCAAGATACGCGAGCGAATCGACCGTGTCTGGAGCAAGAAACAATACCAGAAACATTTCGACCGGCTCGGCAGGCAACTATGGAGTAACGAGCGGTATCAGTATCAGATTTCCCGTCTCGGAAAATCCCTTATGAAGGAAATGGTGAATATCCTTGACCGACTCATGTCGGCGGGCGGGCATACTCACTTGGTGCTCGCGGGAGATCCCATGATGACCCATCGCCTTCTTTCAGAATTACCTGAGCATTTGAGGCCCAAACTCGTTGACGTCGTGTCGGGACGGGGGCCTCGCACTGCGTCTGAAGTCGTTGGCTCTGCGATCAGACGATTCAGCGAAAAGGAAGAACAGGAATCCCAGAACATCGCAGAACAGCTGTACCAGGAACTTCGACGAGGCGGTTTAGCTGTTGCCGGCATTGACGACAGCCAACAAGCGTTAGCGTGGGGTCAGGTTGATGTTCTTGTCATGACGAAGGATTTTGATCCGAGTCTACGAACGAGGGAAGAAATGATTCGTATGGCTGAAAGTACAGGATGCAGGATCGAGATTGTCAAGGACAGCGATCTCTTATCGAGCTTAGACGGCGTTGGGTGCCTCCTGCGATACCGAACGGAAAATCCCGAAAGGATTGTATCCGCAACGAGCTTCTGACAACACGTGGGAAGAGATCCGGATCGACAACGGAAGAACGAATTCAGCTGGGATATCAATCACGTATATGCAACAAAGGAGAAGACGTCCAACATGATAAAGAGAATGAACCTCTTCACCAAGCATAGGTTCAAAATCATTGCGGCAACAGCGATTGTACTATTTTTCACCCTCCAAGCGATCTTTCTAGGGGCTGCTCATCTTTCCACCTTGGTTGTTGTGTTAGAAGTGCTTGACGCTTTCCTGCTTCTCATCGTTGGGACCTTGCTCGACGTCCGGACGGCTCTCTTGGTTCGGACCAATGAATACTCTAAGAATCTCGAAGACACCACCCGCCAGCTTCTGGATAGGACCAATCAACTTGAGGAGGCTCTTACGGCTAAGAACCGGTTGCTTCGAACTCTCAATCATGACGTGCGAAATCCCCTGGGCTCGATAGTATTAGCCTCTGATGCTTTACTGAAACAGAAGGGCAACGGGGAATGCTATAACTTTGCTGAGATCATCAACAAAAGTGCATATCGTATTACGCAAATGATTACGCGCTACCTTCAAGTGAAGGAGAATGGATCAGTTCTTCCCGAATTCACACTCGAAGATATTGATATCATCACGAAACTGAAAATCGTTGTTTCGTCTCATCAATACGTTGCCAACAAGAAAAACATAGCACTGAAACTTGTCTGCCAACCCGATATCCCGTTGGTCCGTAGCGACAGAATCGCTGTGCTGCAGATCTTTGATAACTTGTTATCGAACGCTATTAAGTTTTCACCCCCTCACACGGTCGTCACGCTGCGCCTTTCCAAAACAGATTCTGCAGTGGTTACAGAGATCGAGGACCAGGGACCTGGGTTGAACGAAGAGGATCAACGAGTCCTGTACACTGCATATGCTAAACGGTCCGCTCAGCCGACCGGAGGCGAAACGAGCACCGGGGTCGGTTTGTCGATTGTCAAAGAACTGATAGATGCTCTCGGGGCAACAATCTCCGTTCATTCACAGCTGGGACGCAGTACTGTCTTTACCATTCACTTGCCGGCCATCAAGCCGGCTGAGAACAATGAACGTTTCAGTGAAGTGGAACACGTAATTCCTGCTTTCAAACGCGTTGAATCAAGCATATAGATCTTTCAAAGGTTCATCCTATGCTTATGAATAGGCTTATTCCGGTTGAACGGGTGAGCGATATTTTGCCGCCATACAAGGATACCTCCATCGGCCGGCTTCTGGAGTACCATAATCTCGCTCGCCCGCATGATTCTCTGCAGCAGCCCGAGCTACTCATCGGGGTGTGTGTCGAACAACCCCATCGGCTCCGTATACCAGAGGCGTTTGCCATTGTCATTCAATCGGAGCGTGGGATGATCAGCGGTAACGCCTTCGAGGTGTCGTACGCTATTGCGCTTGGTGGCATTCGTTGTATTGCTCTCATCGGACACAACAACTGTGGGATGGTCAATTTCAGTGCCCGAAAGGAGGAGTTCGTCCAAGGACTCGTTAACCGCGCCGGGTGGGAGTGCCACTTGGCGGAAGAATACTTTTACCACAATGCAGAAATGTGCGAAACGGGAGATGAGATGGATGTTCTTCTGAACGAAGCGAAGCGTCTGCGCTTGAGATATCCAATGATGCAAGTGGCTCCGCTGATTTATCGTATGGAGGATGGCTTGCTTTACCAGATAGATGAGTCCGATTCGGCTGGCAGCAATCCGGTAATCGACAACCGGAAAGAATAACCACGCTCTTGAGAGCGTAATCAATCCATGATCGAAAATCTTCTCGACCCTACCATCCTCTTCTTTCTGATCGGTCTTTTTGCCGGCATCGTCCGTGCCGAGCTGAAGCTTCCCGAATCGATCTACGAGATTCTTAGCATCTACTTGTTGCTGGCCATTGGACTCAAAGGGGGTGTTCAGCTTTCCTCGACTGAGCTCGGGGGCCTCATCGCCCCTGCCTTTGGAGCGATCCTGATCGGCATTGTCATTCCGGTCATTGCCTATCCGATCCTGCGGCGGCTGGGAAATTTCAGCAGAGCAGACGCGGCGGCCATTGCAGCTCACTACGGTTCAGTCAGTGCGGTGACGTATGCGGTTGCATTGGTATTCCTCGACAAACGAGGTATCAGTTATGAGGAGTACACAGCAGTGCTTCTCGTGTTGCTCGAGATACCGGCTCTTGCGGTTGGCATTTTCATCGCTCGTCTTCGTGCCAACACCGCAACGCTTCCAACCGGCAGGATCCTTCACGAAGTGTTTTTTGGAAGAGGCGTCTATCTTCTCCTCGCCGGACTTATAGCCGGATTTGTTCTTGGACCTCATAGAATCGAGTCGGTACAGACGGTATTTTTCGATCCATTCAAAGGCGCTCTGGCGTTCTTCCTCCTTGAGATGGGTCTCGTGGCCTCGCGACGGCTCAATGAACTGCGGCACGTTGGCATGTTTCTCTTCTTCTTTGCCATCGGCATGCCCATTGTTTCAGGCGCGTTGGGCGCGATCGTCGGATGGGGTGTTGGCCTTTCGGTCGGTGGAACCACCGTTCTGGCAACCCTCGCCGGCAGCGCGTCGTACATCGCTGCACCTGCCGCGATGCGTATTGCCATTCCAGAAGCCAACCCAACTCTCTATTTGACGGCGTCATTGGGAATCACGTTTCCGTTCAACCTTGTTGTTGGAATTCCAATCTACTTTTGGATGGCAACAACCATACACTGAGGACGACCATGAATACGGTGAAACTCGTTACGATCGTTACGGAATCCATTCTCGAATCGCGGCTCGTTGAAGATCTCGGGCGACTCGGCGCCAAAGGGTACACGGTCATAGATGCACGAGGAAGCGGCTCGCGCGGGAAGCGCAGCGCTGACTGGGACCAGAACCAGAATATTGAACTCGAGGTGATTTGTAACGAACAAGTGGCATCGGCGATACTTGATCATTGCCAAAAGGAATATTACTCCAACTACGCCATGGTCGTATGGGTGTGCGATGTAGAGGTCCTGAGACCAGAGAAGTTTTAAAACTATAACACACCATCAAATCCATAATCCTATTCTGTTGAAAGGAATGCTGCGTATGAACACGGCAAAGACTGTTTTCCTCATGGTCGTGCTCACAGTCTTGTTTGTTGCTCTCGGCAACCTTCTTGGGGGCCAGTCAGGGATGATGATAGCGTTTGTGTTTGCCGTTGTCATGAACGTCGGAACGTACTGGTTCAGTGACAAGCTCATTCTCCGGCTCTATCACGCTCAGGAACTGACGCGGAAAGACGACCCGGTTTTGTTTCAGATCACCGAAGAATTGACCGCGCGCGCTAATCTCCCCATGCCGAAGCTCTATCGCATTCCCAGCGAACAGCCCAATGCGTTTGCAACGGGTCGTAACCCACGACACGCTGCTGTCGCTGTAACAGAAGGAATCACGCACTTGCTCTCGAAGCACGAACTGCGAGGCGTCGTTGCCCACGAGTTGGCGCACATCAAGCACCGGGACATCCTTGTGGGAACAATAGCCGCGACCTTGGCCGGGGCCATCAGCATGATAGCGAACATGGCGCAATGGGCAATGATCTTCGGCGGAAGAACCTCGGACGATCGCGGAGGCGGCCATCCAATCGCCGCGATCGCGATGATGATTGTCGCACCGTTGGCAGCGATGTTGATTCAAATGGCAATCTCTCGGTCGCGAGAGTTCCTTGCCGATGAAGTGGGCGCCCAAATGGCCGGCAATCCTCTTTCGCTCGCCAACGCGCTCCGGAAGCTTCATGCGAAGGCAGAGCAGATTCCGATGGAAGCCAGCCCGGCAACTGCGCATATGTTCATTGTTAATCCATTGACTCGAAGAGGACTGATGAAACTGTTCAGCACCCATCCGCCTCTTGAAGAGCGCATTGCTCGTCTCGAAGCAATGGTGTATGGACACACTTATCCACCCGTTTTTGACTGACAAAGGGGTTCCTGTGAAATGTCCGGTGTGCACAACAGTTGATCTGATAGTGCATAAACGGCAAGGCGTCGAAAACGGAAAGGCAATGGGAAGGATTGAATAACAAATGCAGAGCAATGACTACCGCCACGAGGAAGTGTTGCCGAAGGTTCGCAAGGTGATCGATACACAGAAGTAAAAGATCACGAATCCCAGAGCGTCGCGGAGGAGCTTTTATTGAGGGAAGAAATGGTCCGAATTTCTGAGCTACCGTGCACATACAGTATGAACGAAACACTGCACAAAATCGTCATTTCGTCTTGGTTTCAGAACTCCATTATTGGAGTCATTCTCTTTGCCGGTGTTCTCGTCGGCCTTGAAACTTCACCGTTCATGGTGGACCGGTATGGGGCGATCCTCAAGACGCTCGACGCGATTGTGCTTTCCCTCTTTGTGCTCGAGATCATCATCAAGATGGGCGCGCATGGAAATCGTCCATGGCGGTATCTCCGAGACCCGTGGAATGTTTTCGACTTCGCCATTGTTGCGGTCTGCCTTCTCCCGTTAGGCTCGCAGTTTGTCGTTGTGCTGCGGCTGGTGCGCATTCTTCGTGTTCTCAGACTCTTGACAGCGTTGCCTCGGTTGCGCATTCTGGTTGGTGCACTCCTGAAGAGTATCCCCTCCATGGGTTACGTCGGCGTGCTCCTCTTTCTGCACTTCTATATCTACGGCGTGATGGGGACGTTTATCTTTGGAAAGAACGACCCGATCCACTTTGGCTCGCTTGGCGCCTCTCTCCTCACGCTCTTTCAGGTTGTAACACTGGAAGGCTGGGTTGAGGTGCTGCGGACACAGATGTTCGGCTCGGCGCACTATGGCTACGAGGGGATGCAACATCTCATCGTACAATCGCAGGCGTTTCCGCTTGGCGCGCCTCTGTTCTTTATCTCGTTCATCGTCATCGGCGGAATGATCATCCTGAACCTCTTCATCGGCGTCATCCTGAACAGTATGCAGGAAAGTCAGGCAGAATCCGAAGCACTGGTCAAGCAACAAGAAGGTGTCGCATCTGTTATTGCGGAAGATATATCAGCCATCGAATGCCAACTCGACGACCTGAAGAGACAGCTTGCGGTGTTGCGCCAGCGAGTCGGAACAAACACATGAGTTGGCGCACATGATAGATCCTCATATGGCGAACGTTCTTCGACAGGCAAAGCTGGATAAGCCAGGGCGCGAAAGATTGTTCGGCTTGTTTACGAGATAACTGACAGGAAGAAACCATGAAAAGAATCTTCATCATTGCTGGGATACTGTTGCTTGCTCTTCTTCTAGTAGGTGGATTGCTTTTCTATCTGTTCCAAGGCGAGCTTCTCCAAATGGGCGCGGAGCAAAGCCTCTTGATCGCTCGGTCGCAAATTGCCGGGGCTCTTCCCGCCAACTATCCGCCGGAGAAGATCCTCACCGCATTCGATACCGTTTTAGAAAAAGCAAGAGGCGGGCAGGTCAATACACAGGAATTGAAAAACCTGTTGCTTGCTCTGCCAGCCCAATTGCAAGACGGCACGCTGGATTCGAGTGAAGCCGACAGCGTAATTCAGCAACTTCACAGAATCAATACAACTCCAGAGGAATGACCGACAGGAATATGACAACACACGACAGCACACTCCTACAAACGAAAGAGACCTTTTGGATTACAGCACCGTCGGATCAAGTTCTTACTTCGGTCCGCTCAACTCCCGCGGGCATTTCCGAAGAAGATGCACGTCGGCGACTAACCGAGTTCGGTCCTAATCAGCTTCGCGAAGAACGGAAAATGTCATCCCTGCTTCTGCTCCTCGCGCAGTTCAAGAGCGTTCTGATCCTGATTTTGATTGTTGCCGGCGTCATTTCGATTGGCATTGGGGAAATTGTCGAAGCCGTTGCCATCTTTGTCATCGTCATGCTTGCGGGAGTGTTGGGCTTTATTCAAGAGTATCAGGCGGGCAAGGCAATTGAATCGCTGCGCAAGATGGCAGCGCCGAATGCGACGGTTCTCCGCGACGGAAGGCCGCAGATGATCCCTTCACGAGAGTTGGTGCCGGGTGATGTGATTCTTCTGAAGGCCGGGGACAGAATTCCAGCCGATGCGCGTGTCATTGAGGACATCAATCTCAAAGTTGATGAGGCCCCACTCACCGGGGAGTCTCTTCCCGTCGAGAAAACTGCCCAGATGCTGCCGTCGGGTGACGTTCCCCTTGGCGACAGAAGAAATATGCTCTATATGGGCACGCTCGTGACGTACGGTAAAGGACAAGCGGTCGTCGTCGCAACCGGAATGCGCACCGAGTTCGGCAAGATCGCCGACCTGCTGCGGACGACCGAACAGCCCAGAACCCCGTTACAGGTAAACCTTGACCGTTTGGGGAAATGGATTGGCGTCTTTGCTGTCGCACTCGCTACCGCGATGAGCATACTGGGGATTCTCCGAGGGTACGAGGCCGTTGAGATGTTTGTGTGGGGAGTTGCCTTAGCTGTTGCGGTCATTCCCGAAGCGCTCCCCGCCGTTGTGACGATCACGTTAGCGATAGGCGTCCGCCGGATGGTCAAGCGGAACGCGCTTATCCGAAAACTTCCGGCGGTAATAACGTTGGGTGCCACGACGGTCATTTGTTCTGACAAAACCGGAACGCTGACACAAGATGAAATGACGGTACGCATGATCAGCGTGAACGGAAGAACCATCGGGGTGGAGGGAGTCGGCTATGCACCCGAGGGCCGGTTGTTGGTGGAAGGAGAGGAATGTGATCCGGCGGCAGATCAGCACGTCAAGGAGCTCCTGACGGCCGCTGTGCTCTGTAACGATGCGAGCATTCGTCGGGAAGGAGGGCAGTGGCAGCTCACGGGAGATCCGACCGAGGGCGCGCTCGTTGTCGTAGCGGCAAAGGCAGGCATTGACCGCGATACGTATGTGAGCATGTTTCCGCGTGTGCGTGAAATTCCCTTCTCCTCCGAACGGAAACGGATGACCACTGTGCATCTTCTGCCGGATGGATTTCGAGCCTTCAGCAAAGGGGCTCCGGAGGTTGTTCTTGAGTCCTGCACGCACATTTACTCCAACGGAGCTACTGTACCGTTGGATGCAACACTTCGGACTGCGGTGTCGAGCGCTGCTCATCAGATGGCGACGAAGGCGCTACGCGTGCTCGCCTTCTCAGCGAAAACACTCATAAGTCAGAATGGCTCCGACGAGAGCATCGAGAAGGAGATGGTGCTTTTAGGCCTTATAGGTATGATGGATCCGCCACGGCCAGAAGTGAAAGACGCTATCAGAACCTGCGAAGAGGCTGGGATACGTCCTGTGATGATTACGGGCGACCATAAGATAACGGCTGAGGCTGTGGCAAGGGAGTTAGGGATTCTCAAACGGGGGGAAGTCATCACCGGAACGGAACTGGAGAAGCTTCCGGAAAACGATTTGGAGAACATCGTCGAAACGGTTGAGGTGTACGCGCGAATCTCCCCAGCTCATAAGCTCCAGATCGTCTCGGCGTTACAGAAGAAAGGACACATCGTGGCGATGACGGGTGATGGCGTGAACGATGCGCCGGCATTGAAACGCGCCGACATCGGCATCGCGATGGGAATTACCGGAACCGACGTGAGCAAAGAGGCATCGGACATGATTCTCACTGATGATAATTTCGCGTCCGTCGTAGCGGCTGTCGAGGAAGGACGAGGCATCTTCGAAAATATCCGGAAGTATTTGGTTTTCCTCCTGAGCGGGAACATGGGAACCGTCTTTGCCATGGTCATCGCCCTCATGGCAGAACTCCCGTTGCCATTGACCGCGGTGCAAATTCTGTTCATCAATTTCATTATGGATGGACTAATTGCCATTGCGTTAGGCGTCGAGCCGCCGGAACCAGGCATTATGAACAAACCGCCGCGGCGGAAGAACGAAGGAATTCTTAATCGGGCTGTACTTGCATATATCTTTGGTGTTGGCGCTCTGATTGCCGCTGTTACATTAGGCGTTTTCCTTTGGGCGCTGGAAGAGAGTGCTTCGCACGCGGAGGCGATGACGATGTTTTTTGTCGCGCTGATCTTCGCGCGACTCTTCAACGGGTTGAACTGCCGCTCGTTCGACGTGTCGGTGTTTCGGTTGGGACCGCTTACCAACACCCCCTTGGTAGTGGGCGGCCTGCTCGCGCTGGTTTTGACGGTTCTCGCGCTGCACGTGGGGATTCTTAGGGAAGCCTTCAACACAGTGCCGTTGAATGCTCAACAATGGGGCGTTGCATTCGCAGCGTCTGCTGTTGTTCTGCTTACCGTGGAAGCCTGGAAGCAGATTCGCCGGAGGAGGCGGAGCAAGTAAGATCATCTTGCGGTTCGTATGCGAGCGTGCAGCTCGAGCCGAGTGGTTTCTACAACCAAAAAACAAACACAGGCTGCATCCGGGAGACCACATATGGAACAATGTTCATATCCTCCGTACGAAGAAAGTAAAACGTGGTTCGGAACAGCCGAACAGTGGGCCATCATTGTTACGGTTGTCGTTGTAGGATTGACGTCCTATCATCTTTTGACGGCAGAGCCAGAAATTCTTCCGGCCTCGCTTGGAGAACTTGTTTTAACGGGGAACCTCACCGGATCGACGGCGCAGAGTATGATCAATCATCTGCACGGGAAGGGTATCGCCCCTACGGGAAATGTGATTGGGTTCTATACTGGTTCCGCGGGAAATGCTACGCTGTATGTCTCAGTCTATTCTTCTCGGGAGGACGCGACACAAGCGGAGGAGAAGATGGCGGAACGGATCCGGGTGGGCAATCCAGTATTCGGAGAATACCGGGAGGAGGAGATAAGTGGTCAACCGCTGGTGGAGTGTCGCGGATTGAGTCAGCTGCACTACTTCTTTTCGTTCGGATCGACTCTCTACTGGCTCGCCGTCGATGAGAGTCTCGCACGGCCGACCGTAGAACGCTTGATAGCGCACATCCGCGCAGATGGCCGCTCCCCTTGAAGTCTATCGTACTCGATGCGGAAGAACAAACAATGAACCGGGTGAAGCTCGGACACTTTCGATTTTGTCTGGAAGCTGACAACCATTCCTGAATGACGTAAGGACAGCACAATGACAGAAGCCAAACCAAGAACCAATCGCTAAGGAAGTATGATGCCCAACAAAAAGCGCAGACACGGTCAGGAATTGCAAGCCGTCTATTCGAAAAAAGCTCTGGCAGGCAAACTGCGCCGCTTCGCGGATGCGCTGGACGATGATCGGCCGTGTGTATTTCAGATCAAAGGCGTTCGTGTCGTCATTCCGGTTGATGCGAGCGTCAAGATGGAGTACGAGCGAGAAGGGAGGCAAGAAGAGATTGAGATTGACGTGGAGTGGATCCGCCCCAAAGGGGCAAGCGGGAGACCCGGCCGGGAAACTGGTCGCGTCCGTTCCACCGGCTTCAGCAAGGCTTACCGGCGAACATCTCAAACACGGAAGCGCTGAGCGACGAGCGCTCTGCCGATCTTTACCGCAAGCGAAAAAGAAGAACGCCCTGAATTTTGGAAATATTCAATTGAATTTTACTTTGTAGACACCATACTCTCTCACTGATCCAAGAAAGGGAAAGCGGATGAGTACGACAACATCTTCAGGCAAGAAAACCATCACGTTGATTCCCGGCGACGGGATTGGGCCCGAAGTGGTCAATGCCACTCGACGGGTCATCGAAGCGGTCGGTGTGTCAATCGAATGGGAAGAATGTGAGGCGGGAGCGAGCGTGTTCAGGAAGGGGATTGAGTCCGGTGTGCCGCATGAGACGATCGATTCGATCCGAAGAACGCGCGTTGTGCTGAAGGGTCCACTCGAAACGCCCGTCGGTTTCGGAGAAAAAAGCGCGAACGTCACACTGCGCAAGCTCTTCGAGACGTTTGCCAATATCAGGCCCGTCCGCGAACTTCCCGGCATCCCAACACCGTACAACGGCCGAGGCATCGATCTTGTGGTGGTGCGGGAGAACGTGGAAGACCTCTACGCCGGCATCGAGCACATGCAGACTCCCGGCGTTGCGCAATGCCTCAAGCTCATTTCGCGCAAAGGGTCGGAGAAGGTCATCCGGCTTGCGTTTGAGCTCTGCCGTGCAGAAGGACGAAAGCGAATCCACTGCGCCACCAAATCCAATATCATGAAACTTACCGAAGGCACGATGAAACGAACCTTTGAGGAGATTGCGAAAGAATATCCCGACATCGAGTCGCAGCACATCATTATCGATAACTGCGCACACCAGCTCGTCAAGCGGCCGGAGCAGTTCGAGGTGATCGTAACGACCAACATGAATGGCGATATCATCAGCGATCTCACTTCGGCGCTGATCGGCGGGTTAGGCTTTGCGCCTTCGTCCAACATCGGGAACGACGTTGCGATCTTCGAGGCAGTCCATGGCTCAGCCCCAAAGTACGCCGGCAAGAATGTCATCAATCCCACCGCCGTTCTCGGCTCGGCCATTATGATGCTGCGGCACATCGGAGAATTCGAGGCGGCGGCGACCATCGAACATGCGTTGCTCGTGACACTCGAAGAAGGAAAGGATCGCACGGGCGATATCGTGGGGTACGACAAAGGCACTTCCACAACAGCCTACACCGACGCCATCATCGCCAACCTTGGCCGCAAAGCTCAACACTGGCAGGTGCGCGAGTACAAGCCGCTGAAGATTCCACAGCGGTCAAAAGACTTTGATCTTGTTCGACCAGCGAAGCGGCGTGTCATCGGCACAGATATCTTCATCGAGTCGGCGGACGACCCCGAGATCATCGGTCAGAGATTGGAAAAGCTGTGCTCACCGACGCCGTTGAAGCTGAAGATGATTTCCAACCGCGGCACAAAGGTCTACACTCCAACAGGGGCGATGACCGACTGCGTTGACCACTTCCGATGCCGGTTCATCCTCCGCTCGGAGGATGGTGACCTGACCGATGCGCACCTGATCGACCTGCTGCAACGCTTTGACGGTCAATTCCGTTGGATGCATGTGGAGAAACTACAGGAGTTTGACGGCGAGAAAGGGTTTACAAAGGCACAGGGTGAGGATTAACTCGGTCAGCACTGACTTCAGAGTACTTTCGTTTTTGAGAAAGTCTTCAGGAGAAATTCCTAAGTTTGCACAAAATCCTGACTACGTATTGATTTTCTGAGCGTCTTAATCTGAGTGAGTTATCTGGTATAGTTTTTGGAATATGTGTCGGGGTTGAATAATCTCAACCACGCACCACCCTTAGTCATCCGAGCAAAGAGGAGAACAACAATGAGGACGAGATCCCCCTGCTGCGTGGCTTGTGGACGCAGTGTCGAAGAGGTTCCCCTTCTCACGCTGAGGTACAAGAGGATGGAAAGCTGGATCTGTCCTCAACACCTGCCAGTTCTGATTCACCAACCGGAGCGTCTTCTCGGCAAAATGGCAGGGGCAGAACATCTTTCGCCCGCCGAAATACATGACCATCCTCACGATTGAACCCAATCTCCTCGTTATTCACCACCCGGCGAGATAGACCCGGACGTGAAAGAACGTTGCAGAGAAAACACACGGGAGATCACACGATGCGAATCACAAAGTCACAACTTTTCAATCTGTTCTCTGGATTCCGCACGGACGCCTATCTGCTATGGTGACATTTTGAGATCAAATCGGAGCAGAAAGACAACACTATGACAAATATTCAACCCGCAACCGAACAGAAACAACCGTCGAAGCGCCCGTACGTTGTGATCCTTGCGCTGCTCGTTGTCGTGAGCGTTGTGTACGTAGCTACGTACCAGAGGAATGAGCGTTTCGTGCCTGAGACGCTCGGAGAGTTACAGCTCGGCGAACTCCTCTCGGGTGCCGCCGCTCAAGAGATGATTGACCACCTCCATGCAAAAGGAGTGACGCCGGCGGAAAATGAAATAGGCTTCTATGACGCACCGGGCGGCAAAGCAACGCTCTACGTTTCGGTGTACGCAAACGAAGCTGACGCTGGCACTGCTGAACGGAAAATGGCAGAGCTGATTCGTGCCGGCAATCCTATCTTTGGTGAGTACGACGAACGGTCGATTGGCGATCAGGTTGTCCATCGCTGCTTTGGGATGGGGCAGGAGCACTTCTTCTTTTCGGTCGGCACGCGCCTCTACTGGTTGGGAGTCGATGAGCCACTGGCTGAGCAAACGCTGAGCGAATTGCTGAAGGTCGTCAAGCAATGATTCGCTGAATGCTTTGATTGGCGTTGGATAAAGAACTCGAATCGATTCATTCCATTCATCGTCTAGCGAAAGGAACGTGCCATGAAAGGAAACGACAAAATTATCGCCGTGCTCAATGATCTGTTAGCAGATGAACTCACCGCCATCAGTCAATACATGGTGCACTCAGAAATGTGCGACAACTGGGGGTACGAAAAACTTCACAAAGCCGTCGAGAAGCAAGCGAAGGACGAGATGCACCACGCCGAGTGGCTCATCAAACGCATCTTGTTCCTCGAAGGAACTCCCGAGGTCTCAAAGCTCAAACCCATGACCATCGGAACAAACGTGCCAGAGATTATCGGCAACGATGAGGGTGCCGAGCAAGCTGCCGTGCGCGCCTACAACAGTGCCATCAAACTCGCGCACGATGTGGATGATCAAGCCACCGCCGATTTGCTGACCGATATTCTCAAAATGGAAGAAGGCCACGTGGATTGGGCAGAACAGCAGCGAGATCAGATTGAACAGATGGGATTGCAGAATTATCTGTCCAATCAGAGTTGATGGTTCAGCGGCGACATTTGCTCGTTAAGAGTCGATGCCAGCTCCTCTCCAGAACATTATCAGACATCAGACAGGCAACAACCTCGACAAGAAAAATCTTCATCACTGGAGGGGAAGAAGAAGCTTGAATACGGAAGACGTCAAACAGCTGAGGTTAGCGGCTTTGGAGCGGGCCGCCATCACGCTCGAGCGGGCGTTTGCGCATGACCCGATGTTAACGTGGATTTTTCCCGATTCAGACAAGCGTTCACTATCCCTTCGTGTGATGAGTCGAGTGTTGCTGCAGTATGGGGTTCGTTACGGCCATGCGACTGAATCGAACGATGGTAGGGCCGTAGCGATCTGGATCCCCCCAGGTCGTACAATCACTGTCGGTGGAATGATTCGCTGCGGAATACTCGCCGTGCCGTTCAGCATTGGAGTCCGACCGTTTGCGCAGTTCATAGGCGTTCACGGCGTTATGCAGAAATTCCACAAGAAGTACGCTGCCGAACCGCATTGGTAGCTTCTGGTGGTCGGGGTCGAGCCCGATCTGCGGGGGCGCGGCCTTGGCTCGGCATTGGTCAAAGAGGGGCTGGCTCGGGCCGACGAGGCACAGTGCCCGTGTTATTTGGAGATCAGCGACGAGCGAAATCTAACTTTCTACGAGCGCCTTGGTTTCGTGGCCGTAGGCACCGCGCCTCTGGGGAACTGTGGACCTCCCGGATGGGCGATGCGGCGCGATGCTCGGCGCTTAACGGTACAGCGACGTTGAATAAATGACAACCGATGGAGAAGCCCATCTGGATAACGCTTCCGCTGGTTGTGCTTGCGTTCGTGGTCATTGTACGCGCCGTACTCCGCCGTCCAATTCCGCGCTATGATCTGAATGTTGTCGTTTCACTGTTCCTTTTCGTCTACCTGCTTATAACGGCAAGTCTCGGACTGTTCTGGGTCGCTCGTATGGACTTGCCGGTGTTCGACCTGCATTACCTATTCGGTTACTGCGTCCTGATCTTGATGGCGGCGCATGTCTGGTTTCAACTTCCGATTATCAACGCATGGCTTCGGAAACAGAGTCCGACGATATTGCTCGAAGCCAATGGCAAGCGGTGGAGACGAAGCGTGCGCATCGCTGCTCGGAGTATTGCAGTCGCGGTGTTGCTGTTGATTGCAGGCGTTATCGTGTATGAATTTCTTCGTCCCCAACCAACCTTCATCCTTGATGACGAAGACCGTCCGATCGGCGCACGGAACACAAGCCCTGCTGAGAATCGCTTCACGACGGGTTCTACTGTCGCTCGGTGGAGTGGTCAACCAGTCGTAAATGAAATTCGTCGATGGTTATCCATCATGCTTCCGATCCTGTTTACAGAGAACCAGCAAGCCACCGAAGCGCCGAGACGCATCTGGTTGAGCCATCGGGGGCAGCGTATGAGCGGGGCACAGTATATCCACGAAGCGACGGGGATAAGTCGGTGGGGCGTGTTTCGAGCTCCCCGTTTAGTGGGAAGCCAGCCGGACGAGTACAAATCGTTCCCCACTAAGCCGGTGATTGCGCTTCCACCGCCCCGCAAGCAATCGGGAAAATCCTTCACAGAGGTCGTTGGGTTAGAGCACGATGCCCGTCTGAGGCTGGCGGAATCACGCCTGCCTCGTTGGCAGACGGGCCAACCAACGCTGACGAAACAGACTCTCTCCGACCTCCTCCACTACGCGTATGGCGTAACGGAAAGGCGGCGCTATCCGGGCGGCACCATCTTCCTGCGTGCGGCGGCTTCTGCGGGAGCACTCTACCCGACGGATTTGTACGTTGCTATAAGGAACGTTGAAGGGATGTCATCTGGCATCTACTACTATCACGCAGCGAATCACGATCTGACACAGACAGGCTCTCGTGAAGAGCTGGATCGACTGGCGTTAGCCTCGGCGTATCATGGCTGGCTCGTCAACTCTCCCGTAGCGTTCATTTTGACGGTAGTATACGACCGAACCGTATGGAAGTATCGCGACCGCTCCTACCGATACGTGCTACTTGATGCTGCGCATGTTGCTGGCAATCTGACACTCGCTGCAACCGCGTTGGGAATGCCGTACCAGCTCGTCGGCTTGTTTGATGACCGCGGGGTTTCCGAAGCGCTTACGTTGAACGCTGCAGACGAAGGAGTAGTTCTCATCATAGCGCTGGGAAACCACACCAAAACACAGGAGACGAGGGTTCCCGCGTTCGATCTGCCGATCCTCCCCAAACCGGTCGATGAGATGGAATTGGCGCGACTTTCGCACGCACTGACGTCCGTGCGTTGGAAAGCCGGCTCCCTCCCTCTCTCTTCCATCCGCTTTGAGAAAGTTCCGGGGCGGGCAACCCGGCAAACGTACACAATGCCAGCGAGTAGTACCGGCAGGCGTGATCTGTTTGAGGTCATCCAGACGCGCCGGTCGTTTCGAGAGTTTGCCCGCCGCGAGGTGAGATTTGAGGATCTTGCAGGCATCATCCGGGAGAGTTATCCGTGGCACAATCAGCCGGCGCTCGCCGAGGGTGGGCACTGGTCGCATCTGTACCTTGTCGTCCGGGCTGTCACGACACTTCCGGCAGGTGTTTATGTGTACAACCCTGAGTCCGACAAGTTGGAGTTGGTTGTGCGCGCCGAGTTCTCTCGGAAGATCGCGTCCGCCGGGCTCTCACAAGAATTGTTAGAACGCGCCGCCGTGGTTTTTGTCTGGACGATTGACCAGAGCCGTGTGGGAACGCTTCAAGGTGAGCGGGATTATCGGTACGGTTGCATCGAAATCGGTCTGTCTGGTGAGCGAGCCTATCTTGCTGCCGGCGCGCGAGGACTCGGTGCCTGCGGCGTTGGTGCGTTCTATGACGACGAGGTAGAAGAGCTGTTACAGGTACGCAACAGCGACCGCCGCGCTAAGTATCTGATGGGAATTGGGCAAATGCGGTAATGCTATCTCGTTGGGTTGGGAAATTGTGAGAGAGAATCGCAGGTTACGTTTATTGCTTATGCAACTATATCGAATCAGGCACGATGAACAAGAACCCTCTTCTGTGGCTGATTGCCGTTCTCATTGCTATGGGGACAGCATATTATCAACGAGCCACCGGCCCAACATATCCCATTGATGGGAGAGTGAATTTCGCCGGTCAAGAAATCACGTATGAACTCCAACGATCGCAGAGCAGCAACTCACCCCTGCGCATTGAACTCAGAGTACACGATGAAAGGATAACCGGCAAGGTTCGCTGGAAGAGATATCCAACCAATGATCCTCAGACGGAAATAACGATGTTGAACGAGAATGGTCTCCTCCGTGCTGATATCCCGCCACAACCCCCTGCGGGAAAAATTCAATATCAGGTGGAACTGACGTCGGATGAAAGCTCTCTCCTGCTTCCGGGCAGCGAGCCTGCGATCTTGCGCTTCAAAGACGACGTACCGTTGTGGGCTTTGGTTCCGCACGTTCTCTTCATGTTCCTTGCAATGCTCTTTTCGACGCGGACCGGATTAGAATACTTCAGCAAGAATCCAGCCTACAGGACGCTCACCTATCTTACCGTAGGATGCTTGATTCTTGGAGGATTCATTTTTGGTCCGATTGTTCAACGCTATGCGTTTGGAGATTTCTGGACCGGATTTCCGGTTGGATTCGATTTGACGGACAACAAGACCTTGCTTGCGTTGATCGGTTGGCTCGTTGCCCTGATGATGTTGAAACGATCGCCTCATCCACACAAGTGGATCGTCCTTGCTGCCGGTATCATGCTTGTCGTGTTTTTGATTCCCCATAGTCTTCTCGGGAGCGAATTAGATTATTCGAAAGTGAATTAACGTAGTGACCGATTAACCATAAATTAACTCAAGGAGATCAGCCATGAATTTTCCCGTCTGGGAAGTCCCCTATATTGGCGGCGGAATGCTCATCGGCATCATCGCGGTCTTCCATGTCTTCATCGCCCACTTCGCGGTGGGTGGCGGATTGTTCCTCGTTCTGACGGAACGCAAAGCCTATCGTGAGAACAATCCCACGATGTTGGAGTACGTGAAGAAACACTCCAAATTTTTCCTCCTCCTTACCCTTGTGCTCGGCGCGGTGTCGGGCGTCGGCATCTGGTTTACCATCGGACTCGTCCACCCCTCGGCAACATCATCGCTGATTCACACGTTCGTTTGGGGCTGGGCGATCGAATGGGTCTTCTTCTTCGTCGAGATTTCCTCCATCATCATCTACGTGGCGATGTGGGAGAAGATGAGCCGCAAGGCGCACCTCACCATCGGCTGGATCTACGCCGCGAGCGGATTTCTGACGCTTGCCGTCATCAACGGCATCGTCTCGTTCATGCTTACCACAGGCTCGTGGGTGGAGACGAGGAATTTCTGGGATGGCTTGTTCAACCCAACGTACCTCCCGTCACTCGTTGCACGGATATTGATCTCGGTGGCGTTTGCGGGCGTGTACGCGTTCCTCACAGTAACGCGCCTGAAGGATGAGCACGCGCGCATCACCGTCACCCGTTATTCGGCAATCTGGGTGTTGCCCGCGTTGATTCTCTTTCCCCTTTCGCTCTGGTGGTACTACACACAGATTCCCGCAACCGCGCAGGAGATCGTCGGTGGCGGGATCGAGTATATCCAGACAACCGCTACCTATGGCATTATTGCGGCTGCGTTGCTCTTTGTGTTCGTGCTCATCGGTCCCTTTTGGCGTCCGCGTGCGTTTACCTTCGCGCAGGCTGTCGTGATTTTGCTCGTGGCTTCGGCGGCAATGTTCTCCTGGGAACGGGTGCGTGAAGCAGTTCGCAAGCCGTACATCATCCACGCCTATATGTATTCCAACTCGATGCTCGTCAGCGAGGTGGAATCGATCCAAGAAGTCGGACTGCTCCAGAAAGCGAAGTGGATTTCGGAACGTGAACTCACCGAAGCCAACGAACTGAAGATCGGCAAGGAACTCTTCCGCGCGCAGTGCGCAAGTTGTCATACCGTTGGAGGCTATCAGGATGTCGTGCCGCATCTTGTGGACCGAACGCAGGAAGACCTCGAAATCATTCTGTCTGAGTTACCTTCATTCCGGGGTTTCATGCCGCCGTTTGCCGGCAACGACCAGGAACGCAGGGCGTTGGCAAAATGGCTTATGACGCTTCAACCTGCCGCATCGAAAGGAGGAACGCAGCCATGATAGAACAACTCGTTATTCCAGCCCCCGATGCCATCCCGCTGCCGGCTCCGGTCTGGCTGCTCAAAGGGCTTCTGCTCTTTACGTTCCTGCTGCACATCATCCCGATGAATCTTGCGTTAGGAGGAAGTTTCACAGCGTTCATCACCGATCTATTCGGCCGCAAGCGCAACAGCGAGCATCACCTGACGCTTGCGCGAAGTTTTGCAAAGATGATCCCCATCGCGATGGCGTTCACCATCACACTCGGCGTGGCTCCATTGCTCTTCCTGCAGGTTCTCTACGGCCAGCTCTTCTACACCTCCTCCATTTTGATGGCATGGCCGTGGTTGAGCGTCATTGCTTTGATCATTCTTGCATATTACGGGTTCTATCTCTACTCGTTCCGCTGGGAACGACTGAAAGGCGCGCGGCTATGGGTCGTTCTGCTCAGCGGCGTGCTCGTGGCGGTTGTCGGCATGATCTTCTCCCATAACTTGACACTTATGCTGACGCCCGAGAAGTTTGCGGCGCTCTACCACAGCAATCCTTCCGGCACGCACTGGAACTTCGATGAACCGACGGTCGTGCCCCGCTATCTGCATTTCTTCGTTGCATCCTTCGCCATCACCGGCCTGTTCGTTGTCATCTACGGTCTCGGAAAAATCAAAACAAACAAAGCATACGGAAAGTGGGCTGTGAAGTACGGCGCGATGTGGTTCACCATTGCCACCATCATCCAGATGGCGGTGGGCATTTGGTTTCTGCTTGCTTTACCCAGGGACGTGATGATGCTGTTTATGGGCCAGAACATGCTCGCAACCATTTTGCTTGGGTTGGGAATTCTTTTGCCGGTCATCAGCATGATGTTGTTGATTCTAGCGGCGAAGTCCGAGAAACCGCGAGCGCTTGCTGTGTCGGGCATTTCCGTTCTGGCGTTGACGCTGATCGTCATGGTTATCATGCGGGATATTGTGCGCGATGGCTACCTTGCGGGGAAGTTCGATGTGTTTGATCGCGTGGTTGATCCGCAGTGGGGGGTGATAGCGGTGTTTGCGGCGATTCTCGTGGCTGGGTTGGGCGTGGTCGGATTTATGCTAACAAAGGTTATACAAGCGCAGTTGCACGCGGACAGGATTGGTGCTTGAGGAAAGGCGGTTGATCTGAGGAGAGCCATATGCACGAGCTTTCTATCGCGCAAAATGTTATTGAGACAGTAAAGCAACACATCGCCGAAGAGGATCTCTGGAGGGTTGGTTCAATCACGATGCGAATTGGCGAACTTGGAGGTGTTATGACTGATTCCCTGGAGTTCTGCTACGGGGCGCTGACAGCGGATACTCCTCTTTCCACATCTTCCTTACGCATCGAGCGGGTGCCGTTTCAAATCGAGTGTCTGGAGTGCCATCGGTCGTCCTTGAATGAACGAGGGTTTGCTGTTTGCCCATTCTGTGGCAGCGGCAATACCAAGATTCTTTCGGGGGATGAACTGCACATCATTGCAATAGAGTTGAACGAAGCTGCGGAGACAAATATATGAGCGTGCTGACGATTGAACGAAAGGTTCTCAAAAAGAACGATGAAATTGCACGTCGCAACCGTGAGCTGTTTCGTCAGAACAAGGTTTTCGTTGTCAACCTCGTCAGTTCACCGGGCTCCGGGAAAACGAGTCTGCTTGAGAAAACACTGGAACGACTTCGAGGTCGGGTCAGGGTCGCTGTGGTTGAGGGGGATGTGCAAACCGACCTTGACGCGAAGCGAGTAGCGAGGTTCAATGTGCCTGTTGTGCAAATTGTTACAAACGGCGGGTGTCATCTCGAGGCACAGTTGGTGGAAGATGCGGTGGCAACGATGGATCTTTCCGGCATTCAACTGCTGGTGATCGAGAATGTCGGCAACCTTGTCTGTCCTGCCAACTACGACCTCGGCGAGGCGATGAAAATTGTCGTTGCAAGTACGACCGAGGGGGACGACAAGCCTTTGAAGTATCCTCCCATGTTCCGGAATGCTTCCGTGCTCGTCATCAACAAGATCGACCTTCTTCCCTACCTGAATTGTACCATAGCCGTATTGAAGGAGAACGCTTTGCGTGTGAACCCAAAGCTGACGGTGTTTGAAACTTCCTGCAGAACAGACGCGGGCATTTCTCAATGGTGTGATTGGTTAGAAGAACGGGTCGGGAAAAACGCTTGAATGAAAAAGGAAGGTGCTGCAATACTTGACCGGTCGAACCTCGATGCGCTGTTCGACGCCCTGCGCAGGCGTGGATATACGATCGTCGGCCCCTCAGTGCGCGACGGCGCCATCGTGTATGACGAATTAGCCTCTGGAGAGGAACTGCCCGCGGGATGGACGGACGAGCAGGATGGCGGGTTCTATCGACTGAAGCGGCGCGCCGATCGCGCGTTGTTCGGCTATGCTGTCGGGCCGCATTCGTGGAAGAAATTTCTTCACCCGCCCCTCCGTCGCCTGTGGCGTGCCGAACAACGGCAAGATGGTTTCCACATTCAGGAGGAAAACGAACATCAGCCGAAGTATGCCTTTCTTGGAGTCCGCTCTTGTGAAATTCATGCCATCGCCATCCAGGACAAGGTTTTTCTCAATGGGCAGTATGTCGACCCCGTCTACAAAGCGCGGCGCGAAAATGCCTTTATCATAGCCGTCAACTGCGGAGAAGCGGGGAGAACATGCTTCTGTGTTTCGATGAAAACAGGTCCGAAGGCAACCGTTGGCTATGACCTTGCGCTTACGGAAGTGCTTGAACCTGAAGGGAATGAGAATACAGCGGGCCGCCACTACTTTGTGGCTGAGGTTGGGAGCGATCGTGGGGCAGAGATTCTTACAGAGATTGAGCACCGGGAAGCCAGCGAGGGAGAGAGAACCACGGCAGAGAACATCGTGGCCGAGACTGCCCATCAGATGGGACGAACGCTGGATACGACGGACATCAAGGATTTGCTGTATCGGAACTATGAACATCCTCGTTGGGACCACGTCGCGTCCCGCTGTCTGACGTGCGCGAATTGCACGATGGTGTGTCCGACCTGTTTTTGCACGACGGTGGAAGATGTTACAGACCTGACAGGACAACACGCGGAGCGATGGCAGAAATGGGATTCCTGCTTCACGATGGATTTCTCGTACATCCACGGTGGGAGCGTTCGCCCATCGACGAAATCGCGGTACCGTCAGTGGATGACGCACAAACTCGCCACATGGATAGACCAATTCGGTACCTTCGGCTGTGTCGGATGCGGGCGCTGTATCACCTGGTGTCCCGTTGCAATCGACATTACCGAAGAGGTTGCTGCCATCCGCGCAACGGACGCGCGTGTGAGTACGACAGCACAGAAAAAGGAGAACGAACATGGAAACTCTTGAACCGATTCTTGCGCAGCATCCGTTCTTGAAGGGCATCGACGCTCATCACCTGCAGCTTCTCGTTGGCTGTGCCTCGAACGTACGCTTCGATGCGGGGGAATTCATCCTTCGCGAGGGGGAAGAAGCAAACCAGTTTTATATTATCCGGGCTGGGAATGTTGCGCTGCAGATTTTTTCTCCCGATCGCGGGCCGCTCACCATCGGCACGTTAGGAGAAGGGGATATCCTTGGCTGGTCGTGGCTCATCCCGCCATATCACTGGCGATTTGACGCGCGGGCGACCGAACTGACGCGCGCCATTGCACTCGACGGCAAGTGCCTGCGTACCAAATGCGAGGAAGACCACAATTTGGGCTATGAGCTGTTGAAAAGGTTTGCTCACCTCATCGAGCAGCGGCTTCAGGCAACGAGATTACAGTTGCTGGATGTGTATGGTGTCCACCCCGGCAACGTAGGCGGTGAAGCGTAAAACTTGAAGTGCGAAGAACATGGAACAACTGATGGCAAGAATACCCGGCAGCTTCAACCCGATGGTTCCACGTTTGTATCGAATTCTTCGGGTGCGGAAGGAAACCGCCGACACGTTCACGCTTGAACTCGAACCGGCCTCATCTGGACAAGAGTCTCGGAGCGGCGGGGAACGTCGTGAAGAGATCGCCCCCTCCTCCCTTCATCCCCTCAATCCCCCTGACGCCTCGATGCCGTCGCCTTTTCACCCACACCGGTTTTTCCCGGGGCAATTCAACATGCTCTATGTCTTCGGCGTGGGCGAGATTCCCATTTCGATGAGCGGCGACCCAACCAAGCCGATGCTCGTGCACACGACGCGTGTGGTGGGCCCCGTCACCTTCGCCATGAGCAAACTGAAACGTGGTGACACCCTGGGTGTGCGTGGCCCCTTTGGAAGCTGCTGGCCTGTCGAGAGGGCGTTGGGCAGCGATGTCGTGATAGTGGCCGGAGGGATTGGATTGGCGCCGCTTCGCCCGGCGCTGTATCATATTCTTTCTCAGCGGGAGAAGTACGGGAAAGTCGTTCTGCTCTATGGCGCGCGCACGCCGGAGGACATTCTGTACTCGCGAGAACTCCGAGAGTGGCGCGCCCATTTCGACCTCGACGTGTACATCACGGTTGATCGGGCAATCGGCCAATGGCGCGGGACCGTGGGCGTTGTCACAACGCTCATTCGCAGAGCGCCGTTCGACCCGTCGAGCACGGTGGCGATGGTCTGTGGACCCGAGGTGATGATGCGCTTCACAGCACAGGAACTCTACCACCGCGGCGTCGGCTTCGACAATATCTTTGTCTCGATGGAGCGCAATATGAAATGCGCTGTCGGATTTTGCGGGCACTGCCAGTTCGGACCGACCTTCATCTGCAAGGATGGTCCGGTCTTCGGGTATCGACGTGTCAACGACTGGCTCGCAAAGTGGGAGGTGTAATGATTGTAGAATTCAGATTGCGGTATGTGGAGTGATCGAGAGAATATGGAGAAACGTTGATGACGTCTCAGAAGCGCAAACCGAAATTGGCTGTCTGGAAATTCGCCTCCTGCGACGGCTGCCAGCTCAGCTTGCTTGACTGCGAAGATGAGTTGCTGACGATCGCCGAGCAGATCGAGATTGCGTATTTTCCCGAGGCTTCCCGGTCTGTTGTGAAAGGGCCCTACGATCTCTCGTTGGTCGAAGGCTCCATTACGACTCCCCACGACGCCGAGAGGATTCACCAAATCCGGCGTTCATCAAAACACTTGATCACGATTGGCGCGTGCGCGACCGCCGGCGGCATTCAGGCACTTCGAAACTTCAGAGACGTCAAGGAGTTTCTTTCCATCGTCTACGCCACGCCGGCGTACATTGAGACGCTCAACAAATCGACGCCCATTGCCGACCATGTGTTTGTGGACTTTGAACTGCGCGGCTGCCCGATCAACAAACAGCAACTCATAGAAGTAATCAGCGCGTTTCTCCGCGGCAGGAAGCCGAACACACCGCCGCACAGCGTTTGCATGGAGTGCAAGCGACGCGGCATTGTCTGTGTGATGGTGGCTCACGGCACACCCTGCCTTGGTCCGGTCACGCACGCGGGTTGTGGAGCCATCTGCCCGGCCTATCATCGCGGCTGTTACGCTTGCTTCGGACCGAAGGAAACTCCAAACACAGACTCGCTGTGCGCACGGTGGATTCAGCAGGGCGTCACAGAGGAGGATGTTGTCCGGGCGCTGAGGACGTTCAACGCGTATGCAGAGCCATTCAGGAAGGAAAGCGAAGCGCGTGAAATCTAGGACCATCAAAGTCGACTATCTCGCCCGCGTCGAGGGAGAAGGCGCGCTGTACGTCAAGACCAAGAACGGCGCCGTCGTGGACGTCAAGCTTCGCATTTTCGAACCGCCCCGCTTCTTTGAAGCTTTCCTGCGCGGGCGACGGTTTGACGAAGTGCCCGACATCGTCGCGCGGATTTGCGGCATCTGCCCCGTCGCCTACCAGATGAGCGCCTGCCACGCCATCGAACACGCCTTCGGTCTTACCGTCGATGGTCCATTGCGGGCGCTGCGACGACTGCTCTATTGCGGCGAATGGATCGAGAGCCACGCTCTTCACATCTATCTCCTCCACGCGCCCGATTTTCTCGGCTATGCTGATGCGATCGCGATGGCAAAGGACCATCCGGAAAACGTCCAGCGAGGACTCCAGCTCAAGAAGTTAGGCAACGATATCCTCAACGTGTTGGGCGGAAGAGAAATCCATCCGATCAACGTTCGTGTGGGTGGGTTCTACAAGTCGCCGTCGAAGGCTGACCTCCGGCCTCTGACGGACCGCCTCAAGTGGGCGCGGGAGGCGTCGCTGGAGACCGCACGATGGGCAGCGCAGTTTCCCTACCCGGAATTTGAGCAGGACTATGAATTCGTCGCTCTCCGTCATCCCGATGAATACGCCCTGAATGAAGGGCGCCTGGTATCGAACAAGGGCCTTGATCTCGCCATCCCAGCGTACGATGACCACTTCGTTGAAGAACACGTAGAACACTCGAACGCCCTTCACTCGGTCCTCAAGAGGGGCGGCAATTATTCCGTCGGCCCGCTTGCACGCTTCAATCTGAACTTCGATCGACTCTCGCCGTTGGCGCAAGAAGCCGCGCGCGAAGTCGGAATCGGCCCCGGCTGTCGGAATCCCTTCAAAAGTATCCTCGCGCGCGCCATCGAAGTTCTCTATGCGTGCGACGAGGCGCTGCGGATCATCGATCAGTACGAGATGCCCGACCGACCGTTCGTTGAGATGGAGCCTCGGGCATCCGTGGGCTTTGGATGCACGGAAGCTCCGCGCGGCATTCTGTACCACCGCTACAAGCTCGACGAGCGGGGGATAGTGCTCGACGCCAAAATCGTCCCCCCGACCTCTCAGAACCAGAAGACGATCGAGAACGACCTGCGGCACGTTGTTCCCTTGCACCTCAGAATGGCTGATGATGTACTCACGTGGCTGTGCGAGCAGGCAATCCGGAATTATGACCCCTGCATTTCCTGCGCCACGCATTTCCTGAAACTGACAATCGACCGCGAATGACGAGTGTGAGATGGTCAAAATTATCGGCATAGGAAATCCGTTGCGCTCGGACGATGGTATCGGAAGGTACATCGTGAGACGGATGCGCCAATTCGCCGGTGTCGAGATTATCGAGTCGGCTGGAGAGGGATGCGATGTGATTGAGCTTTGGAATGATCAGGATTACGTTATTCTCGTCGATGCAGTTTCATCGGGGAATAAGCCCGGTACGATTCACCGATTCGATGCGCGGGCGGGGCAAATTCCCTCGGGTTTGTTTCGTTGTTCGACCCACACCTTCGGCGCGGCAGAAGCGATAGAGCTTGCACGGGCGCTCGGGAAAATGCCCGAGCAATTGATCGTGTATGGGGTCGAGTGTGAGAAGTTCGATTATGGGGAAAGTATCTCAGAAGAACTGAAAGAGCCGATGGAGACGATTCTTCATCGCATCGCACAAGAAATCCAAGCTGCCTCAGGCGTACGCGGTCGGATGACCTCTCAGCAGAGCGTTCTCCCGATCATTACGAACGGGCAAGAACGATCAACCCTCCCATGAACCAACGCATCCATATTGTCATTCGAGGAGCCGTGCAGGGTGTAGGCTTCCGTCCCTTCATTTATCGGCTTGCAAAGGAGATGGATTTACCGGGGTGGGTGTCGAACTCCGCTCAAGGCGTCTTCATTGAAGTCGAAGGGCCGAAAGAGCGGCTCGATGAGTTTGTGCTGCGCATCGAAAAAGAGAAGCCTCCCCGGTCGTTCATTCAGTCTTTAGAGTTTTCCTATCTCGACCCGATGGGGTTCGAGAGTTTTGTGATTCGGGAGAGCGAGACGAATGGGGTGAAGAAAGCATTTGTTCTACCGGACATCGCGACGTGTCCCGATTGCCTTGCCGAAATCTTCGATCCTTCAAACCGCCGCTACCGGTATCCGTTCACGAACTGTACGAACTGCGGCCCGCGGTTCACCATTATCGAGTCGCTCCCGTACGACCGACCGAATACCTCGATGAAAAACTTCTCGATGTGCCCGGAATGTCGGAAGGAATATACCGACCCGATGGACCGACGGTTTCATGCACAGCCGAATGCGTGTCCGATATGCGGTCCGCACCTCGAATTGTGGGATGAGGATGGAGGCATACTCGACACCGCCGATGACGCTCTGCTGAAAGCTGCCGAAGCAATCCGTGACGGGAAGATCGTTGCCCTCAAAGGGATTGGGGGTTTCCAGCTTCTTGTTGATGCGCGGAATGATGAAGCCGTTACGAGATTGCGAGACCGGAAGCACCGGGAAGAAAAGCCCTTTGCGCTGATGTATCCGACGTTAAAAGACGCGCAGAGCGAGTGCACTGCGTCGGAGCTTGAAGAACGGATTCTCCTTTCCCCCGAGTCTCCCATTGTTCTCCTCCAACGCAAGACCCATAATCCGCAATTCGCAATTCACAATTTGCAATCTGAAATCTGCAATCCGCGATTCCCCATCGCCCCCTCCGTCGCTCCCCGCAACCCGTATCTCGGCGTCATGCTTCCATACACGCCGCTCCATCACCTGCTCATGCGTGACCTCGGATTCCCGGTTGTTGCCACAAGCGGCAATCTGTCGGACGAGCCGATCTGCATCGAGGAGCACGAGGCGTTGAAGCGGCTCGGTGGAATTGCTGATTGCTTCCTCGTGCACGATCGTCCGATTGTCTGGCATGTCGATGACTCTATCCTTCGGATTCTTCTTGGCCGGGAGCTCGTGCTGCGTCGCGCACGTGGATATGCGCCGCTGCCGCTGACAATCGTGACGAGTCTTCATCGGCCTCTCCTTGCGGTCGGTGCGCATCTCAAGAATACCGTCGCGTTGAACGTGGAGAACAACATCTTCGTCAGCCAGCACATCGGCGATCTTGAAACTCAAGAATCGTTACACGCATTTCAACGAGTCATTCACGACTTCAGACGGCTGTATGATGTGGAGCCAAAGACCGTAATCTGCGACCTGCATCCGGATTATCTTTCGACGCAGTATGCTCGTCAGTCCGGACTCGACACAGTCGGTATTCAGCATCATTACGCCCACGTGGCGGCGTGTATGGCGGAAAACCAGTTAGACGGTGAGCTGCTTGGCGTCTCGTGGGATGGAACCGGCTTTGGCGTAGATGGCACAGTGTGGGGTGGGGAGTTTCTGTTGACAAATGCTTCATCATTCGAGCGGGTTGCATCGTTTCGAACGTTTCCGCTTCCGGGTGGAGACCGTGCCATCAAAGAACCGCGTCGTTCGGCGCTTGGGATGTTGTACGAGTTGTTCGGCTTGGCCGCCTTTGATCGTGAAGCCATTGCCGGGTCATTTACGAAGCCAGAGGTCCGTTTGCTAAGACAGATGCTGGAGGGCGGTGTGAATTCTCCCCGCACATCAAGCGTGGGAAGAATCTTCGACGCGGTTGCTTCCCTTCTCGGTATTCGTCAACGCTTGGGCTTTGAGGGTCAGGCCGCGATGGAGTTGGAATTCGCGGCAACAAATGTCGATATAAAAGACCGATACGAATTTAAGCTTCATCCAGCTGAATCGCTGTTAGTGATCGACTGGTCGCCAACCCTTGAAGGGCTTTTGGCCGACATCGAGAACAGAATTCCAACAACGATCATCTCCGCCAAATTCCATAACACGCTTGCTGCATCCATTCTCAGTGTTGCACAAGCCACCGGTCAAGATCGTGTTGTCTTAACCGGCGGATGTTTTCAAAATAAGCTTCTCACGGAGCGCACTGTCGCACTTCTTACTCGAAACGGAATCCGTCCCTACTGGCATCAACGCATTCCCCCAAATGATGGCGGTATCGCACCAGGTCAGCTGTATGCGTTTGCCCGACAACAACGAAGCGTTCCCATTGCCAACCAGATCGCGGAGAGGGTCGCATGAATATCGTCTCAGGTGAAATTCGCGAAATCTACGCGCAGGAAGGAATGACGATGGCGAAAGTCAAAGTGAAGGGTGCGTACCTGCACGCGCCTGTTTTATTCCTTCCCGAAGCAATCGTGGGCGATACAGTTCTCGTTGAATCGGGAGTGATAATTTCGAAAGTTGAAGAACATCCTCAGGAGGAACGAAAACATGTGCCTCGCAATCCCGGGTAAAGTACTGGAGATCGATACAAGTGTCCAACCGACGATGGGGAAAGTAAGCTTCGGCGGTATTCAAAAACGGGTGTGCCTTGACTGGATACCTGATGTTGCTGTCGGCGACTATGTGATTGTCCACGTCGGATTCGCCATCAGCAAGATGAATGAGGAGGAAGCGCAGGAGACGCTGAAGTTGTTCGACGAGTTAGACGACTCGCTCGACGAGTTGAAGCTGCCGGATCCGGAGGGACCACAATGAAATACATCGACGAGTTTCGAGACGCTGGCGCAGCAAGGAAGTATTCGAGCGCCATCCGGGCGGTCACGTCCAAACCATGGACGCTCATGGAAATCTGCGGCGGAACCAATCGAGGGGTTATTGCGTGGAAGAGAGGAGTTGCATCGACCGGCGAATCGATCTTTCATCAACCAACTGATTTGTCACATACTTGTGCAAGATACTTGAAATGAGAGTCTGATATGGAATGCCCTCTTCTTGCGAACGACGCTTTAGTTGTTCCAAAACAGATTCCGATATGCGAATATTCACATTGCGGGTTTTCCGTATCTTATCAAGCATTCCTTCGATCATCGCGCGTTCCTTCTTCGAGACTGATCGATATGAATCGGCTTCCCTTTCAATCTCTCGCTCATATTTATCCAATTTTGCTTTCATATTCGTTTCTCTCCAAATCTTTTGTGGAATTTCCGGCTCGGATATGCGGTTTTCAGAACAAAATTACCCTCGCTGTCTATTACAAACGGCACTGCGTGAATGTACTCGTTGATCGGTATCAGAAACATCCACTGACCATACCGTTGGGGATGTCTAACGATGTCAACATACTTTTTTTGTAGAATCAACGCTGTAATTTCCTCAAACGAGATTCCCCGCGCAGTCTTTAGCTTAGTGTTTTTTTCTTCGTCCCAGATGATATTCACAACGGTAATCTATCACATTATGCACACAATGTCAACCGAGCACCAATCGGCGGATACGGCGCCTAACGGAACGTATTTTGAAAGAGAAAGGTAGGAAGACACGCGGGAAGATGCGGTGAGCGGTACAATGGAAAACCTCTCCCGCTCAAAGGCAGCGGGGCAGGTCGTCGCAAGGCAAATTTGATTACCTAATAACAGAACAACGACGCTCGCTTTGTTGAAATGGAATATAGAGTTCGTTCCAATGTTTTTGCCGCCCCCCGAGGCATAAAACGCATCGGGGGTTTGCGCACTCCATCCCGACGAAAAGCGCCGGGACTCCGCGCACGGCGTTCTGAGCGGCAAAAACAACGGCGTAATTACGCTAAACCTTAGCCGCCACTTGTAGTTCATCTGAGAGTAAACGAATGGAAACCGCAACTCAGGCAGGATAAAGCATTCTCATGTCTAATGTCTCTGGAATGTCTTCTCTTCCCCTCTTTACCGGGGTCGATGTTGGCTCCATCAGTGTGAAGCTTGCTGCCCTTAGCGCCGGCGACATTCCGGATGTACGCCTTCCCGGATTCTTTTCGATCCGGCAGGGGCCATACACCATCTTTTTGTCGACGTATCGAAGAACCAAGGGAGAGATTCTCCAAACGGCGCTCAACATGTTCAGCGAGTTCACCGAACAGCTCCCGTTCGGCATGGTTGAGGCTCTCTGCACGACCGGTTCTGGGGGAAAGCTGCTGGCGGATCGGCTGGGGGTGCCTTTCGAGAACGAATTCAGGGCTGTTGCAAAAGCTGTCGGCACTCTTTTCCCGGATGTGCGCACAGTGTTCGAGATGGGCGGCGATACGGCAAAGTATCTCCTGCTTAACCCGGACTCCCTTGGCGGCACGGTGGGGATCGTGGACTACGAGAAGAATGGAGATTGCGCTGCCGGGACAGGCTCCTTCATGGATCAGCAGGCAAGCCGGCTAAAATATAACATCGACGACATTGGCGAAATCGTCTTAAAGGCAGGGAAGGCAGCGACCATTGCTGGGCGGTGTTCAGTGTTCGCCAAGAGTGATATGATTCACGCTCAGCAAAGGGGTTTTCACCCCCCGGAGATATTAAAAGGGCTTTGTGAAGCGGTCGTGAGGAATTACAAAAGTACGATCGTGAGGGGAAGAACGGTGGTGCCGAAAGTCATCTTCGTCGGCGGAGTGGCTGCCAACAAAGGCGTAGCCCAAGCGATGAAAGACGTATTCAACCTCAGTGACGATGAATTCATCATTCCTGAATGTTATGCCTGGGTTAGCGCCATTGGAGCCGCGTTGCTGGCGCGGGAATCACAGCAGGAAAGCAAGCCGCGCGCCGTGCAGGCCGCCTCACGATCCGGTCGCTTGCCGGAGGAAGAGCGCTCTAACACGCTTTCGCCTCTGGATACCAAACGGGTGATCTTTCTACGTGATCGCGTTCGTCCGTACTCCTTCCAAGAAAACCAGCTCCCAGTCGATGTGTATTTGGGAATCGATATCGGTTCCGTAAGCACCAATGTGGTGCTCCTTGATGCCAGCAACAACATCGTCAAAGAAATCTATGTCTATACCGAGGCACGACCGATCGACGTGGTCAATCGGTGTCTGAAAGAACTGGAAGACCAGCTTGGCGACCGCATTCTTGTGAAGGGCGTGGGCACAACAGGGTCCGGACGCGAGTTGATTGGCGAGCTGATAGGGGCGGATGTGATCAAGGATGAAATCACCGCGCATAAGACCGGCGCGACGGCTATCAGCAAGACGCTCATTGACCGACGGGTGGATACGATCTTTGAAATCGGCGGACAGGATTCCAAGTTTATCAGTCTGGACGATGACGTTGTCGTGGATTTTTCGATGAACGAGGCGTGTGCCGCCGGCACAGGGTCGTTTCTGGAAGAACAGGCTGAACGACTCGGTATCAGCATCAAAGGGGAATTCTCGAAACTCGCCTTCGAATCGCGTAACCCTATTAAGTTCGGAGAGCGCTGTACGGTGTTCATGGAGAAAGATGTCAACGCCTACCTCCAGCAGGGCGCGTCCAAAGTCGACCTGGTCGCGGGATTGGCGTACTCGATCGTCTTCAATTATCTCAACCGAGTGGTTCGCGGGCGACGAATTGGCGACGGTATCTACTTCCAGGGTGGGACGGCCTATAACGACGCCGTCGCCGCCGCGTTTTCTCTTGTGCTGGGAAAGCCGATCATTGTTCCACCCCACAACGGCGTCATCGGCGCGATCGGCGCTGCGATTCTGGCTCGCGAGAAGGTGACGGCGCTGAACGTTCCGACAACATTTCGCGGATTTCAGCTCGATAATATTCAGTACACCGTTCGCCACTTCACCTGCAAGGCCTGCTCGAACTACTGCGATATGCAAGAGATCAAGGTGAACGCGGAGAAAACCTTCTGGGGAGACAAATGCTCTGACAAGTTCCGGAAGAAGACGAAGGCTGAAAACAAGCCGGTCATTCCTGACCTGATCAAGGCACGAGAAGAAATCCTCAACGCTGCCTGCGAACCGTATCACGCCAACGGCGCCCGAACTGTGGGTATTCCCCTTGCCATGCAGTTCTACGAGCAGCTCCCCTTCTGGACGTCGTATTTCAGTTGTCTTGGCTTCAAGGTTGTGGTCTCAGAAACGACGAACCGCGAGATGGTGAACGCCGGGATCGATGCAACCATCGCCGAACCATGCTTCCCCATCAAAGTGGCTCATGGGCATGTCAAGTCTCTGATCAACAAAAAGACCGACTACATCTTCCTGCCGAACCTCATCGATGCGGAAACGAGATTTGATGGCGTCAACTCGTTCTATTGCCCGTGGAACCAAACTCTCCCCTTCGTGGTCGGTCATTCCCCCTTACAGTCAGCGATGGAAGGGAAACTCCTGATGCCCACCATTCATTTCAGGGAAGGGGAAGGACACGTGGTGCGAGAACTCTATCCCATGGCAAAGGGGTTGGGCCTTCCTCGACGGACCCACGAGCACGCACTGCGTCGCGCGTATGAGACGCAGCGTGAATTCCAGAGAAAGCTCTACGAGCGCGGGAAACAGGCGCTTGATCTGCTCGAAGCTGAGAAAAAGTTGGGCCTAATCCTCGTAGGGAGGGTGTATAACCTCTACGACCGCGGCATGAACCTGAACATCCCCAATAAACTCCGCGAGTACTATGGCGTCAATGTCATCCCTCTCGATTTTCTCGAGCTTGACGATATCGACATCTCAGAGACGAACAGTAACATGTTCTGGGATTGTGGACGCAAGATTCTTCAGGCGTGTTCGTTCATTCGCCATCGACGTCATTTACAGTTTCTCTATATCACAAATTTCAAATGTGGGCCGGATTCCTACATCAAGCATTACGTTGGCAACGCTTCGCACAAGCCGTTTCTCACTCTGCAGTTTGACGGCCACGCAAACGATGCAGGGATGATGACGCGCTGCGAGGCGTACCTGGAAAGCAAGGGATTCCTCAGATGGCGAAAGGCTTGTTGATGGACAATACTGTACCGAAAGAGGAGAAGCTCGCTCTCAAAGGAAGAACAGTGTACATCCCGCGCATGAGCTATGAGGGGGCGCGGCTGATGTCCGCAGCGTTCCAATCAATTGGGGTGGCTGCTGAACCACTGCCGGAGCCCAGTGGAAGAACGCTGGAACTCGGCAGGCTACACACACAGGGCGATGAATGTTATCCCCAGCAGATAACGATCGGGAGTTGTCTGCAGGCGCTGGAACAAAACGGTGTTGACCCCGCACGAGTGGCGTTCTTTATGCCGACCTCAGGAGGACCGTGCCGGTTCGGGCAATATGCCGGCTATCTTCGCAATGTTCTCCAACAGTTGGGAATGTCGGACGTGCTGGTCATCTCACCCGGGTTCGATGACAACTACGGTCAGATCGACGAATTGGAGGCGGGATTCCGTCGAACAGGATGGCGCGCCATAGTCGCTGCCGACCTTCTGCGAAAGCTCCTCTTCAAAACGCGTCCGTACGAAACAACTCCTGGGGATACGGATCGTGCCTGGGCTGAATCGCTTGACGATCTCTGCGGCGCCGTCTCCACGCGCTGCACCACGGCAAAGACTCACCTCGCTGCCATCCTCCAGGCCTTGGAGCGAGTGCGGCAGCGATTCCATGCCGTGCCAGCGAGGTACGATCGCACCCGACCGCTCATCGGTGTTGTTGGCGAGATCTACTGTCGGTTGGATACCTTCGCCAATGATGAGATTATTCGGATCATCGAACGACTAGGGGGTGAAGGCTGGATTTCAGACATCGCCGAGTGGCTATGGTATGTGACATGGAGAAACGAACGATCCCTCGTAGAGCAGGGCAGGGCATTGTCACTGGCGATGCTCCAGAGCAAGATCAGCGCACACATCCAGCGGTCTGACGAGCACGCGATGACGGCGCTGTTTGAAGAGGATTTCATCGGATACGAAGAGCCGGAGGACATCTCGACGCTCTTGGAATACAGCTTACCGTATCTTCCATACTACGGCGCGCTGGGAGAGATGACGCTGAGTGTCGCGCGCTCCGTCTATCTGTACAGAAAAGGGGCTGACGGGATTGTTGATGTCAGTCCGTTCAGCTGCATGAATGGCATCGTGTGCGAATCGGTGTATCCGAACGTCAGCCGCGATCATGACGGCATGCCGATGAAGGTGTTCTATTTCGATGGGACGAAATCGGATTGGGAGAGGGACATCGGGATTTTTGTGGAGCTGTCTCGGAACTACCAGAGAAAGAAGATGCAACGCCGAGTCTACCCGGCGTATTTCGATGAGTCGGTCGTTGTATGAATGGACGAGAGACCAAGAAGCATCTGTGAAAGGAACAACCATGCGCTACATCGACGAATACCGAAGCGAAGTCGCGGCAACGAGGATGGCGAAGCAGATCCGGCAGGTCACCTCCCGACCGTGGATGCTGATGGAAATCTGCGGCGGCCAAACTTACACCATCGTGAAGTACGGGCTCGAGGAGCTCCTGCCGAAGGAGCTTACACTTGTCCACGGTCCCGGCTGCCCGGTCTGTGTTACCCCGCTCGAGATCATCGACAAAGCGATCGTCATCGCATCGACACCGGGCGTCATCTTCACATCCTTTGGCGACATGCTGCGTGTGCCGGGCTCTTCCAAAGATCTCCTGACCGTGAAGGCAGAAGGTGGAGATGTGAGAATGGTGTACTCTCCCCTCGACGCCGTGAAGATCGCACAGAACAATCCGGAGAAGAAGGTGGTCTTTTTTGGTGTTGGATTTGAAACGACAGCCCCCGCAAACGGCATGGCGGTGTGGCAGGCGAAACGGCTCGGTCTGAAGAACTTCTCCATTCTCTGCTCTCATGTGCTCGTTCCGCCCGCGATCCAAGCGTTGCTTTCGTCGCCGGCAAATCGCGTACAAGGGTTTCTTGCTGCAGGACACGTGTGCACGGTGATGGGATACGAAGAATACATCCCGCTGGCAGCGCGTTACAAAACCCCCATTGTCGTCACAGGATTCGAGCCTGTTGATATCTTGCAAGGGGTGTACATGGCTGTCAAGCAATTGGAAGAAGGGCGCGCGGAAGTGGAGAATCAATATGCACGCTCCGTCCGGCGCGAAGGGAACATCCCCGCCCGCAAACTCTTGGCAGAAGTGTTTCAGACAACGAATCGCACCTGGCGCGGCATCGGCGAGATTCCGAACAGCGGATACGCGCTGAGCCCTGAATACGCCGACTATGACGCGGAGAGGTTGTTCTCCGTCGAAGGAATCAAAACGAGAGAATCCGAAGAATGTATTGCAGGTCAGGTCTTGCAAGGATTGAAGAAGCCGCACGAGTGCACGGCGTTCAGCACGAGCTGCACTCCGGAACATCCATTAGGAGCTCCGATGGTTTCTTCTGAGGGTGCCTGTGCTGCGTACTATCACTTCGGTCGTTTTCGCAAGAGCTCAACGCCGGTTCCCCAAGAAGTTGTACCTTGAGTGTGGAGGGTCTATGTCTCAATCAACTGTCGATCTGTCGGCCGGGCTCTCGTGTCCGGTTCCCATCAACAACTACAAGCACGTTCTGCTCGCACACGGCGGCGGCGGCACGTTGACGCACCAGCTCATCCAGAAAATGTTTGCGCCGCAGTTTGAGAACGAGCTGCTCAGGCCGCTCCACGATGGGGCAATCTTTTCTGTCCATGGCGCGCGACTTGCGTTTTCCACAGATTCGTTCGTTGTCAATCCCATCTTCTTTCCCGGCGGAACCATCGGACATCTGGCGGTCAATGGAACGGTGAATGATTTGGCGATGTGTGGAGCGAAGCCGCTCTATCTTTCCGCAGCATTCATCATTGAAGAGGGAATGACTATGGAAGATCTCTGGCGCGTGGTTCTCTCGATGAAGGAAGCGGCTGACCGCGCGGGTGTGCTGCTCGTGACAGGAGATACGAAAGTCGTGGATCGAGGAAAAGGGGACAAGATCTTCATCAACACGTCGGGGGTGGGCGTCATCGAGGAAGGCGTCGAAATCAATCCAGCCAACGCACGACCGGGAGATGTCGTAATTCTGAGCGGCCCGATCGCGGTCCACGGCATCGCGATCATGTCAGTGCGGGAGGGATTGGCATTCGAGACGGAGATTTGCAGCGATACAGCCCCGCTGAACGGACTCGTTCAAGCGATGCTGAGAGCGAGCAAAGACATCCATATTCTGCGGGACCCGACGCGGGGCGGCGTGGCAAGTGCACTGAACGAAATTGCAGAAAGCGCGAAGGTCGGCATCTTGATTCGTGAAGAACAGATACCAGTCCCTGACGAAGTGCGCGGCGCCTGCGAGATTTTAGGCCTCGACCCGCTGTACGTTGCCAACGAAGGGAAACTCATCGCCATCGTTTCCCGAAACTCAGTGCAGGAGGTTCTTCGCGTGATGCACTCTCATCCATTGGGAAACGATGCCGTGGTCATCGGAGACGTCGTTGCAGACAATCCCGGTACAGTGTTGATGAAAAGCAGAGTAGGCGGAACGCGTGTGGTGGATATGCTTTCCGGTGAACAATTGCCCAGGATCTGCTGAGTCGCTTGTCCGATCTTTACTTGGTCTGATTGCAACGGTGCCACCCTGAATAACTGCTCTGAAAAATACTTCTACCATAGACAACCGAAAGTCTATTTTCATCCGGTACAGTGAAGCCCGGATTCATGACCACTGATTTCTCGCGCACGAGTTCGACTTCGAAGGTAAGGCTCTGCAGTCTGCAGTAAAGAACACCTTCCATCGTAGACAAACGAGTCTCGATTCAGCTAATTGGCTGCTTGATTTTGATTTCGGAGATCAAGCCGCTTTCTTCCATACTGGGTGCAAAAGTAGCCCTAACGGGAAACTCTTTGCACCCAGTAGATGAGGTCGTCATTACTGAGTTAGAGCTACCTTAATAAGAATATGAAAAATTCCCATGATTTTCAAAAACTTCCTTGCTTTCTAAGTTATATCGTTTCTGGCATAGGACGAGGCAAGCGGGTATCACTCCGCACGGGTCTACCGGTCCGTCGGGTCAAGGCGAAACCAGCCTTTTCAAGTTCTCCGCCTTTTTACCTATTTTATGCCCATTCTTTAGCTTCTTACTCCAGTATGAGCATATTTTAGGTAACATCAGTGGCTCTTCCCAAACTCTATAGAGGGACGGGTACATCATGAGGATCAAGAAAAAGGTATACGCTGTGATACCTGTAGAAGCCGCCGGCCGTGCTTACACGCCCAACAAGTATCTTGTCGCGGCAAAACTCCAACCGAGGTCCTACCTCAGCTATCACACAGCGCTTGAGCTCCATGGCGCAAGCAGAATCTGCGTATAACACGGTCTACATAAGCGTGCCACGACAGGCAAAATCGTTTCGGTTCCAGGACACAACGTATTCGTTTGTTACTGAATACGACCCGTTTGGGCTTACAAAAATACAAGTGGATGGATTGCCGCTCGTTATATGCGACAGAGAAAAAACGATCCTTGATGGAATCGATAGGCTTAAATACGTTGGTGGTCTTGAAGAATATCTCAAAAGTGTCTCTTCGTTCCCGTCAGTGGAATCTTATGGTCCCAGAAAACGTCGAGGGCCTGATACAGGAAACGCCAGCTTGATCTCGAGGGAGGATTTCCGTGGTTTGTCGGCGTATCCAATGGTTCAGTGGAAAATTGGTCATATCCTGAAACAACGGGAATCTTGAAATTCATGAATGAAGAAAGAAAGTCCATTCCGAGGACCCATGTCGTTGTTGATGACCGTGAAGCCAAATCCGAAGTGATGCGTGCACTCCAAGAGATCGATGATCTGGAGGTTGAGGTTCAGCGTCTTGCGCTGGGTGACTATTGGATAGATGGAAAGCTTCTTGTTGAAAGGAAAACGATTGGAGACCTCGCCAGTTCGATCAAAGATGGTCGATTCTTTCAACAAGCATGTCGACTTGCCTCAAGTTCGATCCGAAGTGTGGTCATTCTGGAGGGAACAGCCGATGATTTGTTGCGCAGCCGCATGCGGCGTGAGGCGATCCAAGGTGCTCTCATTACCCTGACGATCATTCTGGGGATTCCAATGTTGAGATCGAAGGATCCCTTCGAGACTGCTCGTCTTTTGCTCTACGCCGCACGACAGATGGGCTCAACTCGGTACCGAAGTTATCAACGGAAGGGGAAGAGGCCGCAAGGAAAACGTAAACTCCAACTCCACATCCTTCAAGGATTGCCAGGAGTCGGACCGGAGCGAGCCGCACACCTTATTGAAACCTTCGGGAGTGTCGAGGCTGTGGTCACAGCGGGTACCGACCAATTGGCTGAAGTTCGTGGCATTGGCCTCAAAACGGCACACGCGATACGTTGGGCGGTATCGCGTGACAATGTTGAGATTACCTACCCACTAACGCAAAAGCCGACCTCTTAGCCGGCTTCAATCGCTCTAACTCACCCCATGATCAAATCTCCAGTGTTTCTCAAAGCTCTGTAGTCGAACGAATGTCTCACTTGTTTTTCACCCCCTTTGTGGTCTGTGATGATAACTGTTTTTGAATGTCGCCCTTTAATGTACAAGACCTGCGGTGTTTGTTGGGCTTCTTCTGAGGGGGCGGTCCCTACCGATGTGTCTGGTGACAGGTGAATGGTCGCTCATCGTCGCGCGTTGTGGGGGTATAAGTTGGGCTGTCACAGATGATGCAAACTTATCTAAGCGAATTTCCTTGCAACCCTTTTCTTTCGTCCCTATTTTTAACGTTGTTAACAACCGACTCAAGGATGGAAGGAGTGCCCAAGGATTCCATTAGGCAGCAAGAATCAGCAATAACCGAAGCGCTCATCAAGTTTGAACGCGACTTCATGGGTCGCGGCCCATTTCGAACGCGTACGTACGTCTTGGATGAACTGGTCGTGATTCGGCTTGAAGGTGTGCTGACACCTGCAGAGTTGCACCTTGCAAAAGACCCTGCGGGTATAAAGCTGTTAAAGGACGTTCGTATGAGCCTCATTGAAAACGGGAAGGACATTCTCAAGAAGACCATCACCGATATTACAGGGCGAAAGGTTATCAGTATGCATTCAGATATCAGCGCACTGCGCGGCGAACGGATTATTGTCTTTACGTTAGAACCAAATTCGGAAGCATGAGCCAGAAGCATCCGTAATTGTTGTGAATGTGACGGGCGACATGCCGACAGTTCCGAGTGCGTTCTATGTCAGTCAAAACTATCCGAACCCCTTCAACCCATCGACGACGATCCGATTCGGATTGCCTGAAGCCTCGGAGGTTCGACTGTGCCGTCTACAGCATGACGGGGTCAGCACGTTGCAACCGTTGTTTCGGGGCATCTGAATGCCGGCGTTCATACCGTGCAGTGGAACGGGAAAGATCGGCAAGACTGTCTCAAGCGGTGTCTACTATCGGTTGGAGACAGACAAGTTTATCGATGCGAAGCGGATGGTGCTGATGAAGTAAGATCCCTTCACAATCTGACAGTCGGAAACTGTGAAGCTGCCGTGCATCCACGGCAGCTTTGCTTTTGGTGCGCCCGGCATGGCGCAATCACTGGAGGGTGCAAGTCCCTTATGAGCCCTTGTAGGGGGAATCATTAGCCGGACGGCAAGGGTGTTCGTCGTGAGACGAAATCCGAAGGAAGCCGCAGGCAAAGCACTGGTCTGACGAACAGGAAGCACATAGAGGCAGTGGTGCAGGACAAGAAGGCCAATCTCTTCAAAGTCCGATACCTACCCGGAACGCACGGCTGTAGATGTGCCAGACAGAAGTGTGAAGGTGAATGCGCAATACCCGGGGAGGTCTGTTGCTCTGCCACAGGCTACCGACGCTGGAAGGCGTTGGGAAGGGGCAGCAGAAGTCAGCCGAGAGCATAGTAGGTCAAGCGATGACGGCCGAAGGCTCGAACGGGACGATAACTGATGGAGACTTGAATTTCGATGATGAAGGAGACGCAGAGTCGTATGACTGAGATGTCCGAGACCGGTCGTGGCGACGCCAGT
>JBGFRO010000008.1:0-43102 GCA_041695085.1 Bacteroidota bacterium | reverse complement strand
ATGACCACAAACCGGCTGGGTATCACGCGGTGGTGTGGAACGGACAAGATCAATCCGGCCACGCGCTCCCCAGTGGGATGTATCTGTTCCAATTCTCTGTCTTGTCAGCCGAAGCGGGTGAGCTCTTTCGTCGCTCAGGCAAGCTGCTTCTTACAAAGTAGCTGGGAATTGTTTCCATTTACCAATCTCAAGCACCTCTCCATCATTCAGGCGGCGTTTGCTTGATGCAGGCGGATTGAGAGCTACCCAGAGAATGGTCCTCGTTAAATAAAAAAGCGCAGTCGGAGGATTTCGGCTGCGCTTTGTTTTCTCCTGAAGAACGGAGAGTACCTCCGATCGCTCCTTCACCCTCTCTTCTCAATCGGCACAAAATCGCGCTTGTCGTAGCCGAGATAGACCTGACGCGGCCGGGCGATCTTTTGTTCCGGGTCAAGGAGCATCTCCTGCCATTGAGCTAACCAGCCGGAGGTGCGGGGAATTGCAAAGAGCACCGTGGATGCCTCCGTCGGGAATCCCAGCGCCTCGTAGATGATGCCGGAATAGAAATCGACGTTCGGATCCCACTTCAAGAAGAAAGAACCCACCATCGTCCCCCCCTCAATTCGGTGAGACACAGATCGTATCCGCAGTTCGCTTTTGGTCCTGTTCTCATCGAGTCACAAAAACACGTGTCCCCCGCCTCGGTGCAATTCACCTCGACAACGAACAGGGATTCCCGGCGGGACGTATACGTGTGGTCAATATAGATGATCGCTCCGTCGCGGTGCGTGGGCGCGAGAGTGACATAGCCGCGGCGTTTCAGTACATGCAGGAGAGTCCCGATGGCAGAATGCTCGATCCGTTCCAGAAACGGCAGCAGCGGAAGGGGGCGGTTTTGAAGGGAAATTCGAAGAAGAACGGGGGTGGAGGTTGAGGTTCTTCCTACTTGTGCCAAGAAACTCCCATTTCCGAGAGAGGAGCTTTTCTCAGAATTGCGATGACCGGAGAGAGAAAATCGTTCATGTGAAGCCGCTGCACGCGCGGGAAAACAATTCCGGTGAACACACCTCACGTGGTCAAGCCACAACCGGGAATAGAACGCTGAAACATCCGAATGGAGTAGATGAACGCTGATAAAAATTCAAACAGCAAGCCTTTTCAAACCTGAACAAACGGCGGAGGCGTAGGCCGGGCTGTGTGAACGGTTACTTCATTCCGAGTTTCTTCTTCATACGCTGGTGCACTTCGTTGCCGGCGCTCATTTCGTTCCGCAACTCCATTGCGATCTTCTTCACTTCCAATCGATCCGGTTTCTCTTTGGATAGTGCAGCCCGCAGTCGCGTGCTCAGCTCCTTGAGCCGTTCACAGGTTTTTTCGAGCGATTCCTGTTCCTGGCGGACGAGTTTGTGCTGTTCGTTTGTGAGGAGTCTCGCCGTTGCGTCGAGGTTTCGTTCCATCAACTCGAGATTCCGGACGACCTCTTGAGCGTGAGCAAGGGCAAGATCTTTGTTGAGCTCCGATTGGCTCGCCTCCTCCACAACACGGCCTGCATGGCCGCGTATGTTCTTGCAATCGCGCGTCAGTTGTTCAAGCTGTCGCGAGAGATTGGCTTTTTGTGCCGTGGCTGCTCCCGGTAGGAGCAGCAGAATCGAGACAAGAGTGATGAGGTAGCGCATGGTTCCTCCGTGCAGTTATTCGATGGACCATTACCCCTCCTTGTGTTTGACGATTTCCGCATTGGTGATGAAAATAACTTCTTCTGCGATATTGGTGGCAAGATCCGCAATTCGTTCAAGATCGATGCCGATGGCGAGGAGCGTTCCAGCCCTCTCAAAGTGTTTCGGCTCGCCTTCCACGACGTGTGCAAGATTCCGACGCAGGTTGTGGTAGAGTTCATCGATCTCGTCATCGCGTCGCTTGACGGCTGCTGCCAGCGCTGCGTCGCGGTAGACAAAGCTGTCAATCGCCTCCTTCAACATCGATCGTGCGATCTCCGCCATTCTCGGAATGTTGACCAGCGGTTTGATGTGCGGCGCATCAGCAAGCTCGATTGCTGCCTCCGCGATGTTCACTGCGTGATCTGCAATACGCTCCAGGTCGTTGTTGATCTTCTGCGCAGAGAGCAAGAGACGAAGATCCGATGCAACCGGTTGCTGCAGGGCAACCATCTCGAAGATATGCCTGTCGATGGCGAGCTCAAGCGCGTCGATTTCTTTGTCCTTCATAACGACGACTCGGGCACGACTGATATTCTGGGACTTGAGCGCGTCGAGCGCCTTCTCGACCATCTCCTCGGAGTACGTCGCCATCTGCAGGAGAAGCTGGCTCAATTCACTCAAACGGATGTGAAAGAGGCTTCCTTCCGATTCGCTTAAGGGATGTGGGCGTGGCATGGTTGCTCCGTGTTCTAAGTGAGATCACCCCGTGCCCGGTGTTTCCGGGAGTGGACGATCGGGAGTGCCCGGTCCACGTTTGCCCGTCTTGCAGTGGACGCACTGTTGCGTATGGGGAACCGCCTCCAAGCGTTCCCGTTCAATCAAGTTGCCACAGTTTACGCAGACGCCGTAAACTCCTTCCTCGATTCGTTGGAGGGCGGCTTCAAGTGATTTCAAGAGCTTTGTCTGCCGGCTGATCATCGCAGCGTGCTGCTCATGCGCGGCAGCATCGAGCGAACGCTCCATGAAATTCGCCTCCACGTGCTGGGAATGCGAAGCTCCCCCTTCCCACGTCGAGTTATTTACCGCCTCACGGAGCACTTGCAGGTCTTGCACCACCTCCCGTCGCATCTCCAAAATGATCGAGCGGAAATGCTCGAGATCTGATCGGGAATACGACGGTGTCGCGGCCAGCTTCCTTCCTGCATTCGATCCGGAACCACCGGCAGGAAAACTCTCGAGCGCCTTTCGAACTTCACGTATCGTTTTCTGTTTGAGCATGGTACTATCCTCCATTTCTACGAAGCCCCGCGACGAGCGCAAGGAGTGGGGTTGGTAGTTTCTACGCGGCTTTGGGTGGGTGAGTTTCGGACGGACCATGCCACCCCACATCATCCTCCGGATTGTGTTCGAATCTTGTCGGTCGGTTCGTCCGCGCACAAATGGCGCATTTCCAATACCCTTCGCTGGAACCTCTCCGCTGAACGTATGTCATCAAGCCGCCGCACGATGTGCAGATCTTGTTCAGTAGCACTCTCATCGCTCTGCGCTCCTTTCTCCCCACCAGAGGAATAGAAGATGTTGGTAAATTCCCTCGGCAAACAGCGTTCGATACGTTTCAAAATGAAAAAGCCAACACCCACCGTTCACGCGGCTGGAAGTGTTGGCTTGTGCTCACTGCACCAGGCCGCGTGTTAAGGGGGATGTGTGTAACGTTCGTGCATGCGTTGGGACGTTTCTTTCAAAATGGTGGCTCCAATCTACTGAACAGCATGCCGTGAGTCAAGCAAAACCGGCGTCATCACCGAAACGAATTTCGATTACTGTTCAGTTCCCGGAGAAACCTCTCCATAACGCTCAAAATCATCGGTCACTTCCGGCTCCCGCTCAAGAGCGATATGCGCAACAATGGGACGCACGAGGCGTTCGAAATCTGAGAATTTCATCCGAATCGAATCGGTATGCGTGCATGCATTAAAGACGATCTCGCGGTCTTCCAGCAACGCTTGGTCGACGACGACGGGAAATCCGTACAGATTCCCGAACGGCGGCATCGCCCCCACCTCGCAATCGGGGAAAAGAAGATCCAAATCTTCTTCATGCGCAAGGTGGACATGATTGTCCTTAATTCCGACATAGAGGCATGTTCTGTCGTAGGTTCGCAGAACTACATCCGTTCGAAATGGACGCACTCTTCTTCACCGCAGAGGTGAACGTCATAATCCGCAACGCGAGAATCCTCTCGCCACTTTTCTTTTACGAAAAGAAAAGTGGCACAAAAGAAAACGTGCCGAAATCAAACGCACGCGATGGCTGTTCCTCCACACCACCCACAATTCTTGGCGCATCTGCGGAAGAAGGTGATGGACGTGACACGGGAGTGCGCCAAGAATTGAACGCACGCCATCGCTTTCCAACCCGCGCGCCGTGATTTCGACATCCTCCCGCTTGCTCCACTTCAGTTGTAACAACTCTCTAAATCGGATTTGAGGTGATGCACTTCCAGCACACGCTTCAAGGCTTTCTCATCTAACCGCTGGTCGCCGCGCAAGAGCACCATCCAATACACTTGTCCTGCTTTCACCAGCAATGTCTTCGCAAGATTGCGATCCGGCACGTGTGTGGCCATGGCAACCTCGCGTGCCCGAAACGCAGGGACGTGTTGCAGAAGTTGGTAGCTCACATTATTGGCATTGAGATATTTGATCAGGTCGGATGTGTTCGCCATAATTCCTCCTTACCTTGTCGTTAATTCACCTCGTTCAACTGCATTCACAGGATCGAATCGAACGTTTCACCCTCAAGCCGTAGTCGCAGCCTGCTCCGTCTGTCGCTCCCCGTTGCCACGGAGCACCGCAGACGCCGTCTGAAATTGTGAATCGAAGACCGCCATGGCGGTGATGTTGACGATATCGTTGACCTCCACACCCGGAGTAAGGAGATAAACCGGCTTCTTGATGCCCATCAGGATCGGTCCGATGGCCGTTGCCCCACCCAGCTTGCCGAGCAGCTTGTAGGCGATGTTGGCCGACGTCAAATCGGGACAGATCAGCACGTTCGCAGGACCTTGCAGCGTGCTGAAGGGATAGAGCTCGGATAAGATCTCAGGCGACACCGCCGTATCGGCCATCATCTCCCCATCGACCATCATGGATGGGTCCATCTTTTTTACGAGTGCTACGGCATCGCGCACCTTTTCCGTCAAAGCGTGCTTCGTGCTGCCAAAGTTGCTGAAGGAGAGCATAGCAACTTTTGGTTCGATATCCAGCTGTCGCACTTTCTCAGCAGTGAGGAGCGCGATGCCCGCGAGATCCTCCGCCGTCGGTTCGATATTGACTGTTGCATCTGCGATGAAGATCGTCTGAGTCTTGAATACGAGCATGTACAATCCGGCAATCGTCTTCACCCCTTCCCGTTTTCCGATGATTTGCAGAGCGGGGCGGACGGTTTCGGGATAGTGCTGCGTCAGGCCGGAGATCAAGCCCTCTGCGTCTCCCTGCTGCACCATCATCATGCCGAATACGTTGTGCGTCCGAATCTGCCGGTCGGCATCCATCTTCGTCAATCCCTTCCGCTGGCGCATGGTATAGTAGGCAGTCACGTATTGATCATGTTTCATCGACTTGGATGGATTGATGATGTCCACTCCTTCCATTTCGATGCCGAGTTCCTTCATTCGCTGGGTGATGAACGTTCGGCTTCCGAGAAGAATCGGTGCTGCAATCCGTTCTTCGACGAGAATATGAGCGGCCCGAAGAATTTTGTCCTCCTCCCCTTCGGGAAACACAATCCGCCTTGGAGCTTGCTGTGCACGATGAATAAAGAAGCGCATCACTTCTCTCGACTTACCGAGCCTGGCCTCTAGCGAATCACGGTATGCATTGAAATCCTTAATGGGCAGGCGCGCAACCCCTGTTTCCATCGCCGCTTTCGCCACCGCCATCGTCTCCCAAAGTAACACGCGAGGATCAAACGGCTTCGGAATGATATACTCCTTTCCGAACTCGATCCGCTTGCCGCCATACGCCCGCATCACCGAATCCGGCACATCCTCTTTGGCCAACCTTGCGAGTGCGTGTGAGGCGGCGATTTTCATCTCATCGTTGATCGCCGTAGCACGAACATCGAGCGCACCGCGGAAAATGAACGGGAAACCGAGTACGTTGTTGACCTGGTTCGGGTAATCGGATCGCCCCGTCGCCATGATGACGTCGTCCCGCGCCTCCGTTGCGTCCTCGTACGTGATCTCCGGATCAGGATTGGCCATGGCGAAAACAATCGGTCGGTCGGCCATGGATTTTACCATTTCCTTCGTGACGATGCCTTTCACGGAGACACCGCAGAAAACATCTGCCCCGCGCATGGCATCGGCGAGCGTCCGGGCGGGTGTATCTACCGCAAAGTACTCTTTGTAGGGATTCATGCCCTCTGTACGCCCCTTGAAAACAACCCCTTTGGTGTCCACCAGGAGCATGTTTTCACGCCGGACACCGAGCTTTTCGTACAGCTTCGCACAGGCAATGCCTGCCGCCCCCGCTCCACTAATAACAACCTTGATCTGACCAATCTTCTTTCCAACCAACTCCAGCGCATTCACAAGCGCCGCGCCGCTGATGATGGCGGTTCCATGTTGGTCGTCGTGGAAGACCGGTATGTTCATCGTCTTCTTGAGTGTCTCCTCAATGGAGAAGCACTCCGGCGCTTTGATATCTTCCAAATTGATTCCACCGAATGTCGGCTCTAAAAGCTGCACGGCTCGGATAATCTCATCAGGATTGTGAGAGTTCAACTCGATATCAAACACATCAATATCCGCAAACCTCTTGAAGAGAACGCCCTTTCCCTCCATCACAGGTTTGCCCGCCAGGGCGCCGATATCGCCCAGTCCCAACACCGCCGTTCCATTTGACACGACGGCTACGAGATTCCCTTTGGCGGTGTATTTGTACACGTCGTCCGGATTTTTTTCGATCTCGCGACACGGCTCTGCAACTCCCGGTGTATAGGCCAAGGAGAGATCGCGCTGAGTTTGACATGGCTTCGAGGATATGACTTCAATCTTACCACGCCTCCCTTGTGCGTGGTATTCAAGTGCTTCTTCTTTTCTGATCATAGGAACACTGCTGCCTTAACGTGCAACGCATACTATTGGGGGACGTGAGCGACAAGTCCAACACACTTCACGCAGAGGATGTGACATTTCCTCATTCCTCGTCAGCGGCAGTCCACTTCGCCTGTCGCAAACTTGAGAAAATGAGCAAGAAAGTTGATCGCTGCGGGGAAGAACGGCAAGAAGTGTTCCAGAGGTAAGACGAGACGAGTGCGGCGTTTCATCGGAAATGGAGAGAGCCGTGCGCCGCCGTTTCTCATTCCTAAGAAGGGTATCGAGGGGATTTGCCAAACCGGAAAACGTGGTGCCATCGATCATTCTCCTGTGGAACGGATGATCGGTTCCACCACAACTTCGGCTTGAATGGAGTTGGCGATGAGACAGTTATGGTGCGCGTCGTGAAGGATCTTCTCCGCCTGAGGAACAAATTCTTTCCCTCCCACTTCAATCACGGGACGGAGAATGACCTTTGTAAACTTGTACCGCCCATCGACAAATTCCAACAATCCTTCCCCCGAGCTTTCGTAGGAACGCAGTGGGAGCTGGAGCCGGGTTGCAAAGGCAATGAACGTAGTCATTGTACACGCGTTCACCGCGGCAACGAAGAGGTCTTCGGGTGACCATACGCCGGCTTCGCCTTTAAATTCAGGCGGACTCGCCACCCGAAACGAGGGTTTTCCTTCCGACCTGACCTTACCGGCGCGGTTCTCCAGCCAGTTGATCTCGACGCGGTACGCGAACGACTTCCGCCGCTCGTTTGCTTGTCGTTGAGCTGCGACCTGTTCCATGTTCTGTTTTCCGTTGTTGATCGAGTTCTGTTGTTAGTTCATGGATGCAACAAGAAGATGCTCATCGAGCTTTGCCTTGAGCATTGCTTTGGGGGCGGCACCAACGATCCCATCGACTAACTGGCCGTTCTTGAAAATTCCGAGCGTTGGAATCCCACGAATGCCATATCGACTTGGAACTTCCGCGTTTTCGTCGGTATTCAGCTTAACAATTTTGAATTTGCCCGCGTACTCCGCTGCCAGCTCGTCGATAAGAGGAGCCACCAAGCGGCAGGGACCGCACCAGGGCGCCCAGAAATCAACCAGCACCGGCAGGGGCGATTTCAATACCTCCTGCTCGAAGCTTTCATCCGTTGCGTGGATAACGTGTTTGTTCATCTTCATTTCCTTTTCTTTGTGCGCTCGACGAGTTATGGCTGTTTCTTGAGGGTGGAAAATTTGAACGGCGCATAGAGTGGGCAAAACCCCATGCTGCTCGTCAGTATGAAGATCACAGCGAGAAGCCCCAGAATGGTGGCTGCAAGACCGCTCATCTGGTCGGTGAAATAAAGCACGGCAATGACCAAAGCAACAAACACCCGTGCAACGCGATCGGCGGAACCCATGTTTTTCTTCATGGCCTTCCCCTTCAAAAGTTGTGGAGAAAATCGGTAGTTGTGAACCACTACCTATTAGATGCTGAGAAATCGGGGAAGGGGTCAGGGAGGGAGATTACTGAACGCCGTCCTTCGATGACATCGAGGATGACTGTTGAATGGCTTGGAGCACGTGCGCGGCCAACGACTCCGGAACAATAAGCTCAGGTTGTGATTTGTAAAGATGAACAGTCTTCTTCAACGTCTCCAGCATCGTTGAGCAATCGTGACACTCCCGCAGGTGCATCTTGATCGACTCCCGTGAAGGATCGTCCAGATGTTCATCCAACTCATCGATGAGAAATTGGTAGACTTCAATGCATTTCATGTTTTACTCCGAAACATAATCGAGCAATTGCTCGCGCAAGAAGGCGCGAGCCCGGCGCAGACGCGACTTGGTAGCCTCGACGGATATGCCGAGAATCGCTGCCGTCTCTTCGTTCGTTTTCTCTTCCAGATCACGCAAAACAAAGACGATCCGATAATCGAGTGGCAGGTTCAGGATAGCTTTGTCGAGATGCTCGCGCAACTCGGCATCGATCACCATGCGAATGGGGCCCGGTTCCGGATCGGGTATCTGGTGCGCACCCGCTTCGCCTTCTTCCGACTTCGGCAATTCATCAAACTCCTGCGTCATTTCCTCCAGCTTTCGCCGGCGTCGTTTCATCAAACAGTTGTTCGTTACGATGGAATACAGCCACGTTGAGAACTTTGCCCTGCCGTCAAACTGCGACAGCTTCTGATAAACGTTGATGAAGGTGTCCTGCAACGTTTCCTCGGCCTTGGGTCGATCGCGGCATACCTTGTGGGCAAAGTTTAGCACCATGGATTGATAGCGCTTCATCAGGCGGGTAAATGCCTGCTCATCTCCTTCTTGTGACCGGCGAATAAGCTCGCCCTCGTCCGTGTCAGTTTGTTGATCGAGTTCTCGGAATTCCATTACCGCCCTTCATGGAGATGCAACAAGTATGGTGGTGGAGTCGCGCCTTCTGTACCGGGATGTTCGGACGTCCTATAATACTTTTGATCATAAAAGTAGAATGACTCTATCAACCCTTCTTCCTCCATCACCCCAAGAACGATGAACGTATCAAGGTGAGAAAAGGTCAGGCTCTGAGCAAGCTGTTCGAGTGTCATCGCCCTCCGGCTTAAGATGGCAAGAATATCATCCCGACCCACATCGAGTTGGAGAGGCGAGGAGGAAATCCTTTCGCCTGCAATCACTTCACACGAGTCACCAAAAAAATCACACAATCTGCGAAGCTCGGCATCACCGACAGGTTCCGCATCCGATTCGGCGGGAGGACGGACTACCGTGTTCAACTGGATTTTGTCGGGCTGAAGTTCCCTAACGATTCTGCGCAACTGCTCAAGTTCGGACCGTTGATCGTTGAGACCCTTCACCAGAAGAATCTCCAGCCAGATCTGTCCACGGAATTCCCGACGAAAGCTTTTGAGGCCTTCAATGACGTTCTCGATGCGCAGGTCGGGATGAGGCCGATTGATGCGGCGGAAGATGCGTGGTGAAACGGCATCGAGCGAGGGGAGAACGACGTCGGCTTCGAGCAGGTCTTTTCGGACTTCAGGGAGAAAGAGAAGCGTTCCGTTGGTTATGACTGCGACGGGAAGTCCGCTCATCTTCTTGACCTCATGAATCAGCTCACCCAACTTCGAATTGAGCGTGGGTTCTCCCGCACCGGAAAATGTGATGTAGTCAATTGCACGGTGTTCGCGGAGCACTTCCTCAACCTCTACAAGGATCTCCTTCACCGGACAGTATTCGCGTCGCTGCATGGTCCATATGTCGGTTCGGCCTACCTCGCAATAGATGCAGTTCAGGTTGCAGAGTTTCCGGGGAATGACATCGATCCCGAGGGATCGTCCCAATCGTCGTGATGGAATGGGCCCAAAAACGTACTGATGGGCGTGTGACATATTGATCTCTGAAGTATTCCCGACTCACTGTCGAGCCGGATCTCGGTTTCTCTCATCGTGGAAAACATCAGGCGTGAGTGATCTGGAGTTGCTTATAGTTCGAGTTCTCACGCAACACTGCCTCCAACTCGTCACGAAAATCCGGATGGGCAATTGCAAGCAATGCCTCGGCCCGTTGGACGAGGTTTCGTCCGTGGAGCGATGCAACCCCATACTCCGTCACCACATCATGCACATCCGCCCTCGTCGTTACGACACCGGCGCCGGGCTTGAGTTGAGCCACGATGCGGGAAATTTTGCCATCGCGAGTCGTCGAGGGAAGCGCGATGATCGGCTTGCCCCCTTTTGAATACGACGCCCCGCGGATGAAGTCGAGCTGACCGCCGAAGCCACTGTAAATTCTGCTACCGATGGAATCGGCGCACACCTGGCCGGTGATATCCACCTCAATGGCCGAGTTAATGGCCACCATCTTCGCGTTTTGGGAAACGATGAATGGATTGTTCGTATAGTCGCACGGGTGCATCTCGAACAATGGATTGTTGTGAACGTATCGATACAGCTGTTCCGAACCAAGCACAAACGTTGCAATCACCTTTCCCGGGTGCAGCGTTTTCTTCTGATTGGTAATGATGCCGTGGTCGATCGCTTTCACTACGCCATCCGAAACCATCTCGGTATGGATACCGAGTTCCCTTTTGCCTTCAAGCAATGCCAAGACCGCATCCGGAATTCCGCCGATGCCGAGCTGGAGCGTGGAGCCGTCTTCTATCAAATCGGCGATGTGGGTAGCGATCCGCCGTTCGATGTCCGTTGAACCTTCTTCCGTCAGCGTCTTGAGCGGCTCGGAACACTCCACAATGCGGTGGACACGGGAGACGTGAATGAACACGTCGCCTAACGTACGCGGCATTCGGTCATTCACCTGCGCAACAACTACCTTGGCACTCTCCGCTGCCGCTTTTGACGCCGCACATTCCACCCCGAAGCTCATAAACCCGTGTTCATCGGGAGGCGACACGTGGATGAGCGCGACATCCAAAGGGATGATTCGATCCGTGAACAACGAAGGGATATCCGAAAGATGGACCGGAACGTACGCCGAGCGACCTTCGCTGATCGCTTGTCGATCCGCCGCTCCCACGAACAGAGAATTGTGGGTGAAGTGACCTTCCATTTCGGGTTTCGACAGCGGATCGTCACCGAGCACCAGCACGTGATTGATTTCCACGTTGTGCAACTCGTCCTTCCGCTTCACGAGTGCGTGTGTGAAGAGCGATGGCGTTGCGGCATTTCCGCTAATGAAGATGCGGTCTCCCGATTTGATAACCGAGACCGCCTGATCTAACGAGACAACTTTCGATTTATAGTGTTCGAGCCATTTCATCGTCGTCAGTTGGAAGAATGTTTGGAAGAACTCGACAGCAAGGACGAAAGATTGGAGTATTGTAAGCCGAAGACTTTCGCGACAGATTCATTGGTGCAGTTGCCCTCATACGTGCAGACCCCTTTTCCCAACCCGACATTCCGACGCAACGCGGGAATCACGCCTGACTCCGAAACTTCCTGCAGAAACGGAAGGATGGCGTTCGTCAATGCCGCCGAGGCTGTTCGGGCAACGGCGGTTGTCATGTTCGGCACGCAATAGTGAATCACGCCGTGACGAATGAAGACGGGGTCTTCAATCGTCGTGGGGCGGCTTGTCTCGACGCAACCTCCTTGATCGATGGAGGCGTCGATGATAACGGATCCGACCTTCATCTCTTTCACCATCTCCTCCGTCACAATGTGGGGCGCCTTCTCCCCTTTCAGCAAGACAGCCCCGATGACGAGATCGGCAAACCGGACGGCCTTTGCGACGTTTGGAGCCGTCGCCATTGCGGTCGCGATGCGCCATTGAAACATCTGCTCCAGATCGCGCAGTCGTCCGATATCGCGATCGAGCACAGCGACGTTGGCACCCATGCCAAGCGCGACCCGTGCAGAGGTACGTCCCACCGTTCCCGCCCCGAGAATGACGACTGTCGACGGCGGAACGCCGGGAATGCTGCCAAGCAGGATGCCGCGGCCCCCTTCGCGCCCCTGCAGATAATGGGCCCCAACCTGAATCGCCAATTGGCCGGCGATCTCACTCATCATTTGAAGGATGGGAAGATCACCGCGCATGTTTTCAATCAATTCAAAACCGATGGCGGTCACTCTTTGATTGAGAAGCGCTTCGATCAACCGGCGTTGAGAAACCGCGAGATGCATGAAGGAAAGGAGCACCTGGCCCGGGCTGCACATGCTTACTTCGGACTCTGTCGGTGAAGAGACCTTCAGGACCAGTTGCGAGCGATTGATGACCTCCTCAGCGCTGTAGCTGATCAACGCGCCGGCATCGCGATACTCCTCATCCTGAAACAACGCCGCAGCGCCCGCGTGCTTTTCGAGGTACACGTTGTTCCCCATGCCAATGAGCGATTGTACTCCGGCGGGAGAAAGGGCAACGCGACGTTCGTTGATGCCATCTTCTTTAAGGATGCCGATCTCCATAGTATCCTCGGACAGTGTGCAGTTGTGGATGAGCTGGTGCCCTTCGTGGGGTCAAAAATCGTGCCGATTGAGTGGCGAGTCATACGGCGATAGCACACAACGTTTCGCTCTGTACCGCTTCCTCGCTTCTCAGAATCGAGAATCAAAGCATGCTGCTTCTTAAAGGGGGGAAAAGAAGACGCCGCGGCTTTTCCCGCGGCGCTATTCAAGTGACAAGAAAGGAAGTTCCCTCAACCCACTTCCTCCACCTCCTTGACTGGCTGCTCAATGGGGGGTACGGATTTCTTTCCCTGTCCTTTCGTCCGGGCAAACTCAAGCTCAACGCGGACGATCCGGAAGCGTTGCACCATGGCAAGGGCCAGTCCGACCGATATCAACGTGGCAGCAATCCAAATCAGACTGATGAAGGGCTTCACACTCGCTTCCACAACAAGAATCTCGGGACCGGTTGCCTGTTCCGCATGATCGTCCAGCCCACTTACATCGACCTGGATCGATGAGGTCTTCGTCTCCGGATCAATGTTCATGCTTACGAGCTTAAAACCGATCGTCCCATCCTTTAACGTGACGGTCTTCGCTTCCGGCTCCTGTCCCTCTCGATAGAATGTGACCACGGTGATCGTCTCCTTCTTTCCTCCCCGTACCACCTCCAGCACCGCACCGACGGGGAATCCGCCACCAGCCATCATGCCATCCATGCCATGTTGGTTCATATCGAAACGGAGGAACGTCACTTTCATGTCGCCAATCTCTTTCGTCGCTCCCTTCGGCAATTCGAAGAGATGGTCCGTATGATCGTGCGTCGAACCTTGTTCGAGAGAGACCGGTTCAAGGTAGAAATCTCTGGTGAGGAAGCTCACGTAGTCGGGATTCCGCATCACCTGATCGTTGTAGGTGCTCTTGAACATCACAGGTGCAAGCGAAAACTTCTTGCCGTCGCGTTCTGCTTCCACAACAAATCTCCATTTGCCATCCTCTGTCGGTTGAGCTCCGGCATAGACGACGTTATATCCAAGAACCGACTTGGCTTCTCCCTGAGGCAGCGATACGGTCTCCTTCTTGCCATAAAAACCCGAGCCGATGATACCGAGGAACAGAAGGGCAACTCCGACATGAGCGAACGGTCCTCCAAGAGCAAATACCCCCTGTCTGCTGAGTCGATAACCGTGCGTGAGATTGACAAAGAGAGCAAACAACGATCCGAATGCGAGGAGGCCCATCTTCCAATCATCCAGTCCCGCAAAAACGAGGCCAAGCATGACAACAACTGCAGCGCCGAATGCAAGCGAGCCTCGTTGAAAGAGTCCTTGCCACGACTCCTGCCGCCACATGACAAGGAGACTGATGCCGAGAACAAACGCGAGTGCGATGGCGAGAGGAAGATTCATACGATCATAAAAGGAGGGCTCCACGCTCGAATTTCCGATCATCGGCCAGCTCGTTCCAAACAAAATGATGATGGAGCTGGCAGCGAGAATGAGCGTCATCAGCGTGAGAAGCGACTCTCTGGTGAAAGTCCCCACTTTAGCTGTGGGTCGTATCTCCCGCCACCGCTTCGCCAACAGCCCGAATCCGAGAAGCGCGGAGCTTCCGAGCCAACCGAGTAGGAGCGTGTAGACGAAGGAACCCGGATCGGTAAACGAATGCACGGAAGCAGAACCGAGCACACCGCTCCGCGTCAAGAACGTGCTATAGATAACGAGCACGAAGGAGATGATCGCGAGTATAAAATTGGTCCGCACCAAATTCGCCGTCAGCTTCTGAACGAGGAGTGTGTGCAGCAATGCCACACCGGTGATCCAAGGGATGAGGGAGGAGTTCTCCACCGGATCCCATCCCCACCATCCACCCCATCCGAGCACACCGTACGCCCAATAGCCGCCGATGATGATGCCGCCTCCAAGCCACAGGACGCTGAAAAGGACCCACGGCATGGCTTTTGGAACCCACTCGGCATACGTGCGTCGCCAGAGCGCGGCCACGGCAAACGCAAACGGAGTTGCCATTGCTGCGAATCCGACAAACAGGACTGGTGGATGAATGATCATCCAGAAGTTCTGCAAAAGCGGATTCAGTCCCCTTCCATCCGCCGGAACAGCACCTTCTGCAATCTCTCCGGGGTACGCTTCCCAGATGTATTTGAAGGGAGATTTTGCCGTCAACAGCAGTAACAAGAACGTCTGCACAAAAGCGTACACTGCCATTACCTCCGGTTCGATCTTCTGTTTGCGGGTGTAGCGGAGCAACGCGGCACCGACGATGGCGCTGCACAATGCCCAGAACAAGAAGCTCCCTTCCTGTCCCGCCCAAAACGTTGTGATCAACAATTCTGTCGGGAGATCGCGCGAGCTGTAGCCGTAGATGTACGCGTACTCAAACTGATGGCGCAGAATGTAGGTCATGAGCAGGATGGAGGCGGCAACAACGCTCATCACGTTGAGGATGAACGCGTTTCGTCCAAGAGATGTAAAGTTTTTTCGTTGAGTGACCGTCCGGTAGTACGCGATACTCGACACCGCGGCCGTGAGAAAAGCGATCCAGAGCAGCACTTGACCAGTCATAAGAAGACCATCCTCTTTCGTAGTTGATTGTGGTGAAGAAAAACGCTGAAGGTGGACTCATCGTCCACCTTCGGCTTGTTGCGCTACGGTTTGCGTAGCTCTTCGATGGACGACCGCAGCAATTCGAGAGCGTACTTTGGATTGTGCACCCCCTCACTGCGATCATGTTTCAGGAAGAAGTAGTTGTACAAAGCTCCCGCCTTTATGGCAGGCTTCACCACCAGCCGTCCCCCCGTCAGCTTCACCAAGCCGTAATTGGGGGAAGCAGGATTGCCCTCTATCCATCCTCGCTGAATCAGCATCGTTTTCAGCGTGTCAAAATGAGCGTTGACGGCTGTTTGGACACCCTTGTAGTCCAACGTGGTAAGGTTTGAATGGCAGCCTGATTGGTTGCATCCAGTGAACAAGCTGCGAGCCACTCCGTGGAACTCGTATCGCAGGTTCATGGTATGGCCACCTGCGATGCCAGCACCCGCCGTCGGCGTCGCCATATGGCACGTAATGCACCCTTCCTGTTTGATGGACGGAAGAGTTGTGTGCACGGAATTGCCCGTGTACGTGTAGCGGGGGAACTTAAACCCCCCTTCGCCCATCAGCATCTGCCCTTGTACGCCATAGTGCGAGTGCCAGCGGGTCGTCGTGATAACGATCGAGTCGGTCGAGGCAGTTTTGGTCGGATCCGGTTTGACGGCCATCTCGCGTGTCATATGACATTGGACGCAGAGGTTTCCTTTTCCGTAGTTAAACTGAGCGTCCGGCACTCCAGCGATGTTCGATCTAATCGTGACCGGTGAAACATTGCGAAGGGAAAAGTCTCCACGCGCATGGGGCGAATGGCAGGCGAAGCAACCCGGAGGGCTGGAGTCGATCTGGTTCGTTACCGGCTTTCCCTGCATACGCTTCACAAAACCTTCGGTCGTATGGCAACCGGCACACAAGCTCGAATTCCTATCGTAATCTCCTCCCCACGCGTGCTTCGACCGCTCCCACTGGTATTTCTTGGCCCACACGTAGTAGACGGTATCCTGGTCCGGATCGTGGCACGAGCCGCAGTTGATGCCCGGGGCAAATCCTTCGAGGTTGACCACCGTCGTGGTCCCCGGAGGCCCCTGCGGTCCTTCAGGCCCGCGACAACTCACCAGCAATCCGGCAAGGATGATGATGACCAAACTCGTAATGACAAAAGATGTGAATCGTTTCATCGGTATTCCCTCCGAGTAGAGATACTCGCGTTCTAAAAGTTTCGTTCTTCTGACAAGAAATTGAGTTTACCGTTCACGTGTTTCGATTTGTCGACGAACTGCAGGCTCGCGTTGACGACCTGGCCGTGACAGATGGAGCAATTGAGTACGTTCGGATGCGTTCCCCCTTGATCTCGGGTTTTCGGGAGCGCCCGCTCGGCAAGGGTCGGCTTCGTCACATCTCCGTGGCAGGTGCCGCATGCTGCTGCGGTTCCCGTCACATCGGTCCAACTTGGGGCAGTGCCCGGATTGCCGTTCTTGAAATTGCCATGGCAATATGTGTTCGAACACTTGAGGGTCTGCGGATCGTATGTGGGATTGGGACGGAAAACCGGAAGCTCCGAATCATAGTCAATTGTTCCCGGCGTATTCGTGACCGTCCTCGCAAGCTCCGTCATCATCACCTCGGCAGGAAGATCTGAATCAACATGACCTTTGTCGTACACCGAACCCGGAACGGAGTGACATTCGAGGCACGAAATGTTGCCGGAGAATAAGCCTCCAGCAACGTGCGGTTGGTGGGCACCCACACCGCGTGCGGTTCGAACGGTGTTTCCGCTCAGGTCGCGCGGAGGAGCCGGACTCGTTGCCGAGCCGTGACACGTGGAGCAATTTTCGGGACCCGCCGTTGCGGTGTGACAGGTGCGACACGAAGCTTGTGCAATTCCGCCGTCGTATTTCTCACCGTGACACGTTTGGCAACTTCTCATATCCCACCCCTTTGCACGGATATCGTTGCCGTGGAAGTTCGAGGAGCTCTTCATCGCCCAACCGTCTGGGTGAACCTTCAACTTACCTGTCGAGGGAACGGGCAGGTCACTCTGCAGTTCGCTGCACCCTGCAAGCAAACCGAGTACGACCATAAGAACGAGAAGGCAAGAGACAGCCGTTACACTTTTCATAGTCGTTCTTCCGCTTTACTTATGGCTTTTTACTTATGGCAATATCCACAGAAGCCCACTCCCTTCACACCTCCCACATGCGCGTTTGCATCCGAGTGGCACGTAAAGCAATTCGCACCCGGATCGCTGTGCCAGTTTCCGTTCGTTCCCGCCATAAATCCCCGCGCGTGCGTCTTGGGATCGGTTCCTTTTATACCGTCGGAGTCCATATGGCACGTGACGCATGTCGGATCGGCCGCTTGTGCATCGTGACACGAAGCGCAGGTCTCCATATCCCTCCGCGCCCATTGCGCGTGCAACCCGCCTCCACTCCCCACACCAATCGTCACAAATCCCGCTTGTTGATGCGTTGCCGGCTTAAAACGGAGTTGATTGACATTCCCGCCCGAGGCATGGCACGTTGCACAGAATTGTTGTTGACTGTGGCACGATTGGCAGTCGGCAATCTTTCCTTGTGCGGCTACGCCGTGCGTGAAGCGGAAATTCAGATCGTGCACTTTGATAAGCGACTGCGATTGGCCGCGATCAGTCGGAGCAAGCCGAGGGGATCGCGGCGAGACGGGATCTCGTCCCTGCACATCGACCGTTACCAAATCCACCCCATTATGGCAATCGATGCACGATTCCTGGGTATGACACGACGAACAATTCGCAGTGGAAAGGCGGGCGCTTCGCTTATGCTCACGCACAAAGTCCGACCGGTTATGATCCATCGGACGCAGTCCGGCCAGATCGGTGTGACACGACTCGCAGGCATTCGAAGCCTGAGCATCGTCGTGGCACGTGTTGCAGGTAGACATTGCGGGAACTAATGAACCGGTCGGTGCACCTTCCCGTTCGATCTCAAGATGACAGGTTTTGCAGTCCATGTTTTGATCGGTCACGTGAGCGGCATGCGAGAAAATCAGCTCGCGCTCGGGCGTCGCGAGGGACTTATACGTCCCCGGATCGTCGCTCGTGTGGCAGTATGTGCAGTTCTGCGACAGCTGCTCTTCGTGACAGCTTTGACAGTTCTCGTGCTTCGGGAAGAGAAGATCGGCGGAAAGCCTGCTCGTCGTGGCGGCTTCATGGCATGAGGAGCATTCGAGTCCGGCCCCTTCGACGTGAAGTGAGTGCGAAAACTTGATGGCGTTTGCCCGTTGTGTCGGCGGATCCTGGCGTGATTCGGTAACCGCCGTGTACATCATGGCCAGCGTCGCCGTTACAATTGCTGCGATGTACACTTTCTTGAAGTTCACGCTTCGAAGTCGTTGTAGCATCGACATAGGATTCTCAGAAGATGTTCAATCGTTCGCTCAGGAGAACGTTTCCGCGCAAGAAGAGCCGGAGATCGTTCTTGTAGATTTTGTTCTGGATCCACTGGACTTGCGTATCGAACGAAAAGATGGGAGCCGGCCGCCACACGAATCCCCCCGCAATGCTCAAAGCGCTCTCTAATCTCGGTGCTGCTTCGCTCAGTTTATACTTCGCATAACTGAGCATGAGCGAAGGGGTCAATTGATTTCCACAAAGTGGATAGGAAACGTTGGCCGACGCAGCGCTCAGTTCCCCCGCATACCCGACGTTGTTCGTGAAACTAACCGCCACATATTTTCCATTGGCTCCCACCGTTACGCGGTTCGAAGTCTCACCATCTCCATAGTCGACGGAGCCGTACTTTGCGAAGAACTGCCAGTTTGATTTGAGCGCGTATTCCGCGCCGATTTCAAATTCTCTCAAGGTATTGAAGGTGAAGACGGAGAAAATCGAGTTGTAAGAGATGCGCGGTTCACGCTGCAAATACTCGGCCGTAAGTCCGAGCGAGCTTAGCGGCTTGACGCGCGTGAAGAACTGCATACGAGCCATCGCTTCGGTGTCAAAATCGTAATCATAGCGTCCATAGGCAGAGACGATTCCTTTGTGCTCGACATTCAGGTCGCCGCTGAGGTAACGCTCGGTGCTGGCAGTCGGTTTGATTTCAACGAGATATGGATTGAAAAGGGAGTCGCGTCGGAGAGCGTTGTACGGTTCCGCCTGGATCTTGCGGTTCAGGAAGCTCACGGAGAGTTGTGCAATCTTGAGCGGCTCGAAGTAAATTTGCCCGCCGGTCATGAAGTTGCTGGTTTTATCGCGGATCAGCTCGGCTTTCGAACCCGGTGGCGGAAGCGTGCCGTAGTAGCCGGTCACCCGCAATCTCGAATCGAGAAACCGGAGCGTTGCAAGTCCACCATCCATCGTTCCCGCTCCAACACCCGCGAACACATATTGTCTTCCGATATTGATCATGCCGACATCATAGATGTTCGACCACTTCAGATACAGATTATACAATCGATATTGCGTCTCCTCTTTGACTGGTCCGGCAAGATCGGTAAACGCCTGCCCGTACGTGTGAAACGAGAGGCTCTGACTTGCGACCGAAAGATAAACGGATTGATGTCCGAAGAGATGATCGGAGGTTCTGTCCACACTATCCTGTCGCTGCCAGATATACCCCGAGCTCACGAAGCGGGCTTGAAACAACTGCGCCGCTGCATCACTCGTCAGGGCAAACGTGAGCATCATAAGCACAACAAGAAGACTTCTCATAGTGGCCTTCTCCGGGAAAGATACTGCTGCTACTTGACGTTTCGAGTCTTGGACTTGCTCTGCCTCATCGGTTCTCCAATGTCTGCTGTCTCTCCGCAACTGTCGTGCCGATGTTCGGAGCAATAGATCCTTACATCTTGTTCAAGATTTCAACTGTAGGATTCCTCTAAGTGTTGAATATTCCTACACATAGGAACGAACCTGCGTGCCTTTCCGAAAACTAACACTACCAAGACTGGGTGGCCGTACAAAAAGTTCGATGAACGCGTTGTGCCAGTTCAGGAATTCCACAATTCAGTTTGTTATCGCAACTCCAACGGGGGGCGAAGTGACGCTTCGCCCTACATTTTATACGGCCTCGCGGAGCTCAAGAACTTCATCCTGCCTTGGGGACCGGGTGCTTAATCTTCTCCCACGACTCTTTAAATTTAAACCCCTTGAAAGTGGGACTCTTCTCGTTGTGACAGCTCTTGCAGTATGTTTCGATATCGGCTTCGTTCTTGAATTCCCGCATACCAGCTGCCACCGATTTCTCGCGACTCTTCATGATGGTCATATTGCGATACGCTGAGCCGGCGCCGTGGCACGATTCGCACTGCACGCCATCCTTCACATCGAAGCCTTTATCCAACAACTTCGCGTCTGCCACAACAGCGTGACATTCGAGACATTCCTTCGCCTCTGCCGCCGGCTTCGTGATGCCTTTTGATTTTGCTATCTCGTTGGATTTGGCCGTCGTTAACGTCTTATAGGCATTGGCGTGTGCGCTCTTCTGCCAGATGTCTTTTTGTTTCCCTTGCTTCTCCGTCTGATGGCACATCACGCACGCCTTGACGCCGACGTACTTGTTCTGTGCAAAGCTCAGGACGGGAACCAGTATGACAATCAAACCAACCAACATCATCCATGTTCTGGAATGCCATGCTTGCATAGAGATGATCTCCTCTTCGAGTGTGAATGGATTGGTGACCTAACGTTACATTTTTGCATCCGGCGGATTTCGCTCAATCCGCCTGATATACAAATACAATGCCGCGGCGAGGAGGGTGATGATGAGCGTCGCTAAGCCGAGACCGACCCGTCGGAATGTGTATTCCTCTAACGCTCGCTCTGTTTCGCTTTGCACAAAGGACGCAACCCGAAGGCCAGGCTCTACCACCTCTCGGAATTGTCCCTCATGGAATGAATGTACCATGGTGCGTGCTTGGAGCCGCGCCTGCCGCGCGTCGCGGAGTTTGAATCTCGCCTCACTGATCTCCATTCCTTTCTGTTCCGCCTCCGCTAAAAGCAGAGCAGCCAGCCGCTCGGCCTTCTCCAAACTATCGATCAACCCCCGCATTGTCCTCGCTACCCAGAATCCTGTCACGTTCTTCTCGGGGGTGTGACAACGGGAGCAAGTCGCCTCCGCCGCAATTCCTAAGAGCTCGTCGGTCGCTGCCACAATCTTGTGGTTTCCGTGACACGTTTCGCACTCCGGCAACTTCTGCGCGTCGAAAGCTTTCTTATGGGGACTGGAGGAGAAAAGCTCAGCATTGAGAGCGTGACACGTACCACAGACTTTGGAGATCGATTCCACTCCAGGGGGGATCGCTCCATGATTGCCGTGACAATCATTACACGCCGGCGCTCCGAGATCCTTCTTCTCCAGCAACGCCTTTCCGTGAACGCTTTCAGCAAACTCCTGAAACTGATTCGTCGGAATACCGTACGGCCTCATCTTTGCCGAATCGCTGTGACAGCCAGCGCACATCAGGGGAAGATTCGTGGCATAGACAGTCGATTTCACATCAGACGCCGCCCGGATTTCGTGACTGCCGTGACAGCTCGCGCATTCCGCAACGTTCACATCGCCGCGTGCATTCAACTGCCCGTGACCGCTTGTGCGATACTTCTCCACTTGATCCACAGCAAGCGCCGGATTGTACCGGCGCATCAGGTTCGCATCGCTATGACACTTGCCGCACGTAGCAACGACATTGCGGGAATGGACAGGCGATTTCAGATTCTTCACCGAAACAACACCGTGCGATGCGTGACACGTTGCACATTGGAGGATGCGTTGTCCTCCCGTTACGGAAGCTTTCCCGTGAACGCTCGCTTCCAGCATCGAGGCCTGCGTGACGGGGAGATCGGAACCGAATTGCTTCATTGCCTCTTTGTCCGCATGACAACGTGCACAGACCTTGATGATATCATCCCCTTTCGGCACGCCAATGAATCCTGTCGCGGGAGCCATTGCCTGTTCCATTTCTTCCGCGGTGGAATCGCCGCCATGACATCCTGCACACGAAATGCCTTTGCGTTGGTGTACATCCATCTTGAACAACTCGGACGCCCTATCCCCCAGCGTCGTATGGCATTCAAAGCATTGGTCCTTGCGCTGGCCGAACGCAGACCCAATCGAAACAAGGAACAGCACCATCAACGTGACGGCGCCCCTTTTTCCGTTCATGAGAGCCATCCGAGAATGGTAAGAATGATCATATAGATCACCACAAAGAGTCCTGCGTACGTGAGCTTTCTATTCTCTTGCCCCCGCGCTGTTGTTCGATCCCAAAACGGCACCAGTGTCCAGGCCAGTCCAGCGCAAACGAAAAGAAGAATTCCTACCACCTCCCCTTCGAAGATCCAGAGCTGACCGGGGATATACTTGAGTGTCTGGAACATGAACATGAAGTACCACTCGGGTTTGATTCCCGCAGGAGCCGGGGCAAACGGATCCGCCTTCGTCCCCAACTCCCATGGAAAGAAGACCGCAAGGACCGCAAGCAGGTTGAGTACAAGAAGCCACAACAGCAAATCGCGGAGAAAGAAATTGGGAAAGAAGGGCATCGTTCTCCGCTCGGAGGGGGGAAGTTTCTCCACCGACATGGGTATGCTCATGCCCTGACGTTGAACGAGCAAGAGGTGGAGACCGAGGATGACGGTGAACAACGCCGGCAACACCGCGACGTGAAAACCGAAGAATCGGGAAAGGGTCGCGCCCGTGACATCTTCGCCGCCTCGCAGGAAGATCAAGATCGGCTCCCCGATGATAGGAATGGCACCGGCGATGTCTGTTCCAACTTTCGTCGCAAAGAACGCCAGCTCATTCCACGGTAGGAGGTATCCGCTAAACCCAAACCCCAAGCCGAGGAACAACAGCAGCATGCCCGACACCCACGTCAATTCCCGCGGCTTGCGGTAGGCTTTCTCAAAGAACACGCTGAACATGTGAATGAAAGCAGAGAGGATGAAGAGATTCGCAGCCCAGCTGTGAATCGAGCGAATCAACCACCCGAACTCGACCTTCGACATGATGAACTGGATGCTTTCGAATGCAAGCTCCTCACTCCCCTTGTAGTAGAGAAGAAGGAGAATCCCCGTCACAACCTGTATGATGAACAGAAAGAGTGACACGCCGCCGAAATAGTACCAGACGAAGTGGCGATGCACGGGGACCGATTTCTTCTTCATGAACTCGATGAGATCATTCACCTGCAGGCGCTCATCGAGCCAGTCATATGTTTGTCGCAGAACACGATTCATGCGCGACTCGAGATGATGACTTCCTCACCTTGAACAACGACTCGATATTCATCTAGTGGTCGTGGAGGAGGCCCACCCACCACTCGCCCCGCCAGGTCATACTTCCCGTTATGGCACGCACACCAGATGACTCCCATATCCTTGCGAAACTGGACGGTGCAATCGAGATGCGTGCAGGTTGCCGCAAACGCCCGAAGTTCTCCTTCCGCTGTCCGTATCAAAATAACCGGTTTGTTGCCGAAGCGAACGATGGTTCCGCTCTCCCGCTCAATATCGCTGAGCTTTCCTACCTTGACGCTCTTGACTTCCACATCGCCTTGCTTGGGCGGTTTCAGATATGCGAGAACGGGGTACAACACCGCAGCAAGCCAGGCAAGAGCCGTTCCGCCGAGGAAGTACTTGAGAAAATCGCGTTTCGACTGTTGAAGCGAATCCGTCGATGGTTCTTGCACGCCGCACCTCACCTTGCGCTATGACAATCGCTACAGTTCATCTCTTTCCACGCAGTGCCGATGTCGACGGGGTGCTCATATTCCAGACCTTCGAGGGACATTTTGAGCTTTTCGTTTTCATATTGCTGGGCGATCACCGTATGGCATGCATTGCAGTCCTTCGACAGCACGACGCCGTCATCGCTCACGTGCTTGCCATCGTGGCATCGGAAACAGCCGGGGGCGAACATGTGGCCGATATGATCCGGAAACTTCCTCCAGTCGTGCTTCATTTCGGGGAAGTAGTTCCGGCTGTAGATGCGCTGGAGTTCCCGAATCGCCCGCTCGATGGTTTCGTGTTCCTTCACAGCAATCCCGGGATAGTTGGTCCGATAATACTCTTCGATGACCAGCCGGATACTGTCCCTCGCAGCATTGCGGTTCGTGTAAGGGTATTCGAGAGCCTGGACGGCAAGACTCTTGATGAATGGAAGTTTCCGATCCACCAATCCGAGCTCGATCAAGTGATTCACGCTCCGTTGAGGAGGATGGTAAATGTGCGTCGGACGGTTATGACAATCGATGCAGTCCATGCGTCGGCTCTTTGCCATCGCCAATTGTTCTTCTGTTACCTGAATCTCCGTGCTCTTGTACACCCTCTCAGCGCCGTCCTGGGTCCGTACCTTGACCCACGGGATAACCTGCCGGGCTGTGTCGAGCGCGATGTACGTCACCTCATTGGCGATGTTCATGTGCCAATGGATGCCGGAGGTTGGTCCGGCGTCGACGTTTCCGCCTCCGATCTTCATTAAGAGCGTGATGTTCCACTTTGTATTCTTTTCATCCGAGATGTAATTGGTGTACTTTTTCTGTTTCTCACTGAAGAAGTGTTGGGGCCAGTGGCATTGTTCGCACGTTTCCTGTGCTGGACGAAGGTTCTCGATGGGTGTAGGAATGGGACGGGGATATTTATCGAATAACGTCGCATAGACCTGGTAGGCGCCGGAGAGTTTCGAACGGACGAACCAACCCGCGCCCGGACCGATATGGCACTTGACGCAACCGACGCGCGCGTGAGGAGAATTCTGATACGCCGTGTATTCCGGCTCCATCACCTTGTGACAGATCGTCCCACAAAACTCATCGGAGTCGGTGTACTCATAGGCTTTGAAGCTTCCGAAGGCAGAGAACAAAAGAAGAAGAATGAGACCGAACGAAAAATAGAGCGTGGCCGTACGATGGCGCGGATTGTTGAGGTCGATCTGCGGAAGGTGCATCTCATGGGCCTTCCCCTTCCGCTCAAGCCGATGCTGTCGGATGATGCCACCGACGATCAGCGCGATTCCGAAAAGCAGAATCGCCGGAAGAATCACGAACGCAATGATTCCCATGTACGGCTTCTGTTGCGGGTCGAACAGCTCCAGGATCATCAAGAAGATGATGAGACCGAAGCTGACCGCCGCGATAGCAGTACCGACAAGCGAGACGGGGTTATAAAACGACGACGGGAAGATGCGCTTCATGTGGTGAAATCCTCCTTCTTGTTTTCACATTCCGGCAAAAGCAACGAGCAGAGGTGAACGTCATGACCCGCAATGCGAGAATCCTCTCGCTTGCTCCACTTCAGTTGTAACGACTCTCTAAATCGGATTTGAAGTACTTGTCGTCCTCCGCCTAAAACAGTCCGACGATCTCTCCCCGCTCATCGACGTCGATCCGCTCGGCTCCGGGCGTTTTGCCCAATCCGGGCATCAACATCACATCGCCCGCAATTACAATAATGAAGCCCGCCCCTGCCGCTAACAGCACCTCACGTACCGTCAACGTCCACCCCTTCGGAACCCCGAGCATTTTCGGATTGTCGCTAAGCGAATATTGCGTCTTGGCGACGCAAACAGGAAGATGGGCATATCCCAACGCGTTGAGCTTTTCAATCTGACGCTTTGCTTTTCGCTCGATGTAGATCCTTTCGGCACCGTAGATCTCCGTAGCAACTTTTGAGATCTTTTCATCGATGGGGAGTGACCAGTTGTAGAGGGGAGCGAACTCACGGGTCGGGATTCTCTCCGTCACCGCGACGATTGCTTCTGCGAGGTCCTGTGCACCGCTCCCTCCCTTCTGATAGATGTCGCTCACAACGCATGGAATGCCTTCTCCACGCATCGCACCCATCACCGCTTCCAGTTCTTCGTCCACGTCGCTGGAAAATCGATTGACGGAGACACACACCGGCACTCCAAATTTCTGGATGATGTTCACGTGGGTCTTGAGGTTCGCCAAACCTTTCATCACTCCGATGCGATTGGGCTTCGAAAGCTCCGCGATGTCCCCCTGCACTCCTCCATGGATCTTCAGCGCGCGGGTGGTTGCGACAAGTACGGCGGCCGCTGGGGAAAATCCACCGTAGCCGCAGACGATATCAAAGAATTTTTCCGCGCCGAGATCGGCTCCAAAACCACTCTCGGTCACGACGAACTCCCCTAATTTCAGAGCGATCTTGGTAGCGATGATGCTGTTGGTGCCGTGGGCAATGTTCGCGAACGGTCCCCCATGAACGATGGCAGGGGTTCCTTCCGTCGTCTGAACGAGATTCGGTTTGAACGCATCTTTCAACAACGCGGTCATTGCACCGTGTGCGTTGAGATCGCGTGCTTGAACGAGCTTTCCTTCTGTGGAAACACCAACGGCAATATCTCCGAGTCGGCGCTTCAAATCTTCAAGAGAATTGGCCAGACAGAAGATAGCCATCACCTCCGAAGCGGCGGTGATCACGAAACCCGTTTCTCGTGGCACGCCGTTCGTCTTTCCGCCGAGTCCGACGATCACCTGCCGCAGCGCACGATCGTTCATATCGACCGCCCGCGTCCAGAAGATGTTGTTGACATCCAGCTTGAGCGCGTTGCCATGGTGGATGTGACTGTCGATCATTGCTGCAAGGAGATTGTGAGCCGCCGTGATGGCGTGGAAATCACCGTTGAAGTGGAGATTGATCTTCTCGCGTGGGATGACCTGCGCCTTACCCGCACCCGTGGCGCCTCCTTTCGCTCCAAACACAGGTCCCAACGACGGCTCCCGCAATGCTACCAGGGCCTTTCTACCGATCTTCGTTAACGCCTGCCCCAGACCGATGGTGGTCAGTGTTTTCCCTTCACCAGCGATCGTCGGCGTCATTGCCGTGACAACGACCAACTTGCCATTCGGCGCATCCTTGAGACGGTCCAAAACGTTGAGGCGAATCTTACCGGTATCTTTACCATACAGCTCGAACTCATCATCTAACAAATCGAGCTTTTCGACGATATGACCAATCGACGAACTGCCAAGGAGTGTGTGGGATGTCAGTTTCATGATTGCACTTGTTCTATTTCAGTCATTGCGTTGTGTGTTGATGGGCTGAACTTCGTCGGAAGATTCGAGCCGCAGTTTCTTCTCCTCCTCAAGTTCTTCCTGCATTTTCCGGCGCCGAATCTCTTCAAGCTCCAGCGGATGTTCCTCCATCATCTCCGCCTCCGTCAGATAGCCGGTAAAGGCGGCAAGGTTGATGGGATAGACATCGGGATTGAAGATCACATAGTAGAAGTGCCACACCACGACGGCAAGCGTAGCGAGCCACGCTTCGTAGAAGTGAATCGTTCGTGCGATATCCCAACCTAACTTCGTCAGGAGACCCATAAAGGTGTTGTCGAACCACAGAATGACCCCCGTCACCGCCATCACGATGGTTCCCCACACAAGCGCCCAATACTCGCTCTTCTCGATGTAACTGAAGCGCCCGAACTTCGGCTTCGTCTTCGAAAATCCGAAGTTGTACTTCATGACGGCAACGGCATCATAGATATCCTGCAGCTTCGGGAGCAGATCGCGGATCAGCTCTTTACCCCGTTCGGTAAAGAAGATATAGTAGAGATGATACAGACTCGCCGCGACCATCACCACCGCAGCAATGCGATGGATAAATCCGCGCAAATCGAAGACATCATCGCTCAGGTTGCGAATCGCCACAACCCAATCAGCTTCCGGATACCGTAACATGAATCCGGTGATGACAAGGAGAATAAAACTCACCGCAAGCGTGCCGTGCTGCAGACGCTCGTTCAACGTCATCCGCAGATAGAGACTGCGGCTCACAGGTTCTTCTTCGAGCAGACCGCGACGAATGAGGAGCTTTCGACGCGACTTTTTGATGAAGTCCGCTACGTTATGCACCGTCATCCCGCCAATGATGACAACGATGAGGAAGATGTACAGATTCGCAATCCAGTACAGGATCGGCTCCTCTGGCGTGAGCGCAACGTGGACGGCCCCAACAGCGAAGCGTTCGTTCGCTCCCGGGTGACAGCTCCCGCACGTTGCAGCCAAATTGGCCTTGTGGGTGGGGGAGGTCGGATCGCTGGAATGCTTGATGTTGTGGGCGCCGTGACAGCTTGCGCAATTCGCCACCTCGATCGAACCCGCACGGATCGCCAGTCCGTGATAACTGTCCGAAAAGGTCTGAAACCGGTCCGATCTAATGCCATATTTTTCCGACAGCTTCACGGAGCTATGGCACGGCGAGCAGACTTGAGCCGAAACGTTCAAGGGGGAGACTGACGACTTCGGATCGTCGTGTCGAAGGATATTGTGTTCGCCGTGACAGTCGGTACAAACCGGCGCTTCGCGATTGCCGCGCGCAAACGCAACTCCGTGTACGCTTTCTTTCAATTCTTCCGTTATGCCACCGTGGCACTTTCCACATGTTGCCGGGATGTTCTGTCTCGCCACGAGCGATGTCGGGTCTGTCCCTTTCTTCATTTCGTGACTGCCGTGACAATCAATACAATTGGCCGCGGCGGTGTTTCCTTTCAAGAGCGCGGAACCGTGAACGCTCTGTTCATACTGCGCAATGAACCCCGCTGACGGAGCCGTGCGGGCGCGGACATCCGGATCATCGAGGTGACATGAGAGACAGAGTTTCTCCTGCGCAATCCGCCGTTGACCTTCATCCAATCCTTCGCGCGGCCGTGCGATTTGGTTCTTGTGACAGGTGAGACAATCGGGAGCACCTTTCACTCCGGATTCCAACGCCTTCGCGTGGGCCGAGTGGACAAACGACTCCTGCACGTCGCCGTGACATTGCCCGCACGTTTCAGTCAGTTTGGCCGAGCGGAACGGGGACTCCGCCGATTTCACCGAAAGCACATCGTGCGTGCCGTGGCATCCTTTGCACGATACGTCGGCGTCTCCGTTTCTTCCCGTCGCACGGATCATCTGAGGATGGAAAGGATGTTTCATCTTCGCATCTTTGTGGCACGTCATGCAGTTGACCGGCTCGATCTTTTCCTTGTGGGGAAGATTCTCAGGGTCAAATCCCACGTGGCACGCCACACAGACGAGCTTGCGGTGTGGGGATTTCCTGAGGATCGCTTCGTCGGTGAAGATGGAGACCTCCTTCCCCCGCCGCTCCATCGTGAGCGATGCATCGCTGTGACATACGAGACAATCAGCGCTTGTTTGCGCGGAAAGTTGGTTAACAGGAATGAAGTACAGGACAAGGAAGAAAAGCGTACCAGCGAGAAAGCGGGCCATCCCGGAGGGGTCAGATTGCTGACGGGGGTGGGGGGAGCGTTGCAGCACGATCAATCTCTGTGAGTGAGGGTGGGATTGAGAGGGTGTGGATGAACCCTCATCTGCTGCGGCCCGAAGAGAGAACTGATAGATGTTAGAGACTTCCGCTTTCATTTTCAAGCTGAATCACGCACCAGTTTCTGTTTGTTCTTGATACCCAGCTAAGGGGATATTCCCTGGTCTTCTCTTTCTTCCCTCGCTACAAGATCATCAGGCTCATGCTCACCCTCTATTTCAGTGTCATCAATCGCACGCGCCTCTCCCCCACCTCCCAAGTCATTGCGCCTCGGAAATAGAAGCGCGTCACAAGCCAATCGCACTGCTTGAAGAAAATGCGAGGAGAGTAAGCGCGAGGATCGTCACCGCGAGCACGTAACCAAAAATCCATAATCGTCGTTGTTCCATATTCCAGATACCTTCTTCCGTTGTTGCAGCCTTCACCCTATATGTGGGTGTTGAAAAGTTCAACACATTCCCGAATGGGCAATCCCTGTGCCAGAATTAAGCCGTCCCTCTCAGCAGTAGGACGGCAGAGTTTTTCGACAATACCTCCTACCGCTGCGAAGAGGGCGTGCTGCTTCTCAAGTGTGAGACGCACGAGAAGAACCGGAACCGATTTCCTCCAGCTCTTTCAGGTCGGGCGGACCAAGGAGCGATTTGCCAAACGCCTTTACGGTAAAGACGGGCACGGATGAAAATCGCACAACCTTCTCGGTGACACCTCCCAGCAACAGGTGTTCGATGCCGGTCAGACCGTGCGTTGCGATCACGATCAAATCGGAACCGTGACGTTCTGCAAAGCGCACAATGTCTCTGGATGCGCGCCCTTCCTGAAGATGCAGCTCGAACTTCACCTCCGGTCCCCCCGCTTCTTTCAGGATGCGGTTCGTCTCTTTGACCGATGAAGCTTCGATCTCCGGCATAAACTCAAAAATCGAACTCCTCCCCGATGCGTAGAACGCGGGATGCAGCAATTCTTCCACGATGTGCAGAATCTGTAACTCTGCTCCAAACATCACCGCCAGTTCTTTCGCATACCGAACTGCTTGCTCGGAGTGTTTCGAAAAGTCGATCGGCACAAGGATCTTCTGCCAGGGACCCGCTTCACTTGGTTCCTTCTTCTCCTTGATCGTCAAAACAGGACAAGGTGAGAACCGCACCACTTCTTCGGCAACGCTTCCGAGAAAAAGATGACCGAGTCCGCGACGGCCGTGCGTTCCCATCACCACTAGGTCGATGTCGTTCGCCCGAACGTAGTCGAGAATAACAGGTCCCACGGCAATGTCGCGCACGATGCTGCCCGTAATCGAGAGCCCGGAGGCCTGAGCTTGTGCAATGACGGTTTTCATCGACTCGCTCAACAGCTCCTCCCCTTTCGCTTGTCGAAGCTGCGAGATCGATTGCGGATCGGCTTCGTGCGGGACGTGGGCGTGGAGAAGATGGAGTTCCGCCTTGAATTGCTTGGCAAATTTGACCGCCACGCCAAATGCCTGATCGGCACAACGTGAATAGTCGGTCGGAAAAAGAATCTTTTTAATGGTGAGCATGTTTCCCTCCTTTCCTAAAAAAAATCGTCGATACTCAAGATGCGCTCGAGAGACTGAACCGAACTGGAATCGAGATGCGCACCTTCACGGCGCGTCCGCGCTGTTTGCCGGGAATGAACTTCGACTCCATAACGGCTTTGACAGCCGCTTCGTCGCAGCCGCCGCCGATTCCCTTCTGCACTTCGGCTTTCACGACGTCACCGCGCTCGTTCACAAATGCCATCACGAAGACACGTCCCTGTATGCCTGCGCGTATCGCCATTTCCGGATATACCACTCGCTTCTGCAACCCTTCAATGCCGCCGATGAGTTGCGGGAGCTCCTCCACGGCGATGAAATACTCCTCATCGCTCTCCCCTTCCCCCTGCTTCGGGGGTGGCGGGGGAGGAACTTCTTCTCGAATATCAATCTCGGAGCTCGCAATGCTAACGTCCTCCAACACTTCATCCGACGGAGCTTCAATCGGGATCAACGGACGAGGAGGCGGAGGCGGTCGGTTTTCTTGTTTCGTCCGCTCGATCTCCTCGAACTTAACCAGTTCCTGTGTATGGATGATGACTTGCTTACGCTCGAAGTTGGTAGGGAACAACTTAAATGTGAGGATCACAAGAACCAGTGATGCGCTCAGGGATAACTCAAACAGAACTTGTTCCGAGAATCCGAGTCGGTTCTTCTCGTCTTGTTTTACTTTTGGTGCAATCCCTTCCGGACGCCGCATCCGGCTCAGGAATCCTTCCCGAATCCGTTCCAGTATCATACCCTTTACTCCTTCCCTCGCACAGGAGGGTGAGTTAAAAGTCTATAATTCGCTTCCTCTGATCCCAGACTCATCAATTGCCGCAGTTGCTGGAATGGAGGGGGCAAACTGTGTGCCGATGAAAAAGCTCGAAATCGGCAAGGAAATGGGAGATTTTCCCAGAAAAGTGTCTAAATATTGGGAAAGGAAAAGAGGTGTTCGCAGAGTTGGGAATGAGGAGAGAAATGACGCACTGCCGCAGATTTGGAAAATGGACTAACGTCTCCTCGAAAGTTGAAACGTAGTAAGTACTTCCGACAAAGGTGCTTTGAAGATGCCGTGAAGCAGTAGCGCAAACGGCTCTGATAACCGACGACAAGACGGAGTCTGTTAACTACCTCGACGACGCGCGCTTGGCACGCTTTGCATGTACCTCCTCAATCGCATCGAACAACATCGGAAGGTGATGATCGAGCACCATTTCCACTTCTTCCGCCAACGTGCTTATGGACGCGGGAACTTCCTTCGGACGACCGCAAAGTTCCGTATGAAGGGCAATGACATAATCATCCATCTTCTCCGTTTGTACGCTCTTCACCGCCTTCACGATCTGAGGCATGAACCGATTGAGTGGACATTCATCAACCCTCCCCATTCCGCAAATCCCCATCCCCGTCCGGTCGATGCACTCCATACAGACACGAGTGCGGATCAGTTCTTCAAGTTCGTCCATCTGATACATCATAATTGGTTCTCCCTATCGATGAATTGAAGTCCCATCTGAAGCTCAGTGGCGTCCGTGGGCGAGACGGGTTGCAAGTTGGGTGAGCTCTTCCGTTGTGAGAAGACGCTTGGCGAGCGGAAAGAGCTCCAGATTCTCTCTCAGAATGTGGGAGCGCATGATGTTGACGATATGGAGGGAGATCTGAACCACCTCGTGGATAGATGAGCCGCGCATCCTGCCTTGTTCGATTTCCCGCACGATCTCAAAGAACTGAGAAAACGAAGTCCGAAGCTCTCGATGCTCATGCCGGAGTAGTTCGGGAAGATCCGTACCGTAGCGCTCGATGACGGGGAACAAATACTGCTCTTCCCGATTAATGTGAGCACGAACGTCGACATTCATCCAGCGCACGGCATCGATAATCTCCTCGAATGCCTCGGCCGAGAAGCCGTTCGCATGGATGGAATCGGCTGCGTTCTCCAGGCGCGTCAGGTGCAGCAATCCTTCTTTGTGTTCTTCTTCCAGTATCGTGACGGGATCGTGCATAACTCAACGAAGTTTCTTGTTCTACAACGTGGCGCATGGGTCGGAAGGTCCACCGCAAACCGTGATCTCTTCACTGCACAACCTCTGTGCCAACCGATCGGTAGATATGGCGGGATACTGCAAAGGATTGCATTTCTCTCGATTTCAACTACAAAAGCGAGGTGCTTTCCCTGCGGACATCTTGCGCGTTCTTACTTCTGGAGATGGAATTTCTGCCGTAATCTCAGGATTAGGAATGGACATGTTGAGAAATACAACAGAAAAGCAGAAACCTCGGAGGTCTGTTTCCGAGGCTTCAGGCAAGTGGTAGGTGGAACTACGCGATGGGCCGATCAGTATTTCGTCATTTTGGCTTGACGTTCTGCCGCTTCTTTATCCCATTGAGTAACGACCGTGCGGAGGAACTCTTTCTTCTCCTCTTCCAATTTCTTCATGTTCAAACCGATGTAGGCTTGTGCCTTCGCCTTTGTCGAGATGTCCGGCAGTGGAATTGGCTCGAACACACCCCGTTTCGCGAGAATGCGTGCCAGCAACACACGGGCTTGTTCTGCTTTTTGGATCGAGGAACCGAGCACTCGTCCGGCCTCGACGGGGGAATGGAAACCAAGACTGTTGGCGGCAGCAACCCAATCCCACCGCCACTGGGCGTGACGGATCAACTGCAGGGCGGGTTTCATCTCCGCTTCCGTCGCGCCGCGATCCCATGCCTCCTTCGCCTCGATGTGAGCCCGCACGATCGCATCTTCCGCACGCAAGCGGAGCTCTAAAATCTTGTCCTGCCGGTCATTCACGCTCTTTCGGAGCGTCGCTTCACTCTCGCGATGGCACACCTGGCACGAACCGGCAATGTCATTGAGGGGACTTTGAATCTTGTGGTTTGTGAACTTCACGCCCCCCTCGCTGCGATATGGCATGTGGCAATCGGCACACGAGACACCGCGCTCGGCATGGATGCCGGTCATATAAAGTTCATAATCGGGATGTTGTGCTTTGAGCATCGGTGCTTTGCTGAGGGCATGCACCCAGTCGACGTGCCCCACATCGTCGAAATACTCCTCCATGTGATCCGCGCTGAAGCCTTTGTCCCATGGAAATGTCAGGTACTTTTCCACTTTTCCTTTGAAGTAGTATTCGACGTGGCATTGTGCGCAAACCAACGACCGCATTTCCTGATGGGTCGCTTTCTTCATATCGACCCCGCGTCGCTGCATCGCCTCAACGAGGGCAGGACGCGTAATGCGCAGGTTCATCGTCTGAGGATCGTGACAATCCTGACATCCGATGTGGTTGACCACTTGAGGACCGAGACTATCCCATGTCGCCTTGTAGAAGTTCGCCGGATCCATTTCCGCCATCAGTCGCGGAACGTCCGTGCTTTTACACGTCCAGCAAGTAGCCGGTTGAGGAACACCTGTGCGGAGCGTCGCTCGGATATCCTCTACTGCATAGTAATGACCGCGTGCTTGTATATAATCGCGTGAAAATGCGTACCCCGCCCACATCACTACCAGGTTGGGATCTTCCGCAAGATAGTCGCGCCACGAGCTGCCGGCGTACTTACTTCGGAACGTGGTATCACGTGTGCTGATGTACGTTTGATATTCCCTTGGAAAGTTCTCGCCCCACACTTCGTTGCGAGGCTCCCACGTGGCGATCGGTTTGACAAGTTGGAAGGCGAGCCGTGCCTCCTGGCGTCGCTCCATGATCGACGCACCAAAGAGACCGACGAGGAAGACGATGACGACGGTTCCAAAGAACAAAACCCATGCAAGCCATGGCTTCTCTTGAATGAGGTCAACGACGCGTTTCATACGATGATCCTTACTGACAAGTTAGTCGGTTTACGTTACTGAGATGGCTTCGATGGGAATGGTGATGTTGAGGGGCTCTCAATGCTTGCGACTCCGCTCGTCCGGATTCCCCGCATGAACTCATCGATCCACGGTGGGACGATCGGCGACGGTTGTGGAACGCGGGCGTACGGCACAGCGGCAAGACTGTTCACACGCCCGTGGGGCGTCTCTCGATGACATTCCCAGCATAGCTTTCCTTCTCCATGCTTCGCGAGGTCGAATGTCGTCTCCACCAACGACGATTGCTGCAACAGATTGGTATGACATCGGATGCAATTCTCCTGCAGTACGGCGACACCCGCCTCCTTCACGTGAATCACTTGCGGCTCAAGCCGGAATGTGAACATAAACGAGTGACGCAAGCCATCGCTTGCTTTGAACGCAAACTTGCGGACCACGTTATCTTGCGGAACATGGCAGTCGTTGCAGACGGTGAATCGACCGTGACTCCCCCGCTGCCACGTCGCGTATTGGGGAGCCATGACATGGCAATTCATACACGCTTCGGGTCGGTCGGAAAGGTACGACGTCGCGTTGGCGATGTGCAAAACAAGGAACCCCAGACCAAAGAGAAAACCCAGGACCAGAAGCACGGGGAGCTTCCATTGCTCGGGAGGAACAATGCGGTCGATGATCCAAAGGAATGGTCGGAGAACGAACGTAATGAGCTTCTTCACTGTAGCATGCTCGCGGGTGATCGCCTGCAAAATCAGCCGGCGGCAAATATAGAGATCGACGATGTGAGGTGCAAGAGTTTTCAGTCTGACGAACACCGCTGCTTGAAAGCCTTGCAGTTTGCCCCACCCAAATCGCATCATCGGATACCTCGAAGCCACCAGGCTGCCGGTTCCCTCAGAGGTATGGGGATTGGTACAAAACCGGAGACCTCCATCGCGAGAAATTCGAATCCCATTCTCGAAAGTAGGAAAAGAGAGCGCCAGATCGACAAAAATCGGACCGTTAAGCCCATCGAATCACCCATTTGGTAGTTAAAATTGAGCAATCACTACTGGAATGGTTTTTGCCGTACGCCTCCCATACAAAAGGACCCATCCGGAAGAAGGATCACCCATATGCCAGCCTCCCCCATTGTTTCGGAAGAAGCATTGATACGAATTCTTGACAGTCTTAACGTCGGGGTGGTTTTTATTGATCAAGAGAACCGAATCGCCTTCGTAAACAAAGAAGCCGAACGCATTCGACGGATTCAGGCCGAAGAACGCGTCGGCAAATCGATCCTCGATTGCCACCAGGGAGCAATGCACGAGCGGGTTAAGGAAGTCATCGAGGGTTTCAAAAAGGGGATTCACGCGCAGCGGCACCGGACGGTAAAAACGTTTGGGCGGTCTTTTGATAATACCTACAATGTGGTAACAGACGATCAAGGGAACTACGCCGGCATTGCGCTCGTGAGTCAGGATATCACCGAAAAACTTTCGCTCGAAGAGGAACTCAAGCGAACCAACGAAGCACTCGAACAGAAAGTCAAAGAACGAACGGCGGAAATCGAGGCCGCCTATAGAGAGTTACAACGCGCCCATCAGCAATTGATGCACGCCGAGAAGATGGCCTCCATCGGTCAGTTTGTCTCCGGGCTTGCGCACGAAATCAATAATCCGTTAGACGGTATACAGAATTGTATCCGCATGGTCTTGATGGATTGTACCGACACAGAACAAACAGACCGGTATCTTGCACTTGCCCTGGACGGTCTCTTCAAGATCGAGCTGATTGTCCGTCGGCTGCTCGATTATGCCCGACCTCACACTCTCGAAAAGATGCCGGTGGACCTCAATGCGTTGCTCAATCAGGCCCTCACGCTCACTCAATTTAAACTACGGAATAAGAATATCGTCGTGCACGCTGACTTTGATCAACACTTGCCGCCCATCACGGGCGATCCACACTTCCTTCAACAGGTGTTCGTGAATATCATCCTGAATGCATTCGATGCGATGAAAGCAGGAGATACCCTGACTGTCACAACGAGAGCAAACGGGGACGGTGTGAGCGTCGAGATTGCCGACACGGGCTGTGGCATTCCTCCCTCCATGCTCCATCGCATCTTTGATCCCTTCTTCACAACAAAAATGGAGAACGCAGGCACCGGGCTGGGACTGTATCTCAGCTACAATGTGATTCACAATCACGGTGGATCAATCAGTGTAGATAGCATCGAAGGGAAGGGCACCACGTTTGCTGTCTGGCTCCCCGTGGCACTGGATCGGGTCGAAGTTCAGGAGTCCGTTGGCGCGGAACAACAAGCGAGTTAGGGGTAGAAGCAGAAAGTATAGATATGCGAGTGATCGTTATCGAAGATGAAAAAACCAAGCGCATCACCTTAACCGACGCACTGAAAAAAACAGGCCACGATACCGAGGCATTCGAGCATCCCGTGCCTGCACTGCAGTACGTCGAACGTCACGGCGCTGATGTTGTTGTGACCGACTTTCGTCTGCCGGGAATGAACGGCATCGAAGTTCTCGAGCGGATCAAGAAGCTCAATCCTCAGACCACCGTGGTAGTAATGACGGCGTATGGAACAGTCGAGTCCGCAGTGCAAGCGATGAAGTTGGGGGCGTATGATTACATTATGAAGCCTTTTTCGTCCGAACGTTTGCTCCTCATCCTTGAAAAACTTGAGGCGATGCACAGGCTTGTCGAGGAAAACAGAACCCTGAAGCAGAAACTTCAAGGGCGATACTCCTTTCACAGCCTTATCGGAAAGTCCAAGGTGATGGGCGAAATCTACGATCAGATCGAGACGATCGCGAAAACAGATGCGACAGTCCTCATCGAAGGCGAGAGCGGGACCGGCAAAGAGCTGGTTGCAAATGCCATTCATTACAACAGCGCTCGACGAAACGGCCCCTTTATCAAGCTGAGTTGCGCCGTGCTGAGCGACTCACTTTTAGAAAGCGAACTGTTCGGCCATGAAAAAGGAGCCTTCACAGGAGCGCTGAAGGAAAGGAAGGGGCGCTTTGAGTTAGCCGATGGGGGCACGCTCTTCCTCGACGATGTGGATGATATCCCCATTTCTTCACAGGTAAAACTCCTGCGTGTTCTTCAGGAACGGGAGTTTGAACGTGTCGGCGGGACAAGACCTCTCCGTGTCGATGTCAGGCTCATCTGCGCCACAAAGAAGAATCTCCAACTTCTCATGGAAGAAGGGAAGTTTCGAGAGGATTTGTTCTACCGGCTGAATGTTCTACCGATCAAGCTACCACCTCTACGCGAACGAAAAGAGGATATTCCTTTACTTGTCGGCCACTTTCTTAAGATGTTCAATAAACCGACGCTTCGCTTCTCCCCGGAGGCGATAGAACAGCTCGTACAACTCGACTGGCCTGGAAACGTCCGGCAACTGGAGAACCTTGTGCAGCGAATGGCCGCTCTTGCCAATGGTGATGTCATTACAAAGGAGATGCTACCGCCGGAGATCAACAAGGAAAAGCGACAGCTCTGGAATTTCAATGGTGTTGAAGCGCTTTCGCTCGATGGATTGATTGAGGAGATGGAGAAAGGTGCGCTCCAGTGGGCCCTTAAAAAGGCAGGAGGGAATCAAACGGAGGCCGCGACGTTTCTTTCGCTGAGTCGCACAACGTTTCGGGATAAATTAAAGAAGTACGGTCTGTCATAATGCAACTCATCCCACTCCAACTACAGACGGAAATCCGTCAATTGACGAGCTTCCGTCTTCTCCTCCTCCCTGGTTTTCCGTTCGTTGTTCGCCATTCCCCTAAAAATCCGCAATTTGTTCATCTATTGCAGTGCTACCTCAGTCCAAAGCGAGCTGGCATCAAAGTTGACCATCCTAGATGATCCAAACTACCTGCTCCTGAATCAAACACCAAAAGGAGTCCCAAACTATGACAACAAAGAAACTGCTTCTTGCAGCGCTCCCCCTGATTCTGATGATCGAGTTCGCCGTTGCGCAGGCACAGGAACCGCCAAAACTCCAATTTAAGGTGAACGGATTGTACAACGCGTGGGGTCTCACACAGAGAGACTTCCTGTTAGGAATGACGGATTACCGGGATGACTACCTGGTCCAAATGTTCAGGCTGAATTTCACCTTTGCCTATGGAGATGATATTAAAGCGATCACGCGATTCGATCTTGGCCAGGGATGGTGGGGAGTCGATAACCAGGGGCCAACATACCGAACCGGAAGTGGAAGCGCCCTGTTCGATAACAAGGATACAAAATTCTTCCTGCATGTGGATCACGCATACCTGTGGTTCAACGTTCCTAAGATTTCAACAGCATTCAGTGTAGGACGTTTTAACTGGTCTGTAGGAAACCGTCTCGTTCTCGACAATAACTATGACGGTCTCACCGCCGACATCAAGGTTCGTGACGCAATGTTGAAACTAGGCTGGGCAAAAGTGTCCGAAGGGGTAGATGGCCTATCTGATCAGACGAGGACGGCGAGAGACTGGCGGGGCAATTATGATGCCCGCGATGCTGATCTCTTCTTGGCAACGTACAACACCTCGGTTGGCACATCAACGAAGCTCGAACTCTACGGGTTGTACTACACCGACCGCTCCATCGAAGATTCCACCGCTTACATTATCGATGGGCTGTTCTATAACCGTCCACGCTTCACACCGCAAGTCACAAAGTTAGGAATCTTCGGTCTCTCTGGAACAACGAAGATCGACAAGCTCACATTCGCATACGAGGTCAACTACCTGACGGGGAAGGATGAGATCAAAAATTCTACACACAGAGGACTGCTCAACACATCGGGAGCTGGGGCTATTGATCCGTTGAAGTACGACATCAATAACGGGGATCTCACGGGGTACAATATCTTTGTTCGTGCAACCTACACTGTTACACCTGCGGTCACACTCGGTGCGGTCGCGGGCAGAGGCTCAGGAGACGACGATCCAACGAGCGGAAAGGGTAACGTGAACAAGCTGCGAACCGCGGGCTTCTTTTTCCTGACAGAAGTCTGGGAAGATTCGATCATGCCGGATGAAGAGGGTATTACACCGCAGGGGCTTGGCGCTCCGAACGTTCGCGGATATCGTGAGTTAGAGAATACGACAGCCATTCAGGTGAACGCGACCTTTAAGGCGACAGCCGCGCTGACGCTGTTTGCATCATACACTTTCCTTACCTCCACAGAACCGATCTACGCCTGGACGGCGGCGGGCCCCAATCTCGCTCTGAAAGCGAACGATATCGGTTCGGAGGTCGATGTGAAAGCCGATTACAAAATCTACGACAACCTAACGGCCACCGTTCGCGGAGGTTATTTCATGCCGGGAAAGGGAGCAAAGTATTTGCTTACGGGCACCGACAGGTTCTCCAAAAATCCGTGGGAGATCCGAACGGAAATCACATTTGTCTTCTAAGAAATCGCTCGATACGGGGAAGATGGTATGAAGAAAATTACCATTCCGGTTGTCCTGCTGCTCGGCGTCTCACTGTTCAGTGTTGGCTTCACTGCCGATCCGCAGCAGAAGGTTGGCAAAAAGGATAAACATCCGCCGGTCGATTGGTCGGTAAGCTGCGTGGACTGCCACACCAGCCAAACCCCTAAGGCCGTGGAAGAATGGAGCGCCAGCAAGCACGGCGTGGTGGGAGTCGGTTGCTTCATCTGCCACGGCGATGGGGAGGTAGAGTTCTACCGCAAGCCCAGCGGCGCACAATGCGTTGCCTGCCACTCCGCGCAGGAAGTCAACTTTGCCAAGTTGCCGGTCAAGACTTGCTTTGGATGCCATGCAGGACACACACTGAAATTTCACCGGTAATGATTTATTGATGAACTTCCTTATTTGAGGAGGAATACCAATGGCTATGAATCGAAGAGATTTTATACGAGCGTCTGCTCTCAGTGCCGCCGCTGCAAGCATTGGTGTAGAGACACTCTTCAGTGCGAAGGCGTTTGGGGCAGCGCCGTCTAATATCAGAACATTTCCAGTTGGTCAGTGCAGATATTGTGCTGTAGGATGCACGACAGTCGCTGACTGCGAAGTGAGCGCCGCAGGGAAGGTTACGAGGGTTGTTGCTATAAAAGGCGATCCCAAGAGCACGGTGAATAGGGGTCTTCTTTGCCCAAAGGCCTTTTATCTCCATAAGGCAATCGCTTATAAAGAGAGGCCGAAAGGCGCTTATGTAAGAAGGGAATGGATAGACCCCGCCACAAAGAAGCCGAGTCTTACAAACTGCCCGAGAGTTCTGGATGGAAAGACAACAAAGGATCCAAAGGGTTTAAAGCCTTCAGAAGTTGACTTTACGGAGAACTTTGTCCTCGTGCCGTGGGAAGACGCCATTAATTTTGTTGCTGATGCTGTGGAAAGGACTGTAAAAGAAAACGGTAAACACAGCGTTGCATATTACGGCAGCGGACAGCTTGGCTCTGAAGAGACACATATAATGAACAAGACGCTCAAGGGCGGAGGAATGCTTGCCAATAACGCAATCGAGGGTCAACCGAGGACATGCATGGCATCCGCTGTTGTGGGCTATCTTTATACTTTTGGAAAGGATGAGCCTTATGGCAGTCTGGATGACATTGACGTTCCGGACCCTGATTTCGGAAAACATGCAGATACATTTTTCCTGATCGGCAACAATACCGCAGAGGCGCATCCGATTCTCTTTAGCAGAATGGTAGCTGTAAAGGAAAAACATCCTCATACAAAGGTTATTCTTGCCGACCCGAGAAAGACCCGTTCTGGCACGATCGCCGATTTATGGCTTCCGTTTGCTACGGGGAGAGACCTCTTGCTCATCAATTCCATTGCCTATGTAATAGCCCACGAACTTGATGAGGCTCAATACGATGTGGAAAAAGGTACTGTCGATGCAAAATGGAAATACATGGATAAGAAATTCATAGAGAGGCATGCAAACTTCGGAATCCATGAAGATGTCAAAAAGACATGGGTCATGACGGAGTATGGCGGCATAAGAGGTTCTGCACATGACATGAGCCATGGACTTGGGCTTGTCAGAAAGGTCTATCCTGACCTGAAAAAGAAATACGCTTCAGAAGAAGAAATAACGAAAGACCTTTATAAAGGCTTTGCTATTTTCCTCAGGTTCCTTGAGGATTATAAGCCAGAGAAAGTGTCAGATGTAATCTTTGAGGGCGAATCGCCACTTCTTTATGACAAGGGAACTCGGACATGGAAAAAGATAAGCGGACCTGAGGCGATAAGGACAGCAGCAAAATGGTATGCAGAAGGGTACACGATGTCTGCCTGGTGCATGGGTGTAAATCAAAAGGTTCAAGGTACATGGACAAATGCATCCTTGCACATGCTTAATCTCATAACCGGCAAGACGGTGAAACCCGGCAGACACTCCTTTAGTTTTACCGGACAGCCAAACGCCTGTGGCGGTATCCGTGCGCCTGGGGCTCTTTCTCACGCACTGCCATACGGAAGGCTCGTTGCCAATCCGATTCACAGAGCAGCAGTTGAAAAAGTATGGTCCGACAGAGCAGCAGCATATCTTAAAAAGAGAGGCGTTGCTGAAGCAGAGATAGCGTCTGAAACAGGCAAGATCAAAATCCATGACAAGCCAGGCCCTCATACACAAGAGATGTTCAGAAGACTTGCGGCAGGGCAGATAAAGGTTCAGTTTCTCTCATGCGTTAATCCCGGGCAGTCCCTGGCATACTCCTGGCCTTACAGACTGGCAATGGGTGCGGCAAAAAAGGGGGAACCATGGCCGATAACAGTGACCCTCGAGGCATTCCCCGGCGCCACGACAACCGTGTCCGATGTCTTGCTCGGAGCATCAAGCTGGTATGAAAAGGAGTTTATATTTGGAAACCTTGAAAGAAGGTACCAGGTCATCAAACAGCTGATAGAGCCTCATGGAAACACAATACCCGACCACACCATCTTTGCCATGATCGTGAGGAGGCTCGAGGAAAAAGGTCTTGTTCCGAAAGGGCATGTATCGCAGTTCTGGCCTGAAAAGTATGATGGGGCAGACTGGATGAAAAAGACCATCGATGCAGCGAAGACAAAGGAGTGGAATAGAGAGTTCAGCTCCAACATATGGGAAGAGATGATGGCTCTTTCAGGAGGCACGGGCTATAACTTTACAGGCATGAACAGAAAGGTCCTTCTGGAAAGAAATCATGGTTACAGAATTCCTTTTCCTGCTGATGTCCATACTGACCCCGCAATGAAAGCGCGGTATGACAAATACGAGGCAAACATACAGTATGCGTTCCCTTACGACCCTCTGA
>JBGFRO010000033.1:0-43212 GCA_041695085.1 Bacteroidota bacterium | reverse complement strand
AAGAGTTAGATGGATGGATACGACGGAAACTCCGTTGTATTCTCTGGCGACAGTGGAAACGGGTCTACACACGCGCACGACGGTTGATGCAACGGGGATTGACGGAGGTGCGGGCATGGCAATCCGCCACAAACGGACGAGGCCCCTGGTACAACGCAGGAGCCTCCCACATGAACGAAGCCTATCCGCAGTCCTACTTTGCCAGCTTAGGACTTCCGAGCCTGTTACAACTATGTCATCAACTTCAACGATCGTACTGAACCGCCGTATACGGAACCGTATGTACGGTGGTGTGGGAGGACGGTGAGGGTAACCTCACCTCCTACCCGATTCGGGGAAGCTCTCTTCCGTCACCTCCAAGCAACGAGTGGTAAGAACTATCTATTTTTTGTATCTTGGAGAAGCGACGCTCATGAACATCCTCCTCGTCAACCCTGAATATCCCCAAACGTTCTGGAGCTTTCGGCACGCGCTGAAGTTCATTGCTAAGAAAGCGAGCTACCCTCCGCTCGGTCTGCTGACCGTCGCCGCAATGCTGCCGAGGCACTGGCGGCTACGACTCGTCGACCTCAACGTCCGGCCGTTGAACGACGAAGAGCTTCAATGGGCAGATTATGTTTTTATCGGCGGCATGTCAGTCCAGAGGCCATCGGTGCTGGAGATCGTTGCGCGCTGCCGGTCGATGTACAGACCAATCGTTACGGGCGGACCGATGTTCACCGCGCACCATGATGAGTTCGAGGGCATCGACCATTTTGTGTTGAATGAAGCCGAGGTCACGTTGCCACGTTTCCTCAAGGACCTGCAGCAGGGGCGCGCAGACCGTCTCTACACTTCTCACGACTGGGCGGATGTTACCACAACGCCCCTTCCCCGCTGGGACCTCATCGACCTGAAGCACTATTCGTCGATGAACATCCAGTATTCACGCGGCTGTCCGTACGACTGCGAGTTCTGCGACATCACCGTCCTCTACGGACGTGTACCAAGAACAAAGACGAAGGAACAGGTTCTCGCCGAGCTTGACGCCCTCTACACGCGTAGCTGGCGCGGAAACGTCTTTTTCGTTGACGATAACTTCATCGGCAACCGCGGCAAGCTGAAGCATGAGGTCCTCCCGGCAATCATCGAATGGATGGAACGGCGCCGCTATCCGTTCGCGCTCAACACCGAAGTTTCCATTAACCTCTCGGATGACAAAGAGTTGATGCGCCTCATGGCACGCGCGGGATTCGATACTGTTTTCGTTGGCATCGAATCGCCGAACGAAGAAAGTCTTATGGAGTGCCGGAAGATTCCCAACAAGGGTCGCGACTTGATCGCTTCAGTGAAAACGATTCAGCAACAAGGGATGCAGGTTCAGGGCGGCTTTATCGTCGGCTTCGACAACGACCCGCCGTCAATTTTCGAGCGTGTGGTAGAGTTCATCCAGGAGAGCGGCATCGTGACGGCAATGGTCGGACTCCTGAACGCGCCGCGCGGCTCAAAGCTCTACCACCGTCTCCTCAAAGAAGGCCGACTGCTAAGCGCCATGTCGGGCGACAACACGGATTTTTCCATGAACTTCATTCCTCAAATGGACAGAGAGCTGTTGGTCAAAGGCTACCAGACGGTTGTCCAGACGATCTACACCCCCAAGCAGTATTACGCGCGGGTCAAGAAATTCCTCAGCGAATACAAACGACCCGATGTGCAGCGATTCCGGATCCAATTCGTACACGTCAAAGCGTTACTGAAATCGGTCATGCTCCTCGGCGTCATCGGAAAAGAACGGCTCTACTATTGGCGGCTGTTTTTCTGGTCGCTCGCCACGCGTCCGCGATTATTTCCGCTCGCCATGACCTTTGCCATCTACGGCCATCATTTTCGGAAAGTGTTCGAGCAGCCCATCGTGTGAGTCCGCACTACGCAGGTATATGCAGCCAGAAAACACAGTCATTCGACAGGCGGCGAGCGGCGACGAGCGAGCCTTTACAAAGCTTGTCCGCGCCTACGAATCCATGGTCTATAACTTCGCGTTCAACGTCTGTCGGGACGAAGAAAAGGCAACCGAAACGGTCCAGGATACGTTTATCAACGTGTACCGGAAGCTGAAGCAATTCGATGGACGGTCGAAGTTCACGACGTGGCTCTACAGTATTGTCGTCAATAATTGCTTGATGAAACGCCGGCGAGGCAAGCTTCAGCGCGCGACAGTCTCCATTGAGGCGCCGGAAGGTTTCCGCGACAAGCCCTTGGTAGATGAAGATGGACACGTGGTCCAAACAGTCCCGTCGTGGAAAGATACGCCGCTCGACGCTGTGATGAATCACGAATTGAAATCGGTGATGGACAAGGCGATTCTCAAACTGCCGACGGACTACCGCATCGTCTTTTTGCTACGCGACGTTGAAGGCCAGCCAGCGGAAGAGGTAGCAAAAATTCTGAAACTCTCCATTCCTGCGGTGAAATCCCGCTTGCGTCGAGCGCGGATGTTCCTCCGTGAACAACTCCACGAGTACATGAAAGCATGAAGGCGAAACGCGTTCGGTGCTCAGAGGTTGTCCGGCACGTGTGTGACCAACTCGATGCCGACATCAATACCCGCAAGTGTCGCGAAATCAAGCGGCACCTTGAACGGTGTCCTAACTGCACGGTGTATCTCGATAGTCTGAAGAAAACCATTCTCCTCTATCAGCACGTCCCCTCTTCCCGCTATCCCGCGCGCGCCCGTAGGGAACTTTTCGCTCTTGTGAAGCTCTCCGACTAACTGCTCTCTGAATCCTTCTGCTTCTCCCTGCATCTTATCTGGTGAGATTGGTTGTGCAGATAGTACTTCATCATCCCATCAGAAGGAGCTTGCCATGAAACAGAATATGGGTTCTGCGGATCGCATCATCCGGTTGCTCGCTGTCGTCGTCATCGGCTATTTGTATGCGACGGGCGTCATTTCCGGAACGCTTGCGATCATCCTCGGTATCGTAGCCGTTGCGTTCGTCCTGACGAGCCTCATCGGCTGGTGCCCGCTCTATCTGCCGTTGAAGATTTCCACGAAGAAGGCAGAGAAAGCCGCCTGATGTTTTAACCCAGGCAGTTCTGTTGCTCTTCGGCGTATCGCCTGGAGAAGAACTGTCCTGTATATTGAAAGCTTGTGATGAAACACTCAAAGCATTCTTCACGTCTCCCGTGCCGGAGAGTGGTTCGCCATGTGGCTGGGGATCTGGACACACGTCTTTCTGAGCAACAGTTCTTGCGCATCAAGTCGCATCTGCGACACTGCCCGAACTGCTCGGTGTATCTGGACAGTCTGAAGAAAACCATCCGATTGTATCGGGCTTATCCTGTTCCTTCACGTACAGTACTCGTTTCAGACCGACTTTCCACAGTGTCTCGCTGAATCCTTTCTCCGGTTTCGTGCATCATATCCGGTGAAGATACTACACTGCTCACCAACGAGGATACCGATGAACTCCAACATTCTTGTAACAACAGATGCGACATTCGAGCGGGACGTGCTACTCTCTCCGCTTCCCGTACTTGTTGATTTTTGGGCGCCGTGGTGCGGCCCATGCCGCATTGTGGGTCCGATTGTCGAAGAGCTTGCCGATGAATATGCTGGAAGAGTAAACGTTGCAAAACTGAACACCGATGAGAACCAGCTGACTCCAATGAGGTATGGGATACGCGGCATTCCGACGCTCCTCATCCTCCACAAAGGCAAGGTCGTGGAGAGCATCGTCGGTGCGGCTCCAAAGAAGGTTTTACAGCAGGTCTTAGAAAAACAGCTGAAACTGCTCTCCGTTAATTAAATGTATTCAAGTTGACCGCCATGAGTGAGGGTTAAAACCCCTGAGGGTATTGTTTGGAACTGTTGTCCACGTCCTGAAGGACGTGGCAATAGCCCCGACCTTTAGGTCGGGGATAAAAATCCCCCAAAATATTCAAGGGGCTTTAGCCCCTATCTAAAAAGGCGGTCAACTTGTGTAACTGTGGAACCCATGTCTACCCAACACAACGTCATTATTCTCGGTGGAAGCTTTGCAGGACTCACCGCCGCATTCGATCTTAAACGACAACTCCGCAATCGTGTACATGTAACTGTTGTCTCGCGCACCGATAAGTTCTGGTTCATTCCATCGCTCATCTGGGTGCCGTTCGGTCGAAAAAAGGCAGACGATATTTCATTCGACTTGAAGCCTGCATTAGAGCGCAGAGGGATTCGCTTCCTCCACGAAGCGGCAATTCGAATTCTCCCCGAAGAGAACAAGGTAATCACCGAGCATCGTGAGTTGTCGTATGATCATCTGATCATCGCAACGGGTCCGTCGTACAATTTCAAGATCATTCCCGGCCTCGGGCCGAAGGATGGGTACACACATTCGGTTTGCAACATCAAAGAAGCGGAAGAGGCAAAGAAGGCGTGGGAGGAATTTCTGAAAGACCCCGGTGATATTGTTGTCGGAGGAACGCAGTTTGCAAGCTGCTTCGGGGCCGCATATGAGGTCATCTTCAACATCGAACATGCGTTGCGCAAGGCAAAGATTCGGAAGAAAGTCAACGTCACCTACATTACAGCCGAACCGTTCCTGAGTCACTTCGGCATTGGCGGCATGTGGGGTGCCAAGCCGATGATCGACGCGTTCTTCAAACTGCGCGGCATCAAGTCGATCACCAATGCTGTGATACAAGAAGTGAAGCCCGGTGAGGTGGTGCTGGAAAACGGGCGCCGAGTACCGTTCAAGTATGGAATCATCATCCCGCCATTCCTTGGCGCGGACGTCGTTCGGAATTCGGACGGCATCGGCAACGAAAAGGGATTTGTGGAAGTCGATGAATACTACCGGCACAAGCGATACCCCAACATCTTTGCCGCCGGTGTTGCGGCGGTTGTGCCGACTCCCGGCCCGACCCCTGTTCCGATCGGCGTTCCGAAAACGGGATACATGTCCGAAGTGATGGCGCGGTATGCGGTGAAGAACATTATCGCCGACGTTACCGGCGGCGTGCACAAGCCAAAGCCGTTTCAGAAGATCACGCCGCTCTGCATCATGGACGCCGGCGATATGGAAGTGTTGATTGTGGGGACGAAGATGTTCCCGCCGCGCACATTCAACGCCCTCATTCCGAATCCGTTCGGCGATTGGGCAAAGCGCCTGTTCGAGCCGTTCTATCTCTGGAAGATGCGCACGGGAAGAACTTGGTTGCCGTAAGATACTTCGGAGAATAAACGATGCCCATTTTTGAATATCGTTGCCAATCATGCGGAAACGTGTACGATGTCTTTCACAAAGTTCGTGAGAGCGTGGAGGATATTGTTTGTCCATCCTGTCAATCAACGCAGTATCGCCGACTTGTCTCAGCGCCGATGGTAAAGACAGGATCGAGTAGAGGAGATTTCAATTCTTCCTGCGATACAGGAAGTTGCTGTGGCGGTTCGTGCGGAATAAACTGAAATTGCAGGAACTGAACGTGGAACAAACCGTCCGATCAACGTTACGCGATAACATCGTTCGCATGCTGAAGAGCCACGTGCTTCCCGTGTTACTGGGTGCAGCGGGTGGCTACGCGTATTATTACTTCATCGGATGTTACGGTGGAGCGTGCCCGATCACGTCCAATCCGACCGTCAGCGCTCTCTACGGCGCAGTCATTGCTTGGCTCGTAGCGCCGCGGAAAGAGAAACGTGAGACGAACCAACAGAACGAGGTGAAAGAATGAACTCTGGAACAGCTCCATCGCAGCCGAATGTTCGATACAAGACATTTCGTTATCGGACCGGCCTTCGGTGGCTCGGGAACAAATCTGGCGAGCTTTCATCAGACGGTAAACCATCGTTCCGTGTCGCCAGTCCGCCGGAATTCAAAGGCGAGGCGAACGTTTGGACGCCCGAAGATCTCTTTGTCGCAGCGGTGGATATCTGTACGATGACGACCTTTCTGGCGTTTGCCCAACGACTGCAACTGCCCATCGTATCCTACACGAGCAAGGCTGAAGGCGTCTTGGAGTTTGTCGACGGCGGCTATCGTTTCACCAACGTGGTGCTTCATCCAACGATTATCGTTGCTTCGGAAAGCGCGACGGAGCAGGTTCGGCAGACACTGCACGACGCGCACGAGAGCTGCTTGATTGCGAATTCGATTCGCGCGGAAGTCATCGTTGAACCATTCATTACCGTCAAACCCCACACGGACTGAGGCGATGATTGATGAACTGATTCCTGAAACGCCGCTCGACCAGAACCGTCAGAAGGAACTCATTGCCCAGCACTGTAGGGACGCATTGGAATGCATCCGGACTGCACCGAGCAAATCCGAGGCCCAGCGGAATGTGGATGAGTTTTGTGAGAAATTCGACAAGGAGTGCGATAGCGCAATGGTACGGAAGTTTCTGAAGCAGTACGTGAATTCTTTGCTCAATCAGCATTGGAGGGAGCGAGTATGATCCGGCGATTGAAGGCGTGAGCGGTGCTCACGTAACAGTAGATTGCATAACAACGACTGTAAACAGCAGAAGCCGCCGTGATTGCACGACGGCTTCTGTTGTTCTTGAGCTATTGTGTTTCTTAACCCGTGATAAACGGATAGTTCATGATCTCGGTGTCCCTCCACACCGTTAATCCCCCCGCCAGCATTCGGTCGTAAATGAGTGCATTGGCGCCGTAGAGGAGCGACCTTGCATCGTAACCCAGGAGACGCAGATACGCCGCCGCAACAAATCCGCTAGTCTGTCCTGTGTAACAGTAGAGAACAATGGTCCTGTTGGTCGGCAGGGTCTTCAGGTTTGTGGTGCTTTTCAAATCTTCACGAGGCGTGTACTGGATCGCGCCCGGAATATGTCCCGGATCAAGGTAGTGCGACAGCGGCCAGTAGTTGACGATATAGTAATTGCCGAGATTAGCAAAGAGCGTTGAGTGGGAAATTGTTCCTGCTGCAAAACCCGCTGTCAGCAGCGCACGCACACGCGCTTCCAAGATCTCGGGGCCCGTCGTCTTCCCCGTAGTGAGGGTGGGCAGTGCGCTGGCTGGATTTTTCGCAGGCGAGGGCGTCCTCACGAATGCCGCCGCTTGCGCATTACCGACATTCTTCTTCCAATAGTTCTCTGCAAACGGTGCAGCCCACGAACTCATCCCAAATTTCAGCGAGAAAACCTTGTCGTAACCCATCAACCGCATGAGTGCCGTCCCAAACGCCGAGGTTTGGCCTGAGTAGCAGACAAGCACAATGCGGTCATAATTAGCCATGTTAAGCGTTTTGATGTGATCGAGTAGGCCGGCAACCGTTACGTTTCTCGCTCCCTCAATGCGTCCAGCCGTAAAATCAGCTGCAGCACGGAGATCGATAATGTATTGTCTCGCTGGATTGGCAAGCTGCATGGTGCGGACATCTGCCGCGCTCACGATTGATGGACATGCTGTAGAGTTAATATAATCTCCACTCGCTTCAAGGTGTTTCACCAGTACTTCGGCTTCGTTGATCGGCTCAGGCGTTGGCTCGGTGGTACTCTCCTTGCACGCGTTCAGTCCAGCAAGCAATAATCCAGACAGCAATAAGATGACGAATCGTAATGTCTTCATGGAACTATCTCCTTTCTATAGTGAATACAGCTTGACCAAAACGATGATTTGAGGTACTAAATGATGTTACGCAAAGATCGATATGTAGCCCTTTCAGGGCAAGGCAGTCTCCTTGCATTGTATTCCGAGGGCGTTGCCCTCGGTTCTTCGATGTTTCCCCTTCGTGGAAATGCGCACGATCGACCCTGAAAGGGTGAGATACCGTTTGCGTAACATCGATTACTAAAAGAAATAATCGTTCATTGCACTCCCCATGACGCTGGAAGTTTCCCATCCACCACGATATTTTTGTTGGCATGAAGCTCCCAGTTCAGGAGGTCGTTGTTAAACAAGTAGAGTTCTTTGTTCCGATACACCGCTCCTTCTCGGATGATGTGGCAGGCGTCGAAGCAGGGCTTTCCGGCTGCAACCTGAGTCCGTTTTGTCCATCGCTGTATATTATGCGGGGTGGCATACTTATACGTTGGACGGACATCGAAATTTGGTAACTGGGCGACGCCATAGTTTTGCCAGCTATCCGGTGCCGACAACGCACGACGCACAGTGGCAAACTTGTACGGCTTTGTCTCTGGAATCGGGTTGACCGCGATCTTGAAGCCCAGATAGGCCGGAATCCGTGCGCCCGCTCCTCCGATGTGGCAGCTTCCGCAGTTGTTGTAGTCCTGCGAATGGCACGTTTGACAGTTGAACGTGTTGATATGGACGCGGTGATAGAGGTTACTCGTTGCCACCTGCCCATGACAGGTCTCGCACTTGGGCAACATCGGCATCTTGTATCGCTGGTCATACAACTGACCGTCCCCGTGCATTTCTCGTCCGGAGTGGCAGTTGAGGCAATTTCCATTACCAAGCTTTGTGAGATGCACATCGGGTGAAGTCCCCGATGCGATACCGAAGTAGGCATGGCCGACACGACTCGTGTGGCAGGCTGTACAATGATCCGTCATACTCGGCGTCCTCCGGAATTCATGTCCTCTGTACAGCCCACCGCCTCCAGCAGGTGGACGGTTGACGTGGCAATCGCCGCAGCTTGCATGGCACCGCGCACAGTTCTTTTCGTAACCGTCTTTGATCGACGGAGGAAGCTGGTCAAACAAGCCAACACCCATCCGGAGTACAACCATGCTCTTTTGTCCCCAACCTTGCTGATGGAGACTGTTGGTGAAATTGCGCACGGTTGTGGCGTGGCACTGGGCGCAGTACTTCTCCGGCTGGTCAGAAGGGTGTTTGGTGAAATTACCAGAGTGGGCGAGCCTCTTATCGGCAGTGCCGTCGATTCCGCCGTGGCACGATGTGCAGGGGAGCTTGCCGTGACTTGAGTTTTTGAACTTCGCAAATCCCTCGCCGCCCATGAAAACGCGATCGTACGGTTCGATGTGAGGCGTGTCCCCACCGCAGCCGCCGGGGGCTTGCACCGTGTCGGGTGAAGCAACCTGCTTCAAACGAACGTAGTTGGTGTGGCAACCTTCACATGAGGCGTCCTTTAACTCTGGCGCCAGAATCTCATCACGGAGCTCCGCACAACCTGCGAGAAGGGACGCAACCAACAGGCCGATGAGCAGGGGAAATGTTTTGACTGGGAAGATATTCAGTGTCATTGTTGTTGTCCGTTTGCATGCGAAACGGGTCAGGATTCCTTCAGCCATCGCTCTAACGACGAAAGCATCTTGTTGAGGCCTTGTATCAACGGCTCGTGTAACTCTTCGGGGATTCCTTCCAAAATCTCCTCATGAATCTGGATATACCGTTCTTCAAGATTGCTCACCATGGCAGCGCCTTTTTTCGTCAGCGTAACCACAATGCTTCGTCGATCATCGCGGGCGATTGAGCGTGCGAGAAAACCGCGTTCTTCGAGACTTTCAAGAATGCGCGAGAGCCGACTTCCGCTGAGGTTGACTCGTTCAACCAGTTCTTTCACATGAAGCTGTCGGTCAGTTCGGAACACCCGGAGCGTGCGGAACTCCGGCACCGAGATGCGAAATTGTTGGGCGAGCCTCTCTTCTTTTTCCTGGCAATTCGAAAGGAGCTTGAACGTTAGCTCGGCAATTTCAGCCGCGATGAAGTTTGATTGTTCGTACATATTTTTCCCCTTCTTCATTATTGCTATCAGCATCAAATGTGCCAGAGGTTAACTCGTAGGATTCTAATGAATTCCAGAAACATCATGAATTCATACCTCTTTCTCTTCTTTTTTTTAGTATTTGGGGACAAGTTCTTATCAGCTTCTGGAAACCCCCGGAAGGGACACCGCAAGGTGGGCCGATCTCATCGTTGCTATCGAACATCCTGTTGGATGAGTTCGGCAAAGAACTCGAGCGTCGAGGTCACGCAGGGCGGTTGAGAGACCGACCATCAAGCCTGTATTACAGCTTGTTGGTGTGGAAGGTGACCTTTTTCTGGATGGTGAGTCGATTCAAAGAAGATTGGAACAAGACGCGAACACTCAGGATACTTCCTGACCGTCCAAGGATCGTGCCATTTGTTATTCCCACAATCCGTCCGTTCGGATCCCAGATCTGGAAAATGTATTCGGTTCCTGAAAGACCTTCGAGTTGGAGGAGATACGAGCGACCGCTCCAATATTCTTCAATCAACCGAATCGACTTCGATCGTGCACCTGCGACGAGCTGAGATTCAGGAGGGATAAAGGCGACTCCTTCGATAACATCGAACACGATTTCAAGATTATTCTGGAAGGACATTGTTACAGTTGGAACGTCACGGTACTGAGAGACCACCAGATTCCGTTTTACGCGGCGACCGGCTACCTCAATTGCCTTCAATGTCGAGCCGAGAGGGAGTCGGGGTTGTACGGTCACGTGGAACACCTCATTGCTCTTCGACTTGAAGCTGAAGCTCCACTTCCCTTGTTGCTTCTGAATGTGACAGATGACGTTCGCTTTAGCGACTCGAATATTTTCAACGAAGACTTCATCCCAAGTTGGAAGAAGATATGGTTTGATATACACACTTCGTCGAATGGCATCGACACGAAGACCGAGTATCCCTTCAATGAATGGTTGCAGTAGCATCGATGCAGACCATGCCTGATGATGACAGACTCCGGTAGGCTCGAAACGTTCCCCGTGGAATACCTCTTCGAGCGAACCATGAGAGAAATGGTGAACGAGGGCGGCGATAGAGGCGACTTGTTGATAGCACTGAAGAGGGCGGTCTGCCGCGAATTGTGCCAGGGCCGACCAACCCGTAAAAAGCGGCCAAACGCTTCCATCATGATAACCGACTGGATTGAAGAATGGATCATCACGCGGAAGAATGCGCGCCCCCCAGTCCGCTGAAAAGGCGTGCGACGAGAAAGCGCGGGCGCAAATCCTTGATTGGTCTGCACCTGCACAATCAAAATAGATCCCGACGGCTGGGAGAATAGTTTTGCGCGAAACATATCTGCCGTTCCGGGTCTTGCCGAAGTTGATGAAGCGAGTTCTTCGATTCCAGAATTGGTTTTTCAACACCGCAGTGACGAGGGATGCCTCCCGCGCACATGTTCTTGCAAGACTTGTCTTTCGGAGCGATCTGGCAATGAAGGCGACCTCATCGAGAGCGGCCTTCCAACATGCAGCAAGGTAATATTCGGTGTGAACGGGAAGGAGCCTTCCTCCCTCGACCCATCCGTGACCGACATTCGTATTCTCAATCAGATGATCTCCATCGGTATCGGTTGAAAAACAGAACGCGAGGGCCTTCTCAATATTTGTGAGATGATGAGTCACGAATGTGATATCGCCGCTCGCCCGAAGATAGCGCCCGAAGACCATGAGATAGAGCGGCGTGGCGTCAGCTGCGTCAAAATGGGCGAATCCACTTGTTGTCACTTCGTGAGCAATCTTTCCGTCGACATCTTGATGCCTGCTAAAGAACTCTAAGATGTCACGCACCACCGAATATTGACCCATCGAAAGAAAGGCAAGTGCCGCCCAAAAGGAATCCCTCCCAAAGTACCAGGCGTAGCCCGGTCTGCCGCTGTTGCGATGACCGCCATCCCAGCCTGACGTGCTCAGGCCAAGTCCGGCGACGAGAGATTTTCCGAGATCCGGGGATCGGTGCATGAGGTGCTCGAGTCCGATGGCAGCCCAGTTCAAAGCGGAATTCAGCGCTTCATCGGGTGTCCGGATCGCAACGCGTTCCCGACCTCTCTTCTGAATACATCTTCGCTGCCGTGCGAGCATAGCCGTTGGACTCTCGCGTAAGATTCGATACGCCTGAAATTGTTGAGAGTGGTTCCCGGCACTTCCACTGAAGAGGAGCGACAGGAAGTGTTTGCCTGCCGTAAATGAGAAGTGAAGCCTGGCGTTGACACGTCGTCCGTCACGGGACTTATGAAGAGAAACATCGGATGGCTCAACGGTGTATCCGATGAACGCGTGTAAGTCGGACCGATCGTTGGTACAGTAGACTGCTTTCGAATCAGCAAGATGAAATGCGTGGAGGCGTCCGGTTGCCCGTTCGCTGAGTGGCCACATCATCCGCAAATCACTCATAAATTCAATCACGACGCGTGCCCCTCGACGCGCGCTTAGATGTAGATGACACGCTGCAACGGGTAGATCGGGATCGCAAAGGATGATTTCTTCAAGCGTAGTGTTGGCGTCGATTCGATAGCGGCGGCGGAGACATTCGGGGCGAACTTCGATCTCTGCCCGATGAGTGTGAAGCCACGCAACATGACTGTTGCTCCCATCAACGCCCACCTTCAGCTGCCCAAGCAATCGAAACGAACCACTCCAAACCTCCTCGACTCCGGCATGAAGACTTCCGACGACCTTGATTTGCTCTCCAGAGATGTGAAAGAACGAAAACTTGTCCGATCGCTTCGAAGTACACTGAATAGCGATTTTCGGAGAGGGAACAGAGATCGGTTCATTCTTGACTTGCTGATGGGGAAAGTGAGGAGAAACCGGTCTGCGTTCGCAATCTGAAAAATCCCAGTACGTTTTTCTCTGGTGCGGAAGTCTGTCAGTGAGATACTGAAGGCAGTTGAGGGTAAATTGTTCGAGGTGAGGTCGAAATCGATGTTGCGGTGTTTGAAAGAAGAGGTATGATCCGATGGTGAGGACTTTACCCTTCTTGAGTTTGTATTCGGTGATAAGGCGACGCGATTCGTTCAGTCTGATGTATTGGCGCTCAACGGCCACGATCTTGCCGGAATCGGGAAGGTCATCGTCGTAAAACGCCCCTGCAAAGGTCGAGCCGGGCGTCGGATTCCACGTATAGACACCGCCGTTCAAACCCCAGAAGATGGGATGACCTTGGAATCCGGCAAAGCCGCGGATGTCAGCTTGGTCGCGACTCCACGGTTGTTCTCTCCACTTGCCGCGTGTGATTCGGTTCGGGGGTCGGTGTTCCAGATCGAGATCGACGATACCGCGAGCTGCGAGAAGCGATAGAAGGAGGGTTCCCCCCTTCTCAATGTACGTTCGGAGATATCGTGCCATATCCGCATCCAGCAGGCGCGAAGCATGTAAGGGAAGCGTATCGTCATGCCACCAGATCAGGTCAAAAGAGGAGGTGGAGGCCACTGTGTGTTCGAGTTGAGACAATGACACGCGCTTTGCTTGAATGCCGCGCGTGCGCATTAAGAAGTGGAAAGCGGCGCGTTGTTCGTCCGACAAACGTGAGCGGTCCAGCGTAAGGAAGGCGATACGCATGTGGCTACGTGTTTTGCCGTTTCCAAAAGTAATAGACGGGAATGCCGAGAGCCAGGAATGCGAGTCCGGCAATCGACTCAGCGGGCTTTACGAATAACGTGTAGAGGACGAAGAGCGCAGCGAGGGTGATGAAGATAAGAGGCGTAATCGGATAGCCGAGGGTGCGATAGGGTCGTAACGATTGAGGCTGTTTCTTTCGGAGGATAAAAACACTGAGCGCTGCCAACCCGAAGAAAATCCAATCCGTGAACACAACGTAAGAGATGAGTTTCTCATACGTCCCCCAAAAGAACAACAGTGCAATCGCCCATATGGATTGGAAGAGAATCGCGTAGACCGGTGTCCGGAAGCGTGGATGCACTTCGGCGACTTTCCGAAAGAAGACCCCATCCCGGGCCATCGCAAAGTAAATGCGGGGAGCGGTGAGCGTGTAAATTCCGGTTGTGCCGAACGTCGATATGAAAATCGTGAGGGCGACAATGCTCGCTCCTGCAGTTCCTAACACCACGCTGATAGCTTCCGATGCGACTCGCGGCGAAGCGGCGATTGCATCGAGCGGCAGGAGCAGCATGTAGGCTATATTCGCGCTCAAATACGTCACAGTAACTGCGAGCGCTCCAAGAATAAGCGAGCGAGGAACGGTGCGTTGAGGGTCTTTGGCTTCTGCCGCAGTAAACGTTGCATGTTGCCAACCACCATACGACCACATCACGCTGACGAAGGCGAGCGTGAGGGCACTTCCGAGGCCTCCTTCGAGTGATGGTAGAGGTGCAGTGAAATCGGTAGTTCCCCACGAACCCCAACCGAATCCAATGACAAGGATGATCCCGATTCCCAGTAATTTAAGGACGGTGAAGAGATCGGAAAAAATTCCTCCTGCTTTTACACCAACAATGTTGATGATGGTGACAAGTACGATACCAGCAACGGCAACCACGAGTGTTCCCGTTTCAGTGAGGGGAACGAAATAACCGAAGTAGGTCGAGAAGGCGATAGAAAGGGCAGCGAGCGCTCCGGTGTTTGCGACGAGAAAGTAGGCCCATCCATAGAGAAAGCCGACAAGTCCTCCGTACGACTCGGTCAGGAAGACGTAGACGCCTCCGGCCCGAGGCATCATGGCACCGAGCTCGGCGAACGTCAATGCGCCGCAGAGAGCCATAATGCCTCCGACGAGCCAGGCGCCAAGGATCCAAAGTGGGGAGGGGAGAGCAGAGGCAATGAGGGAGGGGGTGAGGAAAATGCCCGAGCCGATCGAAGATCCGATTGCGATCATCGTAAGATCAAAGAGCGTAAGCTCGCGTTTCAGTTCAGGCATGCAGTACTTGCTGACGTGCTGTGATGCGTGGGTGTGAGGTTTCGATTGTGTTTTGAAATCGTGGAATCGTCTTTTCAAATTTGAAGAACGATGGACCGGCCGATCGTGCTCGTTGCATGATGTTTTCCATCGAGTGCGACCGTAAAGCGATTGCCGGTGATCTCAACTTCAATCCGCCGACCCCGAATCTGTACCTTATCGATTCGAAGATGCTGTAATCCGAATGGGAAGGGATCGATTGTGACGGTGAAGATATCGGGACGCACTCCGCACACGTACTTGATGATGAGATCGTTCACCCAGGAATGCTGGTAATCGTCAATTCCCCGGTACGCGCTTGGCGCACCCGTGAACGGATTATAATGCTCGAAGCAATTGGGACGGCGTGGGTCACGATCGAAGAACATCATACGAATGTAACTCATCAAAAACTGGACAAATCGTGAACGAAGGTCCCGGTCATTGAAACGGATGGCGCTCGTTGCGATGGCTTCGGCGAGGTGGCTATTTGTCATAGGCCAGACGCGACCGTTCCATGGACAGTTCATGCGCTTTCCCTTCCACGTCGGTGCAGCGGAGAAATACGGATCGTCCACGCTCGAGGAAGGAAAAGGGAAGGGAGTCCAAAATTCCCGTTTGTTGAAGAGATGTTTCTTCAAACCGGACAAATGCGATTCATCGACAATGTCGGTAAAGTAAGGATAGAAACAGGTAGTGGCTTTGACGTTGGTTCGTTCGCCGGTCTTCGGATTGACGTCGAAGAACATCTCCTGCTTCGGATCCCACATTGTTGTCAAGACCGCGTCTTTGATCTTGTTTGCTTCCAACATCCAAAGCTCCGCCTCGTCGGATCGACCGAGAACATCCGCCGCGAAGGCAAGGACTCGTTTCAATTCATAGACATAGATCGTCACATCCACACCCTTCAAACGAAATACTTCCCCCCAATTCTCCTGATCGGCACGAGGATCGACTACCAGATACCGGTGCATGAACTCCTGCCCGGTCTCGAAGTGGTTATCGATGTCGTACAAACCGCTTACCTCCTCATCTCGCTCACGATCGTAATATCCGGCAAGCCGTTTCATTCCATCATATACTTCTTCGAAATATTCCTTGGAAGGATGAAGGAGATGAAGCTGATAAAGCGCCGCTCCCCAATGAGCATGATAGAACATCTCCTGACGGTAATGGTGGACATCGATGTAGCCTCGAAACCCGCCATCCTTCCGTTGGTTGTCAAGAAATGTTGCAAGTGATCCGCGAGCAAGATCAGCTTCGTGCATCCACTTGGTTTCCATCATGTGGCAAGGGGCGCTATACGAGATGGGGGCGCGAAAATAGTGGATCCCCTCACACACAACCGGATGTCTGTAGTTCCCTTCATTTCCGAATATCGTGTTCAGCCGAAGTCCATACCACCGATAGGCAAAATACGTTGTGATGTATTCGTCCGAACATTTCAATGTGGGAAGCGACTGGAAGTAGTCTGACCAATTGAGCGAACTCAACTCGACGGGATGCTGATGGCGCAAGACGGGCTTGAGATTCTTTCGTACCTCTTCTATCGTCGAACCGACTGCAAGAGCAACCGTGACGGAATCTTCGGAATGCGATGGTATCGCCAGCTCGGTGTGGAGACAGAAATAGATCAAACCATCGCTCGACGAACCGGTGAGGTGAAGTCGGTTTGGAAGACGTCTCCTATTGAACAACTCGACAAACGGTGTCAGCTCCCAACGCGGTTGTACCGCCGTCCGCTCACTGAGGTTGACCGACCATGAGGTCGGTTGAGGCGACAATCCAAATGCCGTAGCCATTTCGAGTGCCGGCGAGACGCCCTGGCGGAGAAACTGTCGGAAGGAGATGATTTTGTTTATCGGTTGGACATCTTCAATCCATGACGTCTGCTTCTGAGGATCCTGCCGGCGAACATTCCATGCCACGAGGTTAATGCTCGCACGTTTTCTTGATCTGTTTCGAATATGCAAAACGGAAACGGCGACATCCGACGGAAGAATCGATTTTCTCTCAGTTACCGAAAGCGAAATCCCCTCTTCTTTACTGCTGCACTCATAACGCTGTATCAAGTGATCCGGTCTCCATTCGAGCGAGAGAAATCGAAGCGAGAGAAGATCTCCTCTGTTTGTCAAGAGAGCCCAAGTGAAGAGCGGCTCAAGCTCGTAATTGTAGTAGTGAGCGGAATCCCAAAAGCCCGGAGAGTCGAGATGAACCGGAAAGGGAGGTGCCCAGAGAAGTCGATTTCCCCCACCCACGTACCACTTATCGGTTCTCTTCAGCAATTGAAGCGGATTCAATTTGATCTGCTGTTTCATCGGTCGACTGTCATCCCGATCGTCTTCCGCACAAACTCTCCGTCAGGTCCGGCTGGAAAATCGATTCGCAGTCCAGTTGGGACTCTTCTCGCACCTTCGACGCTTACGAGGTTGTTCACGCCCCTCAATGGAAGGAGATACGATTCTCCCGCCAGTCCTTCGAGAATGATCTCGAGAACTTTTGCAAATCGACGTTGAGTGATAATCTTCAAACCTTTGTTCATATCTCCCGTGAGCGTTTCGATTTGAGGCAGGAGAATCTCCACGGTAGGTACAAATTCGAACTGAATGACACTTCGTTCCCGACACAAAAACTCGACGGAAGCCCGCGTGATGTGAGGAAGTACTTCTTCTTGGAAGCTGGCGGGCTGACCGTTAACAGTGACGCGTCTGATGCTCGTTCCTGGGCCGAATTGAGGTATGAGCATAATTGTGTAACCCTTGCGGAGCCGGGGGGTGAGCTCAAGGCGAAGGGTGGTTTCGGTTCGACGATACACACCATCGAGGATTTCATCCCCAATCGCCAGGTTTGAAAACGTGACCGTATCCCAATCGGCAGGAAACGAGGGGGAGAGAGTGACGCGTTTTGCGGGTGCGTCTGCTTCAATCCCCATTAATCCAGAAAGAAAGGGGAGCACCACACCGGCGGTACAGAATCCTTGATGAGCAACGGCTTCCTGCGGCCAGATGTTATGCGTGCCGGAAAATACCTCCGTTACCTGACCCAGCGAATTATCGAATGTGTGACGCACGCTCGAAAGGAGCGACCCATATCCTTGTGTCATGAAACCGTGGCGAAATTGAGCCGTGGCTACCCAGCTTGTGAGGAATGGCCAGACTGCTCCATAGTTGTAGTTGAGCGGCTCGTAATACCGACTCTTGTTTGAGATGCTGCGTATTCCCCAATCCGTTGTCAGCTCGGCAGAATTGAGCTTCTTTAAAGAGAGCACGCTCTTTTCCGGTTCGCCAAGTCGCCACATCAATCCTACCGCACTCCACGGACTGACAATATCGACTCGTTCATCGTTCGCAGTAAAGGCGTATGCGTACTGTTTATTCTTTTCATCCCAGAATTTCTTTTTGAAGGTGTCGTGTGCCTTCTTCAAGTTTGTCCGGACATTCTGAAGGAATGCATCGTCTCGGAAATCCCTTGTCAAGCGCTCCAATCCCATCAAGGCTCGAAGCCACACTGCACTTGTGTAGATATCCGATTGAATGTCAATCAGCGGACCATATTCGAGCGCTCCGAGACCGGCTTTCTTATTATCCATCAGTCCGTCACCGTTTTCGTCCGTTGAGATCGACCATTCGTAGGCTCGCTTCAAGGAATTCCAGCTGCGGCGAACGAATGCTGTATCATTTGTGCGAAGATAGTATTCATGAACGGACGCTATGTAGAAAGGGGAAGTATCGCCGTGAATGTAGCCGTAAGGATAATCTTTCCACCAATCAACGTAGGCGGCGGCTTGGGTCAATTCGTGAGCCATTTTGCCGTCGGCACGCTGCCACTTCTCGGTGAATGCCAGCGCGTCCCGCACGTCTCCTATCACTCCGTATCCGAGCATGCTGAAGGAGTTGATATATGTATCGCCACCGAAGAACCAGCCGAAACCGGGGCGACCGCCTGTTCCGGAGGTTCCAAGCCCCGCTACCATTCCGCGTCCAAGATCAGGATTCTCGACGATCAGGTTATCGTACGCTACTTTAGCCCATTCGAAGGCAAGGTTGAGTTGCTGATGGGGCGTCTGAATCTGGAGCGTGCTTGCGCGAAGCCTGCCATAATGCTCGACGTTCTGCCTGTAGTATCGTTCGGGGTCAGAGGTAAGTCGTTGATAAATTGCTTTGATGCTATCTCTACTCCCTCGGCCTCCTGCCATCACAATCGGAATGTAGCGGGCAGTAAGGGCGGAGGGGTCTCTGATTTCGATCTTGAATTGATTTGGTTGGTCTGAAAGCATATGAGCTGGCGTATAAGAGATACCAGAGGCAGCCGGCGAACCGATGTATGCTGTGTTCCGGCGCGTTGGCTCCGAAATCTGATAGGCTTTGACGTCATCTAACCATCGTGCAGATTGTCCACCGATGCCTGCAGGCCACATTGGCTGCAGGACAGGAAGGAAGCTGCAGACGATGTTGAGAGGTTCGGTCGTCTGAACTGCTAACAGAATGAATCCTCCCGGCTCATCAATTGGCGTAACAAAAATCGTACGCACGGTGAATGACTGGTAGGTGTAGACCAGCACGGTTGCTTCGGGGGTAACGTGGATTCGTCTGACGATGTCGCGTCCCTTGATTGGTTCGGTGGAGCTTCCGACGAGAAAGGAAAGCTCGACGTTTCTGTACAGTTTGAGGGGATATGCCCACGCTTCGAACGTGCCACTTTCGTAGCCGAGGACGGCAAACCGACGACCAACCTTGTCAAAATATGCTCCGGGTTGGGCGAGTCGAGTCAACTCGAGTTCGTTGGGTTCGAGACGGAAGGCGGGAATGGTCCCCGTCTGAGCCAGGCTGAGCGAAACGATCAAGCAACTTAACAGAAATGGCTTTATAAGGTAAAAAGGCATTGAGGTATCAAAACTGTGGTGCATAATCTTCATAGGTCTGTCTGTTATCCTTTCATGCCGGTCGTTGCAATGCCACGCACGAAATATTTTTGTAGTACAAGAAAAAGGAGGATCACCGGAAGCATCACCACCAATGCCGCGGCCATTTGATGTGGCCAGTCGGTGAGATAAAGCGAATTGAAATTCGCGATACCCACTTCGACGGTCCGCATCTCATTCTGGTTTGTCACCAGGAGCGGCCAGAGGAAGTCTTTCCAGCTTCCCATAAACGCAAAGACCGCCAGCGTGGCCAGTGCAGGTTTCGATAAAGGGAGAATGACGCTCCAGAAGATCCGAAATTCTGAAGCGCCGTCGATACGAGCTGCATCCTCCAGATCTTTTGGGAGTGTCAGAAAGAACTGCCTCAGGAGAAAGATTCCCCATACACTCGAAAGGGTCGGCCCGAACAGGGCCCAGTATGTATTCATCAAACCGAATGTGTTGACAAGGAGAAAAGCGGGAAGAACGGTTACGATCGCTGGTATCATCATTGTGGAGAGATACAATCCGAAGACCTTTTCCCGCCATGAAAAACGCAGCCGAGCGAACGCATATGCCGCCATGGAACAGAACATCAATTGACCAGCCACAGATGCAGTAGCGACGATCATCGTGTTGAGAAAGTATCGTCCGAACGGTTGCATCGTCAATGCTTCGCGGAAGTTCTGCCATTGCGGTGTTTCGGGAACGAACTGCGGAGGAAAGCTGTACACCTCCCCTTCGGTCATCAACGAAGTACTCACCATCCAGAGAAAAGGGAGGAGCATGGTTGTTCCGATAAGTAGGAGTACTCCGTAGAGTGCGATGCGGACGATCAATTTCACGGTTAATCTCCGAAGCTGATGCCGAGGTCACGAGCACTGAGGATCGTATCGCAATCTAGTGGAACGGCCTTCATCCGGCCTGTCACTTGTTCCAGCGGAACATACCGGACGGTTGGAGGATCGAGAGCGACCATCACATTCGATTTTCCTTGTTCTAAGGCGCGCACGGCTGCGGCGCCGAAGCGAAGGGAAACGAGTCGGTCAAACGTGGTGGGCGTGCCGCCTCGGAGTAGGTGTCCCAACACGACGCAGCGCGTTTCTTTCCCCGTTAGTTGTTGAATGTCACTTGCGACACGTTCACCCACGCCTCCGAGTCTTTCTGCTCTCCCTAATTCCTTGGAAACGACAGAAACGGTTCCACCTTTCGGTTTTGCTCCTTCAGCGACAACGACCATGGTGAACTTTGAGCCTCCTTTCTCCCGTTCTTTGATCTTGTCCGCAACCTTCTGCAGATCAAACGGAATTTCTGGAATAAGAATGACATCGGCACTTGAGGAGACGCCGCTGTTGAGCGCGATCCAGCCGGCATATCTTCCCATGACCTCTACCACCATGACGCGTTGGTGGGATTCTGCAGTCGAATGCAACCGATCGATGCAGGCGGTGGCAAAGGAGACCGCCGTGTCGAATCCGAAGGTAATCACCGTTTTGTCGAGATCGTTATCGATCGTTTTCGGTACGCCGACGACGCGGAGGCCTTTTTGCGCGAGGGCGTGTGCGATGGTGAGCGAGCCGTCCCCACCGACGGCAACCAAAGCGTCGATCTTCATCTTCTTAAAAGCCCGTACCACTTCGTCGGAACGGTCTTTCTCATACCACGTGCCGTCTTTTCGTTGAGTGGGGTACTTCAATGGATTTCCTTTATTGGTCGTGCCGAGGATCGTTCCTCCGAGGTGGGTAATTCCCCGGACGCGCTCACGCGTAAGAGAAAAGACACCTCCCTCGGGATAGAGGTGAGGAAGAAAAATGCCATTAAGGCCGTCGCGAATGCCGAGGACTTCCCATCCGCGGTTGAGCGCGGCGATGGTGACAGCTCGTATCACGGCGTTGAGTCCCGGCGCGTCACCACCGCCGGTATTGATGGCGATGCGTTTAATCGCGGAGGTTTTCATCGTAGGTTCTCCTGCATGCCGAGTGATATCCGAAAAGCAGATCAAGAAATGTTTCTGCGTAACGTCACTTATGAATATTCCACGCTCACGGAGCCAACCTTGAATTGAATCCATGTAGCAATGACCACGAGAACGAACAAGACCCAGGAAAGCGCGGAGGCATATCCCATCCGAAGCTGCTCCCACGCAGCTTGATAGATGTGGTAGACAATAACGTCCGTGCTCTTAACAGGACCGCCGGCAGTCATAACATAGATCGTGGTAAAGACCTGAAACGAGCTGATGAGCGAGGTGACGAGAATAAAAAACGTCGTCGGTTTGAGCAACGGAAAGGTGACGCGCCAGAAGCGCTGAAAAGAACCTGCACCGTCGATGCGGGCTGCGTCGAGCAATTCGCGGGGAATTCCCTGCAAACCCGCAAGGAAGATCACCATCTGATATCCCATACTCAACCACACTGAAAAGATGATGATCGATATCATCGCCGTCTCAGGGGAATTGAGCCACGGCAGTGGGGACAACCCCAACGTGGAGAGCACAAAGTTCGCCATACCGTACGACGGATGATACATCCACATCCAGACAAGGGCGATTGCTACAAACGAAGTGATGCTGGGGAGAAAATAGAGCGTCCTCAAGAGGGCCATACCGGTCAATCTTCTGTTCAGCATGACGGCAACGGCCAGAGCAATCGACATGCTGATCGGTACATTCAGACTGTAGATCAGCGTGTTGAACACCGCATTCCAAAAGGCATCATCGCTCAACATTTCGCGGAAATTTTCCAGACCGATAAACGGTTTATCGGCAACAACTATGTCCCAGCGATGCAAGCTCAAATACGCCGCGAAGGCAATAGGCGTAAAGACAAAGAAAATAAGATGAAGCAACGAAGGGGAGAGGAAGAGGAGTGCATGCCGAGTGGAGCGGCGATCATTCCGGCGTGCGAGAAGATACATCATTGTTGCACCAAGGAACGTGAGCAACGTAACGACAAGAAGAAATAACACAATCTCCGTATGCTCGCGAATTGGTCGGAATTCATAATCTTGATGCTGACGAATGTTTTCGAGCATCCGATCAATCATCCCTGCGTAGCGGGTCATTGTTTCGTGCAGCGGCTGCCTGTTGATCAACACCTCATCGACGGCATCTTGCAGAACCCGTTCAATTTCGCTAAACCGTTCGATAATCGAGCCCCACGGTTGACGACAGTAACGCACCTCCTCGAAGAAGGCTCGTTCCAAACCGAGCGTATCATTTTCTGCAAGGGATTGCGCAACCGAAACGACCGCCGGTAACTCCAGGCGTCGTGTGGACCGAATCGAGTTTGCCGTCGCATCAGACATAAACGCCGCAAGGAGAGCCGCTTCTCGCGGATGTTTTGTGCTCACAGGAACGCACCAGCCCGATTCATACATCACGTTCACTTTTCCACCTCGGGGATGGGCTGGCAATCCGATTACACCGATGTTGAGTTTTCCCGATTCGATGAGGGGCAAAAGGGCCGGCAAGCGCCAATGTCCATCGACGTGCATCGCAATCTTGCCTGCTGCGAAGAGCTGTGATTGAGCGCCAGTCCGTTCCGTCTGGATCCACGTCCCCGTCTCAGGAGCAACGTGATGAAGCGTGCGCAGATCAATGAGAAATTTCAAGGCTTCTTCCGTTCGCGGTGAATTAAGATAGCCCGTGGCCTGGTTGCCGTCGGGACTCACCACATCGCCACCGGCCGACCACACCCACGGGATCCAATAGAAATACCTGTTGTCGAAGGAAGTTCCATAGATGTCGATCTTACCATCACCATCAACATCCCTTGTGAGCTTCTTCGCAAGTTCAAGGTAGTCGTTCCATGTCCAATCGGAGCTTGGGAACGGAAGGCCGGCTTGAACAAAGACATCTTTGTTGTAGTACACCATCAACGGAGTAAAGCCTTTAGGCAATGCGTAATACGCATTGTTCTTCTGTGCAATTGCGCGCACGTTCGGGAACCACATCGTGGTATCAATACCGAATTCATCGAAGTATGGTGAGAGATCGAGCAAAATCTTCTTATTGGTAAAGGTGGGAAGGAGTTTCGAATCGAGGAGGAAGACATCGGGAGCTTCATTCGCGGCAAGAGAGGCGAGTATCTTCGGCTCATATTCTCTGCCGGGGGATGGTTCGTACATTACCCGGATATGCGGATAGCGACGATGAAATTCATTCAACGTTTCCTTTGTCAGCTCCAGCTCCTTCAAATCAGCCCAATCCGTCAGGCGAAGGGTCGTTACGTATTGAGCATGGGGATGTGAGACCATAACCGAGAGTAAACATAAGATCCCAACTACCGTGCGGAACTTCGGGTGGCGGTTTCCGCTCTTACCGCAGTTCTTCGAACAGTATTTCGGAAATCGGTGGATGGAGGAGCTATGTGGGAAAGAAGCCATCGTTTCAGCTGTTTCTTCCGGCAAGCTCGATTGCTTCCCGCGTCAATTCGGCTACCGACTCCATTTCGGCCGGTGAGTTGTAGAAGTGAGGGGAGTAACGCAACTTTCCCTCTCTGAGAGATATTTGAACTCGCCGCTCTGACAGCACTTGGAAAACGGCATCGGCGGAAAGAGATGCCGGAAGCCCAATTGTGACAATTCCGGCTCTCTCTTCGCGAAGTGACGGAGAAAGAAGCTGGGCCCCGGGAAGTTGGGAGAGCCACATACTGAGTTTTTCTGTGAGAGAGAGAATATGGTCTGCGATTGCCGGAATGCCGATCTCAAGCAGTAATTGTAAAGCGGCGTGATAGCCCCACAGTCCTGTAATGTTCAACGTGCCCCCTTCGTATCGCCGTGCCGAGTGTGCAAGCGGTTGGTTATAATCGACGAAGTTCCACGGCGTTTCGACACTGAGCCATCCAACATAGGCCTGTTGTACCCGGTGCTGGAGTTCTTCCGTCAGATAGAGAAATCCGGTTCCTTGAGGAGCCATTTGCCATTTTTGAGCCCCCGCTGCAAGCGCATCGATTTTCATGCGCTGAACATCGACGGGCACAGCGCCCACTGCCTGAATGCCATCCACAATAAAAAGGATGTTGCGCGATCGACAGAGCGCCCCAATCGACTCCAGATCGGCCCTGTATCCCGTAAGGAATTGAACCGCGCTCAGGGCAACTACTCTTGTTGTTGGCCGCAGGGAACGCTGGATCGACTCGACTGTAATGCTCCCTTCGGGACAAGGAAGGAATTCGAGAGTTACACCATATCGTTTGACCGCCACGTATGGCCATACATTGGCAGGGAATTCCATCTCATTGAGCAGGATGTGATCTCCCGAGCTCCATGGCAATCCCGACGCGACGATGTTGATGGCGTCGGAAGTGTTTGCCGTGAGGGCTATTCGCTCTTCCGACTCAGCGTTGATGAGTCGTGCGATCATTCGACGCGTTTCGCCTAGCATGGGAAGGTCGTCGAACCACGTCTCCAGCTTTCCTTTCGAACGGTCCTCAAGATGGTGTGAGATGGCTTCAACGACCCTTCGATGAAGGGGGCTCGTTGCCGCGTGGTTCAGGTACAGGACTCCCTGTAAGGTGTGTGGAAATAGATTCCGAACGCGTTGGAGCAATGAGTCTGGTAGCAATCCTGAGGGGGGAGACCGCACCGTGTGTCCGTTATGTGTGATGAGTTGCTGCGTGATAGTACTGAAAGGAGGGGGGAAAAGCAAGAATGTCGAGCCGCTGTTGTAATTGGAATGCAACTTTGGTACACTGTCTAGTGAGCTTCGATTGAAAGGCTGAAGTCGATGGCTCGATCTTTCATGTTATTATCCATTATCCTCGAGAAAAAAACGGGGATATTCTCTGGCGAGAGCCGGTCACTCACGCGGAAGAAAATGTCGGCACAACGGACCTTGTGGTGCTCGTAATTGAATTCAAGATATGGGATGGAAAGAAGAAATGAAGGAATCGCAGCCCGAATCCGATACGTTGCAGCATTTAACCCTTCTCATTGTAGCTATCTTCGTTGCGTACCTCGCCGTGGATGCCGTGCTTGAACGAGAAGCGCAAAAGAAGAGTCCGGCAGCGGGCGCGGAGGCAGCCGAGGTCCGTGACCGCATTTTGCGACTTTCTACATCATACATGGAGTCGATGCGCATTGCTCAGAAGTTTGAATCGGATACGTTGCCTCGACTTCTCCGGGCGGGTGTTGTGGAGTCATTCCATTCAACCGATCAAAAGAGCATTTTGAAAGTGGAGAAGAAGCAATGGCGTTCCCTCACTGCCGATGCCCGGAGTGAGATTCTTCTGGAGATGATGGTCACGATTCGACACCGCGGTTCGGCACCCGTGGCGGAAGTGCGCGACGGTCAATCAAATGCACTGCTTGTCGATATCCACTTGCCGGACAAGGTTGTTTACTACAATTGACATCTTCGCTACATCCCCTTCTCTCTTGCGCTCGCGTCAAATCTTCGTTACTTTACGACAGTTCGTTCATCGTAGAAGGTGTCCAACGCCCCCGTAGCTCAGTATGGATAGAGCAGCGGTTTCCTAAACCGTTGGTCGGACGTTCGAATCGTCTCGGGGGCACAAAGTGATCAACTCTATCCTGTAAGCCCATCCTTGGGCTTTTTCCATTTTCAGTCAGGAGGATCCTGCCATGCGTTTGCGCATCTTGGTTTTGACTCTCCTCTCTCTGTCATCCCTTCTCCATGGCCAGCGCATGCCTGAACGTTGGTTTACGTTAAATCCTCTCGGCGGAAATACGACCGCTTCGAGCGATACAACGATCTTTATTCACTCCGTCACCGGGTGGGGTGGATTCGGAGCATATCGGTTGGCGAGGGATGCAGAGCATGCCTGGCTTCAGCAGCTTGGCGCGTTCATTGAACTGCTTCGCATCGGCAACGATCAGAGTCTCGCATTTACAAGCAGTATCGAGTTCATTGCCGATCCTCATAACGATATTCGCTTTAATCCGAGAGCGACATTTTGGGAGGAGGGCTTTCTCTACACCAAGCGGACAGGAAGGGGTTTTTGGCAAATCGGATACTATCACCGATGTAAGCACGACGTTGATAATCTTATTCTTGGCAAGGAGCGGTCGCTCATTTTCGGAAGTGTGCTTGGCAAATATCTCCTGCCATTGAAGATAAACACCGATGAAGCTTTGGCTGCATTTCGACTTGATATCTACACACTTCGACAAGACGATCGCATTCCAAAGCATTTGCAGAGTACATCGCTCAATTGGAAACGTCTTCTGGCAAGTGCGGGTGCAAATGTTCACGTGCGAGAAGCGGGTCGCCAGCTTTTCGGCTGGTATGCCGGAGGGTGGTTCACAGTCAATACCTTTGGCGGAAAGGAAAGCATCGTCATCCGCCTTGACAGGATACGCGAACTAACATTCAACGGCGGGGTTTCCGCGGGCATTGCACTTCGCGGCAAGGCGCACTTCAGAATTGGTTTCACGTACGAATATCTTTCTGATACCGGAATCAATCCAACGCCCAAGCGTGCAAATCTTCTCTCCTTCGGAGTCACAATTCTCGATCCCAACGTCACGTGGTAATGATTCTCCTTAGCGCGTCCGATTCGTTTCGTTGATATTGGGACACTTATTTCTTACATTTTTCCCGCAATGTTCACATTGAACGGGACAAACTGAAGCAGTGATACGACATGAAGTATCAGTATCTCGATATTGAAAAAAAGTGGCAAGAGTACTGGGAACGGAAAAAGATCTTTCAGACCGCTGAAGATCCGACGCGGAAAAAGATTTATGTGCTTGATATGTTTCCTTACCCCTCCGGCGCAGGATTACACGTTGGTCACCCCGAAGGCTACACCGCAACAGACATTCTTTGTCGCTATAAAAGAATGACAGGGTATAACGTCCTCCACCCGATGGGGTGGGACGCTTTTGGCCTGCCAGCCGAGCGGTACGCCATGCAGACCAACATCCATCCTCGCATCACGACGGAAGAGAACATCGACACCTTTCGTCGTCAGATCAAGATGCTGGGTTTGAGTTACGACTGGGACCGCGAGATCAACACCACCGACCCCCGCTACTACAAATGGACGCAATGGATTTTTCTACAACTCTATAGCTCTTGGTTCGACCCGCGGGTTCGAAAAGCGCGTCCCATTTCGATGCTCGAGAATGAGTTAGAGGGACAAGGAACGAAAGAACTGAGCGTGGTCGAACATTTCTCGGGCGAAGAATGGAAAAGGAAATCGAAAAAGGAGCGGCACGATTTCCTATCCCAATTCCGGCTTGCCTACATTGCAGAAGTTCCTGTGAATTGGTGTGAAGCGCTGGGTACAGTGCTCGCTAACGAAGAAGTTGATGAGTGGATGGAGAAGGGATATACCGTGGAGCGACGCCCTATGCGCCAGTGGATGATGAGGATTACAGCATATGCCGAACGACTGCTGGAGGATGCGAGGGGACTCGACTGGCCGACATCGACCCTGGAACAACAACGTAATTGGATCGGGAGGTCGGAGGGGGCCGAGATCAGATTTCCTCTGAAGGGAAGGAAGGAGGTTCTGACGGTTTTCACCACGCGCCCGGATACGATCTTCGGTGCAACTTATATGGTCATCGCCCCTGAACATCCACTTGTTGAAGTTCTCACCATTCCAGAGGTACGGTCGAGCGTCGAGGAATACCGGCGACAGGCCGCGTTGAAAAGCGAACGTGAGAGGGGAATGGAGAAGGAGAAAACTGGCGTTTTCAGCGGCAGCTATGCGATCAATCCGGCAACCGAACAAGAGATTCCCATCTGGATTGCTGACTACGTGTTAATGGGATATGGGACGGGTGCAATTATGGCTGTACCGGGGCAGGATGAACGCGATTGGGAGTTCGCCGAGAAATTTAACCTTCCCATCGTTAGAACAGTGCAACCGCCGGCCGGTTTCGAAGGGAAAGCGTACCTCGGCGATGGTCCCGCTATCAATAGTGGTTTCCTCGATGGTCTTCATGTCGATGATGCAAAGAGAAAGATCATTGAGTGGCTGGAGCAAAAGGGGCTTGGGGAGGGGAAGGTCAACTATAAACTTCGTGACTGGCTTTTCTCACGACAGCGGTACTGGGGCGAGCCGATTCCGATCATCCATCTTGAAGATGGAACCTTGAAGCCGTTAAAGGAATCGGAGCTGCCGTTATTATTGCCCGACCTCAAAAAGTTTCAGCCCAGCGGCACGACGGAATCGCCCCTCGCACTTGCAACGGAGTGGGTGGAGGTTGTAGATCCGGAAACCGGATTGAAAGGGAGGCGGGAGACAAACACCATGCCCCAGTGGGCTGGATCGTGCTGGTATTATCTTCGCTTCATTGATCCCCACAACGATCGCCAATTTGTCGATCCGGCAAAAGAGCGATACTGGATGCCGATAGACCTGTATGTCGGGGGAGCCGAGCATGCCGTTCTGCACCTTATGTACGCGAGGTTCTGGCACAAAGTCCTCTTCGACCTCGGCTATGTGAGCACGAAAGAGCCGTTTATGAAGCTTCGCCACCAGGGCATCATTTTGGGTGAGGATTCGCGAAAAATGTCCAAGTCGCGCGGTAATGTGGTCAATCCTGACGATATCGTCGCTCAATATGGTGCAGACTCGATGAGGTTGTTTGAGATGTTTATGGGTCCGTTGGAGGAGATGAAGCCGTGGAGCACGAAGGGAGTGGAAGGGGTGTTTCGGTTTTTGAACCGGGTCTGGAGATTGTTCATTACCGAGGAGGGGGGAATTGATGTGAGCATTCAGCATATCGATCCTTCTCCCGATTTTGAGCAGTTGTACCATCAAACCGTGAAAAAGGTCGGTGAGGATATAGAAGCACTTCGTTTCAACACGGCTATCTCGCAGTTGATGATATTCGTCAACGAAGCAATGAAGCTCGACGTGAAGCCGCGTCGAGAGCTGGAAAACTTCGTGCTTCTCCTCTCGCCATTTGCACCACACATTGCCGAGGATCTCTGGCAAAGATTGGGACATGCGGAGTCTCTTGCCTATGAACCGTGGCCCTCGTATGAGCAGGCCAAGACAATTGAATCGCAAGTCGAAGTCGTCTTCCAAATCAACGGCAAGGTTCGATCGAAGATGCAAGTTCCTTTGAATACCGCGGAACATGAGCTTGAGAATCTTGCGCGTGCAGATTCAAATATTAAGCGTTATCTCGATGGAAAGAAAGTGATACGTACGATTGTCGTAAAGAACAAACTCGTCAATATCGTACTGGGCAATTGAGCCGGAGGCCGTTTGTCGAATCTCGCTGTCATCGTCATCACCAAAAATGAAGAAGAAAATATCGAAGCGTGTCTGGAAAGCGTTCGGTGGGCCGATGAAATAGTGGTTGTGGATGGCGGGAGCTCAGATCGAACAGCGGAACTAGCGAGATCGAAGGGGGCGAAGGTGTTTGAGCGCAAGTGGGATGGTTACGGTGCGGCGAAGAACTTTGGACTTGCTCAATGCACCGCAGAGTGGGTACTGTGGCTTGACGCTGACGAGCGGGTGACCGAGCAGTTGGGGGAAGAGATCCGGACAGTGCTTCGTGCGAGCGGTTCCATCAACGGGTACGAACTTCCTCGCCTTGCAAACTTTTTGGGGAAGTGGATTCATCATTGCGGTTGGTATCCGGGTTACGTGCTCCGTTTGTTCCGTCGCCAAGCGGGTAGATTTACCGAAGATCGGGTGCACGAGCGTTTGGTAGTCGAGGGGACCGTTGCCAAACTTCGCAATGACCTTCTCCATTACACCGATCCATCGCTGTCGCATTATTTTGAGAAGTTCAACCGCTATACGACCCTAGCGGCGGAGAAGATGGCTTCTCAGGGCGAACGGTTCCGGATCAATCAGGTGTTGGTGCGTCCCCCCTGGGTGTTTGTCAGGATGTACATACTCCGCGCGGGTTTTCTCGATGGGTTTGCGGGCTTTGTCTTGTCTCTCCTCTCTTCTTTCTATGTCTTTGTAAAGTATACAAAATTATGGGAGTTAAGTCTCCATTCTTCAAGGAATTCTGGCAATGACCACAAGTGAAAAAGAGAGCGCACACTTCGTTAGTCTTGTTCTGATGTTTCAAGCCGTTGCCATGCAGCATATGGGGAAGGTGAAGAATCCTGCCACTGATAAGATCGAACGTGATCTTGAGCAAGCGCAGTTCGCCATTGATTCCCTCGATATGATCCAAGCGAAGACGAAGGGCAACCTGACACAGGATGAAGAGCGTCTGTTGAAGACGGTAATTCAGGAACTGAAGCTCAATTACGTCGATGAGCTTGCCAAGTCCGCACCGCAGGCTGAACAAGAAAAGGAATCAGAGTGAAATTCGGAATTGCCGGTAATCTCGCGAAGCCTGCGGTTCCGGAGATAGCTCGGGACATCATTTCTCGCTTTCAAGTTCATCGAACCGAGTTTGTTGTTGAGGCGAGTCTCTCTGAGAAGCTCAAAAAGCCACTCCATTCTAACCCCTTGAAAAGAGATCAAATCGTTCCTCGACAAAAGCTTGCAAGTGCTTGTGACATTTTGATTTCGTTGGGTGGGGATGGAACGATCCTTCAAATGGCCCGCCTTGTTGCCAAGAGGAGCACGCCCATTCTTGGCGTCAACGTAGGCAAGTTGGGATTTCTTGCGGAAGTCTCCGTCGACGAGCTCGAAGAATGTCTGAAGGAGATCACCGAAGGTAAATATATTCTTCAGGAAAGGATGATGCTATCTGCGTCAACTCGCTCGTCTCGAAAAACTTATGCTGCGTTAAACGATGTTGTTGTTGACAAATATGGCTCGCCGCGTGTTGTCGATTTTGAGACGTATGTAAACGACGAGTACCTCGCCACGTTCTCCGCCGATGGGGTGATCTTTTCCACACCTACTGGTTCGACAGCCTATGCTCTTGCAAACGGTGGACCGATTGTGATTCCCACCAGTCGCGTTATTACCATAAGCCCCATCTGTCCACACACACTCACTGTACGTCCCGTCATCGTTCCGGATGATTCCATTATCAAACTCAAAATTGCGCGTGCTCCCGAAGCCATACATCTAACGGCTGATGGTCAGGAAGAGGTGCTCCTTCGAACTCCCGTAGAGGTTACAATCAAGAGGGCGCCCTTTGCCGCTCGGTTGGTCAAGCGAGTGAGTACGAGCTATTTTGAAGTGCTGCGACGCAAACTGCAGTGGGGGAGGGACGTGAGGGTGGAAGAGGGGAAGGGGTAGGCCGTCCTGAAGCGTATTGTGAGGCTCGACCAGGTATCATTTCTTGAATCGTTGTCCATGTGTTTGAGGAAAGCGCGATTTCCCCCTTCATCATTTCGTGCCACTTTCTTCTAGTTACTGATTTCACGCAGAAACATCATCGGAATGCTTTCTTTGGTTACTTTCTTTGGCATCAAAGAAAGTAACATCCAAAAGGAACCATGAAAACATCAAAAAAAGCTGTTTGCGTAACATCCGTTAGTTATTCAAAGCCCCTTCATCTATCCACCTCTTCATTCCATTCAGTTGATTCGTGGTAAGAGGCGTGCTGTTGAGGGGCATTCGGGGCTGGATCCTTCCGTCGAGTCGCTGGATAAGGAGACTGTTATTGCTCTCTCGAGCGGTTACGAGGCGAGGGACGTGATTCATTAAGCGGTTATAGGAGGGGTGAGTGAGATCGAGTCCGGCTGCCGGACTACTCCCCGCATGGCATCCACCGATGGCACAGCGTCTTGAGAAGAGCGGCTGCACATGTTGGGTATAGCTCACATTCACATCAGGAAACACGATGTCGTCTGCCGGCGGATTGTTGATTTCATTTTCACACGCAGAGAACATCGTCAGGACGAAGAGTGCAAGGAGCGCAATCGCGTTTCGGATTTGAACACGCTTTGTGGATGACCTCAATGTCTGTCCGAACATATCTTCTTTCGATCGGAACTTATTGAAGTGCAAGGTCTTTAACTCTTCCATCGATCACTGAAACGATGATCTTTTGTTGCCGGATGGCGTCGATAAAGACGTCGCGGTCCAATTTCGGAAGCGATTCCCGAGGATACGACCGGAGGTCGACGCCAAAATGGGCTGTGGAATTGCTCAGGACATAGTTGTTCGTTACGACCCGGTACGATTTCATATCATCAATCGGCTTCCCTCCCACTTCTACCTCCATAATGCGTTCTCCCATCGGCTTCCTCGAATCGAATACATAGCGAATGCCGCTGACCTGACACCATTCTTGCGTGTTCACGCCGGCTTGGAACTCCAACATCCGTCTCAACACCGAACCCGGCACCGTTACCACCACAAAGAAGTTTCCGAAGGGATTTATTCTCCACATATCTCCCACGGTGATCGGTCCGGCATCCAGACTCGTTCGAATCCCCGATGAATTTTGAAAAGCAACGTCCGCTTGAGCGTAAGCACGCATCACATCAGTCTGCCAGTTTCCGATGTTCGATTCTCGACGTTCTCGCCCCGTCGTTCTTTGCCACGGAGTCTTCAACGTGCCGATGACTTCGTTCATTGCAGCGCGCAGTGCTCCCTCTAATTCCTCCACCTTCACAGCCAGAACGGAATCAGGGGGCACGACTCCCAACCGATTCTCGATGAGTCTTCCTTGATAGCTGTAGATAGAATCGCCCTGCGTATCCACCATCAGATCAAGCTTCCCGAGGTAACGTCCCCCGTGGCCGGCCTGGACGATCACCGATCGATTGACCTTGCGCGGCTTGAAGAAGGGAGTATGGTCGTGACCAGAGACGATCACATCGATGGACGGATGCTTCATTGCCATCACCGAATCCCATGCCCATCCTTGATGGGTGAGAGCGATGATGATATCGGCCCCTTTCATTCGAAGGTCGGCAGCGTGATGTGCGACGACGCTATCTGGGTCGAGCATCACAATGCCAACAAGACTGTCACGTATCACCAGAGTTTCGAGGTCCGGATGTGTCACCCCAATGACCCCAATTGACATTTCGCCTTTTCTAAAAAGAAGTGTTGGTTCGCCAAATGTTTTGTTCGATTTTGCATCGAATACATTGGCAGAAAGAAGGGGGAACCGGGCAAGAGGGAAATAGCTGCGAAGTCGTTCGCTCCCGTAATCGAACTCGTGATTCCCCAGCACCATGGCATCCGGGCGTATGATGTTGAGAAGCTCAATCTGCGACCGGCCGAAGGTGTATAAGGAGACGGGCGTTCCCTGGAACTCGTCTCCCGCGTGAAGTGAGAGGACGTGTTGAGCCTGGGCACGGTAATGATTCAGATAGCCAAGGAAGTTTGCAGCGCCGCCCACAAAGTAGCTCGTATCTCTTTGTGTTGTGGCACTTTTTACAGTGACGCGATACGGTTCGTTGTGTGAATGAAAATCGTTCCAATGGAGGATCGTGAGTGGAAGGAGACGAGCGTCTTGCGCGAAAAGGGAGTGAAGGCAGATTGCAAGAAGAAGTAAGAGTCTCATATGATTGCAGTTGTTGACACAAAAAATTACACAAATAGTCACGCGGCTGCAAGAAATTTCTCGTTGACATTGCTTCACAGGTTGGGTATATTTGTGCCGTTCGATCTCGGCCGAATACTTCGGGCTTGCACGACTTACCCTGTTTTGGACGTGGCCGTACAAAAGTTCAATTAACGCCTGCCGCGAATTCAAGATTCCGGCAATTTTGTTCGTTTTCGCAGGAGCTTGGCTGGAGGGCGTCCTGCCCTACATTTTGTACGGTCTCAGGGATTCGGTTGGTTAGAAGAGCGCTCGGGATTCGAGATGACTGAGAGGAGCAATTTTATGTTGGGCCGTTAGCTCAGTTTGGGAGAGCGCCACAATGGCATTGTGGAGGTCACCGGTTCGACCCCGGTACGGTCCACCAATCGTTGTCTCGATCGTTGACGACATTTGAGATCTCGGCTTTACGAAACAAATACGTTTCCTCCTGTACCTCCACACGAACGTCATCCTTCATGTTGTGGATGGGCATATTGAGAAAGGACAATCAAGTGCGGTTGTCCTTTTTTCGTTTTGGGCTTAACGCATGATACCGACACAGATCAAACTGGAATCCGATTCAGCGACAAACACGAACTTCCTTGTCATTACGTGGGATGACGGACATCGAGGGAAAACGTCCTTGCGAACTCTGCGCGATAACTGCCCCTGTGCGGGATGTAAAGGTGAAACGGTGCTGTTGAAGACGTACACCCCCGTTCCTCAGCCTGAACTTCCCGGCAAATACGATTTGAAGGGAGCTCACCAGGTCGGCGCGTATGCGCTCGGCGTAACGTGGGGAGATGGGCACAGCACAGGGCTCTATACGTGGGAGCACCTTCGTGCGCTCTGTGAATGTGACCAATGTCTCGCTCTCAAGCTGAAGCAAGCGTGACGGATGAACGTGGCGAAGCCGAACAAGACATCAACCTTATTACCCGGATCGATTACACGCATCATTCTCACGCTCGAAGAGGTCTTTGGAAGACCTTCACGACCAACTCGAAGGGAAGACCCGCTCGACTCGTTGATTGCGACGCTCCTCTCGCAAAACACCAATGATCGTAACAGCCATCAGGCATGGGTACAGTTGCGGAGACGCTTTCCGTCGTGGCGCGATGTCGCCCGTGCGCCCCTCTCGCGCCTCGCATCCACCATTCGAGTTGGCGGACTGAAGAATCAGAAAGCGAGACGCATGAAGGAGATTTTGCGTACTATCAAGAAAGATCGGGGTGCATATCGGCTCGACTTCCTGAAGAAGCTTTCGGACGACGAAGCGATCGAGTATCTGACCTCGATGAAAGGCGTCGGATTGAAAACCGCTGCGTGCGTTTTGGTGTTTGCCTTGGGGCGGGATGTGTTTCCTGTCGATACGCACATCCATCGTGTCCTGAATCGGTTGGGTCTTGTGCGAACGAAGAGTGCAGAAGAAACATTTGAGCGCATGCGAGCCCTTCTTCCAAAGGGGCACGCCTATAGCTTTCACGTCAATCTGATCCGGTTTGGCCGAACGGTTTGTCGCGCTCAACGGCCACAGTGTCACGCCTGTTCGATGTACGAACTGTGCTCCTTCCCGGAAAAGGAACGCTTTGCTCAATCGGGATCCTCGAAGATTTCTTCGCGTGCACATCAGAACTTTCTGATTCTCCATAACCTGAAGATTTCATGAAGATCTTCTGGCGACTTCTTAGCTATTTCATCGCGTATAAGTGGCGGATCGCCGCCGGTTTGTTCTCCGTGGCAATCATGAGCTCGTCAGACGCCGTTTCCGCTTTTTTGATCGCTCAGTTATTCGAGGTGCTTCAAAAAATCGGGGAGGTTGTAGCGGAGGGGCGTCCCATCGCTCTCGATATGCCGCTTGAACTTGTCGGCGTGACGGTTGGGCACGTCAATATTGACGGTCGGGGGGAAGCGATGCAGCTTATCCTGATCTTTGCTCTCGTACTGTTGGCCATCATCACCCTGAAAGCAATCTTCACATATGTGCGAGAGTACGTGATGAGCTCGGCGCAACAAAAAATTCTGATGCGCTTCCGCATTGAGTTGTTCGACAAGGTGTTGCTCCTGCCTGTTCGCTACTTCGATCAACAAAAGACGGGACGAGTGATGTCCCGCATTACGAACGACGTGAACAATATGGAGCAATCGCTCTATTTGATCGTGGAGATTGCTCAGAATCTGATCTTCACTATGATCTTCGCGGCGGCATTGCTCTATTCCAACTGGCAGCTGACGTTGTTCACGATCCTTATCTTTACCCTTTCGGGAGTGATTTCTCGCAAGTTTGGCGACCGTATTCGCTCCCACAGCAAGAATCTGACAGAAACACTTGCTGACATCTCTGCCTTCTTGCAGGAGAAGATCGCGGCGATTCGCGTCGTGAAGTCATTCACGCGAGAAGATTATGAGAGGGCATCCTTTCGACGAAAAGTCGATGAAAACTATCGTCACTCGATGCGCATCGTCCGTACCATGGCTTTGTTGAGTCCCACCAATGAATTTTTCAACACCTTTGTCGCCTCCCTTCTCGTCGTGTTTACCGGCTTCCTGTTTCTGGAAGGAAGCATGACAATGAAATCGATGATCACCTTTTTGATTCTTATCAACTCTCTTGCCAAACCTGTCAAGGCGCTTGGCGAAGGCGTCGCGCGATTACAGAAGAACCTTGTTTCCGCAGGTCTCATTTTCGAGATGCTTGATCTTGAGCAGGAACAAAAGGACGATCAAGGGGAGAAGGTGGTGATCGAACGCGGGGAGGTTGAGTTTCGGAATGTGAGCTTCTCTTACAACGACGGGGTGCCGGCGCTTCGCCGCATCAACTTCGTCGTCTCGCAGGGCGAAAAAGTTGCGCTGGTTGGACCGAGCGGAAGCGGGAAAACGACCCTCATCAATCTGGTTCCGAGATTTTATGAGGTCTCCGAAGGAACGATTCTCATCGATGGAAAAGACATCTCCAAAATAAACCTGAGGTCGCTTCGATCTCAAATTGCGGCCGTCCCGCAGGAGGTGGTGCTTTTTGCCGGGACGATCTACGAAAACATACTGTACGGCAATCTTGACGCCTCACGCGACGATGTTTTCCGCGCTGCACAGATGGCAAATGCGCACGAGTTCATCGAGAAGTTTGAACGCGGATATGAGACAGAAGTGGGAGAACGCGGTGTGCAACTCTCGGGAGGGCAACGGCAGCGGATCGCGATTGCCCGTGCCATTCTCCGCAACCCGCGCATTCTCCTCTTGGATGAGGCGACATCCGCTTTGGATATGGAATCGGAACTGCTTGTTCAGGAAGCTCTCGATCATTTGATGGAGGGGAGGACTTCGTTCATTATTGCACACCGTCTTTCCACGATCTATCGCTGCGATCGCATCTTTGTACTGGATCGAGGAGAGATCGTGGAAATGGGGACGCATCAGGAATTGCTCAAGAACGAGTCGGGTCTCTACAGACGGCTCTATTCACTCCAATTCGCTGAACAAGCGAAGACGCCGTCGGAGGAGATATGACGATTCTTAAGCGCATCGAGGTAGGAATCCGGCGCTTCCTCCTGAAAACGCTTCGGTTCATCGTGCGGCGTGGTGCTCCACGCCCCGACCAGTACGATTTCAACTTAAGCTCCGTTCTGTTTGTAAGACAGGACCGGATCGGCGATGTGCTTGTCTCGACACCTCTCATCCGCATACTGAAACGACACTATCCGGGGATTCAGATCGACTTTCTCCTGAGCACGAACAATTACTTTGTGCTGGAGAACGAACCGCTCGTCCGCAAACGGTGGATATACCGCAAGACACTCTGGAGCGCGATGGATGTGCTGCTCAACATCCGGCGCGAACGATATGAGTACGTGGTCGATTTAATGGACAATCCCTCCACGACTTCTACGGTGGTTTGCGCTTTGTCGGGCGCGCGCTGGACGGTCGGACTCCAGAAGGAAAATGCATACGCATACGATCTCACCGTTCCGCTTCTCTCACGCAAAGAGTCGCACATCGTTGAGCGACTTGCACAACTTCTTACGGCATTCGGTATCGACCCGTCGAAAGAAGATCTGTCGCTCCACTATCATGTGTCACAAACATCACGCGAGCGGGCACAACATTTCTTTCGCAACCATCAGATTGAAGGTAAAGAGGTGGTCGGTGTCAACATCTCACCAGCACGGGGAGTGCGTTTTTGGGGGCGAGAACATTTCCGGTCGTTCATCCGCGGACTCATCGAGAAAAAACCGGATGCGCACATTCTGCTGTTGTTCCAACCGAGCGATGAGGCAGAGGCGAGGGAAATCGCCAGACCTTTCCCCACGGTGGTTCTTTCCCCTCGAACGAATTCCTTCGACCATTTCGCGGCGCTTGTGGAAAGAGTGAACTATCTTTTGACGCCTGATACCTCAGCTGTCCATCTTGCTGCCGCCTTTCGCATTCCTTGCGTCGTACTCTATGTCCAGTCCAACAAACAACTCCGTATCTGGGAACCGTACGGGACACCGTGTGAGACGCTGGTGACCGACGTGGACGATCTGACGCAAATCTCCCCGCAGGCCGCCCTCCGAGCTTTCGAGCGCCTGATGACATCTCACTCCGTCAACGGCGCATCGCCGGTTGTCCATCGCTCTGAGGTAGGATGAAATTGGTCGTTGCGAAGCTCGAGTACGCATTTCGCCATCTTCTCGTCTATCCCCTTTTTCGAATACTTTTCCGAAATGAACGGCGTGAAGAGCGGATTGATCTCATGTCGGTGCGAAAAATCCTCTTTCTTCGCTACGACCGGATTGGCGACATGATCGTGACAACCCCGATCTTTCGAAACCTGAAGCGATTGCATCCGACGCTTCACATCGGGGTGGTGACAAGTCGCCTCAATGCTGAGCTGATCAGCAACAATCCCCATGTCGACGCAACGTATGTCGTAAGCTCGCAACCTCTCGCTTTGATCCGCGAAGTGTTCCGAGCACGCAGGGAGCGATACGACGTAGTCATCAATTTCATTTTCAACCGCACGACCACGGGGGGGCTCCTCGCAAATCTGATCGCGCCAAAGGGATTCAAAGTCGGACAGGGTGATGACAAATACCGGTTTTATTTCAACAGACTCCTCGTGCTCGAACGGGGAGCCTCCCACATGGTTGACACGCTCGCCTCGATTATTCAGCAAGTCTTTGGCATCGGTCTGAAGCCGGAAGACCTCGAGCTTGAAATCTATGTGGACGAAGCAAGCAAGCGCAGAGTTCATGAGTATCTGCGTCGAAACGGTCTACGAAGATGGAACCATGGGGGGGAAGGGAGCACGTATATCATTTACAATCTTTCCGCTACGGACGCAGTGCGGCGATTATCTCCTCAGCAGGCAGCGTTGTTTGGGAGGTGGCTCGGAACACGGAAGGAGATGCGTACCGTTCTTCTTGTCGCTCCGGGAGATCGGGAAATGGAACGTGTCGCGACAGAGCTGGTGAGAAATTGGAGGTGTCTCAGGTTTCCACCCGAAAGCCATGCCACGCTTCTTGAAATCGCCTCGATCATCGAGGGCGCGCTTTGCTGCGTTACGCCGGATACTTCCATCATTCATTTCGCGTCGGCTATGAAGACGCCCGTTCTCGGTCTCTTTACTCCTTTGCAGGGGATGCACGAATGGCTCCCGTACCGAATTCAGCATAAGCTTGTCACCGCTGAATCTGGACAACCGGTTGCCTCCATTACATCGGAAAGGATGATTTCGGAGATGAAAGACTTTTTCGAAGTAGTCGAAAGGGGAAGCACGCGGTGAAAAACACCTCCATCTTTCGGCGTGCCACGGAGATCGGAATTCTCACGTTTGCGTTCAGTTTGCCCATCTCCCACGTTCCTGCTCAAATTGGAATTGCAATCGCGGTTCTTGGATGGCTCCTCGAAGGAGTGTTGAAAAAGAACTGGCAGTTCACATTTCATTGGTTCTTCGTTGTGTGGTTGTCGTATCTGATTTGGAACTTCATCGCGGCAGCGGCTTCTCCGCGAGCAGGACACAGCATGATGGCTGTGGTTGATAACGAGTGGTCTGCTCTTCTCATGCTGATGATGGTGTGGACGATTGATGAAATACGGATGTTGAGAAGGGTGGTTCTTCTCTTCCTTACCTCCGCTTTTGTGGCGATGGTGTACGGTGTTTGGCAGACGGTCGGTGGCATCGAGTTCTACCGAGGCATGCCTCTTACCTCCATCGGGTACGGTTACTTTCGCTCCGTTGGGTTCTATGGCTTCTACTTGACCTTCGCGGCATTCGCGATGACGGTCTTCTTCTTTTTTATCGCACTCGGAAGTGAACTCAAAGAGCGGGGAAGGTGGAAGTATGCCGTCGGTGCAGCCGTGAGTTTTCTTGCGGTGGTAGGGACGTTTGCACGAAGTATCTGGCTGTCGTTCGGAGCCGCGATCCCCCTCTTTGCGTTTATGAAAAGTCGTCGTTTAGGGATTGTCGTGACTGCCGGATTAATCATTTTGGCTGCGATCGGGATTCTTACCGTTCCGGCTCTTTATCACCGTGCGCTTTCGATTGTCGATCTCTCACAAAACGAAACCCGGCTCAATCTCTGGACAACTGCCCTCCGTATGGCTGCTGACTATCCGTTCCTCGGTGTGGGTCAGGATAACTGGGATTACTTCTTCGAGGCCTATCGTCTTCCCGGTGGATATTACGATACGATTGTCCATCCACACAACGATTACCTGAATGCACTCGTTTCTTCCGGCGTGCCGGGTCTTTTCAGCTTTGTGCTGATGTGGCTGATAGGAGGACTTGTGGGTTTTCGAGTTTCACGCAAAGCGACCGATCCGTTTCTCCGAGCTACGGCTTTGGGTGGAACCTTCTCACTTGTCGGCTTGATGATCGGAAGCTTGTTTCAGAACTACTATTGGACGTTTGTCAACTGCCTTGGCTGGTGGTTTGTGGTAGGCTTGATCTTGACGGCGTGGAAACTCGATTCGCTTGTCCGACGAACGGCGCCAGCGAACACAACCGACTGAGCTAGCATTGTCTCTTCAGTAGTCAGAGAAGGTTGTAGTTCTTGTACTCTCCGATACGCCACCCGAACTCCTCTTCAATCCACTCGAGCACACGCTCTTTCACGGATTGGCGGACTTTCGAGGGATCGTATTCAAATCCCCAATTCTCGCCTTCAACTCGTGCCTTCATCACCGCGGGATGTGTCCCCTCGAAGCGACGAAGCTTCGTTCCGTTCTGATAATCATAGGTTCGGAGCTCACCGAGTCTCCGTTGAATCCATTCGTCCGTGTGCCACAGCCGGTTGAACGAGCGTTGTTTTTCAAGTTGAACGGTTGGCGGTTTCACCCACCCATAATGATAGATCGTTGCATCGATGGGAACGACGAACAATTTTCGACCGTTGATGCGAAATCCCTGTGCGTCCTTCCATGACCGTACGCCGATTCCGGGCCGCACGATGCGCACTTCGTGTCTGTACCATTGTCGCGATGAACCGACGTAGCGATAACTCCCGAAAAAATGGAGGTAAGGAAAAAGAAAGCCTTCGACTTGCACGTTGTGGAGGTGTTGCTCCATTGCCCGGATGATGCCAGGAAGGTCGCGCTCGTGGATTACCTCATCCGCTTGAAGATAGAAAGCCCAGTCGCCCGTAACCTGATCGAGGGCAATGTTCGTCTGGTCGGCAAGCACATGCCCCCCCGTACGCAGCGATTCATCCCAGATTGTCTCGATAATCCTGATCTTTGATGAACCGAGAGCGCGGATTTTATCGAGCGTATCGTCTTCTGAATGGCCGACGGCGATGACGAACTCGTCACAAATGGGAAGAATGGATTGGATTGATTCGAGGAACGGATAATCGAACTTACTGCCGTTGCGTACGATCAAGAAGCCGCTGATTCTCATAGGCAGCGTTACGGTTTTTTTCTGAGCAGGAAATCGTCATATGTCACTCGTTGTCGGATAAACTTAAGCACACGTTTCAAGAATTCCAAGCAAGTGAGATACCTTGATTCCGACATAGAGGCGTGTTCTGTCGTAGGTTCGCAGAACTACATCCGTTCGAAATGGACCGACTCTTCTTCACCGCAGAGGTGAACGTCATGACCCGCAACGCGAGAATCCTCTCGAGGCTATGCAAAAAGTTCAATCGACGTGATGTGCGAGTTCGAGCTTTGAGGAATTCAGACAGTTTTCGCAACACCACTGTGGGCGAGAAGGCTTCTCGCCCTCCATGTTGCATAGCCTCACAAAAGAAAACGTGCCGAAATCAAACGCACGCGATGGCTCTTCCTCCACACCACCCACAATTCTTGGCGCATCTGCGGAAGGGGGTCATAGACGTGACACGGGAGTGCGCCAAGAATTGAACGCACGCCATCGCTTTCCAACCCGCGCGCCGTGATTTCGACATCCTCCCGCTTACTCCACTTCAGTTGTAACGACTCTCTAAATCGGATTTAAGGAGATACTATCTGCAGGCTCATAAGTAACACAGGCATCCGGTGGGAGGATGCCTGTATTGACAAATCAAATCCTTTGTACTTGAGACTTCAGTAGCTGACCCGGACGCCGATTTGCATTTGACGTGGGGCATACGCGCTGGTTGGTTGTCCGTAGCTCGCAAGAGGATTTCCTGCCGCGTCGAGGCGTCGCCCGAAATAGCTGGATGCATTAAACCAATTGAACACATTAAACGCCTCGAACATGATGTCGAATCTCAGCGGTTGGAAGACAAACGACTTCGAGATTCGAAGATCGACGACCTTATACCAATTCCTGATCTCGCTTTCGTCCGGACGTGCCGTCCGAATCCCGCCCGGCCAATCGTCGCCAAAGAAATTATTGTCGTTCAGGTCACGGCCGTCTATCACATTGTACGGCAACGGGCTGGAAATGATAGCCAGACCGCTCAACTGGAATTGGTACGGCAAGCTGACAATCCCGGAGAGAACAAGGCGATGGCGTTCGTCGGAGGTGCTCGTTTGCATGTTGTAGCTTTTGATATCTGGATAATTCTGCGCTGGGCTGCCGTCGAAGTCGGATTCGGTCCAGCTCAGCGTATAGGCAGCGGAAAGCCGCACGGTCGGTGTCCTGTATGCTAGATTGAATAAAAAGGCATCCATCTTCGCCCTCGCGATGCTGCCCCAGAGAATGATATCGCCGTAGTTATTCGATAATACTCTTCTCCCCGTGCTTGGTTTGAGATAATTTGCATTGACAGAGGCGTACAAGGAATTCGACCGCATATTGATGTAGTCGACATTGAATCCAACCGCGTCTGATAATTGATGGCCAAAGCCGATCGATAATTGATGTACTTGGGGGGTCGACATTTTTTTGTTGACGAGATTCATCGACGGCCGCGCACCGACACCCCCGGCTGCAACGCGCTGC
>JBGFRO010000044.1:0-43298 GCA_041695085.1 Bacteroidota bacterium | reverse complement strand
CGGCAATGGTGCTGCGAAACGACCAGGCTGGTTCATCGAAAATTCGCTTGTACAGGAATTGCTTAATAGTTGGTGGTTCGAATAAGAGAAGCTTGTTAAAAGCAAATCTCCGAATGACAAAATTTGTGTCATCCACTGCTCTTTCAGATAACAATTCTATCATGCGGTCGCCGTAAAGTTCAACAAGATCAATCAGAGAAAGGAATCGATCATCTCGTTGGGGCCCTTCGCGAACAAGCCGAAGCAATTCTGTGCGTGCACTATCGGCATACTGAGGCACCTTCTGAGCAATCGGCTTCAGTATCCTCCGTGCATCCGATTGTACTCGTGGTTTCTCTCTCCGAAGAAGCTCAAAGACCAAAGGGACTGTAGAGAAATCTCCTAAATGGACAAGCACTTCGGTGGCTAAAACCTTTCGATGCAGCGGATCAACCCCCCCGAGCCTGCGTCTTTGCGCATCCGCTGAATCGATTATTGCCTGGGCAAATGAAAGGGCGCTCGGAGCCCCAAGCTTCCACAACAGCCGTAAGTAGTGATCCTGATACAGCGGCTCCCGCTTCCAGAACAGCTCTTCAAGCTTTGGAATGGCTTCCGTGATGCCGTGCTCACCAATGCGTTGGATGGCTTCAAAGGCAAATGTGATATCCGTGCTGTCAAGATAGCCAACATACTGCTGTCGTTCTTCGGGCGTGGGAGGATCGCGGCGGACCGGGCCTAAATAGATCGTTCGCAGCGAGTCCTTCGGTGTCGTCTGGCTGAAGACTTCTTGTGAGAACGATATCAGCCAAACAAACGACAAACCTAACAGAACAGTTTTCATCTTAAGCTCCGTGGCTCTGGTTACTTACAGTGTGGATGGAGCGCCTTTAGGCGATCTTCGTATTGTTTAATCAATTGCTCAAGGGATTCTTGGATGGTTTGCTCATAATCAGGTGGTGCCGTCTTGGTTCGATATCCGTCGAACGCAGCAGTCAACAACGACATCACGTGCGAGCGAATCGCCCCTTCTCCTTTTTTCTTTGCCTCTTCCAGGCTACCCGCTTCTTCACAAGCCAGTTGCGTCTCGATAAACTTCTTTTCAAAGACCCCTTTCGCTTCATCCAGAGCTTTCTGATAGTCGCTTTTATGTACCTGTTCGTGGGCCAGGAGGATGGGTCGTAAGATGTAACCCTTTTCCCTTACGACAATCGGATAGGTGTAATGTCGCCGAATGTCTTCGAGTGCCAAGCAGGCATCGGCCTCAACGATTTCCGATACATCATTAATGAGCTTGAAATCGACCAAGTTGTTCTCACAGAGATCGAGAAACACTCTGATCGGAATTTGCCCCACCTTGAATTTCCATCTGTCTGCTTGCGGATCATAGCAAGCATCAACCTCAAACGGACCAACTGGCTTCTCAGGTGCACCCAAAGGTCTGAATCCACCTGCCGGTGGAACTCCTGTCTTCCCGGGGGTCAAGCACGGATCAATCGGCATCTCCGACCGTTTAACTTCTTGAAGTGGTAATGAAGGGGGATTTATCTCCCCTTCACACGGCGGCCCATCACACCCCTTCTTCACCAATCTGATCTCTCTCCTATCCGTTGCTTCCATCTGCGCAATGTTGGTGGCGAACACCTTCACCACCAACTTCACCGTGTCCCCCGTCTCCATCGCCTCGTAATACTCCTTCGTGTCGATCCTGTTACTCGGCTCCCACCGGATCGTCGGCTCAAACCTCCCTGATGCAGGTTTGTGCGTCTCCTGCAAGACAATCACCGGCTGGTTGTTCTGCGTCAGCTCAATCGTCGTATCCTGTGCCGGAGTCGTGATCCTTACCTCGGGCGGAGGATACGGACATCGAAACGTTATCCTTCCTTCCCCTGCTACCCCCTCCACCGTCACCTGGATCGTCCCCACATCAATCCCCTTCGGTATGATCCCCTTCGACGTATCCAGCCCCACAAGAAAACTCGCCCGCCCATTCTGAAATCCAAACTCCAACGTCTTCCCTCCTCCACCGACAAGATACGCATACCCCCCTTGCGCTTCTATTCTGGCTTGTGCGGGAACCGGACTGTTTCCGCACGGCACATACAACTCCCCTCGCCCATCTCGTAACTCAAGATTTACCCAGCTCGTCCCACTGCAGACCAACTCCGGCAGCTCAGGTGTCACCACCACCGTCGCAGGTGCATAGGCCTCATCTCTCGCTGCACTTATGCTCACCTGTGCAGTAAAGGGAGGGAAGGTGCCCTTCAGTTCGAATGTCGCCGAGGAGCCTGCTACGGAGAGCAATCGGCCCGTGATGCGGTTCGAAAGACAGGTCGCAAAGTAAGGGCTCCAATAGGTGGCAGAAACGGATATCCCACTGTAACAGGAGGGTAGAACCACCGTGCCTCCTCCCATCTGCGCACCGCTGGCCTTGCATTGGCCTCGTTCGACCTTCGCTAACAAAAAGCTGTGCGAGCCAAGGTGAGCCCAGATTTCAATGGCCCCGTGGGTAAATGTCCCCGGTTGAAAACCAGAGACAGAAGCTGAGGCAAGAACTCCCGGAGCGAGGGTCAACACTTGGTCATATCGGAGTGCCGGATTGGTATCTTTGGCTAAAAGTTCTTCGGTGGAGGAGTGAGAGCTTTTTACCGCGGGGTGAGCTGTTCGCGATGGAGAGGGGTTGATGACAATCCGTTCACGTATGACGGTTTGGGAAAGAGAAAGAGAAGGTGTGACAGCAAAGAGCAGGAACATGAAGCGGCGGAAGCTCGGAAGCAGACGATGCATAGTCCCCCCAGAGGACGAATTGCGAACGTATCATTACTGTCTGCGAAAAGGTCGAAGTTTTATTTGTGAATGTCAAGAGAAAAAACACACTCCTCTATGGTATTGAAATCCATTTGTAAGAATGTTGTTAGCCAACCCCCCCTCACTACTCCCTCCCTGCCTCAAACCTCCTCCACTCTTCAGCGTACTTCCAGAGTTGTTGATCCACCAGACCGTTAACAGTGCCTTCCTCAAAGGTCCCATCTTTGCGTCGTTCACCCGCTTTGATGCCAGTCAAGAGTTGAATCCCTTCGTTGACGGTGGAGACGGCATAGATGTGAAACTTCTTTTTCCGAACCGCATCGATCACGTCTTCACGCAACATCAGATCGGCAACGTTCTGCGGCGGGATGAGGACGCCTTGCGTCCCCGTTAACCCCCGCGCCTTACAGACATCGAAAAACCCTTCAATCTTCAAACTGACGCCGCCGATAGGTTGAATCTCGCCGAACTGATTGATGGAACCCGTCACCGCAAGGTCCTGGCGGATCGGAACATTTGCGAGACTCGATAGAATAGCATAAATCTCCGTCGATGAAGCGCTATCGCCATCCACCCCGCTGTACGATTGTTCGAACGTAATGCTCGCACTCAGAATGAGGGGCTTGTTCTGTGCGAACATCCCCCGCAGATAACCGCTGAGGATCGCGACGCCTTTGTTGTGGGTGGGACCACTCATCTCTGCCTCGCGCTCGATGTTGATCACTCCCGCCCTTCCCAACGCCGTCCGCGCTGTGATGCGCGAAGGTTTCCCGAAGGCGTGCTCGCCAAGGTCATAGACGGCGAGACCGTTCACCTGACCAATAACTGATCCCTGAGTATCGATCATGATCACGCCTTCATTGATCAACTCCTGGATCTTATCCTCCACCATCCTGACGCGATAGATACGTTCCTCAATCGCTTTTTTAACATGTCTAGCCCCTACGACTTTTCCCCCTTCCTGCTCCGCCCAGTAGTTTGCTTCGCGAATAACATCCGCAACGATGTTGAATCGGGTCGAGAGCTTGTTCTGCCGACCAGCGAGACGCAAGCCGAACTCGAGCAGACTTGCCATTCCCTCCCGATCCACGCTCATCAGCTTCTCGTCATCCCCTACCATCTTGATGAACTGGAGATATTTCTCGACCGAGATATCGTCACGCGGCATCTCGTAGTCAAAGTCAGACCGAATCTTGAAAATCTTCTTGAAGTCATCATCCCGGTAATAGAGCAAATTATAGATCTCTGCATCTCCGATCATAATGACTTTCACATTAAGCGAGATCGCTTCAGGTTTCATGCCGGTGGGGGCAAAACCAAAGATCGGTTCATATGTATGGATTTCCACTTTCCCCGTCCGGAGTGTTCGCTTCAAATCCTGCCATACGCCAGGTTCGACGAGTGTATCGAGAGCGTTCAGGACAAGGTAGCCTCCATCCGCCTGCAACAACGCCCCCGCTTTGATCTGTGTGAAGTCGGTCCTCCACACCCCTCCTTTTTCAAACATCCTTTCTACCGTTCCGAAGATGTTTTTGTACTTCGGATTTGTCTCGATGATTATCGGAACATGGTCGGTATGGGAGTTATCGACGAGCAAGTTGACCTGATATTCGAGGAAATCGTCTCGTTCTTGAACTTCCTCTCCTTCCTCCTGTGATTGTTGCGAAAGCTGCGTTCTCCGGAAACGGTCGAGGTTGCCGCTGATACTGTTCCGGACTTCATCGAGATACGCGTGAACTTTTTTATCGTCGTACGTTACCTTGAGCACCTGGATGCCTTCGTCCACGAGCGGCATAACGAGCTTTTCCTCAACCTCGGCAAGCGATTCCTGCGCCCGCTTTTCGATGTTCCGCAGCTCGCGGAACACCGTTGCCATCTGCTTTTCGAGTCCGGCCTGTGCATCGCGCAACCGCTCGAACTGTTCCTTCGGGAACTCGCCACGTTGGCTGAGCGTCTCCAATTCATCCATGCTCGTTGCTTTCTCTCCTACCACGGGCACGATATCGGGACGCATAAGGTTTCCTACCTGCACTTGGACCAATTCGAACCCTTGCTCCTTCACCCGTTTTTCGAAGTCCTGTAACACGCTCTTCTGCCGGTCCTGGAAATGGCTCAGCACCGACTTGCGAGCGTCTTGGTAGCGCTGGCTCTCGTAGATTGCAGGGATGTTGCGGAGCAGGTCATTGATGAAATTGGACATGTCTTCTTTGAGTCCGCGCCCCTGTCCGGCCGGAAGGGAGAGGGCGACGGGTTGATCCGGATTGCTGAAGTTGTACACGTAGCAATGATCGCGCAGGTCGGTCTTTTTTTGCTCGAACTCCCGCAACATGCGTTTGATGGTGGTGGTGCGTCCCGTGCCGGAGAGTCCGGTAACAAAGATGTTGTAACCGAAGTGATGCATGGCCAATCCCACGCGGAGGGCGCGCAATGCACGTTCTTGGCCGATGATCTCGCGCGAAGGTTTGATCTCGTCGCTCGACTTCACCTTCAGTTTCTTCGGATCGCAGTGCCAGCGGAGTTTTTCTATCGGCAGCGGCTTAACGGGAGGCGCCTTAAGGAGTTTGGAAGCCGAAGGTCTCGACCGGAAGGACGAGCGAGGGGGTTGTCGTTTCATAGTGGTACCAAGAATAGATGGGTGAAAGAAAGATGCGTTAGTAAATCAAGGGTGATGCGCACTTTGCTTTCGATTTGACGTTGTGCGTCAGCATCAAGGAGGGGCAAGAGCATCAGAAGCAGAGCGATTCAGATAGAATGAATGTAGAAAAAACGGGGTGCGAAAGCAAACGCCCGGGCGGGAACGGTGGTGTGCTCAGCCGAAGAGGCGGTTTGTAGCGGCTCGTGCGGTACGTGCGAAGACTTCCATCACACCGCGAACCCTCGTCAGGGGGCTGGCTTGCATGGCGGGGAGGTTTGGTACCGCCCGATACAGTACATTCAATGGCACGGTACCAACGTCGTCGTACCGCTCGACGTGTCGTTCGAACGGCTCGCCCGCCAGCCCGCCGTGCTGTCGATAAAAAGCATCGCTTACGGCAATGTACTCGTTGGCCTTGATGGAATTCTTAAGCAGGCGATGGACAAGAACGACGTCTTCGCCGGCAAGTTCTTTATGGTTTCGGATGCGTTTGAAGAGCGCTGTGCCGCTGTGCACAACGGCCTTCAATCGCAAATCGCCGATGTGCCGGCATGCCTCGCACAGGCATCCCCCATCGGTGGTCTGGATCAACTGCATTTGTGTTCGGTGGAATGCATCGAAGAAGCTATGGATTTGCTTGTACACATCGCGGGCGGCCGCGTGAGCGTCCGGCTCCGCGACGGCATACAGGAACACCGCATCCCCCTCGAACTTCGAGAGCTGCAGCGGATACTCGGCTTCCGAAACGACAGCTTCAAGGAGCGAGCTGATGATTTCTTCGGCATGGAGGAGAGAAAGAATCCGGAGCTTGAGAAACTTCGTATAGCCCGAAATATCGGCAATGACGAGACAAACAGGCTTGATGCCTTGCATGGAGATGGTTGCAGAAGCCATTGACACGCTTTGTGATGAAGAAAGAGAAGCTTGGGCGTTTGCTCAACTATTATACGAAGGAGCGTTCAGAATGGATTGCCCGTTTAGAAACAAATTCTTCACCGAGCTGCAAACCAATAAGCGAAAAACCACCGGGATGTATTTGATCGGCTATGCTGGTGACGGCGCCGCGGAAGGGGGAGGACCCGCGATCGGCTCACACCTGTTGGACAGCAACCGCTTCCTCCCCTAACATATCAATAATTTTCACCGCCACCGTGGTGTTGCCCTTCGGTGCCGGCAGCTCATATTTGCCTTCCACCAGATCCGTCTTCTTCTCCGGCACATCGGAAAACGTGACGTTGAAAACCTTCCCGTCGTAATTCGTGTCAATCATCACGCAATCCACCATGCTACGCCAGTCGTCAATTTCTGGTTGAAGGATGCCGGCCTGTTGACTCAGCCGTTCGATGATGGTGGGGGAGATGAAGTCTTCGATGACAATCATGTAGAACGGAATGCCATTCCGTTCTACTGAGAATTGTGTAATTGGGGTTGAAGCTTTCAATGTGTTCTGCGGGGGAGGCGGTGACCTGCCGGAGGGGTCGTTTGCCGACCCAGACGAGCATGGGTCCCCCTTTGGCGGCGGAGATGGGGATGGTGGTGGTAGCGGGCTTCACCTCTGGCGATCCGGCTACTTTCTCCCTTTTTGCCGTTTTTACAGGTTTGGAAGTGTCAAGACTGCGGCGTTTGGCTCGTTTTTGTGGCTTTTTGGGCATACGTAGATTCGATTAAAGCGAACTTTAGATCCGTGAGTGAGAATTAAAGTTTTAGGCTTGAACCCTTAGATGATTATCTCCGAATGTAACGGCTGTTACATAGCAATTTCGTTATGTAACGAAAGGCATCTCTTGTTACATATCCTCTTCGACTAACCGCCTTATTCTCAATGACTTAGAAGATGAAAGAAATCGAGCTAAAATTTTCATTGGTACGGGGAATTGAAAGTTCGCTTTCATACAGGGAATTTAATGATACGAAGGCCGTCGAAAGTATCATAAGAACTAAGAAATGATACTTCACTATCATTGAGTTCTTCCAGTTCAGATGATGAGCCGTTTGACCGGTGCCAATTTGAACAACACGACCGGCGGTGTTATGTCGGAACAGATCAGGGTTCATGAGGAGTAGTGTACTCTTCCATTTTCGACTCTTTCGAGTGGAAGTTTATCCGATTCTTACTCCCAGTGTACGAAGCATATCAAACATGTTGATTGACTGAACGTCGAACTCACGGCATATATTTGGTATTGGTACGCGCTTACGCACGTCTGGTCGATATTCTTCCTGGGTAACAACTACGCTCCCCTTTGCTTTGGCATAGGCGACAACCCAGCCGTCAGCATCATCAGCGAACTTTTGTTTTGCTGCGTCAAAAAACTGTGTGCTGTTCTGCACCCAGCTAATGATCTCACGGTAAGCTTCGATGACCTCCGCATCGTCCGTCGAGACAAATGCCTCTTTGAAGCCACTCGTTTTGATCCACTCGCCAAGTTGATCTTTTCCCTCTTCTAACTCTTCGCGAACTGCATCAACACTGCAGATTTGTCTCGCCACAGCGAGTCTTTCGAGGTGATTCCAAAACGCGGGAACAAGGTCAAACGCGTAATACCGCCGCGCAGCTTCGATAAATACGTTGGCATCAAGTACATAGAGCTGACTCTGGCTCAACCAGCTCCCTCCCCGAGAAGTTTGGCGGCAAATTGATCGAATGTCTTCCCACGGAGCCCTGTCAGCTTATATGCCTCCTTATAAAGAAGCTTACCTTCCCTTGTTGCACGAATAATCGTTTCCGCAAAACGTTTGCCGATGCGACGGGTTTGTGTAGCATAGAAATCTCCTCCTTCTTCCCCTGCCTCTCCCCTCTTTCGGCGTTCGTCCACCAAATATGCTTCGTAGAACTGGAAGAATTCATTCCTTGTCACCAGACCCAGGTCTTTCGCTCGACGGGCGGCCACAAGTACGCTGACCTTGAACCGACGTGCGACAATCTGAAATGGTTCTGCTGCCGTCCGAACATTAGGCCATAACGCTCGAAGCTCGGCTTCAGGGACGAGAAGTTCTGCTGCTACCTTATCACATGCCTGCTCGGTGGCATCGTCGGCAGGTTCAAGTCCTCGAAGGTCGAATGCTGCGCTCTGCCCAAACCAAACATGCGCGATCTCGTGAGCGAGCGTAAACATTTGAGCGGCTTTTGCGTCCTTCCTGTTGAGGAACACTAAGGGGACAAACTCATCTATGAGCACGAATCCTCGAAATTCCTGAGGATCAAGTTTTCTATGCGTATTATTCCCCACCACTCCGTTTGCCATTACAAGGATTCCAGCCTGTTCAGTACTATCTTCCAAAGCACGCAAGGCTTCTTTCCACGTAGGGTATTCGGCAGCCCATGCATCTTTAAGTCCGAGTGCTCTTCGAATTCCGGCAGCAACTGTCAGAGGGTTATCTGTAATCTTTGCCGAGCCAACGAACTCAAGTTGTGGTATCCCATCCTCGAGCAAGATTTCCCTCATGTATTGCTGTCTCACTTGCATTGTATGCACTGTTTCGAGCAATTCCGGACTTGGTCTGTACTCAGCACGTTCCGGGGCCGTCCGAAAGTATGGAAGGGGCAAGCGTTCCTCAACAGGCTCTGCGAGAAACAAGTATCCAAACGGTATACGCGATGCCTTCGCAAACATTTCAGCCTGCCTGAGGGTTGGCTGAATGATGCCCTCAACCCATTCGTGTATCTTAGGAAAACGAGCTTCGAAGACATCAATTCCAAGTCCAGAGCGCTCAATTGCCCACAGCAATATGTCTTTTTCGATACTAACTCGTGCCATAGATAATCTTATGTTTCAAAAACAATTCTCGGTAGTGCTGCGTTCGACCTGATCTGTATTGATGAAGTCACACACACTTTAGTCATCAGAATTCCCTTTCAGAAACTCTGCCGCCTTCTGCACCTGCTCGTAGTCAACCGCGTCTGTTCGTGAGTAGACGATCTGATCCTTGAACTTGTCCGGATTCAGGTCTTGCCATTTCTTCAAGGCAACGGCTTTTCGGCCTTCGGGGGACAGAGCGGCTTCGCCCTGTTCAAGGTCGGCTTGACGGATGTTTTTCTTTCGCCAGTGATCGACTCTCTCGGATAGCTCTTGGTACAGTTGACTCATGCGGGTTCTGCTGGAAGCGTGAGAATTCGCCGACTAATGTAGTACTATTTCCACCAAAAGCAATTTGGCTCACCACGGGTTCGTGACGAAGTAGTACACGAACAAAATCCCCAGGTACCAATACACCCCCTGCATCACAACCGGATGTTGGTTCTTCACATAATTCCATGCTCTCGCCAAGAGAGCCATCAAGCCGAGAAAGCCGGCAGTAACGAAGAGCGTCTCGAGCAGGTTCAACTTCAGACCCCACAGGACAGTCAGGTTTTGAGTGGGATTGAGAACCCATCCGTAGAGCAGCAAGAGATGCACGATGTACACGACAAAGGACTCAATCCCCATCACAATCAACCAGCGCGGCATCCAGATATCGCGATCCTCCCGATGACGCACGGCGTTTTCAAACTCCCATAATCCCACTAACAGAAGCATCAACGTTCCCAACTTCATCCAGAAGTAATTCGGACTGGTAAACCAGAAATCGTATTCAGGATAAACGCTTACCGGAACCAGATCGAGAAGATACCCGAGGAGGATAAGCAATATCCCGCTAATTCCGAGGTTCCTCATGAAAATCTGCTCCTCTCCCTCTTGTGCGCGCCGTAAGAACCGCCACGAAATCAAGGTCCCCGCAAAGAGATACCCGGCGTTCGGGAAGAGAGGAAAGAAAGAGCCATTCAAGCCGTTAACGGCCTGCGCCAGCCATTTCGGAAGTTGGTGAGAAACTTCCTCGTTCCAGAGAAACGGCGTCACATAGACGCACAAAACGAGAAGGATCAGCACAGCACGCGTGAAGAGACGTTCATCACGCAACACCAGCAAAAGAAACCGGAGCATAATAAGAGCAATGCCGATGCATTGGAGCGCGTCGAAGGCCAGAAACGCGTTCCATTGTTCAGGAGTAGTCTCGGAAATGGTCTTGACGAGTGAGAAGAAGGGAAGGTGAAGAGCGTAGCCGATGAGAACGATCAGCACCGAACGCCACAAGCGTCGCCAGAAGGGAAGTCCAAGCCTCAACGCATCTTCCCATCGTCGTTGCGTGGCAATGGCGAAGGCAAATCCTGCCCCGAAGAGAAACCCGGGTCCGGTTATGCCATGCACCAATTCGTGGACGACGAACCACACTCCCTCGCGCGCCTCTTCTTCCAACACCGCGCGCAGCGCGTGGCCTTCGAGCATGAGGAAAACGATCAGGCCGCGATAGAGGTCGAGAAACCTATATCGTTGCGGTTTGCTCACATAGCTCCTACTACAGCATTAATAGCAACAACGTTGACGATATCCTCCACGCTGCACCCGCGTGAGAGATCGAACGCCGGCTTCTTTAAACCTTGAACGATGGGGCCAATCGCTTCCGCACCCCCCATTCGTTGCGCAAGTTTGTAACCGATGTTGCCGGCGTTGAGATCAGGAAAGATCAGCACGTTCGCTCTACCACCCAACGGTGAACCGGGAGCCTTCCGGTCGGCGACCGACGGGACGATAGCAGCATCAAGTTGAAGCTCGCCATCAATGGGGAGATCGGGACGTTTCTTCTTCGCGAAAGCGGTGGCTTTCTGGACTTTTTCGACAAGCGGATGTTCAGCGCTTCCGCGCGTCGAAAACGAAAGCATCGCCACCCGCGGCTCTTCCCCCGTTAACTTCCCATGATTGTCGGCCGATGCAACGGCGATATCCGCAAGCTGCTCCGGCGTCGGATCGGGAACCACCGCGCAGTCGGCAAACGTGTACGTCGTGTATGGAAACAGCATGAGGAAGAAACTCGAAACAATGGTAATGCCCTCCGCCATGCCGATGATCTGGATGCCTGCGCGCAACACCTCGCCTGTGGTGGAGATGGAACCTGCCACGCTGCCATCCGCCAATCCTTCACGCACCATCATTGCACCAAAGAACAACGGCCGTTTCATCGTCTCCTGCGCTTGTTCGAACTGTAGCCCCTTGGCTTTTCTGAGATTGAAGTAAATGTGAGTGAAGTCGCTGAGTTTCTCTGACTTCAATGGATCGACAACTCGAATTTTGTCCAGACGCACGCCCGACGTTTCGGCCTTCGACCGAACCTCCGTTTCATCGCCAATGAGTGAAATCGATGCTATCCCTTCATCCACAACGATTCGTGCAGCCTGAATCGCGCGTTCATCTGTGGCGTCCGGCAAAACAATGTGTCGTCTTAAACTCTTTGCTTTTGATTTGATGTCGTTCAAGAGTCTGGAATTGTCCATAGTGATCTCGCTCTCTCTTTCATTTCAGGAAGGGGAAAATGGAACTCTCTTCAAGCACGCTCCGTTTTTACTTTTTCATTTTTAATTTTTAATTGAACACCAATGTTCCAATATACCACCCCAAAGCTCCTCCTTCAATTAAATTCCCTTCAGAGAGCTTCCTGACTATTTGTCAACTGCCGGTAAGTTGTCTCTTAAAATCCCCAAAAATGTTGAGGATGTTAAAACAAATTAATTGCCTTGGCGGTTTGACAGCCTGTCATTCTTTGGGTATATTTGTATCCCAATTTTGAAGGAAGGCTCAGATGCAGCGTAGTAGAAGCATTTATATCGAGACGTACGGGTGTCAGATGAACGTAGCCGATACTGAGGTCGTGCTGAGTATCATGCGCGACGCCGGATATCGGCGCACGGAACAGCTTGCGGAGGCAGATGTCGCTCTCGTGAACACGTGCGCTGTCCGGGAGAACGCGGAGCAGAGGGTCTACGGCCGCTTAGGGGATTTTCGACATTACAAACGTGAAAATCCCGCGATGATTGTGGGAGTGCTTGGATGTATGGCCGAACGTCTTCGGAAGGATCTCATGGAAACCGAAAGTTATGTCGATCTCGTCGTTGGGCCGGACGAGTATCGTCGGCTGCCTGAGCTTGTCGAACATGCGTTGCAGGGAGAAAAGGGCATCGCCGTCAAGTTGTCCCGCGTGGAGAATTATGACGACATCATTCCCTTGCGAACTGAAGGAATCAGCGCATGGGTTTCTGTGATGCGCGGCTGCGATAAGTTCTGTACGTTTTGTGTCGTCCCGTTCACGCGCGGTCGGGAACGGAGCCGATCACTCAAAGGCGTTGTGCGTGAAGTGCAGTATCTCGTCGACCACGGTTTCAAAGAAGTGACGTTGTTGGGACAAAACGTTAACTCGTACCACGACGACGTGAACGACTTTGCCGATCTTATGGCAGCCGTGGCACAGATCGACCGTTCGTTGCGTGTGCGGTTCACAACATCCCATCCGCAGGATATGTCGGAAAAACTCATCCGCACCATTGCGGAACACGACAACATCTGCAAATACATTCACCTCCCCGTACAATCCGGCTCCGACCGCATTCTCAAGTTGATGAACCGCACCTACACGAGGGGGGAGTATCTCTCGTTGGTTGAGAGGATTAAGAGGCTGATCCCGGGGGTCAGTCTTTCAACCGACATCATTGCAGGCTTTCCAACGGAGACGCGTGCAGATCACGAACAGACGCTCGACGTCATCCGGGAAGTCGAATACGACGGCGCTTTTACCTTCAAGTACTCGCCGCGCGAAAATACCAAGGCGTGGCACATGGGGAACGATGTGCCGGACCCCGTCAAGATCGAACGACTCAACGAGATCATCGAGCTTCAACGGGAAATCTCGTACAAGAAGAATCAGCGTGAAGTCGGAAGGATTATGGAAGTGTTGGTGGAAGGAGAAAGCAAGAAATCGGTACTTGATTTCAGCGGCCGGACCGACACAAACAAAACGGTCGTTTTTCCCAAGGGAAGTGTGAAGGTGGGTGAGTATGTCAACGTGCGCATTGAGCGGGCAAATTCCGCCACGCTCTTCGGTATCGTCGTCCACACTGCGACCCGTCCACCCCTTTCACCCAAACCTATAGAAGTGAGCGCGTAAGCTCTCTCGACACGGATTGGAGGGTAGTGAACATGAAAATCGGAAGCGTTTCTTTGCTCGTTCTGCTTATCGCGGGCATGGCACCGTGGGCAGGTGCACAGTCGCCGACAGGTCAACCGGATATCCAACGCCGGCTTGAGTTAATCGAACGCGGACAAGCCGAGGCGGTAAAGGCCGAGCTTCCCACATTGATGACGAACTTTCAAAATCATCCGGGTGTGTTGTATCTCCAAGCTGTCCTTATGAGCGATGGTTCGGAAGCGATCAAGATTTATCAGAGCATCGTCGACAATTTCCCGACGAGCGAATGGGCCGATGATGCATTATTTCGACTCTATCAATACTACTATTCCATCGGCTTGTACAAGACCGCCGATCAAAAGATGGAGCAATTGAAACGGGACTATCCTTTCTCGACCTACGCATCGGATCAGGCGCTGGCGGAGCAAGCTCCCGCGCAAGTAACCGAGACACCCGCCGTCGTTGCGAAACCGGCGGCGGTCGAGAAATTCACGACCATTTACACCGTCCAAGCCGGAACGTTTTCCGTGCTACAGAATGCAGAGGAACTGAAATCGAGATTCGAGCGAGACGGTCACAAATCCGCCATCTTCACCATTGTGAGCGGCGGGAGGAAGTTTCACAAGGTATGGGTGGGAGAGTTTCAAAAACAGGAAGATGCGAAGAAGTTTAGCGCAGAGATCAAGAAGAAGTACCATCTCGACTCGATTGTTGTGACGAGATGACGCGAGGGTAGGCAGGATGGAACGGGAAGAATTTCAAAGGGAACACGGTATTATCGCACGATCGCTGGAGATGCAGGAGATCGTGGATGTGATTCGTCAGGTGGCGCCAACCGATATTACGGTTTTGATCACGGGCGAAAGCGGGGTGGGGAAAGAGGTCATAGCGCGCGCAATCCACGCGGCGAGTAAGCGATCGAAGAAGCAGCTCGTCACCGTCAACTGCGGCGCGATTCCCGAAGGGCTCATAGAAAGCGAGCTGTTCGGCCACGAAAAAGGATCGTTTACGAGCGCGGTGGAAACGCGCAAAGGATATTTTGAGATCGCCGATGGCGGCACGCTCTTACTCGATGAGATCGGTGAGATGCCGCTTGCAACGCAGGTGAAGCTCTTACGGGTGTTGGAGAACGGGGAATTTGCGCGCGTCGGTTCTTCCATCACCCGGAAGACGGATGTCCGCGTCATCGCCGCAACGAACAAGGACCTTCAGTACGAAGTCCAGCACAAACGGTTTCGTCCCGATCTCTATTTCCGGTTGCGTTCCGTCAACATCACCGTTCCACCGTTGCGCGAGCGGAGAGAGGATATTCCGCTCCTCGTCGAACACTTCGTCAAAGAATTCTCGGCAAAGAATAACATCACATTCGAAGGATTCACCGACGATGCGACCGAACTGTTGATGGGATATCATTGGCCGGGGAACGTGAGGGAACTGAAGAACGCGATTGAAAGCATGCTCGTCCTTGAAAACGGCAGGCGGATGACCGCGGACGACGTGCGGAAGTATTTGAAGGAGTACCAACCGCCGGTGTACGAGCGAAATCTGCCGGTGCACGTCAACAAAACCGTTGAGCAGGCAGAACGAGAGTTGATCTACCGCGCGCTCGTCGACCTGAAGGGCTCCATTCTTGAACTGCGCGATCTGCTCATGGAGCAATCGAAGGCGGTCCCTGCTCACGCCGAGCATCCCCAATTACCGAACGCGAACGGCAACGGTATTCTCACATTGGACGAAATGGAACGGCGCATGATCGTCAGTGCGCTGGAACGCCACAAAGGGAATCGACGGCTGGCGGCGAGGGATCTCAACATCAGCGAGCGAACGTTGTACCGCAAGATCAAGGAGTTCGGGATCCATGAGTAACAGCATGCGGGCAGCCTTTGCCGGTCGATTTCGACAATTCAGAGTCGGTATGCTGATCGGATGTCTCGCTTTGATGGCAAGCGGCTGCGCCGGATGCCCGTACTCCTTTACCGGAGCTTCGGTTCCTCCGCATCTGAAGACGATCGCGATCCCGATTGTGGAAGACCAGAGCGGATTCGGCGATCCGACGCTGCGGGATCTCTTTTCCCGCCAACTGGTCGATCGGTTCATCAGCGACAATACGCTTCAGACGACCGAGCGCGCAGCGGCTGATGCGGTTTTGGAAGGAGTCATCCTTGCCGTCAACGACGCACCGATCGTGGTGCAGGGGGGTGAACAGGTCGCTCGCCGCCGCATCACCGTGACGGTGCGCATGCGCTTCCAGGATGTCAAGATGCGCCGACAGGTGTGGGAAAAAGAATTCAGCAATTGGGGCGATTACGATTCGGGAGGCGGACTTACCCGCCGCAACGAAGGGATCGCCGAGGCAGTACGAAAACTCACAGAAGACATTCTCAACGAAACAGTAGCAGGATGGTGACAACATCATGATGACACCCGCATTTCTTTTCTTCCGACAAGAGATCGTGGAAAACCCGTTCTTTACCGATCTCGTCCTGTACCTGTATTTCTTTGCCCTTCTCATTCTCTTTACATTCGGTGCACATGGGTTTGTGATGGTATATCATTACCTGAAGCGACGCGAAGAAAGGGAACCGCAGCTCTCGCTTGGTCACGAACCGCATGTCACGATTCAATTACCGGTGTATAACGAATACTATGTCGTTGGCCGTTTGATCCGGGCCGTGTGCTCCATGGACTATCCCAAAGAGAAACTCGAAGTACAGGTGCTCGATGATTCGACCGACGAAACAGTCGATCTCGTCGATTCGCTCGTGCAGGAATATCAACGGCAAGGTTACGACATCAAACATCTACGGCGTCCGAACAGATCTGGCTTCAAGGCGGGGGCATTGAAGTTTGGTTTGGAAACCGCCCGCGGTGAATTTGTCGCGATCTTCGATGCCGACTTCGTACCGAGACCAGACTTTCTGCGACGGACGCTCCCCTATTTCTTTCAGGATGAGAAGATCGCTCTGGTCCAGACGCGATGGGAACATCTGAACAGCGAGTATTCTCTGCTGACGCGTACCCAAGCCATGGCATTGGACGGACATTTTGTCATCGAACAAGACGTCCGAAACAAGGCGGGCTACTTCATCAACTTCAACGGTACCGGCGGTATCTGGAGGAAGGAAGCGATTCTGGACGCCGGCAACTGGCAATCCGATACCCTCACAGAAGATTTGGATCTGAGCTATCGCGCACAACTGAGGGGGTGGAAATTTAAGTACCTCAACGACGTTACTTCGCCCGCGGAACTACCTGCCGAGGTCAATGCCCTCAAATCTCAACAGTTCCGTTGGACAAAAGGAGCGATCGAAACCGCACGGAAGATGTTGCCCGAAGTCTGGAAATCCAAGATCCCGTTACGTGTAAAGATTCATTCCACCTTCCATCTGACGAACAACATCGTCTTCCCCTTTATTCTCCTGGCGGGATTGTTGAACGTACCTCTTATTTTTATCAAACATCGCGGGGGACACGAGTCTTACTTTGCGCTCATGTCGATTTTCGTGTTGGCCTTTATCGGATCGTTCCTCTTCTATCTTTTTTCACAAAAGGCAGTGTATCCCGACTGGCGGCGGCGGCTCTTGTTGTTCCCGCTCTTTATGGCCGGAAGCATGGGCTTTGCCGTGAACAACTCCCGTGCGGTCTTCGAAGGATTGTTCAGAAAAAAGAGCGAGTTTATTCGCACTCCGAAGTATCGGATCGAGGATAAGAAGGACTCGTGGTTGGAGAAAAAATACGTGCCGCTGAAGCTTGACTGGGTCGTCTTCGTTGAGATCCTCCTCGCGGTCTATTGCTTCTTCGGCGTAATTTCGTCATTATACTATCTCGAAATTGCGGCTGTTCCGTTTCAGTTGCTCTACTTCCTCGGGTTTTCGTTTGTCTCCTATTTGTCGATTCGCCACGCGATCGAGGCGCGCAAAATCCGTCAACGCCAACAAGCATAATGACTGAAACAACACCAGAGCAACTCGCTGCGCTGGAAGGTCGTCTTGCCGCCCAGCCCTCATCGCCTCTTTTCGCACGCGTTGCGAGCATCTACCTCGAACAAGGGCGCGTCGAAGAAGCACTGCGCCTCTGCGATGACGGACTTGCCCGCTATCCCTACTACACGACCGCACATCTTGTTCGGGGACGCATCCTACAACGATTGGATCGACTCGTGGAAGCGCGAGCGGAGTTTGAAACCGTCCAGCGAGCCCTTCCCACCAACCCATTGGTCGCGCAACTCGTCTCAAATCTCCCCCTTCCCGAAACGGAAGCGACACTTCCCCCCGGGCCGGTCGTCGCTCCACCATTCGAACAACCCTCACCCCTCGTCGAAGAAGAACTTTCTGCCATCGCGCAAGAAGAGAGCCGGGCGGAGGTTATTGTTCCTGAAGAACCGAGCGAATTCGGTGGTATTGGAGCACCTTTTGTAGCTGAAGAATCAACACCATCTGGTGAGGCTGAGACAGCTCAACCGATAGCGGAGGAGCCCTCCTCCCCTACAACCGGTTTTGGTGAAGAGGCCGAACCTTCGATACAAGAGGAACGAATTTCCACCTACGACGAAACCGATCCCTTTGCAGCGCTGCGTCCAGAAGGGGGTGAGGCATCGGGAAAATTTGAGACTCCTGCGGCGGTTGAACAGGCTCCCGCCGATCAGCCTTCCAAGGTTACTCCCGATTACTTCGAGGCTTTCAGCCAGCTTCAACAAGCTGCGCAGGAGGTACCGGCGGAGACCCCCCCAGCCGAAGAGGATGCAACGACTGAAAATCCGTTCGAAGCATTTAGCGGAGGAGGAGAAGAGTTGCCCACTCCTTCGATGCCCACGGCAGAAGAATCGTACGACGAATTTGCGGCGCGCATCCGGATGGAGCTGTTCGGAACTGAAAACACAATGACGCTGGAAGAGTATCTCGCGAGACCCTCCGACGATCCCACACCCACCACACCATCGAATCATATAGAGGAACTGGCCGAAAAGTTGAAGACGCCGACGAAAATCACACCCGTTATCAACTTTTCCGAAAAAGAAACCAAGAAAGCATCCGAAGCGGAAACGGATGCGGGGACGGGATTCGTTACGCCGACACTGGCGGAAATTTACGCGAAGCAAGGCTGGTATGACGACGCCATCAAAGCCTACCGAACGCTCGCTATCAACAAGCCGTCGGAGAAGGAGAAGTACGAAAAGCGAATTGCAGAGTTAGAGGAGTTGAAGAAACAGCAGCGATTGTCTTGATCAAGAACATCTACTGTAGATAAAAAAACCCCGACCGTTGGTCGGGGTTTTCGCTAGAATCATCGTCGGGAGCGAAGGAAGGGCTTCATTTTATCGCGTTGACCAACTTTGTCAACTTCGACTTTTGATTCGCGGCTTTGTTCTTGTGAATCACACCTTTCGCCGCAAGTTGATCCAACGTTTTCACCGCAATCTTCAGAGCTTCGGCGGCTTTCTCCTTTTCCTTCGCCGCGCGCACCCTCTTGATAAGCGTCTTCATCTTCGAGATGTTCGCCTTGTTCCGTCGGTGTCGGCGAGCACTTTGACGAATCCGCTTTTCTGCTGACTTGTGTTGAGGCATCTCATACTCCTTACAATTTCAGTTCTGCTCGAAAATTTTGGGCGTCAAGATAGCCATTTTTCGGAAGAATCCAAAGGCCTTTTTTTATCCCCCCCTCACCCCCATCGCTCGGAAAAAACTTCGTATGATGGCCGCTGTCACTCCCCAAATCTCATAACCGTTGTACTCATAGCTGTAGACGTCGTGAATGGCACCCTCTCGCTCGATCGTAAATCGTCGTTCCCGCTCCGGATCCAAAAAAATGGAAACCGGGACCTCAAGCACTTCGGCCACTTCCTCCGTGTTGAGTGTGAGTTGGGGAAGATGGTCAATGTAACCGACAACCGGCGTAATGAGGAAACCGGTGTGCGTAGGGTAATCGTCAAACAAACCGAGGACTTGAACTGCATTGGGCGGCAAACCTATCTCCTCCTCCGTCTCACGCAGAGCCGTTTCAACAAGATCTGCATCTCCCACATCCTGCACACCCCCGGGAAAGGAAATCTGCCCCTTATGATGCTCCACCGCCTCGGTCCGTTTTGTCAGGAGGAAATACAATTCCTCGTCCCGGTGAACATACAGCATCAAGATACCCGCCCGTCGGAACGACGAGGCCTCCCCCACCCAGCGGGTATGCGACTGCAAAAAGGTCTTTGTGTGCTGAACTAAATCGATCATCTCCGCTTTTTTTTCCAGAGGCGGTTGAGACGCTCGCGCATCTCCTTTTCCCTCCCCAACTCTGTCGGCAGATAATAGATTTTCTCTTTCAAGTTTTCAGGCAGGTACTGTTGCTCGACGAAATGACCGTCAAAATCGTGGCTGTATTGATATCCCTTTCCGTAATCGAGCTCCTTCATCAGCGTCGTCGGTGCGTTGCGGATATGGAGCGGAACGGGAAGATTCGGAAGTTGTCTGACGTCTTCGAGTGCCCGTTCGATTCCAAGATACGATGCATTGCTCTTCGGGGCAGAGGCAAGATAGGTCGCTGTCTGTGCCAACACAATGCGCGCCTCCGGCATGCCGACATAATCGACCGCCGCGAAGCAGGAAACGGCAAGCGTCAACGCGTACGGATCGGCATTGCCGATATCTTCCGAAGCAAGGATGATCATACGACGCGCGATGAACTTCGGATCCTCTCCTCCATCCAACATCCTTGCCATCCAATACAGAGCGGCATCCGGATCGCTCCCCCGCACGCTTTTGATAAACGCCGAAATGATATCGTAATGCTGATCCCCCGTTTTATCGTAGAGGGTGTACTTCCTTTGAAACGCCTCTTCGATCTTTTGTTTCGTGATGTGGATCGATCCATCATCGCTCGGTCCCGTAAGACTGAACGCCAGCTCGAGTCCGTTCAACAACTTCCTCGCATCACCGCCTGAAAGGAGCGTCAGGTACTCTTCATCTTCTATCGTGATCTTTTTCTTGGAAAGAAAGAGGTCGCTCTTCAGCGCGTGCCGGAGGATGGCGGAGAGTTCCTTCACGCCGAACGCTTCCAGCACATAGACACGGCAGCGGGAGAGAAGCGGGGAAATCACTTCGAACGAAGGATTCTCCGTTGTCGCGCCGATCAGCGTGATCACTCCTTCCTCCACGCTGTGAAGGAGCGCGTCTTGTTGTGCTTTGTTGAATCGGTGGATTTCGTCAATGAAGAGGATTGTCCGCTTGCCAAATGCCCTGCGGTTTTTTTCTGCGCGGGCGATAACGTCGCGCACTTCCTTGACACCAGAGGAGACGGCATTGAGCTGGAAGAAATCTGCCTGGACATACTGAGCAACGAGACGAGCAAGCGTCGTCTTGCCGACACCCGGAGGTCCCCACAAGATCATCGAGGCGATGTCCCCGTGTTCGAGCATCGTCCGAATCGGTTTTCCCGGACCGAGGAGGTGAGCTTGTCCCACGAACTCGTCGATCGACGTTGGCCGAATGCGCTCCGCTAAGGGCGTTTGTTCCAAGTATTGTTTCCGGCGTTGAGGCGACCGGTCATTGCCAAAAAGGTCGGTCATAAATGAAAAAACCAACATCGTGCATAATGTTGGCGACTTGGTGATTTTGCTGATCTTGAAGGTGCGCGCGGCTCGGTTATTCTCGCCTCACCTTGTAAACGGTCTCTCCTTCCCGCACCATGCCATACTTCTCACGCGCGACTTTCTCGATGGTCTTCTTGTCACCATCGAGCGCTTTCAGATACGCTTCGAGCCGTTTGTTTTCTTCCTGTGCGGCGCGGACTTTCTCGATCATCTCCTGCCGTTCATACTCCAGGCGGATCCGCGCAACCACTCCGCGGTTGTTGAAGAGCACAAAGCTCACGAGAATCGTTCCTCCGAGAACCGTCACTGCCCGTTTTTTCGTCTTGAAGAGATTCTTGAGGAGGCTCTTGAGGAGCGATTTCTTCTGGAGCTTTCTATAGAATTGCCCTTCCATCGGGAGCAAAGGTAGGGGAAAATCGACCGTTTTGCAACTGAGCCACTTCTATCAACCTCATCAAGGTGGTTCCCTTTGCCGCGCACTCGAACAAGCTTCATTACTTATAGCAGACGAACTTGAGGTCCTAAGAAGTCGAGCCCCTATACCATTCCCTCTTCGGCCTGTACGTGGTTTTGAGCCTTCGCTTTAACTCATGTCGCTCAAGAGCAAGCTCGATCAATCGATCCAACAGTTCGGCGTACGAAAGCCCGGAGGCCTGCCACAGCTTTGGATACATGCTGATCGACGTGAAGCCGGGAATGGTGTTCACTTCGCTCAGAAAGATTTTTGAGCCATTCCCCTGCACAAGAAAATCGACCCGCGCCATGCCGGCACAATCAAGCACCCGAAATGCTTCAAGCGCTATGCGTTGAATCTGCTTGACAGCCGATCTCGGCAACTTTGCAGGGATTTCCGCTCTCGACTTCCCATCCACGTATTTCGCATCATAATCGTAGAACTCGTTCGAAGGTATGATTTCTCCGGGAATGCTTGCAATCGGTTCGTCATTTCCCAACACGCTGCATTCGATCTCCCTCCCCCGAAGCACAGCTTGCTCAACCAGAACTTTCCGGTCAAACTCCGCCGCCAGTCGAATAGCGGCAATCAATTCTTTTCTTTGGTGAGCTTTGGTGATACCAACACTCGATCCCATGTTCGCCGGCTTGACAAAGCATGGATATCTGAGTTTCCGCTCAATCTGTGTGATGAACCACTTCTGTCTCTTCTCGAATTCGTCGTGCTTGAACCAGACATCCTTCGTGACCGGAATCTTCGCGTGACGTAGCAACTGCTTCTGCACGACTTTATCCATCCCAATGGCTGAGCCAAGAACCCCCGATCCTACATATGGAATGTCCGCAAGCTCCAACAATCCCTGAATCGTGCCGTCTTCACCGTACGTGCCGTGCAAAACAGGAAAGACAACATCGAGACGAAGTGTTGAGGCGGCCTGCGCTTCGGCATTGTTGAGCGGAACCAACCCTTGCTTCCGGGGATCGGGGACAAGAATGTGTTCGGGAAGGTGCGCAATGTCTGCCTTTTCCTTCAACAACTGAAGCGATTCAGCCGAGCTCAACCAGCGGCCCTCCGGTGTAATGCCGATCGGTACGACCTCATACTTCCTCTTGTCGAGCGCCTGCATCACCGATGTGGCGGAAACAAGCGAGACTTCGTGCTCCGCCGATCTTCCTCCAAAAATGATTCCGACGCGAATTTTCTGAGCCATTCAGGGCAAGATGTCGATGTGAAAAAGAAAGTTAGGAAGGAGAAGGTTTCTGGAACGTTGTGAGGAGCCTGGCGACCTGTTGTTCGTTCAACACCTGTGGGCCGCCGAGCATCCTTGCGACGAACAACATATGCGCCGCATGTTCCACTTTCTCCATCTTGAAGTACGCATCCTCCATGTTTTTTCCATACGTCACTACCCCATGATTTGCCAGGAGGATTGCATTGGAGTTCTGAATGAAGGGAGCGATGGAATGGGCCATCTCGGGTGTCGATGGAATGGCAAACGGTGCGAGGGGAATCGAACCGAGTCCGACAATCACTTCTGGAAAGACCGGCTCGCTCAGCGGGATTCCCGCCGCAGCAAAACCGGTCGCATACGTTGGATGCGCGTGAACAACGGCATGCACATCGGGACGGTTCCGATAAATGAAGAGATGCATGCCGATTTCAGATGACGGTTCACGATGCGTCGAGACGGTGGTTCCATCCAATCGAAGTTCGACGAGATCGGTTTCCGTCACGCTGCCTTTGTTCAATCCAGTCGGTGTGGATAGGATGTTGCCATTAGGAAGGCGCGTGCTCACGTTGCCATCGGTTGCGGTCACGTGCCCGCGCTCATAGAGCCGGTGTGAAACGGTCACGATCTGCCGCGCAAGCGCTGTATACTCGCTCATAACACGTTCCAGGAATGCAGCGTCATAATAGAGAAAAGAGGAGTGAGGTTCAAGCCGCGCTTAGTCGGAGAGAAGAATGTATGTCAGCACCGCAAAACTGATTTGCGTGACGACAAACGAAGCGGCAGCCCACCTATCGAGACGGCGCGTGGAAGCCAGCAACGCCGGATCTTTGGTAAGGAGATACCGATCAAAGTCGGAATTGGCCTTGTTCTTCAAATAGGCCGAAACAATCCCCGAAACGATCATGCTCGATGCCGATGCGTACGTCAACCAATGATCGGAGGCACCAAGCATATAATCGGCTGGAAGGATCTCTCCTTGCGTTGAACTCAAGGCCTCGCTTTCAGCCTGTAACTTGACGATGAACGGGAAGGTCAGTAAGCTCAAATCAATTCGCTGAGGAACATATCCTTCCTTTTCGATCACCACTTCCCCCTTGAGCAGATGCGGTCTGCGAAGAACCAGTGGCGTCCGGCCAATCTCGATTCCCCCCAGGAGCACCCTGGCTCCAGCCGGCTCCGAAACGATCTTCGTAAATGTCCCTACATCTACGTGACGAACGATGCGCGAGCCGGCAGCCACGTGCAGTGTTTCCGATTTTGCAATCGCATGCCATGCGAGGGCGGAGGGATAGAAAAGACGCATGATGCGCACGCCGGGAGCAAGACGATGGTCCTCCAAAGGCGTCTTGCCAATATAGGATGAGTCGATGAAAACATCGGCACCCGATGGATTCGTTTCCAGAGTGAGCGAGGCATGCCGCGGCTCTTGTGCCATCCCAATCAGAGGAAGGAGAAAAAGTAAAGTCGATATTCGTCTGGCTAGCCTTGTCATTCCGACAGCGGCTTCAGCGCCGCGATGTATTTGTCTTCGTACGTAACGAGCAATGTTCTTCCCCAAAGAACTGGAGGGACTTTGATCCTCCCTTCGACGGGCAACCGCCAAACTTCTTCTCCCGTGTCGGTTCGGAGGGTATAGAGTGTGCGGTCCAACGAACCGAAGTAGAGGAAGCCGCCGGCAACGAGCGGAGCACTATTGATCACGCTCTTCGTCTGAAAACGCCACACTTCTTTGCCCGTGCGTACATCGATCGCATGTAACACACCGTCTGCGGAACCGACAAAAACCTTCTCTGCATTCGCCGCCGCACTTCCGTAGATCTTTGATCCGGTTTCGTACAACCAGAGATGTTTGCCCGATGTCACGTCTACTGCGTGTAGAACACCGTCAAGTGCACCAACGATGGCCTTTCCATCTTGGATGATGGTCGATGCAAAGATGCTTGCTCTCACGGCATGCTTCCAGAGAAGACGACCTGTCTCGATATCCAGACCAAAGATCGTTCCCTCATCACTGCCAAACACGAGCACCCGTCCGTCGGTGGCCGGAGAGGAACGAATGGGTTTTCGTATTGCCTTCGGAGCCGATTCGAACTTCCATACCTCCATTCCATCTTGTTTTTTCACGCAATACACAATGCCGTCGAGCGTGGTGACGTAGAGCCGGTCTTTCAACAGAAGAGGCGACGACTCGATTGGTCCGAGCGACACTCCCCACGCTTTCTGTGCGCGCGTCAGGGAAAGACACACAAGCGATTCTTCCGCGTTCGCGAGCGGCACATAGGCATACAAGCCATCCCATGCCGGTGTTCCGGCGACGGAGGATTCAAGAACAACATAGCCGATCCGTTTGCCATTGGAGAGGTTGACGGCCTGCAACTCTCCGTGAAGCGTCGCGACAAGCACAACGCTATCCCGCACTAACGGCGAGGCCGTGATTCCTCCCAAAGCGTTGTATTCCCACCGACGTTCCAGTGGGGGAGCAACTTCCGTGAAACTGCGCTGCGTGCGCGCTTCGGACCCCCCATACATGAGCCAATCGTACGGACGGGGCCGCAATGACCGGTCGACGCGCAGCCCGGCACATCCAGCAAGCATCAGACCTGCCAGCAACCCGACGAAAATGGAGGGAGTTTTCAAGTTTTTCGTCCTCATTTAGAAATCCCATCCAAAGAAGAACTGGTGGAAGAGCCCTTCTTGGAATTTGCTCATGTTTTTTTCGATGCGCTTGCCGATATCGTAACGAAGAACGATTGCGCCTGCGAAGTTCAGCCGCAAGCCACCACCAACACTTCCCATCGTCTCGATGTACGTATGATCCCAGGCCCCACCGATATCGGTGAAGAGCGCGCCGCGTATCGCTCCAAACGTCAGCCCGCCGAACGGAAACCGGATGCCTAACTGATCGATGAAGGGAAAGCGAAGTTCGTGGCTCGTCAACCAGAGTTTCTGCCCCCGAATGCTCCAGCGGTTCCATCCGCGCAAATCCCAACTTCCTCCCATAAAAAAGCGGCGGGCTTCTTTGCCTTCGTTGTACCACAGGTGTGCACGAGATGCTAGGGCGCTACGGTTCGAAAGGCGTAAGTAATGTCGATAATCAGCAATGATCGTAAAGTAACTGACGTTGGAATGCTGTACATCGGTTGTGTAGGCGAGTGTGAGCTTCATGCGGTTGCCATCGAGCGGACCGCTCGGTCCCCACAACGAATTATCTCCCACAAACGAAAACGACGTGGACATCAACAATGCCTTGCGCGGCACCTCGACATAGACATCTTTATCGGAATTACTCACCGTCACGCTCGACTCGATGCGCCGGAACTTGGAGAGTGGATAGCTCAACGCAAAGTATCCGCCGAAGGCTCGCTCGTAATAGAAAAGGTCGGGGTCGGTAAGGTCGTAACGGTTTCCCGCAAAATGGAAAATGCCGTACGCATGGTTGGCGCGTTTCCCGAGAGAAATGCGCGAGATGGCGATGTTGAAGCTTTCAAGAAATTCCGACCGCGCCTGAGCCGTATTATAAATGAGGAAGTAGTACTGCTCGTTCCCCAATACGTCGCTCATCGCCAGCGCCGCACCACCGGCAGTGCCGAAAATCGGATCGGTTGAAATCTGGCTCTGCGCAATGTCGAGTTTGTACTCTCCCGTGTAGGGGACATCTGTTACGACCGAAGGACCTTCAAGTCTCCTCACTTCCCACAGCTCGCCTGCCGGCTCAGAAAAATCGATCGCGTAAGTTATGTTGACCGAGTCGATCAACGGTTGAATGTCGGGCAGGCGCTTGATCTGAAAGCTGAAGTTTTCGAATGCGGTGAGAACAAGCTCATTTCCTTCCCCCCAGCTCGGATCGAAGGCGGCGGTGGAGTATTGAGTGACTTTCTTCATCACCAGCGGCGCACTGGCTTCCCGCCGATCCGCCATCGAAGCAATCCAGACGTTCTGCGCGCCGTCGAGGTCAGTTGTAAACGCGATGGTTTTTCCGTCCTTCGACCATGCAGGAGCGTAGTAGCTCTTATCGCCACGCGTCAGATACTCAATATGACCTGTCTCCACGTCGTACAAGAAAAGGTTGAACTTCCCTTTCATCCCATGCGGATTTCGGTCGGAGCTGAACGCGATCCATCGGCCATTGGGCGACCAGGCAGGATCATTGTCGCTGTAGAAATCGTTCGTCAATCGTGTCAGGTGTTTGGTCGGGAGGTCGAGGAGGTAGAGATCGTTATTGCCCCCCTTGTCGATCGAGGCAAACACGAGCCGTTTCCCATCAGGCGACCAGGAGGGGGAAGAGAGCATCACGAGGTTGCGAAAACGAATGGTCTCACGGAGCTTGTCTTGGTGAACATCGTAGATGTGCAGGGCATCATTTTCACCACTCTTCGTCACAAAGGCGAGCAAGCCTTCTTTCGAGATATCGAGTTTACTTTGAAAGAGGTGGAAGGCTTCAAAGTCATCCGATTTTTCCCCTTCAACCACCACCTCGGGTTCGGGACGTTCTTCGTCGAGGTCAACCCGGTAGATGTTGGTGTAGCCGATGTGGTTGCCGATGAAGTAGACGTACCGTTTCCCATTGTGGGAATAGAATACCGGCTTGACGTTGAATCCGTAATCGAGGATGTTGCGCGTCACGCCGCTCGGAAGATCTTCTTTCGCCATCACCGGATAGTATCTCTTCTTCAGCGCATAGATCCATTCCTTGTCGAACTCTTTGTAATCCTTTCCGATCGTAAGCTTCATCACTTCGCTGAAGGAGGAGGACTTCCAGAAGTTCTCGAGCAGAAGCAAAACCTTCTCCTCCCCGTACCGTTCCGCAATAAACCGGATCACGTTTTCTCCCTCTTTATACATCAGGAACGAGCCGTAGATGCGGTCCATATCGTTGAGGGGGACGACATAGTTGTTGAGCACGGCATCGCGCATGACCATATCGGCTTGCGTGTCCCATTCGGTCGACCATGCTTCGGCGAGGCCCTCGGTGAACCAGAGTGGTGGTGAACGATCCTGCGACTGGCGATGGTCCGTTAGCACGCGATTGATTTTGCTGTGCATGAAGACGTGCACCAACTCGTGTCGGATTACGTGCGCGAACTGTGACATCGATCCCTGAAACGGAATGACCACGCGCCCTTTAAGGAATTCGAAGAATCCGCCCACCCCTTCGGGAATGAAGCCCGGAGTAACGTTTGTTTGCTGGAAGTGAAGGTGGGAACTGTAAAAGATGAGAGGAATGCGGCTCGCAATGTTGTGGTTAAATTTTTGTTCGAGATGTTTGTAACTTTCTTCTGCGAGAAACGCACCTCGCTCAGCGAGTTCCTTCATTTCGGTGTAGTAATAGATATCGAAATGTTCGGTGCGGAGAACCTTCCAGTCGAATTCCGTATACTGCACCTTGTTCCGGCCAAAATAATAGAATTGGGCAGAGGCGGTCTGTATGAGCACAGCCAACAGGATGCTATGACGGATGAACGATCGCACGTGAAATCGTGGTGTGTGAAATCTGGCTTCCCGACAAAATTCAGGGGACTGATTATTCAACCCCGTGGGGGTCGGTGTTGAAGCTTGTTGATTCTATTCAGAGTGAATCCCTGCGGGATTCATGTTTGAGCCTGGAGATATCAAAGCATCAGTCGGCAACAGGTTTTGTGATGTTTGTGACCCTCCGAAGGTTTTCTCTGCCCTACCTCGCCTTCGGAGGGTTTGCTCAAATAACCGCGCAACCCTTCCGCGCAATGGAAACCCCAAGGATTAGGAACCAAGAAGCCCCCCACCCCACCTCATTCCGAAACGCCCCGACACACTGTTGGCAGGGGTTTGCAACCTGAGCCGCGCATACCTCGCAACGGATGCAATGCGTGGCGTCGGATTGATCCTGAATTAAAGCGTTTCAGGATGACCGAGCTACTTCGGTTGGGTGGCGCGAGGTTCAGGATGAGTACCTTGGCTTCTCGCCGCCGGATGAATCCGCCGGCTGATAAGGAAAACCCTCCGGGTTCGGTAGAATGCTTGTATCTGCTGTCTGTATTCTGCCATCTGCCATCTCGCGTCTGATCCACTTTCTACTCAAATACTTACATACTCCCATACTTACATACTCGCAAACTGCCCTCACACCTTGGCCAACTCTCCCTTCAAATAATCGATGACCTTTACCGGCGTGGGGTCTACGTGATTCAGGATGGCGAGATAGTAACTCGTCCAATCGCCAAAATAAATCAACGAGAACATTCTTGCAAGCAGCGAACGCCCTTCCGACCACACTTCGGTGACGGACGATGCGTATTGGGCAACGACCTGCTTGGTGATCTCCTCACGAATCGCCACACGCTTGTGCGTCTTAGCATCACGCAAAAACACAACGTGGATCTGCTTCATGATTTCTTCCCCTACTTTCCATCCGACCAATTCATTGTGATTCATCTCGGGTAAAACGTGACCATAGGCGAGCTGTTTTGCGTTTTCGCTGATCTGTCCCCGCCAGCGTATGTTGATACTGTCAAAGTATTCCGTCGGCGAGTAAATCACCGGCAGTTTTCCCTTGAGGCGTTCAGCCAGTTGAAGCGGTTTATTGTCGGAGGAGCCTGGATCGCTGTAGAGGACTGACTTCTCTTTCAATAACTTGATTGTCTCCGAAATCTCCCTCGATTTACTTTTGATAAAACCGAGTCGCGAAAGAACCGCCAATAAGGGAAAGAACGAATATCCAAGAGCTGCGCGCGGTGAAAGTCCGGGAGGAATCTTGATGCATGGCTGACCAAACTTCCTGGCGAGCTTCTCGGTCTCACCGTCCGTCGATATACACAACACTTTCGCCTTCCGTTTGGTTGCATCACGGTGGGCCGAAATTGTCTCCTCCGTGTTCCCGGAATAGCTCGATACGATAACGAGAGAGTGCCTTCCGACGAATTCCGGTAGAACATAGTGTCGATTGACGATGAAGGGAACGCTCAGTTCATCCGCAAGATAGGAACGGAGGAGATCGCCGCCGATGGCCGAGCCACCGAGTCCGGTGAGAAGTATCTGCTGTACTCCCTTCGTGTTGAGACGCACCCTTGCCGTTGCGCCAATTTTGACGGCGTCTTCAACTTGCCGCGAAAAATCGCGGATCCAGGCATACATCCCCGTGGAGTCAAGCTGTTTAATGTCTTCCAGTGTCATGGTGGTGTCCTATTCAGAAGTGATGGTGAAGAAGTAACAGGCCGCACACAACGCTACAGTATCTTCCCCCACTCACCTCAGAGGAGTTCTCCGACACAATATTCCCGCACAACTAGTCGAGAGGAATATCTGGGAATCGTTCTTTCATAATGGAACGGAGGTAGGCTTTCACCTCGTCCTCCGTTTGGAGCGAAAGAGCATGCTTGGCAATCCGCTTCGCCTCCCGCAATTTGACCGAGCGGATGATCTTTTTGATTTCCGGCAACACCTTCGGCACGACGCTGAATTCATCCAGTCCGAGTCCGAGCAACAGGATGGTCGCCATCGGATCGCCCGCCATCTCGCCGCACATTCCTACCCACACGTCTCGTTTCTTTCCACGTTCAATGATGCGCCGGAGGAATCGCAGCACGGCGGGATGAAATTCTTGATACAAGCCAGAAACGACATCGTTCCCGCGGTCGACCGCAAGCAGGTACTGAATCAAATCGTTTGTGCCGATGCTGAGAAAATCAACTTCGTTCGCCAGATCCTCCGCCAGCACGGCCGCGGCGGGGACTTCCACCATGATTCCCACTTTGATTTTTTCATCAAACGGGAGATTCTGGGCGCGCAATTGCTTCTTCGCCTCCTCCACATATCCTTTGGCCGCGCGCACCTCCTTGATGCTGGAAATCATCGGAAACATCACGGCAACATTTTTTTTTGTGCTCGAGCGAAGGATGGCCCGCAGCTGTTCCAGGAAGAGGTCGGGCTTATCGAGCATCACGCGAATTCCCCGCCAGCCGAGGAACGGATTATTCTCTTTGACGGCGTCGGCAACAATCTTATCTCCACCGACGTCAAACGTTCGGATGATCACCCGCTTGGGATACATAGACTCGGCAATCAAGCGGTACTGTTCAGCTTGCTCCTCTTCAGACGGAAACACCTCTTTGCCGATGAGTAACATCTCCGAACGATAGAGGCCGATCCCATCCGCCCCCTGCAAACGAATGAATTCGATCTCCTTTTCGAATTCGATGTTCGCGGAGAGGTCAACGCGATGGCCGTCGATCGTCTCGGCCGGAAGGTCCCGAAGCTCTGAAAGCCGTTCTTCGAACAACTTGAACTGCTGCTGCTTTTCCTCAAGCTGCCGCAGGGTCGCTTCAGACGGATTGATATAGACAACGCCGCTATAACCATCCACAATGACACGATCCCCGTGTTGAACGGTATGGGAGACGTTGCGCGCGCCGACGACCGCGGGGATCTTCAACGCTCGCGCGAGCAGCGCGGTATGGGAGGTGATACCGCCGATGTCGGTCGCATATCCCAGAACGTCGTTACGACTCAAGATCAGCGTATCGGCTGCAGTGAGGTTTTGGGAGATAATGACGGAAGAACCTTCGAGGCGGGAGATGAGTTTCTCTTCCTGCATATTGCGGAGGATGCGATTGCGTACGTCTTCCACATCGTGCGCGCGTTCACGCGTATACTCATCTTTCGACGTTAGCATCATCCGGTGGTACTTGCCGATCTCGTCATGCACCACGTACTCAGCATTCTTCAACTCGCTCCGAACCCGCTTGTAGATCGTTTCGAAAAGAATGGTGTCTTCGAGGATCATGAGTTGTGCCTCGAAGATCTTCGCTTTGTCATCCCCAAGCTTGGAGAGCGCAAAATCGAGAATCTTCCGGAGCTCCTTGTGAGATCGTGCAACGGCCTGCTCGAGGCGCGCGATCTCCTGCGGCACATCCTCAGCCGTGATCGACTTCTCTCGGATGGTCGGAGCGCTCTTGCGGAAGAGAAACGCCGGGCCGATGGCAATCCCCGGTGATGCGGGGATGCCTTTGATGACCACTTCTGGTTTGTGAGTTTGTTCTTCAGGCATGCTCGTGGGATCGACGGCAGTGAAATAGTTGCCGTCCTGCTCGGTCACTGCATCGGTTCACCGAACCCTTGTTCGAACAGCTCGACGATGGCGCGTGCCATCTCCTCCTCATCCTCCCCTGAAAACTTGAGATGGAGCTTCGATCCCTGCTCCGCGGCAAGCGTCATGACCCCGATGATGCTCTTGCCGTTGATCTCAAATCCCTCTTTCTCAATGAAAAACTCCGCTTTGAATTTTGCTGCCAGTTTCACAAGCGACGCGGCCGGCCGTGTATGCAATCCCGCCCGGTTGCGGATGGTGACTTCGCGTTCAATCATGCCGTAGCGGGATCTCCTCAAAACGTTCGATGAAGAAGCATCTCGGTAAACCAGAGCAGCATCGCTCGCGCCGGCGTTGGCGAGAGGGTCCGCACTTCTTGTTGCGCACGCGCAGTATCCTGCACGACTCGCCTACGCGTCGATTCCAGGACACCCGTGCGCTGGTAAATGCTGCGCACATCGGCAATGTGTGCCTTTGTAATGCCGCGTTTCTGCAACACCGCCTGCAAGCGCGCGCGATCCCTTCCCCGCGCCCGACGCAATGCTTCCAGCAGCAACACCGTCCGCTTTCCCTCCACGATGTCCCCTCCAACTGCCTTCCCTAATTCGTTCTCATCCGCGACGATGTCGAGCAAGTCATCCTGCAGTTGGAAGGCGCGACCGACAAAGTAGCCGTAGTTGCGCAACGCTCGAACCTCTTTCTGTGAACCCCTTCCAATCAGCGCACCGACCTCGGCGGCGACGGAGACCATTTTCCCTGTCTTTTTCCGAATCATCAGGAGATAATCATCCACCGTGACGTTGGTGCGCGTTTCGAACTCTTTGTCATACCCTTGCCCCTCACACACTTCCACAACACCTTCGGTAAAAACTTTGGCAATCTGTTGAATCCGCTCCGATCTTGTTCTGAGCAATGCACGGTAGGCAAGCGCAAGCAATTCATCTCCTACCAGAATCGCCACATTCTCATCCCATTTTGTATGGACGCTTGCGCGTCCTCGCCGCGAAGGGGCGTTGTCCATGATGTCATCATGCACCAGAGTGAAGTTGTGGAGGATTTCAATGCCGGCCGCTGCGTGAAGAGCATCCTTCGTCTTACCGCCGACCGCTTCGCATGCGAGAAGGGTCAATACTGGACGAATTCGTTTCCCGCCCCCGTTGAGAACGTACCGAATCGGTCGGTAGACGGAGACGGGTTTCTGCTCCGTGATGAAGTGTCGAAGATAATCATCCACTCTCCGGCGAAGTTGTTCATAGCGTGATTCAAACTTCATTTCGTTGTTCGATTTGATCTATCTCTGTAGAGCGTTACGATTTCAAGACGAGTTGTTGAGTCTGCAAATCGGCAATCGTGCGGGAGCCGGTCAGAAACATCGCTCCGCGCAGGCTCATCGACCAATCCTCGATCATCTTGAGCAGTCCTTTCTTGCCGGACGACTCTAACGCCTTCAGCATCGGCCGGGCGGAGCCTGCAAGATCCGCTCCAAATGCAATCGACTTCGCGACATCCAAACCGCTCACGATGCCGCCCGAAGAGATGACGGTGAGCGATGAGTGTGTCGTCTTCAGACTGCAAACCTGACGAAGTGCATCGACCGTTGGGATGCCCCAATCCCAAAATGCCGATGCGAAATCAGCCGTCCTTTTCTTCGTCCCATTGCGGCGAAGAATCTCCACTCCCGCCCAACTCGTTCCTCCCGCCCCCGCAACGTCGATGATCTTAACTCCCACCTCGATAAGTCTCTCTGCCACCTTCATCGAAATCCCCGCCCCTATCTCTTTCACGACGACCGGTATGGGAAGCTCTCGTACGAGCAACTCAATGCCCCGCAACACACCTCGAAACTCAGGATTTCCTTCCGGTTGGAGGAACTCTTGAAGCGGATTGAGGTGGACGGCGAACGCATCCGCATGAATCAAGTCGGCAAGCCTCTTCACACTTGATGCGTCACGGAGTTTCGCAACTTCAGCAGCACCGAGATTGCCGAAGATCGGAATGTTGGGTGCTACCTCCCGCACGACGCTGAAGGTTCGATGATACGTTGTGTCCTCGAGCGCCTGCCGCTGGCTGCCCACACCCATCGCTAATCCTCTTTCGGCGCACACTTCCGCTAATTGTCGATTGATACGCGCGGCGTCCTCGTATCCTCCCGTCATGCTCGAAATGATAAGCGGCAACGAAAGTCGTTTGCCGAGGAAGGAGGTAGAAGGATCGATCTCCGCGACGTTCAGTTCCGGCAGCGCGTTGTGCTGGAACTCCCACCGTTCGAAACCGGTAGTTTTCCCGCGAAACGCCACATCCCGCGAGACGGTGAGTTTGACATGCTGCTGCTTCCGGGAGGTTGTGCGAGATGGTTTCATCAGACGGAAAAGAGGCGAGATTTGTCGTCATAATACTGAATAGAGCCGCGAGAAGCAACTGAACGGTTCGCTGCACGATCATCTCACTCTGACCGTTTGCTTTGAGTGACACCATCCCTTCGCGAGAGCAAGCATTTGTGACTGGGTATTTCCGATGTCACGCATCTTTGTTTTCCGGCAATACTTTTTTATCTTAACGCCGCTTCTTTCGACCGATAAAATTATGAGAGCCATCATCCCCGTTGCAGGTATTGGAAGTCGCCTGCGCCCACACACATACACCGTCCCCAAAGTGTTGCTGAACGTCGGTGGTAAACCGATCATCGGCCATATCATGGATCGCATTCTGGAGAACGGATTCGATGAGGCCACGATCGTCATCGGCTATTTGGGAGAGAAGATCAAGGCCTATATCCTTCGGAACTACTCGATTAGAGTCGATTTCGTTGAACAGGAAGAACGGCTCGGGCTGGGCCATGCCATCTACCTTTCACGTCATACCATCTCCCGCGATCCGATTTTGATTATCCTGGGCGATACGGTCTTCGACGTCGATTTAGAGTCGCTCGTCGCGCAAAATGAAAGCGTCATCGCTGTCAAAGAGGTGGACGACCCGCGTCGGTTCGGTGTTGCGGAACTGACCAACGGGTACATTTCCCGGCTGATAGAAAAACCGGAGGAACCGAAGAGCAAGTTAGCGGTGGTTGGCATTTACTACATCCGCCAACCCCAGGTCCTTGTTGAGAGTTTGAAGGAAATCGTCAAACGGAATATACGAACGAAGGGAGAGTTTCAGCTCACCGATGCCTTGCAGTTGATGATCGAACGTGGTGAGAAGATGAAACCGTTCACGGTCAACGGCTGGTACGACTGCGGGAAACCTGAAACGCTGCTCGAAACCAATCGACATCTGCTTGCCTCGGTTCCGTCGCCGGAACCTCGAAAAGATGTCGTGATCATTTCTCCCGTCTTTATCTCACCGAAGGCCGCGGTGAGGAATTCCGTCGTCGGACCGTACGCGACCGTCGCAGAGGAGGCGACGGTTGAGAATTCCATCATCCGGAACACCATTGTGAGTGAGGGGGCGGAGGTGAGCGATGCCCTTTTGGAGGATTCCATCGTTGGGAGCAACGCCCGCGTGCGAGGGAGCTACAAGCGAATCAATATCGGCGATTCGTCGGAGTTAGAGTTCTATTGACAGAGATCTTGAACGGAGTGTGTAGAAAGCTTTGGTTGTCGCAGTAAGCGATTTCCCCTCCTTCACAACCGATAACCGTTCTTCTCAGCCCGTACACTGAGGTCGAACAAGAGGTTCGCTTGAGCACCACCTCAGATGCATTGATGTACCACAATTCATTTTTGCTGGAGATTCCATGAGGTATTTATTCACTTCCGAGTCGGTGTCCGAAGGGCACCCGGACAAGGTGTGCGATCAAATCTCCGATTCCGTACTGGATGAAATCCTTGCACACGACCCAACCGCGCGCGTGGCATGCGAAAGCTTCGTCACCACCGGACTTGCCCTCGTGGGGGGTGAAATCACCACCTCTCATTACGTCGACGTCCAGAAAATTGTGCGCGACGTCATCAAAGGAATCGGTTACACGGAAGCGGGAATCGGCTTCGATGCGGATTCATGCTCCGTCCTCTCCGCGATTCATGCCCAGTCGCCGGACATCGCGATGGGGGTCGATACGGGCGGGGCGGGTGACCAGGGGATGATGTTCGGCTTCGCTTGCACCGAGACGCCGGAATTGATGCCGATGCCCATTCTCTTCGCGCACAAGCTGGTAAAACGGTTGGCAGACATTCGGAAACAGGATCCGAAGTCCATGCCCTACCTGCGTCCCGACGCCAAATCGCAGGTCACCATTGAATACGAAGGCAAGAAACCCGTTCGCGTCGATACTGTCGTCGTCTCCACACAACATACTCCTGATGTCTCTCAAAAGAAAATTAAAGAAGACGTGATCCAGCACGTGATACGCAACGTGATTCCCGCAGAGCTGCTCGACAAGAAGACGCGATATTTCGTCAATCCCACCGGTAGATTCGAAGTTGGTGGACCCCACGGCGACAGCGGTCTGACGGGAAGGAAGATCATTGTCGATACCTACGGTGGACGCGCACCTCACGGCGGAGGGGCCTTCTCCGGAAAAGATCCCACTAAAGTCGACCGCAGCGCCGCATATGCCGCACGACATCTGGCAAAGAATATCGTGGCTGCCGGTCTCGCTACGGAATGCCAGATTCAAGTCGCCTACGCCATCGGAGTCGCTGAACCCGTTTCGATCAACGTGCAAACGTTTGGCACCGGCGTCATTCCGGATCACGAGATCGCCAAGATCATCGTCAACGAGATCGACATGACACCCAAGGGGATTATATCCCGACTTAAATTACGACGACCAATCTATCGGAAGACAGCTGCCTACGGACACTTCGGAAGAAACGAGCCAGAGTTCACGTGGGAAAAACTGGACATGGTCAAAATCTTTCGGCAAGCCGTCCGATAATTTTTTTCCTAACTACAACAACACCATATTCACATCTGAGGCACTTCGAACATTATGGATGAAAGAAAGGGACACTATAAAGTACGAGATCTCTCGCTCGCACAAGCCGGCGAGCTGCGCATCGAATGGGCGGAATCTCGTATGCCAGTTTTAATGGCGCTTCGGGAAAAGTACCGGAAGACGAAACCGCTCAAGGGATTCCGCATTGCAGGCTGTCTCCACGTCACAAAGGAAACCGCCGTGCTGGTGAAGACATTCGTGGAAACGGGCGCAGACGTGAGCTGGAGCGGCTGCAATCCCCTCTCAACACAAGACGACGTTGCCGCCGCTCTCGCTGCAGACGGCATCTCAATTTTCGCCTGGCACGGTATGAACGTGGACGAGTTCTACTGGTGCATTGAAGAAACGCTCAAGTTCAAGCCGAACCTCACGCTCGACGATGGTGCCGATCTGATCTTCACTGTCCACAACAAACATCAGGAACTGCTCCCACACATCATCGGAGGAACGGAAGAAACGACAACAGGCGTCCATCGTCTGCGCGCAATGGCGGAGGCCGGAGCGCTGAAATATCCCGTCATTGCCGTGAACGACGCGGAGACAAAGTGGGACTTCGATAACGTTTACGGAACCGGACAATCGACAATCGACGGCATCCTACGCTCCACTAGCGTCCTGCTGGCCGGCAAGAATGTGGTCGTGGCGGGATTCGGCCATTGCGGCCGCGGGGTCGCCATCCGCGCAAAAGGGCTCGGTGCCAATGTCATCATCACCGAGGTGAAGCCAACCGCTGCGTTGAAAGCTACGCTTGAAGGCTTTCGTGTGATGAAGATGGATGACGCAGCAAAGATCGGTGACGTGTTCGTGACCGCCACAGGCGTGAAAGACATCATCGTGGACCGCCATTTCAAGATGATGAAAGATGGAGCGATCGTCTGCAATACCGGTCACTACGATTGCGAAATTAATCTTCCCCATCTCGAAAAATTGAAGAAGAGCAAGCGTGAGGTACGCAAGGACAACGAAGAGTACACGTTGAATGATGGAAGAAGGCTCTACGTCCTTGCAAAGGGACGCCTCGTCAATCTCGCCGCCGCGGAGGGACATCCATCGGAAGTAATGGATATGTCGTTTGCCAATCAATTCATGTCCCAGCTGCGCCTTGCGGAGCTTCATAAGAAGGGAAAACGATTCGAGAACAAGGTGTACGACATTCCAGCGGAACAGGATCAAGAAATCGCCACCGTGAAGCTTGCAACGATGGGCATGAAGATCGATAAGCTCACCCCGGAACAGGTCGAATACCAAAACAATTATGCCGCTGGTACATAGAGCTGGGCTCTGTTCCTTTGGTGAGAGATAATCGTCAAACAGAAGGCATTTCATTTCTTGAGATGCCTTTTTTGTGTACAAAACGTGACTGGCCATTTCATTTATTCAAGGTGCGACTTCTCTGTTTTCGTTGACTCGAACGGAAAAAAAGAATATTCTCAATCCAACTTTCAAATGAGGAGGGAGAGCATATGAACACGAAAGCCCTTGTCGCGGAGTTTGTCGGCACCTTCGCGCTCGTTTTTATCGGCGTTGGTGCCATCGCTGCGAATCATATGACCGGTGGAGCGTTAGGATTGACGGGCATTGCATTGGCTCACGGTCTCACCATCGCAGCCTTCGTCAGCGCAGCCGGTGCGATCAGCGGCGGTCATTACAACCCCGCTGTCACCATCGGCGCCTTGTCGGCCGGAAAGATCGATGCAAAAAACGCCGTCGGCTATCTCGTTTCCCAATGCTTTGCCGGGCTCGCAGGCGCGGCCCTCATCAAAGCGTCTATCCCCGCAACAGTGTTGGAAGCGGTCGACATGGGAACGCCCGCCCTTGGGGAGGGCATCACGGTCTCACAAGGCCTCGCGACAGAAATCATCCTCACCTTCTTCTTAATGTTTGTGATCTACGGAACCGCCATCGACCGACGCGCGCCGAAGATGGGCGGATTGTTCATCGGACTTACGGTGACGCTCGACATTCTCATGGGCGGGCCAATTACCGGAGCGGCAATGAATCCGGCCCGACATTTCGGTCCCGCCCTCCTCGGCGGACCCACCAATCACTTCTGGCTGTATTGGGTTGGACCAATCATTGGAGCGGTCCTCGCCGCCCGGCTCTACAAAGGATACCTCGAAGAACATCCATCGTGAAGGAAGATTATCGATGATCATCCGCTCCCTTCTCTTCGCATCGGTCTTCTGTGCGACCGCACTTCACTCGGCCTTCGCTCAGTCGAACAAAAGAAACGACAGCACGAAGGTCGTTCTGACAACAACCATGGGAGAGATCACCATCGTACTGTTCGATCAAAAAGCTCCCATCACCGTGAAGAATTTTCTTGCCTACGTCGATAGCGGATTCTACAATGGAACCATCTTCCATCGAGTCATCCCGGGTTTTGTCATCCAGGGAGGAGGCTACACGGCGGACATGCGGAGAAAGGAGACCTTGCCTCCCATCGAAAATGAATCGCGTAACGGTCTCCGCAACCGGCGCGGCACACTTTCCATGGCTCGAACGAACGATCCCAACAGCGCCACGTCACAGTTCTTCATCAATCTCGCTGACAACCGGAATCTCGACTACGGGCCTCGCGGCCCCGGCTATGCGGTCTTTGGCATGGTCATCGAAGGAATGGAGATCGTCGACAAGATCGCCCGAGTTCCGACGGAGACAAGGGAAGTATTTCAAAACGTACCGAAAGAGCCCATCGTCATCATCACCGCGCGGCGCAAGTAACTTGTCGGATAATAGGCTGCACCCGTTCCCATCCTTCGTTACTTTCTTTGCTTTCTCTGAATAGGAATCGTCATGAAATGTTTCAGCAGTGTCTCCCTCTTCCTTCTTTTCGCTTTCACAACAGAAGCTACATTCTCCCAACGAACATATCCCCGGTTGTTAGCAGATCAAACCGATCTCGCAAAAGCAAAACAGTGGATGAGAGACCACGGGTGGTATCGCAACATTGTCGAAGCCCACAAGCGGGAAATCGACCGTTTCATCGCCAAACGACCTATCTATGTCTCCTCCATCAAACAGGTGTACGAGTACAAGATGTATACCTGTCCCAAACACGACGTGGAGTTATTGTATGAAGACACCCGTCCGTTCGAGCACCGGTGCCGCGTCGACACGACGGAAGTCTATAACGGCGGCAAATACGATATGGCTTGGGCGGGATGGTACAATCGGCTCCTTGCATCACGTCTTGTCTGGATGGGAATCCTGCATCATCTGTACGAAGACGAGCGATATGCCGATGCGGGGAGAGAGATCCTGATGCGGTTTGCTGATTTGTATTTGAAGTACCCGACGACCAACACGATCCTCGGTCCGGCGCACGTGTTCTTCGGAACCCTTTCCGAATCGTTCTGGGGTACCGACATGGCGTACGGCTACGATCTCCTCTACACTTACAAAGGATTCACCGAAGCGGACCGACGCAAACTCAAAGATGATCTCTTTTATCCGCTCGCGCGCATCACACAACAGTTTCCGGAATCGGCATCGAATCGGCAGTTGTGGTATAATAATGTGTCAGCCGCCGTTGGTTTTCTGTTTGGCGATCAGGAGTTAATCGACTTTGCATTGAAAGGAGAGTACGGATTCTACTGGCAACTCGGCTCCGCGACACCAGAGAGCGGTTTTTGGGCAGAGTGGTCCGGCTATCATTATGTGGCACTGCGTGGAATGATCCACCTGGCAGAAATGGCGAGACATAACGGAATCGACCTCTATCACGTGACCATCGCAGGTCGCTCCATGAAAAAGATGTTCGATGTACCATTTGAGATCATTCTGCCCAATTACGAGTTTCCCCGCCTCAAAGATAGCGGCGGCGGCAACATTCTCGAGTATGCCCCTTACTATGAAGTTGCGTACGCAGTTTACAAAGATCCCAAATACGTAGCCCTTCTCAACCGGACAAGCCTCCTGCGCGGCAAGCAGGTGGTGGGCGAGACCTCCGCGCTCGGAGAGGCCGACGCACCGGTCACGATGTTCATGATCGAACCGGTCCTCCCCTTCGTGACTCTTGAATTCATTCCGGATCAGAGCGTCAACCTCGAAGGGAACGGCTTTGCGATTCTGCGGAACGGTTCCGGGAAAGACCGAAGATACCTCTACCTCGATTACGGCATCATGGGTGGAGAGCACGGACATCCGGATCGACTGCAGATCGGCTACTACGCCAACGGACGAAATTGGATCGTCGATCCACTTAACGAATCATACTTTAATCCGAACCTTCAACAGTGGTTCAGGCAATCAATCGCACATGTCACACCGGTGGTCGATCAGACCAGCCAGTCTTGGACAAACGGTGAAGGGGTCTTCTTTGGAGCGCTGCCGAGCATGCAGGTCGCTTCGGGACGTTCCAGCAGGACGTATCCGGGTTCTCTCACCACGCGCACGTTGATCCAAGTAGGATCGTATTTCCTTGATCTCGTAGATTTCGAATCACCGGACATCAGGATCGTCGATTGGCCGCTGCAGAGCTTTGGCAGGTTGGAGGTCGCGGGAGTTGCATTCGAAACGGAGCCGCGCGATCTGTTCGGACATCAACCGGGCATTCCGGGATACGACCAACTCGTGGATATTCAATCGGCAACGACCGCCATGCCTTGGATCGGTGTTTTCTCCGAAAACAATCAGCATTTGACGGTGATGGCAATCGGTGAACCGGGAACACAGCTCTTTCGCGCAACCGCCCCACGTATCGGCGGCTTCTACAAGCAAATGGTGACCAACCCGCAACCGATGCCGATGCTCTTGAGCAGGCGCCAGACGAAATCGACACGCTTCGCACATCTCCTCCACGCGTACGACGGAAAGTCGGAGATCGCACAATTTGAAAAAGGATCGACTCCGAACACATACCGTGTTCGCACAGCAAAGGGCGAAGATATTCTTTACGTTGATGTCCCAAAAGCCGAATACTCATTCGTCAGATCCGAAAACGGGCGCGTGACAATGGCAGCCGGATTTGGAGTGAAGGAAATCAGACTCGGAAATGAAATCATTCTTGAATCCGATATGAGGTTGACCAAGTTCGAGGCGCAATGGAGCGACGGGAAGGTTTTTGTTCAATTGCCAGACCATTACCATCACGTCGGAATCGCCCCGAAGGGTGCTCACATTCTTGTCGTCAGGGGAGAGGAATGGCCCGTTGCATCGCAGACGGGACTTGTGCTTATTCGTAACACAAAGACGATGGCAATGGAGCTCCTGGAACCGGGCGATTCAACGCTCTTTGTAGGAAAGACGAATCAACTCCAGCTACTTGTATGGAATCCAACGTCGAATCCTCTCCACGCGCGAGCAGAAGTTCGGCTCTCTCCCGATTGGAAGGAGCGAATGGAAAGTCAGCTCACATGGTGGGGAGGGGTTGTAAATCTGCTCCCTCTGAATAAAGGAAGCGTACGAAGAACGATTTCACCGAAAGAACCGTCGCGCGATGTGACATGGATCGACGGACGTTCTTCCGACGTTGTGACGGTCCCTCCCTTTGGATCCGCGGTGATTCGAATACCTCTCGAAGTCCCGAACGATGCCGCACTCGTAACACATCTCGCCACCGTCCGATTCGGATCAGCAACGCTTCATAAACGATTTCGCGTCGCGCAACCCGTAACTGCCGACGTTCATCTTCCCAACAGGAGAGGAGAAATCGTCGAAATAATGTTGACGAACAACACTCCCTCCTCGCAAACGATCACCGCTCAGCTTTCGCTCGGGAAAGAATGGAAGGTGATCGGCTCAGCCAGGAATACGCTCACGTTGCAGGCGAAGGAGGAAAAGAAAATCGCGATTCCCGCCCAGTTTGTCGGATACAATCCGCAGAATCAATATTCGCCTGCCCGACTCCACATCGAGCAAGAAACATTTTCCACGGCGCTGGAACGCGACCTGTATGTGGGTATCGCCCACTATGCTCGGCAGACGCCGTCGCTGGATGGGAGCTGGCAAGGTTGGGAACGTGCTCATCCAATTGTGATCAATCTCCCTTCACAAGTGCATAAGCTGTTGCTCGGCAATCAACCCTGGTTAGGACCCACCGATCTCTCGGCAAACATCTATGCGATGTACGACGAGAAACATCTTTATGTTGGTGCGGAGGTAACGGATCAAACGGTGATCTCGAGGTGGGATTATCCAAGAATGAGCTACGCGTGGGACACCGATTGTATGGAGGTGGTGATCGACACGCGCACAACGGCCGATCAAGGCACCGATCCCCCGACGCCGGGCCTTTTTCGGCATCTTTCGATGCCGGAGTACCGGAAGACGGAACTCCCCGTAGAACTCTGGAGAGGCCATGGAGCCGGAGGCCCGACGCTGCCGAAGCCGCTGCTTGTGCAGAACGCGGAGACCTATTTCAAGAAGAGGACAAATGGATACTCTATTATCTGCCGCTATCCGTTCGCGAGTCTCAACGGACTCGTTCCGCAACCGGGGGCGAAGATCGGGTTCGATGTGGCCATCAACGACAACGATGGATCAACCTACCGAAAGAATACACACATCTGGGCGGGCTACACGGCGAATCAAACGTGGTGGGACATGGGGTCGATTGGGGCACTGATCTTCGGACCAAAATGATGAAGACCATTTCTCTGATCCATAACCTTCCTCGTGCCACTATT
>JBGFRO010000037.1:0-168831 GCA_041695085.1 Bacteroidota bacterium | reverse complement strand
TACGTCGAGCAAGGCATTGAACGCTACCAACAACGTTTCAAAGAACAACAGCTTAAGCGGCTACACAAACAAGCCAAATCCCTTGGATTACAACTTATTCCAGCTTCATGTCAGTAGCAGTAATCTTGTCATGTTACAAGCTGGTCGTATGTGGAAATGAGTCCCGCCCGAAGGGCGGGATGCTCGCTTCCAATTGTTGGGTCGAGTTCAAGCACAATATTATTTTTTGGAAGCGGCACTAGGTAGAATTTTTTCGCTGTATCATTAGGAGAACTGACATGAACCCAGAGATTCTGAAGTACAACAAAAGGCTGGATCCCGGTGACAGCGACATATGTCATATGTAATGTCCTCGCGGCAGAGATCGATCGTAGTCTGTCCGGGGCTGAAAGCAAGATTTGGCATGGGCATCCGGTCTGGTTCTTGGATGGCAATCCCATTGCTGGCTACAGCAAGCAGAAATAGGGGGTCCGATTGATGTTTTGGAGCGGTGTGGATTTTGAAGAAGCGGGGCTAAACGTAGTAGGCAAGAAGTTCAGGGATACTTCGGTCTTCTACAATGACGCTGCTGAGATTAACAAGACCGCTCTACGTCGGTGGCTGAAGAAATCCAAAGAAATTCAATGGGACTACAAGAATATTGTTCGACGAAAAGGTAAGCTGGAGCGACTGAAATAACAATGGACATGCGGACTGTCTTTTCAGAGGGCTGCATAACCAGTCACTCCAGCCAGTGTGCTGACGCGCGAGGCCGAGTTTTCGCGTTAGGCGGGCGAGTTTCGAGAAAACTTTTTATATTGGGGCAAACAACCGGAAATAACTATGTCGTCTGATCTTGAAAAACAGATCAAGAAGCTTAGTGTCGCAGATCGCATCTTGCTTGTGGAAGACATCTGGGGTAGCATTGCCCGGGAAAACGAGGCTTTTGATCCCAGCAAGGCTCAGAAAGAAGAGCTTGACAAACGCTCGAAGTCCTTCTCCCAGGGTCGGACTTGGGAAGAGATCAAGGCTGAGTTTCTCAAGCCATAAGTTGTCCCGATGACTGTTCACCTCCATCCAGAAGCAGAGGGGAAATTCCGGGATGAGATTGTTTGGTATGAACATCAGCGAAAAAGTTTAGGCTCTGTGTCCATCCTTTGTGTTGATGAAGCCGTGGGGAGGATTCGCCATAATCCGGAAGCCTATCCCAAAGTTTAGAAATCTTATCGACGTCTTATCGTGCGACTCAACTGGAGCAAGCCCTCTCCGCCATAATTCAGGAGACAGTTAATTCCAACGACCTCATCGGATTCAGCAACTGGAGAACTCTTGAACGGCTCTCGGTTTCTGTGCTTGTTGCTTCTGGTGTTTGTCGCCCATGCGGTGGCAGCGTGCCGCCCCCCACTACTACCTTCGCGAACCACGTCGGCGGATCGCGACAGGGCGATGTTCGTCATACGAAGCGGCCAGGATACCTTCCGTTACATGTGGATCGTGCGGGAGGGGCTCCGCCTTACCACGACCTCAGCAAACTGCATCCCGGTGTTGCACATACTCAGGCACGAGACACTGCTCGACAAAAGCGAGGCAGTGCTTACACTCGAGCAGGATGTCTTCGACCCGGTGTCGGCCGACTCGGCGCGGCTATTGACGCATGCACGCATCTGGGCGAGCAGCAACTCGAGCGTCGTCGAGGTGGGGCCGGAGCGATGAAAACCATGATCTTGGTAACATCGGCAACGATCGCGGTGATTTCAATGGCTCTTGCAGTTGTGATGAAGCGGGAATGGGCACAAGCCGACCCAAGTCCACAGCAAGTCGTTCAGATCGGTGCAATGTCGTTTGCCCGTGCCGCTCATCAAGCGACACCACTCGAATCTGGCGAAGTTCTGATTACCGGTGGCTGTTCCGGTGATTGTGATACGAATCTACGATCCGCCGAGCTGTACAGGCCCGATACGCGGCGTTTTCAACCCACCGCTGCAATGGCGACAGCGCGCAATAGCCATGTCGCTGTTGCACTCCCTGACGGCCGTGTGCTGGTAGCTGGCGGATGGTCGGAAAGAAGGGCAGCCAGCAGCGCGGAAGTTTACGACCCTGGTTCAAATCGATTCATCGCCGCGGGGACAATGACCGTCGCGCGTGCAGCACCTGCGGCCGCTCGGCTGCCAAATGGTAGCGTGTTAATAATAGGGGGCCAGACATCAGAGCTTGAACCGTTAGTATCCTCGGAGCTGTTCGACCCGAGTTCTTCCAGCTTTCTGCCAGCTGCATCGATGAGCGTGCCTCGAGTTGGTCATGTGGCTGTTTCCCTCACAGATGGAAGGGTGCTGGTCATCGGTGGGCGTCAGGCTCGGCGTGGCGGAGTCCTACGCTCAGCCGAGGTTTTCGATCCCTCTACCAACCGATTCCAACCCACGGGTGAAATGTCCTCACCCCGCCACAAACATGCAGCGGCGTTGCTGCCCGATGGTCGGGTGCTCGTACTTGGCGGAGCGGATGACCGTGACCAACGTGGGCGCTATCGGAGCACTGAAATCTACGACCCAAAGACGGGCAAGTTTGTGGATGGTCCCAGCATGCAATGGCCACGTTTTAAAATACATGATGCTGTTGCTGTACTCCCAGCTGGCGCTGTACTCGTAGCTGGTGGGGCCAACCATCTGGAGCTCTATGATCCTGGCAGCCGAGCCTTCGTACCTGTGCGAGGCGAACTCAGCGGACGCCGGGAGTTTGCAACGGCCACCCTGTTACCCGGCGGTGAAGTCTTGGTGGCCGGCGGCTACGACGATCAAATTCGGACCTCGGCCTCTGCATGGCTCGTGCGCCTGCCGTGACGCGGTATAACAGTTCATTCAAGCCGACGCCGCTTTGGCGGCTCGGCTAAACTCGGCCATTAGACAAGAACTCTGAATCGAATGGAGAGTACCACTATGGAAAACACGACGGAAGATACCTCCTTGCCGACCCCCGCGCAGATGTATGAAGAGTTCTATGGCCCTTGCATTTTCCGGCCCTTAGCTGAAGCGCTCGTGACCTTCGCTCCTCCCCCGCCGGGAGGCCGTATTCTGGATCTCGCCTGCGGAACCGGTATCGTTGCACGTCACCTCGCTGACCTGATCGGTGCCTCGGGAAGCATCGTCGCCGCCGACATTAACCCGGCAATGCTTAACATTGGCCGAAGCCGGTATGCATCAACGGCTGCACCGATCGAATGGATTGAGGCCGATGCTACAACTGCCGATTTTGTGCCGGCGAGTTTCGACGCGGCATACTGTCAGCAAGGACTGCAGTTCTTTTCGGACAAGCTTTCGGCATTGGCGCGGCTGCGGAGAGCGATCAAGCCGGGAGGAGCCGCGGTCATCGCCACATGGCTACCGATCGATCAGCATCCGATCTTCGCTGCATTTGCTACCGTCGAAGCTCGATACCTCTCCGACCTCGGCGTTACATACGACGACCTGATTGCACGGTTCTCGTTGGGTGACCCGCATGAGCTCAGTTTGCTACTGCAGCAGGCCGGTTTCCGCCCGGTCAAACTCCAGCGCTACGACCTGCGGGTGAAGGTAACGGAGCCAGCCACGTTTGCACGTCGAATGGAGACCGCGTACGCCGCCGTGATCCCGGCGTTCGTCGCTGATCCGAAAGCCTTCGCCTCGTTTGTAGCTAACGTCGAGCGTGAGACACGGGGCATCATCGAGCAGTATACCATCGATGGCAACTTGCTCTTCACAATGCCTACCAACTTTGTAGTCGCGGCTGCACCATGAGGCGAGTTCGAATAGGTTCGGTCGAAGGCCGATGAAACTGACGGTCGCCTCCAACGCCCGCAGCTTATCCGAGGGTGTGAGGCACCAACAAAGGAGAGACGGAATCTTGAAACGCACAACAGAGTTCGCTACGTTGACGGGATTGGTAGTGCTCACACGCGTTTGCGACGGAATCACCACATACCTTGTCACCCCAGATTTGACTCGGGAGTTGAACCCCCTGGCAGCCGGCGGCTGGTTGACCATGATCGGGGCAGCTACGCTGGTTCTGGCGCTGTCAACGTGGCTTCACTACCTTCACCTGTTTCGCCCGCTTGACAATTTTCCATCTTCTACCGGCTATACCCTGAGGCAGTTCAAGGCACATTACCTTAATCCAAAGGAGAACGCGCTGGTGGCAAAGACCCCCGGCCGCGTGCTGGCCCACCTTTTCGGGTACATAATGCCGCGCACGCTGGTACTATGGAGTGTCTTGCTTATCCTCAACAACTTCGCCACCCTCATGGAGTTTGCTCCCTATGTTGAACTCAAACGCAGTTATCCTGTCTGGGTCCTCTTCTATGCGGCATTGCCACTGATTGCCCTTCTCCTTTTCGAGCGCCTGCAACGGCACGATTTCGGCCGGTATCAAGCGCTCAGCGGGAGCACGAGTGGCCCACGCACGAGAGACGTATCGCATGAGGGCTGATAGAGCGATGAATGACCAAGGACGAGCGGCGGTAATCGAAGATCGCACCCTCTCGATGGAGAGTGCTTTGCTGCAGCTCTTCCTGCTCGCGGGACCATTGGTTCTCTTGCAGTGGGCGGTTTTTGTCTGGATTTGGTCGTGGGAGAATCTGAGGTTCGGACTGGACTCCATTCTCAGCCTGCGTCTTGGAGGACCGCTTTTTATCGCTGGGCTGATGGCACACGAGTTCGTGCATGGCTTAAGCTGGAAGCTATTCGGTCGTCTCCGCTGGCAAAATATCCGGTTCGGTGTTCAACTCAAGACCTTTACTCCCTACGCTCGCCCTAAGGTGCCAATCCAAGCAGGTGCGTACAGGTGGGGAGTCGCGATGCCCCTACTGGTTGTGGGGTTTGTGCCGTTCGTGGGCGGGCTGATGGGTGGACAGTCGCAGGCTGCAGTGTTCGGTATGATCTTTACGCTGGTTGCAGGAGGCGACGTTGCAATTCTGAGGGCGATGCGCGGTGTACCTGCCAACGCGTGGGTGCAAGATCACGGCGAACGCGCGGGATGTCACGTGGTTATCACCCCACGATCGCTTGCACCTGACATCGCTTCGCGCTGCAGGTGATGTGAAGACCACTGGACGACAGACAATGACTAAAAACAGAGGTAGAAGTGGACTCCTATAACCTTGTATGGACACCATATCATGTGCTGCGACCCGCTGCTTGCGTCGTTAGGCTCCTGTGCCTTCTTGCTATCGGCGCAGTAGTCGCCGGTTGCGCTACCAGTTCGCGCGTTCCCGCTCCGGTGGGCGCGTGGCTGCTTGAGCGGGACCCGCTGGTTATCACGGCCAGCGGAACCGACGCAGTCCGCTACCGGAACCTTCGCACAGGCGAGTCGCGTCGCCTGGTGCCGTCTGCCCAGGAATGGGTCGTTGGAACCGGCTGGGGCGGCGACTCCGAGGCAAAGCTGATACGGATCGCGCTTGAGGCCGGCGAGCTGACATGGCAGGAGGGAAGAGAGACGTACAGGGCAAGCAAGATTCCCATCCACGAGGTCCCTCTGGCTTTTCGCAGCAACGATGTGACGCTTCGCGGCAAACTTTTGCTACCGGATTGCGACGGGCCGCACCCTGCCGTGGTCATCGTCCACGGCTCAGGGCGGGAGTCAGCTGTCCAAACATATGCCGAGCCGTGGGCGTTCGCTGCCAACGGGATTGCAGCTTTCGTGTTCGACAAGCGGGGTACTGGTTCCTCGGAAGGCACGTTTACGATGGACTTCTCGGTACTCGCCGATGACGTGGTCCAGGCAGTGCACGCTCTGCGCAGTAGCGGCCGCGTAGACCCGAACCGGATCGGGCTGGCGGGCTACAGCCAGGGAGGCTGGGTGGCGCCGCTGGCCGCATCGCGAACAAACATCGCGTTTCTGCTTGTGGCGTATGGCATGATCGACTCCCCGGCTGCCGAGGACCGGGCTGAGACGCTCGACGCGCTACGCCGGCGCGGTTTCGATGAGGAGCAGCTCGCACGCGCGGATGAAGTGATCAGCGCAGTCCACCGCATCATGGCGAGCGGTTTCCGCGAGGGCTGGAGCGAGTTCAGCTCGCTCAAGCGGCGATATCGAGCAGAGCCCTGGTGGTGTAAAATGGATGGGTTCTCCGCGGCGTTCATCCGCTACCCGCGCTGGGTACTGACAACTTTCGGCAAAAGCCGCTTTCCTCCGGGGCTGCCGCTGCACCACCACTCGGCTGACATCCTTGGGCAGCTTAACGTGCCGATGCTCTGGCTGGTCGCCGGCGCGGATCGGGAAGCACCGCCTGCAGCGACGCTTGCCTGGCTGGAGCAGAATCACCGGCCAAACATCTTCTGGAAGGTGTATCCCGATGCGGACCACGGGATGCTGCAGTTTGTCGAGCAACAGGGCGAGCGGATCTACACACGCATCGTTCCCTCCTACTACGTCGATCAGATCAACTGGGTACGCTCGACGATCGGCGCTGCCTGTGCGAGCCGCCTGTGATACTTTGCCGCTCACTCCGCCACCACAGCTCCGAGGCAGGCATGGAGTTGGGGGGCAACGCCCAGCACCCGTCTAGCACAAACGGTGGGCGCACGAAATTCGTATATAGCGCATGAATAGACCATGTTATCTGCCGTAAGTTCCGCTAAGATTTATCTTGAATACTTTGCTTCCAGCATACTTTGGGGTTTCCTCAATCCGTTTGGGCTTCGGCAAATGTTACGTCAAGCTGGCGGACAGCTCATGGCCAGCATGCGATACGTCGTCAACGGCATCGAACGCTATGATACTCCTCTGAGCCTGCGCTTGCCATTTGATGGTTGGTGGAAAGTTTACAATGGCGGTGTTACCAAGTCGTCATCCCACTCATGGCATATTATCTCTCAAAGATACGCCTACGACTTTGTCGTCGTGGATGAAACCGGTAAGTCATTTCAGGAAAATCCGAGCGAACCCGATAATTACTTTGCGTTTGGACAACCTGTGCTGGCCGCCGCCGACGGAACTGTGATTGAAGCGCGAGACGGCATTCGAGATTACAACCGTGCAGGAACCGGCTGGATAGACTGGCGAACACGGGATATTCGCGGAAACTATGTCGTGATACAGCATCACAATCAGCAATATACTGTATATGCTCATTTACAGGCAGGGAGTGTTTGTGTTCAACCAGGTGAGGCAGTAAAAGCTGGTCGAGTAATTGGAAAATGTGGACATTCAGGCCACTCCACTGAGCCTCACCTGCATTTTCAGTTGCAAGATAGAGCGGACTTTCACACAGCTATCGGTTTACCGGCTTGCTTCAGCGGCTTCGAGCGCAAGCGCAAGACAAATGAACAGCATGGCGAGTATATCAAGTTGGGTCAGATTGAGCGAGGTGATATGGTGTGCAACGTAAACAACCGTCGCGAAGGGATTGTTGAGACAATGGCGCTTTCAAAGCCAGGTATTGGTGACTTGGTATACAGCATCGTCATATCTTTGCTGACAGTTCTTGGTATTCTTTTCACAATGTTGCGCGTTATCGAGTTTGTTGTGAGCAGGCTAAGCCTACTGTAGGGTGTGCCCAACATGCGGTTGCAGCCGACGTTGCTCCGCTACGCTCCGCAACGCAGCTGAACCGGGACGTTAGCCCGCACAGGAAACACGGCAACTCGTGAGCCGCTTGAAAGCCGTAGAATACACACAATGGGAGAATTCAAATAATGACAACTTCAACTCACGGACAGGTTCAGCACATAAATCCCGATGACTTGCCGAAAAACCCTGCGTTTACCAACGTAATTGTCGTGACTGGTCAAGCAAAGATGATTTACATCGGTGGACAAGACGCGGTAGAGGCCTCAGGGACAATCATTGGAAAAGGCAATATCAAGCAACAGGCAGAACAAGTATTCAACAACTTGCAGGCCGCGCTGAAAGCTAGTGGTGCTGAACTGGAACACATCATCAAATGGAATGTAGACGTAGTTCAAGGACAACCCCTTCAACCAGCTTTTGAAGTATTCCAGCGCGTATGGGGCGCCAACCTAACCCGCCTACCATCACCATGATGTTTGTGTCGGGATTGGCGAACCCTGATTTCTTAGTCGAGGTGGATGCCATTGCTGTTGTGCCTCAGTAAGCATCCCTCAAAAAGCGCATCCTCAGGTGATGGACTTTCAAACAGCGGGCTAACACCGCGTTATACGGCGCGGTCCCGGAGATAGCTATGGAAAAAAAGAAGTTGCGTTATGAGGACGCCCCGGACGACGCCCTGCCCCGGTGTCCGCACTGCAAACATAAACTTGATACTGTCTGGTTGACGACCCAAGGCCTCGGTTTTATAGAGCAAGAGCGGGTCGTCATGTGCCCCCATTGCCGTGCATTCCTTGGCTACAGCACATTCAAGCACTGACGGGGCGCCGTCTAACCCGCGGTTGGACGCGGCGTGCGCGGCGGCCGGCGGATAGACGAGCGCAAGCATGATCGAGATCATTCAGAACTCCGATGCAGCCCTGCGGATGGCGCACGCGCATCATGCGCGGGGTCGGGTGAGCTTGGGGCGTTAGGCATTTCAAACATCGTCCACCCAAGGAGAAGCTGATGGAACTCTCAGCCGTTTTAACCCCGGCACCTGAAGAGAGAGATGCTCCACCTGCAAGCCGGCTCCGCGCCCCTCAAGCTGTACGTTAGGCGGAGGAGTAACAGCGTGGCAAGCGGCAAGTTGTTATTGCAGGCAGCGCTCAACGGCAACCGTGATCACCCGGCTCTGCCCCGTACGCCAGAGGAACTTGCCGCAGAGGCACGCGCCGCGATGAACGCTGGCGCCCAATCGCTGCATCTGCACCCTTATGACGAGCACGGTCGGGAGACGCTTGCAGCGGAGCCATCTGCGCCGGCGCTGCGCGCAATCCGCGCTGCCTGTCCCGGAGTGCCAATCTCCTTCACAACCTCAGCGCGTGTCGAACCTGACCCAAAGAAGCGTAATTTGCTGGTTGCCTCTTGGACAGAACTGCCGGATCTGGTGACCGCCAATATGGGCGAGGAAGGAATCCTCGAGCTCTGCGAACTGCTGCTTGAGCAAGGCATCGGAATCGAGGCAGGCTTATTGTCGCTCGCCGATGCTCGCGTGTTTGTCAAGTCGGGAATCGCGCGGCACTGCGTGCGGGCGATGGTCGAGCCACTGGATGTCGCTCCCGAAGACGCGCTTGCCCATGCCGAGGCCATTGAGCAGGAGCTGGCAGCTGGTGACGTTCAGCTTCAGCAGATCCGCCATGGCGATGGCATCGCCTCCTGGGCAGTTAATCGGCGCGCTGCAGCACGCGGTCACGGCATTAGAACGGGCCTGGAGGACACTCCCGTCGTGCCTGATGGCCGTTTGGCATCCGGAAACGGAGAACTTGTCGCTGCTGCTGTGTTACTACTCTTGGAGCAGCGCCAATGAACTATGACTACCCTCCGCCTAACACCGGGTTGCAGGCGACGTTGCTCTGCTGCGCTCTCGACTGATCACTTAACGATTAAATGGAACGGAAACGTTGCAGGCGACGTTGCTCTGTTGCGCTCTGCAACGCGCCTGAACCCGACCGTGAGTTAGCTGGCCAAGGACATCTATCTGTAGGAGGAGGATATGCCAGATCTACCCATCGCCTGTAGCCTGAGCGTGGACGAGCTCCGCTTGCGCGCGGCCGACCTGCTGCCCGGCGTCGCGGCTGCCGCGACGAAGGTCGAACCGCTGCCTGACGGCGTGCGCCTGACAATCGCCGCTACGAGCACCAACTGGACGCGCATTGCCGCTGCCGTAGACCGGGAACGCCAGTGCTGTCCATTCTTGCGCTTCATTCTCACCGTGCCGGCCGCAGGTGCGCCGTTCACGCTTGATGTGACCGGTCCGCCGGGCACGCAAGAGTATCTCTTGGCACTCGCCGCTGCCCTCCCACCAGTGGCGCCGAAGTGATGAGCAATCCAATGCAACGGGAGCGTGTGAGACGATGGATCGGCAGGTGGTTGCTCGCGGTTGCTGGACTGCATGTGGTACTTGGCGTCGTCGCCGGACGCGCGCGACTGGGCAGCATGCTGGAACGGGGCTGGAACGGCCTCGGCAATGCCGCAGCGGAAGAGCGACTCGCATTCTGGTTTGTGATCGCGGGGTTGTTTCTGGCTGTGGTGGGGATGCTCGTCGATGCAGTGGAGGCGCAGGGCGCACGACTTCCGGCGATTGGTGCCTGTTTACTCCTCGCTCTCGCCGTAACCGGGGTGGTGCTTGAGCCGTTCTCCGGCTTCTGGTTGCTCCTGCCGCCGGCCGTTGGCTGGCTCGCCAGGAATCGTGGAGTCGGAGCAGCCAGCAACAACAGCATGCAGACTGACGGCGCTCAGCGCCGCAGCTGATGCTGAGCGTTAGGCCTCAACGAGATCCTCATGGAACACTTGACAATCCGCGAGATGATCCCCAGCGATGTAGACACGTAGCCGCATTGTGGCTCGCCTGCACTAGAGAAGTAGCTGAAGTAGAACCGATCTACACTCCAGCGGTCACGCATGACGAACTGTGGGAACTGCTGTTACGGGAGCTGAAGTCGAATACGCACTTCGGTTGGGTTGCTTTCGATGGGGAGACGTTGGCTGCCTACGTTACGTGCCGCATAGAACATGAATCGGATTTGTTTGTCCCGCGGCGGTTCATCTATCTCATTGATCTCGATGTGGCGCCCGCGCATCGAGGGAAACGGCTCAGTCGGCGTTTGCCGGAAAAGAGGTAGAGCGATTCGCGAAGAGGAACAGCATTGACCGGCTAGAGCTGGCATATGCAGCGGCTGATCCGCGTGCCCGCGCAGTGTGGGAACGCCTTGGCTTCCGTCCGCACCTTGTCTACATGCACCGGCGCGTATGAATTGCGAAGCAAAGCGTATCTGCCTAACAATCGCATGCACCTGACCGGCTAGAGCGGGCTTCGCCCGCTTCCGCTGGCAGGTGATGCAGAGCGTTGTGCCGAACCCGCCCGTGCGACAATCTCATTTGAAGAAGGATGTGCGATGAAGAAATCACGGAAGCCAAATACGACTCGGAAGCCGCCCGCGCCATCGGATAGCCACGCCGAAATCGAGGATTGGATCCGGCGTGTGATGCCGGATTTGAATCCTATGGTCACGTACCTGGATAAGCAAATCCGCATTATGCTTCCCGGGCTTCAATACGCCATTAAGTGGAAGAAGGCGTATTACGGGTTACCCGACCTCGGTTGGATTATCGAGATAGCGGCGTATGATGTTTCGGTGAATGTCGTCTTCCTTGGCGGTGCTGACTTCGATTCTCCGCCGCCGCTTGGAGAGACCGACCGAGCCCGCTACATCAGGTTGAAGACCCTCGAGGAGGCGAAAGCGCCGCAAATCCGTGAGTGGATCGAGCAGGCAGGACGCGTGCCGGGTTGGAAGTGAGTGGTCCACGGATGCGGCACAACAATCGGTTGCAGCGGACGGCCCGCTGCGCGGCCCGCCGCTGAACCGGAGCGTGATGCAGGCGGCCGCCGGACTCCGTCTCGAGGATCAAACGTGGACGACGGAGCCCGGCAAAATCCACTCCATTTTCCCATTGACTATCATCTCGCCGCTTCCTACTTTTGCGATAGTGTTCTCGAGCTATTCCATGCTACACAGCTCCAATAGTTCTGATTATCCCCGCAAACTCCGGCGGAGGTTATGAGACACCGACAAACTCATCCGCTTACTCGAATTGCCAGGGTGACGCATTTCGGTCGGAGGACTCGCTTAAGTAAGCAACACCATGAATACAATTTGGTCGATCAATCCCACAGGAGCAGTTATGAAATCGGTTTATAGCCTTATCGTCATGCTGGTTGCCATCGCTTCTGTCGTAGTTGCACAGGATACGACTGCGACTGCCAAGTTTGATACGCTACTGGTCCACCAAATGAAGCAGAAGATTCTCGAAAAGAATCAGTATGTTCCGCCGTTGACAAACAAGTGGGCTGGCATCGAACTGGATCTCGCGCGCATTCTTGTCAGCACGGGGCAGGACTACTTCACCTTCCCAGGTACTTTCTCCCTGTTTGATGTCACTCGATTGGCTGAAATTGCTTTCCCATTTTTTATCAAGAGCGGCACCAGCCGAAAAAGAGAGGGCTTCGACGGCACCGAGTATGACGTTCCACTTACTCTCATTAATCTCGATGCAACCTACCGCCATTTTCTCGGAAAGTATCAAGAGGGCTTTTACTTCTCTGTAGGAATGCGCTATACCTACATCAAGGGGCTTGAAGGAGATGATTTCATCTTTTTCCCTGCCAATCGAAATACCTCTCATTCATCGACCCACAAGTTCGGAGTGTATTTCGGCGTGGGTTACCGTTACTTCACTGAGTCCGGGTTCTATTGGGGAGTGAGCCTGATCTATGGACGATACTTCGGCGGTGAGCGAGACTACCAAGAGGTTCTCTTAGATGACAAGGGAACAATCATCGATGTCGAAATACTGAAATTTGGGTTTGCTTTTTAGGACTCAACAACGTGCCGCTTTGTAACAAACTTGTTGAGCAAGTACAGTCGCATTACACCATGCAACAACGGCGCTCATTCATTCAAAAGGGATTTTTGAAAATATACAAGCCGTCGTTGCCCATCACCCTTTTTTTCACATTATCAGTCGCGACATTCACTTTCAAAAAAATATGACCGCCCTCCTCTATCACCGCTACGGACCCCCTGAAGTGTTGCAGTTCGGCGAAGTCGAAAAACCTATACCGAAAAAACACGAAATCTTGATCAAGATTCACGCAACTACAGTGACGTCCGGCGACCGTCGGGCAAGAAGTCTTAGCGTCCCAACCTGCTTTAAGTTGCTCTCGCGACTCTTCTTCGGCGTCAGGCGACCGAAGCAGCCAATCCTCGGCACTGAGCTTGCAGGTGAAGTCGAGGCGACGGGAACACAGGTAAACAGATTCAAGGTCGGCGATCACGTCTTTGCCTTCCCCGGCGCAAAGATGGGATGTTACGCAGAGTACCGGTGCATGCCGGAAGATGGGGCAGTAGCTCTCAAGCCCCCTAACCTTTCGTTCGAAGAAGCCGCTACACTTTCGTTCGGTGGAACAACCGCGCTCCATTTCTTGCGTAAAGCACACCTGCAGAAGGGAGAGAAGGTGCTTGTCAACGGTGCTTCAGGGGGAGTTGGTACCGCTACGGTGCAGCTGGCAAGTTACTTCGGTGCAGAGGTGACCGGAGTGTGCAGCGGGGCCAATGCCGAGTTGGTACGATCGCTCGGCGCACTCCACGTTATCGACTACACCAAAGAGGATTTCACCGGCAACGGTCAGAAGTACGATGTAATCGTCGATACCGTCGGAACCGCCCCGTATACGCGATGCAAGGATTCGCTTATGGAAAACGGGCGCCTGCTCCTCGTCATCACCGGTCTGCCTGGAATGTTGCAGATTCCGTGGATTCAGATGACGACCCGGAAAAAAATCATTGCCGGTCCGGCACCGGAGAAGCCGGAAGACCTCCGCTTCCTTGCGGAGTTGGCCAAATCTGGAAGCTTTAAACCGGTGATTGATCGCATCTATCCATTTGAGGAGGCAGTGGAGGCACATCGCTGCGTCGACACCGACAGGAAGAGAGGGAATGTGGTGCTGAGGATGAGGGGGAGTACTTTATGCGGACTTTTCTGATCGAGTCACCGCATACGAAAGAGGGCTGTGCGCAGATTGTGAAGTGGTGATTAATCTCCACAACCTGCCCGGACGCGTGTCTTTTCTCTGTGAAGTGAAAGCGCGAGATTGTCGATTGGCGGGAGCAATTGTGCCCGGCGTGAATTCGGCTCTTGCTTTTTCTCCCCCCCATCGCTACTTTCTTCTCCTCTGCGCCGTTCATTTGCCCCTTTTCGGCCATCCTGATTTACACCGAAGCTGAGCAGGGGACGCCGCTTATACGTCTGCACCGAATCTCCATGACACATCAAGAGTATATGCGCAGACTTCTTGCAGTTGGTTCGCCCGACGACATTCCGAAGGCGTATCGCGACACGCCGGTGGGCCTACTTATCGAATACCACAACCTCCGGCGTCCTTACGAATCGTACACAGCAGCACAACTCCTCATCGGCATGTGCATGGATCATCGGAAACATCTTCACATTCCCGACAATTTTGCTTACATCATTCGCGCCGGAGGGGCCAATTTGAGATATAGTGAGTTCAAGGTGTCGTATGCCATTGCCATCGGAGGTGTCAGAGCCATTGCGCTCATCGGACATACACAGTGCGGGATGGTGAATCTGATTTCCCGCAAAAACCAGTTTGTGCAAGGATTAGTAGAAAGAGCGGGATGGCTTCCGGAGCAGGCTGAGGAACATTTCCATCACTTCGGTCCGATGTTTGAGATCGGGGACGAGGTCGATTTTGTTTTGAGCGAGGTTAAGCGACTCAGGCTACGCTATCCGAAAATCGTGGCCGCACCGTTGATCTACAAAATAGAAGACCACCTTCTCTACTTCATTGACGAGCCTCAGTGGCCTTCGTCGACAAAAGGCTAGTCCGGTCGTCACGTGCAGCGCGTTTCTCTGTTTGCACCACATTGGGACTGAGCGATTGGCAATGATTTTGGCCTCACCACTCTCATTCAACAATTCTGGAGAATCGCTATGACATTCGCCCGTTGGGTCTATCTCACCGCCGGCGTCTACGGCATTTTGCTCCTCACGCCGATGTATTTCACCGAGGAGCATGTATCGCGCGACTTTCCTCCGGCGATCACGCATCCCGAGCACTACTACGGCTTCATCGGCGTCAAGCTTGCGTGGCAAGTGCTTTTCCTGATGTTGTCACGCGACCCGGTGCGGTATCGGCCGTTGATGATTCCGACGATTCTCGAAAAGCTTTCCTACGTTATCGCGCTTCTCGTGTTGTACGCGCAAGGCCGAGTGGACGGAATGATTTTCGGATTTGGCATGATCGACGCTGTCTTCGCCGCGTTCTTCGTCGCGGCATATCTCAAAACAGGAAAAGAAGCGACGGCGCAGACGTCCGCCTAGTGCTCTTCAACGCCCCCTCAAGCGGTCGCGGTTGGATCAATTGAAGGAGGATCTCAAGATCAGACAACCCGACTTCCCGCTCGCAGATCGGTTCCTCAGAGCTCGGGATGATTTCCCCTCCCTCCGGCGCGTCTACCACGGCATCCAGCTTGCCTACCTCGATGGACCCGCAGGAACGCAGGTTCCTCAATACGTCATTGATGCTATGGCGGAGTACTACACCACTTCGAACGCCAACACGCATGGTTGTTTCGTCACCTCAAAAGAAACCGATGCGTTGCTGGAAGAGGCGAGACGCGCGGTGGCATTCTTTCTTGGCGCACCGGATACCGGCACCATCTCCTTCGGCGCCAACATGACCACATTGACCTTCTCGTTGAGTCGGGCGATCGGTCGCAGGCTCCGGGACGGGGACGAGGTGGTGATTTCACAGCTTGACCACGAGGCAAATCGGGGTCCCTGGCTGATGCTGCGGGAACAGGGAGTCGTCATAAAAGAAATACCTGTCCGACCTCATGCAACGCTCGATGAAGAGGGGATGCGTTCGGTCATCACCGAACGGACGAAACTTGTGGCTCTCGGAATGTCATCGAACGCATTCGGGACGGTCAACAACGTGGCACTGGCCCGCGAATTGTCGTCCAAAGTTGGCGCTTGGCTGTTTCTGGATGCCGTCCACTACGCGCCACATTTCCCGATTGACGTTCAGGAGCTTGATACGGATTTCCTCGTTTGTTCTGCATACAAGTTCTACGGTCCGCACGTCGGAGTACTCTATAGTCGGAAGGGTCTTCTCGAACTTCTCAAAACCGACAGATTGCGGACGCAGGATCCCGCTGCTCCCTACCGCATTGAAACCGGAACGTTGAATCACGCCGCCATCGTTGGAGTCAAGGCCGCAATTGAGTACCTGACATCCTTTGGGGAGAGATCGGACGAGCGGCGGCGGATCCTTTCGGCAATGAACCGCATCGCATCGTACGAGCACTCACTTGCAGCGTCGCTGCACGACGAACTCGGCCGTATTGCTGGCGTGACCGTTTGCGGGGTAGGATTTGACTCACCCCATCGCGCTCCAACGGTCTCATTCACCCTCGACGGAAAGACGCCGGAAGAAATTTGTACGCGACTGGCCGAACTCGGTATTTGTGTTTGGGATGGACATTTTTACGCCCTCCGGCCGATGGAGGTACTCGGCTTGCTCGAACGAGGTGGTGTCACGCGCGTCGGCATCTCCCTGTACAACACCAGCCATGAAGTCGAACGGCTTCTTGAAGCAGTTCGAGGTATCGCTTCTGAAAGATAAATGAACTCTGCTCCTCTTCGGCTTCTCTTTTTCGGTCTTGGGAACGTCGCAAGAAAAGCGACCGAGATCCTGTTTATAGATCTTAATCGGAGACCGTACACAATGTACGGGAGGACGCTCGCCTCGCTCCGCCCGTCCAATCCGCTCCGCTGAACAGAGCGAGGCAAGCAGACCTCGACGGTCTGACGAGACCGACGGGTCGAAGTCTGAGGACCATCCTGGAATAGAATGAACAAAGACAAACCATCAACCCTGCAAGGGTTGAATGAACATCAAGCAACGAAGTTCGTGAGGTATCAGCTCCAATCTAATCGTACAGCAATCCCTCCACGTATCTCGCGATTGCCAGGGCCGAGGTCAGCCCCGGAGAATCGATGCCAACAAGATTCACGAACCCCTCCAGCCGTCGTTCGCGCTCGTGCGCAATGACAAAATCGCGCGGGGGGTCGCCTTTCTTTTGTAGCTTCGGACGAATTCCCGCCATATCGGGACTCAAATCCTCGTCCCGAATCATTGGAACGATACGACGAATGGCATTGCCAAACGCTTCCCGCTTCTGCTCGGCGACGGTATAGTCAATCCTGTTGTCATCAAGATATTCGACGTCGGGACCGAACTTCAACCTCCCACCCCAATCAAGCAACGCGTGTACCCCCAGCCCCTCGTTTAACGGAACAGGATAGATGAGCCGCGAAACAACCTTCGACTTCGACGGTGCGACTGCAAAGTATGACCCTTTGGCAAAGTACTGTCGATAACCGGCTTTATCGATATCGATTCCCGTCATCGCTGCCACGCGATCGGCGAACAAGCCGGCAGCATTGATAACTTTCTCTGATGTGATGAACGATCGATGACCGTGTTCATCGATCTCGAGAGAGTACTCGCGACCCGAAAATTCTATCCCGACCACTTCACAATGATGTTGGACGGTCGCCCCTTGCCGAAGCGCAGTATGATAGAGATAATCCATTAACTCGTGTACACTGATGATGCCCGTGAGGGGGGAAAAGATCGCTCCCACCGTTTGGATGTTCGGCTCGAGCATCCACGTCGCTTCGCGGTCGAGCAGTTCGAGAGGAACGCCATTGTCTCGACCGTTGCGGTAAATGGCTTCCAACTTCGGAAGCTCCTCCAGCGAGGTCGCCGTGATCAGTTTTGTGATTTGTCGATGGGCAATGTTGTGCGTCCGACAGACGTGGTACAACTCCTCTCGTCCCTGAACGCAAAGGCGGGCTTTCAGTGAGCCCGGCGGATAATAGATGCCAGCGTGAATAACCTCGCTGTTCCGGCTTGATGTCTCAAGGCCATACTTCTCATTTTTTTCCAACACGACAAGATTCAGATGCCGCTCGGACAATCTCGCAGCAATCGCCAAACCGACAACCCCTGCGCCAATGATCGTGATTTCGAAATCTGGCATGTTCCTCCATTTCCCTTCCGAAGGTTCTTAATGTCTTTTCCTTCGCCTTCGAAAGGTTCGACAGAAATACCTTGAAAACCTTCCGAAGATTCGACCATTCTCCCCCTCAGCCTTCGGAAAGTTTGACAAGAATTCCAAGAGAATCTTCCACACACACAGCTCATTCAAAGAAAAGTCGTTCGGAAGGGTACGGTGCGAAAGTACCAAGAACCTGTTTGAATTCCAATTCCGTCCTTGAAAAGATGACACAAAAGTCTTGCATTGAGATACTCCTCTCCTTAAGTTGTGCCACTTCAAGACCAGACTCATCGAAAGGAGCTCCGTATGCGCTACCCAAAAACGTGGTTGCTTTTCTCATTCACGATTCTCCTCGGCACGTCTCTTGTCTCCGCCGAAACCGCAAAGAACGATACAACGAAGAAGGAAGCCCCGAAAAAAGAGGACAAATGGGACGTTACTGCCCATCACGGTCCGGGCATCGACGTGGAATTTGAGACCGACGAAGGAACCTGGATGACGGTTGATGTGAGTCCCGACGGAAAATGGATCGTGTTTGATCTTGTTGGCGACATCTATCTTCTCTCCTCCACCGGCGGTGAGGCGAAACAACTCACGTCTGGCACCGGCTACGATGTGCAACCGCGATTCAGTCCGGACGGCAAAAAAATCTCGTTCACAAGCGACCGCGACGGTCTTGACAACCTTTGGATCATGGACATCGACGGGAAGAATCTCAAGCAGATCACGAAAGAGAAGGAACGCCAGGTCAACAACGGCATCTGGACGCCGGATGGCATGTATCTCATCGGTCGCAAGCATTATCGCAACACACGGTCGCTTGGCGCCGGCGAAATGTGGCTCTACCACATCGGTGGGGGCAACGGCCTGCAGTTGACCAAACGCCGCAACTGGCAACAGGATGCCGGCGAACCTGCCATTTCACCCGATGGTCGCTACCTTTATTGGAGTGAGGATGTTACACCGAGCGGGATGTTTGAATACAACAAAAATCCGCATGGAGTAATCTATGCGATTCGTCGACTTGATCGCGAAACCGGTAAGACCGAGACGTTTATCAGCAGTGCGGGCGGATCGGCGCGGCCTCAACTTTCGCGTGACGGCAAAACAATGGCCTTCGTCCGCCGCGTTGGTATCAAGACGGTGCTCTTCACTTACGATATGGAAAGTGGTAAGGAAACTCCGATCTACGAGGAGCTCGACCACGATCAACAAGAGGCGTGGGCAATCTTCGGCGTCTATCCGGGCTTCTCGTGGACGCCCGACAACAAGAACATCGTCATCTGGGCAAAGGGTAAGATCTGGAATGTCGATGTTGCCACGAAGCAAGCGAAGCAGATTCCCTTTCGAGCGAACGTGAAGCAACGCATAACGGACGCGGTTCGATTCATACAAGCCGTTGCGCCGGAGAAGTTCGACGTGAAGATGTTGCGGTGGGCGACGGTCTCTCCCGATCAGAAAATGGTCGTCTACTCCTCCCTCGGCAAGCTGTGGATTCGTCCGCTCCCCAACGGCACCCCGAAGCGACTGACCAGAGACGAAAAGAATCTCGAAATCTACCCTTCCTGGTCACCTGACGGGAAATGGATCGTCTATGCGACGTGGAATGATGTGGAAAGGGGAACGATCACGAAGATTCAACTCGATGGCAAGAACCAAACCAAGTTGACGACCGCCAAGGGGACGTACATCGAACCATCCTATTCGCACGACGGCAAAAAGATTGTCTACAGAAAAATCGGTGCGGATGGCTTTCGCGGTCCCCTCTACAGCAAAGAAACCGGCGTCTACTGGATACCAGCGGAAGGGGGTGCTCCGCAGTTGATCTCTGAATCCGGTTCGCGTCCTCGCTTCACAAAGAGCGGTGAGCGGATTTTCTTAGTGGGAAACGAGGGGGAGAAAGTGGCGCTGTATAGTATCGGACTCAAAGGTGAAGACCGGCGCGTTCATCTGCTTTCCGACAACGCGCAACAGATCGTTCCGTCTCCGGACGAACAGTGGGTCGCCCTCGTCGAGCGTTATCAGGCTTACATCGCCGTCTTCCCTGCAACCGGACAGGCCGTGAACATCGGTCCTACTGTCTCTGACTACCCTATGAAGAAGCTGACACGAGACGCCGGAACGTATCTGAACTGGTCTGCCGATAGCAAGCGTCTGTATTGGTCCCTTGGTCCGGAACTCTTTTCGCGCGACCTCACACAGACGTTCACCTTCGTCCCCGGCGCTCCCGATACGATTCAGGACAAGCCCGACACGGTGGGAATACACATAGGCTTTCAAGCAACAACCGACAATCCTACCGGCTCACTTGCTCTCACCGGTGCCACTCTCATTACCATGCGGGGGGATGAAGTCATTCCAAATGGAACGATTGTAATTGAACGGAACCGCATCAAGGCTGTTGGACCTTCCGGCAGTGTAACGATCCCTCCAGACGCGCGGCGCATCGATGTGTCGGGACACACCATCATGCCGGGCATCATCGACGTTCACGCTCACGCGAATTTTGGGGACTGGTCTCCACAAACCAACTGGGCTTATTATGCGAATCTCGCTTTCGGCGTCACAACCATGCACGATCCTTCGGCATCGACCGACTATGTGTTCTACAATTCAGAGATGATCAAAGCGGGGTTGATGGTGGGCCCGCGCCTCTACTCCACCGGTACGATCTTATATGGTGCGGAAGGGTCCTTCAAAGCCATCGTCAACAATTTTGAAGATGCGATGTCACACCTCCGTCGATTGAAAGCCGTTGGGGCATTCAGTGTGAAGAGTTACAACCAACCACGACGCGACCAGCGACAGCAGATCGTGGAAGCAGCGCGCCGCCTTTCGATGATGGTCGTTCCAGAGGGTGGGTCCACCTTTTTCTGGAATATGACGCACATCTTAGATGGTCATACCGGCGTGGAACACAATCTGCCGGTCGCCCCCCTCTACAAAGATGTCGTCCAGCTTATTTCAAAATCAAAAACAGGACTCACACCAACGCTCATCGTCAACTACGGGGGGCTTTCAGGAGAATATTACTGGTATCAGAAGACCAATGTGTGGGAGAACAAGCGGTTGATGACCTTCACGCCCGCGTCCATTGTCAATGCGCGTTCACGTCGGCGTACGATGGCAAGCGAAGATGATTATTTTCATGTTGAAACATCGAAGGCTCTGAAGAGAATTCTTGATGCCGGCGGCAAAGTGCAGCTCGGAGCCCACGGACAATTGCAGGGACTCGGAGCCCACTGGGAACTCTGGATGCTTCAACAAGGCGGGATGTCTCATCTGGAAGCGATTCGGTGTGCAACGTTATACGGGGCGCAGTATATCGGCCTCGACAAAGACCTTGGATCATTGGAAGTCGACAAGCTTGCCGACCTGGTCGTGATGGCGAAGAATCCGCTCGATGATATCCGGAACAGTGAGTCGATCATCTATGTGGTTCTCAATGGCCGGATGTACGATGCGTGGACAGGGGACGAGATCGGGAATCATCCACGCAAGCGTGGAACATTCTATTGGGAGTGAGACGAGGACGCGATGCCCTGATCCCCATCGAACGCATCGAGCACATGATTTTGCAGATTCGAGGACAGGAAGAGAGGCTGCCCAAAATGTAGGGCGAGAAGCCTTCTCGCCCACGTTGGTGTCGTGAAAACCATCTGAATTCCCCAAATCTCGAACTCGCACATCACTGAACTTCTCTTTTCAAAATTCTCTTCGTATCTTCGTCACCGTCGAATTTGAGAACGCATTCGAAACTGATTCTATTCCACTCATCGCAAGGAGCACGTCATGGGAAAAGGTGATCAACGAACTCGTCGTGGTAAGATTTTCCGAGGCACGTATGGAAAGACTCGACGAAAGAAGCGAGGAGCGAAGAAGGGAGCGCTAACGATCAAGAAGTGACACGACAGGCGCCGGGGTAACTCCGGCGCCTGCGCCGTTTCAAAGCACGGGGGGATGTCAAGAAACAAAACGATGCACCACACATTTCTACCTCCACGGAGACCAGATGGACGCGGAAATCCGGCAACTTCTCCACTTTCTCGACGAGGCGTACGATCATAAGTCGTGGCATGGAACAAACTTACGCGGCTCGATACGCGGCCTGACAGCTGAAGAAGCATCTTGGAGGCCCTCGAAGAAACGTCACAACATATGGGAGATTGTGATGCACTGCGCGTACTGGAAATACGCCGTTCGCCGCCGCATCACCGGCGAAAAGCGCGGATCATTTCCGCTGAAGGGCAGCAACTGGTTCCGGCGTCCGGTTACTCTTGCAGGGGAGGAGTGGAAGAAGGATGTCGAACTCCTCGAAGAAACGCACCTCTTTCTTCGCCGGGCCGTCGAGAGCCTCTCCCCCTCGGATCTTTCAAAGCTTTCCCCCAAGAAAGAGTACTCTCTCGCTGCAACCATTCGGGGGATAGCTTCGCACGACCTTTATCACGCAGGCCAGATTCAATTGCTCAAGAGATTGATGACATAGAAGATCTTTTCGCATCGGCCACCCACAGCCCAATTGTTGCGCCGCGTTCGGATTGTCATTACATTCTCACAGCTTGATTATCACACGTTCCCTCAACATCTGTCGAAAGGAGTTTATCAGGTGCGATTGCTCCTCCTTCTGCTGATACTCGTTACGTTTCACACCTCCGCACAAGTTCCATTGCGATACTATCTACCCCCCGACGTGGAGTATAATCCCGCGATTCCCACTCCCGATTCCTACTTCGGATTTCAGGTGGGAGAGTGGCATCTTACGCCGGAACAGATCCACGGATATCTGAAAGCGCTCGATGTGGCGTCGGATCGCATTACGATGGAGCCGATGGGACGAACCTACGAAGAGCGTGAGATGTGGCTGCTCACCATCACCTCTCCGAACAATCATAGAAACATTCAGGCGCTTCGCGAACAACATCTCGCACTCTCCGATCCATCGACATCGTCGACCATCAAGACGGAGGGCATGCCGGTCGTCGTATGGATGGGATACAGTGTCCATGGCAACGAGCCGAGCGGCGCCAATGCGTCTGTTCTTGTCGCGTACTATCTTGCGGCGGCCCAGGGACCGCGGATTGAGAAACAACTGAATGAAGCCATCATCCTGCTCAATCCCTCCATCAATCCCGACGGCCTCAATCGCTTCGCAACGTGGGCGAATATGCACAAAGGCAGGCAGCCTGTGGGGGATCCTGCAAACCGTGAGCACAACGAGGTCTGGCCAGGCGGCAGGACCAACCACTACTGGTTCGATTTGAATCGCGATTGGATGCCGCTTCAGCATCCCGAGAGTAGGAGTCGGCTGGAGTTGTATCACCAATGGCGCCCGAACGTGCTGACCGACCATCATGAAATGGGAACCAACACCACGTTCTTCTTTCAACCCGGCGTCCCTTCACGGAACAACCCTCTCGCGGTACGACGTACCGTCGAACTCACCGAAGCAATCGGTCGTTACCACGCGAAGGCGCTCGATAAAATCGGATCGCTGTACTATACTAAAGAAGGGTTCGACGATTTCTACATCGGCAAAGGATCGTCCTATCCCGATCTCACCGGCTGCATCGGTATTCTATTTGAACAGGCAAGCTCACGCGGTCACGTCCAGGAAAGTGTTCATGGAGAGTTGACCTTTCCATTCACCATCCGTAACCAATTCACAACGTCGCTCTCGACGCTCGAAGGCGCTGTCGAACTACGGACAGAGCTATTAGAGCATCAACGCGAATTCTATGCCTCGGCCGTTCGTGAGGCGGAACGGGCATCAATCAAAGGATACATCTTCGGAACGCCGCATGACCGTGCTCGAAATCAACATCTTTTGGATATCCTCCTTCGTCATCAGATTCAAGTCTACGAAATCGCACGGGAGGCGCGCGTGGAAGGAAAGGTGTTTGAACCGGGGAAGGCATTTATTGTTCCAACCAGCCAGCCCCAATACCGTCTCCTCACCTCGCTCTTCGAACGACGGACACAATTTGAGGATAGTCTGTTCTACGATGTTTCTTCATGGACACTCCCTTACGCGTTCGATATTCCATATGTCGAAGTGCGGAACTCCATTCGAGACCTGCTCGGCGCACGGGTGCGTACGGCATCCTCGGCACGAGGGATGCTCCAACGGCACCAATCGGTGTACGCTTTCGCGTTCGAATGGAAGGAATATTACGCTCCTCGAGCCCTCTATCGGTTGCTAAGAGAGAACGTCAAGGCCAAAGTTGCAACCCGACCCTTTGAAGCGACGACCGCTTCCACAGCAAAGCGATTCGACTATGGAACGATCCTGATTCCAATCGGCATCCAGACGATTGCCCGTGCGGGACTCGATTCCCTGCTGAATGAAGTGGCCCAACTGGATGGCGTCGATGTCTATGCTCTCCCAACGGGCCTCAGCAAGGACGGCATCGACCTTGGGAGTGCGAATTTCGCCCCCCTCCGGCTGCCGGAGGCGGCGCTCGTCGTCGGAGCCGGCGCAAGTGCAACCGACATCGGAGAAGTGTGGCACTTACTTGATCAGCGCATGGGCATGAAAGTAAGTCTGATAGAAACAAGTTCGATCGGCAGAACGGATTTAGGTCGTTACAACGTCCTGGTGATGGCCGGTGGAACGTACGCTACCATAGAATCGAGCGCCGTGGAGTCACTGAAGCGCTGGGTGGAAAGTGGAGGAACGATCATTGCGACCGAACAGGCCGTCGAGTGGGTAGTAAACAACAAGATTGCGAACGCAGCGTTACGTCGTGATGCGCGCCGCGACTCCGTGACAAGTCCGAGAGTCTACGCCGAGGAGGAGCGATTTACAGGAGCACTGAATATGCCGGGGGCAATATTTCAGACGCGGTACGATAGGACCCATCCTTTGCTCTTCGGGCTATCCGATTCGGTTCTCAGCGTATTTCTCGCTTCTTCCGTCTTCCTTGAACCTTCACCAAACCCGTACGCGACGCCTGTCATGTTCACACGGAATCCGCTCCTCAGCGGCTACCTCCATGCAAGCTATGAGAAGCGACTACAGAATTCAGCCGCGGTGATGGTCAGTGCGGCGCGGAATGGACGTGTCATCTTGATGACACCCAATCTTGTATTCCGAGCGTTCTGGTTTGGCACGAACAAATTACTGCTCAATGGCATCTTTTTCGGATCGGTCATCAGATCCAGCTCGGCACGCACGGTCGAATAAATCATGATGGCAAGGTTTCGCGGTTTGGGGAGCGTATGTCTCTCATCACAATCGAACCGGTCAGCGTGAAGCATGCGCCTGCGATCCAGCGGCTCGCCGCCCACCCATTGGTGGTGGAAACAACCGCACTCCCTTCCCCCTACCCGGCAGACGGCGCTTTGTCGTGGATTGAACAGGTACTTGGACCACGCCGGTTGGAAGGACGTGAATTTGCCTACGCCATCATGGTCGGGAATGATACACTGGTCGGATGCTGCGGCTTCAATAACGTTCCCTCCGACAAAGTGAGAGTGGAGATCGGCTATTGGGTCGGCGTTCCGTACTGGGGAAAGGGGTATGCCACCGCAGGCGTCAGTATGGCGCTCGCCATCGGTTTTGATGAAATGAAGTTCAAATGCATCTTCGCTCCCATCCTTGAACACAATCGCGCCTCGCAACGCGTGGTAGAGAAACTCGGCTTCCGGCATGTCCGCACATATCACAACACTTACTATCCCAAATGGGGAGAGGAGGAAGTTTTGGTCGAGTACGAACTCACAGCCGATGAGTGGGTACAACGCACTGCGTAACGTCAGCATCCGATCATGCACGTTTCCGATCTTTATATTTATCCGATCAAATCATGCCGAGGCATACGGCTTTCGACTGCACAGGCGGAACCTCGCGGCTTCCGTTACGACCGTCGCTGGATGCTTGTAACGGAAGATGGAATGTTTATGACGCAACGGAAGTACCATCGCATGGCTCTTATCGACGTCTCGATCGATCCCCCTCATCTCGTCGTGAAGGCCCCCAAGATGACGCCTCTGTCCCTGCCTCTCTCAGGCTCTGGCGATGACTCACTCATCGTGCAAATCTGGGACGACGTTGTTACTGCAACAGGCGTCAGCAAGGAGGCTGACAAATGGTTTTCCGATTTCCTTGGTAGAAGGGTCCGCCTGATGACAATGCCGGAGGATGCACGCCGATCCGTCAAAGCGAAATATGCAATCGGTGAAAACAGCGTCAGCTTTGCCGATGCCTTTCCTTACCTCCTCATTTCACAAGCCTCGCTCGACGATTTGAACCGGCGACTCACTCTTCCTGTACCTATGAATCGATTCCGGCCCAACATCGTCATTGAGGGATGCGGACCCTACGAGGAAGACCGGATGCGCGTTCTGCTCATCAACGATGTGACGATGCATGTCGCCAAGCCCTGTTCCCGTTGTGTCCTGACAACGGTGGATCAAGAGACAGGCGAAATTGGCAAAGAACCTCTTAGAACCCTCGCCACCTTTCGTTCTTTCGACAGTCACGTCCTGTTTGGGCAGAATCTGATCGCCACGACATTCGGAGAAGTGAAAGTCGGCGATTCGGTTGATGTTGTCGACTGGAAAAAAGAGTCCCCGAGTGCTTGAACCCAAGAATACGTTCGACGATGCGAGTGTACATTGCCCTTTGACCTCGGTCACGCTCGCTTCCGGTAAAGGGGGTATCTTGATTTTTCTTACACGTCTCGTTACTATCGCGACACGATCCAAATCGAACAAGGAGCAATTGCTGAAAACACTGCAAACTTCTTGGTGGGTGCTGAGCGCTCTTGCTTGTCTTTCGTGCTTGCCATCCAACGAGCTGGTGCAAGTTGAATCCTTAGCCGCAGAGCGGTTGGGAGCTGACGTTCAGACGATTCGCAATGCGCAAGCCGCCATGGTTCTCTGCCTTAATGCGACAAATCGTGAGGTGAGATTTTTGGTGTACGATCTCCGCTCAAAGGAAATCATATTTGAAGATACACCCGGACCCGCCTACGTCGGTTGGAAGTCTGATTCGCTCATCGAGGTAAGATATCACACAGGCATTGTCAGTGATCCACCTCAACTTGCCGGCTATCTCTACAACGTCCGTACGCGCTCCAAAATTGATATCGCCGACTTTGAACGACGACAACGCCAATGAGACGACCTGCCCGCATCTCGCACCAAGCTGCTGCTCTTGTCGCGGCTCTGACGGCCTTCTTCGTTTTCTTTGAGTTGACGAAGAAAGAGACGCCTTACTCTAGTATTGCCTCGGCCGGTTCTCCCGGCGCGTTGCTTCGCGCGGAACAGTCGCGCAAGGAATTGAGACACGCGCTCGGTCTGACTCGACCCGAGGCACCGGACGAATTCCTCCGCTATCATGCCGATATCCGCACGCGCGAAGGTACTACCGAGCCCGGCTACCCAGCAAACCATCGTATACAAGAACTCTCCAAGGCGATGGAGCGATATGCCGCTTCGCTTCGGAAGTCTCCTCAACTCCCTTGGATCGAACGAGGTCCCGGCAATGTCGGTGGAAGAACACGCGGACTGATCGTCGATCCGGACGATCCCACATTCAACACCTGGTTTGCCGGTTCGGTAGGGGGTGGGATTTGGAAAACGACAACCGGAGGACTCACGTGGGAAAACAAAACCCCCACGTTACCAAACCTTGCCACAACGACGCTCGCAATGGCCTCTTCCAACCGATCGATCATCTACGCCGGAACGGGGGAGGGTTTCGGTAACATCGACGCGATTCGTGGCGACGGTATATGGAAATCGACCAATCGGGGCGAGTCGTGGCAACAGCTTGCGAGTACGGCGAGGAACACCAACTTCTTCTACGTCAATCGCCTCCTTGTCGATCCAACAGATGAACGGTTGGTTCTTGCCGCAACCAACACCGGTATTTTTCGATCGACGGACGGCGGCATGTCGTGGGCGAATGTGTACGGCAGTGCAAGCCGCGTACAACACCTCATTGCTCATCCGAACAATTTCTCTATTCAATTCGCGACCCAAAATGGCTTCGGCGTTTTGAAATCTACCGACCGAGGAATCAACTGGACTCGCTCCTCCCAAGGGCTCGGCGGGGGAGCTCGCTACGAACTTGCGATCGCCCCCTCCGATCCTAACCGCATCTACGTTGCGGTCGAAACGAACAGCTCTACCTCCGACCTGTATCTTTCGGACGATGCCGGTGCAAGTTGGATCAAGACATCTCAATCGACTTCCTTAAACTGGTTGGGTGGTCAGGGATGGTACAACAACACCATTGCGGTTCACCCTTATGAGAAAGATATCGTCTTTGTTGGTGGCCTCGATTTGTACAAGATCACGATCGGTTCGGGAGGATCATCAAGTTCTCAAATTACCAGCGTTGATACGATCAACACGGGAACATTCCTTTCGTTTGTCAACTTTGGACTCCCCTTCATGGGAGGAGGCGTTGGAACCGGCGTCGATTTTGTACCCTCGCCGATCAGCCTTACAACGAGCGATTATGTAAGCGTGGAGATCAGATTTGGCGGAGGAAGAAAGCAGAAAGCCCACCGCTTTGTCGTCCCTGATGGTGCCGGTCAACCGGTGTCCGCATACTCCTACGGCGGGTATGTGGATGTTCCCTTTGAAGTGTGGGACGTGACAAATCAACGTCAGTTGATGGTGTCGTTTCGTGATCAAATCAACAACGGCGTGTTCGATCTGAGTCCGAATCCAAGCGGCGGGGTATCACGTGAGTACCTGTTTGTGAACGCCGTCCCGTACGATCCCACCCTTCCTCACCCAAACATCGCCTTGGCAGGAGGAATGAAGTATAAGAATATTTACGGCATCGGACCCGCCCTCGCATCGGGAAGCTCATGGAATCCCCAGGCATTGCCGGAAGCAATATTACGTATTAACTACGGCACCGTAATCACACGGACGCGCACATCACAGAAGATAAGCGATTGGCGTTTGACCTCTCAGACGCTTTTGTCCCAGGTATATGTTCATGCAGATCATCACAATATCTACATCGTTCCGACGAATCCTCTTCTGAAGGCATTTCGCATTATCAACGCCAATGACGGCGGCATCGCCATTTCAACGGACGGCGGGGTGACGTGGCGCGAAACAACAGCCGGTTACATCACGAGTCAATTTTACGGGGCGACAAAGAAACCGGCTGAAAACGTCTACATCGGCGGAATGCAGGATAACGGCACGTGGATGTCCGGCCTCAACCCGAGTGCTCAATCCGAATGGAGACCGCAGCTGGGGGGTGATGGCTTTGCAGTGGCCTGGCATCCCACAAATCTGAACTACATCCTTGGTTCCATCCAATACAACAACTTTCGTCGCACGACGAATGGAGGAGCCACCTGGATAGTAGGGACGACTGACATAACGGACGTTGGAAGCGGCTTCGGTCCGTTCGTTTCCGTCCTGGCGTCATCACCGCTCGATCCGGACCTCGTCTTCGCCGTGGGAAGCAGAGGCGTGTGGCGCTCCGATAACTTTGCCGAAAACTGGACGTCCATTCCGATCACGACAGATTGGGGATTCGGAACGGGGGCAACGGCTGCCATCTCGCTTGCAGATCCACAGATCGTTTGGGCTGGAGTACGCATGTCATCCACCGGCACGACGCAAGGGCGTCTGTGGGTATCACGCGACGGCGGCATCACCTTCCAGCCAACGACCAACTACACCAGTGCGACGCTCGGAAGGTTATCGGGCCTCGCCACACATCCGACCGAGCCTCACACCGCCTACGCGCTCTTCTCATTCGCAAGAGCCCCGAAGATCCTTCGCACGACGGATCTGGGACAGAGCTGGACCGACATTTCGGGTTTCGGCGGTGGGTCGGTAAGCACGAATGGTTTTCCCGACGTTGCCACGTACGCGTTGTTAGTTCTTCCTCATCGACCTAACGAGATCTGGGTCGGAACCGAAATCGGCTTATTCATCTCAATCGATAACGGTCAATCATGGTCATACTCGAACAACGGATTACCGGCCGCGTCGATCTGGCAGCTGAAGGTGGTGGACGATCAGGTCGTTGCCGCAACGCACGGTCGCGGCGTCTGGTCCGTCACCCTACCGGAGCTTGCCAGTGTCACACCCAGGACCGTTACGTTGGCACCGCGGCTCAACAAATCACAGCAGACCGCTCGCAACTACTTCCCGATCAACCTTTCGCTGCGATCTGCTTACGATTCGACACAAGTGCTTGTCGACCGAAATCTCTACACTACTCTCCCTGCCAACGGTACGCCGATGGATCTCGTTGTGCATTTTCGTGAAAACGTCAACCGGCCGATCACGGTTGAGTTGCTCGCATACAAACAAGGTGTCGGGTATCGTTCGTCGTCGCGCACATTCTCGGTGATTGTCTCCGCAGACAAGGAACCTCTAACACCGACATCCTTCTCCCTTGAACAGAACTATCCGAATCCCTTCAACTCCTCCACAACGATCCGTTTTGCTCTGCCTCGCACATCTCGGGTACAGCTGGTGATGTACGATCTGCGGGGACGGGAGGTCGCGTCGCTCCTGGATCAGGAGCTCCCGGCCGGTGTGTACGCCCACACGTGGGATGCGCGTGGTGTTGCGAGCGGAGCGTACGTTTGCCGCCTCACTGCAACGGATCCGCTCTCTCCCGCCCGTCTGTTTTCCGACGCGCGAAGGTTGATACTCCTCAAGTAAGCCGCGTCTGATTGCGAAACTCACAGACGCTCAAACACCACACATCCTTTGCGTCACTGCCAACCTCAAATCCGATTTAGAGAGTCGTGAGAACTTAAGTGGAGCGAGCGGATTCTCGCGTTGCGGGTCATAACGTTCGCCTCTGCGGTGAAAAAGAGTCCATCCATTTCGAACGGATGTAGTTCTGCGACCCTCCGACAGAACACGCCTCTATGTCGGAATCAAGGGCTGATCAAAGGCTTGCGTGCAGTGGGGATTGTGTGTACATTCGCGCCCGTCCACTTTCCCTCTTACGCATTCTCATCACCCTCTTTCAGAAGAATCTTATGGAATGGATCACTGATTCCAACATCTGGGTCGCCTTCATCACCCTTACGGTTCTGGAAATCGTTCTGGGAATCGACAACATCGTCTTCATCTCGATCCTTGCAGGGAAACTACCGGAGGCGCTGCAGAAGCGAGCGCGTTCGGTGGGGCTTCTGCTTGCAATGGTGATGCGCATCGGCCTCCTCTTTTCGCTTACTTGGATTATGCGTCTGACCGAGCCGCTCTTTGTTGTTCTCGCACAAGAAATCTCCGGGCGTGATATTATTCTGATCTCGGGAGGACTGTTTCTGCTGGCGAAGAGCACCCACGAGATTCATACCAAACTGGAAGGTGAAGCCGGCGGAAGAGCACAAGCCAAGGCGATCTCATTCAAGAGCGTCATGGTCCAAATCGTCTTGTTGGACATCGTCTTCTCGCTCGACTCGGTCATCACTGCCGTCGGCATGACGAACGTCGTTGGTGTGATGGTGGCCGCGGTCGTCATCGCCGTCCTCTTCATGCTCATCTTCGTCGGCCCCATTAACGATTTCGTCCATCGACATCCAACGATGAAGATGCTCGCCCTCGCTTTTCTTCTTCTCATTGGAGTGGTGCTGATTGCGGAGGGTTTCGACCAACATATATCGAAAGGGTACATCTACTTTGCGATGGCGTTTTCAGTTTTTGTCGAGATGCTGAACCTCCGCCTGAAAAGCAAAGCTGTGGAACCTGTCCAGCTCCGCTCGCCGTACACCGAGCAAATCGCCGCAAGCGGAAGCAAAGATTAAGAGAAGTCTTACCGACATTTATCGCTATGATCTTCGGACAGGTCGAACAACACAAGTAACGAAGACTCCGGAGAGTGCGTACTCCCGCACCTCACTTCCGACATGCGATGGGTTCGCCGTGGCGAGAGCAGAGTTCGACTCAGTGCAGAGACTTTGGAGATTTGATTGGAGCGGAAAAGATACCCGGCTCGTGCTTCCGAACGTGAATCCGGTTGGATACTTTGCTTGGGCGAGCGATACGGTCGTTGGGCTTTTTGTTCTCGGCACCCCACCCACGCTTCTGCTGGCGAGCACGATTTCAGGAGAAACGAAACTGGTCTGGCGTGACATTGGGAGGTCGATTCAGAAGATTCCTCACCGGTCTGCCTTGAGTTTTGTCGGAAGGTGCGACGATGGAAAGCTGCGGATACTTGAAATCGATAGCCAGACACAAGAGGTGAGACCGCTCATTCAAGTACCAGAGGGGAGCGAGTATCACGCCTGGACTCCGCAAAGCCAGTTACTCATTGCGCATCGAAAGCCCGCTCAGTACTGATCGAGCGGGCAACTTCTCAAGCTATCAACTATTAGCTTCGTGCCCCGAGCTGTCGGTCGAGCATAATCAATGCCGGAGCCGCCTCTCCCACCATGTTCAACGTCGCGATGATCTCCATTGCGGATTTCTCCTCCTCCACCTGCTCCGTGATGAACCATTGTAACATGACCTGCGTCGGATAGTCGTTCTCCTTCACCGCCAATTCATAGAGCTCGTGAATCGAGCCGGTTACTTTCTTCTCGTGCTCCAGCACCTGTTTCATAACGTCCAGCGGCGACTTGAAGTTCGCTTCCGGTTTGGCGACCGCTTCGAGCTCCACCTTACCGCCTCGCTCGAAAATGTAATCGTAGATCTTCAACGCATGTCCTCTCTCCTCTTCATACTGCTTCCTCATCCAGTGTGCGAAGCCCGGCAGGTTCACAGCCTGAAAGTGTGCCGACATCGATAGGTACAGATAGGCGGAAAAAAGTTCACGGTTGATCTGCTGATTCAACGCTGATTGCATCGTGTTCGATAACATCATACGCTCCTTTCTGGTTCGTGAATGATTCGTCCAAATTTAGAAATTTCGTCTCTTTCATTCCACCGCTTGCCGGCTCCACACCTGCTCAGCTACTGAATCCCCAACAGCCTCACGAGCCACAGGCTCAAATCGGGCACATAGGTGATGACGAGCAGTGCGACGAGTTCAAGCAGGATAAACATCAATACTGATTTCGTAATCGTCAAGATCGGCTTCTGGAAACGAAGACCGGAAAGGAACAAATTCAGTCCCACCGGCGGGGTGATATAACCGATCTCCAAATTCGTGAGAAAAATGATTCCGAGGTGCACAGGATCGATCTCGAATTCCCTCGCAATCGGCAAGATCAGCGGTACCACGACGATGATAGCGGAAAAGATATCCATCATCATCCCGACGACAATCAGGAATGCATTGAGGATAAGGAGAAACGTCACACGACTATCGACGTGCTCCCTCACAAACTCGAACAACTGTTGCGGCACTTGCTGGTCGATCAAATAGTTTGTCAGACCCAGCGCGACCCCGAGGATGGCGAGGATCGCTCCCACCAACACCATGCTCTCCTTCATCACACGCGGAACATCGCTCCGAAGATTCAAATCCCGATACACAAACACTTCCACGATGAAAACGTAGAAAGCCGTGACCGCCGCTGCCTCGGTTGCCGTGAACGCTCCCCCGTAGATGCCGCCGATGACGATGACCGGAAGGGGGAGTTCCCACACTGCCTCCCGCATTGCGCTCAGAGCATTTCTCCACGAGAACGTCGTCTTTGTAACGTGATGCGCGATCCCGATCCGAACGCCGTAGACGGAAAGCACACCCAAGAGCAACAGTCCCGGTAGAAATCCCGCAACGAACAATTGATCGATACTGACGGCCGCAATGAGACCGTAGATGATGATGGGGAGACTTGGGGGAAATAACAATCCAATACTCCCCGACGCAGTGACCAGGCCGAGCGAGAATCGCTCGGGGTATCCCTCCTTGATCAAGATCGGCAACAGGAGGCCGCCCAGCGCAACGATGGTAACACCGGAAGCACCGGTGAATGCGGTGAAGAACGCGCACGTCACAAGCACCACCATCGCAATGCCGCCCGGCATCCATCCGAAGAAAGCCTGAGCGAGTCCGATCAGTCGCTTTGGTGATTGGCTTTCGGCGAGCAAGTAGCCGGCAAAGGTGAACAGCGGTATCGCAATAAGGGAAGGCAAGTCAGCGATGCGGTACAGCTCGATGATGACGACTGATGTATCGATCTCAGCGGATGAGAATCCGAAGAGCGCCAGGGCGCCGATGATGGTAAAGAGAGGAGCTCCGAGGAGTGCAAACAGAACGATGACAAGAACGACAAGCCACACGCTCATCGCGCCTCCCCTTTCCCCAACAACTCAGCTGCGCCGATAATGGCGCGGACAAGGAAATGGAAAACGAGAAGGCCGAAACCGACAGGAATGATCAGTTCGGCATACCACGACGGGATTCCTTCCATCACCACATTGCCATCTGCCATTTCCTGTCGCACAAAGGTGACAGCTGCCTGCATCAGGAGAGCACAGATGGTGGCGGCGAAGAGGTAGGTGAGAATGTTGATACCGCGTTTGACCCGCTCCGGCAAAAAGCGAGTAAGGACATCGATATTAATGTGACGGTTCTTGCTCGCCGCGAGCGCCGCACCGAAGAAGCCGGTCCAGAGCACAAGATGACGGAGAAGGATATCGGCCCACAGGATACCGGCGGAAAAGGCGTTCCGAAGCACCACCTGCGCGAAGGCGAGCACCACCATGACCGCAAGAAAGAGGATGAGAAGTCCTCCTTCGAGCTTGTTCAGCATCTCATCGATGGTGCGGAGGAGCTTCATCGGCTCGCTTTGTGGTTCTTACGGAATTCAGCGAGACTCTTCTCCACACGGTTCAGAAAATCCTCCGTGAAGAGTTTTCCCACGAGCATGCGACGTGCGCGAGCTCCCACTTCGATATAGTATTGCAGCTGTTTCTCCTCCACAGGAAGAAGCGTGATCCCCCGCTTCTTCATTTCCTCAATCGCTTTCTTGTTATCTTCCCGGCTCAATCGTGTGAGTTTGGAGAGGTAGGTTTTGCCGTTTCGAAGGAGGATTTGTTGAAGGTCAGGAGGAATGGTGTCGAAGTATTTTTTCGAGATCAAGACAGCGCCGGCAGCGTCGGCGAGCGGAACATCCACCATATATTTCACGCGTGTATACCACTGAAGGACGGTTGCAGCATACGGTGATGTATAGAAGGCATCAATAAGGCCGGTTTGGAGAGAGGTCAGAACGTTATCGAGCGAAAGGGGAATGGGATTGATGCCGAGCGCCCTGAACGCAGTCTCTGCAATCGGGTCACCTTCCCACGTCCACATTTTTAACCCGCGCAAATCCTCTGGCTTGCGAATCGGTGTGCTCGTGAAAACGTGCACAAATCCGACCTCTGCCCAACCGAGAAGTACATATCCCCCCTCTTCGAAGGCCTGGCGAAATTCCTGGTCAAACTTTTCGTAAAGAAAATCAACCTCCTCGAAATTCCGCACAAGAAACGGAGAATCGAGAATTCGGACTTTTGGGGCGATTTCTCCCATCGCTACACCTGTGAAACCGCCGCTGTGAAGCTGGCCTGCACGGATTTTTCGCAATACAACTTTTTCATCCCCTTGAACTGATCCCGCATAGATGCGAAAACCAAGCCTGCCGCCACTCTCCTTTCGGACTGCCGCATCGTATTCTTTCATGACGTTCATCCATGTGCTCCCCTCCGGAGCCACCGTAGCAAAGCGGATCGTGTATTGCTGTGCATGCGAATCCCCAACCAACAAGAAGATCAAGATGACGCTCAATATGATTCGTATCACAATCACTCCCTTATTTGTCGATGAACTTCACGCTCATTTTGATCAAGTCCAATCACCTTCAAAAAAGCTGATCGGCTTTCTGCCGCAACATGTGAGCTTTTCTCTTTGCTACAGCATTCGCCAAACGAGCTTCCGGCAATGAATCGAGGGAAGCCTTCTCCACCTTCGTTAGCAGAGAGTCAAACAGCTCCCGATTCAATTGCTGGAGGGCATACGTCCTTGCATAGTAGACGTAGGACATCAGGAATCTTCCTTCACTCGCCGCCACGGCTTGATCGAGCAACATCTTTGCTTTTTCTGGTTTCCCCCCGAACATGGGGGGCGTTACAGCTTCGATGGCGCCGAGAAAGAGATACGCACCTCCGTAGTAGTACGACGGCTCTTTCTCAACCACAAACTCCATCATCGCCGTGACCTTCGCCAGATCGGCCAACGCTGCAACATCGTGTCGGGTTATGTTGATGTAGCTCCCCCACCCGAACGCCGTCCAGAAGACAGCCGGCACATCCTCCTTTGAAAGCGACGCCAGCCCTTGTTTGAACGTCTCAACATCCTTCTCCCACGCCTCACGGAATCGTCGCTTCTGTTGCAGGATACGCAAACCGTACTCTCTCCCCCTCAGGTAAAACGCTCTTGCCCTCTCAACGCTATCGTCTTCCACGAACGCCATGCTGTAAGCGTTATAGCCCTGAGACGCGAGCAAGAGGAGTTTCGAGTTTTCGGGATCGCCTTTGATCAAGGCTTCGAGCAATTTGAGGTTGGACCCGAGGGCTTCTTGAGCAAGCTGAAGATCGGCCTCCTCGTTGAAGGCCTCGAAGCCATAGTCCATAATGCCCCCCACGGAACGGATGGCGAGCAGCTGGACGCATCCCTGGAATGCGACGATTGCCAAAAACAGAAGAAGAGCTCTCCATATGACTGCGAGAAGTTTCAAACAGTCGTGTCCTCTCTCACAGATTTGTGATAGCGCGATGCGTAGCTTCGAAAGCGGCAAAAATATAGAGAAAAAAAGGGGAGTTTCCAATCCGGCCAACGACGAAGGGGCGCATCATTTCATTGGTCATTAAGGCGGCCGCGGAATCGACTCGACAACAACAAGCCGAATCGTTCTGTGAGCTGAGTTATGAACAACGCGCGGTCCGAATCGTTGTGCATCCGCGAGTCCCTCAGGGTAGATCACTTGACTTCGAGCGACACGAGAGATTGCGCGAAACACGGAGTAGATAACGTGCAAACTGCGGCCTGCGGTTTAGCATCACTCGGAGGAAAGATCCACACATTGAAAGTCTTCCGAATTCCAACTACCTTCAGTCGGATTGCGCGTTGCGAGCCATCACATCCCCTTGAAGCCTCTGCGGAAGGTGTGCAAGTCCGAACACCTGCTCGTACAATTCCGAAGAAAGCAAAACGTTCACGTTCAAACACCATGTATATTTTGGTTGTAGAAGACGAAGCCAAGTTGGCGCGATTCATTCAGCGCGGGCTGGAGACGGAAGGGTATCGCGTCGAACTCGCTCCAGATGGACTCATCGGTGAGAAGCGCGCGAGGTCGGAAGAGTTCGACCTCATCTTGCTCGACGTTCTTCTTCCCAAAAAAGACGGCTTCGAGGTTCTGAAATCGGTCCGTAAAGCCGGCGTGCGAACTCCCGTTCTCATGCTCACGGCACGCGGGGAAACGCAGGATGTCGTCTACGGCCTGGACTGCGGCGCTGACGACTATCTGACGAAACCGTTCGTGTTCGATGAGCTTTTGGCACGCATCCGCTCGCTCCTCCGACGCGGCCGCCAGAACCAAACGGTGCTGAAAGTGGGAAGCCTTCGGCTCGATACAGTGAAGCATAAGGCGACGCGGAACGGAACGATCATTGACCTGACCGCACGCGAGTACGCACTGCTCGAATGTTTAATGCGGAATCATCCCAAGCTCGTCACGCGCCAACAACTCTCAAAGGAGATCTGGGGATTCGACTTCGATCCGGGAACAAACATCGTCGATGTCTACGTGAATCACCTGCGGAAAAAGATCGACCATGGATTCGAGAAGAAACTCCTCCACACCCAGCGCGGTCAGGGATATTACATTTCAGATGACGAGGCGAAACCTCGGAAATCGAAATGACGCTGTTCCACTCCATCCGGACGAAACTCACTCTTTGGTATTCGGCGCTCGTCGCCGCTACCCTGCTCGGCTTCGGTGCCACAGCCTATCTGTTCACGCGCTCGATCCTCTTGGATAATCTCGACCGCTCTCTTCGGAACGAAATCACGTGGGTCAATCAATTCATCGAACCGAAAGCCCGAAAAGTCCGGCTGAAGCGTTCCGCCCTGCTTGAACTTCAGGAACTGAAGCGAGCCGCCCAACCGGCAGTTCCGGCCGAAACCAGTGATGTGGCAGAGGAAGAAATCGATCAGGTGTGGAAACAGATTTACCAGCACACTCTGCTCAATCCCCGCCGGCAGGTCATTCAGATACTCGACCGTAACGGCGACCTCCTCTATCGCTCCCCTTCGCTGGAAAACCAGACACTCCCGACCGTGGAAATCCCCTACGGTTCGATTCACATCATCACGGTGCAAGACGACCAGCAACGCGATTTGCGGATGGCCGCCACGCAGAACGACTACGTGAAGATCGTTGTAGCCTATCCTCTCGCCGACCTCACCGAAGTATTGGACAGCATTTTCTCGAACTTCAATTACCTTGTTCCGCTCGCGCTCTTGATTTCCGTCATCGGCGGCTGGTTTCTTGCCCACAAGTCGCTCAAACCGGTGGACACCATCACCAGGACCGCGCGGGAAATTACTGCACACAACCTCAACCGGAGATTGCCGACCCACGAAGTGGATGACGAGTTAGGACGGCTCACGAACACATTCAACGAGATGATTGGAAGACTCCAGGAGTCATTTTCCCAGGTTCAGCGATTTTCGGCCGAAGCATCGCACGAGCTCCGGACGCCTCTGACGATCATGAGAGGGGAAATTGAAGTGGCTCTTCGAAAGAAGAGGCTTCCCCGTGAGACGCGCGAGTTGCTGCAAAGTATTCACGACGAATTGGTCCGACTTTCCTCCATTGTCGAAAGCCTGATGACACTGATCAAATCGGAATCGGGACGGCTCGCGTTTCAATTCGATTCCGTGGCGCTCCATCAGATGGTGGAAGAAATCCTGGAAGATGCGCGCATACTTGCGGAGAAGAAACGGATCAACGTCGTAGCGGAGAAGATCGAACCTGTTCACCTGCATGGCGACCAGGTGCGTCTCCGACAACTCTTCATCAACTTAATCGAGAACGCGGTGAAGTACACACCCGCCGATGGAACCATCTCGATCACAGTGGAGCGATCCGACGGCAGCGCCGTCGTACACATCAACGACACCGGCATCGGCATTTCGAAGAAAGATCTTCCGTACATCTTCGATCGATTCTATCGCGTCAAACAGCACGAGCTTCCTGACTCGGGCGGCAGCGGCCTCGGTCTTTCGATCGCGAAATGGATTGCACAAGCTCACCGCGGCAGCATCGAGGTGAAGAGTCAGCCGCGCAAAGGAAGCACCTTCACAGTGACGCTCCCCCTCTCTTAACTCACCGTTTCAGCCTCGATATTCACCGCGCACGCGCGACGAGATCGGTCTCCTTGCATTTCGTCCCTTTTTTCGCTATCTAAGGACGGTTTTTCGGAACGTCCCACCACCGCAAGCCGCAGCTGCGCGCGTCTCCGAGGATCACAACACCCAACGTATGCGCAAAACCTACTTCTTCTCAGACGCTCACCTCGGCATCGGTTCCAAAGAAGACGATCGAAAGAAAGAGCGAACCATCATCCGCTTTCTCGAAATGGTCGGTCGGGAGGGAGAACAGCTGTTCATTGTGGGCGATCTGTTCGACTATTGGTTCGAGTACAAAACAGTTGTGCCGAAAGGATACTTCCGGCTCTTTACGGCCCTCGCCAACTTGACGGAAGCCGGCATCAAGGTCGGTTATCTCCCAGGCAATCACGACTTCTGGATCAAATCGTACTTTCACGACGAGTTGGGCATGGAGGTCTTTCCCAACCCCATCGAACGAACTATTCACGGCAAACGGTTTTACCTGCATCACGGCGATGGATTGTTGAAGAAAGACACAGGTTACCGCCTTCTCAAGAAAGTGTTGAGAAACAAAACGAACATCTTCCTTTTCTCCCTCCTTCATCCCGATCTGGCAAGTTGGATCGCGCGTCGTGCATCGCATTCAAGTCGCCAATACACATCAAATAAACTGTTTGAGGGCCACGACATGGTCGAGTTTGCGGAGAGAAAGATCCGGGAAGGATTTGACTACGTCGTGATGGGACACAATCACCAATCGACACGAAGAAACCTTGGGACAGGTGTGTACGTCAACCTTGGTGATTGGATCCACCAATACACGTATGCGGAGTTTGATGGAACGGATGTGCACCTCAAGCGTTGGAGTCAGGAGGCCTGAGCTGCGAATGGATGGAAGAGATCGCGGAAGAGATGTTCTGATGCGAGTATGATCCAGAGGAACAGAGAGAGAAGATGGCGAAGCGACGATACGAACAAGAAGATATGGATCGCTACTTCAACGATCCCGAATACCGGCGTTCGTTCCTGCGGCGGAGTGGGGGATTTCTCCGCAAGAACTGGAAAGTTTCGCTCGGCATCGGTGTGCTCTTGTTCGGTCTCATCGTCTGGTACGGCTTCTACATCGTGCGCGGACTCCCCTCCCTCGAGAAATTGGAAAACCCCAAACCCGAGTTGGCAACGAAGGTCTATTCCTCCGACGCCGTTGTACTTGACCTGATCGCTGAAAAAAACCGCACACGGGTTAGTCTCGACAAGATCCCGCCCGGGCTTATTCACGCACTCATCGCAACTGAGGATAAAGATTTCTACAATCACTGGGGGGTCAACCTTCCCCGCTTCTTTCGCCAGATGGTGCTGAATATCATCACCTTTCGGCAGGCGGGAGCCAGCACCATCACGCAACAACTCGCGCGCAATCTCTACAACCTCCAGGGTCAGAACGAGAACCTCTTCGACAAGATCACACGGAAAATCCGCGAATTCATTACCTCGGTCCAGATCGAGCGAAACTTCACGAAACGAGAAATTCTGGAATTGTATCTGAACGTCTCCTGGTTCGGTCGCGGTGCCTACGGCATCGAATCGGCGGCACAGCGCTACTTCAATAAACCGGCTGCAGAGCTGACGGCCGCTGAGTATACCCTGTTCATTGGCATGCTTCAGGGACCGGGGTACTATGATCCCATTCGTAACCCCGAACGCGCTCTCGGTCGGAGAGAAGTGGTGATCCGCCAGATGGTGCGCGACGGCTACATCACGGAAGAAGAGGCGGCCCAGATTCGGGCCGAAAATCTCCAATTCCGGACACTCGAACCGGAGTCGCGTACAGGCATCACCCCCCACTTTGTAGAATGGGTGCGACAACAGCTTCTGGAACGAGCCGAGACGCACGGCTTTAACATCTATCGCGATGGACTTCGCGTCTATACCACCATCGACAGCCGCATGCAGCGTCATGCCAATCGGGCAGTCGAAGAACACCTGACCGAATTCCAAAAGCGGTTTGAGGAGAATTGGGATTGGACGAAGCATCCGGAAATTCTCCGCAGCAACGTCGACAAAGCGATTCGCGATCTCGACGTGTTCAAGAAAGCAAAGTCGAAGAACGTGCAGGACAGCATCGCTGCAGCTCTGAGGACCAATCCCGAGTTCATCGACTCTGTCAAGAAGTTGGCGCGGACAATTGAGGTGGGGTTTGTTGTGATCGATCCTCGCACCGGACAGATCAAGGCGATGGTGGGAGGCAGGAATTTTCGTCAATTCAAGTACGGCTTAAACCACGTCACACAAATTCGCCGGCAACCCGGCTCGGCGTTCAAGCCGTTCGTTTTTACGGTGGCCATCGATAACGGCACACCCGCATGCTTCGAGCTTCTGAATCAGCCCGTGACGATTCCCATGGCGGATGGAACGCGATGGACGCCGCAGAACTTTGACGGAACATTTGGAGGAAAGTACACTTTGCGGGAAGGATTAAAGCGCTCCATCAATCTCATCGCCGTGCGCGCTATTCTTGAAATTGCTCCGCCAAAACAGGTCGCGGAATACGCGCAACGCATGGGAATCAAATCCCCTATCCCCCCCTATGAATCGATTGCCCTTGGAACCGCGGAAGTGACACCGCTTGAAATCACTTCGGCCTACGGTGTGTACGCAAACGAAGGCGTGCACATCGAACCGTACTCGATCGTACGCATCGAGGACAACGACGGCAATTTGATTGAGGAGACTGTTCCGAGCAAGCGCGAAGTGCTGAGCAAAGAAACTGCTTACATCATGACAAATCTGCTCGAAGGGGGTGTGAACGAAGAAGGAGGAACGGGTCGGGTGATCCGCAACTTCTTTGCCCTGCCCGCGGCCGGAAAAACGGGAACCACCAACGATTATGGCGACGCGTGGTTCGTGGGCTTCACCCCTCAGTTGGCAGCCGGGGTGTGGGTGGGATTTGACGATCACCGCATCAAGTTTGGAAGCTCAGATGGACAGGGAGGAAGAGCTGCCGCCCCCATTTTCGGACGTTTCATGCAAAACACCTACGAGGATCCGGAAATCGGCCTGCCGCTCGAATACTTCCGTCAACCCGAAGGGGTGATAACGGATACGATTTGTGTGGAGACGAAAAAGAAGGCACGCGAATTTTGCCCCGAGACTACCACCGAAATCTTCAACGCCAAATATCCCATCGGCTTGTGCGATCTTCACACCAATCCCTTCTGGCGCGACGAGCGACAGAATCCGAGTAAGATAAGCTGGTAACTGCTATGAAAATAATTCTACCATAGACAACCGAAAGTTTATTTTCATCCGGCTTAGTGAAGCCCGGATTCATGACCGCTGATGTTACGCAAAGAGGCTTTTTCTTCTATTCGGGATTCTATCTGGGTGTTACTTTCTTTGATGCCAAAGAAAGTAACCAAAGAAAGCTTTCCGAAATCGTAACGCACGTGAGAATGCAGCCTCCCCTCAACCCATTGATTTCGGCCTCGGAGAGCGCTGCAACTGATTGTCAGGAGTGTACTTGACCGAAATCAAAACGCACAGGTGAAGGCCCTCCCCCCGCTCCGCCGACGATTTCGGGGGCCTTCGCACCACAGACAATAGCACTCTGCTCTTCGTCGAAGGGTAGGAATCACGAGAACTCCATCCTCGTCATTCCGAAATGCCTTTATTCGGAATCTACACAGAGCACGCGCCTGCATGTCTCGATACATTGTTGGTTGGGGTTCGGAATCTGTACCGTAGATGCGACGACTTGCCTCCTAACTCGTCGATCGCGGCCCTCTTCGTTCTGCCGTCTCCAGCTTGCGGTCTGTCAACTGTCTTCTGCCGACTCGCGTCTTCCTACTTCCATACTTCCTCCTCTCATACTTCCCCATCCCCCTCACTTCACCAATTGCATCTTTTTGCTCTCGACAAACTCACCGGCTCTGAGGCGATAGAAATACACTCCGGTTGGAAGGCCGCTTGCATCGAAGAGCACCTGATGTTCGCCACCGCTTCTCACGCCGTCCACGAGCACTCGTATTTCTCGACCCAGTAGATCGTACACCACCAATGTCACTTTCTCTTCATGCGGAAGATGGAAAGAGATAAGAGTCGTTGGGTTGAAAGGATTCGGGAAATTCTGATAGAGATGGAATACAATCGGCGGTGAGGCCTGTTGTTCGATGCCCACGACGCCGCTGGCGTTCAATCCCATGATGTTGCTGGGTTGACTCTCATTCTGTAGCCGGTCGAGGGCCGTAACGGCATAGTAGTACGTCACCCCCGTCGGGGGGAGCGTCGATTCTGCGTAGCTCGTGGTTCTTTGAACCGAGATGATCAGCCTCGGGTCGTTGTAGTTGATGGGGAGCGATGGAGAGCGGTAGAGGATGTACTGGCTGGCGAGCTCGCCATCGGAAGCAACCGTCGGCGCGCTCCAGCTCACCACGGCCGAGGAGCTGAATTTCGTGATGGTCAGCGCGTTCGGCGTGTTGGGAGGCGTTGTTTCCTTCCACGACATGAGGGGTCGGAGAGCGGGATATCTATACAGATCAGTCCGTAATGAATCCGCAAACCCTTTGGGATTATTGGTAACTCCATGCCGGGCTCGGAAGAAGACGCTTCCCAGTGTGCCGGCAGTATTGCGGTTCAACCGTATTTGGTTCGGTACTTCCGACGCATTCCAGTTGCCGTCGATGATACGATAGGCGGCTTGTCCCGGATAGAAATGCCGTCCGCTGCTCGATACGACCGATGCCCACCAAGGCATAAGTTTTCCGTAATCTTGTCCGCCTCCAAATGGCCAGTAGAGTTGTGGAGTCAGATAATCGATGGTGCGCTGTTGAAGCCATGCAAGCGCATCGCAATAGATATCATCGTAGGCGGAAAGTCCAACAATCCCCTGTGGCGTTCCGCTCTTCCAAATGCCGAACGGACTGATTCCGAATTTAACCCGAGGATTGATCGCGAGAATCGTATCGTAGACTTGCTTAACGAAAATGTTGACGTTATCCCTTCTCCACATGTTGATATCAGTGAAACCGCGTGGTTCGGCAGCGAAGGTGGCTTGATCTTCCGTCGTGATTTTGGGAGAGTAGGGATAGAAATAATCATCAAAATGAACGCCGTCAAGCTCCGGATACTTCCTGACGACATCACCAATGACTCTTGCAATGTAGTTGCGTACAGCACTCATCCCCGGATTCAACATCTTGAGTGATCCAAAGGTCAAAATCCAGCTCGGATTCGTGTTGATGACATGATTGGAAGCGAGAGGATAATTGCCGACTTGTCGCTCTGCACGATACGGATTGAACCACGCATGGATCTCCATCCCACGCGCATGCGCCTCTTGAATAGCGAATTGAAGGGGATCAAACGGAACAACGGGAGCGCTCCCCTGTTGCCCCGTTAACCAGTACGACCAGGGCTCGATCATGGATGGATACATCGCATCGCATTCAGACCTAATCTGGAAAATGATCGCATTGATGCCGGCACGTTTCAAACCATCGAGAATGGTGACGAGCTGGTTCCTCTGCGTCTGGGGATCACCTCCCCTGGTGGAGGGCCAGTCGAGGTTCAACACCGTCGCAATCCACGCAGCCCGAAACTCCCTTTTCGGCGGTACTTGTGCAAACAACGAAGATGATATCAGCGTGACGATCAATATGAACACGAAGCGAGCACAACGGACCATCAATTTTTCCTTTATCTCAAGAAAATCAATTTCTTTGACTGCATCAACGCCCCCGCGCTGAGACGAACGACATACAACCCACCCGCATAACCCGATGCGTCCCATTGAACCTGATGAAGTCCGGCTCCCCTTCTTCCCTCCACCAACTTCCGGACCTCACGCCCGAGAAGATCGTAGATTGAAATCCGGACATCGAGCTCGACCGCGAGCCGGAACTCAATCGTCGTCATCGGATTGAACGGATTCGGATAATTCTGAAGCAACTCGAACTCGACGGAAGCCGGATCGCTCGGTGCGGCGAGGGGAACGCGTTCGTTGCGATAAAAATACAATCCCCCTTTTATATTTCCAAGGAATAAATCGAGGTCTTGATCGTCGTCAACATCGAGAAAAGCCGGAGCGGATCGGGGGGCGTGGGCAACGCCCGCGAAGAGATCTTCCACCTTGACGAATCTGAACGACGTTCGCGTACCTCGATTCTGATAATAAGAGAGTCGACCATCACGTGCACCAATGATGAGATCGAGATCCCCATCGCCATCAAGATCCGCAAACGTCGGAACGGCATCGTCCCCAACATCGATGGAATCGAAAAATGCAGATTGTAACTCAAAAACAGGGTTCGCCGCGGTCCCCTTATTGCTGAAGTAATGGAGTCTGCCTCCACCGGTTCCTACAAACAAATCGAACCTTCCATCACCATCTACATCGGCAAGTACCGGTGCTGCATTTTGTCCGAAGGAGAACGTACGGAGAGTGAAGCTCGTATCTTCAGTGTACCCTCCCCGATCACGGAACAATCTCAAGCGCCCGTTTGCATCGCCGAGAATCATCTCTGGTTTGCCATCACCATCGAGATCGCCAAAAGCAGGGCGAACATTGAACAATCCCGAAAGACTCACGAGCGTATCGGTGACATGCTCAAAAACCCATCCGCGTGCAAAGACGCGGCGATAGTAGGCAAGTCTCCCCGTTTCGCTTCCGATAACTAAGTCAGGCTTTCCGTCTCCGTCCACATCCGCAAAGACGGGGGAACTTGCGGCTCCAACATCGAGAGTCGGGACCAAGTTTTTCGTCTCTAAGACAAAATGGTGTTGAGCCGCGGTGCCGGTGTTTCTGTAAAAGAGGAAATTGTCGCGCGACTCGCCCGGATAGAGAACGCCCACCAGGAGATCGATCCTGCCGTCGCGGTCAACGTCGACAAGTTGGGGCATGTTGAATCCGGAAGTGAAGACGGGGGATTCTTTCGGATAGGTAGAATCCGAAAGAACAAGTTGAGGATGAGTGCGATTTCCTATGTTCCGCAGCCTGTAGAGACTGCGGTTGAAGAAGTCTCCCCACACAAGGTCCAGATCGCCATCACCGTCGAGATCGCCGAACGAAATTGCCATCGCACCGTGTAATCGATTCCCACTCAACATACTCGTCGAGCCCGTCTCGTTCTCCTTCCCGGCGACTCCTCCGGCACCCACGATGACGATCCCCTGATATTGTTGTGTGACAAACCGGAAACGAAACTCCTGAGGTGTCCCGACATTTTCGTAATACCAAATCGATCCCACCGAATTACCGGAGAAGAAATCGAGATCACCATCGCCATCCATATCCGCAAACGTCGGAATGCTGATCTCTTCACTCAGCACGACGTTGTTATTGACATCTTTCACTCCATCAACTTCAAGGAGAAAATTCGGTTGTGCCTGACTTCCTCTATTGCGGTAGAATGTAACGGTAGACGGTGCCGTTCCGCTACAGAACAGATCAAGATCGCCATCGGCGTCGATGTCAACAAAACGAAACCACGATCCTACACTCAATGATTGGAAGTGGAATGAGGTTAGGCGAAACGACGGAACACCCGATGTACCTGCGTCCTTGTACCACGCAAGTCGGCCATCGCGATCAAGAATGAAAAGGTCCTGCTTGCCATCACCGTCGAAATCAAGCATTTGGAAAACAGGAGTCTCGATGCCGCCGGTGAAGGAGTTCTCAAGCGGTCCCTCCTTCCCCACAATCAGACCGGGGAACAGCAACTGCTGAAACGGTTGTGCGGAGAGAGGAAGTGTCACCAAGAACAGCGCCACAATTGCAGAGATGGAGCCGATGAAGTGCGACATGGAAGGATTACTTCACCATGAGCATGGAACGAGAGAGGAAGCGTCCGTCTACTCGCAATATCGAGAAATAGACGCCGGAAGGAAGACCGGGCAGAGCAAACTGCACCCGGTGTCGTCCGTTGGAAAGGACCCCATCCACAAGTCGAGCATGTTCACGACCGAGCACATCGACCACGACGAGTTCCGCCCGTGCTGTTGTCGGCAGATCAAACAGAATAGTCGTGGAGGGGTTGAAGGGATTGGGAAAGTTTTGATGAAGGGAGAATTCAGCTGGAACATTGTTGTTGTCATCAGCATCTGTCGGAGCAGCGGGGATCAGAGCGACGTTCATGGTAACAGTCTGATCACGGACAATTATGGCAGAGAGAGTTCTTGTCTGATAGCCGTTTTTTTCGACTGAAAGGTTGAAGGTGCCGACCGCGTATCCCCACATGAATTTGCCCGAGGAATTCGTCCAACGCGTTTGTCCTGTTTCTTGAATTCGCATGAGGGCATTCTGAATGGGCGTTCCGGTCGCCGCATCCGTAATGCGACCTTCGATTCTGCCGATTTGTTGAGCATCGAACCGGAACACATACAATCCGGTTTGCATATCGGAGACGAGAATGCGTCCGGAAGGAAGGTAGGGATAGACTCCCCACGCACCGTCGTAGAGCGCGCTGCTTGTTGACGGATATGTATCGTAGTAACCGGCAAGCGTCGGACCTGTACGGTTCGAGATATCTGCAACGAGAAAGCCGGCTTTATAGTAGGCCACGTACGCAAAGTCACCTTTCACGCAAACGTTGTGGATTGTTTCGGCCGGTCGTGGATTCCATTCCGCGACTTGGGAGGTGTTCTGCACGTCCCGCACGTCCCAAATCTTCAGTGTCTTGGGAGTGAAGCCGATCTCGTCCGTCGTGAGCACATACGCGCCATCATCGGTCGTCCAGGCGTTGTGTGTTCCTGCACCGGGATAGGTGATCGTCTTGAGAACCGTTGGTGCTTGCTTGTTGGCGATGTTGAGAATCGTCAGACCTTGACCATAAATGCCGGCGGCGTAGAGTCGATCTCCGCGCGCATAGGTATCATGTACGTAATGTCCGTTGAACGCACCCACTAACTCGGGTTGCTCGGGCGTACGGACGCTGACGATTGCCGTCCCACCCACCGGCGTTGCATTGCCGCCGTTCAAGTAGAGGTACCCGTCCGATTCCCCAATCGTGTGCGTGCGCGTGTAGCCCGGATAGGTAAACGACCCCACGAAGCGGACGGAGTTCGGCAATCCGGAAAGATCGACGATTTGCACACCCTCTCCTCCCTCGCTCACGATGTAGAGATAATGAAGATACGTTTTGAACTCGCGATAGCTGTAGGATGCAACAGGACCCGGAATAAATGCAACTTCGTGGAGAGAGTCCGGTAGGTACGTGAGATCCACAATCGCCGTGCCGCGGAAGCAACCGAGGAACGCGTACTCTCGTCCATCTGCATCGTAGTATCCCCAGACGGAAGAGTAATACGTTCCTTGAGGATTTCGCTCTTTATGGCCTTGATAGTTGCCGAGCAGTTGGACGCTCTGACTCGTTTGTCCAATCGCATTCGAGCACATTAAGATCAGCAGGAGAAGAAAGGACATGAGCAGGCGAGCACCTCTCCCAGTATCCAACGCTACGCGGTGTACGAAGAGGGAGTATTTAGAAGGCGTACACAACTGCTCCTCAGATTTCTCAGTGAACAGGGATCACATGTCCTTATTTCATAAGCACCATCTTCTTGAGATCGCGCGCCGACCCGCTACTCAGACGATACAAATAAACCCCAGACGGCAAACCGCTGCCATCGAATGTGACCAAATGATGAGCAGCATCGTACCTTCCATCTACAAGAATACGGACTTGTTCACCCAACACGTTAAGCACTTCGATTCGGACGTGTTCCTCTTGCGGGAGAGAGAACGAAATCGTCGTGACGGGATTGAAAGGATTGGGAAAGTTTTGATGAAGCACGAATCCGCGTGGAGAGGGATCTTCCTCCGCCGACGTGAGCGGGGAGAGTGTAAAGTCGAATGTCTGGATGGCCCCTTGGGAAATGATAATGGTTGCTTCTCTTGATTGGTAGCCCGGTGCCTCGATTTTCACCTTATAGGTCCCGGGCGCATAGCCGAAGAGATACTGCCCGTTCGAGCCAGTCCAACGTGTAATGGCGGCATCCGTGAAATGGAGCAACGCATTTGAAATGGTTTCACTGCCGCTCGCGCTACGCACGGTTCCCGTCACCATGCCGCGTCTGTCACCCGTGTAGCGAACGACGTACAGACCGGTTTGCATATCGGAAATAATCACCTTGCCGGAAGGGAAATACGGGTCCGCTCCCCACGCACCGCTGTACGATGCACCGTTGTTGGCGGGATACGTATCGTAGAAGCCGACGATTTGTGGGGAGTGCGGATTGGAGAGATCGACAACTCTCAATCCTGCCCGATACCAGGCAACGTAAGCAAGCGTGCCTTTGATGAAGACGTTATGAACGATTGCCGTGTCGACCACTACCTCGGCGACTTTCGTCGGATTTTGAAGATTGCGGATGTCCCAGATTTTCAATGTTTTGGGTGTCGAGCCGATCTCGTCCGTCGTTGCAAGAAAATTCCGATCCCACGTAGTCCACGCGTTGTGTGTGCCGGATCCGGCGTATTGAATGAGCTTGATTCGTTGAGGATTCGATTTGTTGCGCGCATCAATGATATCAAGTCCGCCTCCCGCATTGATTGCAGAGGCGAAGATCGTGTCATTGCGAATGTGTGAATCGTGAATGTAGGGACCGACATACACGCCCGCCTTGACCGGATTGACAGGATCGCGGAGGTCAAGAATCCGAATCCCGTTATAGTTCCCTCCGTTAAGATAGAGATAGTTGCCGCTCACGCTCACCGAATGAACGCGAGGAAAGAAGGTCGGAACGCCGTTCAACGTATCGGTCCAGACGTACGTCTTCACCAAAGCTGCCGAATGAGGAAGGTTGAAGAGATCAATGATCTGAATTCCGCCACCGGGTTGGTTCGATTCGTTTTCCGTGACTACGTATGCATAATGGCGATACGTTTTCATTTCCCTCCACCTGGAGTTTGGGCCGGGAATAAAGCTCACCTCGCGCAGATTCGGTGCATCAGTAATGTCGATGATCGACGTACCGGTTTGACAACCGAGCAGAGCGTACTCGCGGCCATCAGGAGCAACATATCCCCAACATGCTGAGTAGGTACCCGTGGATGCATAGTCGTTCTTGTTTCCCAGGAACTCCATATTCTGACTGAACTGTGCTGCGGCAACGCTGCAAAAAAGAAGGTGAATGACGATAGCAAATGATCTCATCTGCTCCCTCCCATTATGGCGTGTTGTGATGGATTCAGGGTGTAATGGCAATGCCTGCAGCAAACGCTCCAACCTCGATGCGTTTGACGACGCGGTTCGTTGATACATCGATGACGGCGACGATGCCTGGCGTCTTCAGTCCGATCACGGGGTGGTGAGGCGCGTCCGGACTGTTCACATTTTCGCAGGCAACATACGCATACTTTCCGTCTTTTGAAACTGCAACACCATGCGGCTCGACGCCGACGTTTTCGATCCGCGTCGCCTCCGTCAAATCCGACGTGCGAATGACCGAGACGGATCGCGAGGGGGATGCACCCGCGCCTCGATTCGGAACGTAGAGATACCGGCCGTCCGGTGTAATATCGGGAATGAGCGGATGAGAACCGACCGGTATCACCTTCAACAACGTGCGCGTCGGTACGTGAAAGACGCGCACTTCATTGGAGACGCGGCATGTGACGTAGAAACGCTCTCCGTCCGGCGAAAACACACCCTGATAGGGACCAAACCGGGGAGGTCCAAGGGGAAGATCGGGAACGGAGGAATCGACCTTGACGATTTCCACCACAGAGCGAGTGCCAACATCGATGATGGCCATGTTATCAGACTGTTCATTGGTCGTCCAGAGAAACCGTTCATCGCGCGTCAACTGGACACCGTGTGTCGCTCGTATTCGTTGGTCAGATACTTCTCCCACCATTTCCATTCTCTGCGTATCGAAAACCTGTATCCCGCGATGTGTGCCGGTGAGATCGAAGTTGGAGACATAACCCGTTCGTCCGTCAGGACTGAGCGCGATTTGCGCTGGTGAACGTCGTGCACCTAACGCTAACCGACCCACGAAGCTTTCGTCACTTACGCGGAATTTCCAGATTTCCCCTGCGACGATGAGGTTCACGTAGTAATAGAGCCCTTGTGGATCGACCACGACGTTATGTGGGGCTTCAGGTGGAGTGGAAGCATTATCGAGATTTCCCACAGGCACCATTCTGATCAGGAGATGCGATTCAAGGTCGATCACCGCAATCTCGTCATCTGCCTGATTCGTCACATACAGTTTTCCCGCGCGTGGGGCAGCAAACGGAACCTCCCCCGCGTCGTTGCGAGCACCCTCATCGATCCAGCGCATCAACAATTTGACCTCTGCATCCCGAAGCGGCTTGTCGGGGGGCATGGGAGGAAAAGCTACTGGTGCCCGGAGTGTGTCGCGATTCACGTGAAAAACGAGATGGCTTTTCTTGGATCGAAAAGGAACCACAACAGCTCCACGTTCCGATCCGCGCATAACGCTCTCCCATTCATCAAGCACCAGACCTGCCATTGCGCTGGCCGCGGTATGGCAGCCGCTCGTTGCACATTTCTGATGGAACAGCGGCTGTATGTGTTGTGAATAGACGACGGTCGGGAGATTGTCATAATCGGGTGGAAAGATCAACTCCTGCTGACACCCTGTGAGCACGAGGACCGAACACAACAACACAAGAGCGAAGCGTCTGGTTGACATCGATTATCGGCGCTTCGGAGAAGGAGCGAGGCGGAAGAGGGTGGCAAGTGCTGACCGCAGGTGCGAGTGTTCAACATTCTCCACCACTTGTACATCGCCGATGTGGGTGGGAAGCACAAAGCGGTTTTTCCCCTCGACCGATTTTTTGTCGTGCACCATAAATGCAATCACTTCGGAAGGTCGGAGCGAACGGAGAGATGCCCGCATGGGCACGCGGCGGATAAGAGCAACGATGCGTTCATGCTCTTCGCGAGGTAAGAGACCGAGCTCTGTTGCGAGGAAGCTCTCTGCGATCATACCGAGCAGCACGGCTTCACCGTGCTTCAAGGTCGTGTAACGACCCGCTGCTTCCAGCGCATGCCCCACCGTATGGCCGAAATTCAGGATGACGCGCAAGCCTGCCTCTCGCTCATCTCTCGATGTGATGTCCGCTTTGAGTTCTGAACATCTCGCTTGCACGCGGAGGAGCGATTCTCCATCCAGTGCAAGCATCTTCTCCAGCCGGTCTTCGAGAAAATAGAAGAGTTCACGATCCAGGATGATGCCGTATTTGATCACCTCTCCTAATCCGCACATCACCTCGCGATCGGGGAGAGTGCGGAGCGTTTCAAGGTCGGTCCACACAAATTTCGGCTGGTAGAAAGCACCGATCATGTTCTTACCGAGCGGGTGATTCACCCCCACCTTCCCTCCAATGGAGCTATCAACCTGTGCAAGGAGGGTCGTGGGGACCTGAACAAGCGACACCCCGCGCTGGTAGGTTGCTGCAACAAATCCGGCAAGATCCCCAATGACTCCACCACCCAACGCCATAACGGCGGACCGCCTGCCTATGTTGTGTTTCAGCATTTCGGTGTAGATCGATTCTGCGCGCCGAAGCGATTTCTGCCGCTCGCCTGCAGGGACGACGATGGGAAGCGGTTGGAACTGAAAGTGCTTGAGATTCTTAAGGAGAGGCTGCAAGTGCAGTCGAGCAACATGTGAGTCGGTGATGACGACGGTTCGTTTCGGCAGACCGTGTTGCTCGCACGTAGGCGCGAATGATGCACCCATGTTCTCGCCAATGTAGATGGGATAGCTTCTCTCACCCAAAGCAACATCAACATGCCGGTAGATCAAAAGTAGGCCCCTCGGAATGAATGACGTGAATGAATCAACGTTTCGATCGGGTTAGTCCTTAACGTATCCGCACAACTTTTGGACAATCTCGTCCACCGTCGTCCCCACGCGTTTATTGTCGGTTTGCACGACGATATCGGCTCTCGCGTAGAACTCCTCCCGTCGTCGCAGGAGTTCTTCAATCCGTTCCCGGAGCTCTTCCGGTCGAAGCTGCTCGCCACCCGCGTTCTTGAGCATCGGGCGGTCTGTTTTGAAATGGAGACGTTTAAGGATTTCTTCAGGCGACAGTTGGAGGTAGACGATGATGCCACTCTCCCGGATGAGCCGGAAATTCTCGTCGCTCGCAATCGTCCCGCCCCCAAGGGAGACGACGCAGTGGTCGCGTGTGGAGACTTGCTGCAGCGTGCTTCGTTCGAGTTCCCGGAACATCTGCTCCCCTGCCGTGGCAAAGATATCGACAATTCGTTGCTCCGCCCGCGCTTCGATCAACTTATCGATGTCGACGAATTCATAGCCGAGCGTATTAGCAAGAATGGGACCGATGGTGCTTTTGCCGCTACCCATAAAGCCGGCTAAGTAGATCAGGTTCTTCTTGTGGGGATGTGTCTCCATTTTCGATTCATCGCGCTCAATGCATGTGTCGCTGGCGATGGTAAACGATTCTAAACAAAAAAAGCGAAAGAACAAAGGCAGAGGATTGCCTTCGTAATTCGCTTTTTGGCGATAAACTCAGTGTCAAAACAACCCGCCGACAATTCCCAAGCCGAGAGTCAGACCGTTTACATTGATCTTGGTCTTGAAGGGATCGCGCGGAAAGCTCACGAGTATGCCGTGGTATTGTGTGGATGTCGCTGTATACTGGCTTTCGGTTACGATCTCTGGATCCCGAAACCGCATCTCCGCACGAAGCCACAGACGGTCGTGCAGCCGGTAATCAAAGCTGCTCTCGACGTGAATGCCGTATCCGACAGCGTTTTTCAATTGCCGCGCGTCGACATCGACGATACGCAAAATGCGTTTTCCAAAATACGCCCCGACGCCGCCCCCCATCGCAAGTCGCACCCGATCACTGCCGAGCGGAATAAACATATTCAAGCCTAATTCCACCGGAAGAACCCGGAATCCATCCTGCACCGGCATCGATCGCGGCGGACGACTGAGAGCAACGATCTGGTTGCCTTCGTGCAGTTTAGAGAGATATTCAACTGTAAGAGCGAGGAAGTAGGGTTTGGAGAGGGCCTGGAACCGGATTTCGAAACCGCCGCCGTAGATATTGTCCAAAACGTTGTGTTCGCTTCGGATCTCGGGGGAAGGGGAGTCTGGATCGTAGAAGATCTTCGATGTCGTTGTATAGCTGCCTCGCAACCCGAGCGTGAGGCTCCAGTCGGATGATTGCGCTGCCGCAATCCCTTGCACAAACGTCAGAAGAACCAGCACGGCGGGGAATCGCCGCATCGGTTTGTCCTTTCCTTACCGGAAGAAGCGGTCTCGACGATCATCGATCTCCGCTTTGTCGCGGAGGGCAGCTAACCACTCGCTGAAAATACGGTTCTGCTTTTCCTGAAGAATTTGCTTACGAAGCTCCTCTCGACTGCTCGCCAGAGCTGTCGTATCGAGGGGCGTTTTGGAGATCATTTTCATAATGTAGTAACCGCGAGCCCCCTCGAACGGCTTCGACAACTCGCCGGCATTCAACGCGAGCGCCGTTCCGATAAACGTATAGTCGCGCCCAACTCCCAACGGAGCTTCGCCCGACTTGAATGGTCCCGTTTTTTGCGCAATCACTCCCTCAATGGACTGAGCAGCGGAGAGAATATCGGTTGTCGGCGCCAGAGTTTTGTAGAATTCTTCAACCCGCCCCCGCAATTTCTCCATCTTCTTCTTTCGGATAACCTGTGAGCGGACGATACCTTTCACATCCTCGAGTGGACGCACTCCCTCTTCACGCACGAAAGATAACTTGAAGACACCGACACCGCCAAGAACAGTAATTGGCTCGCTGACGGCATTGAGCTTCTTGGAAAAGGCAAAGGTCATGACGGCATCACTCATGCCAAGGCCCGGGATGAACGCACCCTTGGTAAATTCGGGGGTCTCCCGCACTTCGTACGAACTAAACTCGGCGGCCTTTTCGAATCCCTCATCCTGCGCCAGAACGGAAAAGTCGTCGGCTTTTTGATATGCGAGGTCGACGCTCCGAGGACTCGCTTTGATTCGCATCGTCAACTGCACAACTTTCAACTCGCGGTTGTCTCGCCCCGTCACCTTAATCAAATGCCAGCCGAACTGGGTGCGAACGGGTCCGATGACCTCTCCTACTTTCGCCCCGAAGGCCGCGCGTTCGAAAGGGGCTACCCAACTCCCTCTTCCATTCCAACCGAGTTCACCACCGAGATGTTTGTTGCTCAGATCTTCGCTATGTTCACGAGCAAGGGTGGCAAAATCGGCACCGGATCGGATCTGTTGCAGCAGGTCGCGAGCCTTTTGAATTTTCTCAACAGAGTCGGGGCCAGCGACGTCGTTCAGCAAAATGTGGCTGGCACGGACGTATTCGGCGCTCCCTTTTCGCTCATCAACAAGTTTGATCAGATGCACTCCCTCAAAGTCCAACACCGGTCCAACGACCTGACCCTTCCGAGCGGAAAAGAGCTCTGTCTCTTTTTGCCGACTTAGTTCGCCGTGCTTGACCCATTTCTCTTCAGGTGGTACCTCGGAGTACGTTTTTGCAAGCTCCGTAAAGTCCATTCCCTCCCGAGCCTGTTCTGCCAGGCGAGTCATTTCTTGAAGGACGACGGCAGTGTCTTCGGCAGAGGGAACAAGAGGAAATAAAACGTACTTCACTCTACGAGCAGCGCGCACCTTGAATTCATCTTGATTGGCATTGTAATGGCGCTCGATATCGCTCTCCGTTACCTCCACGAGGGAGTCGGGAATGAACCGATTCGGATCGAACAGAACATAATCCGCCTCCATCGTCACGTTCTGGTCGATAAACCGCTGACGAATCTCACCTTCGGTGACCTGTATCGAAGCAAAGAGGATGCTTTGGAGCTTTTCCACACGGCGTTGGCGTCGAAGATCGCGCTCAATTTGCACCCAGGCTTGTGTATTTTGAGGATCGGCCACGGCACGGTCATATGCAGCCCGGTTGAAGACACCTAAGGAATCCTTGAACTGATTCGCAATTGCCTCGGGAGGGTTCGGACCCAGCAGGATATCACGAATCTCATCGTCGGTCACCGCGATCCCGAGCCGATCCAGTTCTTGTTCGATCAACCGCTGTTGGATCATTGTGTTCCAAACTTGCGAGCGGAGTTGCTCTTCGGTCTGTTCATCGGGATCCGAACCCGTCTGCTGGCGATAGGCCTCAGACTGTGCGCGCAGCAATTCCGAAAACTCGCGGTAGGAAATTTCCGCTCCATTCACTTCACCAATCACATCGGGGTTACCGGTTGGACCCGGCTGGGTCCCAAGCTCCATGCCCCAATCAAGAACGATATAGGCGATAAAAAAGACGGCAAAAACCGCAAACGCCTTCGTGAGGTTGTTACGGATTTGAGTCATCAACGGCATAAGTAACACATCTCCTTATTCATCGGAAGGGGGCAAGATGTGGGCAACAGATCTTACCTTCCGTTCATTCACAACTTGGAGTACGAGAGGATCATTAATATAGACGCGAAACCGTTGAAAAGCAACGTTTTTTTATTGACTTTAGAGGGTCGTTGGAGTATATTTTGTGTCGCTTTTTTGTCAAACGACACTTCATGAGACCTGTGCTGCGTTGCTTCACCCCTCACGACCGCACGCCCGGTGAACCGACAATCGATTTCGTTTGGAGAATGTTGTGAGAAACCAACTTTCAAAAATCATCCTTATCCTCGCGGCCGTCGTTCTTTCGTTGGTCTTCCTGTATCCGACATATGAAGACTACCAACATCGCCAGAAGCTTCAATCGTTGACGGGCGCGGATAGTATCGCGTACCTCACACAAAACGAGGACGCGATCATAGAAGCACGACTGAAGCGGATCAAGCTTGGGCTGGACCTCCAGGGAGGTATGCGCGTGGTGCTCGAAGTTGATGTTGTGCAGCTCCTCGAAGATCTAGCCAAGAACAAAGATGAAAACTTTCGTGCGATCCTTGCCGAAGTGCGAGCACAGACCAGTTTGAATGACGAATCGGTCGTCCCCCTGTTCGTGAAGAAATTTCAAGATCGGGGCATTCGTCTCAGCAGGTACTACGGCAACATTCGCGACTCGGATGAGATCATCCAAGCGTATCTGACCGATGAGACCGAAAAGGCGGTCGACCGCGCAATTGAAATCGTTCGCAACCGTGTCGACCAATATCGGGTTTCCGAGCCGAACATTCAGAAGCAAGGGGGCCGCCGCATTATCGTCGAACTCCCCGGCGTCAAAGACGAGCGGGAAGTCAGGCAACTCCTGCAGGGCACTGCCAAACTTGAGTTTCGTCTCCTTCGTGATCCCGACATTGCCTACCGCGTGATGCAGTCAATCGATAACTACCTCGTCGGTAAGGTCGAAGGGGATACCGCGAAACAATCGTCAACTCCTGCCGCCCCACAGCAGGAAAAGCCGAGGGATGCGCTCGCCGAGCTGCTCGGAAGTAACGTACCCGCATCGACCGACACCTCCCAAGAGGCACGATTTACACGAGAACACCCATTTTTCGCATATGTGATACCGGATAATCGCGGGTCAGGTGATGCGTTTGTCGAGGAAAAGAACCGTGACCGCGTGATTCGGCTGCTGGAACGTCCCGATATTCAGCGGCTTATTCCCGCCGATTTCGAATTCCTCTGGTCTGCCAAAACAACCACATTTCCCGATGGGAAGAAATTCTACACCTTGTACGCAACCAAAAAGTCGCCCGAGCTGACGGGGGGCGTGGTTGTGGATGCGCGCGCAAGCGTCGATCCGGAGGACAATCGTCCCATTGTCAATATGGAGATGAACAGCGAGGGATCGCGCGAGTGGGCGAGGATCACGGGTGCCAACATCGGCAAGAGAATCGCCATTGCGCTGGATAATGCAGTATTTTCCGCTCCCGTCGTGCAAAACAAGATCGTCGGCGGTCGGTCACGCATCACCGGTATGGACACACCGGGCGAAGCGCGGTTGCTGGAGATTGTGTTGAAAGCCGGAGCCCTCCCCGCACCCGTTTCTATTATCGAGCAAAGGACGGTTGGACCGTCCCTTGGCGAGGATTCGATCCGATCGGGACTGTCCGCAACCACCTATGCGTTCATTTTCACCGTGCTCTTCATGGTCATCTATTATCGCACCGCAGGATTCGTGGCAGATGCAGCCCTCTTCTTCAATATTCTCTTCATCCTTGCTGTCCTGGCAGGATTCCAAGGAACGCTGACGCTCCCGGGTATCGCCGGTATCATTCTCAGCATAAGCATGGCGGTGGATGCCAACGTGCTCATCAACGAGCGTATTCGCGAGGAATTAGAGGGGGGAAAAATGTTGCGCGCCTCGATCGACGCGGGATACTCGAAGGCCTTCAGTGCCATTCTCGACTCCAACATTACAACGTTCCTGACCGGCATCATCCTCTATCAATTCGGAACAGGTCCGGTTCAAGGCTTTGCCCTCACACTGATGATCGGCATTGTTGCCTCCATGTTCAGTGCGATTCTCATCACGCGTGTCATCTTCAACTTGATGACCGACCGGAATTTGACCCCAAGCTTCGGATGAGAGTCGTACGGCACACACAGTACTCACCGTTCAGACGAAGGTAATTCTCGATGCGACTGTTTAGAAAAACGAAGATCGATTTTCTTGGCGTTCGGAAGACAATGTATCTTCTCTCCTCCCTCGTCATTCTCGCCGGCATCATTTCGCTTCTCATCAAAGGAGTGAGTTACGGCATCGACTTCCGCGGTGGAACGGAGCTTGTCCTCTCTTTCAACTCGAAGCCGGAGATCGCTCAGGTGAGACAAGCGTTAGGAACCATCGGCCTACGACAGAGCGAAATCAAATCCTTCGGACGCGATGAAGATCTCCTGATCCGTACGACCGAACTAGGTGAGGGGACCGTGGTTGGCGATCGCATCAAGGAAGCGATTCGCACGACCCTTCCGCATTTGCAGTTTGAGGTGCTGAAGGAGGACAAGATCGGTCCGAAAATTGGCGAGGAGTTGCGACGCGATGCTTTGTACGCCATTCTTGCATCCCTCCTTGTCATCCTCGCCTACGTGGCGATCCGCTTCAAGTTTATCTACGGTGTCGGAGCTGTCGTAGCATTATTCCACGACGTGCTGGTAGCGGTGGGAGTCATTTCAATTCTGGATGGTGTGATACCGGGACTGAACCTCGAAATCACGCAAGAAGTTGTTGCCGCACTCCTCACCCTCGTCGGAATTTCCGTGAACGATACCGTGGTGGTGTTCGATCGCATCAGGGAAAACCTCAAGATCTATCGAAGTATGTCGCTCCAGGAGGTCATCAACCGCAGCCTGAACGACACCCTGAGCCGTACGATCATTACGCAGGGAACGACGATGCTGGTTCTCGTTATCCTTCTGTCCCTAGGAGGCGAGGTGACACGCGGCTTTGCCTTCACGCTCATCGTCGGCACGATCGTCGGAACGTACTCCTCCATCTACACTGCAAGCGCCATCGTCTTGGATTGGTCGCTCCGAAAGAAGAAAACAAGCTAAGGCGTATGGATTTTTGGCGAGAAAGCTTCTATATTCCAGCAACTTTTTTTCTCCCGCCACCAGAAGGAGCACCGAATGAAACTCAAGACCAAGGATCTCAAAGGCGTCACGCTGATCGAGTTAAAAGGAAACGTGATGGGTGGACCGGACGCCTCCTCTCTCAACGAGGAGCTTCACAAATTGATCGACGCAGGAAAGAAGAACATTGTGGTCGATCTCGGTGAGGTGAAATTTATGAACAGTTCCGGTCTTGGCATGTTGATCGGCGCGCTGACGACGGTGCGAAATGCCGGCGGGCAACTGAAACTCGCCCGCGCGTCGGAAAAAATCGAAAGCCTCCTCGTTGTGACGAAACTCATCACGGTCTTTGAACATTACGAGAAGGTGGACGCAGCCGTCAATTCGTTTAAGTAAGATCCCAAGAGGATTATTATTCGACCAAGAGCGAATCGTTCGATTCGCTCTTTTCATTTCCACTCCGCCGTTTGAAGGGACACCATGGTCTCTGTGTTTCCGCTCTTGTTATGCTGTCTGCTGCTGTTCTCGTGCCAGCATCCGGAGAGAGGAGGTACTCCCCAAGGCACTGCATTCATCGACGACCTCGGCTCCGAAGTACATCTTCGCCACACCCCTCAACGGATCATTTCGCTCGCTCCAAACATCACCGAAATTCTCTTTGCACTCGGCGTGGAAGATCAACTAGCAGCCGTGACGGACTATTGTGATTTTCCGGAGAGAGCAAAGAGAAAACCGAAAGTGGGCGGTTTGCTCAATCCGAACCTCGAAAGGATCATCGAGCTCAAGCCCGATCTCGTCATCATGACCACTTCCGGGAATATGAGAGGTGATTATGAGAGGCTTCAAAGACTCGGCATTTCCGTCTACGTAACCAATCCGCGCAACGTAGAGGGAATCTGGAAATCAATACGAGATCTCGGAGCGCTCTCCGGTGCGAATGAACGCGCCGACTCATTGTTGCAGGAACTCCAATCGATCAAGTTGGACATCGAGCGTTTGGTGCTGGGCAAACAACCGCGTACCGTTTTGTTTCTCGTTTCTCTGAACCCCCTCGTCGTTGTAGGTCCGGACTCGTTCCTTGATGAGCTGATTCATCTTGCGGGAGGCAAGAATATTGCGGGGAATCTCGACACACCCTATCCGATTCTCAGTCGAGAAGAAGTCCTGCAGCGACGACCGGAGGTTCTTCTCGCCACACGCGACGCTGTGCACTCCCTCGAAGCGATGTTGAACGTCTACCCCGAATGGCGGTCGCTGCCGGCCGTAACGCAAGGACGCGTTCACCTTATCGATCCGAATATCGTCACCCGTCCGGGTCCGCGCGTGATGCAAGCGCTTCGGCTGCTTTACGAAATGATCCACTCCGCGCCATCGACGAAGTGAAACCTTCTTGCTTTTCATACTCCCTTCCTCTACATTCAGCGAGCCTCACCCAAAGAACTCCGATTCATTTCGCGTTTCCGATTATGATATCCCCTAAACCACTCTTCCTTGCTGTTGCCGGCAACATTGGCGCGGGCAAGTCGTCATTGACAAAGATGCTTGCGGAGCGCTTCCACTGGAAGCCGTACTTTGAATCGGTTGAAGATAATCCCTACCTGCCAGATTTTTATGCCGACATGCACCGCTGGTCGTTCCATCTTCAAATCTATTTTCTGTCCCACCGCTTCCGCTACCAAAAACAGATTGCGGAATTGTCGGAATCGGTCATCCAGGACCGCTCCATCTACGAGGACGCGGAGATCTTCGCCCGGAACCTGTACGACATCGGGAAAATGGATCGGCGAGACTACGATACTTACATTGCCCTTTTCCACGTGATGATGGAATACCTGAAGCCGCCGGATCTGATGATCTACCTTCGCGCGTCGGTGGACACGCTCACGAAACAGATTGCGCGGCGTGGTCGGAGTTTCGAGCAAGGAATTGAACGCTCCTATCTGGAGCAGCTGAACCAGCTCTACGAGCGATGGATCGCTCATTACAAAATCGGACCTGTCCTCGTGATCCCGAGCGACAATCTCGATTTTGTGAACAGCAAGGAAGACTTCGACTACGTGGCTGGATTGGTGAAGGACGCGCTACCGCAGATGACCTTGTTTGAGAGCTGAAGAGAAAAACCTAAGAAGCGCGTGGCTCCGGAATGGATGGAGCGATCAATACATCCACCCCTTTGTGATTGATTGAAAAAACCTCTTCGGGGCGGGGGTTAAGCATTCCTTCACATTTTTCCGCTTTAGCGCTGCGGTTTGCCGGCAAGAATTTGACCGTAGGCGGAGCGGTCCTTCAGAAGGTGTACCGCGACGGCCAGCGTTTTGTCGTCCTTTAACGAGGACTCGATCGCAGCTTGCTGCCCGCGAATCCTCGAGATGATTTCCAACCGTAAGGAAACCCGCAATTCCCTCGCGTAACGCTCGAATGCGCGTCTCTTCTCCGTCCGAACGGCTTCAGTCAGCTTGTTGACTCCTTCGATGAACGAAGCGCCGTAGCGTTCTCGCGCAGCGATTTCCTTCAATTCGGCGAGTTTCACTTCTGCCTCTTCTTGATACGCGAAGCCCTTGTCGTTCACAAATGTCTCGAACTCCTTCAGGAGTGCATCCGTCACCTCGAACTGGTCGGGGATCGACTTTTTCTGAACCGCATACTGGTTCGCAAACTTGAAGAGCATCGCTTTGCGGTTCAATTCCTGCAAAAATCTGCTCTGCGGCTCTTCAGGGATCAGGCTGTCAGGCAAAATTCCTCCCCCTTCAAGCACCCTCCGATTATGAAGCGTCCGATACTCTCGTCTGAGACTATCCGGCTTGACGGTGAATACCCCATCCTTCGATCGATGGAGGTAATCGATTTCCTGAATGCTTCTGCCGCTCGGGGTATAATAACGGCCGGAAGTAATCTTGAGAGATGAGTTTTCGGTGAGCCGGGTGATGGTTTGCACGAGGCCTTTGCCGAATGTTCGCGATCCCACAATGATGCCACGATCCAGGTCCTGAATTGCGCCGGCAACAATTTCGCTTGCGCTTGCGCTTGCGCGATCAACCAGAACAGCCAGGGGGACATCCGGCAGCATCGGTTTTTCTGTGGAGTAGTATTTTCGCTCTGATTCCGGTTTGCGGCCGCGCGTCGATACTACCAGGCTACTTTCCGGAACAAATTTCGACACCACCTCCACCGCGACATCAAGCAAGCCGCCCGGATTTTCGCGCAGATCGAAGACAAGACTCTTCAACTCCCCTTTGGCACGCAGCTCCTTGATCGCATTCCGCACATCGTCCCCGGCAGTCCGGGAGAAACGCTCCAGCCGGATATAGCCGATCCCATCTTCTACATACCCGACATACGAGACGTTGCGTACAGGGATTTCCTCACGAATAAGGACAAATTCCAGCGGAGCCGATTCCCCTTCGCGCTCGATTTTCATGCGAACGGTCGTCCCGGGTGCTCCTCGGACGAGCATCCGCACCTCTTCAAGAGAGAGACCCACGACGCTCTTCCCGTCGATTTCCAGAATGCGGTCGCCTGTTTGTATCCCCTGCTTGGCTGCGGAAAACCCTTCAATGGGGTTGATCACGGTGATGATGCCATCCCGCAAACCGATGGTAATCCCTACGCCGGCGTATTTGCCGGTGGTGACAAGATCGATCTCATCGTTCTCCTTCTCCCCAAGAAACACGGTGTACGGATCGAGCGTCTTCAGCATGCCGTCAATTCCGGCTCTCATAAACCGTTCGGGATCGACCTCGTCCACATAATTCACAGCAATTTCTTTGTAGACTTTCCCAAACAGATCGATGCCGCGATGGATTTTCAGGAACAGGTCCGAATCGCTGCCGATCGTAAAACCCATTCCTATCAATACGGTGGTTACGATAACAAACGTGAGAGCAAATCTCCGTCTGCTTCGATACAACGCCACTCTTTCCTTTTCGCTTCCCCGAAACATCATACCCTCTTGATCCCTCTTTATTCCAGATTAATGATTCCAGATTAATGCGCTTTGTGTGAGGCAAGCGCGATCAACGTCTCCTGGACACGATGCCAAATTTGCGAATGGACCTCCTCTACCGGTCTCAACCCGTTCAGAACGGTGAAGCGCCGTTCCTGTTCCGCCAATGTGAGATAGCCGTCCCGTGTGCGTTCGTAAAACTCGCGCCCGCTCGATTCCATCCGATCCGCATGCGACGATTGTCGCCTCATCCGACGTTCAACTTCGTCCACCGGAATGTCGATAAAAAAGGTGAGATCGGGAACCAAGCCCTGAGCGGCCGCTCGATTGATGGTATTGATCGCATCGACCTGCAGTCCGCGCCCCCAACCTTGGTAAGCGGTCGTCGAGTCATAGAATCGGTCGCAAATCACGACCACCCCTGACGCGAGAGCCGGCTTGATGACCTCGTAGACAAGTTGAGCTCTACTTGCCGAAAAGAGAAACAGCTCCGTTACATCCGCCATGCCTGCGGAACCCTTGTCGAGCAGTATCTGCCTGATCTTCTCGCCGATCTGCGTTCCACCGGGGTCGCGTTGCACCGATACTCGATATTGATCGCGCCGCAGTCGTTCGGCAAGCAACTCTACTTGCGTTGACTTTCCGGAGAAATCAAGTCCCTCAAACGTTATAAACATGATCGTGTACGTTGATGAAGCGTGGATGTGCGGAAAAAAGTAAGCAAATTCACACACGGATGCAATGAAGCCAACCGATGTAAGTATCATCAGTTTGTTGCGGCTGGTCCTTTTTTTGACTACTTTCATGTCGAATCAGTCACACCGTTAGACTTGAAACGCTCTCTCACGCAAACACCAATCGCACTCTTCCGGTAGTGATCCCTCCTACCACCCTTCATGCCACGCACGAAGAAAGCACAGAGCCCCTCCCCGTCCGTCTCAAAACCAACGCTTGATAAAACGGAACAACGAAAAATTGAATCGAGGGCAGAAGATGCCCTCCTAATTAAACGAGCGCTTAACGGTGATCAACGGGCATTCAGAAAATTGCGTCAGAAGTATCACGATGCGATCTACAACCTCATCTACCGGATGATCCGCGATAAGGACGAGGTGGAAGATTTGACGCAAGAGGCGTTCATCAAAGCGTTCACTTCGCTCTCGAGCTTCAACGATGAGTACGCCTTCTCCACGTGGCTGTACAAGATCGCGACGAACAATTCGATCGATTACATACGAAGGAAGAAGCTCCACACCTTCTCTATCGACAAGCCTATCGAATCCAAAGAGAGTGATATTACCTTTGAGGTGCCCGATTCGTCGTACGAACCCGACCACGATATGATCGAAAATCAACGGAAGAAACTGTTGGAAGACGCAATCAACTCGCTCCCCGCGAAGTACAAGCAGGTCATACACTTGCGGCATGTAGAGGAGAAAGAGTATCAGGAGATTGCCAAAATCCTCAAGCTTCCTCTTGGTACCGTCAAGGCGCATATCTTTCGCGCCCGTGAAATGCTGAATAAGTATCTTCGAGATAAGATGAGGCACTATTAATTCGCCCCTCTGTAACAATTACAAAGCAATTCCGTAAGTAAGTGCACGCGTTCACGTTCAACTTTCTCTCTTGTCCGTGAGATCACGTCCGAAAATACTTTTCGCTCCACTGCTCCTGCTCTTGGGACCCGCCGTCCTCCTCGCCTCCCTTACCTTCGACCTCTTGCGACGAGAAATTGCGCGCACCAATGAGCGCTATGTCGACATCAAGCTTGAAACCGCCTTCGGAACTGTTATTCTCTCTAAAGGGGAACGCGACAAGATTGTGGTTGCAGAGTACTGGAGATCCGAGAAGATGAAACAGAAGCTCTCGATGGATTACGAAACGCGAGGGGATCGCGGTCGACTTGATATCGAGATCAAGGAGTCATCGTGGCGGGACGATGCGCACGAGGTAGGATCGTGGCAAGAAACAAAAAGCGAGCGCGGATCGCACGAGGAGAATGAATGGTACCTGAAGTTCAGCGATGCCATTCCGATGTCATACGACATTGAGTTGGGTGCAGGAAGAGGGAAGTTCGATTTCACGGGACTGAAGGTGAGAGACCTGAAGATCTCCGCCGGTGCAAGTTCGGTTCAGATGCGGGTAGGAGAGCCGAATGCTGAACAATGCGAGAGGGTCGAAATTGAATCCGGCGTGAGCAAGTTTGTCGGAACCGACCTGTGTAATCTGAACTTCAAGAGATTGCGGTTTAGTGGTGGCGTTGGTGCGTACAAGCTGGACTTCGGCGGAACGTTGCAGGAAAGCGCCACGGTCGATATCGAAGTCGGCCTTGGAGCTGTAACGGTCATCGTTCCCCGCGAAACGGCTACGCGAGTCATTTCAGATGATAGCTGGTTCTCAACGCTCGATGTGGATGAAGCATTTGAACAAACCAGGAGGAAGGGGGTGTATGAAACGGCAAGTTTCTCAACCTCCGATCGTACTCTCACGATCAAGGTCGAGTCCGGTTTGGGAAGCGTAAAAGTTCGCACGCGTTAATATCGGACATCAGGACACACAAAATCCCGGTCATCATCGACCGGGTTTTTTATTTTCCGATGCATATCAACGCTGGGTAGAACAACTCGGCTTGCCTCGGACGCTCAACCGACACCAAAGTGAAAGAACTGTCCCCACGAATGGGGATGACTGACCTCCTTAATACGAATCAGATTCAGTAAGGCTTGCCGGAATGCATCGCCGGGCGCCAACCCGTTCGAGAGGTGCGTGTAGAAAAACTCGCTGAAAAATTTCGCTGCCTTACGATCGGCATGCCACGCGTTCAGGAACACATCCGATGTTCCGTTTATGCGCAGCAACATCGCGTGGGGAGTCGAGAAACCGATGCCTTGCCCGACCTGGTTGGACAGCACGACGACAGGGAAGGCAGGAAGTTCGGAAAGCCGCTCGAACGGAATGCGCACCGACTCTTCCTGCGTCTTGCCATCCGAAACAGCAAATGCTCCAAGCGGCGAAGCACCTTCCATCAGATAAAACTCCGTCGAGAGTTGGAGCACATCTGCCTTCGACGCTGCAAGATTCTCCCAGGATGCCTCAAGAGAAATCAGAATGCGGGCGTCTTTGAAGAAGCTTCGGATATCCCTCAACTCATAATCGATAGACCAATTCTTTCCCGTTGGATTGCCCAAGGCGACGATATGAGTGATGCGCGGCGAATTCGCGGTGCGGAAGCGAAAGGAGCTGAGCGAAGGAAGGAAATCCACGCTTGTAATCTCAACGAGGTACTTGACGGTCCCGCCTCGCTCCTGTCGCTCCAGCGTGTGGAAGGGAAAACGGTCGAGATCGGGACTCATAATGATGACAAGATTCCGCTCAAGGAAAGAGTCCACAGGTCGTAGAAAATAATCGTACAGCTGTGATGAAAGCGTCGCGAAGCGGGTCATAGCGGGCACGCTTTCCTCTCCACCGGTGCCGGTGTAGACGGACGGATCCTGCAACAAGCGGCGATATTCCGATACCATCGATAACAGCTTGTCGCGAGGGATCACCGTGCTCTTCACTTCAAACCTGCTTCGTCCAATGGCAAAGATGTGCAGTTGCTCCTGTGCGATGAGGAAACTAAGCACCAACGTCCCACGCGGAAGTGCGGCCTGCAATTCCTGAAGTGTGAGTGAAGAGGGTTGCAGCAAGGGTTCGTAGTTTGGATGGACTACAACAACTCGGCGTGCGAGTGCAGACACCTCTGAACGAAGTCGGTCGATTTGACCACGAAGTGCTATTAACGACGCCCCATCGATCTCCTTCCGGGCGTAGGCAAGAAGCGAAGACAGCTCGCGTTGCAGTAAGCGCAGGTCGTAGAGCTGAGTGCGTGCAAGTGTGACCTCCGTTTTGATGTCTGGATGTCGGAGCGTTACATCGACATCCTGATAGAGGTCGAACAAAACCTTTGAGGAGGCTCGGTCGGCCACGAGCAAAGCTTCCTCCGTCCTTCCGGCTTGCATAAGAAGTCCTGCGAGGTATGTCGGCCACACATGTCGTTTCTGCTCGACATCGAGATATTCCGCGTATGGAAGGTGGAGTTCGGGATCAAGGTAATCTCCCGTTGTCGCCTCATGCATTGCAACGGCTTTTCTGAACAACTCAAGCGCCTGTGCAGGATTTCCAACGGAAACAGAGTACTTGCCGAGCTCGATGTGGCACATGGCTTCAGCGAGTTGTTGTCCAGCGAGGCGAAACTTTTCTGCAGCTTGAGTGAAAGAGCTCGCAATCGCCTCCTTTCCCTGCATTCGTTGGGTGGGAGAGGACGCTTGAAGATCACACAACACCGTCAGGTAACGATGATACGCTTCGGCCACGCGGTCCCCTAGTGTTCGCGCGAGCAACTCCCCCTCCTGAAAATACTCCTTTGCGTCCGGATAACGCTGATGTTCAAAGTAGATTGTTCCGATGTGGAAGAGCATCAACACTTCGTACTCGCGCCCAACCCTTCGAGTTCGCAATAAGTTGGCTGCATCGCGGTATTCTTGGAGGGCGTCATTCAAACTTCGCTGAGCTTGGAGAGTAACGCCCGTGTACATCCGCAATGTAGCATCGAGAACGGGCTGATCCAACCGACCGATAAGGGTGCGCGCTTGTGAAAACGAGTTGAGGGCTTCAGGAAATCGCTTTTGGCGACTGTAAATTTGGCCGATTTCCCCCAGCAGTTCGGCGGCTTCAACATTGTCCCCGATCGACTGAACGTAGGCAAGAGCCGATTGATATTCCGCAAGGGCACCATCGAGATTGCCCGCAAGAAAAGCCGCTTTTCCCAGCTTACGTTCAAGAGTGGCCTTGAGGACAAGATCATTAAAGGCAGCGCTCAGCTGCCGCGCGGCGCGATACGAGGCGGAGGCATCATACCATCGTCCTAAACGAACCTGAGCATCCCCCAAATGTCCGTGCAGCGCCATTTCGGAACGAAAGTCGCGACCTTCCCTCGCAAACTGCAACGCCGTTCGAAATCGCCTGAAGGCCGTGTACGGGCGTCCTTCGACGAGAGCAATGTGTCCGAGATACCGATTGGCGTCCGAAACGCTTCGTGTTTCACCGTGTTGTTCGAACACGGCAAGCGACTGCACAAAGAGCGTTTCCGCCTGGCGATATGCCCTTTCGTTGTAGAGAGCCACGGCGCGTTCGAACGCGCCGGTTGCTTCCAACAAGGGACCTTGTTCGAAATCACATCGAAGGAAAAGAAAGGCGATGAGGAAAAGAAGGGAGCGAAGTTTCATAAGTGGCGATGAAAAGAAAATCCCGCCCTTCTGAGCGGAAGGACGGGAGAATAGAAGAAAGCTCCACGCGGTGTGCAAGAGACTCATCCATCAACGGATAGAGATCCCAACCCCGGCGGTTAAGACGGGTTGTGTTGCAAAGGAATAATCGGCATGCACATTGATGAACGCGAGGAGGAAACGAACCCCCGCATGGAATCGTGACCTATTTGCACCCTCGATCGAGAATCCATCGACACGCACCGTTGTACCCGTTGAGATATCGGAAAACGTGTACGGCTCAATTTCCCATTTCGACTTCTCAACAAACTGATAGCCACCGTAGAGAGTCAGAAGGGCGAGACTCTTGCTGACTTCGATGCCCAATGCAGTCCCGCTGCCTGTAAGTATCTTGTTCTCTGCGTTGTCCGTGAGCGTGATTTTCTGGCTCATGAAGTGAACTGCAACATCCACGGGGAACATAGGGATGTATTGATCAAGATCGTGCCGGATCCCAAAGCCGACAAAATTGATCTTGCCTGCATCTTCGGGCAGTCTGACCGTTGGAATGAAGCGAAGGATGACTTCAATCCCCAAAGGAAGACCGAGAGCTGCCTGCGGTGCGGCAAGGGGAAGCCACTTCAGATCGAATCCTTGAGGGGTCGTGAAGAGCAGTTGTCCCGCAGCAATGCTTCCGGGTTTGCCCCGAACCTCCTTTCCGGTCTTCGATCCCACCACCGTAGGCGACCCGGTAATGATCTTGTCGTAATCCACACCCGCGCGAAGTCTGAAGGGACCGTATTGAATCTCATCCGGCATGACAAAGTCATACACCCTCTCTTCTTCTTTCACCATCACTGCTCCAACCTTTACACCGATATCGAATCCCAATATATCGTGCAGGTCGGCAGAATGATAGAAACCGCTATTCAAATCTGCACCGAGACCTGAGAGGAAGGAGTCGAGGTAATTTCTGGCGTTGAGGCCGGCGACCTTCGAGAGCTGCTTACCAAGGTCATCCTGCGCAACGGCACTCGCGAGGGAAATAAGAAGAAGCCCATATGTCTTCAACGTCAACTTCATAGAAATAGAACCTTTCATGGAATGCTGAAGTATGTTGTGTCGCAAATATCAGAAAAGGAAAGCTGAGAACCAAGCCATCAAAGGGACAAATTGATCTGCTTCACAATCGGAACGATCTCATCCGCCGCATCGGAGATGATGCCATCGACGCCTAAGTCCATCATTTTCTTGACGTTGGGGGAATCATTGAGGGTATACACATAGACGGCAAGGTCGTGTTGATGTGCGTCACGCAGCATGCCCTCCGTGAATTCGTACTTCGAACAGACAAACACGGATGCTCCAACCCGACCCGCGAGCTTCGAAGGAAGACGACCGAAGTCGCGATACATATTATAGATCACACCGGTCACTGCGCTCGGTTCCATCTTACGCAGGGATGCCATCAATGCGTGATTGAAGGAAGAAAAGAGAACTTGATCGAGCATCCCCATCTCTCTCACAATTTCTACTACCTTTCGCTCCAGCAAGCCCGGCGGTTCGCGATGGAACATATCCGATTTTAACTCAACATCGGCCCACCGTTTCCCGCGAAGCATCTCCAGCACTTGTCGAAGCGTCGGAATCCTCTCCCGGCTAAAACTCGCATCAAACCATGACCCGGCATCAAACGCTTGCAATTCGGCAAGATCGTACTTGCGGGCAGGACCGTTGCCGGTTGTGGTGCGCTGAAGCGTTCGATCATGAAACACAATCACCTCTTCATCACGCGAGAGCCGCACATCGAGCTCGACCATATCGATTCCCGATGCTGCGACTGCGAGAGAGAACGAGGCAAAGGTGTTTTCGGGAGCTTTACTGGAGATGCCGCGATGGGCAATGACGTAGGGGGACGAGTCGTGCGGCGGGCGCGGCGTATAGCTCTTCATATCCCTCCGTCACATGGACTCTTTCTGCGCCGAGACGCGGTTCTGTTGAAGGAGAGCAACGATCGATGCATGCACCACCGCAATATCCTGCATACCGTCGATCTGCGTAAAGCGGCCCGACTTGCGGTAGAAGTCTTTGAGCGGTTTGGTTTCGCTCAGATACACTTGAAGGCGATGCCGGGCCGTTTCCGGATCGTCATCCTTCCGTTGGAACAACTCCCCACCGCAGTAGGGGCAGGCGTTGGGATTTTCCTTCTTCAGTTGATCAGATTTGTAGATGCGTCCGCAGGAGCTGCACGTTTTCCTATCAGTCAAGCGACGGATAATCTCATCGTGCTCAACTCTCAGACTAATGACGCCATCAAGTGTGACACCCATTTTATCCAACAACTGGTCGAGCGCCTTGGCTTGTTGTACGGTACGCGGGAATCCGTCCAGAATAAAACCGTTCTTTGCCCTTTCGGATTCAAGCACCTCGTGGATGAGTCCGATCATAATTTCATCCGGCACGAGATCGCCTTCCTCCATATACTCTTTGGCTTTGAGGCCCAGCGGAGTCCTATTCGCGACCGCAGCACGGAGCAGATCGCCGGTGGAGATATGGGGGATATGGAACTTCTCGCACAACAATTTGGCCTGAGTCCCTTTTCCCGAGCCAGGAGGACCAAATAGAATGATTCGCATGGAGTCTCTTCCTACGTCTTGGAGCGGTACAACCTCTGAGGGCAAAATCAAACGGCAGTGCTCGTCGGATTGAGTCTCGAGGAAGCGCTTGCTGTGTGTTGATGTTGACGACGGTGCTGGCGGCGATCCGCTTGTTCTTGCACGGCCAGTTGTCCGCATGCGGCTTCGATATCTTCCCCGGCGCTGCTTCGAACCATAACTGTTACGTTGGCCTGGCGAAGCCGTTGGACAAATTTCTCCATCTTCTCTTTCGGCGATGGACGCAACGTCTCCGCAAAGCCGGAGGGATGCGTGAATTCAATCGAATGGAAGGGGATGATGTTGACTTTCGAAGGTATGCGACGTGCTGCGGCGATTAACCGCCGCAGATCTTCCTCCGTATCGTTGAAGCCGTCGAACAAGATGTATTCAAACGTAGGCCGCCTTCGTGTTCTGTGATAGTAATATTCAAGTGCTTGAAGCAGCTCTTCAACACTGTACTTTTTGGTGATCGGCATCAGTTGCGTGCGTCGCTCCGGATCGAGCGAGTGCAGCGAAAGTGCCAATTTTACTTTCCGATCTTCATCTGCCATGCGGCGAATCGCATCGGCATAGCCCGCCGTGGAGATGGTAATGTGCCGCACACCGATGTTGAGTGAATGGTCATCAGTCACAATCGATACCGATTTCATCACGTTCTCATAATTCAACATCGGCTCCCCCATGCCCATGTAGACAAGATTGGAGATACGCCGTTCACTATGCCGTTGGGCTTGCACCACCTGGTCGACGATTTCCCCTGCTGTCAAATTGCGCGCGAATCCCATTGTGCCGGTGGCGCAAAACTTACAATCAAGAGGACAGCCAACCTGTGTGGAGACACACAAGGTGAGTCGCCGTTCGGCATCTGGAGCATCTTCCTCGGCGGGGATAAGAACGCTCTCCATAAGAAGCCCGTCTTGAAGCTTCCAGAGAAACTTCGTTGTGCCGTCGTGTTCGGAGGTTCGTTTGTGAACGAGTTCGAGGACATCGACCGTGGCAGCGTTCGAGAGAACTGTACGGAATTCGCGGGAGATATCCGTCATCTCATCGAACGAGGAAGCCCCCTTGGCGTAGAGCCAGGCGAAGAGCTGCGTTCCCCGATACTTCTTTTCGCCGTATGTCAAGACGAAGTCCTGCAACTCTAGGAGAGATAGTCCTTTGAGGTTGGTTTTTGACACGCTCTTGTGATTGCGATTCGTGAGAAGTTGTTATGCAGCTATCTGAGAAGGGAGGTTTTCTACGATGACTTTGGGGAGCTCGCCCTTTCCCAACGTCTCCTTCGCGTCAAGGATTTCGATGCCGACGAGTTTCTCTTCCTTTCCGAAATCGAGCGCACTATCCTCAGTCAAGCGGAGCGTCTCGCAATGCTCTTCGCTTTCAACAAGATAGATGTACAGCGCATCCGTCTCCTTGTCATAGGTTATCCTCATAACGGCCCCTTTCAGAAATTCTGTGTCAATTTACAGAATAATGGCGGGGAGAGCAAGGTGAATTCTGAGCGATCTCGACTTGACGGGCGTTTCAGAATGGTTTATATTCATCCAATTAATCCACGTAGATGTTCGAACGACAAATGATGTATACTCGCGTCTTCAATCGAGGCCCGAAAGGCGTGCGGAGTCCGATGGATCAGGATTATACCGACCCGTCGAAGAACGCCTCATCCAAAAACAGTACACGCAGTTCAACACGCCTCTCCGCTACGTAGATTCACCCGATGAAACGTGATTGGAGATTTAGACTGCTTGGGCATCGTGGAATGAGTCTTATGCGGACAGGCTCATTATAGTTAGGCAGTACACCAGGTGTCGAGGACGACCTTGATCCCCTTCTCACCTCGCGGGGACGGCCCTGGATTTCGCGGAGTAGTCTGATGAGCTGGGTCTATCTTGTTTTTGCAGGCCTTCTTGAAGTTGTGTGGGCAGTCGGCTTGAAGTACACGTACGGCTTTACGAAGCTCGGGCCAAGCGTGATAACGGTAGTGGCCATGGCCGGGAGCTTCTATCTGCTAAGTCTGTCCATGCGTACCCTGCCAATTGGCACCGCATATGGTGTGTGGGTAGGGATTGGGGCAGTAGGTGCCGCAGTTGCAGGCACGGTGCTGTTTAAAGAACCGGCGTCTGCGCTGCGGATCGTCAGCATCCTTTTGGTAGTCGCCGGCATCGTTGGGCTCAAGATCTCGAGCGCTGCCTAACAATTCGTCCAAGCTGACGCCGCTTCGCAGGGCGGCTTAACGCCACGCATTATGCTGCTTGCCCCTTTTCTTTTGAGGTTGGAGGGCTTCCTGGACCTTTTCAGCCAGAAGAATCTTCAGGAGAGACTGATATGGTACATCCCGTTTGTTGGCAAGAAGTTTGAGGTTTTCCAGTAGTGACTCCGGTAACCGAACCGAAATAGTTCTGCTCGACGCTTTAAGATTCGGAAACACGGTGAGCTTCGACTTCGACCAATCGATATACTGAGTCGAATCGTGAGTCGCCCAGAATTGGCGTTCTTCCTGTTCGGACTTAAACTTTGGTATTTTCTTGAGTTTTTTCATGATAGATCTTTCTCTCCTTCCTGTTCATATCACGAGCCGATATACCTCGAACAAAAGACTGGCGTATCGTGAATACAACAAAGAGTAACCGTGCAGCGTTCGTTCTCCCAAGCGCATAGTATCTTTCTTCTTGGCCCGAATGCTTCATATCCGGAAATACGAACATTGGGACGTTGAAGAACACTTCTTCACATTCCCACCACGAAACACGATGCTTGTGCCAGATCTTGTCTCTGTTGGGCTTATCCCATTGAAACGCCAGATTGTTGTCGGCGATTTGCATCAGGTTCTATGCGTATATGAATAATATATACGTTCTCACGTTGAATGTCAACGGGGTCGCTAAAGCCGACGGAATGGGCGCACAACCTCTGTTTCCGTTGGTCGGATTGCTTGAGATTGGAACTGTCACCCTTTGGCATTGATGTGATAATGTTGGATTGCTCGTCGGCATTGCCGATTACGCAATCGGCTTTGGTCTCTTCGTGTTTACGCTCGGGGCACCCGTTATTCGAGTACTTCAGCGTCCCGCGTCGGGGCCTATTGGGCCCTGCCGCGTACGAGGGCGGAATCGGCATGGCGATTCTGGGGACGATTCTGCATTTTGTGATTGCGGGTGGCTGGGCAGCCATCTTCGCAGGTGCACACCACGCGTCGATAGCCCTCCGCGCCGCAACCGCACGAACTTGAGGAGCGATCTTCGTGGCCGGTGTCACTGGCGTCGTCGTTTGGGTCGTGATGAATCTTGTCGTCAAATGTTGTACTCTTTATTCGTAGTATGAAAAACGTCCTCATCATCGAAGACGATCGCAACATCTGCGAGCTGCTGGAGATCCACCTCAAGGATCTGAATTGCAAGGTGACGACGATCCACGATGGCCAACGGGGACTGGAAGCGGCAATCAAGAATCGATTTGATCTTCTGATCCTCGATCTCATGCTCCCCAAACTCGGCGGCCTTGAAGTCTGTCGAAAACTGCGCGCGGAGGACTATTACACGCCAATCCTGATGCTGACCGCGAAGTCAGAAGAGCTGGATAAGGTCTTGGGGCTCGAGACCGGCGCCGATGATTATCTCACCAAGCCGTTCAGCGTTCGAGAATTCATCGCGCGTGTCAAAGCAATCTTCCGCCGCATCGAAGCAATGACGGCGGAAACGGCAAGAGCCGATGGACGGAAGGAACTTCAGGTCGGTGATCTGGCAATCGATCAAGAAAAAAGAAAGGTAACGGTCGCCGGAAAAAAGGTCGATTTGACGCCGAAGGAATTCGACTTGCTTTTATTGTTCGCTTCTCATCCGGGTCGAACCTTCACTCGTGAACAGCTCCTCAACACTGTCTGGGGCTATCAGTTTGAGGGGTACGACCACACCGTTAACTCTCACATCAATCGGCTTCGTTCCAAGATTGAGAGAGATATTGCAAAACCGAAATATATCCTCACCGTGTGGGGTATAGGCTACCGCTTCGCAGAAGAGGAGGAGTTGCAGAAAATATGGTGAAACCACTTTCGCGTTCTCGGCTCGTTGTTTCACGATTCTTCCGCAGCCTGTACTGGAAGCTCTCCGCTACCTTCCTCCTTCTCCTCGTCGTTCTTGCAGTTGCCTATGTGTATATCACCGCTTTCACTGCCGAGATGTATTTCCAGGAAGCGAACCAACGCATCAACGCCGCGGTCGCCGAACACATTGCCCGCGAAATGAATTTGATTGTGGATGGCATGATCGATCAGGAGACCGTGGCAACGTTGTTCCACAACATTATGGTTATTAACCCGAGTGTCGAGGTCTATCTGCTCGACCCCCAGGGGAAAATTCTTTCCTCGTTTGCTCCAGGCAAAGTTGTCCAGCGAATCTCGGTATCATTGGAGCCTATCCACAAATTCCTTCAGGCGAAGGGTACATCGTTCGTCTTGGGAGATGACCCGAAAAATGCTAAGGGGGAAAAAGTATTCTCCGCGGCAAGGATCGAACGAAACGGAAAACTCGAAGGCTACCTCTATGTTATTCTCGGTGGCGAAGAGTATGATTCCGCTGCTCAGTTTTTGCTCGGGAGCTACATTCTTCGCCTGGCGAGCCGCACGATGGGGTTAACGCTTATTGCCGCTGCGGTCATTGGCCTGGTGGCTTTTCGGCTGATCACGAAAAGCCTTCGGACAACAATCCAGACGGTCAGGGAATTTCAAAGCGGCAACTTTGAAGCCCGGGTACCGCCTAGTTCGAGTCTTGAAACTCAGCAGCTTGCAAGGGCGTTCAACGAGATGGCAGAGACTATTGTCCGGCATATCGAAGAAATGAAGACCATGGACAATCTTCGTCGCGATCTGGTAGCCAACGTTTCGCACGATTTACGCACACCGCTGGTATCCATCCACGGCTATGTTGAAACAATTCTGATGAAGGAGGACACGCTCAGCAAAGATGAACGGCTGCATTATTTGACTACGGTGCGGCAGAGCGCTGAAAAGCTCAAGAGACTGGTTGAAGAGTTGTTTGAGCTCTCCAAACTTGAAGCAAAGCAAACGAAGCCAAGGTTGGAGCCTTTTTCCATCGCGGAACTCGTTCAAGATGTTGCGCAAAAATTTCAGTTGCTTGCAGAGCAACATCAGGTTCGAATCGAAACCCTCTATCCTCGCGATCTTCCGCTCGTCACGGCAGACATCGCTCTCATCGAACGCGTGTTCCAAAACCTCCTGGAGAACGCCCTGAAACATACGCCTGCCAACGGGGTCATTACCATTAGGCTGGAACCGATGAACAATCAGGTGAAGGTAAACGTCGCAGACACGGGCCTCGGGATACCCCCTGAAGAGCTCCCCTTTGTGTTCCAACGCTACCGACGCAGCTCTCAAGGCTCGTCGGGAAACGATACCGGCGCTGGGTTAGGCCTCGCCATCGTCAAGAAGATTCTTGAAGTCCATGGACTCTCCATTTCCGTTTCGAGCAGAATGAAAGAAGGCACTGCTTTTTCGTTCCATCTTCCTGTCGAATCCCCCTACTCCTCTTTTTCTTCCCCCACCTCACGCACAGACGTGTAAGAAAGCTTACACTTCCGTGATAGTTTCGTGATAGTAAATTCGTTTCTTGGTACTCGAAATTCTTATCACTATAAGCTAAGGAGGAGTACCATGAAAAAAATTCTCTCTGTCATTCTTCCACTCCTGCTCTGGATCGGCTGCAAACAGCAGGAAGAGTCGCCCACCACACCCACGACACAGACCAAACTGTCGCTCAGCTTTACAGGACTGCAATCTCTTGCAAGTGGCTTTCACTATGAAGGCTGGGCAATCGTGAATAGCAAGCCATTGACAACCGGCAAATTCAACATCGACTCACAGAACCGGCTGATGACATTAAACGGTCAGGTCATCGCGAATGGTGAGTTCAACGTGGGCCAAGATATTAGTAGAGCCACGGCTATCGTGATTACCATCGAGCCCCCCGGGGATGTCGATGCAGTACCCTCCGCAACAAAATATCTTGGTGGCAACGTTTCGAACAGCGCGGCGACGTTAACAATAAGCCATGCTGCGGCCTTGGGCAGCGATTTTACGAGCGCCACAGGAAAATATATTCTCGCCACGCCAACTGATAATGATAACTCCAATGAGAAAAGCGGCGTGTGGTTCTTACAATTGCCCGGTGCTACTGCAGGATTCAACTTGCCAACGTTGCCTGCGGGATGGAAATATGAAGGATGGGTAGTAGTTGATCGACCATTAACAACCGGAAAATTCAAATCAGCAAGCGGTGCTGATGAGTCCGCACCGTACAGTGGGCCAAATCCTGCACCTCCCTTCCCCGGTGAAGATTATCTTCGCAATGCTCCAAGCGGACTCACATTCCCGCTCGACCTTTCGGGAAAAAACGTTGTGCTTTCCATTGAACCGGACCCCGATGATAGCCCCCTGCCGTTTACTTTAAAGCCGTTGGCGCATGCTGTTCCCGCGAACGCGCGAGAGCATGTTACATATACGATGGACAATAAAGCAGGGGCAACAAACCCTATCGGAACGGCGACCATCCGATGACAGAACCAGCGAGGGAATAGATTCGTGCAGCGCGTTCGGCGAATCTTCGTCCAAATATCAAGTCTCATCTATCTTTTCTTGTTCGCTTGCTCGGACATGGGAAGTGGATTTCTCCTTCTCATATAATTCAAATGGCTTCTTTCCGAGACACGCTCACCCTTTTCATATTGTTCCTCGCATTTCCATTTAGCATCATCGGCCAGGGATGGTCAAAGCTCGCAACCACAAACGACCCTCCGGCACGGGGAGAAGATGCGATCGAAATCAACGCACCCCCATCGAAGATATTGGATATTTTGGTTATCCCGCGATATATCAAGGAGTGGGATGATGTGCCCGAAGGGTTCACCGATGACCAGCTACGCCTTGGGAGCGTGTTGGAATGGCCCGGCCACGCCAAGCTAACCGTAACGAAATTCGAGCCATACAAACACTTAAAGCTGACTCTTGAAGTTACGAAATGGGAGCAGCCGATTCCCGATGACATTGCCTATAGGTATGACCTGACGGAAGGACGGGGCAAGACCACGTTAACCATCACGGCAGTATTCCGTTAAAGACTGCAGCGTACAATGAGAAGGTTAGGGACACCGAGAATCTCGTTCAGGGAACGACGTACGAATTATTGGGGGATTGTTTTCAACGGGCTTCTCGGCAACAATACAAATATGCTTCGAGTACTTCCTCCCCAGTGTGCGCGATATTCGTTGGAAGATTTGAGCAAGAAAGAGGTTGCGCAGGAGCGCTTTGACCCAGAAGCTGTTCTGAAAAAGGTGGAAGAGTGATTCGAACTGATACCAGAGTCGATCAGAGAGATACTCGATGGAGACAATCTTGAGTCGGCTTTGCTTGACGAGTGCAATGTATCCGTCGAAGCCCGTTGATCTCATATAATCGGTAAAGATTGCCCGACCGCCCGGTCTTAAGACGCGTGCGTACTCTTCGATCGCTTGCCCCTTCAATTCCTCCGAAAATCCCCCCTCCAGAAGGACATCCGCTGAAATCACAACGTCGAACATAGCGGCACGAAAGGGTAAAGCCGAGGCCTGACCAACCGCAAAAAGATACCGTGTCGGGCCAAGCATATGCTCCGATTGACAGTTGGTCCGAGCTTTTACGAGGGCAGTGTGCGAAACATCCATTCCCACAACGACGCTGGCAACGGTCTTGAGCTTCCGTGTCAATTGCCCGATGCTGCAACCCACGTCGAGGATGCGACTGCGCGGTTGTAGCGTGCGTATCTTCGCGGCAATATACTCGTGCCTCAGAAGTTCCGCTGCTCGCTCACTGTAGCGCCACGGTTCAGATTCTTTCTCGTAGCGCGTCTCATAGTCGACCGACGGTGGAAGCATACAGTTCAGAGGTAATTCTCCTCAGGGAATGGAGAGGGAGAGACGGAATAAAAAATCCCTTAGAGCGAGAAGGCTGCTCTAAGGGATGGACAGAAACTCCTGGCATCTTCCTACTCTCCCGTGCCGTTGCCAGCACAGTACCATCGGCTCCGAGGGGCTTAACTTCTCTGTTCGGAATGGGAAGAGGTGTTTCACCCTCGATATGGACACCAGAAAGTACACTCAATTGGGAAGAGACACACGCCTGAAGTTGTATGTTCAAGTGCGCTCGCTCCAGAACATTATTGATGCACCTGTTGAGACAGATCTGTGATCAATAAAAATTATGGTTAAGTCGCACGACCTATTAGTACCGCTCGACTCGCGCATTGCTGCGCTTGCATCTACGGCCTATCAACCAAGTCATCTCCTTGGGGTCTTTAGTCTCCGCCGAAGCGGAGAGGGGAAACCTCATCTTGGGGCGGGTTTCGCACTTAGATGCTTTCAGTGCTTATCCCATCCGGACATGGCTACCGAGCAATGCCACTGGCGTGACAACTCGTACACCGTCGGTCCGTTCACTCTGGTCCTCTCGTACTAGGAGCGACACCCCTCAAGTTTCCTACGCCCGCACAGGATAGGGACCGAACTGTCTCACGACGTTCTGAACCCAGTTCACGTACCGCTTTAATTGGCGAACAGCCAAACCCTTGGGACCTTCTCCAGCCCCAGGATGCGATGAACCGACATCGAGGTGCCAAACCTTGCCGTCGATATGAACTCTTGGGCAAGATCAGCCTGTTATCCCCGGCGTACCTTTTATCCTTTGAGCGTTGGCTCTTCCACTCGAAGCCAACGGATCACTAAGTCCTGCTTTCGCATCTGCTCGACTTGTAGGTCTCACAGTTAAGCTCCCTTGTGCCTTTACACTCGCCGCATGATTACCAACCATGCTGAGGGAACCTTTGAGAGCCTCCGTTACTGTTTAGGCATTTCTGTTTTTCGGTCAACAGGAATTTTGGAGCGCATTGATTCCAAGATGTAGGGATCGATCATCGTTCGGAATTTCTCATACGAGTTTCCTGAGATGTAGATTTGCCATCCATCGCGCTGCTTGCGCTCGGACGCTTCGAGTTCAAACTTCGATCGCAAGGCAACAATTAAACGCTGCACATCATTCCGTTCAAAACCATGCGTGTTGAAGATAACGCCTTTCGATTCGCGTGACTTGATGGATCCATCGTCCATAAACCAATAGGTGATACTCCGATTGGTCAGGAAGCGATGAATGTTCTTCGGAACGCACTTCTTCTGTCCACGATAAAACTGATGGGCATAGAATCGAAACGCTCCGTGACTCACGGTCTGAAACCACACATTCTGATGGGTGGTATCGATCTTCTCTTGCGGTGGGCTCTGAACCCACTCTTTGAAGATCTCGTACAGATGGTCCGCATACGCCCGATGGTTCAGGCTGTATTCGAATTTCACTCTGTATGTTCGACCGCGATTCTGTGTCTCCAGATGAGCATCCCCCAGAAGCAGTCCGACGAGAATATCCCGTTGGAGTTGAGACAGCTTCAGGGTGGACTTCCGGAGTTCAAGTTCGCGAGAACGCATTGTTTTTGAGTTGACTGAATTCTCCCGATACATCGGGAGACTTTATATCGCTATAAAGATCAGACTATATCATTCCCGCCTCTCTTCCGAGAGTCGGGATCCGGCGTATAGTCGTTGAGGGGAATTTCGAATTACGGATGGACGATTGCGAATTTCGGATGAAACAGCTTCGTACATCCGCAATCAACAATTCGCAATCCGAAATTGAAACTCTTCCCTGCTGATTGTCCGCACTCATGAAGTTTTACTGTGGCTGTGCAAAGAGTTCAATCGGCGTGATGTGCGAGTTCGAGATGTGAGGAATTCAGATTGTTTTCGCAACACCAACGTGGGCGAGAAGGCTTCTCGCCCTCCATTTTGCACAACCTCGAGTCTCATGAGATTCTTCAGCACTCAACATCTTCCAAACGGAGTGGATGGAATCTGTTTGTGCACGGATGTTCCAGCATACAGCCAGATGTTTGTCCCGTCGTTGCCGACGGGAAGCCCCATAATTTGTCATGCGGTCGAGGCGACCGCCCCAGTCAAACTACCCGCCTAACACTGTCCCTCCACCGGATTCACGGCAGCAGGTTAGAATTCAATCAGAGCAAGGGTGGTATTTCACTGACGACTCCACCGAAGCTAGCGCCCCGGCTTCACAGTCTCCCACCTATGCTACACATGCTTTGACCGAACCCAATGCTAGGGTGCAGTAAAGGTGCACGGGGTCTTTCCGTCCATGTGCGGGTAACCGGCGTCTTCACCGGTACCACAAGTTCACCGAGCCCGTGGTTGAGACAGTGACCAAATCGTTACACCATTCGTGCAGGTCGGAACTTACCCGACAAGGAATTTCGCTACCTTAGGACCGTTCTTGGTGTTACGCTTCGTACGATGATCTCGTACTTCACGGTGTCCTTATCCACAACGGACACTCTTCGCATCGCTGCGAAGAACGGACTATATCATTCCGCCAGAGGCGGATTTGGCGTATAGTCTCTGAGGATTCTTGAATGCTCGGAGAATCTCTTCATCCGAATACCTCCGTTTACCACCATCATTCATTTCATTATCCTTTTGCGAGATGTTGAAACATGCTGAGACCTTCCAGGGAAGTTTGTAATCGTTGCGCGGTCGGAAGGTGATATTGAAGCTCCCCTCGCCATCGGCAAATCCTGCGAGGTAATAGCCGATTGCCGGGGGGATATTCTGGAGGTTTATCATCCAAGTCTTTCCTGCTGATTGTCCGCCCCCCGCCATTGTTATGGCGGGATCACCTCACGCATTGTCACTTTCCGCTTAAAGCGGATGAGTAGCGGAGGATACAGACGGAGTTCCCAGCATATAGCCAAATTTTACAACTACAAGACTGTGGTAGGAACAGTGTTTATAGTTACGGCCGCCGTTTACCGGGGCTTCGGTCGCAAGCTTCTCCGCCTTGCGGCGGATGACCCGCTTCCTTAACCTTCCGGCACCGGGCAGGTGTCACTCTATATACATCGCCTTCACGGCTTAGCATAGAGATGTGTTTTTGTTAAACAGTCGCTTGGCCCATTTCACTGCGGCCCCATTCTGCCACCGTTGTGCACGGCTACATACTAGGGGCACCCCTTATCCCGAAGTTACGGGGTCAATTTGCCGAGTTCCTTAACCACGGCTCACTCGAGCACCTTAGAATACTCATCTCATCTACCTGTGTCGGTTTGCGGTACGGTCTGCATGCAATCTCCCATACGAGGTTTTTCTTGGCAGCATGGTTACGTCGAGTTGTGGCCCATACGGGCGCCCTGTTCACCTCTCGGCGATAGCTCTCGAGCGGATTTGCCAGCCCGAGACGCCTACAGGTTTAAACCACCTAAGCCAGCAGGTGGCCCGACTTCACTTCTGCGTCACCCCTTATGGTCAGACGATTGCACACAGGTACAGGAATATTGAACCTGTTTTCCATCGCTTACGCCTTTCGGCCTCAGCTTAGGGTCCGACTAACCCTGAGACGATGAACGTTGCTCAGGAAACCTTAGATTTTCGGTGGGAGAGTTTTTCACTCTCCTTATCGTTACTTATGCCTACATCTGCGTTTCCATCCACTCCAGCATGGCTCGCGCCACACCTTCACTGTCGATGGAATGCTCCCCTACCACTCCGCCAAAGGCGGAATCCGCAGCTTCGGTACGATGCTTGAGTCCCGAGTATTGTCGGCGCCAAGTCGCTTGACTAGTGAGCTATTACGCACTCTTTAAATGAATGGCTGCTTCTAAGCCAACATCCTAGTTGTCTGAGCAACTTAACATCCTTTCTCTGTTAGCATCGATTTAGGGACCTTAGCTGGCGGTCTGGGTTATTCCCCTCTCGGCGTCGAAGCTTATCCCTCGTCGCCTGACTCCTGTGAAACATGTCAACGGAATTCGGAGTTTGTCTGGGTTTGGTATCGTTGTGACGACCCTAGCCCAATCAGTGCTCTACCTCCGTGACACTCTGTCACAAGGCTAGCCCTAAAGCTATTTCGGGGAGTACGAGCTATCTCCGAGTTTGATTGGTCTTTCGCTCCTACCCTCAGTTCATCCGAGCGGTTTTCAACCCACATCAGTTCGGGCCTCCATGAGGTGTTACCCCCACTTCACCCTGACCAAGGGTAGATCACACGGGTTCGCGTCTGCGGCATGTTACTCCTCCCGCCTTGCGGCGGGCAAGCGCCCGGTTAGGACTCGCTTTCGCTGCGGCTGCAGTTCTGAGAACTTTAACCTTGCAACATACCAGCAACTCGTAGGCTCATTAAGCAAAAGGCACGCTGTCACTCCTCCTCCGCCTTGCGGCGGAAGATTTGCTCCAACCGTTTGTAAGCATACGGTTTCAGGTACTATTTCACCCTCCTGTTAGGAGTGCTTTTCACCTTTCCCTCACGGTACTTGTTCACTATCGGTCACCAAAGAGTATTTAGCCTTACCAGATGGTTCTGGCAGATTCCGGCAAACTTCCACTTACTCCGCCGTACTTGGGATCCTTTCGGGAGTCAATCCGTTTTCACTTACGGGACTATCACCCTCTGTGGTGCAGCTTTCCAGAAGCTTCAGTTAACGAATTGATTTGTAACTCCCCGGCCTATCGACGATTCGGCCTGAAAGTCCCACAACACCGCTCATACAAGGGTCGTCGCCTTGAACGTATGAGACGGTTTAGGCTCTTTCCGTTTCGCTCGCCGCTACTCAGGAAATCACGTTTGTTTTCTCTTCCTGGGGGTACTGAGATGTTTCACTTCTCCCCGTTGGCTCACCCCTGCCTATGAATTCAGCAGGGAGTTCCGAGACATGACTCTCGGAGGGTTGCCCCATTCGGACATCGCCGGGTCAAAGGCTGTTTCCGCCTATCCGACGCTTATCGCAGGTTGCCGCGTCCTTCATCGCCTTTTGGTGCCAAGGCATCCACCGTATGCTCTTAATAACTTAACCAAAAATCTTTATTGACTCACAGACAGATCAGTCTACATCAAGTAGACTCAGGTGCATCAATAAAATTTTGGACGAGAAACTTTAGGTTATGTGTTGAGAAATGAACTTCCGTCATTGGTCCGACGAACAACCTAGGTCGCTCGCCGACTACTAGCCCGGCACGTTCACTTCACTCTTCCCAATTGTCAAAGAACGGAACATCGGAGCGAAATGTCATTTCGCTCTCCATCGTGGAGCTGAGGGGGTTCGAACCCCTGACCCCCAGCTTGCAAAGCTGGTGCTCTCCCAACTGAGCTACAGCCCCGGAATATTGTAGAACAAACATTGAAAATTGTAGGATGCTGCCTTACTGAAAACTCCTCCTGCAGTGTACAATCTTCAACCGACCATCTACAATTTCTGCGGGGTCATTTCACGCTCTGTCGTGGGCCTAAGTGGAGTTGAACCACTGACCTCACGCTTATCAGGCGTGCGCTCTAACCAACTGAGCTATAGGCCCAGGGTGATTGTCAAATTGAATATTGATCAAAGAAAAATTTCCCGTGATCAATCTTCAAAAAAAGTGTGCACAGTCGAAATCAATCGCACAAGGAACTCTTCGTGAGCACTTCGCCCCGATTTGCATCGGGACCGAGTCTCCTTAGAAAGGAGGTGATCCAGCCGCACCTTCCGGTACGGCTACCTTGTTACGACTTAGCCCCAGTCACTGGTTTTACCTTAGGCGTCTCTCTCCTTGCGGTTGAGTAGACGACTTCGGGTACCCCCAGCTTCCATGGCTTGACGGGCGGTGTGTACAAGGCCCGGGAACGTATTCACCGCGGCGTGCTGATCCGCGATTACTAGCAATTCCGGCTTCATGAGGGCGAGTTGCAGCCCTCAATCCGAACTGAGACCGCTTTTTAGGGATTGGCTCGAGCTTACGCTCTTGCAGCCCGTTGTGGCGGCCATTGTAGCACGTGTGTGGCCCTGGGTGTAAGGGCCATGAGGACTTGACGTCATCCCCACCTTCCTCACTACTTGCGTAGGCAGTCCACTTAGAGTGCCCAGCTTGACCTGATGGCAACTAAGTGCAGGGGTTGCGCTCGTTGCAGGACTTAACCTAACACCTCACGGCACGAGCTGACGACAGCCATGCAGCACCTGTACTCCGCGCGTATTGCTACGCTAGCCGACTTTCATCGGTTTACAGAGCCTTTCAAACCCAGGTAAGGTTCTTCGCGTTGCATCGAATTGAACCACATGCTCCACTGCTTGTGCGGGCCCCCGTCAATTCCTTTGAGTTTCAACCTTGCGATCGTACTCCCCAGGTGGGATACTTAACGCGTTAGCTTGGACACCGAACCTTGCGGCCCGACATCGAGTATCCATCGTTTAGGGCGTGGACTACCAGGGTATCTAATCCTGTTTGCTCCCCACGCTTTCGAGCATGAGCGTCAGTAACAGACCAGAAGACCGCCTTCGCCACCGGTGTTCTTCCTGATATCTACGCATTTCACCGCTACACCAGGAATTCCATCTTCCTCTTCTGCACTCAAGATCAGCAGTATCGGTGGCAGTCCCCAGGTTAAGCCTGAGAATTTCACCACCGACTTACCAACCCGCCTGCGCTCCCTTTACACCCAGTGATTCCGGACAACGCTTGCACCCTACGTATTACCGCGGCTGCTGGCACGTAGTTAGCCGGTGCTTATTCAAGGGGTACCGTCAAGTTCGCCTTTAGCGAAACGTTCTTCCCCCTCAAAAGGAGTTTACGACCCATAGGGCCTTCATCCTCCACGCGGCGTCGCTGCGTCACCCTTTCGGGCATTGCGCAATATTCCTCACTGCTGCCTCCCGTAGGAGTCTGGACCGTGTCTCAGTTCCAGTGTGGCTGATCATCCTCTCAGACCAGCTACCCATCGTCGGCTTGGTGAGCCGTTACCTCACCAACTACCTAATGGGACGCAGGCCCATCTTTAGGCACCCCGACTTGCGTCGGGACTTTTAACAACTGTCACCATGCGGTGCCGCTGCATCATCGGGTATTAGCCCCGATTTCTCGGAGTTATCCCCGTCCTAAAGGCAGGTTGCCTACGTGTTACGCACCCTTGCGCCGGTTTACTCAGGATATTGCTACCCCTTTCTCCCAAGACTTGCATGTGTTAGGCACGCCGCCAGCGTTCGTCCTGAGCCAGGATCAAACTCTCCGTTGTAAAGTGTTACTTTCTCAACTTCAAGTTTGAACTATGGCATCTTGCATCGCAATCGATACAATTGCCAAGGTTGCAAAACCCTGTACAATTGACTCGAGGCTGTGCACACTCTTTCAAAGAACACGTACATCGATAAAAATGCCCATTTTACATGGGCATTCTGACAACATCACAATCAAAGAATTCTTGCACGTATTCGTGCAGCCTGTTATCGAGGGCTATAAATATACTATCGGCAAACCCAAAAGTCAACACCTATTTTGAGTTTATTAGGGTTTTTCTAGTTGTCGCAGGCTTGCTGTCGGTAGGAGGATGATTGCGAAGTACAACTGAATTTGCTCACACGACGGGCGAATAGAACCTTTTTGGTTGGACTACGATTTCTGCTTCAAGATCTCACGTCTGACTTGTTTCTCCAACCGGAGGTGTTCTTCAGCAGAAATCTTAAAACGTTCGCGGAGTTGATCGAGTTTCTCAGAGTCTTCAGGTGTGATGGCGCCATCTTTCCATCCGCTGACAATTGCTTGCAAATAGATATCCATCTGGATTTCCTGCTGGAGTTTTTCGTGGTCTTCCGGTGAGATGTTCAGGCTCTGCCGAAGCGTCGTGAGCATTTCCTCTTCATCCCTGCTGACAGCTCCGTCCTTCCACGCCTGTTTCAGAACATTGACGTATGTCTGAATCGTTTCGGGACTCGCGGCAAGTTTCATGTCGGAGGCAAGCTTTGCAGCTTCCGCTTTCTTTCGCTCTTCTTCAGCTTTTCTCCGAGCTTCTTCAGCTTTGCGCCGCGTTTCTTCCGCTTTTCGTCGTTCCTCCTCCTCGCGCCGCTTTCGTTCAGCTTCTTCCGCTTGACGACGAGTCTCCTCCTCTGCCTTTTTCTTGGCCAAGAGTTCAGCCTGACGCTGCGCTTCCTCCAGCGCTTTCTTACGTTCGGCTTCCTCTTTGAGCTTAGCCGCCTCTTCCGCCTTCCGTCTTGCTTCCTCCTCTGCCTTCTTCATCGCTTCTTCTTCTGCCTTGCGGCGGGCTTCTTCTTCGGCACGCCGCTTTGCTTCTTCGGCCGCGAGGCGGCGCGCTTCCTCTTCCGCCTTTTGCTTCGTTTCCTCCTCGGCGCGACGTGCCTCCTCCTCAGCCTTCCTCTTCGCTTCCACATCTGCACGAAGCCGTTCCTGTTCGGCTTTGGCGGCTTCATCCTCCTGAGCCGTCTGTGGTTCGACGGTTCTCCGCTTCTGCTCAAGGATTTTGCGCTTTAGTTCTTCGACTTTACGCCGTTGCTCTTCAATATCGGACATAACGAGGAAGTTATCTGTTTGCAGGAAATCGATTCGTGGGCAGGACGATTGTCTGGTTTCTCTGGATTTTGCGGCGTTCGTCTCCAGAAAACTTGCCCAATATATCCATTAAACGACCGAATGTCAACCAACCTCTTGCAAGAAAAACCGCTTTGAAAATATCATCTCAAAAAGTACCTTTAGGTGTCCCGGAACACATCCCAACTCTTTAAGGAGCACCATTATGGAAGAGACTTCCCAACCCTCCGCCTCCTTCAGCGATTTACTCGTGAATGTTTTCTCCTCCCCGTCCGAGGCATTCGATGCACTTCGGAATGCGCCGTCACGCACTGGCGTGTGGCTGCTGCCATACATCCTCACACTGTTCCTTGGCGCTGCGTTTACTTACGTGCTCTTCACGAACGACACCTTGCGCGAAGAGGCACTCGAACCTCAAAGACGAGCAATGGAAGAACGCGTCGCATCGGGACAGATGACTCAAGAACAAGCAGATGCCGCGACGGCACAGATGGAAGGAATGGGAGAAATGATGATGGTCTTCGGTCTCATCGGAGTTGTTATTTTTGTTTCTCTTGCCTACTTCTGCGGCGCGCTGGTTCTCTGGCTTGCCGGAAAACTTGCGCTGAAGTCAACCGCCGGTTATGGAAAGTACCTCGAGCTGTACGGTCTCTCCAATTGGATTGGTATCCTCGGTATGATCGTGACCATCCTTATGGTCGTCGGCATGAATTCCATCTACGCTTCGCCCAGTCTCGCACTCGCTATCCTTGATTCCTACGACGTCGGAAGCACGATGCATCGGCTGTTCTCATCTCTCAACATCTTTGCAGCATGGCAAGCGATCGTGATCGGCATTGGCCTGAGCAAGCTTGCGGAGAAACCGGCAGGTGCGGGCATGACCGTTGCTCTGATACTTTGGGCAATCTGGATAGCCATTTCGGTTGCGCTGGGCTTCGCACGATAATAATCCGATTCACTAAGTTCTCTCAACTCTCAATACCCTTTCTTCATGTGGCTGGAGGAGTCGCGGTCGCAACTCCTCCAGCGTTTGAAGCACACCCCCCTTCAAAGCCTCACTTCGAGCTCTCCGGCAAGATGCTGTGAGGAGGAGCCCTCGCGAGAACTTTTCGCTTTAACGGCGGCGAGAAATCGTTATGACCTACTTCAGCACCTCACTTCCATTCGCATATCTCCTCCAACGATTTCCGCTGAATATTGGGAACCACTGCGCCATCGGAGGGGTAACCGACGGGAATTAAAACGAATGGTCTCTCGTGAGCGGGTCGGCCAAGAATCTTGCCAAGAAATTCCATGGGACTTGGAGTATGTGTCAGCGAGACTAATCCGGCGTGATGAATCGCGGCAAGAAGAAATCCGACCGCGATGCCAACCGACTCCTTGACGTAGTAATGCTTCCTCCGTCTCGTTCCATCGATGCCGTACGAAAGTGCGAACACAACGATGAGCACAGGAGCAGTTTCGAGATACTCCTTGTGCCAATCAGTCCCGAGCGGTTCAAGATCCTCCAACCACTCTTCCGACATACGTTGTTCGTAGCTTTCCCGCTCCTCCTTCTCTGCTTCCATTCGGATTTGACGCTTGAGGTCCGAGTCCGTAACGACGACAAACCTCCACGGCTGTTTATTGGCGCCTGAAGGTGCCGTGCCGGCTGTTCGAATAATCCATTCAAGCACCTCCCGTGCGACCGGCTTATTTGAAAAGGAGCGAATGCTTCTCCGACGAGCACATTCCTCATAGAACCCTCGTGCACGCTTCACCTGCTCTTCTACTGAAATTTCTACGAAGGGATATGGTAGAAACTTTTCCATCGGTGCGACCTCCATCGAAATGAGTGGGACATAATAGCGGAATTCGGAGGAACCTGCAAGAAGAGGCACCAATTGCAACTGGACGCACTTTTCAATAGCTTTGCTTCCACCCTGACGGTCCGATCCGGCAACACACCGGTGATATTCGCGATGGTCGGGGTGAGATGTTTTCTGCCTGACCCGTCAGGTCATCAAATCGGGCCAGACGTATGTGAGCAATCAACATGATTGAATCTCTTCAGAAGAACATATTCAGTTCACAACCGTTCCGCCAGCTGCGTCAAGAACTCCGGCACCACCAAGCAGGCAAACCTTTTGCTGTGAAGGGAATCTCTGGATCGCTTCTCGCCTTCGTAGCCAGCTTTCTCTTTGAAGAACAACGACGGCAGCTTATTCTGATTGTGCCGGATGCCGATCGAGCTGAACAGCTGCGCGACGACTGCGCCCTTCTGATCGGAGAAGCACAAGTTCGTCTGTTCGGTGAGACGAGCGGACATCAGGCGGAATTGCTCGATCTCACTGCTCCTCTCTCGCAAATCGAGACACTGAAGTCCCTCTCCACTCGGGAGCCTGTTCTGGTTGTAACATCTGCCGGCGCCATCGCACATCCCACCGCTTCTCCAGAACAGTTTCAAAGAAACTCCTTTGATCTCGTTTCCGACACCGACTATCCCTTTGAGCAGTTGCTCCAGAGTCTGAACGATCTCGGCTTCGAGCGGAAGGATTTCGTCGAAGAATATGGGGATTTCGCTGTGCGCGGCGGGATCCTCGACATCTTCCCGTTTGTCGGCGAGCATCCTGTTCGAATCGAGTTCTGGGGGGATCATATCGAATCCATCCGAGAATTCGACGTGCTGTCGCAGCGCTCGATCCGCGACCTCCAATCGGCCGCCATCGTTAGCCGCCTGACGTCTGCCCCCGACGGAACTCACGCGCACTCTACGTTTTTCGATCATCTTCAACCAAACGCCCTCCTTTTCATCGATGAACTCTCCCTCCTCGAACGAGAGGTGGCGGAACTTCGGCGAGAAGGAGTAATGAATCTTCTCGAGTGGTCAACCGTCGTCGCATGCATTGAGCAATTCGCGCGTATCAACCATTCTTCCTTCACCTCCTTCGATGGCCCGAATTGCATTGATTTCTCCTCGTCACCACAATCACCTTCGAACGGCAGTATCAAGATCCTCAGACAGCAACTTCAATCTCTGCGACGAGAAGGTATTTGCGTCTTCCTGACGTGCGACACGAAAGAGGAAGCCGACCGGCTGAAAGAGTTAATTGAGGAAGAAGAAACCGATCCTTTCTCACCTCCGACGTTGGAGGACTCGAATCGGATTCCTTCAGACGAAAGGGAGTCCGCCGCTCTTCCTACATTCATGGTGGAGACACTTCACTCCGGCTTCGTGTATCCCCCTGCACGACTCGCGTTGTTCACCGAGCATCAAATCTTCGGTCGTCAAAAAAGAAGAGGCCTGACGCGTCGCAAGAGATTTCGCGGCTTCAGCCTGAAAGAAGCGCAACAGTTGCGCCGCGGCGATTACGTCGTTCACGTGGACTACGGCATTGGAAAATTTGCAGGGCTGCACAAGATTCGTGTCCGGGGCGTCGAACAAGAAGTGATGAAAGTACTCTATGCAGAAGACGATGTACTGTATGTCAATCTCAACTTCGTGAATCGCGTGCAGAAGTACTCCTCGCAAGAAGGGCACGTCCCGAAACTCACGAAGTTGGGGGCCCCGGACTGGGAGCGGCTCAAGGCACGGGCGCGTTCGCGGGTGAAAGACATCGCTCGTGAACTCATTCAACTGTACGCTCGTCGCAAAACGGAGCAGGGCTTTGCCTTTGCGCCCGATTCCCACTGGCAAAAGGAAATGGAGGCGTCGTTCATGTACGAGGATACCCCGGATCAGGCAAGGACGACGCGCGAAGTGAAAGAGGATATGGAAAGCACATCACCTATGGACCGATTGGTGTGCGGCGACGTCGGTTTTGGAAAGACCGAAATCGCCGTCCGCGCGGCATTCAAGGCAGTGATGAGCGGAAAACAAGTAGGCGTGCTGGTGCCAACGACGATCCTCGCCCAACAACATTTCCAGACATTCAAAGACCGCCTCGGTCGCTATGCTGTCCGGATCGAATCCCTTTCGCGATTCAAAAACAAAAACGAGCAGCGGACGATTCTTGAAGACTTGAAGAATCGACACATCGACATTCTCATCGGTACACACCGCATGCTCTCGAAGGATGTGCGGTTTTATGATCTCGGACTTTTGATCATCGACGAGGAGCACCGTTTTGGAGTCTCCGCAAAAGAGCAGCTCCGTCAGCTTCGCGCAACGGTGGACACATTAACGCTTACAGCAACGCCCATTCCCCGTACGCTTCAGTTTTCATTGATGGGGGCGCGTGATCTTTCCATCATCAATACTCCTCCCCGGAACCGCCTTCCTATCATAACGGAGATTGCTCAATTTGATCTGGCTTTGATCCGAGAGACAATCCTCAAAGAGCTTCATCGGGGCGGACAAGTCTATTTCATTCACGACAGGATCAACGACATCGAGGAGGTACAAGCAATGCTGGAGCGCACTGCCCCCGAAGCGCGTTTCCACGTCGCACACGGACAGATGAAAGGGCATCAGCTGGAGAACGCCATGCTCGATTTTCTCGATAAGAAGTTCGATGTTCTCATCTGTACCAAGATCATTGAATCGGGCATCGACATCCCGAGCGTCAACACGATCATCATCCATCGAGCCGACCGGTTTGGCCTGGCAGAGCTGTACCAGCTTCGGGGTCGCGTGGGCCGATCGAACCAGCAGGCCTATGCGATTCTCCTGACGCCTCCGCTTTCCAGTCTCCCCCGTGCAACGCTGCGCCGTCTCCAAGCAATTCAGGAGTTTACAGAACTCGGGTCGGGCTTCAATCTGGCGATGCGCGATCTCGAAATCCGTGGCGCCGGAAACCTGCTCGGCGCAGAACAATCCGGTTTCATTATGGAGATGGGATTCGAGATGTATCAGAAGATCGTGGAGGAAGCGGTCGCGGAATTGAAAGAGCAGGAGTTCGAGCAACTCTTTGAGGCAAGACAGAAGGAGGTAAAGATATCAAAGGTCGAAACGATTGTCGAGACTGACATCGAAGCGCTCATTCCGGATTTTTACGTCGAATCTGATGCCGAGCGGCTCGATTTCTATCGGAGACTGTATAGGGTCGATTCGGAGGAAGCTCTACAACGATTGCGGGAGGAACTTCGGGATCGCTTTGGAAACTATCCGGACGAAGTAGAGCACCTCTTTCAGATCGTCTCGATCAAGGTGTTAGGAGGAAAGCTGGCACTGTCGAAGATCGATCTGAGCGGAAGGCACCTCACACTCTTCTTCCCATCGGCAGAGATGACCGAATTCTACGAAGGAACGAACGGTGAGGGTTCTCCCTTCCAACGCATCGTGGAGCGTATGCAATCTCTCAAAACATACCGGCCGCAGTTGAAACAGGAGGGTAACGTGCTGAAGATGATGTTGGCGCTTGACCGACGCGGAAGCGCCCTGCAACGTCTGGTGCAGGTAAAGGAAGTAATCCTTGAACTATCGGCCTCGTCCGTGAGCGTGGCCGACTCTTAAGTTCTGTCAAGAAGATCCAAGCTCACTGTTCCGTTCGACGATTTTGACGACCACAATCGTCATATCATCGTGCTGTTTCGCCTTGCCTGTGAACTCCTTTATCTCTCGAAACACGCCGTCAAGGATTTCGGAGGCCGAGCCTTGAGCATACCGTTCGATGATCTTGCACAGCCGTTCCTCTCCGAACTCCTCCATCGTCTTGTTCATCGCCTCAGGGAAGCCATCCGTGTAGAACACGAACAGATCTCCTGCCTGAAACGGAATGCTGATCTCCTGTATCGATCGTTCGAACGCTTCGCCCTGATCCAATCCAAGCGCTAGCCCCATCGGGCTCACAATCTGCACTCGATCTTGCTGGCGCTTGCGCATAAGAAGGGGGTTATGACCCGCGCGGGCGAATCGCAACTCGTTCGCCTTTGTATCAAACACGCCGTACGCCATACTGATGAACACCCCCCGCTCGACGTTCTCGTAGAACAGTCGATTCACCTGTGTGAGAATGGCCGCAGGAGAATCGGAGACCTTCGCCAGAGCCCGAAGGAATCCTTTGGTGAGCGTCATAAAGAACGCCGCCTGTGTTCCTTTTCCGGAGACATCGCCGACTGCCACTCCAATTCTCGCGTCCGGAAGTTCGATGAAATCAAAGTAATCTCCCCCCACCTCCAATGCCGGCGCACAGCGAGAGGCAATGTCAAGGCGCGGCGCGGTCGGATAGGATTTGGGTAGGAAACTCATTTGCACCTGTCGTGCGATTTCGAGCTCCTGCTGTAATCGCTGTCGCTCGGTGATATGTCGCGCGAAGCGCGGCACGATCGAATCAAAGTCGGTGATCTCATCCCTTCGCGCGAGCGTCACGAATCCAATCAGCAGTAGGAAAACGAACAAACTGAGAAGCACAAGGGCTGATGCCACATAGGTCTCATTTCCCACGTTGAAAAGTGTCGCTACGTCGCGTGACATATGAAATGTCCAGAGTGTAAGAAACGCACTGAGCGCGTCGTAACGAATGAAGGTCCAGGCCAGAAGCGCACCGGTTCCCATGTGGACCATCAATCCAGCTGTCCACGGTTGAAGATCTTCACGGTTTGTAACTGAAAGAACGACCGCTGCAAGGAGCACGATGAGGGGGGTTGAATGTATTCTCTTTCGCAGCAAAGAGATGACAAATAGAACGAAGATCGAGAACACATACACATGGTTCACGAAGTTGGAGCTGAGAATATGGAAGGTGGGACTGATGCTGTCGTACGCGCGGGAGATGTTTTCGTCTCTGAGGATCATCCAGAAATTTGTTACGTTCCCCCCTATTTTCACCAACAGCAACCAGAGGGCGAAAGACATTGCACCTAAGGACACGCCGCGAATGATCGACTGGCCGACGCGGGAGTGCCACACATAGCCTTTTGAGATCAGATCGACAGAGACAAACTTTTCTTTCCACACCTCTCGTACGATCGATTCACTTACGGCCCATACCAGCACCAATGCCCCCCCGACGAAGAGTGGACCAAGAACAACGGGGAAGACAATCTCCCATCCCAACTCGCGACTCAACATCAGATAGAGTTGTGCCCCCAATAAGACAGCCGCCACACCGCCGATCACTGCCCCGAGTTTAAATCCAATCTCAAACGACCGTATGCGCTGAAAGGCGATCACAATCATCATCAAGATGGCAGCCGCATAGAGAACGACCGTGGCGATCTGTGAGACCAGCTGAGTCTCGATGTCCTTGTATTGTTCCGGCACTTGGTACTCTACGGCGTAGCGCGCCACAGCATCGCCAGCCACCCCCACCCGCACAAGAACTTTATTTCCCAAGGCACCAGAGTGAGAGGCCCACACGTATTCAAAATCCGTACGATGGGGCTGTTCGATTCTTTTCTCCGACTCTACTTTCGTGCCGCTCATCCGAACCGTATACTGCAAGGAACCAACCGAGGGCGGCACGTTTACGGTATCGTCGGAGAGAGAGGCAATGCCGCCGATTTCTCGTGCAAATGTCATCGCGACCATCTTCGCTTGCTCGGGTGGGAGCGATACGATGCGCGCGCTGTCGGAGATCATTCGTTCATATCCGATGAGGTTCCCCCGGAGATCATAACTGACGGAGATCTCCCCCCGCAACATCCGTTCAGATTCGTGCAGCTGCTCTTCTTCGCTTCTTCCTTCTGTTCTAAAGATTGATCCCTCTTTCTCCTTCGGCATCCAGCGAACCCTCCAAAAATACGCCGGCAGCGAATCCCGCAGGATCACGTTTGCTTGCTCGAAACCCAATTCACGCTGTGCCTGACGAATCAACGGACGGTTCATCCGAACCTGCGCATCGGGAGTGTATGGTTCGAGGTCGATGTGCAAGCGCTCCAGAAAATAGCGTGATCGTTGAATCACCGTCTTGGCGTCATCGTGGAGAACGATGGCACTATTGGGGTGGACAGAAGGAAAGAGGAGAGTGATGACGATGATGGCGACAACGAGAAGAAGAAGATGTGGGAGAAGCGGTTTTACTTTTTCCATAACCGGAGCTCAATCCCTTTCATTAACCGATCAACGGAAGCTGAGGATAGCCACAACACCGAACACGATGATCAGCGAGCCGGAAATTCGATTTACCCAGCCAAGCCCAACGTGACTGATCTTTTCGCGAAACAGCACTACGCCTCCGCTGAGGAGTAGGAACCAGAGAGCGGAGCCGACGAAGACTCCAGCTACCAGGGTCAGGGCGTCGCCGTACTGCAAGCCATCACCTATTCCAAGCGCCGTGAAAATACCGACGAAGGCGAGGATGGTAATGGGATTTGTGAGCGTAAGTAAGAAGGTGGAGACATAGGAGCCAAAGAGTCCGCGACTATTAACGTCCACCGATTTCTCGGGCGGTCGCGCAAGAAATGTTTTCACACCGAGGTAGCACAGAAAAATCCCACCGATCAACCGCAGCCACATCTGCTGGCTGATGAGGAGATTTGAGAAGAAGGTGAGTCCAAATCCTGCTGCGAAGCCGTACAGGGCATCAGCTGTAGCGGCACCGAGTCCGACAACAAACCCGGAAAGACGCCCCTCGGCCAGCGTTTTGCGAATGCACAGAATGCCGATCGGTCCAACGGGCAAAGCGATGGAGAAACCGATGATAATGCCTTGTATGAGGAGTGTTGAATCCAAATGCCTGGAGATTATGTGCGCGATGCCCGCGCCAGTTCGTCTTCGATGAATTCCCGAATCGCGGGCTTCAGATATTTATCCTCAACACCAATCTCCGCCAATCCCTGTGCGAGAACAGAGGCTTTTCGAGATGGAGCCAGTTTCTTCTGGATTACGATCAGCCTCTCGGCTTTGAGAATGCAGTACCCCCCTTCAAAATCTCCTTTCTCATACCGAATGCCGATGCCACAACTTTCGGCGAGGGCTTCTAGTTCTTTCAGAATTTGTTCCTGCGTCATAATCCCTTGACCACGATTGAACCGCAAAGCGACACGGACGAAAAACTTAGGGAGATTTGGACTGAGTTTCAAGCTCGTGACGGCGTAACTCGCCGGTCCAACGACTCCACCACGCCTCCAACCGGTCGCCGGTCCAAAGGGTGATCCACGCAACTGCCGCTCCGGCGATGAGATCAATCACATAGTGGTAGCGGAGGTACACAGTCCCGATAATCAACAGAATAGCAAGAACGGTCATGAGCCCACGCGTCGCAAGTTTGTATCGGTACGCGAGAACGACGACGATCAACGTCAGTTGCGTGTGTCCGCTGGGAAAGACATCGCGCTGCACAACATCGATCGGGTTCGGGTGGTTCTTCGGAATCGATTCTGCCGCGTTGATGAAGTCGCGGAGGAATTGCGTCACAAGAAGACCAGGAAGCTCGGCATCGAGCATATGAAAATCGTGCAACGTGAATCTTGGTCCGACTGCCGGCAGCAGGAAATAACCAAGGTACGAGAGATAGAATCCATACACAATCAGAAATGCCGCTTTGTCGAACTCTTCAACGGCATAGCGTCGATAGATGCCAACGCCGAGAATGATGAAGAGGAGATAGTAGGAGAAGTAGGCAATCTGGAGAATCTCGGTCACCACAGGGTGCGCGAACTGTCCCATCCACACCGTCGGGTCGACACCAAACATCCATCGATCGATTTCGATGAAGAGGGCATCGTAGTCGATTGGATGGATGGGTCTCACCATCAGATACAGTTCCTTGAAAACGAAAATGATGAACGGATAGCAGTACCAGCGGTGGAGCCCCATCCATAGTTTTGTCCGCCGCGTTTCCGCGCGCCACGCCAAGGCCCCAATCAAACCGACAACAACCGTGTTGATGATCACCAACTCCTTCCACGCATCGACGCGTGCGGCAAAAATCAGATTGAGTGATGTCAGGAAGAGTAAAAATGCAATGGAAACGAAATCAACCGGTGAAAGATAGGAGAGGAGGCGGCGGAAGGTCATGCAGAAATGTCGGAAAGGCCGTTAGTCAGGTCAACCAGTGAAGTGCGAAGGTGGCAATTGTAAGGAAGATCGTGATGCCGATAACGTCTTGAAACGCGGTCTCAAACGGTCCTGCTGTTACCGCCGGATCGAATCCGAGGCGCTTCGAAAGGAGCGGTGTGGCCGAGCCGATGAATCCTGAGATGTTGATCGAGATGAACATGGAGCAACCGACCACGACACCGAACGCGACGGTGCCGTGCCACCAACCGCCGATGAATCCCAAAATGGCCCCACATGCCGCTCCGAGGATCAAAGTCGTTTGCACCTGTCGGCGGATCGGTATCCACCAGCGCGCCAGATCGACATGGCCGGTGGCGAGTCCGCGAACAACGATCGCCGCCGCTTGAAGGCCGGTATTGCCGGAAAGCGCCGAGATAATCGGCATGAAGGAGGCAAGCAAGATGACTTTTTCGAGCGTGACGCTGTAGCGGTGGACGACATATCCGGCGAGAAACTGAATAACGAGAGTAATCAGAATCCACGGCAATCTCAGCCAGGCAATTTGTGCAGGCGAGCGGCGTTCCATTTCATCCACGTCGGAACCGACCATCCGGGCCACGTCTTCTTCATGCTCTTCTTCCAACACGTCCACGATGTCATCCACCGTGATGCGTCCCACGAGCTTGCCGGACTTGTCGGTCACCGGTAACGAAACGATGTCGTACCTCTTAAAAATCTGAGCCACCTGTTCCTGATCAACATCGGTGTCGACGCTGACAAATTCCGGGCTCATCAATTTCTTCACGCGCTTATTGGGGGCGTGGAGGAGCAATTCCTGCAGCGAGACAACCCCCACCAGCACCCCGTCGTCATCGACCACAAAGACGTTGTAGATATTCTTATGCTCCTTCGCCATTCGTCGTACGACACGAATTGCCTGTTTGATCGTGTCATCCTGCTTCACGACGGCGACCTCCTTCGCCATGATACCGCCGGCGGTGCTCTCGTCATACCGCAGCAGGTCCTGCACCTCCGAGGAGTCTTCAACATCCATCGTCTCAAGGACCTCCTCGGCTGTCTCTTCCGGCAATTCAGCCACGATGTCGGCCGCGTCGTCGGAATCCATCTGGCCAACGAGTCGCGTCAGCTTCTCTTTCGGAAGGATATGGAGAAGATGCTCGCGACGCGATTCATCGACGTCAAGAAGAACGTCGCCCGCTACGTCATCGCTCAGGAGTTTGAAGACGTACTCCGCCTCTTCATCCGTCTCCAGTCGGTTGATGATGTGGGCAATGTCGGCGGGATAGAGATCCTGGAGGATATTGAGAATCAGGAAATCGGAGCGAGAATGCACCAATTCCTCGATATCCTGCATCAATTCATCATCCACCTCAATCAGCCCACGGCGTTCCTGCACTTCAGCGACGGTATGTTCTGCTAACTCGGACACAATCAGGGGGTTGAGCTTGAGAGAGAATCAGGACTGTGAGTCGATGCGACGTTCACCGGTTCTTCCACTCGTATCTTCGACTGGATCGACCAGTGGTTCGACAAGGGACGTCAACTGCAAGAATTCATGGTATGTGAGATCTTCGGGCCGCTGAGTGAGATCGAATGCAAGCTTGTTCAACGCCCGTTCCTCGATTCCCATGTAGCGGAGCCCGTTCTTTAAGGTCTTCCGACGTTTCCCAAACGTTGCGCGCACCACTTTCCGGAAGAGTTCTTCGTTTCCAGCTTCGAGAGCGGACTTGAATGTAAATTGGACTACCGCCGAGTCGACATTGGGTCGAGGGTAAAACGAATTGCGTGATACTTTGAACAGAAGGCGCGGCTCGGTATAGAATTGAGCGAAGACCGACAATATGCCGTATTCCTTCGTTCGGGGCAGAGCGATGAATCGCCGGGCGACTTCCCACTGCACCATCAACGTCGCATCAGAGACGCATGCACGTTGATCGAAGAGCCAGAAGACAATCTCGCTGGTGATATAGTACGGAATGTTCCCCACCACTCGCAACCGCCCCGCCGCTGCACCGCGAAGCTCAGCAAGCGACACCTGGAGCACATCGGCATGCATGATGTGGAGGGAGGATCCCCACCTTTCGCGAAGCTCCTCAACAGCTCGCCGGTCGACCTCGATCACCGTTAGCTGATCCGTCAGCTCACGAAGATACCGGGTCAGTGCACCTTGGCCCGGACCGATTTCCACAAGATGGTCGCCTCGTTGGACGTGCAGGCTCTCGACGATCTTGCGGGCGATGTTGTCATCTTGAAGAAAGTTTTGACCGAGAGATTTCTTCGGTGTGAGCATCAGCCGAATTGACAATGACGGCACAATATAAGGAACCCACGTAGGAATAGCAACGAACCATAGCCAATCCTCACATTGCTTCTCGCTCGTTTTTCGATTACCTTGGTTCAGCAGAGTTCTTAACCTTATGAGCGCCGCTTCCACCCTTTATCTCTCCGTTGTTGTCCCCCTGTTTAATGAAGAGGAATCGCTGCAAGAACTCTATCAGCGCATCCTCGCTGCCGTTGAGCCTCTGAAAAAACCATTTGAGATCATCTTTGTGGATGACGGCAGCACCGACCGATCGTTTGCAGTGTTGAGCGAACTCCACAACAAAGATCCACGAATCAAGGTGATTCGCTTCCGAAGAAACTTCGGCAAGTCCGCTGCCCTTTCTGTCGCGTTCAAAGAGGCTCAAGGAGAATATGTGGTGACGATGGATGCAGACCTGCAGGATGATCCGGCTGAGATTCCGGGACTGCTCGAGGTCATGGGAGATCAATACGATCTCGTTTCCGGATGGAAAAAGAAGCGGTTCGATCCCGTCTCCAAAACCATCCCATCACGCTTTTTTAATTACGTGACGAGCAAAATGACGGGGATCAAAATACACGACTTTAATTGCGGGTTGAAGGCCTATCGGCGTGAAGTGGTGAAAGAGATAACAGTGTACGGAGAGCTTCACCGGTACATTCCGGCTCTTGCACACTGGGCGGGGTATCGCGTGGGGGAAAAGGTGGTGCAACATCATCCGCGCAAGTACGGCCGCACAAAGTTCGGTGTCAGCCGCTTCTTCAAAGGATTTCTCGACCTTTTAACCGTCCTGTTCACCACACGCTACATTCGCCGCCCCCTTCATCTCTTTGGCGTATGGGGAATCTTTTGCTTTCTGATCGGCATCGTTATCGACGGTTACCTGTCGATCGAATGGATCCTCGGCCGCACCTCCCTCAGCAATCGGCCTCTCTTCCTTCTCGGCTTCTTGCTCATCATCATCGGCGTGCAATTCATCTCCATTGGATTGTTAGGTGAAATGATCACGCGGCAGGAGCGCGATGAAGCGACCTACAGCATTCGGGACATCCTCCGTTAGCCTAAGGAGACCCTTTCTCTTGCTGCTGAATGAAACTTCCCGGCTGAAACCGCGAGCGCACGATCGCTCTTGATGCCGCGCGGGGCAAAATAACCGAGAACACTCGAGGGAAGGCTGAGGAATCCCAAGTCCGAAAACCGTGACGTAGATCGAATGGAGCAGCGCCGTAGGGAGAAAGAATCAGAGCAATGTGCGCTCACCGAATGCCGAAGCGACGCGCAAGAGGAATTCCAAGCCGGATTTGATGCGCCACACACTCAGGATGGAAACAAACACCGGTGGAAAGAATGCCGTGCTCATGCAAACCATCAGTAGTAATCGATATCAAGGAATACACGGAAAAATTTCTCGGCGGCCCTGAGGTGCGGCAGGTTGTCGACGTTCTCGCGGCTGCTATGTCTCACTTGAAAACCTACAAAAATGTTACGGTGAAGCTGATACCGAAATCGCAGATCTATCGTCTTCTCAGTTTCAACCACCCCGGCCAAAAACTCTTTCGAATACTCATCGGCAGGACGTACAGGCCCATAGATTGTACCTGCTCCATGTCGACGAGACGAGAATGACAGTTCCGTTCGAATATCTCGTTGCGGCTGGTACACAATGCCAAAATAATAGCGGTCTGAATTCGGACCCAACTTCGACCCCAGACTTTCATTGTAGTGGACATAGACATTAAGTGGGTTATAATGCGTATAGACGTATGGGTCAATACGCGTATAGGTCGCAAAAAGCTCTCCTTCCCTCCACTTCAGCGGCTGGCTCCACTGCATGCCGATGTGGTACGCGAGCTTGTTTCCCCAAAACCTGCTGATAGACTTGCTGACATTAAGATCGTCAATAAAAACTTCTGCATAGGCTCGCAATCCTGGCGTGACCATAAGCGTCAGGTCCACGCCAGCGGTTTTGTTATCGAGGTCACCGAGTTGTTTTTCGAGGATGTTGTAAAAAACGAATGGGTTCAAATATTCGAATTGAACACCTCTCCCTCCGTAGACGACAGTCTCATAGATCCCAACTTGAAGACCGCGAGGTAACAAGATATCGAGTCGATGGCCGACGAAGTACCGCCCTTGGCTAATCCCTTTGAGATTCGCATGGAAATAGGAAAACCGAAATGCTTCAAAGTCTGCTACGAACCGAACCATCTCCATCGGTTCATTCGAAGCCGAAACAGCCAGTTGTTCATACACTCCGCTTCCCCAACCGAGATACATCCTTCCGGCAAAAAGATTGAATGAACCGTACCGCAGCCCCACATATCCAGTTGTTTGGTCTGTAAACACAGTCCTGCCAACAACAACTTGCGGTTGACCTTGGGAAGGATCAAAATGCGATTCCAGCCGTTTTTCACCCACGGAAAGTGCGCTACGAGCACTGGCTCCCAAAAAAACATGATCTCCGAATCGCGCCCTCAGATGAACACTGGCAGACGTTTTCGATATGGTTTCATCCTCCAAGTGCACTCGATCACGATGAGCATGGAATTCCTGAGTCACGCGCGTATCAACAAAAATTTGTGTGCTACCTTCTTCGTATCGGAAGGCATGTGGTTCACTCCCCGGAGGCGCTGGCTCACCAATGGCCGGGTCGGTGAATTCGCCAAGCATCTGCTCAAGCAAGTCGGCATCGGCACGGGAGAGCTTCTCTCGCGCCCGGTCCATCGACGTCAACATCTCGAGAACTTCCGTCCTTGTCAGCGGCAGCGTGCGCATGCGGTACGATTCGAACAAGCCGAGTGTCTCGCCTTTAACGAGGAGCGGATAGACCTGATGGTCGAGGGGAACATACGTAGATTGTGCGACTGCTTGCCCGCTCAAAGCCACAATGGAGGCGATCACGATGATTCGGAGTCTCTTCATCATTCCGGTTAGATCACGTTTGCCGATTCGACAACATTGTTCCGTTCCATTCATTTTGATAAAAGGACTTCCGCTGCTCGACGTCCGCTGAGCACTGCTCCTTCGATCGTGGCCGGAAGGCCGGTGTCCGTCCAATCACCCGCCATTGCCAGGTTCCGCAGCCCGATGTCAGCTGAGGGCCGATATCTCTCGATCTCCGGCCTCGGTGAAAACGTTGCACGTTTTTCTTTGATGACGAGTGCGTGTACCACATCTGTGTCTGCTGCTCGAGGGAAAGCGAGGCGCAGATCGTGCATCGCCAACTCAACAAGTCTTTCTTTCTCTATATCGACATACTCCACTGCCCCACTGATCACAAGAGTAAGGTACTGCTTGATGTTCGTCGGAGTCTCACTTTTGCGCATCAACATTTTCGAGCGATTGAAGACCCACTGCACTTTTGAATCGAGCAGCGCCACAATTTCGTCTTCCACAATCATCTTATCGAGCCAGAGGTGAAGAGAGATGATAGGCGATGACTCGAACCGTCCAACTGCTTGTTGCATCTTACCCAAAGCCGAATCGAGCGTCGCCCCCTTCACCAGCGAAGGAAAAGCATAGTGTGAAACGGCACTGATAAACGCGTCTGCTTCGACAATCATTCCGTCAGCACAACGAACGCTCATGACGCTTTCCCCTTCAACGATGAATTCCTCAACAGTACAGTTTGTGCGAATTTCGGCGCCGCGCTGTTCGAGGTATCGCACCGCCGGATCCACGAGAAGCTCGCTCAATCCAACACGCGGCACGAGTAAAGACGAATCTTTCCTGCTCCCTGTGAATGCCGCGCGCAACACCCGATAGAAAAGGAGCGCCGAGACCGCTTTCGGATCGTCGTTCAACGAGCCGATCGCGATGATCTCCCACAGATACTTCTTGTTCAACTCCGTCTGTCCAAGCGATGTGAGCCATTCATCCACCGTCAGGGAGCGGAGCCGCTTCTCTTTCTCATCCGATGAGAAAAGAAGCTCCTTGCCGACAGTGATGAGTTTGAGACGATCAAAGAGCGGCAGGGAGCGGAGCCTCAGCAGACCAACAAGAGCATGCAAGGGTGATGGAAGAGAGGGACATGCCAGCGTGGCAACGCCGTGTTCTGGATGTACAAAATCGATTCGGAGATTTGGCTGAAGCGCTGCGAGATGTTCAGCCCCGATCGTCTTCAAATAGCGTCGCGTCGCGTGATAACATCCCATCAAAAGATGTTGCCCGTTATCGACCACATCACCCGTGGTTTCGTCAACGAAGGAGTACGTCCGGCCGCCAAGGAACCGACGGTGCTCGAGCAGGACGATCTGCACACCGTGCTGCGCGAGCTCGACCGCTGCACTCAATCCGGCCACGCCACCACCAACGATGACGACACGAAATCCGTGCACGGGAGAAGAGGAGAAGCGTTCCAAATTGGAAGACATCAGCGTTTGGGAATGGTCAAACAGTGATCCATGGGAGCAGAGAAGCGCGGCACAATGTAGCGATTCTTCCCAACTTACAAAAATCGGGCATAAGGGAGAGTGAATGGGATTTCAGGCGGGGAGTTCGGTGCGCACGTACCGGTGGAAGTTCTTGGGCAACTTGTTGCGTAAACGCAGAAGCATGGCAACAAGAAACTTCACGGGCGATGCGAGTCGGATACGCTTGGAATAGACGTCGTACTGTGCCCGTTCGATCCGCAGCAGGAGGAGATAGTAGATGTTCCCCATTGCGCGCGCGGCGTAGAAGAGAGGTTTGTCGTCCTCCGCAAGATACGATTTTGCCTTCCGATAGTATTGATGCACCCGCTCGCACTCGAACTCCATCAGCGCACGGAAGTTTTCGTTATAAACAGAGTTCACAACGTCCTGCTCAGAATACCCGAAGCGGCGCAGGTCTTCCAATGGCAAATAGATTCTTCCCCGTTTCGCATCCTGCTTGATGTCGCGCAAGATGTTCGTCAGTTGGAGAGCGATGCCGAGATTAAGAGCGTACTGCTTTGTCCGTTCATAGTGATATCCAAAAACCTCCGCACAGATCAACCCCACCGTCGACGCGGCACGGTAACAATACTCCTCCAGCTCCTCAAACGTCTCGTACCGGTGCTTCACCAAATCCATCTCCATCCCTTTCAGGAGATCCTCGAAATGCTGGACCGGAATGTCGAACCGTTTAATCACACCGACGAGCTTGTTGAGAATTGTGGAGCGCGACTCTCCATACAACGCTCTCTGCAATTCCGCCGTCCACGCCCGGAGCCGACGGTGCTTCTCCCGCACATCCGCCTCATTGTCTACAATGTCGTCCGTGTATCGACAAAACGCGTAGATCGTTTCAATCGCTTCGCGTTTCGGCGGCGGAAGGAAGAGGAACGAGAAGAAAAAATTGCTCTCTCTGTTGTGGGAGAAGTCTGGAGTGATGGTATGGAGCGGTTGGGCAGTCACGAGCGCCGGTTGAGGAATGCCTTCAGGAGTATTCCTGCTTTGTCGATTCGGGAAAGGATAGGGCGATGCGTCAAAACATCGTAGCCTAACCGGTCGATCTTACGAAGGATCCTCATTCCTCCATGCCAGGTGAGTCTCAGTTCGAACGCAAGATCTCGCCCGACGGCAGAGAGGAGTGGTTTTCCTTCCTGGAACAACCGTTCGGCACGCTCCACCTGAAACATGAGCAGGTCCTTAAACTCCTGTGTGACGTGTCGACTGAACAGCTGCTCCTCCGAATAACCGAACTCGCGAATATCTTCCAACGGGATATAGATCCGGTCTTTGTTGAGATCGACCGACACATCTTGCCAGAAATTGGCAAGCTGGAGGGCCGTGCAGAGGGAGTCCGAGAGCTCCATCATCCCTTCACTTCGATAGTTGAAAAGCAGCAACACCAGTCTTCCGACCGGATTGGCGGAGTTGGTACAATACTCCAGTACATCATCGAACGTCTCGTAGCGATGGGTGGTCACATCGGATCGAAACGCGGTCAGCAGATTATGGAACAGGTAATGAGGTATTTCGAACCGGTCGATCGTCTCGCGGAGTGCAACGAAGACCGGGTGAGTCGCTTGACCGCGATAGACTTCGGCAAGTTGTTCCTCCCATTCGTTCAAGCTTTCGATCCGCTCGGCAAGCGTCAAGCCGGGCTCATCGGCAAAGTCGTCCGCAATTCTGGCAAACGCATAGATCGCGCAGACATGCTGGCGCTTTTCGCGAGGGAGGAACAAGGAAGCAACGGGAAAGTTCTCGTAGTGGTCGTAGGTAATCCGCTCACAAAAGCGGTAAGCCTCGTGAGGGGTCCAGCTTCGTCGAGCGATATGGAGGTCACGCGTTAACATGCTTACAGTCGTTGAACGAACAAGAGCTCGATATGTTGCCGCGCTCCTGGCAGCGCGGTCGGCGGCTGAACGAGGGTAGAGTTGCGGCTCAATATGGGCAAAGAGGCAAGGAAAAGCAAGCCGAACGGGACGAATGACGGGCAATGACGTTTCGGCCGCAACTTCAGGTGCGAAACGCTGCTCGAAAACTGAGCACGAAGGATTTGTACTCCTTTTGGATTTCCGTCGAATTCATGCTATATTTTTGCCGGTCAAAATCCTCAAATCAGTTGAGTTTTGAGGATTTTTTCTTTTCTATAGTCCCGGCTCCCGCTGACACGATGAGCATTCCGTGATCCAAGGGCACGTGGCGAAATTGGCAGACGCGCTAGCCTTAGGAGCTAGTGGGGAAACCCGTGGGGGTTCAAGTCCCTCCGTGCCCACGATTGCGAACCGCAAAGCGGGACGTGTGCAGGTTGCACGGTCGATGCGCTAACGTCTTCACTCATTAATCTTCAAGAAGGAGTACGATGGTGGAGGTTCAAGTTACCAACCTTTCCGATGTTGCTCGGGAGGTAGAGATTCAGGCATCACCGGAGGAATTGAAGCCCCATTTTGAAAAGGCATACCTTGAATATCGACCGAGAATCGAAATCAAGGGCTTTCGGAAGGGGAGAGCGCCCCTCGATTTGATCAAGAAACTCTACGGTGAGCTAATCGAGCACGAGTATCTCGACAAGATCGCGAGCGAACTCTACCGTCAGGCGGTCCAGGAAAATAATCTCAAACCAATTGGCGAGCCGTTGCTGGTGGACCTCGACTATCGTCGCGGCGAGCACCTCCGCTTCAAAATCAAATACGATGTTCGTCCCACCATTCAATTGAAGCAGTATAAAGGCCTCAAGGTGGAAGCCGTGGTTCATAAGCCCACCGAGGAGGAGTTAGAAAACGAGATCCTGCGCTTGAGGAAGATCAACAGCACGCTTGAAGAAGCCGCGAAGGCCGAAGATGACGAGTACGTCGTTTCCGTGGAGATGCAGGAGTTGGACGACTCAGGCCTGCCGATCATCGGGAAAAAATCGGAGAACGTCCGGTTCTACCTTGCCGATCCCCAGCTCGAACAACCATTTAAAGACGCCCTGCGGGGGACGCAGAAAGGAAACATTCACCAGATCAGATTCGACCATCAGCACGGCGATCGTGCCCACAAGGTCAATGTGCTGGTGACGGTTACAAAGGTGGAGAAGGTGCTTTTGCCGGAACTGAACGACGAGTTCGTGAAGAAGGTAACGAAGGACAAAATCGGGACGGTCGACGAGTTTCGGAAGAGTCTACGAGAGGACATCGAGAACTATTGGAAAGAGAAGAACCGCCGCTCGAAGATCAACGCGGTCACGGCGGAAATCATCCGCATGCATGATTTCGAAGTCCCCGAATCGCTCATCCGTAGCGTGCTCGACGGACTGCTCGAAGAGATCAGAAACCAATATCCGAACAAGCAATTGCCCGCGGACTTCGATGTCGAGAAGTTCTATCAGGAAAACCGCGCCTACGCCATCTACCAATCCAAATGGGCGCTCTTGCGCGAAGAGATCATCAAGGCTGAACAGTTGGAGGTGGACGAAGCAACGCTGGTCGAGCTCGCAGAGCGCGAAGCTCCCAAAATCGGAATTGACAAAGAACGATTAATCACCTACTATAAGTCGTCCGATCAGATCAAAGATCGACTTGTCGGCGAGAAGTTAATTGAGTTGCTCCTGACAAGTTCGACGATCAAGGAAATTGATGACACCACACTACCGGAGATCGAGAAAGGATAACGGAACGTATGATCGCGAAGAAGTACGAGGTGTATAATCAGCTGGTACCCATTGTCGTGGAGCAGACCGGCCGTGGCGAACGGGCATATGATATCTACTCGCGTCTGCTCAAAGAACGAATTGTCTTTATCGGCACACCAATCGACGATACGATCGCGAGTCTGGTCATCGCACAGTTGTTGTTTCTGGAATCGGAAGATCCCGATAAGGACATTCACATGTACATCAACAGTCCGGGCGGAAGCGTCTCCTCCGGCCTTGCCATTTATGATACGATGCAGTACATTCGCCCAGACGTTTCGACGATTTGCATCGGAATGGCGGCGAGCATGGGAGCGGTGCTGCTGGCTGGCGGTGCGAAGTCAAAGCGCATGGCGCTCCCCAACTCAAGAATCATGATCCATCAACCGTGGGGAGGCGTACAAGGAACGGCGACCGACATCAGCATTCAGGCCGAAGAAATCCTTCGCACCAAGAAGCGCATCAACGAGATTCTTGCCCATCACACCGGCAAGACAGTGGAGACGCTCGAAAAGGACACCGATCGCGACCGCTACATGTCCGCCACCGAAGCCAAAGAATACGGCTTGATCGATAACGTCCTCGTCAAACGCGTTGTGGAGACAAAGAAAGAAAAGTAACGCGGCATGAGTCAGAAGCCAAAGCAGGGAGAAAAGATCACCTGTTCCTTCTGCGGACGATCCTCTGAAGAAGTGAACAGCATCATCGCAGGACCCGATGTCTACATCTGCGATCTGTGCGTTTCCAGTTCGGTCGATATCATCCGCAACAACATGGCGGCGATTTCCGCCAAGCGCCATTCGACCCGCGGAAATCTCACTCCCGTCGAGATCAAGAAAGCCCTCGACGAATACGTCATCGGCCAGGAACACGCCAAGCGTACGCTCGCCGTTGCTGTCTACAATCACTACAAACGCATCGACTCCAACGATCATCTCCACAACCTCGACGAAGTGGAGATTGAGAAGAGCAATATTTTGCTCATCGGCCCCACCGGCACCGGCAAGACGCTCCTCGCTCAAACGCTCGCACGAATCCTCGATGTCCCCTTTGCCATCGCCGACGCGACAACGCTCACCGAGGCGGGGTATGTCGGAGACGACGTTGAGACGATTCTTGTCTACCTGCTCCAGAATGCAGAATACAACGTCGAAAAAGCCGAGCGCGGCATCGTCTACATCGACGAGATCGACAAGATCAGTCGGAAGAGCGACAGTGCCTCGATTACGAGAGACGTCTCCGGCGAAGGAGTGCAGCAAGCGTTGCTAAAGATTTTGGAAGGAACGATCGCTGGTGTGCCTCCCAAAGGAGGACGCAAGCATCCGGAACAGAGCCTCATCAACATCAACACCCGCAATATCCTGTTTATTTGCGGCGGGGCGTTTGAGGGATTGGACAAGATTGTTGAACGACGCGTCAGTCAGAATCCGATGGGCTTTGGGGCCGACCTGAAAGGAAAGAGGGGTCGGACAGCCGACGAGTATCTGACCAAAGTAGAGCCGGACGATCTGCTGAAGTATGGACTGATTCCAGAGTTCATCGGAAGACTTCCGGTCATCGCCACACTCCATTCGTTGGACGAGAAAGCTCTTTTCAACATTCTCACCGAGCCGCGCAATGCCCTCGTCAAACAATACAAGAAGCTCTTTTTGATGGAAGGCGTGGAGTTGGAATTCGAGGAGGCGGCGTTACACGCGGTAGTAACGAGGGCGATGGAGCGAGGAACCGGCGCACGGGCCCTTCGATCCATCGTGGAGGGGGTGATGCTCGATATTATGTATCATCTCCCCGGTCGACAAAATGTGTCGAAATGCATCATTACAAAAGACACCATCCTGAAGTCAAAAGAGCCGATCTATCTTTACGAGGAGCGGAAATCCGCTTAGCTTCTGCTCACGCCCTAGAATTCACGCTGCCACTCAACAAGCACAGTCGCTCCGTAGCTTTCCCCCTGTGTCTCTCCTTTGGCTCGCAGAGTTAGAAGTATGTCCCGCGCGCGCTTCCCTGCTTCGTCACTTTGATGTCCTGCAGCTGAGGCGCTTTGAGTCGAATCTCCAGCCGATAATAACGATAGAACCCGATCGGTGCCCAAGTGAAGTTCATCTCCCAACAATGAAGATCGCGATACACACTGATGTTGGGCGCGGCGAACTCCTTTCTCGCAAAATCATAATTCCCCCCCGCCGTCACGCGCCAGTTCTCTGTAAGATTGAATGTGAGATTTGCCTGAAGTGATGAGCTCCGGAGTTTTTCTGCGGGATTGAATTGACTCTGCGAGAAGGTGTAACTCAGGTTCAAATTCCATGGGATACTGAAATCGGGCGAGTCATCCAAACCCTGACCTGTGAGCTGATCTTGATTTGGGGGAAAAGACTGACCGCCGATGGTGTTCGTTTGCACGGTGCTTGTCGGTGGAGTACCCGCCGAGGATTTTTCACCGCTCAGAGTCGTCGAAACGGTAAAGCTCACGCTGGTAAGATCGGCAAGATACTTTCGTTCTTTGAGGAGGAATTTGTTGACGCGGGTACGAGCAGCCTGATCGTATTGGTAGAAATCGAACGTCGTTGCAGCGCTCAGGTTCACGATGTTGCCGATGTCCGTCCGATAAGAAACGACGAGAGGAGAGAGTCTCAAACTATCTGCTGCGAAATTATAGGAGATGCTGGCCCCGATGTTCATCAATTGTATCTTCTTTTCGGGTTGTGCCGTATCGCCTGTTGCATACTTCATCTCGAACAGGTTTCCGACGTTCAAACTCAGCGCTTGTTGTAATCCTGCCGGAGCGCCGCCGTAGATGCCGTTTTGAAAATGGCTGTACTTCACCTCCCGTCCCGTTGAATCAAAATAAGTCCCGTAGTACCCGAAACGAGCAGCGCTAAAATCGGGCCGATAGCTGAAGGAAAGACTCGGCGAGACAGTGTGACGGATGCCGGTGATGCCCAAAACTTGCGGCTGAAAAATCCCGAAGAAGCGGGTCGACGCGGAAACGCCCGTTAAGAATGTCCGGACTGCATAGAACCCCTCCTCCTCGCGCTCACCAAATTGATCGCGATAGGTCTTCTGATTGTACCATAACTCCTGATATTGAAAGAACGGACCGATAGTGAAGTGACCTGCTTTCGGAGAGAATGAGACACCGACTTGATGGTTCGCTCCCAGCCGCTGCTGCCGTTTCTCGATCTTCAAGCTGTCGATGGTCGGATCGGTAGTGCTCCGAATGAGCGTGAAGGTCTTTGTCCGGTTGCTCTGCGCCTGCAAATTGTAGCTGACGCCGATCAATTCGTACCACGCCTGTTCGGAGCCTGCATCAGTGTGGCCGAGCGATGATCGCTTAAAAGGGAAAAGTTGCCCCTGTGAGAATGAAACGGCAGGAAGTTGTTCCTGTACATCACCGGTCACCAGACTCTGATCGCGATACGCGCTGATGGTTAAGCTGCGATTGCTTTCCTGCCAGGTCTTCGAATAGGTGGCGGTCGACACGATATTCTGCCGAAGAATTTCGTCCAAGCGGAAGCTCGTGTTCCGGTAATACGTGCCGCTCGCAAAGGTGAAATTGACATCGAGGCGGCTTGTGGGATCGATCTGTTGGTTATGGGTCAGCTGCACGCTGTAATCGCGTTGTTCGCTGCGACCGGGATCGTCCGGCTCTCCATCGTGCAGGCTCGTCACACTCGCATTGACCGAACCAGTGAAATGGTACCGAAGCGCGTATCGGAAGAGTGATCGATTGATCCATCCCCCCCGTGTGTACCAGTCGAAGGTGGTTGCGGCATCCATGTAATCATTCATAGCCCAGTAGTAACCGAAGTGGCTGAGGAACCTACCGCGCCGGGCATCTTCACCATACGCCGGTGCGATCAGACCGGAACGACGTCCCGACTTGTTCGGAAACACCCCGAACGGCAGTGCAAAAATCGGAACGTCAGCAATGTAGAAGTAGATCGGCTCCGCCACGATGTGGTCGCGCACGATTACTTTCATTTTTGGACTCAAGAAGTAATAATGGGGATGATCCAGATCGCACGTTGTGTATCGACCGTGGGCAACGAAGAGAACATCCTGCTCGACTTTCTTGATCGCCTCACCATGGTAATACCCCTGTTCGATCTCCGTATCGCCAAGGTCGATTTTCCCCTTTTTGGTCCGGAAGTTGTAACTCACTTTGACTCCGTTGTATGTCTCTCCTCCGTCTTGAAGCACCGGCGCGCCGCGAATTTTGCGCGGAGAAGGGGCCAAGGTATCGGGCACACCTTGTGCAAATAAGGTCGCGGTATTCCAATTGACGTCAACGCGTTCAGCTTTCAGCCCGATCGCACGATACTTCAGTTCGCTCTGGCCATGCAATTGCATCACGCGTGTTCGCATGGAATAGACAATCGAGTCTTTCGCGGTGTACACCACCACCGTATCAACGCCGGATCGATTCACAACCGAGGTATCGGAAGCTAGATCGAGTGTATCTCGAGGCGAATCAGGAGTTTGTGCAAGAACTGGCGCGGAAAACAACAAGAGGAGGAACAAGAAGGAGGAGAGGAAGAAACAAGCCATACCGTCGTTTCGGCGGCGTGTTGAATGACACCCAGATGGTGCGTCACAGCGTCCCGTCTTGCTCAATAAACGTTGCTTGCTCATGCAAAGTCAGGACCTCACGACACAAGGCCCGCTGCCCCCAGGATGCCGGCGTTGTTACCGAGCCGAGCGGCCAAGACGCGGATATCCTTCTTCAACGGCTTCAGAACATGCCGGACAACGGCATCTTGAACGGCGGCCATAACAAAATCTCCCGAAGCGGACAGACCGCCACCGATAATGCTCACGCGCAAATCCATCACGTTCATCACACCGGCCAAAGCAGTACCGAGCAACTCTCCTGCTTCAAGCAAGATTTCCTTTGCAAGCACATCCCCATCGTGCGCAGCTTCAGAGATGATTTTTGGCTCGATGTTGGCCGGATCCCCTTCGGCAAGCTGCCAGATCTTTGACTCCGGATGGGCCCGAATTCGTGCGGCCGTCCGTTGCGAGAGATATCGTTGTCCGACGTAGGCCTCGACGCACCCTCGGCTCCCACAGTTACACAAGGGCCCGTTGTAATCGATGCACACGTGTCCGATCTCTCCTGCTCCTCCCGTCGGACCACGAAAGATCTTACGGTCGAGAATAATCCCGCCCCCGACCCCTGTTCCCCAAATCACGAAAAGGAAGTTTGGGATCTCCTTCCCTGCGCCATATTTGGATTCACCGAGAGCCGCCGCATTCGCGTCGTTTTCGATGCCGATGGGACACCCTCCAAACAATTTCGTCAGCTCGGCTTTCAGCGGAACCTCATCCCAATCCGCAAAATTCGGTGGGGCCTTGACAACTCCCTCATCATCCACAACGCCGGGCGCACCGATACCGATCCCCCGCACCTCCGCACCGTTTCGATTTTTCATCGCATCCTGCACCGCGAGGTGGATTTGCTCAATAACGACAGCTGGACCCTTATCGGCGTTCGTCGGGAATTTATTTTGATACAACACTTCTCCCTTGGGATCGACGAGGCCCGCCTTTACACTCGTGCCGCCAAGATCAACACCGATGACAACTTCAAAGCGTGACAAAGTAAGAATTCACTCCACTTCTGTTCTGGAAGAAGTTAAACTCAGCTACGGGGCCAAAGTAAGAAAAATTGAAGTGAAGTGCACCACACACCGCATCACGCATCACGCCTCACAATCAATCATCGGCTCCATCTGATGTCTCCATCAACCAACACTGAGCATGATCGCGTCTTACAAAATCTCTGACCTCAGAACGTCACCTTCACCGTCACAACGCTCCTCGGCTTCGTTGATATTCTCACTTGCTTTCCTGATGAGACGATCTCTCGTACGTCGTCTTCGAGAAAGTTTGAAAGAACCGCCCGCTTGATCGTCCGAGGCGCAGTCAGATGTGCTTCCACATCCTTCCCTTCCGACTCGTACCATTGGATCACCCATGCATCGGAATCCTCGGCCTTCTTCATGGACGTCAGGACCAGACTCGAAGGTTCGAGACGGACAAAAGACTTGGCTGGCGGCTCCGAGCCGCGCTGGCGTATCGCTGCAACAGCAATGAGGGGGGAATTATACTCGTATCCACGTCGCACAGTCCTACCTTCCCTCCACGTTCCCTTGTGGGGATAGAGGGAATATTCAATCGAATGCTTTCCTCGATCGGCCGTTCGGTCGGGCCAGATGGGAGAACGCAGAAGCGAAAGCCGCATCGTGTTCCCTTTAATGTCATACCCGTACTTTGCTCTGTTCAGTAAGCTCACTCCGTAGTCAGATCGAGATACGTCCGCCCATCGCTGTGCCGGCACTTCCACCTTGGCTTGTTCCCAACTATTACGCAGTTGCGTCGAACGTTGTATTGTGCCGTACGGAATCTCGTACGTTGCTATGGTATCCTGCACGGTCAGAGGAAACGCAACTTTCAACATCGTTTTCTCTTCCCACCAATCTACCTCGGTTCGAAAATCGATTCGGTCGGTTTCTCGAAGAAGAATGATATCTTGTGTGAAGAAGGAGGTGGGGAAATCCTCTGTCGGGTAGCTTTTCTTCACGCCTGGCTTCAGGTAATCGCGATACACACGCAGAACGGCACGCACGGGACCCGTTTCGACAATTTCGATTCTCCGGAAGTTCGACGGATACTCTTCTCCCGTCAATCCAATGTTCCACGCATCCCACGCTTTCGGGTAATCTGCCAACAGCTGAAGTCGGTTGGCGGGACCGGCGAGCACCTCGCGACCAACTCGCTTATCAATGATACTTCGTACCCATCCCGATTCCGGATCAATCTCGACGCGGAAAAAGGAATTCTCGAGTGATGTCTGCGTCATCTTCAAATCGGAACTCGGGTTCGATGGACGCTGCCGCCTCATCTCGAACGTCCGATATCCAAGGGAAGGCACGTTCTGCGCCATGAACAAGAGCGTACGCGTGTATCGACCGGTGGAAACAGTTTGCGAGGGAAGTTCTTTCCCTTCCGGATCGAAGACGGAGTAAGACGATGTGTCGCCTTTCGGAAGCTCGAACGAGACCAGATCCGTTCGGTCCCATGCCAACGGATTGAAAACGATCAACGGAATGCCCTTGCGGATTTCGGAGGTATGCACGCGACCGGCGATCGTTCCAACCGCCTTCTGCATCTCGAAGCTGCCTATCTCGATCAACTCGTTATATGTTTCCAGCGCGTCGATGTGCACTTCACGAATGCTCGAACCCGGGAGGATGTCGTGAAACTGATTAAAGAGCGCCTTGCGCCATGCTTCTTCCAACGCCGCTCGATCATATGTACCCCCAAACAACAGGGCAAGTGTCGAGAACTTCTCGGCGTTGGTGAGAAGAAGCTCGCTGTGGCGATTCAGTTCCTTCATCTTTGCTTGCGTGGTGTATGTACCCTGATGATATTCAAGATACAGCTCATCGTTCCACACCGGAAGAGCGCTGAGATCACGTCGACGGAGCTCGTCGAGGTACGTCTGCGTATTACCGAATCGAATCGTGGGGAAGATGGCGAGTTGTTTGAGCCGGTCGATTCGGGCCATCATCTCCAATGATGGTCCCCCGCCGTGATCCCCCACCCCGAAGAGCACCATCATCGTAGTAAAACCGGTGTTGGCTTCGAATTGTCTCAACCAATCGACAAGTTGATACGGATTGGTGATTTCATTGACATAGTCGAACGGGAAGTAGGCGAGGATGCGTGATTCATCCGGAGCTTGCCACCAAAACAGGCGGTGTGGAAAAACGTTCGTCTCATTCCATCCTATCTTTTGCGTGATGAATGCCTCGATGCCCGCTTGGCGATAAAACATCGGCATGTTCCAGTTGTAGCCAAATGAATCGGGATTCCAGCCGATTCGGACATCGACGCCGAGTTTCTCTTTGAAATAGCGCTTCGCATACAGCAAGTGACGGTTCCACGATTCTCCGCTTGGCAGATTGCAATCCGGCTCCACCCACGTGCCTCCGACCACTTCCCATCGACCATCCTTTACCCGTTGTTGAATTCGTCTGAAGAGGTCCGGATACAGCCGTTCCATCCAATCATAGTATGCTGCAGTGCTTTGCGTGTACGTGAAATCGGGCCTCGCTTCAAACATATTGATGACCGACGCAAACGTTTTCCTACAGACTTCGATGGTTTCCTTCTCACGCCACAACCATGCAGCATCGATGTGCGCATTCGAGTTGAAATACAATGTAAACCTCTGGACGAAGGTACGCACAGGTTGGAGTTTCGCGTACGTCTCCACGAGAGCCGTCTCGAGCTCCGGCAACGTTCCTTCAAGGATGATCCTCGGGTGAAATCCTGCCGCCGTTGTTTGCAGCAACGCGTTCAATCGTCGCTTTTCTTCGCGATCGTGCATCGATCGGTCCAGACCCGGATCAAAGCGTTTGCTCGAACTGGTCTGATACGTATCGAAGCTCAACAATTTCTGTCCGACTCGAAGACTCAACGCAAAATCGGCAAGCACCCCTTTCAAGGGGCGTATTGATTCCATCTCTATTTCCGCGCGGAGCAGACGCAGAGGTCCGCCGGTGTTCACAGCTTTGATCGCAAGCACGAAACGATCACCGGGAGTAACCGATGGACTGATAACGAAATCTCCATTCCAGGGAAAGTGACCCAGACTCTTACCGTTTACCCACAAGTATCCGTAGTCATCGAGCGACAGCAAGAGGCGAAGCGCCCCTGCCGGTTTTCGTCCCAGAATTCTATCAGGAACGATCAGCTCGTTGCGTAACCAACATGAGTCAGGATACACACTCTCGCCAAGCCGGAGAATATCCCAACTACGATCATCGAACGACGGCTGCGTTGGATCGCCTGACGGGCGATATGATTTGAGGTCGGGGCTCATTTTCCATTCATTGAGCGAGGTAATCGTCAAAGAATCCAGAGTGCGAATGAGCTTGTCGACATCCGTTTGCGCCGCAAGGAACTCTGGGAGAAGAAGCAGAAATAAAGTGAGAAGGGAACGTCTCATGATTCGGACTCCTTTAGAAGCAGATTCTCTCTACAAACAACCGTGCCTTTTTCTCTTCTGGAGGTGCCAGCGACCGCGTTCACCGCACGACACTCATTCAGTCCGTCTCCACCGATCGGCCATCACCGCAAGAAGGATGACCACGCCGACGACAACTTGTTGAACATACGATCCAACGTTGAGAAGATTCAGCCCATTCCTCAACACGGCAATCAGCATCGCGCCGACGAACGTGCCGACAATTGATCCACGACCGCCGTTGAGACTTGTTCCTCCCACCACCACGGCGGCAATAACGTCGAGCTCATACATCAATCCCGCATTGGGTTGACCTGAGTTGATACGCGAAGCGAGGAGTATGCCACTCAATGCAGAGAGCCCTCCACTGATCGTGTAGACTGCCATGTACACGCGATCCACTGCAATGCCGGCCACGCGGGCGGCTTCCGCATTTCCGCCAACGGCGTACACATATCGACCGAACGTGGTATACTTCAGTACAACGTGCGCGACAACAAACACGATCAGCATGATAAGTGTCGGAATGGGTATGCCGAGCACCCTTCCGCTCCCCAGCACACCAAACACTTCCGGCAGCTCCCAAATCGGTCGCCCCTCCGTGTACAGAAAGGCAGCACCGCGCCAGATCGTCATCAAGGCGAGCGTGACGATGAACGGAGCAATCCGAAATCGCGTCGTGCAAAGTCCCGCCATCATCCCTGATGCACCCCCTACAAGAAGGCCGGAGAGGATCGCGAAAGGGAACGAGACGATAATCGGAACATCGAGTTTCAAGACGCTGGTTGTCACGATGCCGGCGAGGGCAACGAGCGATCCTACCGAGAGGTCGATCCCGCCGGTCAAAATAACAAACGTCATCCCAACGGCGATGATGGCCGTGATCGAAGCCTGAAGCGAGATGTTCAGAAGATTGTCGGCTGTGAAGAAGTAGGGTGAGAGGAGAGCAAAGACAACGATTTCGAGCAGGAAGGCAACACCGATCCCGTACTCTGCCGCGCGGTGCGTGGAGATGGACATCCGTGAGTGAGTCATGATGGAGGAAGGAAGCACCTCATCGACGATGCGTTCATCCTCCCTCCGAGGACGCGTGAAGCGTCTGCCGGTCAACGATTCCTACCTCGACCGGTACGATGGGAGGAACAGGCACTCCGGCGAAATGATCGCGGATCTTTTGGATGGTCGTCGTTCCGATTACTTTCGGATACTGAATGACATCCGCTTTCAACGACGTTCCCTTCCTGATCGCATCGAGAGCGGGGGGTGTAGCATCGTAACCGACGATAATGATCCCCTCTTTCTTGTATTGTTGAACTGCGTCGAGGGCACCGAGAGCTGAATCGTCATTGATACCAAAGATGCCCTTGAGAGTTGGGTGAGCCTGGAGAACGTCGGTTGTCACCTGAAGTGACCGATCGCGCACTCCTTGGCCGCTGACATCGGCGACAATCTTGATCTCCGGATACTTCGCGATCGCTTCTTTGAAACCCTGGACGCGATCCAGCACAGACGTGACCGCAGGGTGGTTGATAATGGCTATCTCCCCTTTTCCACCAAGTGCTTTCGCGAGGAATTCTCCTGCCAACCGTCCGCCCGCTACGTTATCCGAAGCAATGTGGCTGACAACTTCCCCCTCTTGAGCGGCAATGTCTGCGGTAAATACCGGGATACCGGCAGCGTTTGCAGCTTTTACGGCGGTACCGATCCCTTTCGAATCGACCGGACAGATGATAATCGCATCGACCTTCCGTGAAATGAAATCCTCCACCTGCGCAATCTGTTTGCCGAGGTCAAATTCAGCGGAGGTAATGATTAATTCGTACCGCTGTTTCTGTGCCTCTTCAAGGAGGCCTTCTTCAAGGTCACGGTAGAACATGTGGCCGCGCGTCAGCAACGCCACGCCAATGACTTTGGTTTGCTGGGTTTCTTCCCGCTTGCCGCATGTTATGCCAACGAATAAGCCAAGAAGGAGTGGAATCAGGAGGAAGTGTCGTTTCATAGAAGTTCTTGAGGTGAAGACGCGAGCAATGTGGCGTTACGCGAGTTATGGTGGGAGATTTCGAATGAATCCATCAGAATGGCAAAATTTATGGCTGTCGCCAATCGCACCGAATAAACACAGCAAGAAGTTTCGTTACATCTTAAGGTGAATAAAGAACCGGATTCAGTTCGCTTGCCGCAAGGTCCCCCGGTCGACATCCCGGATGAAAGACTTCCATATCGACTCTCCGATGCTCGTTGTCGGGTTCCATAATCCGCGTGCCGTCTGCGTAGTAGATGATGGTAATGACTTCACGGCGCGTGGTGGGGCTGTTGTTCCCGTGAGCGGAATGGAGCGTCCGGCCCGAGTGGAAGGTCGCATCTCCCGCCTTAAGGGCGTAGCTCTTTACTTCTGACCTCTGCTCCTCCATCACCTGTTCGAAGTACTGCTGGGACTCTTCTGAGATCGGCATCGGTTTGAATGCCGAGTTTTTGTGAGAACCGACCACGAAACTCATCGTACCCATCTCACGCGGACAGTCAACCAGCGGCATCCACATCGTGATCGTATGCTCGGTCTCCAGCGGCCAGTAGTAGTAATCCTGATGCCAGGGAGTCGGTTGACCGCCGGGCTCCTTGATGAGCGCCTGATCGTGATAGAGACGTACCGCCGGAACGCCCATCAGATCTGCTGCGATCTTGGCGAACCGACGTGCGAAGATAAACTTCGCAAGAGCTTCACTTTTCCTCCAGACGTTCGTCACTTGCGTGAACATCTTGCTGTAGTCGGAGATGCGCCCTTGTGTATCTTTCGACTGGGCGACTTCATCAACAGTGCCTGTTATCAGGGGTCGATACGCAGCAACTTCGTCCGGACGAGCGACGCCCGCAAGAAAAATGTGACCCTCGCGCTGGTATTGCTCGTGCTGTTCACGAGTGATGCGATAGTCGTCAGAAAGGTCGGGCAGAGCATTGCTTGTCATGAACGAGCTCCCATTTGCAGGCTGAGCGAGTGGCAAGTGAACGACAAGGGCATTGGAATATCACCATCGCTCGACTGAAAATCAAGCTGAGTCGGCCGTACTTCTGCGAGCGTCGATGTCGACTCAGGCCGCAGGGCTTGATACCTGAGACGCCGGCAAGTTGGTTTCGCTCTCGCAAGTTTTTTCGTTCGCATGGTTCGACAACGCGCCCCGTGCGCGGCGTTACCTTGCATTTGCCTCAACTGTTGTGTACCTTGGCCGCGCATTTCTCTGTGTCAACCTCCATGAGGCATGCACCTGTTCTATTTCGTGGTTTCCATTTCTCCCGCGCATCTCGCCACTCCACACCACGCTTGCCGGCACATAGCCGCCGACATTTTCTTCACTCCTAGTCCGACGCGCGTATGGCCAACCTGACTCCCCGCGACGATATACGCAAAAAGGTCAGTGAAATCCTCAAGCGCGTAGATCAACTGATCCGTGCCGGTGATATTGATCAATCCATCCGCGAGATCATCCGCGCTAAGGAGATCGATCCCAAGAACGTCTACATCCGCGCCTATGAGGAACGCCTCGCGTTCCTGAAGGAGGAGCACGAAAAACACGCCGAGGAAGAACGGACGCGAAAGGCAGCCGAAGAAGCTGCGCGCAAAAGAGATGAAGAAGCCCGCAAGCGTCTGGAGGAGGAGTGGAAACGTCAGGAAGAACAACGTCGCGCCCGTGAAGAGGAAGAGCGGCGAAAGGAACAACAGCGCCTTGAAGAGCAACAACGGAAGAAGCTCGAAGCGGAACGTCGGGCGGCGGAGCAACAGAAAGAACGGCTCGAAGAAGAGCGCCGTCAACTCGAAGATGAGCTTCGAGCCGCCGAAGAGGAACTGCGGCGTCAAGAGGAAGAGCTGAAGCAAAAAGCCGAACTACTGAAGCGAGGCGATGAGGATCCCTCCTCTGCCGTTCTGAAATACCGACAAGCTTTACGCGAAGTCTGGCTCGATGGGGCGGCGACACAAGATGAGGAAGCGCGCCTGAGCTCTCTACGTGGGGAACTTACTATTACAGACGAACAGCACAGGGAGTTGGAGAAGGAGGTCAAATTCGATATGTACTATGCAGCCCTGAAACGAGCATGGTCCTCCGGCGCCATTACCCCCCAAACCGCCTCACAACTTTCGGAACTGCGCAAGAAGTTTCTTATTCCACCCGAAGATCACGACCGGATCGAAGCGCGGCTGCTGTGGGAGCTGCGTCAAGGGCAGGAACGCGCGGACATTCTCGTGGTCGACGACGACACGAAGCTCCTCGGTGTCATCACGGAGACCCTCCAGGAAGCCGGCTTCAACGTGAAATCGTTCCCCAGTTCGGACGATGCATTTACGTATCTCAAACAACACACACCCGATTTGATTCTGTCGGACATCAATCTCGAGACCTCGACGATGGGGGGATTCACGTTCTATGAGAAAGTCCGTGAACTTGACGCCCTGCAGGACGTCCCCTTTATTTTTCTCAGCGGACTCACGGATGAGGTGTTGATTCGGACGGGGAAGGAAATGGGCGTGGATGATTACATCACCAAACCGTTTTCGGACGAGACGTTGATCGCAACAATCAAAGGAAAGCTCAAACGGTATAAGCAGCTCAAAGAGAGGAAAGCGAGAAACAACAAAACCTAACACCACCCGGCTTTATCCCATCGACCGATAGCGACGAATCGCCGCTACACCCCCCTCCTCAAACAAATCGCACAACCGGTTATCCGAATCGAGGTGGTAGATATACGTCGGCCACTTCACACGAACCAGCTTGAAGCGGCGTGCGAGTCTCGTCATAAAATGATAATCGTCCCCATACTCCATGTTTGGGAATCCTCCCAGGCGGAGAAAGACGAATCGCTTGATGAAGAGGGTGCCGGCAATGTAACATTTGCTCAGATGGATCTTCTTGCCGGGACGGGTCGCGTCGATAACATATTGCCTTGTACGCGGCCCTTTTAGTGACACTCCACCATGCAGGGCATCCACGGACGGGTGATCGCGCAAATAATCTACCCGCAACTCAAGGTGACGAGGTGACCATTCGTCATCCGAATCGATGAACGTGACATAATCCCCCCTTGCCATGCCCACCCCAATGTTTCGGCTGTAAGCAAGTCCCCGGTTTGTCTGTCGAACATACGTGATCCGGGGGTCGGACTTTGCAATTGCCAGCAAGAGCTGATCGCTCCCATCCGTACTGCCATCATCAACGATCATAAGCTCCCAATGAACGAACGTTTGTCGTTGAACGGAGGCGATCGCTCGCTCCACTAACTGCTTTCGGTTGTACGTACACAGAACAACAGAAAGGGTGGAATCCGGCTGACGAAGGTTGTAGCCATTCGTCTGCCTTGCTCGTCTTCGCATGCGTTTTACTCGACGACCCATGGTTCCAACAAATGCTCTTTGATCCCCTCGATGAAGCGTGAAGGTTTGGTCAGGATCATTCCGCTTTCCCGGTCATAGATGTTCATGGGATACGTGATGACGAGATTTTCCTTCGCGCGCGTGCATGCGACATACATCAAGCGTCGTTCTTCCTCCAGCTCATCATCGCTGGCCACTGCTCGCATCGCGGGAAAGCGTCCCTCGAGGGCATAAATGATGAAAACGGTGTGCCACTCCAGTCCCTTCGCGCTGTGAATCGTGGAGAGGGTAAGATACTCCGTCTCCGGACCAGGCGATTCCACATCAACAATGCTCTCGTTCGGAGGTTCGAGCGCCAAATCGGTCAACAGTGGCCCCAGTTCCGTGTACCGCTCCGTGATGTTCTGAAACATCTCCAGATCCTTCCTGCGTTTTTGATGATCGTCATAACGCGCTTTCAGAATCGGTTCATAGTACTGAAGGATCTGTTGCGCTTTCTCGGCAGGAGGAACCGAGGGCCGTGCCACCTCACCAAGCATGCGGAAGAGCGCCTGCACTTGTTCAGGATAGTCATGATACTGCTGCCAGAAACGAGTCGTGGGTATTGCGCCGGTTCCGTCCTCCGGCCGGACACGTTTTTTGAGGATGTCGTCGATAATTTTCTCGGCTGTTCTGGGACCAACACCCTCGATTAACAGAAGGATACGATTCCAGGAGACAACATCCCGTGGATTATCGAGCACGCGCAGGTAAGCGACTATGTCTTTTACGTGCGCTGTTTCGATAAACTTGAAACCGCCGAATTTCAGAAAGGGGATCTTCGCTTTCGTCAATTCGATCTCCAGATCGAACGAGAGGAAGGAAGAACGAAACAGCACGGCAATGTCCTTCAAATCCACCCCCTCCTCACGCAGCTGGAGGATTTTCTGGACGACATAGCGTGACTGCATGTTCTCGTTCTCAGCCCTCACCAACTGCGGCAGTTGACCACCGGCTTTCTTCGTGTAGAGTTCCTTGTAGTACATTGGTCAATCAAAAATTAAAAAATGCAAAATGAAAAAACGATCCCCCTTTTGTAATTTTTGATTTTTCATTTTCAATTTTTCATTTTTCATTGATCGCGGCTCTTTTCAGAATTTCGTTCGCCAGATTCAGAATGGGCTGCGTGCTCCGGTAGTTCTCCTCTAACTTGATTACTTTACAGCCGGGATAATCTTTCGGGAATTCCATGATGTTGCGGATCGTCGATCCACGGAACGAATAAATACATTGCGCATCATCCCCCACCACCATCACGTTTTGATGTTTGAAAGTGAGAAGCTTCACCAGTTCGGCTTGCAATTTGTTGGTGTCCTGATACTCATCCACCATAATGTACTTGTACTTCTCCGACAACGCCGCCCGCACCGCCTCATGTTGTTTCAAGAGCACCGTCAGATTCAGCAAGAGGTCGTCGTAATCCATCAGATTGTGTTGATGCTTATATTGAACGTATGCTATGTGAACCGACTGGATCTCCGCTTCCTGCTCAAGATAATTTGGATAATCCAGTGCGAGGAGATCCTTGAGAGGGGTAAGAGTATTGATGCACCGGCTGTAGAGATCGTACAGCGCCTCCTTCCGCGGGAACCGTTTCTCTCTCGTATCAAATTTCAGCCGGGTACGGATCAAGTTGATAACGTCCTCCGCATCGGTCTGATCCAGGATCGTGAAGTTGGCATCGTAGCCGATGTGGCCGGCATATTTGCGGAGGATACTATTGGCGAAGGAATGGAACGTACCGCCGGCGATCTGCTCGCATCGGCTGTCGAGGAGCATCGCCGCCCTGCGCATCATCTCGAATGCCGCCTTGCGCGTGAAGGTCAGCAGTAAAATGGAAGAGGGTTTCACGCCCAGCTCGATCAGATACGAAACCCGATAGACAATCGTGCGCGTCTTGCCCGTGCCCGCTCCCGCAATGATCAAATGAGGACCGTTGACCGATGTGACCGCTTCGTACTGCGCGGCATTCAGCTCGTTCTTGTAGTCGATGACGAACTTCTGCGGATGGATGAGCCGCAGGTTGTCATGCGGGAGTGGTTTAAGGGTGAATTTTTTCATGACGCTGAAGTACACGGATTGAGCGGATGTGCACAGATTCGTCCTTCAACATGATTACAAGCAAGAACCGTTCTCAGAACTATGCCGCGTTGATGGTGTTGAGCACTGCTTCTGGATATCGGGCTGCGACGCAGAGTAAGACTCGCGCGGCGCCTTCGGGTTTACGCCGCTTTTGTTCCCAATTCCGGAGAGTCGCCACACTGATTCCCAACAGTTGGGCAAACTTTTCTTGTGAAAGGTTGAACTGTTCACGGATAGCTTTTACGTCTGGGTCTGAGAGATCGAATACGCGACCAGCTTTCTTGCGTCCACGGAGGATCGCTCCTCCCTTCCGGACACTGCTGAGCAATTCAGCAAACAGTTCTTTTTTCATTTCAATTCCTCCTGAACCAGTTTTCGGAGTTGTTTCAATTGTTCGCGTGGGAGATCGGGATCGTTCGCTCTTCGAAAAAGCGAAGAGCATGAGAAGAATCCGTCCGGATTTGAGCCAGTAATAGGGAATATACGCCATTGGCGCAGGAATGGCAAATAGAGTAAGCTTAGGCATTGCAGTAGATGTCATGCCTGCGATGCGGCAGCCACTTATATCCACTTACCAAGCATCTCGCTTCACTCCTTCCGCCTTTCGGCTTTATAATACTCAATCAATCCCGTTGTCGACGAATCGTGTCCACCAGCTTCTGCCTTGCCTTGCAGTTCCGGCAGGATTACCTTCGCCAGCTGTTTTCCCAACTCCACGCCCCACTGGTCGAACGAGTTGATGTTCCAGATAATCCCCTGCACGAAAATCTTGTGCTCATACATGGCGATGAGCTGACCGAGCACGCGGGGAGTGAGCTTCTTGAACGCGATCGCGTTCGTCGGTCGGTTGCCGGGGAAGATTTTGTGCGGGAGCAGTGCCTCAGCTTCTGCCGGGGGAAGATGGGCAAGTTCCTTATGCGCCTCGGCTTCCGTTTTGCCGCGCATCAATGCTTCTGTTTGAGCGATGAAGTTCGAGATGAGAATCGCGTGGTGGTCGCCGATAGGATTGTGCGACTGCATCGGCGCAAGGAAGTCGGTGGGGATGAGCTTCGTGCCCTGATGCAGCAGTTGAAAAAACGCGTGCTGGCCATTCGTTCCCGGCTCGCCCCAGATGACCGGCCCGGTTGAGTAATCCACCACCGAGCCGTCGCGCGTTGCGCGCTTGCCATTGCTCTCCATATCACCTTGTTGGAAATATGCCGGAAATCGATGCAAGTACTGATCGTACGGGATGAGAGCGTGTGTTTCACAGCCGAAGAAGTTATTGTACCAGATTCCAAGCAAAGCGAGGATGACCGGAATATTTTGTTCCAGAGGCGCCGTCCGAAAATGCTCGTCCATTTCGTGCGCGCCCGTGAGCAGCCCCTCGAAGTTTTCCATCCCAATGTAAAGTGCAATGGAGAGCCCGATAGCAGACCAGAGTGAGTAGCGCCCGCCGACCCAATCCCAAAACTCAAACATGTTCTTTGTATCAATGCCGAACGTAGCGACAGCTTTGGCGTTGGTAGACACGGCGACAAAATGTTTGGCGACAGCGGACCGATCCTTCACCCGCTCGAGGAACCATCGCTTGGCGGACTCGGCGTTGGTGATTGTTTCCTGCGTCGTGAACGTCTTGGAGGAGATGATGAACATCGTCGCCTCGGGATTGAGCCGCTTGACCGTCTCCGCGATGTGCGTGCCGTCGACATTGGAAACAAAGTGGCATCGTAGCCGTTCGTGGCCGTAGGGTTTCAGGGCTTCGGTGACCATAACCGGACCCAAATCCGAGCCACCGATGCCGATGTTGACAATGTCGGTGATGGCTTTGCCAGTGTAACCCTTCCACTCCCCGGTGCGGACAGATTCGCTGAAGGCGCGCATGTGGGCAAGCACCTTGTTGACCGCTGGCATCACGTCTTCGCCGTCCACCACGATAGGCCGATTGGAGCGATTGCGAAGGGCGATGTGGAGCACCGCCCGCTGTTCGGTGACGTTAATCTTTTCGCCGCGGAACATCTTCTCCGTCCATCCCTTGACATCCGCCTGGCGAGCGAGGTCGAAGAGCAGTGACATCGTCTTCTCGGTCATGCGATTCTTGGAGTAGTCGACGAGCAGGTCGTTCCAGCGGATGGAAAATTTTTGGAAGCGCCGCGGATCGCTGGCAAACAACTCGCGCATGTGCTGTCCGGCAACTTCTTTGTGATGCTGCGCGAGGGCTTGCCAGGCGGGGGATTGAACGAGGGTTGACATGACATTTCCTGAGAGAGGTTTGGCAAGTAATCTGTTTGTACTTCGGCGCGAATTGGTCGCCCACGGCTTTGACAGCCTCTTCCACCGTCGCGACCTTGTTCACCTGCACCCCTACTTATGAGTTGCCAGAGAAGATAAAGCAAAATGGAGAGAATCGGAAGGTAGGCCTTGGGCCTTGATTCCGACATAGAGGCGTGTTCTGTCGTAGGTTCGCAGAACTACATCCGTTCGAAATGGACACACTCTTCTTCACCGCAGAGGTGAACGTCAGAACCCGCAACGAGAGAATCCTCTCGAGGCTATGCAAAAAGTTCAATCGACGTGATGTGCGAGTTCGAGCTTTGAGGAATTCAGACAGTCTTCGCAACACCACTGTGGGCGAGAAGGCTTCTCGCCCTCCATTGTGCATAGCCTCACAAAAGAAAACGTGCCGAAATCAAAGGCACGCGATGGCTCTTCCTCCACACCACCCACAATTCTTGGCGCATCTGCGGAAGGAGGTGATGGACGTGACACGGGAGTGCGCCAAGAATTAAACGCACGCCATCGCTTTCCAACCCGCGGGCTGTGATTTCGACATCCTCCCGCTTGCTCCACTTAAGTTCTCACGACTCTCTAAATCGGATTTGAGGTTGGGAACCTCGAAGAACGGAGGGTACTACCGGATCACTTTTCTTTTGTCCAATGCCGCTCGGATCGTTCGAAGAACCTTCGCCGGATGGTAAGGTTTCTGCAAGAAATCGGTCATCCCATCCTGGAACAGTTTGGACTTGACGTTTGAGTCGAGATATCCACTCGCAATAATGACGGGTACTGTTGGCTTCAATTGACGGAGATGATAAAAGACATTCTCACCGCTGAGCTTGGGAAGTCCCATATCACTGAGAACTAAGGCGATCTCTTTTTGATGTTCAGCAAAGCGCTGAATACCTTCGCGACCGTTCTCCGCGACAAGGACGGTATACCCTTTGCTTTCAAGCAGGCTCTTCACCAATTCGCGCATTGGCTCTTCGTCTTCTATGAGCAAGAGGACCTCATCCCCGCCAGGAATCTCATCGAGATCATCACGCGCTTTCTCTTTTCCCACAACGGTGCGGGGTTGTACAGGCAAATAGATCTTGAAGGCCGTTCCCCTTCCCTTCTCGCTTTCCACATCGATGAAGCCGTTATGACTCTCGACAATGCCGTGGCTCGTTGCAAGCCCCAGCCCCGTTCCTTTCCCCACCTCCTTCGTGGAAAAGAATGGTTCAAAGATATGGGACATCGTCTCCTCATCCATGCCGATTCCGGTATCAGCAACAGTGATCATGATGTATTCCGGCACGGGAGCTTCACCCCATTTCGCTTTGATGACACTGTGAGAAACAACCGATGTTGAAAGTTCGAGGATCCCGCCGGAAGGCATGGCATCGCGCGCATTGACACAAAGATTGAGGAGAACCTGATGAAGCTGATTGTTATCGCCCAGAATGGGAGGGAGATTTCTTCCAAGGTGCGCTTTGATGGTAATGGTCTTTGGAAAGGTCTCTGTCAGGAGCTTGAGAAGGTCGGTGACGAGATCATTGATGAGAACCGATTCGAATACTGTTTCGGTTTTCCGTGCAAACGTCAGGAGCTGTTTGACGAGTGTTGTTCCGCGGGTGGCTGCTTCCTGGATGGCGTCCAGACTCTTTTGGGCGCCAGCCGCCTCAGAAATCCCCTCCAGCTGTTTCTCGATGACGTACAAATGCCCCAGAATAATCCCCAGAATGTTGTTAAAATCGTGCGCGATGCCGCCGGCCAACGTCCCGATGCTCTCAAGCCTCTGTGCTCGGATCAATCGCTCTTGGAGTGTTTTCTTTTCCGTGATATCCGTGTTGACAACCAGCACAGAACGTGGAACACCCCGTTCATCCCGCATCAACGTCCAAACCGAATGAACGAACACCTCTTTACCGGGTCGTGTGCGATGTTTCAATTCGCCCGACCACTGCCCCTCCTGCATGACCCTGCGCTGTGCTTCTTTGAACTTCGGCAGCTCTTCCATGGTGTAAAGCAACTCAAGGACATTTCGGCCTACGGCTTCGTCGCGAGTCCAGCCGTAGAGCCGCTCTGCACCCCGATTCCAGTACTTGATCGTATGCTCTAAGTCGCGCACGAGGATAGCACTTGGGGTGATCTCCAACAGTGATGCCTGCTGACGGATTTGCTCTTCATGGTGCTTAAGCAGGGTAATGTCGGTCAATGTCCCAATGGAGCCGATGACTGTTCCGCTCGCGTCCGTGACGGGAGTGGCGCTCACGAGCGTCCAGAGCAACTCACCCGATTTTTTTCTCAGCCGGAGTTCGTACCGGTCGGAAACCCCTTGTTGACGGAGCCGATTCTTTTCGAGAACAAGGGGACGATCTTCCGAACAGACAAGAAGGTCAATATCTACCTTTCCAATCAACTCTTCACGCCTATAACCAACCATTTCGCAGAAGCGGTCGTTTACAAACTGGATGACAGCCTCGTTCGAGACCTGCACGATGCCTTCAGTCATCGTTTCGACGAGTGTTCGATACCGTTGCTCGCTCTGACGAAGCGCATCATCTGCCTCTTTGACCGGCGTGATATCTTCGGCAACTCCGGTAACCCGATAGACTTCACCAGCCGCATTCTTTACCGGAAATCCACGGTCGTGTATCCATCGTACACTGCCGTCGGGACGGACGATGCGATAGACTTCATCGTAGGTACCCTGAACCTGCTTGGTAAGTGCCGCTTCTTGCAAGCGCGGCCGGTCTTCGTGATGGACAGCGGCTAACCAACTTGTTGGTGATTCATAAACCTCACGAAGCGTTCCTCCCCAAATCTGTTCGTATGCAGGACTAACGTAGAGCAACCGATTCTTTTGGGGGTCTGTCATCCAGAAGACTTGATTGATGGTTTCCGCAATCTGGCGGAATTGTTCCTCACTTTCGCGTAATTTCTCCTCGGCTCGTTTCCGCTCGGTGATATCCTCGAAAAAACCCTCGTAATACAAAATCTCCCCCGCTGCATTGCGAATCGCATGAGCACTTTCTGCCACCCAAATCTTTCTCCCGTCTTTCCGATACACCTCATACTCAAATCCGACGACTTCTCCCTCCGCTTCCATCAACTCTTGGAACACAGTGCGGAGGTTAGGATCGACGTATCCTTCTTGCGCGATGTTTCGCCGCTCGCGGATAAGTTCTTCGGGCGAATCATAACCTAGGGTGCGCGCCATGGCAGGATTGGCCGTGATGAACTGTCCGGATGGCGTAGTCTGGAAAATTCCAACGGTGGCATTGTTAAAGATCGCACGGTACCTCTCTTCCGCGCGCTTCAATTGCTCCTCTGCCTCTCTCCGGTCGGTGACGTCGTGAAAATTGGTAACGATAGCATGAACGGAAGGAAGGTGAAGCAGATTGGCTCCGGTTCCGTCAATCCAGCGCCAGGAGCCATCCTTGTGCAGGTACCGGTATTCAGCTTGCCTGACGTTACCCGGTGAAGAGAGGAGCTGGGCAAAGAGCGGTTGCACTTTTGGGATGTCCTCAGGGTGCATGAGCTCGAACGCGTTACGGCCAAGGAGTTCGCCGGGTGCGTACCCTAAGATGCGCGTGACGGATGGCGATTCGTAGAGGATGAGTCCCTCCGGGCTCAGCAACGCGACGCCGTCGGGACTGTGTTCCGTGAGGGCGCGAAAGCGCTCCTCGCTCTGGCGCAAACGCTCCTCCAGCGCGAGCCGCTCCTGCAGGACGCGCTCAAGCTGTTCAGTCCGTTGCCCGAGTTCGATATTCTTCTCCTCCAACTTTGTCACCAACCACGCGTTGTATTCCACAAACAACTCGGCTTTTTGTTCTTGCTTGACCTTGCGTGGTTCGCGATACTTTGGGTCGCTGAGTACTTCGCGGAGCGCTTCGAGAATGACCGTAGCCCTTGCAGGTTTCTTGAGATGTTTGTCAACGCCGATTTCGGATGAGATCTTGATATCGGCTGGCGACGTGTAGGTGGCGCTGTAAATGATGAAGGGGAGGGTGGCGAACCGTTTTTGATGACGGATTTCGAAGCAGAAGTTGAACCCGTCTAATTTCGGCATCAGGATATCGGAAATCACAGCATCAACCGCGTGTGTCTGAAGCAGCTGTAGACCTTCGAAACCGTTTTCCGCATCGAGCACGCAATAACCCCCTGCTTCAAGTTGTGCACGGAGGAGCTTGCGATCAGCCTTGTTGTCGTCTGCGATGAGAACGGTGTACGGTGTGCTTTGATCTGCGTTCTTCCTGCTTCCCTTCATACCGCTCCTTCAGTCATTGTTGATCACTCGCGTCGGCGGATAAGAACTGCTCCACCTGCCGCGGCAGTTGCCGGGTGTTAATGGGCTTGGTGATGTAGCCGTCGCATCCGGCCTGCAACACTCGTTCTTCATCCCCCTTCATAGCAAAGGCCGTCAGCGCAATAACGGGGATCTGTCGCGTTGAAGCATCCGCTTTGAGCTGGCGGGTGAGCGTGAGTCCATCCGTTCCGGGCAACTCGATGTCCATCAGAATCAACTGGATCGTTTGATTCTTGAGAATCTCAAGAGCCTCGTTCGCATTCATTGCGCGATGAACACGGTAGCCCGCCGCGGCCAAGACGTCACAGGCGAGCTTGAGGTTTGAGGGATTGTCGTCAACGACCAGAATGTTTGCCAGCATGGGTTATTTCGCTGTAGAGCGAATCCCTGATTCTACCCGCTCTGAACTAATTCTCTTAGGCAACCGGACACTGAATGTTGAGCCTTTCCCCGGCTCGCTTTCGACTGTGATGGACCCCCGCATTAGCTCAACAAGACGTTTCGTAAGCGCAAGTCCTAAGCCGGTCCCCTGGTACTTTCGGTCGGCGCCGCTGTCCAACTGCTGGAATTCCACAAACAGCTTGTTGCGATCTTCGGGCCGTATGCCGATGCCGGTATCGGTGACGTCAATCTGCAGCTCGTGCACGTTGAGCGGGCGGACCATGACGTCAATTCTTCCCCCTTCGTTCGTGAACTTCGCCGCATTCGAGAGTAGATTGTAGAGAATCTGTTTCACTTTTTGTTGGTCGAGTCGTACGCTGTCGACCTCATTTGTGGCGTGAAGAGTAAAGTTCAGATGCTTTTGTTTGATCATGGGTCTGATAATGGAAGAAACTTCGCTGATCGCTTTTCGCAGGGAAAACTCTTCCACAGTCAGTTCCATCTTGCCCGCTTCGATTTTGGCGAGATCAAGAACGTCATTGATGAGCTGCAGCAGATGTCTGCCGCTTTCGAGAATATCGTTCAGGTACTCCTTCTGCTTCGGATTGAGAGAGCCCGATTTTTCGTCAATGAGAAACTCTGAGAACCCGATGATGCTGTTGAGCGGCGTGCGAAGTTCGTGCGACATGTTGGCGAGGAACTCGCTCTTGAGTCGCGTTGCCTCCTGGATGCGCCGATTCTGTTCCTCTAACTCGGCCCGGCGGAGCTGTTCCTGCACTTTGCGCTCGGTAATGTCTCGCACTGCGGCGGAGACCAACACGCCTTCTTCAGTTTCGAGCGGACTCAAACTGATTTCGACGGGGAACTCCGTTCCATCTTTCCTCCGGCCGTACAGCTCTAAGCCTGCACCCATTCCGCGCACCCGTAGATCGCCAAAATAGCCCGTGCGGTGCTGCATGTGCATCGCCTGAAACCGTTCGGGGATAAGCACCTCGACACTCTGTCCCAGCAACTCTCGTCGCTCGTAGCCGAACACGTTTTCTGTTTGCGAATTGACAAGCACGATCTCTCCTTGCCGATTCACGATCACGACGGCGTCGGGTGCGGATTCCAACAGCCCCCTGAATTTCGCTTCCGCCTTCACGCGCTCTGTGATGTCTCGAATCGCGCTCATGACCAGCGTCCCTTCGTCCGTCTTGAGTGGACTGAGACTGATCTCCACGGGGAACTCGCTGCCGTTTTTCCGCAAACCAAAGAGTTGAAGTCCAGCCCCCATCGGTCGCGTTCGTGGCGAGGCAAAATAGTCCGCCCGATGTGTCACGTGAACGCCGCGAAAGCGCTTGGGCAGTAGCTCCTCCACCAATTTACCCTGCAATTCACCCCGCTCGTAGCCGAACAGCCGTTCTGCCTGGGAGTTCGCGATCACAATCCGCCCTGTCGGCTTCACCATAACAATTCCATCCGGCGTGGATTCGAGCAACTCACCGTACCGCGCGGCAATGACCTTCGCGTCGCGCCGCACTTTCAAATCGGTAACATCCTTCTTGGTTGAGACGAAAAGTTCAATCTTGCCTTCGGTATTGCGGATCGCTTTTGTTGAAACATCCAGGTACACGAGCGATCCGTCCTTTCGCTTGCGTACCGTTTCGAGGGTGGCAACGCCGCGCTCGGCGGCTTTGGCAAGAATGGTTTCTTCCTCGGAGAGGCGGTCGGGGGGAACGATGAGGTCGTTGAGGGATTTCCCGACGGCTTCCGCTTTGTTGTATCCGAAGATGTTTTCCGCACTGTCGTTCCAGTACAGAATGGTACCCTTCGGATCCGTCACGACGAGAGCGTCGGGCGATTCGGTGACGAGAAGCCTTTCAAAGTTTACCGCCATACTGCGTTGAAAAGTTGTATCAGGCCGCGTCGGTTTCACCCTGTATAGTAGGCGAACCCGCTCTCAGCAACAATCGGGTAAAGACCTGAGGACTGCTTGGGGAAAAACCTGAAAAACGGGAATTGCGGAGAGGAAAGTCGAAAAAGGGAGAGATATTGGACGGTGAGCTATTGTGTTGCGATGCTCTCTTTACAAGGCGCTTCTCGCGTAAGCTCGGTCAGAATGCTCATTGGAACGCTGCGTTTGGCATCGAGGGCAGAGGCCGGGCGTAGTTAGGTGGTCGCGTGAAGTGCTGAATGGAGAAATTCAGGGGAGAAGTCCGCGCCGGTGTCCCAGACAATAGTATGTAATTCCGGGTGTACGGAAAAGTTGCGGAACCGGTTGAGATCTTTCAGTGGTTCAAACACGGGTCCCCAGAGCTCGTTTTTGAGGTCCACCGTGCCTTCGGAACCATCACTGAACTTCAACCAGATAACGTACTGATCAACGTGTTTTGCTTCAATAACCTTTGGTATCATACTTTACTCCAGTGGAGCAATCCTGTTCAGTGGTTTTCGCTCTTTGGCAAGTGAAGAAGAATAATCTCACCCCTACAGGGTTTGATTATTTTTCTATTTCAGAAGCTACCAACATATCCGTCCGTGCCTGACGTCGGATAGTAACGGATGTTACGCAAGTAACCCTTTTGTTCTGATTCGAGATTAACGCTCGATGTTACTTTCTTTGGTGCCAAAGAAAGTAACCAAAGAAAGCTTTCCGAAATCGTAACGCACGTGCTTGAGCAGCCTCCTCCCAACCCATTGATTTCGGCCCCGGAGAGCACTTCAACCGATTGCCGGTAGTGCAGTTGGCCGAAATCAAAACGCACGGGGAATGGCCGTCCCCACTCACCGCCAACGATTTCGGAGACCCACGCGCAACAAACTGTTTCCTGGACTTGCTGAGGTAAAGCCCACGCCTATTCATCCGAGAGATCTCCAAGAATGGATAAATCGAGCTTCTGCGTAACATCACATAGTAATATTTTTTCACAGCATGCACAAACCGCATGAGCAGGTGAACTCGAACGGACGCCCTTCTTCCGGCAACGATGCAGAGCCTCACTTTTCCGCCTTCTGCGTCAGGTCAACGTGCGAGCACGTATAACAAGCAGCTCATTTCTCCGCGCTGACCAACCCCATCCGAATCGCATACCGGATCAGGCCGGCAACGTCGTGGACGTCTAACCTCTTCATTAACTCCATCCGGTGCGTCTCCACCGTCTTGACGCTGAGACCGAGTTTGGCGGCAATTTCTTTCGTGGTGTACCCTTCGGCAATGAGTTGGAGAATTTCCCTCTGCCGCGCGGTCAATTGCTCAAATGGACTTTTGCCGACCGGTCGTTTTCCTCGCGTGCCGCTCACCCGCCGCCGGTATTCCTCAATGACATGTGTACTGATTTCCGGACTCAAGTATGTTTGTCCTTGTGCCACCGCGCGGACAGCACGTTCAAGTTCGCCGGCGTCTGCGCCCTTCAAGAGATAGCCCGATGCCCCGGCTTGCATCGCCCACAACACGTACTCTTCGTTCGTATGCATCGTGAGAACAAGAACACGAACGCGAGGAAACTCTTTTTTGATCCTATGGAGCGTCTCCAATCCGTTCATCTTCTGCATGGTAATATCGAGCAGAACAAGATCGGGTCGGTGCTCGCGAATCAGCTCTATCGCTTCGTACCCGTCGCCCGCCTCACCGACAACGGAGATGCCTCGGGATTGGGTCAGAAGCGAACGGATTCCTGCGCGAACCAATGCGTGGTCGTCCACAAGAACTATGCGTATCGGGGTAGGAATCAACTGCACAAAGTCCTGAATCGTGACTTTTTCCTTCACTCTCAATCGGGGGAACTCCTGAAAAGCAGCTGGGAAAAGACTTGAGGGGAATCATCATCATGAAAAACGTGGTTGACATGGGAGTATTCATCGAGCCTGGTTCGGAGTTTCGTTGTTCTGCTGGAACGCGCCCGGTATCACTGCGCGTATCGTTGTGCCGGATGTGTTATCCCAGCCGTGATGAATCGATTCAATCTGCAACGTTCCTCCAACAAGCTCCACGCGCTCTTCCATACTCAGCAGCCCTAAACTTCGCCCTTGCAGCGCGGCATTCTTGGCGGCCTGAACGTCGAATCCGACGCCATCGTCCCTAATGAGAAGTTCCAGAGCGTGATCTGTGTGCATGAAACGTACGACGACATTCCGCGCTTGAGCATGGCGGATAATGTTTGTAACGGCCTCTTGAACAATACGGAAGCAAACCGTCTCGATCTCTTTCTTCGGTCGCCGGTCTTGCGGGAAATCAAACTCAAAGTCCATCTGGACTCCTGCCAGTTGTCCTTGCCGGTCAAGATACCAGCGGACGGCCGGGATGAGTCCGAGATCGTCCAGAACAGCAGGGCGCAGACTAAGCGAGAGGCCACGCACTCGGTCAATGAGTTCGTCGGCAATCTTGAGACTACTGACAAGAGGTGTCTGAGCCGTATCGGTGCAGGTTCGCGCGCTGAGTTCGAGCGAAAGGCGAAGGCTCGTGAGCAGCTGCCCGACGTCGTCATGAAGTTCCCGGGCAATGTGCACGCGTTCGGCTTCTTGGGCTTCAAGGAGTCGTCGCGAGAGGATGCGGAGCTTCTGTGTGTAGAGTGCAAGCCGCTCTTCTGTCTTCTTGCGTTCGGTAATGTCCCGAGCGATAAACAGGCTTGCCGGCTGGCCATGGTAGGTTGTGGGAACAGCCTCGGATTCAATGGTAATCACGACTCCGTCCGCTCGTTGCACTTTGATTTCCGTCATTGGGGTTTTCTTGCCTTCAAGAAGTTCCTTTATGCGATGCTGAACAAGCGGCTGGCTCTCCGGGTGAACAAAGGGAACGAATGATCGCCCGATGACGTCCGTCGGGTGCTCAAATCCTAAGATACGTGCACCGGCTGGGTTGATAAAGATGATGGTGTCACCAGATGTGATGCCGATAGCGTCGGGGGAAAGTTCCACCAGCTCCCGGTAACGTTCCTCACTTTCGCGGAGAGCCTTTTCGGCTTTACGATGGGCTGTGATGTCTTCGAGAATAGCGATGATCCCTAAAAGCTCTCCTGTGCTGCCGCGGAGGGGAGCGCATGCGATACTCGCTTCGATGACTTCACCCGATTTTTTCCGACGATAAGCCACATGACCGGAGAATGTTTCTCCACTCAAAGCACGTCCAATCATCCGTTTGAAATCTTCAATTGCGTAATCGGGAACTGTGGGACAAAATCTCCCCAAGGCCTCCGCTTCTGTCCACCCAAAGAGCCTTTCTGCCCCCCTGTTCCATGTTAAAATCTTACCTGCTGGGTCGATGCTGAGGATGGCAACTGGTGATGCGTCGAGGATGGTAGTAAGCTTATACGTCGTTTCCTTCAGCGCATTCTCGATCCGCTTCTTTTTCATGACCGTCCCTAATTGCGCAGCGACAGTCGAAACAAGCTTCAACAGGCGCTCATCTTCTTCCCGAACCTCGCGTTGGAAGAACTCGAGGACCGCTAACACCCCGCCATTCGCGAGCACGGGAACCGCCATGACCGACCGAATTCTGGCTTTGATTGCATCAGGCGCACGACGGAACTTGGGGTACTCAGTCACGTCCTTGATCCAGATGGGTTCTTTCTGTGACCAGACCTCCCCGGGTAAACATTCACCCCAGGCAAATATTTGCTGTTTGCTGACCGTTCGGAAATGTTCGAGCTCCGGGTCAGAAGGAGATCCGCAGTAGTAGGCAGGACTACATTCGAGAGCGGTGCCATCCGCACGCAGAACCCACGCTTGCCCTAGTGCCCAGTGTGTCACGTCGCAGATGCGGCGAAGAGTCAGCCTCAACGCTTCCTCTAAACTCTCTGCTTCGGCAATTTCTCTGACCAATGTTTGAATGAACTCGGATTCTTGCTCTGCTCGCTTTCGCTGCGTTATATCTGTTGCAATACCTGCAATGGCGTACAAAGTCCCCGAGCCGTCATACAAGGGAAATTTCGAGACGATGCTGATGTGGGGGCCGTCGTAATACTGCGCGGTCTCTTCAAATTCTAACGGTACTCCCGCTTGCAGTACCTTGAGGTCATTCGCGCGAAACGCAGCAGCTTGTTCGCGTGGGAAGATTTCCTCGTCGGTCTTTCCGATGATCTGCCGGCGTGATAACCCAAACATCCGCTCAAACTGCGGGTTGACCTCAAGATAGCGGCCTGAAATGTCTTTGATAAATGCTACAGAGGGAATGTTCTGTATGAATTCGGAGAACCATTCTTCTTTGTAGCCCGACTTCTTTCGCTTCTTTAGTTTTCTAGGTGGGTTTCCGTTCTGCAACATAGTCACTCCGATCCCCAAAACGATGAGGACTGAGAGGAAGATCTGGTAAACTGTCACGTTACTGGGTTGCGAGAAAAATGGGGGAGTCCATACGGCAGGCAGGTCAGAAAATCCGTTGAAAATAAGCAACGCTATGACCATGGAGAATCGTCTCACATGTTGTATACCAACTTAAGGCAAACAGAGAAGGAAGTCTGTGATATCTATCAAGTATGACTGAATCATCTTCTTCGAGTCAGATAATCAAAAATTATTGAACGCACGATACTATTGCAAACGACCTTTGCAGCATGAGCAGTATTATCGTACATTGGTGCACACGTTCCAGTTCAAGGTTGCCACGATGTGTCGTTCCGTTTCCAATTCATTACTGGAATCTGTGTAGATTTTTCAAAACGCATAAGACCCATGAACGTCCTTGTTCTGAACTGTGGTTCTTCCTCCCTCAAATTTCAGATCATCGAAACTGATCTCGACCTCATCGACAAAAATGCCGACGTGATGAAGGCGAAAGGGCTTATCGAGCGCATTGGGAGCCAGGCGCTCATCAGCCTCCGGGCGAACGGAAAGAAACCAGTGAAACAAGCCACCCCCTTGCGTGATCATCGAGCTGCGTTGGATTACATTCTCCGGTGGATTATTTCACCGGAAGCGGAGATTGCCGGCATTCAGTCGTTGGCCGACCTGCATGCCGTCGGCCATCGCGTTGTGCACGGAGCGGAGAAATTCACCAAATCGGTTCTGATCACGGAAGAAGTCATCCGCGGCATCGAAGATTGCATTGAGCTCGCGCCGCTCCACAACCCCGCGAACTTGAAGGGAATCTCCGCTGCACGCGAACTGCTCGGCTCGGGTGTTCCCCAGGCGGCGGTGTTCGATACGTCGTTTCATTCAACGATGCCTGAGACCTGTTATATCTACGCGATCCCGTATCAACTTTACCGCCGACACAAAATTCGTCGCTACGGCTTTCATGGCACATCACATCGCTACGTTGCGTATCGCTACCGCCAGCTCACCGGCAACTCACGCGAGGAGACGAACATCATCACGCTTCACCTCGGCAACGGATGCTCGGCCTGCGCAATCAGGCGCGGTGATTCCTTCGACACATCGATGGGTCTCACACCGCTCGAGGGACTTGTTATGGGAACGCGCGGCGGCGATATCGATCCATCTGTGCTCGAATTCCTCGCCCACAAAGAAGGCATGTCGCTCAGCGAAATCGACGCCTTGTTGAACAAACAATCGGGACTCCTCGGTCTCTCCGGTCTCACCAACGATATGCGCGATCTTCTCGCCGAGGAACGGGAGCATCAGGATCGTCGCGCCAAACTCGCGATCGACATCTTCTGCCTGCGCGTGAAGAAGTACATCGGTGCCTATCTTGCGGAGATGGGAGGAGCGGATGCGATCGTCTTCACAGGAGGCATCGGCGAAAATGCCACGCCGGTACGCCAGCGCATTTGTTCGGGACTGGAGTTTCTCGGCATCGAGCTCGACGACTCTTTGAACACCACGATGTACGGCGGCAAAGAGGGTCAAATCGGGAAACCATCCGGCAGGATGAAGGTTTTTGTCATCCCAACGAACGAAGAGCTGTTGATTGCCCGAGACACCGTCCGCTGCGTCCGCAACGCCCCGCGGCGATGGTAATGGAACCCGGACGGGGTATTTTTCTCTGAAACGTCTTCATTCGACTGTACAAATCCGCGTAAATCCGTCTCATCCCTGCACATCCGGGCAACCGACTATCTTATGGAAACAACAAAGCTCTACATCAAAAACATGGTGTGCCCTCGCTGCATCAAAGTTGTTCGCGAGGAGCTGACGAAAGTGGGACTCGACGTTCGGAGTGTGATGTTGGGCGAGGTGGTCGTGAGCGGAGCACACAAGGACGTGCCGTGGGAGAGAGTGCGGACTGTCTTGGAAGAGAACGGCTTTGAGCTGATAGAAGACAAGCGTGTGAAGATCATCGAAAAGGTCAAGCACGCCGTCTTGAAACTTGCACAGAACGACTATGAGAAGAATCCCATCCGTCTAAAAGACTCAGAATTCATTGCACGCGAAGTTGGGATGGAATACCACACGCTCTCTCCTCTCTTTTCGTCTGTGGAGAACATCACCATTGAGCATTATCTCATCCTTCAAAAAATTGAACATGTCAAAGAGCTCTTGAAGTATGGAGAGTTAACGTTGAGTGAGATTGCCTATAAGATGGGCTACAGCAGCGTGGCACACGTCTCCAGCCAATTCAAGAAAGTCACCGGCATGACACCCAGCGAGTTCAAGAAATTAGGTGGCTCCCACCGTCATCCGATTGACCATGTAGGGATGAAACATTGAGGGAATACTGATACTCTTTAGTTGTACCATGAGCCAGCTGCACCGGGATAAGCTTGGGCACCCTGCTACCGTCGACTCAACCGCGCTTTTTGAATCTATTGCGCGCAATCTTTCTGATTGCGGCTACAGTGTTGTCGAACACTTCCTTCCTGCAGTTCACATTCAGCATCTTCGCGAGGCGCTTCTCATCGCTTACCGTGGTGGACAGTTTCACAAGGCCGGTGTCGGCGCGGGAGCAACCTTCCGTATTGCTGCTGAGACGCGGGGCGATTTCATTCTCTGGATCGACCCCGCGACCGCAGCACCACCGGTGCAGGACTACCTCTCCATCATCAATCAGCTGATGCTGTTCTTGAATCGCACCTGCTTTCTCTCCCTCAAAGCGTTTGAAGCACACTTTGCCGTCTATCCCGCAGGCACAGGATACCGAAGGCATCTCGATCAGACCCGCGGCTCATCTCACCGGCGTCTGACTGTGATTCTGTATCTGAATGAGGAGTGGAAGCCGGAACATGGGGGCCACTTGCGGCTGTATCTCACTCATCACAACGCTGAAGAAACCGTATGCGACATTCTTCCCTGCGGCGGGACTGCGGTCGTTTTCCGGAGCGATCAGATCGAGCACGAGGTTCTGCCTGCAACGCGTGAAAGATACAGCATTACGGGGTGGTTGAGGGATCGGTTTGTGGAATATCTCAATACTGAAATAACTTGATTTGTTCTCTTCGCACCCTTTACGTAAAGCAGTAACATGTTGATAACCGACATGAGTAAGAAAATCGTCTCTGCATACACAAGGACGCAAAAAGCCTTCTTGAACCTCTTGCGCTCCCAATGAGATTTCTTAGCGCTACAACCATGAGAGTTTCTGTTGGGTTGTTGCTCTTCCCCATTAGTCGAAAACAACATGAAAACTAACAGGGGTCGCCCGCCGCGAATCCAGCGGGCGGTCCCGCAACCCGGCGTGTGACTACCTGATGCTTTCCGCTTATCCTGCATCGGCACTCCGTCGGTGCCAAGATACTTGCCACCCAGCCACCACACGCGAAACTGCTTCCACCGCTGCGGTGGGAAGCCGAAGCTTGTTAACAGCTGTGCTGACACCGGCGAGGCTTTCGAAGGAAATTGTAGGGAGTGGAACCCCAGCGGGCAGTGGCTTGCTTGGAGAGTAGCCTGCCAATAAATGAAGAAGCGCGATTGATTGGCGCCCCAATACAGGCGGCAAGTCCAATGGCTGACCCTAATGCTCTTGACAAATTTTTTCAACAATGGCCGCTATTCATTCTTTCGAATCAGATGCAACTGACCGGCGACAAGCAGCAGCTCTTGGATTGAGTGAAGTCCGAACTTCTTCAACAGACGCTTCCGGTGCGTTTCCACCGTGCTTATGGCAAGACCAGTTGCTGCGGCTATTTCCTTCAGTGTCCTTCCCTGAACTGTTGTGTCGAAGATTGTTCGTTGGACAGCGGAAAGGAGTTCGAGATTTTTGAGAACGTCTACCAAGCGTTCATCCGTAATCCGCCGCTGTGTCCCCCATACTCGTAGTAAGCTTCCGTTTTCAATCACTCCCACGCATGTGTTGAAGAAGTACACCGACATACCATGCCGGTCACGCTCGTGCGTGACGGCATCGTGAATTCTTAACCCTGAAAAATGAGAGCGTTCTCAGACATACTGAAGCTGCTGCACTGGCTGCCGTGGTAAGTTAGAAGAGTGTTTGGATTGTGCGTCGCGGACTGTTCCGGTGAGTTGAACATGTACGACCTGAACAGGTAACGACGCGAGGGGTAACCAAACCAACATCAAAGCATGTACCTTCAATGCTTGTTCCTTCCTCTTAACGGGAGCTCAGTTCCTTGTGATGGAAAAGGAGTGCCGCAGCCGTGAGAAACAACAGGAGATAGGGAACGACTGACAGATACACCCCTGGATCGAGCGCACCTGAGAGAGCAATGTCTCTTGTTGCCATGGTAATTTTACCGACAGGCGGCACAAGGTATGACAATACGTTTGAAAGGAGTGGGAGAGAGATGTCTGAAGAACTTGTAAGCAGAGGAGCCAAATAGAAGTAAACGGCCATTACGAGGATGAAAATAGCTGCTGTATGTTCAACGACCATCGAAAGCAAAGCGGCGAGAGCAAAAATGACGACAAATTCGACCCAAAAGGAAAGGCCAGCCAGCAGTATTATCCCGGATACATTCCCTTCCGTTTTCGTGTAGAGAAGAGCCCAGATCATCAACGTTAATGTAAACACAAGAAGAAGCACAAGGAAACAAGAGCCGACAAAAGTGGAGAAGAAAACTGTAAACCGACGGCCGGGCTTCGTTAGGACAATGGGTAAGAGGGGATTCTTAAGCATTTCAGAAGAGAAGAAAAAGGAGCAGGCCAAAATCAACAAAAACATAAGAATCGATGTTGTCATCCCGTAGGCTGCCGGTAGAAAACTCTCCACAAACATCTTCGCCTGTATTCCCTCTATCATGACCCCGAGAAGTTGGAACGATAAAAGAACATCGCCTTGAAATTGCACGTCAATCGCAAACGTTATGAACAACAGAAGCGCTACTCCAATTATCGTGACAAAAAGAATGACCGGTTGGAGGAACAACTCATAAACGGTCTGAAGAACGATAGTCCTATTGATCATCGGATGCCTTTGAAATGTGCTTGAAGAACACATCTTCTAACGTCGTTTGTACTGGCTTCACCGACAGGACCTGTACAGAACAAGACTGCAAGAAGAAAAGTAGCTGTTGAAGAGTTTCCGGGGACGATACCTCGCAAGACCAGCCTGTTGGCGTCGGTCGAAAACTCCATTGTTTGTTCATCGCCGGTTGAGCGGCTGTTTCTACCTCAAAGTGTTGATTCTGCGGTAGCAATTCGGGAAGACCCCCCAGAACGATCAATCGACCCTTATGTAAGATACCTACCCGATGGGCGATGAGTTCAACCTCAGAGAGCAGGTGAGAGTTTATAAGGATAGTGACGCCTTTGTTTGCCAAATCCACAAGCATATTTCGGATCAGCCTTCTGCCCGCAGGATCAAGTCCATCAGTTGGTTCATCGAGAATAAGGAGCTCTGGGTTATGCATCAAGGCCTGCGCAATTCCCAGTCGCAGCACCATTCCCTTTGAAAACGTTTGCACCTTCTGCCTGGCTACTTCACGCAAGCCAAGCATCTCAAGCATTTGTTCTATTCTGTCGTTTAGTACTTTTCCCTTAAAACCGCTCAGTTGACCCAAATAGCGCAACACGCGTTGCGGCGTCATTGCTTGTGGAGCTGTGAACGATTCCGGCAGGTATCCCACCCTGCCTTTCCACCGTTGGTTGCTTACCGATTCCCCAAAGAGCAGAATTTTTCCAGAGCTTGGGCGAACAAGATCGAGAAGCAGCTTTACCATGGTTGATTTCCCCGCCCCATTCAGTCCCAACAGGGCAACGATTTCTCCACGAGCAACCGTAAGTGAAACACCACGCAACGCTTCGACCTTCTTTCTTCCGAAAGCGGAAGAATATTTCTTGTAAACTTCTTTAGTCTCAATGATTTCGTTCATCGTTGACCCTTAGGAGTCCCTTCAGGAGCTATATATTGAACAGGAAAAACTGTATGTCTAATAACATCGACAGGAGAGCAAGTACAACCACCGTGCTACAAGTTATGAAAAACACGGCCCACTTACTCTCACCGTATATGTTGGACCACCGGATCGAAGTTGCCCAAAGAAACAATAATGTAAACAGATCGATACGCGTTAACACTGAGTAGAGAGAATCTGATTTGTCAACAGGCTCAAATAGAAGCGCGGGGCCTATATTGATCGTCTGTTCGTGAAGAACCAATTGGATGATTGTATGGATGATGAAACCAAGTGAGAGTACACCCGAGACACTAAGCCAGCTGAGGTACGACGGCAGAAAGAGGTCCCACCTACTTGATATCCATGATAATAGAAGCCAGCAGGAAAGAAGAAGGACAACAAAGCTCCTTCCTACCACCCACGCAACGTGAACTCCGAAATAAATCTTCGCACTCTCGCTAGCGAGTGCAAGTTCGGTTGCTTCTCTCGCGTTGTTCAGCGCTTCTCGTTGTTCCTCTGTTGTTGCGCGAGCATATGCCTCTTCATGAATGCGTTCAAAGAAATGCTCGCTGGAAAGAATCCAATACGTACAGGTAAATGCAGTCAGCAACAGGATTGCGAAAGGCACTGTAGAAGCAAAAAACGTTGGATTCACAGATGCCCGAGTCGATGGATGTTGCGGATTGAATGATGGATACAAATACAATTTCCACCAAGGCTTGCTTTGAGGCAAGAGTTGAGAAACGTTTGACATGAGGAATGTTCTCGGAGCAATACTTGAACCTTGCGTTTACCAAGAATAAAGTCTAGAGAGTGAACATGACCGTTTTTTCAACCATCAGATCTGTCGGCTACTGCAACCATAATCTCATTGCGGTTGAGAGATTTTCCCTGCTCATAGGGAATGCTTCTGAAAACAAAAGTCTTCCAGATGAATCAATTATTGCTACACAACTTTTCACGAACCCCGTGCGTGTGACAATGGAGTCCGGAATAATGAAAACTGGGAATATGAGCCCACTCGCCTGAGCCCATCTCACGAGACGGATCGGGTTTGAAGGATCTGCCACTTCATCCGGCTTGAAGACTGCGATGGCCCGATGTCGTGCCTCTTGCGGGTGTTCCACTCGAAGCATGTCAGCCAATTCGAGGAAGCTGTCAATGCAAGGCGGACAATTGAAGTCTGGGAAATACAACAAGAATATCAATTGACTATTCCGTGTGTGAGCGAGCGCGGAAGGCCTCTGCGTCTCAAGATACTGAAGTAACGGACTGATATTCAGGTTTGCTGCTGGCTTATTCTCTTTTGGTGGGGATATGTGTTCCCCCAAGCCAACGACGAAGAGCGTTCCCGCAAAAACCAGACACAGCGTGACGATCAATTTCTGTCTTGTTTTTCTCTTTGGGAGATACGTTGCGATCTGACGTTCCCCATCGACACTCTTTAAGGAAGACATAGACTCGCCTATTATTTGGATTTACCCAGCTCTTTCGGAATAGAGTGCTTTCTAACGGTCGTTCGTTTTGCATCAATCGAGTAGAGATATCCATCCGGCCCAATTCGAATGGAGACTGATGGTTGAGGCAGTGTAAGGATAGCTCTTAGGTCTCCCTTATTGTCCAGCACGTAGACGTTGCGATGCTTCAACGGCGTATAATCCGCAGCAAGGATATAGATTAAACCATGACGATCCGATGCAGCCGACCAGAAAAGCTTTCCGTCAGGGATTTCCACTCTTTTGCCGAATCGGGGAATTGGAGTCAATGATTTGGGCTTCAGCGGAATACCAGGCACTTGAAATTCTCTAATGAATCGTCCATTCGCATCCCAGACCTCGACTCTGTTTCTTATGGCATAAACAAGAATAATGTTGTCCTCGTGTGTGATAGCAAGCGAAAAGATATCACCAAAGATTTCACCCGTCGAGTTGCGTGGGGATATCTGCTGTACAGGCTTGCCTTCTGTTGAAAAGCATGTTAACGCAGTACCTTTGAACCCAGAGTGGGTAGCAATCCACAATCGTCCCGAATTATCAAATTTTGCATCGATGAGCACTCCCGAGACATTCACCTGACGTATAAATTGAAGTTGATCGTCGAGAATCTGCACTCGAGTTGAAGCAAGGTCAGCAACGGCTATGCGATTTGAGAAAGCATCAAGCGGGCCGGGTTCGCGAAAAAGCCCTGGACCGACACCTCTTCCCCCCGCCTGTTGTATTATCTTGCCGTGGAGATTAAACTTCTTGATCGAATAATCAAGCTTGTCAGTCACAACGACATTGTGGTTCGGCAAGAAGGCAAGCGCGAAAGCGCTCAGGATGTTTCCCTCATCCTGTTTGATAACAACAACGTCCTTAAGATCATGAAGATAGGGAAGAGTTTGAGCGTTTGTCGTGCTAATCAAAACAATAAGAAGAAACGAGAAAAGATACGTTGCAGGTTTTAGCATTCCACTTAACTCTCGATACTTCCGACAAAGCACATTTACAAAGTGACTATGCCCTGTGAATTTGGGCATAGTCACTCGGGCTATCATTCGGGATTTACACAAAAGAGGTACCGTATTGCGCATCCCGTGACACACCAATCTTGAAGCCACTCCTGTGAATACACCGCTCGACAATCGTCCGCGCATCGCATGAGTGCGTCTTCACAGGGGCCCGCCCAACTCACAACTGGAACTGCCGTTGTAAGAGCAACGGCAAAAAACAATGAGAGAAGTTTCCTCTTCATGATGAGATCCTTTCCTCAATAGTAGTTGGTAGGTGAGTTCATTTTCTCCCTCCCCGCTGCGGCCCGTCTGCCAATCACGAACTCCGGCTCGGCACTCGGGGGCCGGCCGAGCGCTTTACCGTAGTTCATCATCAACAGACCAGCGAGCAAGGTTTTTTTCAATGCAAAATCCAAAAGAAAAACCTAAACGTGACAAATGTAATCAAACGCTTTTTTCCATGTCAATACTCACCCCCTGTCAAAAAATTACGACAGGGGGTATCGAAAATTTGTGACACCTCCCGATCTTGACGAATTTTTTCAACAATGACCGCTATTCATTCTTTCGAATCAGATGCAACTGGCCGGCGACAAGCAGCAGCTCTTGGATTGAGTGAAGTCCGAACTTCTTCAACAGACGCTTCCGGTGCGTTTCCACCGTGCTTATGGCAAGACCGGTTGCTGCGGCTATTTCCTTCAGTGTTCTTCCCTGAACTGTTGTGTCAAAGATTGTTCGTTGGACAGCGGAAAGGAGTTCGAGATTTTTGAGAACGTCTACCAAGCGTTCATCCGTAATCCACCGCTGTGTCCCCCATACTCGTAGTAAGCTTCCGTTTTCAATCACTCCCACGCATGTGTTGAAGAAGTACACCGACATACCATGCCGGTCACGCTCGTGCGTGATGGCATCGTGAATTCTTAACCCTGAAACGAGAAACCGTTTCAAATTACCGATATTTGAGGGATCTGAGAGGAGAAACAACTCAGGAAACCTGACACCGATGAGTTCTGCTGGCATCGCGCATCCGTACATGAGGGCAAAGCTTTTGTTACAATCCGCAAGATATGCATGCTGGATGAGATGTTGAACCTGCTTTTCCGCCGGAAGCGATAACAACATCGGTTTCTCAAGACCACCAAGCCATATCGCATCACGACTTTCGTGGAAGAAAAAACGGTGGAATTCATCCAACAATGTATTTGCTTTCACAGCTCCTCCCCAGTTATATTATTATCTGCGAATATATATTACGCTCTCGGCATTGTCAAGCTATGCCTCAGTCTGGGTTTTGTAACATTTTCCAAACATTGTGTAACGACTCGGCTTGTTGTTTTCTCTATACTGTAAGCGTTGAAGGGCAACAGTAATCTAACCTCGGAGATTTTTCATGAAAACAATTGAACTGACAATCGAAGGAATGACTTGCGGACATTGCGTGATGGCGGTGCGAAGAGAACTTGGTAAACTCATAGGCGTCCAAGTTGAAGAGGTGCAAATTGGTAGGGCTACGTTAGTCATTGACGAGACCCGAGTGACGTGGGAACAATTAACACATGCCGTCCAAGAAGCGGGCTATACAGTTGTTTCCGCAAACTGAAATCTTGAATCAGAAAAACATGAGCAACGATCAATCCATCCAAACACTCACCCTCCCTGTTGAGGGCATGACCTGCGCAAGCTGTGTGCTGCGTGTTGAGAAGACGCTGAAGAAAATCGATGGTGTGCAGGAGGCAAACGTCAACCTTGCCACCGAGAAGGTGACGCTTACGTTCGATCCTTCAAAAGTTCAGTTGGATACGCTTACCCGCGCGGTGGATGAAGCAGGATACAAATTGGTGGTACCGGCAGAGCAACCTTCCGAAGCTTCCACGCGCTCTCCTTCGCGACCTTCGGAAGGTTTGACAACGCTCAAACGCGAATTCATCTTCAGCGCCGTGCTCACATTGCCCATCACGCTCGTCAGCATGGCGATGATGACCCCGCTTTTGGCGGGGTTTATGGCGTGGTGGCCGCTTTCGATGGAAGACACCAATAAGCTCCTACTCATTGCAACAACGCTCGTGATGGTTGTCTCGGGCAAGCGCTTTTTCACCATTGCCTGGAAGCTGGCCAAACGGTTCAGGTCGGATATGAACACACTCGTGGCGGTCGGGACCGGCACGGCGTATCTCTTCAGCACTTTCGTTGTTCTGTTTCCGCATTGGTTTCCTCCTGAGACGCGAACGCATGTGTATTTCGACACGGCAGCCGTGATCGTTACATTGATCTTAATGGGTCGTTTGCTCGAAGCGAAAGCTAAACAGCGCGCTTCCGAGGCAATCAAGTCGCTCCTCGGCCTTCAGCCGAAAACGGCACGCGTGCGCCGTCACGACAATGAAGTGGAATTGCCGATTGCCGAGGTTGTTCACGATGATATCGTCGTTGTGAGGCCCGGCGAGCGCATCCCCGTCGACGGCATCATCTTAGCCGGCGTTACATCCATCGACGAATCGATGATGACAGGTGAGAGCCTCCCCGTCGAACGAACTGCTGGCCAGAAAGTTATTGGCGGAACCATCAATAAGAACGGCAGCATCGAAGTGAAGGCCACCGCTGTCGGACATGAGTCCGTGATTGCGCACATCGTTCGGCTGGTGGAGCAAGCACAGGGCTCGAAAGCTCCGATTCAGACTCTGGTGGACAAAATCGCCGCGGTCTTTGTGCCGGTGGTAATTGCAATTTCCATCGTCACGTTTCTCCTCTGGTATTTCATCGGAGGGCTTTCCTTCACAGCGGCCATGATCAACTTCATCGCAGTCCTGATCATCGCGTGTCCTTGCGCGCTCGGCTTGGCAACACCCACTGCGCTCATAGTGGGCACGGGCCTTGGTGCAACGCGGGGTATTTTGATCAAGAATGCTGAAAGCCTTGAACGCGCGCAAAAGATCGAGGTCGTCGTGCTGGACAAAACAGGGACGATCACGGAGGGAAAGCCGACCCTGACCGACATTATTCCGATCAATGGAAGGTCTGAGCATACACTTCTACAATTAGCTGCGAGCGTAGAGAACAGATCCGAACATCCGCTCGGTCAGGCCATCGTCGAACATGCCAGAAGAAAGGAACTTGCTCTCAAAGAACTGGAAGGGTTTCAATCGTATACAGGACTCGGCATTACAGCTATCGTTGATGGAAACGCTGTAGCAGTCGGGAACGATAAGCTGATGCGAGAATTCTCGATTGAACTTGCAAAGGCCGAGGAGCCGGTGAACCGACTTTCAAGCGAAGGGAAGACACCCATTTTCGTTGCCGTCAACGGGGAGCTTTCCGGCATTCTTGCGATTGCAGACACGATCAAACCAACCTCGAAGGAGGCAATAGTGGGGTTGAAGAAACTCGGGATAAAGGTTGTGATGATAACCGGCGACCGGCGTGCAACAGCCGAAGCCATCGGAAAAGAGGCGGGCGTTGACGAGATCATCGCCGAAGTGTTGCCGCAAGAGAAGGCGATGCAGGTGAAGTCGTTACAGAACACCGGTCGCATTGTTGCGATGGTGGGTGATGGCATCAACGATGCGCCGGCCCTTGCCCAGGCAGATGTGGGGATTGCCATGGGGACCGGCACGGACATTGCGATGGAAACGGCCGATGTGACACTGATGCGCGGTGATCTCCGCGGAGTCCTTCAAGCGATCACGCTTTCGAAGAAGACCGTCGGCACGATCAAACAGAATCTTTTTTGGGCGTTCATCTACAACGTGATCGGAATTCCCGTGGCCGCGCTGGGATGGTTGAACCCAATGTATGCAGCGGCGGCGATGGCGTTTTCATCGGTGAGTGTCGTCATGAACTCGCTGAGATTACGAGTTGCGAGGATTTGAAATACATCGCTGCAAGTCAATTTCGATGAGTCACGGCTCGCTCTGCTGATGTTCCCATTGTTTCTGTGAATCGCGCCGAGCCCCATGTTGATATTGCTCCACATTTTTGCGACGTTCAGGTTGCATTGCTAACAGTTTGCGACAGTGTGTTGATGTAACACGTTCATCATCACCTCAAACATTATGACAACCTACTCACCGTCATCAACCCGCTATGGCTCGATGCGGTACAATCGTTGCGGTCGGAGCGGACTCAAGTTGCCCGCTGTCTCGCTCGGCCTGTGGCACAACTTTGGCGGAGTAGATGATTTCGAAAATGCTCGTGCGATGATCCACCGAGCGTTTGATCTCGGTATTACCCATTTTGACCTTGCCAACAATTATGGTCCGCCCCCCGGTTCTGCCGAAGAGAACTTCGGTAGGATTCTGAGACAAGACCTCGACCCGTACCGAGATGAATTGATCATCTCCACCAAAGCGGGATACCTGATGTGGCCCGGACCGTACGGCGAGTGGGGGTCACGAAAATATCTCCTTGCAAGCCTCGACCAGAGCCTCAAGCGATTGGGACTCGACTACGTCGACATCTTCTATTCACATCGTCCCGATCCAGAAACGCCGCTGGAAGAAACCATGATGGCCTTGGATCACGCCGTTCGCAGCGGCAAGGCGCTTTATGTAGGCATCTCGAACTACTCAGCGGAGGACACGAAACGAGCGGTAGAAATACTACGTCGACTCGGAACCCCGTGTCTGATCCACCAACCTAAGTACAGCCTGTTCGAGCGTTGGATCGAAGAGAACCTCCTGCACGTCTTGTGGGAGGAAGGCGTTGGATGTATCGCATTCTCTCCTCTCGCGCAAGGGTTGCTCACGGATAAGTACCTGAGTGGCATTCCGGAAGATTCGCGCGCCGCGAAGCCGCACGGCTTCCTCAAACCCGAACAAGTAACGCCTGAACGAATCGAGAAGGCAAAGCGTCTTGATGACCTCGCTCAACGGCGAGGACAAACGCTTGCCCAAATGGCAATCGCGTGGGTGCTGCGCCATCCCACGATGACCTCTGCCTTGATCGGTGCGAGTAAGGTTCGTCAAATCGAAGACGCGGTGGGAACGCTGAACAACCTTTCTTTTGCTCAAGATGAATTGAACGCGATCGAACAAATTCTCCGGAGTTAAGACCCACTGTGATTCTCAGGAAAACGGAATGCGGCGGACTTCCAATCCAACAACGGATTGCGTATATTGAGCCACACCACTTGGTTCTCAGAACGTCGGCCCAGTGTATGCCAGTGTATGACAAACAAAGAACGCTTCCGCCAAGAACTTGATGCCATTGTAAAGCTCCATCGCTCAGGTTCAGGCGGTTTGCGGATTGCTCTGCGGCTCACTCGCCGCCTCGACAATCTTCTTCAACGACTCTTAAGGGAACTGGAAGTTCCGTCCCGACAGCGCATCGCGCTCGTTGCGGTGGGAGGATACGGTCGGAAAGAGCTTTGTTTCGCCTCCGATATCGACATCATGTTCCTGATCCGCGAGGAGAGTGAAAAGGAAGTCACCGCACCGGTTGTCCACGAACTCCTGCACCGCTTGCTCGACTATGGTCTGGACATCGGCCACAGCTTCCGGACAATCGACGAATGCCTCGATCTCGCCGCCACCGACGCCGACTCATGGAACTCTCTGCTCGAAGCGCGGTTCATCTGCGGTAACGCGTCAACCTTCGCTCTCCTTCGAAGTCGGATGAGAGAACGTATCGCCTCTTACGACCGCGCCGCCTTCATCCGCCAACTCCTCACCAGTGTCGAACTGCGTCACCGCAAATACGGCACTTCGACAAAACTTCTTGAACCAAACATCAAGAACAGCGCCGGAGGATTGCGCGATCTTCACACGCTCCTCTGGCTGTTCCTGGGAACGGGACGATTGAAACTACGCCTGGGTCCAACTGCTACAGCGGTGACTGCATTGTTGGGCTGTACGTTCCTTCGAAAACAATTCAATGCGCGGGCGTTGAAACAGACTCGGGTAGCATTCGACGCGCTTCTGCGAGTGCGGAATGAGATGCATCTTCAAGCTTCATCCCTCCACGATTCGCTGGAGTTTACCTTTCAACGACAGGTAGCGGAGGCACTCAACTATCGTCCGACATCGACCCGCACTCGTGTCGAACGATTCATGCACGAATACTACGTTGCCTCACGTGCCATCGCACAGCTCACGAGCAGAATCCTTAAAAACGAAGCGGAACGATTAAACCCCCTCAACCCCGCGGCTCCACACGAAGCATTGACTGAGCCGTTTGTCATGCGCCGGCGTCATCTTGCTCTCACACGGAAACGAAAGAAGCTTACAAACACCGACGCACTGATGTCGTTCCTCCTGAGCATCGACCGTCAACTCCCCTTTTCACGGGAGGTAGAAGATGCCCTGTTGCAACTTGCTGCACGTGCGCGTCCTCTGCGCTCCAAAACCGAAACCGCTCTCCTGCGCGAACTCTTGAATCGACCGGCAGGAGTGAGCGAAACGCTCCGGATGATGAACGAGCTTGGCCTCCTTGGGCGATGGATTCCGGAATGGAAGGGGCTCGTGGCCTTCTTCCAGCATAACATTTATCACTACTATACTGCGGACGAACATACGCTGATGGTTCTCGCTGGTATTGAACAACTTAGGATGGCTGCCAATAGCTTCGGTGAAGTCTTTCGATCTCTTCCCCGACGAGATACGCTCTACCTCGCCTGCCTTTTGCACGACATCGCGAAGCCGAAACGCATCGGCGACCACGAAGTAATCGGCATGGAGATGGCAGGGACGATCCTGCGCAGACTGCATTATGAAGATGTGCTGAAGGATGTTCAATTCCTTGTCTACCACCACCTGCTGATGGAACAAGTGGCGTTCCGAAGGAACCTGAGCGACCCGCAGACGATCGTCGACTTCGCTTCTCACTTTGAACGACCCGTTCAGCTCGATTATCTCTATCTCTTGACCTACGCGGACTTGAACGCGGTCAACAAGAACGTATGGACCGACTGGAAGGGAATGCTGTTGTTTGAGCTTTATAAAAGAACGCGCTCGCTCCTCGAGGAGCGTCAAACCCCGAAGGAGTATGAGGAGCGTGAGCGGCAACTTCATGCGCGACGGGTGCAAGAGCTGGTCAAATCTCTCTCCGTCTCGATACCGGAAGCTGCTGCGCGCGATCACCTACAAGGATTCGAAAGCCCCTCCTATCTTGCCACATTCAGCCAAGCGGAGATTGCCGAGCACATCCGAAGAATCGGGGATGGGAACGTTGTCGCGGCCCTCTTCGTGCAGAAGGTGAACTACACGGAGATTACGATTCTGGGTCAGGATGCCCCGTTCGCACTGTCGAAGTTCTGCGGCGTGCTGACGGCGAACGACGCGAACATCTTCGATGCGCAGATCTTTACACGCACCGATGGCGTCATCATCGACAAGTTCCGCGTCACCGACTTCCTCACGAAAACCGCGCTGACACGGGAGCAGGAAGAAAAGATTCAGGCTGAATTGGTCGATGTTCTGAGCGGCGCAACCGACATCGAACATCTCCTCCATCGTCACCGCATGAAGTGGCGACGACGTGCGGCATCGCAGAATCCGAACATTCGAATCGACGTGGAATTCGAAGAACATCCGAAGTACACCATCATCGACGTGTACGCACCGGATATGCTCGGCTTTCTCTATAAGGTTACAGAAACCATCTCCAAGCTTGGTCTCAATATCTCGTTTGCAAAGATTGCTACGCGGGTGGACGGTATTGTCGACTCCTTTTACGTGACCGATCGGACCGGCTCCAAGATTGACGACCCGGAGAGGCGAGCCTACATCAAGCAGGAAATTCTGAAAACGATCGCAGACCTCACCCGCTCGGAACTCGTGGTGCAGAAGTGAAGCGGAACAGGCATCCGGCACGCGAAAGATATTGACGTGAACACCTCAGCGACTACCTCACGACCCATCGGAGTATTCGATTCTGGCATTGGCGGATTGACCGTGGTGCGCGCGCTCCTTCATCATCTCCCACACGAAAACGTGGTGTACTTCGGGGACACCGCGCGCGTCCCGTACGGTCCCAAATCGGCTCAAGTCGTGCGCGAGTACGCTGCACAGGATACCGACGTTTTGCTCCGCTACGACGTGAAAGCCATCGTTATTGCTTGCAACACCGTCTCGGCTATGGCACTCGATGTGGTTCAGAAACGCGCCAGAGTACCCGTGATGGGCGTCATTCTACCGGGCGCGGAAGCCGCAGTGAAGTCGACCTCAAGAAAAAGAATCGGTGTGATTGGGACGCAAGGTACGATCAAGAGCAGCGCGTACACGCACGCAATCCGCCAACTCGATCCAACGATTCAGGTCTTCGGCAGGGCTTGTCCTCTTTTCGTCCCGCTGGCAGAGGAAGGATGGACGTCCCACAAAGCTACGGAGCTGATCGCCAAGGAATATCTCTTTCCGCTCACACTCGAGAAAATCGACACGCTCGTCCTTGGATGCACGCACTATCCGTTATTGCGGGGCGTGATCGGCGATGTTCTCCATCAAAGTGTAACATTGATCGATTCCGGTGAGGCAACTGCCTTGGCGGTCAAGAAGTTGCTGGACGAGAAGGGCTTGAGCAACATGAGCACGCAGAAGCCGCGTCTTCAGTTTTTCGTGAGCGATGTGCCGGATAAGTTCATGGAGCTTGGCGAGCGGTTCCTTGGTCAAAAACTTGGACGAGTCCAACGGGTTTCGTTCGAGGTCGCCGGTACCTCAAATCCGATTTAGAGAGTCGTGAGAACTTAAGTGGAGCAAGCGGGAGGATGTCGGAATCAAGGCGGTACTCGTTAATTGCATCCCCCATTTGTGATTCCTATATTTGCCTTCACTATGGCCGTTCAAGAGATAGCACTTCTTGGCAATCCGGTTCTGCGCACGCAATGCAAGCCGGTGAGGTCCTCCAACGACCCGATCGTTCGAAAAACGGTTGCCGACCTTCGAGATACGCTTGCCGAATTCCGCAAGAAACGTGGCTTTGGGCGCGGCATCGCAGCACCTCAAATCGGCGTCCCCCTACGTATAATCTACATCGATTTCGAATGGACGGGACCGCTGATCAACCCCACCATCACGAAAAGCGGTAGAAAGAAATTTCGTCTGTGGGACGATTGCTTCTCCTTTCCCGACCTCCTTGTTTTCCTGGAACGTCACTATTCCATCGAAGTGTCGTTCCAGAATGAGTCGGGAAAAAGAGAAACGCTCAAAGCAGCAGGATCGCTCGCGGAGCTACTCCAGCATGAAATCGATCACCTCAACGGCATCCTCGCCATCGATCGGGCTATCGACTCGAAACACATTATTCTCCGCAGTGAATATGAAAAGATGATCCAGGAAAATGCTGCACGATTATAGGAGGACACGATGACGCGCAAATTATTGACCGAAGAAGAAATTACCACGCGGCTTGCGGCCTTACGGGGATGGGCTCGCGAGGGAAAGGAAATTCGGAAAACGGTGAAGCTACAAGACTTTGTGCACGCCATAGCCTTCGTCACCTCGGTAGCGCTCCTCGCCGAGAAACTCGACCACCACCCCGATATCGACATCCGCTGGAATACAGTCACGCTCACCCTCTCCACCCACAGCGCGGGGGGCTTGACGGAGTACGATTTCGCTCTCGCTCAACAAATCGATTCGTTATGAGGAAAGAGCGCATCGCTAAACTGCACGCTCTCCTTGAGCGCGACCCAAATGACAGCTTCTCGCGCTATGCGCTTGCTCTCGAGTATGCCGGTTTATCGGATACCAACCGGGCGATCCAACTGTTGCTCGAAGTATTGGAGCGCAATCCGCTGTATGTTCCCGCCTTTCAACAATTGGGCTACCTGTATCAACGTATCGGCGAGCGCGAGAAAGCCGTCGATATGTTTCGACGCGGGATAGGCGTCGCGGCACAACAAGGTGACCACCACGCGCGCAGCGAGATGCAGGAAGCGCTGGATGAGCTTGAGGAGTAATTCGACCGTCAGGCTTCCTACCGAGTACTGCGTTGCTACTCGTCTCACTTCTTGGTATCTTCGGAGCGCCTGTCGGGGCGCTGAATGATAAGGACGGATCTTGAAGGATAGAGTGCTCCCTTGTTCCCGCGCCTTTTCATCCACTTGTCTCCACCACACGTATGAAACTCCCAAAAGACCAGGTTCTGGACATCTTTCGCGAAACAAAGGCTCTTCTCGAAGGACACTTCCAGCTTACGTCGGGCTTGCACAGTCCGCAGTACTTTCAGTGCGCACGCGTTCTTCAGTATCCGAAATACCTTCACCTCTTTGCCGGAGAAATTGCAAAGCACTTTGAGTACGCCGATGTCGAAGTGGTCATCTCACCGGCCATCGGCGGCATCGTCGTCGGAACGGAGGTTGGTCGCATGTTGGGGGCGCGAACGCTGTTTGCGGAACGCAAAGACGGCGTGATGGAACTGCGGCGCGGGTTCGAGCTTCATCCCGGCGAGCGGGTCTTGATCGTGGAAGACGTTGTGACGACGGGCGGGTCTGTCTTCGACGTGGTGGAACTGGTGAAGAAAGCGAACGCGAGACTCGCCGGCGTCGGATACATCGTCGATCGGACAAACGGTAAGATCAAGTTCGAAACTAAACATTTTTCCGTGCTCCAGATGGACGTCGTCACGTATCAGCCTTCGGAATGCCCGATGTGCCAGTCGGGGAGCATCGCGGTCAAGCCGGGAAGTCGGGGGAATTATTGAACATCACCAGCACTCCTCTCATGGAACAGCTCCGAACATACGTGAATAATGACTTGCTGTATCACCTGCTGGTGGCGGGCCTGCTTGTTCTGCTTTCGCTGGTGAGCGGCTGGATCGTTAAACGCCTGCTCGGCACGGTGGGTCGCAAGATCATCGCCCGCACCGCAAGCGAATTGGATGATCTGATTCTGAATATCATCCTCGACAAGATCAAATGGATCGCCGTGGTGGTCGGGGCGTATCTCGCATCGGAAGAGCTCATCAAAGCGACGCGGGAGACCGACGTGATGGCCCGACAATTCCTCGGATACGCACAAGGGATCATCTTCGTCTGCTTTGTAATCGTCGTAACGATCGTCTTGATTCGTATTGCTGATACATCGGTCAAATACGCGATGGAACGGCATGCGCGACGGACAGACTCTAAATTCAATGAAGCCCTCCTTCCGCTGATCAACCGCCTCATCAACATCGTCATCGCACTCCTTGCGGTCATCATTATTCTCGACCACTTCGGTCAGGACGTCAGTAGTCTCGTGGTATCGCTCGGCGTGGGATCGCTTGCCATCGCCCTTGCCGCTCAGGACACGATCGCAAACATGATCGCGGGCTTCGTCATTATGATCGATCGTCCCTTTCGCGTCGGTGATCGGATTCAACTTCCAAACGGCGACACGGGGGATGTCTACGAAATCGGCGTCCGGAGCACCAAGATCCTCGATTTTGACAACAATCTCATCATTTTACCGAACGCAGAGTTAACGAAAGGACGCATCGTCAATTACTCTTATCCAGAACAGGTGATCCGCGTGATGGTAGATGTGGGCGTTGCATACGGCACACGTCTCGACGACGCCAAAAAGATCATGCTTGATCTTGCAAAGAGCCATGCCGATATCCTTGCCGATCCTGCCCCCGAGGTATTCACCGTTGCGCTGGCCGATTCTTCCATCAATCTCCGCCTCATCGCCCGCACAGATGATTACCGGAAGAAATTCCTCATCGAGACGAAACTGCGTGAACAGATCTACGAGACCTTCTTGAAGGAAGGGATACAGATCCCCTTCCCGCAACGCGTCGTGCACCTCCTCACCGTACCTCATGGCCCTCCCCAAAATCCTTCATAGCGAACGCCGCTACACGGGAAGGGTGTTCGACCTTGTGGTCGACGAGATTGAATATCCCTCCGGTCGACGCGGACTACGCGAGGTTGCCGATCACCCTGGTGGAGCGGTGGCGATACCGGTGTTCGAGAACGGCGACCTGCTGCTGATTCGCCATTATCGTCACCCCGTGAAAAAGGAGTTGCTTGAACTCCCCGCTGGAAAACTTGATGACGGTGAAGACCCTCTGCTCTGTGCCCAACGAGAGCTGGAGGAAGAGACCGGATACGTTGCCGATCGTTGGAAGCCACTCACTTCGATCTATACAACGCCCGGCTTCTGCAATGAGCGGCTCCATCTCTTTCTTGCCATGAATGTACGACACTCCTCAACTGGTCAGAAACTTGAGGAGGGGGAAGAAGACATCGAGCTTGTGCGGATGCCGTTTGATTCGGCGCTGCGGATGATTCTATCGAGCGAGATCGTCGATGCCAAGACGATTTGTGGCGTCATGCTTGCCGAGCGAGTTGTAAAGAATCCGTGATTGATGAATGAGATCAGGAGTCCAAGATGAGCACCGATAATACATCTTTCGAGCCCGCTGCGAACCGAACGTATCGCATCGATCTGAAACGATGCCTTATCAGCACCTGCGAGGGGGAGCTGGCGGAGCTGAGCTATTACGAACGGAACAACTGGGTAACGATCGAGTGCAAATGCAACCGATGCGGGCGGGAGTTCACCGTGAAAGTTGAATCGTGAGGTGAACTCTTTCCGCGTGCCTTCTGAAATCACTCCAACCTGAATCAACCCATCTCCGATGAACATTGTTGAGCTTATACGCAAGAAGCGTTTCGGCGGAGCGCTCACGGAAGCCGAGTTTCGCTTTCTCTTGAACGGCTATGTTGAGGGACGCGTGCCTGATTACCAGATGTCGGCCTTCCTGATGGCATGTTGTTTTCAAGAGATGAACGAGGAAGAGACCCTCATCTTTGTGGATGTCATGCTGCGGTCCGGTGATGTGCTCGACCTTTCGGAAATCCCCGGCGTGAAGGTAGACAAACATTCTACCGGCGGGGTCGGTGACAAAGTGTCGCTCATCCTTGCCCCGATCGTCGCTTCGTGTGGCGTGCCGGTGCCGATGATTTCCGGTCGGGGGCTGGGGCACACCGGCGGCACGCTTGACAAGCTTGAATCGATCCCTGGCTTTCGCACCAACCTCTCCATCCCGGAATACAAGCACGTATTGAAGAAAGCCGGACTCGTGATGATCGGTCAGACCGAACAGATCGCGCCTGCCGACAAGAAACTGTACGCGCTTCGCGACGTCACCGGAACGGTAGAGTGCATTCCGCTCATAGCGGGAAGCATCATGAGCAAGAAGCTGGCGGAGGGGATCGATGCGTTGGTGCTTGACGTGAAATGTGGACGCGGAGCGTTCATGCAACAAGCGGAGGAGGCGCTGAGACTTGCCAAAACGCTCGTCCGGATCGGCACCCACTTCGGGAAGGAAACAGTGGCGCTTCTTACCGACATGAATCAGCCCTTGGGCATCGGTATTGGAAATTGGCTGGAGGTAGTAGAGTCGGTGGAATGTCTCCTCGGACGAAGAGGCGAAGATGATGCTTCAAAAGATGTAATGCATCTGACGCACGCGCTGGCGGGAGCAATGCTGATGTTGGGGAAACGAGTATCGACGATCGAAGAGGGAGAGAAGATGTCACGCGATGCAATCCGGTCGGGAGCGGCCTACAGAAAGTTTCTCGAATTGGTAGAGATGCAGGGTGGAGATATCAGGGTGATTGAGAACCTTGAGAATTATCCTCTCTCCAAACACATGATTGACGTTCGAATAGGCGAAGGAGGGTTCATCACCGCCCTCGACCCGCTTGAACTTGGCTTGACAGGAATCATGCTGGGCGCGGGCAGGCAAAAGGTGGACGACCGAATCGATCCAAAGGCTGGCATCTTGCTCCGCAAGAAAGAGGGGGACCGTGTTGAGGATCATGAGGTCGTAGCCACGTTCTTCACGGATCGTGAGGATGTTATCGACGCCGCTCGCTCGCGCATCGCGAAGTCGTTTCAGATCGGGATAACACCATCGGCACAACGGCCGTTGATTCACTCGCTCATCGACAAAGCGGGAGTCCATCCGTGGAGATAGTCGGTTCTCTCCGGTGTCATTGTATGCATTGAACGCTTGTCGCGACTCCTTAAATCCGATTTAAAGAGTCGTTACAACTGAAGTGGAGCAAGCGGGAGGAGGTCGAAATCACGGCACGCGGGTTGGAAAGCAATCGCGTGCGTTTGATTTCGGCACGTTTTCTTTTGTGAGGCTATGCAAAATGGAGGGCGAGAAGCCTTCTCGCCCACAGTGGTGTTGCGAAAACTGTCTGAATTCCTCAAAGCTCGAACTCGCACATCACGTCGATTGAACTTTTTGCATAGCCTCGAGAGGATTGTCGCGTTGCGGGTTATGATGTTTACCTCTGCGGCGAAGAAGAGTGTGTCCATTTCGAACGGATGTAGTTCTGCGAACCTCCGACAGAACACGCCTCTATGTCGGAATCAGGGGCGACTACCGCTCCTTGCGCGACTTCGAAAATCTTGTTATACTTCAGCCCCCTGCTTCAATCGTAACGCGCGGTTCATCGGACATCACCACATGCGAGGAGGAGGTACCATGAAACCGATCAGCGAACTCATCCGTGAGCGTCCGCTGTACTCGCTCACAGAGAACAAAACGGTTGCAGACGCCGCGCAGTTCATGGCGGAAAAAAACGTCGGCGCGTTGCCCGTTGTGGATGATCACAGCAGGCTGGTCGGCATCTTCTCCGAGCGTGACGTCATTACGCGCGTAATCGCTCGCGGCCTCAATCCATCAGCCGCGCTCGTCAAAGATGTGATGACCAAAGACGTTGTCATCGCGCGAGCAGACGAGAGTTACGAGTCGTGCCTCAGGAAGATGCAGCAAGTTCACTGCCGTCACCTCCCCATCGTTTCGGGGGAGCAACTGATCGGCATGGTTTCGCTGCGTGACCTGCTGATGGTAGACCTGAGTGTGAAAGAACAGAACATCGAATATCTTCACAGCTATATCTACACCGTGCCCCCCGGCACAGCAAAGAGGTACGCATCAGACCGTTCATTGGACGAGCATTAATCAGGAGCAGACAGCAGAATGCCGACGATCGTCTTCGAGCGCGAACACAAATCGCTCGACGTTCTTCCCGGAACAAACCTTCGCAAGGCCGCTCTCAAGAGCGGCATTCATTTGTACTCCCCCTTCTGGCGGGTTTTCCACGCCAACCTTCAGCTTGGACCCGTGAGCTTCCCCTGCGCGGCGGATGTGGTAGCCATCGACGGAAAAGGAGTGAATGCACGAACCGAAGAGGAAGAAATGCTGATCGCGGGCCGCTACCTCGTCAAACGTAAGGTAACACCCGAACTCCGGTTGGCGTGTCAGGTCAGCGTGACGGGAGATATCCGCGTCACCACGCGCCCGGCTCGCGAGATCGACTGGGCGGAGACAAAGCGAGCGGTGCAGTACGCTCTCGTGGTCGGCTTCTTTTCAGTGGCTCTGCTGGTCACCTTCGCCCTTATTGCGCTCGATCTCGTCAGCAAGCTGTAGGAGAAAGCAACCTCCCGGGCAGGAAGAACCATCCTCCTCCCCACCTACCCCCTCCATCACATCGCACGCTTCAGCACCTCTACCATCTTGTCATGGATTTTCCCGTTGCTGACGAGAAGCTGCTTTTGGTAGATCGTTGTCGGGAATCCGCGGAAATCGGTGTACTTCCCCCCCGCCTCCTGAACGAGCAGGACTCCTGCTGCCATGTCCCAGGGATTCAACGCCACTTCCCAGAATCCGTCGAACCTGCCTGCCGCGACATAGCAGAGATCCAACGCAGCGGAGCCGAGTCGACGGATCGCTTGTGCCTCCATGAGGAAATTGTTGAAGTGTTCGATGGCGTGGTCGGGATTTGTCCGGATATGATACGGAAAACCGGTGACGAGCATGCTCTCGATGAGCGATGAGGTGGTGGAGACGCGGATCGGTTTGTGGTTCAACATCGCTCCCCGCCCTTTCTCGGCTGTGTACAGCTCGTCCGCGTTCGGATCGTAGACAACACCGAGCACGACTTCGCCTTTGATTTCGAGGGCAAGAGAGACGCAGAAGATGGGAAAACCGTGTGTAAAGTTGAGCGTCCCATCAAGCGGATCGATGATCCACCGGTAGTCGGATTTCGTATCGTGACTGCCCGACTCCTCTGCGAGAAAATCGTGATGATGATAGCGTTGTTTGATTTTTGAGATGATGATCTCTTCGGAGCGTTTGTCGATTTCGGTAACGAGGTTCGTTTCCTGTCCTTCTTTTCGCTCGACGTGACGGAATTTGCCAACATTCATCTTGAGGAATCGTCCCGCCTCCATCGCCGCTTCAACAGCTGTTTCAATCATCTTGACTCCTTTCAAGACGCCAAAATACAAAATTAAGGACCGGGAAGAAACCGATCCCCTAACACCGATATACATCAATACATTGCCTCAGAGCAATCTCATCTTGTTTCGATTGCTCTCCACTCCAAAAATCTGTAAGTTGCCGAAGACTTTTCATCGATTAGAGCTCAGTTGAGAATACTTTTCCCCATCGTTCTTGTGTCATTGCTTTCGGCGTGCCGCCCAAGCGGAAGCTCCGACGCCCCCATCCGCCTCGAGGACTTGACCGTCGAAGTACACAGTCGCTCACGCGAAGTCGTCTACACCAACAAAGAGGCAGGATTCTTCTTTACGGAGACTCATCTCCCCCATCGCAGCGGATGGCATGGATGGCACATCTATGCCCAGGAGATCCTCGAAGATTATCTCCTCGCCATCGATGGGAAAGTGCTTGAGAGGTCATCCGTCAACCTCACCTTTGTCGCTCCACACCAATTCACAAGGGTGTATCAACCGGGTGTGTTGGAGACCGTAACACTTCTCGATTCCCTCAACGCCCTCGTCGTCGAACTCTCTCAGCTCAAAGGGAATCTTCTTTCTCTCTCTCCGCTCTTTCGAGGAGCGGAGGATTCCAGCGAGTATGTGGTGAAACAGGCCGAGGGTGTCTTGCTCATTGCATCGCGAAGAAATCTGGAATCGGACATGCCGACCGGAGTTCCGGCCTGGATCGGCATCACCTTTGCAAATACGGGCGATGGAAGTTCGCAGGCCGTCGGATCTCTTTCAGCTCATGGAGCTTTCGCTCCAGCCGGCCTGCAAACGACCCTTGACGGCCGAACCGCCGCCGTACTTCTCGTCGCAGGATCAAGTGAGGCGGAGACCCTTACCTTGGCCCGGTCAGTACGAGAAACGCATAGCGACCTGATCGCACGCCGTGCGAAGCGAATGGAGCGACACCTCAACAACACATTCATCCGCACCGACCACCCGCGTTTTGACAAAGCGCTCCACTGGGCAATCCTATCTGTCGACGCGCTCATCATGAATCAGACGAAAAAGGGGATCTTTGCCGGACTGCCCTGGTTCAACAACTACTGGGGGAGGGATTCTTTCATTTCCTTGCCCGGGGCAACGCTTGTCACGGGCAATTTCTCGGACGCAAAAGCGATCCTTCGTTCGTTCGCAGAATGGCAGGAGGTGAATCCAAAAAGCAAGAACTACGGACGCATCCCCAATCTTGTGACAACGCTCTCCAAAAGTTACAACACTGCCGACGGCACAGCGTGGTTTTGCATCGCGCTGCTGGAGTACGTCAAGGCTTCCGGCGACCTCACCTTCGCGCGGTCACTGTTTTCCGTCGTCAGCCGAGCAATCGAAGGCGCGCTGGTGCATCGAGTCGACAGCTACGGTTTTCTCACACATGAAGATGCCGAAACGTGGATGGACGCTGTCGGGCCAGAGGGCCCGTGGAGTCCCCGTGGAAACAGAGCAAACGACATACAGGCTCTTTGGCATCAACAGCTGGGGAGCGGGATTGCACTTGCTCGCTTGATGGGAGACAGCGCATCGGTTACTCGATGGGAATTCGCGCAACAAAAAGTGGAAGCACACTTCAACCAGAGGTTTGTTGACCGGATGCGAGGTTTTGTCTACGATCACATCAACATCGATGGGTCACCCGACCACCAAGTTCGTCCCAACCAACTCTTTACCCTTCAACTCATTGACGATGTTGAGGTTCGATGGAAGGTCTTCAGAAACGTAACGCAGGAGCTCGTCTATCCACACGGGGTCGCTTCTTTGTCTCAAAACGACGAGAACTTCCATCCCTATCATCACTATCGCCCCTACTACGTTCAGGATGCCGCGTATCACAACGGCATTGTGTGGACGTGGCTAGCAGGACCATGGATTTCGCATGCATGTCGCTTCGGCCTGCCCGACCTCGCATTCGAGGTCACAGCGAACATGGTGACGCAGATGCTCGACCGCGGCGCGGTGGGGACGCTCTCGGAGCTTCTCGATGCAGCTCCGCGTCCCGGCGAACACGAGCCTCGACTTTCCGGCACGGCGTCCCAAGCGTGGAGCCTCGCCGAGTTTATCCGCTCGTTCTATCAGGATTATCTCGGAGTCCGAACCGATGCATGGGAAGGAACGATCCATATCTCCCCGCGACTTCCATCAACCTTCAGAAGCGTTCGGTTTCGGATTCCCTACAAAGAGAATTGGATATCTGCCTTCATAAACCAGAATGGTGATGAAGGAAAAGTAACGCTGCGAACGCCAAGCATCGGCACAATAAATCTGACAGTCGAATGGCCATCCAAGAACGGACAGATGCGATCGATAAACACCACATTACAAGCTGATCAGGAAACAATCGTCGAAATCACTTCCTATGACATCTTTGTGAATGGTAAACGAGCGGAGGCGTACCTCCACAGTCCTATCCTCAGAAAAGAAGCGGGCGAACCAGTTGGACTTGCAACGCCGCTTGTGCGACAGGACCTTAAAGCCCTGCAAGGGCCGAAACACAGAATCTTAAGACACGAAGAGGTGAAGCGCGAGAACCCCGAAGCGAACGTGTTGATCGATCTCACGGATCCCGTAGGAGACGATGTGGGGACGGGTTCCTACGTCTATCCGCAAACACCACACCTTAAGGCAGGAAGTTTGGACATTACGCGTTTCACTCTCTCTTCCGACGCGAAGAACGCCTACATTTCTCTGCACTTCCGGACACTCTCAAATCCCGGTTGGCATCCCGAGTACGGTTTCCAGTTGACCTATGTCGCCATTGCAATCGATACAGATGGAAAAGCGAGTTCCGGCAAAAGAGAGGTGGGAATGAATTCGCAGTTCATTCTTGATCCAAGGTACTCGTACGAAAAGATCATCTATGTGGGCGGTGGGGTGAGGATAGAAGACGCAACCGGCGCCATTCTCGCCGAGTATCTGCCTGCTGACGAGGATGTCCTGAAGCCGCTCGGCTCGACCGCGACTCGACGTATAGAGTTTTCACTTCCTCATGATGTTCTGGGAAGGCCGGAGCCGACGTGGAGGTATACCGTTCTCGTCGGTTGTCAGGATGACCATGGCGGAGCGGGAATAGGAGAATTTCGAACTGTGAGAGAAAAGGCGAGCGAGTGGGTTGGCGGCGGTAAGCGCGCCCGACGCGATCCCAATGTCTATGATATGATTTTGCCTTATCAATAAGAAGAATGGAAGATTTCCCATCGTCTTGACTGATGTCGGGAGCTGTTTATGATCGCGTAAGAGCTTGCACGTATACCAATTCACCCTTCATTCATTTCACCCTCACCGCGTCAGGAGATGATCGACTGGCGCATTTCTGAAAAGGAGGTTCCTATGCTCTTTATCGTTACTCTGCTCATCGCCATCGGCGCGTTCGTCGTTTGGAACTCCGCCCGCAAGAAAGTTGCCTATGGTGGACAGCTCGCGAAAACCTCGGCCACATTTGCCGGATTCGTGGGAGTCATCTTTTTGCTCATCGCGCTCTCGCAAATGTTCACCGTCGTACCTGCAGGTCATGTCGGCGTTGTCGACTTCTTCGGCATGGTCTCGGACAATACGCTGAAATCGGGAGTGAACTTCGTCAACCCACTTGCCCGCGTCATCAAGTTTTCCGTCAAGACGCAGGAAATCAAGGAGGTGATGGACGTGCCTTCGAAAGAGGGGCTCACCGTTCAGTTAGAGGTGAGTGCATTGTTCCATCTCAATCCGGATAAGGCGGGCGAAGTGTACAAGACGATTGGTGAGAACTACGTGCAGATTATTCTTGAGCCCAACTTCCGCTCCGTTGCGCGCGGTGTGACGGCGGCCTATGAAGCCCGTGCGCTCTACACATCCGAACGAGAGTTGCTCACGCAGGCAATCTTGAAAGAATTGGAAAAGCTGGTGGAGCCGCGCGGGATAACGGTGGAAGCAACGCCGTTACGCCGTGTCGGTCTGCCTCCCGATCTTTCCAAAGCTATCGAGGAGAAGCTGAGGGCCGATCAGGAAAGTCAGCGAATGCAATTCGTGCTGCAGAAGGAACGACAGGAGGCAGAACGCAAGCGAATCGAAGCTCAGGGTATTGCCGATTTCCAGAACATCGTTGCACGCGGTATTAACGATCAGTTGTTGAGATGGAAGGGAATCGAAGCGACAGAGAAGCTTGCAAACTCTACAAACGCGAAAGTCGTGATTATCGGAGCAGGGCGGGATGGACTACCGCTGATTTTGGATACGAAGTAGATCGGACGACAACAGCCTGCTGGTCCTGCTCTCTTTAAGAAGGTCAAGTTCAAATCATCGAACGACGATCAAAGATCGGCACGCGACCTCCTGCGAACCTTGCTCTGTCGTTACACTCAGCTGAGAGAGATAGATCCCCGTCGCAACGCCTGAAGCATCCCGCGTTCGCTGATGATACCCTGCATCTAATTGGCCAAGCAGATTGAAGATTTTAAGAGTGACTCTGGATCAGGCTGGAAGCTGGAAAGAGAGAGTTGTAGCAGGATTAAACGGGTTCGGATAATTCTGAAGTTGATGAACCTGTTGGGAGAGCGCTGGCAGATCCGACGAGGTGAACAGAATGGGGAGAAAGCTTCTCAACGTCTTCATACTATCCTCCTTGTGGTCAGGGCTCTTATTTCGGTTTCCTTTCCCGCGGCAGACGCTCCAGAATGTAGCCTGCGTGATGATAGAGAAACTTCCAGGCTTCGATGGTGACAAAGCGTGGATCGCGGGGCACACCCCGCTGCTGTTTCTGTTTGGTGCGCTCGTGCTCACGATGAACTTTCTCCTGGAAGAGCCGGACTTGCTGTGCTGTGTTGAGTGAATCGCGGCGTGTAAGATGGCGTTTGGCGTTGTCGAGATGGTTGTCGAGTTCTTTGACAAAGTTCTTGTCGCCAAGCCAGCCTAAGGCCGCGACTTGGTGTTTGAAAGAAACCAACGTGTCAAGCATAATGGACACAAGTACCGTATCGGGTGGCTTTTTTGGACGGAAGAAGTTAATCTGTCTTGAAGCCCATTGGTGGAATTCGCCTTCAGAGCGAGCAGCCCCGATGTTCTGGAGCGCCTTCAAAGCTGGAGGGGTAGCAATGTGCAACCAGAGCCAACTTATAACCATTTCAAACACAGAAAAATCTATCGTCGTCTTGCATATTTGCTCGCAGAGATTGATAACTTCTGGGTCTTTGTAAATAACATACAGGTATTTGATCGCCTCATTGATTATTGTACCGTCGGTGTCATTGAGAGCAACTCCACGCAGCAGGGTGCGCGTCTCGGAGATGTCCAGAAACTGCCTCAGACCGATCACGGTGTTTATCCGAATACTGCGGTCAGGATAGGTCAAGAATTTCTTCAGGAGTTCAAATACGCGTGCTCGGTATTCTGGCCTTTTACCAAACGCAACCACGACCTGGACATGGCCAGGTTTCCAAAGAATCGTCTCCAGGTTCTGAGACAAACTATCGATCAGTGGAAACCTGGAATAATCTCCGAGGTTATACATCATCTCAAGCGCAGAATACATTTGACTTGGATCGGCATGTTGCCCCCGTCTGTGCCGCGTTAGGATCGTGTCAACAAACTCAGATAAATATCTTGGCGCTTCTGAGTCTTTGAGCAGGTACAGAGCAATGAGATAGTCGAACGGGGGCAGGGGATCTTTCATCTCTTGCCTATAGCGTTCTTTGATCTTAGGAGCTATGTCACTTATACCTCGCTCAGCAAGGAATACAGAAGCCAGAAGACTCATATAACGGCTCTCTCCATCGATTAGGGATTTAATCTTCGTAATATCGGTCGTATCTATTCCTTCTTTGGAAAGTTCGAAACCGGGCTTCCCATAGGTGATTTCAAACTCTTGCCCGAAAAGCTTATGAACATTGAGTAGAATCAGCAGTACGCAAAGCTGCCATAAGATTCTCATACCAACTCCTTTCAAAAGTCTATTGCGGACAAATTTCTCGTAGATGATTGATCTGAGATCGTAACGTCAACAACTGAACCTTACGCGCATCGAGTTCGTCCCGATGTTTGTTCTTTTTCTTGAGATCTCCATATTTCAGACCTAAATTCCACTGAATTTCTTTTTGTTTTTCGACTAATTTCGCCGCAGCCTGTTCTGCCGTTCGGGCCTCCTTCTTGCTTAGTGTCGCATTCCGCACCTCACCCCGGATGGCGGAAACAGCATCTTCCACGTATGACCGTAATCTGTTCGCATGCAGCTTCTCATGCTCAAGCGTTGCTTCCTCCGAAGCATAATCCTTCACCACTACGGCCAAGCCCGGTGCCTTAAGTTCGATCGAGAGTCCCAATCCATCTGCCGTTGTCTGAAACGCTGTCAGAACCAAACAAGCCTTCGCTGACTCTGTGATGGTTGAAATCGAACTTATCCACTCTGCGCCCGTGTTGCTGTGACAGATGCCATAGTAGATGGCCATAAACACCCTGGTGATCTCCAGCCGCAACGGACCCAGACCCGGATCTAAACAGGCTCTTAATGTAATCGCGGGAGGCTCC